>JALONL010000013.1 GCA_025454955.1 Bacteroidia bacterium | reverse complement strand
GAAAAAGCATTTTTTTTATTCATAGCTTTTGATTTGCCTCAAAGCTATGCCGGGTGGGGTTTCAGAGGTTTTCAGCCTCCAAAATGTCCATTAAGCCTAATAATTGTACGCTATTTCTGTGCAGCAATTCGTTTGCGTATGCGGCTCAGCGATTCGGGTTTAACACCAATGTAGCTGGCAATGTGGTATTGCGGAACGCGTTGCAAAATTGCAGGGCGTTGCTGCATGAGGGTGTGGTAGCGTTGTTCGGGTGTTTGGGCAATCCATTCGTTGTGCGTGCGTTGCTGGGCTATAAATGCATCCTGCAAAATGGCACGCGCCACCGCCTCAAAGCGCGGAAACTTTTCGAAAAGCTGCATGGCTGCTTTTTCATTGCCTGCCACCAGCAGCGTGGGCTCGGCACACACCAGGAAATATGCAGAGGCCACAGGCACGGCACTGTCGCCGGGCGAAATAATCCATTGGTCTTCGGTAAAGAACGCGGTGGTTAGTTCTTCGCCGTTGTTCAGGTGGTATTGCCTCACCAAGCCGCTCAGCACAAAATAAGTATCGCGCATTATTTCGCCCTGCGTGGCCAGCATGTAGCCGCGCGGAAATTCTTTTACGAGCATACTTTCATGTATGGCTGCTTTTTCGTCGTGGCTGAGCGGGCCATATTTTGAGAAGTGGCGGCTGAAATTTTCTTTCAGGTCTTGTGCGTGGCTGGGCATGAGGTAAAGATAACCAATGCACGGTGCGCAAATCAAATCGCCTTCACCCGCATCATCTTCGTAGTAAGCTCACCCGAATCTTTCCGCACGCGAATAATATACTCGCCCACCGCCAAACGTTCCAGCTCCACCGGCACGTTGTGCATGCCTTCGGCAAGGTTACTGTCAACCAGCACCTGAATAAGCCGTGCGTTCAGATCAAGCAATTCTACACGTACCCACTCGCTCTGGCAGTCGAAACGGATGGTGGCGTACTCGGCGCAGGGATTGGGATATACCAGCACCACCGGATTGCCGTTTTCGTTTACCGTGCCGCGGTTGCAGTTGCCCATGAGCGGGTAATACGTAACCTGATGCTCGAAGAAACTCTGAATCTGGTTTACATCCACTTCAAACCAGTCTTTGAGCATAGACGCATATACATCGCGGAAGTCAACGGCCATGGGTAATCCGGCCTGGTCGATGATCTGATCGGGGACTACCGGGTTGGCGCCAAACACGGGTGTGTGGAGACAATTGCCAAAGAGGAAGAGCGGGGCCGCATCGCCGTGGTCGGTGCCGTGGCTGTAGTTGGAGGCAATCTGCCGGCCGAATTCGGAGAACGTCATGCCCGCCACGCGGTCTTCGAGGCCGAGCAGGCGAATGTCGTCCATGAAAGCGTGTATGGCATCCGAAAGTGTTTTGAGCAGTGTGGCGTGGTCGCCGGTGGTGGCGTCGGTGGGCAGTACCTGTGCATCGTGCGTATCGAAACCGTTTATGTTTACGATATACACTTTCGTTTTGAGTCCGCCCGAAATCATTTGCGCAATGTAGCGCAGTTGCACGGCCAGTTCGTTGTTCGGATCGTAAAGGTTGCTCAGCGAGTTGCCCGCGTTGGCGGCAGCGTATATCTGCTGGCCGTAGGCGTTGGTCTGGTCAATGAGTGTGGCCAGAAACTCCATGTGCGAACCGTAGTAAGTGCCGTCGTTTACAATACCGGCCGGATCGAGGTTGTACGATTCGAACGGATCGGTAATGGCGTGCGAGAAATTGGCCATTAAACCCTGGCAGGTTGACGATACCTCATAGCCCATGGTAATGGCAAACGGATCGGGCTGATCGGCGTTGGGATAGGCCGTGGGAAAGCCAGGCCAGTTGGCATCGAAATAGCGGCCCATCCATCCGGAAGTGGCACCCGCGTCGAGCATACCGGTTGACCAGATATCCATGGAGCGGAAGTGCGAACGATTTTGTTCGGGATAGCCCACGTTTTGCACAATGCCCACGCGGCCGGTGTCGAACAAATATTCCATGCCGCCCATTACCGGGTGAAAGGCCAGCGTATCGGTAATTTTCAGCAGCGAGTTTTGCGGAAGAATAAGATTGGGACGCTGTATGGTAAGGTTGGCATACTGATCGAGCGGCACCAGCGTGTTTAGTCCGTCGTTGCCGCCGTTCAGGCGGATGAGCACCAGCACACGATCCTGCGCATTTACCGAGGTGGTAAACAACTGCTGCGCCACGGGCTGCACTTTCATGCCTTTCATTACCGAAGGCAGTGCCAGCGAACCTACCGACACGAGCCTGATAAAATCACTTCGTTTCATTGTCATGGCGAGTAGGTATCAGAAGGTTTGGAATTGCGGAAATTTAAAGAGACGCATCAGCATGAGTGCTACCTGACGGCGCACCGGATCAGCGTAGGTTTCGTCGCCCGGATTGGCCACGTAATCGTTGTACTGAATGGTCCATTCAAAATCGGGCAGGCCGTTGCAGAGAATGGTTTTCAGTACAAGTTTGTCCATCTGGCTCACCGGCTTGGGACAAAACACCACGCACGAATGTTCCACTATCGCCACCGGATCGTCGGGCTGTGGCAGGTTGGCAAGGTAGTTCAGCGTATCCACGCTGAACGGATTTCCGTTGATGTTGAAACCGCCCCATGCCGTTTGCCAGCCGGCAAAGTCGAAACGCAATTTAAGATTGCTCGAACTCACCCAGAGGCGCGAGAACGAAGGTGCCTGATAGTATGCAGGCCATCCGCCCACGTTGGGGGGCGCAAGATAATCCTGCCCGGCTGCACCGGCAATCCAGTAAATGTTGAGCCATATTTCGCCGTTGGTGGCCATGTCGTAGGCAGGCACCGAACCGGTGGCGTTGTACATGGCAAAAAACATATCGAGCGGACTGCGGATGATGGAACCGCGCACGGCCATGTCGTAAAAATGCGCGCTGCTCAGCAATTGCTGCATTACGGGCAGCACGTTGAAGTTGTTGCTTACCAATGTTTGCGCCATATCGTCAATGATGTCGGTCATTACCGTGGGGGTAATGTCGAAGTTGACGAAGTAGCGGTATAATTTTTTGCAGATATGTTTGGCAATATCGGGCTGCGAAAAAATGATGTCGATATAATCGCTGTATTCCTGTGCGCCATTTGCATTTACTACTGCATTGCCGAGGCGGGCGGAGAGTGTTTTGGTGGTTTGGTCGTGAAGCGTGTTTTCGAAAACGGCGTAGGGCGTAGTCACAGTATCGCTGCGCAGCCCTTCGATGTACCAGCCGGTGAGAATTTTGGCTCCGGCGGCCACGTCGCCTTCGGTGTAGCTGGTATAGTCGCCGGTGCTTACCTGCGGGCCTTTGCCAATGGAGTAGAGTTCGAGCAGCTCGCGCGAGTAGTTTTCGTTGGGGCTATATACGTTGTTGCTGTAGCCGTCGAGGAAAATGAGCATGGTGGGGTCAATGGTCATGTCTTTGACCAGTTGCTTGAAATTGCCCAGCGCATGTTGGCGGATAAGCATGAGGTAATTGTAGGTGGCGCGCGAGTCGAATGCGGCTTCGCAGGCGAAATGATTTTGCCAGAATAGGCACATTTTTTCGGCAATGCTTACCTGCTCGGTGTTGAGGCGTTCAATTACCCACGAGGCAAGCGAACGCAGGCGGGCATTTTCGGTAGGCTGCGTATCGTTGCTGGGATATACGCTGTTTACCCAGGTTTGCCCCTGTGGAACCACGGCTTCGTCGGGATCCCAGGTCACGGGCGGAGAAAGCGTCGGAATGGTGAGGAGCGTGTTTAGTGTGGCACTCATGCCGTTGGCCACGGCAGTTTGTATTTGCTGGTAAGTAGGGCCAAACATGGTGCGCCGCAACAGGTGTGCGGCTTCGGCTTCGGTCCACGGCCCGGTGTAGGGCGATAGACTGAATGTGGAGGGCGTTTGTGCCGTTTGGTTTGGGCTCATGGTCACAGCTTTTTTATGACCTTAATATAGGATGAACAATGTGAACTGGAAAATTTTTTCGGCAGCTGGTTGGTTTCTTTCGGTTGTTGGGCGGCATGATGTTTGCCGGGGCGGTTTGAGGTGTGATCTCACACATTTCTTATTTTGGCATTATGAATAACGAATTACGAATGCGGTTCGAGCAAATGGGTGCGGCCGAAAAGGCCGATCTGCGCAAGCGTCTGCGCGATTCGCCCAAGAGTCTCGCGCTGCTCGACTGGATTCAGAAAAAAGGCAGCAAACCGCTCAATACAGTAGAAATTGTGGATTTGCTGTATGGCAATGACGATGCCCCTTTTGCCACCCGCCGCAACCGTTTTTTCAAGCTCCGCGCCGAACTGCTCCGGCTCATGAGCAACGAGGCCCCGGCTTCGCCGGGCAGTTTACTTCCGCTCGAAGAAAATCTGCTGCACTGCCGCCAGCTTGTGGCCGGTAAACAATATGGCAATGCCGATCATCAACTGCGCAGTCTCATTGCCGAATGCCGCCGCCTCAATGTATTTGAGCTTTTGCCCGAAGCCATTTTGCTGTTGCTGCAATGCACCCAATCCATCAATCACCTGCACGAAACACCGGCCCTGCTTGAGCAACTTACCGAAGCCCGGCATCTGCTTGATGCCCTGCGGCAAATGCAGGGGCAAAACCGGCTTTCGTATTACCACTCGATACACAACCATGTGAGCGGTGTAAACGAATGCATCGAACAAATGCGCCGCATTATGTTAAAACATCCGCACTGGCCGCGTTTCAGGCTGCTGTATCATTTTACGGCGTTTAACAATCGCGTGGCGCATCCCTCGCAAAACAGCCGAAACGTGCAGCATCACCACAAACAGGTGAAACTGCTTTCGGCCGAATTTCCGGGAATGCCCTGCATGAATTACGAAAAAAACGGCGCCGCACTGCTGCAACAATATTTATACAACGGCGAAGCAATATGGCTTTTCCATCGCGGAAAAATAAACGAAAGCTATGCGAAGTTCAAGCAATACTGGGAGTTGCAGGAACGCATGGCCGGTACACGAAGCACACATACCGACAGCTATTTCAACAACCGCATTGCCATTGAAACCGCAGCCGGATTGTTCAAGGAAGCATTGAAAACAGCAGGTGCCTACATGGAGTTTCTGAACAACCAGCAAAACCAGGAACGCAAACTCATGGGCATAGCCACACTGGCCAACCTTTACACTTACGCCTGGCCCCGACTAAAAGCTCCCGATCCCGATTTTGTGCTGCGCGGACTTAACCGTTATGCACAGCTCCTGGAGAAAACCAAAAATCAATCGCTGGCGCAAATACAGGCCACACAGGCCATTTTCGCTTTTCAGCAGGCAAATTGGAAACTGGCTCAGAAAGTAGTTGCACTGCCGCATGTAAAGCAACTTTTCGACAGCACCGGCCTGGGCAATTACAATACGCTCCTGTGCATGACTCCCGATACACCGCGCACAGAAATAAAAAAACTCAGGCAGCAAATCGAAAAAGAGCAATTCAGCGAACACATTCCGGTTGTTACTTTCTCCAACGAAAGAGCCTTGCGCATGATTGCGTTTTTGCAGCAGCATTAGGCGTTTGGGCCCGTCACTGACATTTATCACCTTTTGCATTGACCCTCCTCATAAGGCATTTATGGGGAGGCCGGTACTTTTATACCGTAATCAATTACACACTACAAAAAACAAAAACTCATGAGTACAGTAGCACAAAAATCGCTTTACGAACTTCACGCAGAACACCGCGAATGGTTAAACAAACTCGCTTTTTACAGCGACGAAATTAAGTACATGACTACCCGCCTGCAGGAAGTAACCGTAAAAAATACAGGGCACGACGTGCTGGCACAGGCCGAGCATTTCCAGAATCAGTTTATCATTCAGCGCAATCATATTGATAATCTGAACCACGAAATAAAAGAGCAGGAGAAACTGATTGAAAGCAACATCAACCACAACCCGGTAGCCACCGACCGCCGCAAGGCCGACGATCATGTGGAAGAGCGGGATGCGATGATGCAGTTTGAGAAAATTTTCAACGAATTGCGCCGCGAGTACCTCGCCTGGCTTGGGAAAGTAATGTAAATAGCTGTTTTGAATAAAGGCACTGCTTCCGGGCTGAAAACGAAGCAGAAGAATACAGTTGAAGCTGTAGTGTGTCCGGAGATTTGTAACCTCCGGTATAGAGTATCGGCGAAGGAGTCTGAGCCGGTACTCTTTTTTTATTATTTATGCCGAAACAGTATTCAGCTTACAGTGTTTTCGGCTTCGCCTTCATTTTTGAAAACTGAAAACCTAATCCGGCCGATATACGCAATTCGGAGAACGATACTGCCGGGTGATTTTCGGGGAAATGTTTGCCGAGGTTATAATTTGCTTCGGCAAAAAAGTAAAACCATTGCTCGGCAAACACACGGCAACCGATATGCGGCATGAATAATGGATTTACCGCAGGTGCTGTTTCGTAAGAGATAAGCGTAGGCTTTAACTGCGAATAGCTGAACCCCACCCCAAATCCGATATAGGGGTCAACTGCTTGTCCGTGTGTGAAATGCAACGACGGGCCGGCCGAAAAGGTGTGATGCATGTCGAAAATATGTCCGTCATTGGACGAGGGCAGCATCATAAACGCATCGCCGCGCAGCGAAACGCGTTTGTCGATAAACACAAATGCCTGTCCGTGAAGATAAAAACTGAGCGGCTCCTGGTTACGCATAAATCCCGGAGCAAACGTGGCCGTAGCGCCAAACTGCGGATAATGCGCGGTGGAATTTTTATCGCCTTTGTCGGCACCTGTGAATGCGTGCAGCGGACTGGCCATCGCACAAAAAACGCCGGCAACAAACAGCATACTAAGAAATTGCTTTACCATAAGTCTGCAATTCTGAAGTTAGCACTCAGTGTGAGCAGCAAATGCCCTTCGGGACTGAAGCCCTGATGCTGTTCAATTTCAAGCGTTTTTACTCCGTTTACTTCTTTCACATGCGCATGTACATCGTCGCCGAGGTGCATCATATATTGTGCGCTGCACGAAAGATCGGTGCGTGCGCCGAGGTGGAAGTGTACACCCGCGCCCGCCTGCACGGCCGAGCTCCAGCGTTTGGCTTCGGTATAAACCGGAATGGTGGCCGAGCGTATCCATGTATAATCAAAACAATGCCCGGCAAGCAGGTACGGTGTAAAGCGGTGGTAGGTTATTTGCTTCGGGGCATTGGCAGCATCGCCGGGCGATGAGGTAAACACTTCCGGTTCGCGCAGGTAAAACATTACCGACCAGCCAATATGCGCATCGGTACGATGCCCGATGCCATCAATATCGGTATTGATGTAATCGGCAAACCATTCGGTATTCACCAGCCGCAGCATACGCAGCCTGAATTGCCCGCCCACACCCATGCCCGGGCTTCCCGCCTGCGTAAACAGGCTGCTGGTGGTGCGTATGCCCAACGAAAAAACACCTCCGTATTTTTGCTGGGCGAATGAAGGCGCTGCAAGTGCCAGCAAAAAAATAAATACCACAATTCGTTTCATGCGAAATTCCTTTTAAACGTTACTGCGTGGTTACAAGCGTCATGTTGCTGTTAAACATCGGGCCCAGAATTCCGGCTTTTATTCCAATGCCTAAGTTATAAGTTTCTGCCACATCAGGCATCGTTATTTCGAGTATGCACGGGCGGGTTTCGCCGGGTTGTAATGATTCTGGCAAATCGGCAATGCGGGCCGGGGTTACTGCTTTTAACGTTTTGAAATGGAGAAATATTGCCTCAAAACTCACCGGCATTTGCGGGTGATTGAAACGCACCACGTAAGGATACGGGTTGTGCATGGTTACCGGCAAACGCAGTACTGAGGCTCTTTTTACAGGTTCGTACACACGCGGCAGGGTAATGTGGATTTTCTGGTAAGTTTCGAACGTATCAATGCGGTGCAGGAACCATTTTTCGCCGAAAGAAGTACTCACCAGACTGTCGTTGGCCATCAGGTTGCGGTTGCGTTTGTCGAGCACCATTACATTGCGCAGGTGCAGCGAAGTTTCGAGCATCCATAAATCATACTGATTGAAGCGGTAACTTATTTCGTTTACCGCAAGCACCTGATGCCGGGTGTAAAAGCCCGTTTTTGCAGGAAGTCTGTACGAATTCATAAACACCATAGGCAGTTTGCCACAGGCATTGCTGAGTTGCTTCACTTCTTCGTCGGTATTGTGAAACTCGGTGCGCACCGGAAGCACATCGGCCACAAGACACACGCGCACAAGAGCAAGCAATGACACCGAAATGACAAATCCCGCTTTCAATCTGAAACGTGCCCGCTCCGAATAAGTTTCCCACAGATACGGCAAAAGCAACAGTGCCGGAAATGCACACAGCAGTGTCCAGTGCGCCTCAATGCGGCTGCGGAAACTGGTGACGAGGAAAAAAGCCACAATGCCCGCAAAGCAAAACACCAGGCTGCGCATAAACGCATCCTTCATCCATGCAGCCCTGCGGTTTTTCCACACAAATATTGCCACCGGAATAAAAAGCACCGGCCCCTGCACAAGCGGCAGTTCGGTAATGTATTTAATAATGTGCTGCACATCAAACGCCGTGGCCCGCCAGTAAAAATGATAATACACCGCCGGAAAATCGCGGCTGTATTGCCACCAGAGATGCGGCACAAACAGCAATGCTCCCGTAATGCAGGCCAGCCAGTAGTGGCGTTTTGCCAGCAGCCGCCAGTTGGCCGCCAGCGAAAATACAATGAGCAGTACGCCGTGAAATTTGCTGTAAAGCAATCCGGCCATAATCACACCCAGCAACAGCGAAAGCGAAATACTGCTTTGTTCGAGAAACTTTTTCCACACCAGTAAAAAAGCCGCCGCAAAGAAAATAAGCGGCGCATCGGGCGTAATGATAAACCCGTAGAAATGCACTAATGGCGCCGAAAGCCAGGCGAGTATAAACACCGGGAAAAATTTCGCACGGTGTTTTTCATCCACTGCAAGCCACAACAACCAGAGTGCAAGTGTGGTAAGCAGCACGCCAAACAACCTTGCACCCAATTCCGAATCAGTAATTAACGTACCCGCACTTATTAACCACGCCACCATAGGTGGATGATCGAAATACCCGAAATCGGGATATTGGGCATACATCCAGTAATAAGCCTCATCGTCGCCAAGCCCGGTAAATGCGGCTTGAAGGAGGTTAATGAATAGCAGGAGCAAAAGCCAGTGGGGCGACTTTTTCACAAAGAATGGTTAAAATGAGTAATCGGTTTGCTATTCAGACGTAAAGAAAACTAAAAGTTGCTTTTCCGGGTTTAGTCGTGAAGATAGATATTCATATAAATCATTCCGTTTACCCGTGCAAGCTGAAATTGGGAAATTGATTTATAGGGAAACAGGTGTACTTCTTCGGCTTTGTCACTCACGTAATAGGTCATTTTTATGCTGTTGTCGGTAAGCGCAAATGAATTTTTAGTACCTTCTTTTGGAAACTTTTTGTATTTGCTGGATGAACGAGAATGGGAACCATCGGTATAAAATGTGATGGTGTTACCTATATATAATTCATCCACATCGGCAATGCTTGCACCGAGTTCGGTAAATGCAGCTTCTATCTGTGCTTTGGTAACCTGCGCATTTGCGGTAAGGGTAAACAGAAAAATTCCGACAAAGAGTACGACTAATTTTTTCATGAAGTTTAGTTTTAATTGTTTCGGGCGGGAATATAGAAATTATTGGTAAAACCGGCTCAATCCTTCTCTGCCGAATCATCCTGAAAAAACCATCAGAATTGATTAACTTAACCCAGTAAACCCAGCACATGAAACAGGAAGCACAGCGTAAGCAGTATCATTATTTTATCGGTGGCCACAAAGGCCGGAGGGTGCAGGTAACAGAAAGTGAGCAGCACCTCATCATTGGCGGGCATTGCGATTCGCTTGAGGCCTGCATACAGGGTGTGGAGTCGAAGAAATTACTCAAGTCGTTTTACCTCGTGGATACACTGCCCGAGTCGAACACATTTATATTACGTGTGCGCAGCGCATTACCCGAAAAGGCGATACAGATACGCAACAAAGCCCGCGATCTTTTTCCGAACGAGGAAGGAAACAATATCCGTTATGCCGGCCGTTTATATACCGACAGTCTTTCCAACCGTCCTGCCGTTTATACACAGGCTTTTTTCGTAAAATTTCATCATGCGGTGAGCCGCGAGCATTGCTTACAACTATTTTTGATATGTAGATCTTAAAGCAATCTTATTTTTAAATTATTTTAAATCTGTAGTTGTTTTTTTGAGTATTACTGTTTATTTTTGTTTAATTGCTATCAAATTTAATGTGTACATAAGCATGAACAACTATAAAATACACTATTTTGCTGAAATTTCTATATTCGCACTATCAGTCATTTGGTTTTTGGATTCTAGTGGTCAGAAATATGAACCAACTATTCAATTAATTACAATTGCATCCTCACTAACTCCGTTATCAATAAATGTATTTCTTCAGATACGAAATAATATTATCAATAGGATAAATATGAAGTTATTTCAAACATTATTTAATCGTAATAACTTGAAGTATGAATTAAATCCGATTCCTCGTTCAGAAATGGATGATTTATATAAAATAATGATATCAAACCTTGGGCCGGGGATTCTTCCATATAGTGAATTATTGAAAATTCATTCTGTTAACCAGCAGTGCTTTTTAGGATTATACTCAAAAAAACATAATTTAATTGGATATATAGAACTTTTTCCCATAACAGAAAAGACTAAAACGTTATTAGAGTCAAATCAAATAAATGGATCTTTATTTAAGGCAAAAAATATTATGAAGTCTATTGCAAACTGTGATAACTTTTATCTTGCAGCAATTGGTAACTGTAAAGATCCTGATCATAATAAATTTCTCAGTGGTTATATAGTTAAATCCCTTATTCAGAGATTATATATTGTTAATGAAGAAAAACCAATTACTATTTATTGTAGACCTATAACTAAAGATGGGATGAATTTAGTTAGAAGATTTTCATTCAACAAAATTGATCCTACTGCTGATGATAATTCAATATGGAGATTAAAACTTGATAAGAACAGCATAAAATTAATTAAAGATGACATTGAAAAATAAGTTCTCTAAGGTTGAGAAGCATCTAATTGGACTCTGGAAATTCAGAGAATATAACAAGCCTGATAAGTGGTGTGCTACATTTCACATAAATGGGTTTTATTATGATATTGAAGGAAATAAAGATATTGATGAAACAATTGAGCTACTATATAAAAAAATTCAGTACATTAAGAAAAGAAAACGATCACGTAAAACACTGTGATTAAACGACCACTTTCGGTAGCACTTCGAGCGCCTGCCCCGGTGTGGCCGGTGTGTGCGCACTCATGCTCGAAGCCAACCCGCGCCTCACTGCGCAGGAAGTAAAAGAAATTATCCGCCACACCTGCGATAAAATAGATCACGATCACGGCCACTACGACCGCCACGGACACAGCCACTGGTATGGCTACGGACGCATAAACGCCGCCCGCGCAGTGGAAGCCGCCCGACAGAAAACGCATCAAAAATTATCAGTGAATTAATTCGTAATTTTTAGTTCATCCATATTGCTTCTTTACTTTTGTCACATGATTGTACGCGCCATCACCACTGCCTGCCGCACTGCCCGCGAACGAAACTGGACGCGCATATACTGGGCTGTGGACATACATGGCACCATGATGCCGCCCACGCACCGCGGCGGCGATTTACCCCGTACTTTTTACGACCACGCCCGCGAGGTTTTGCAACTGGCTTCCAAACGCGAAGACATCTGCCTCATTCTCTACACCTGCTCGCACGATCATGAATTAAAAGAATACCTCACGCTTTTCCGCGAACACGATATTCATTTCGACTTTGTAAACGAAAATCCCGAAGTGCAAAACACCGCTTACGGCAACTACGACAAGAAGCCGTATTTCAACGTGCTGTTTGAAGACAAAGCCGGTTTCGATCCCGAAAGCGACTGGCTGCCCGTGCTGGAATTACTGAAAGATCCCGCAGGAATAAGATGGTAAGTGAATTGCGGAGAAAACAGAGTTCAGTCCAAAAATTCTTTGCTTGATTTTTCCAATCGCGCAGCGAATTATTTTCTGCCCCATTGTTTAATCTTATATCCTTTCACGCTGTAGAAAAGAATAAACAGATAGCACGGCACCATAATCCAGTAAGCCTGACGGTTGCCGATAGAATCTATACCGGCCAGCTTCCCATACAGCAAGGGCAGCAGCGCGCCGCCCGCAATAGCCATAATAAGCAATGCCGAACCGGTTTTGGTAAAACGCCCCAATCCTTCAATGGCCAGCGGCCAGATGGCGGGCCACACCAACGCATTGGCAAGCCCCATCAAAGCTATAAACAGCACCGAAACATAACCGTGCGTATGAATGGCAATGAGGCTGAAAAGCACACCCGTAACTGCCGAAACCGCCAGCGCTTTCGACTGTGAAATGTATTTGGGAATTGCTATTATGCCTGCGATGTAGCCAATTACCATTGCAATTAAAGTATAGGAAGTAAAGTTCTTCGCCTCCGACAAGGGAATTTGTTGCGATTGTCCGTAAATGCCAATGGTATCGCCTGCAATTACTTCGGCACCCACGTAAAAGAACAACGCAATAACACCAAGGATAAGATTCGGAAACTGCATGATGCTGGTCTTCCCCGCATCAGCTTTTTTTGTACGGCTTTCTTCGTTTTCGTCTTTAGCCTCTTCAATTTCGGGCAGCGGCGAAAAGCGCACCATGAGTCCGAGTCCGGTAAGCGCCACAGCCATCAAGGTGTAAGGCCATACCACACGCGAAGCCAGTTCGTCGAGCATGGCTGCCTTGCTTGCCGCATCGGCCTTTGCCAGCGACACGGTGAGCGAATCGGCATCGGCCAGAATAATTGCACCCATGATAAGCGGAGCAAGCACACCCGCAATTTTATTGCAGATACCCATAATACTGATGCGTTTTGCCGCACTTTCAATAGGCCCCACAATAGTGATATACGGATTGGATGCAGTTTGCAGAATAGACAGCCCTGTACCAATCACAAACAAGCCCGCCGCGAAAATGTAAAACACTCTTGTTTGCGCTCCCGGAATAAACAACAACGCCCCGCACGCCATTACAAGCAGCCCCAGCATCATGCCGTTTTTCAATCCGGTCTTTTGCAAAATCCACGATGAAGGTAATGCCATTACGAAGTAGGAAATGTAAAATGCAAAGGTCACCAGCAGCGATTGGAAGTCGTTTAGTTCGCAGGCAATTTTGAGGTAGGGAATGAGTGTGCCGTTGAGCCAGGTTACGAAGCCGAAGATGAAGAAGAGTATTCCGAGGATGATTATGGGGACGAGTGATGATTTGGCGGGTTTGGTCATTTCGGCGTGGTTAGGTGTTTAGGGCAAATATGAGGGAAAATATTTTTGTTTTCAAATGTTGGGGGGATTGGATTTTAAGCGGGTTGATTGAACTTAGTGTGGTTTTGATTTGAAGGCGAAAAGGAATTAACGATATTTATATTCACAAATCTGTGGAGGCGTGATTGGTTGTGATTTGAAGACGAAAAGGAATTAACGATATTCGCCCCGCGTCGTATGTGATTTGATTTTCCGTTGTGATTTGAAGACGAAAAGGAATTAACGATATTCGTATTTGTCAAGTCCTATTGTGGACTTGTGTTGTGATTTGAAGACGAAAAGGAATTAACGATATTAAAGATCAGCGGGCTCCTGCGCGCCTGAATGTTGTGATTTGAAGACGAAAAGGAATTAACGATATTTCCGCACGAGCGAAAACGTATCTGGATACGTTGTGATTTGAAGACGAAAAGGAATTAACGATATTAACGAGTACGGCCATCAGGCGCATACGGAGGTTGTGATTTGAAGACGAAAAGGAATTAACGATATTGTATTCCCTGGGTGTATTCGAATGCCTGAGTTGTGATTTGAAGACGAAAAGGAATTAACGATATTAACGGCAGTGGCAAGCACGGCCCCCCATGAGTTGTGATTTGAAGACGAAAAGGAATTAACGATATTTACAGCAAAAAGTAAAGGTATATAAAGAGAGTTGTGATTTGAAGACGAAAAGGAATTAACGATATTAGCGAATCGCTAAACTCGAAGCCAAACAATGTTGTGATTTGAAGACGAAAAGGAATTAACGATATTTTAGCCGTTTTAAATACGTTAAACAAAAACGTTGTGATTTGAAGACGAAAAGGAATTAACGATATTACCTTATGTTTACAGGTATGCGAAGCCACAGTTGTGATTTGAAGACGAAAAGGAATTAACGATATTGGTTTGCGTGGGCGCCCATAGTTACGCCACGTTGTGATTTGAAGACGAAAAGGAATTAACGATATTGGCCGCGATTTGTGTTCCGCTGAGGTCGAGGTTGTGATTTGAAGACGAAAAGGAATTAACGATATTTTTACATGCCGACCAAAGAAGAGTTTGCAGTTGTGATTTGAAGACGAAAAGGAATTAACGATATTCTGCAATTAATCCACGAAATAGACAATGCAGTTGTGATTTGAAGACGAAAAGGAATTAACGATATTCGGCGCACAGGTGTGATCGTCGTTGAAATAGTTGTGATTTGAAGACGAAAAGGAATTAACGATATTGCTACAACGTGCTGCACTATGCAGTTACAGTTGTGATTTGAAGACGAAAAGGAATTAACGATATTCGAAAGTGCATAAGGCTTCGGAGTTAAAGGTTGTGATTTGAAGACGAAAAGGAATTAACGATATTTAACCGGCTGCTCGTTGAAGATGCGGGCATGTTGTGATTTGAAGACGAAAAGGAATTAACGATATTAACGTCGCATACATCATGTCGACCAGGTAAGTTGTGATTTGAAGACGAAAAGGAATTAACGATATTCCATTGCGCAAATGTTGTCTTCGTTCGGCAGTTGTGATTTGAAGACGAAAAGGAATTAACGATATTTTCACCTGATCGAACATGTGTGGGTTCTGGGTTGTGATTTGAAGACGAAAAGGAATTAACGATATTTTGCCGATCCAAGCGGGTTAAAGGTGTTCAGTTGTGATTTGAAGACGAAAAGGAATTAACGATATTAATATCCAATGCGCCGCTTGAGCTCACGAGTTGTGATTTGAAGACGAAAAGGAATTAACGATATTTGAAGCATAGGAATAGCGTTACAAGTAGGCGTTGTGATTTGAAGACGAAAAGGAATTAACGATATTGACGAGTTTATCGGCACCAACTGCCAGATGGTTGTGATTTGAAGACGAAAAGGAATTAACGATATTCACTGATGTTGCTGCCGTACTCGGAGGCGGTTGTGATTTGAAGACGAAAAGGAATTAACGATATTGCGCAGTCCCAGAGTGAGCGACGATAAGGGTTGTGATTTGAAGACGAAAAGGAATTAACGATATTCTCTTGAATTTTCGCTGGTCAGTGCCGGTGGTTGTGATTTGAAGACGAAAAGGAATTAACGATATTTGAAAGCTAAAGACATTGACAGCGATATGAGTTGTGATTTGAAGACGAAAAGGAATTAACGATATTGGCTTCCGTACCGCCCCCGTCAACGTAACGGTTGTGATTTGAAGACGAAAAGGAATTAACGATATTAGTTGATGCTGTTCTTAACCTCACAAATGAGTTGTGATTTGAAGACGAAAAGGAATTAACGATATTCAACAGTGGGCAATTACATGGTGTAATTGGGTTGTGATTTGAAGACGAAAAGGAATTAACGATATTTACGTTCGCCGGAAACATGGAGCGGCTTAAGTTGTGATTTGAAGACGAAAAGGAATTAACGATATTAAGTTTAGACGAAAAAGAAACTGCGGCTTGTTGTGATTTGAAGACGAAAAGGAATTAACGATATTACACGGATGGGAGTGCATGATACCCGAACTGTTGTGATTTGAAGACGAAAAGGAATTAACGATATTTTTGAAACGCTAATTCTTCACCATTACGCAGTTGTGATTTGAAGACGAAAAGGAATTAACGATATTGAAACAACGGCAGAAACGTCGCAGTATTGGTTGTGATTTGAAGACGAAAAGGAATTAACGATATTTTACCAAGTGCTTTATATCTTGCACTGTCAGTTGTGATTTGAAGACGAAAAGGAATTAACGATATTCGGCAGCACGGTGCTCGTGGCGAACGTTTAGTTGTGATTTGAAGACGAAAAGGAATTAACGATATTACATTTTGATTTTTGAGGATGGGAAGTTTAGTTGTGATTTGAAGACGAAAAGGAATTAACGATATTTGGTAGTGGTGAGCTCCACCGTGTGCATGGGTTGTGATTTGAAGACGAAAAGGAATTAACGATATTTAAGAAGCAAACAAGGCTTACCCATATGGGTTGTGATTTGAAGACGAAAAGGAATTAACGATATTTTGCCCCGTTAATTTATCAATCGTTCGGTAGTTGTGATTTGAAGACGAAAAGGAATTAACGATATTTTGGTAAGTTCATCAACAGTTACTTGGTTAGTTGTGATTTGAAGACGAAAAGGAATTAACGATATTTAATTGTATTTTCAAGTTGACGCTTTTCAAGTTGTGATTTGAAGACGAAAAGGAATTAACGATATTGGCAGCTAAATATCTGTCCACCGGTTCTAAGTTGTGATTTGAAGACGAAAAGGAATTAACGATATTGCCAGCCAGCTTTCGCATTCGTGCGGGGCAGTTGTGATTTGAAGACGAAAAGGAATTAACGATATTTTTAAACGAAAAGCTGCGTGACCCAATGTGGTTGTGATTTGAAGACGAAAAGGAATTAACGATATTTAAGTGCTGTCCGCAACACCAGCACTAACAGTTGTGATTTGAAGACGAAAAGGAATTAACGATATTCGCGGGGCGGCCTATGCCCTCAATTCTGTTGTTGTGATTTGAAGACGAAAAGGAATTAACGATATTATAAACGGTGTTGCCAATGCCGGTCACAGTGTTGTGATTTGAAGACGAAAAGGAATTAACGATATTTAGCAGAAAGTTGGAGGCTTCGCCAGCACCGTTGTGATTTGAAGACGAAAAGGAATTAACGATATTAGTTGATTGTTCAATCTTCTAATAATCAAGCATCTAAAAGATTAGTTTTAGCATAAATATCAGGGGTAAACATATTAGATGTTTACTCCTGATGCATTTTAAAATAATTCGAGCTGTTGAGGGCTATTCGGAACCGGCTGTGCTGATTTTCCGATAAAGTGCTTTATTTCAGAGTACTGCTTATCGGTTACACGCATGATGCTGATTTGTCCTTTTGGGGGAAGAAACTGGAAGACTCTTTTGGTATGTACATCCGCATTTTCGCCACTGGCACAAAAGCGTCTGTACACAGAAAATTGCATCATTACAAAACCGTCGTCCTGAAGTTTTCTTCTGAACCGGGCATAATTATGTCTGTCTTTTTTGGTGGCGGTTGGCAGGTCGAAAAAGACAAATATCCACATAATCCGATAGGCACTCAGGCGCTTAATGCTCATCCAAGCAACGAAGGATAACGAATAAATTTTTCAGATCCGGCAAAGCAATTGGCTAATGAAGAAGTAGTAGAGGACAAAGCAACCATTAATGGGCTGCTTTTATTCTCAAAATGTACATCGTGTGTTAGTACTTTGAGGAGCCTTGTTTTTAGTTCGCGAGTAAGGACATGATAATTCGGGACATCGTGCATAATACGCCATACCTCTATATCCACCCATGCCCGATATGGTTCCATAATATCGTCGGCCAGACAGTAAGCATTGTATTTATTACGATGATGAATTCCCAATGTGGGTAGCAGGCCCGAACCTGTTAAAGCCCTTGCTACAGCCGCCCTAAGAATTGTGTAACCATAGTTCAGCAAATTATTGGGAGGCATTCCCATCCGCTCCCGCCTGAACGAAACTTTGAACTCTTCGAAAATTACTCCCCAGTAATATCTGCTGGCTTGTGCTTCTTCATTGGTGATGTCGCCGCTTTTAACCTGACTGGCCATATAGTGAAGGGGGGCTTCGTTCTTATTTGTAATACGAAGCACACTGGCCTGATTTCTTATTTTATTCTTAATGGTCTGCTGCCAAAGCTGTTTTTTAAGTGGAATTCCTGCTTCAATCTGATTTCTGAACCTTTCGGTTTGTACAGAATTACTGTCAAGCGGAAGAAGCATTGATTCGGGCAAATGTTGCGAATTACAAAATACTACAGCCACATTATTTGCCGACATTTCCTGAATTACATGCATGGTAATAATCACTTCCTTATTGTCGATTATTACCACACCAATGTCTTCAATTGGAACTGGTGTTTGAAGTCCGATTTCCTTATTGGTAATTACTAATTGCTTATGCTTTACCGATAAAGAAACGGGATTTTCAATTAAAAGTGTTCTTGTAATCACTTAGTTGCTTTTTTAATTGTTCCTAGCCGGTCAACAATAACTTTAACAGGGTTTAGTGCTAATAATTTTGAAGCACTTCTTACTCTATGAAGCAATCGATCATCATTTAAATGACTTGCCGTGTGATGGCGAAAGTTGTAGTCTCCATGTGAAATCTTCTGAACCCTGTAAAGATGATTGCATAGCGTTTTTTGGTCTGATAATTCTATCGCTGTATTTTCGATTCCCAGTAAAAACAAATCATTACTTTGAAGTGTGGCAATAATTTTCTTTCCATCAGGCGGCATTTGGTAAACGCTGGTTTTCTCCCTTTTTCGCTCAACTACCTCCCAGAAAGTGACCACGCTCTCATTCAACTGTCCATCGTATGTTTGATAGATTAGGGCATGATGATTATTATCAGGATCAACCCATTTGTTTATCTTCTCGTCAATCTTCACCACATTATTCATCACGTCTCTGATACGCACTTTTTTTACCGGCACCGGTTCTCCATTTTTATTGGGAAGAAACACAAGGGGAGTAAATCGCCCCGATTCGGTTTTCTGAAAGAAAGCCCCATTGGGTACCTTATATTTTTCTTTAATATTTATTCCCGGATCTGCCTTTAGAATAGCTTCGATTACAGCTTTTCGCACATGCTCATCAACAATCTTATTCACCTGCGCACTTTCAGTAATTTGGTTTAATGGTTTGCGATAGTGATAATAGTTTTTTCCCGAACGGTCTTTATATTGTCCGTAAAATGTATCATTATGAAGCTGATCTCTTGCGGCAAGGCCTTCACCGATAACCAACTTCCCTTTTACCTTGCGTTTAACAATGCTTTTGGTGAGGATTTTGTTTCGCTTTTTATGTGATACAAGAATTTCAGACACTGCTTTTTTGGCATCCTGCCAGAACGATGGCCACGGCTGAGGAAACTGTATCTGTTTCTCATAATCTTTAATATCGTTACTTTCAAACTCAGCAATTTTCTGTACGTAAGCCACTTTGGTACAGGCGATGGTTAAAGCATCTATGGCATGGTGGCGGTGATCGTCGCGTGTTTTATAGGGTTTGAAAACACCCTTCACCACATTGCCATATACGATCATTCCTTTCTTTTCAAGTGCTTTTTCTATATCCTTTAGTTTGTCATAATTCCAGCGTTGGGCTTCCACAAGCACGTTTTTTTCATCAAACACAGCAAGGTATTCCCCATCAGGAAGTACACCTATTTGATAATTGGGTTGTAATATAGAGTCAAGCCCCCAGTAATGTCGAAGCATTGCAGTGGTTGCCCCCTGTGTTACATTTACACGTATTTCAGGAAACTGTTTTTGCAGCCGTGCTCTGGCTTTTCTGCTTATATAACGGGTTTCGTTTAGCTGACGGTTAATGAAATCATCCAATTCGGGATGATTATCTGAAATGAAACGAATGTATTTTCTGTACGGAAGCAAATGATAGGCATTGTTTTTAATTTCTTCCCAGAGAACAGGATTTGAACTGTAATACTCAAATGGAGTTTTGTTGGATTTTGCCCGGTTTTCATCCACAAAGCAGAGTGTAAGATTATCGAGCTGCATACCAGGAAGTCTCGATGCCGGAATAATGTGTTCTATGTTTACTTCGCCGGAGAAAAGTTGCGAAATACTTATGGATTTTCCGGTATAAGGGCAGCGTACATTGCCTGCTTTTCGTTCAATTTCACGGTATAATTTCAATTTTAAAATGCGGCCTGCAGTATGCGGGAGATTTAAACCGTCGAGCTCCTTTTTTATCAAATTATTCTCTGTTTCTTTTCTACGCTGCTCAATCAGCGTGTTTTCACGCTTTTCTTTCGAAGATTTAATATCGCGCGATAATTCAATTCTTATTTCATCAGGCTTGCCATATTTTACAACCATTGCATTTACCAGAAACTGAAGTTCGGTTAATGCTTTATCCACAATGGGGCTGCGCATCTTTTCTTCACCGTTCAGGTTTTCTTCATCGCTGTGATGATAGAGCTTTTTTAATTCCTTCTCAGTCAGAGAGAATTCTTTGCCAAACCATTCTCTGAGCGCCGGAAGTGTTCGTTCCGATTTTTGTTTTAAAAGGTCTAAAGATGAGTCGATAATATAATTTTGCTCTTTCGCACCCATATCTTGCCAGCGTACACCAAAACAATTTGATATGCCTGCAATCAAAATAGCTTCATTTTCAGCAAACCCTTTTTCCAGATAGGGGAGAGCCGCCCGTATCACTTTTGTGGAAATTCCTGAATACCCCTGCTGTAGTCTGAAATTCAAAAGTTTATCGGCCTGCTCCTCATTAAGTGAATAGTTCTTAATCAGCCGGGCTTTCAGCCAGTTTTTATCCGTGGCGTTGTATTTATCATGCCACAGCATTCTGATTTTTTCAGGTGTAAACTCTTCCCATTGCTTTTTCCCTATTGCAAGTCGCATCTTTGATAAGGTATTTGAGCCGGGAAGAACCTGTTCATTATCATAGTTGAAATTTGCCTGCGAAACATCTGTTCCGAGTTTTTTGGCAAGATCGCCAAACTTAAATTTGTCCTTCGATACCATAAAATCAAAAGCAGCTTTCCGTTGCTTTTCGTCGAGACTTATTGTGCCGTTCTTTATACTGTTTATTGTTTTCCAGATACGATACAATTCAAACTCGGGACTGCTTATCGGGCATCTTGGTTTGCCTGGTTCAAAACGACACTTTCCAACCAAACCTTTCTGCGATTTTAACGGGCGTTGAAAGAAAAGAATATCGTTGGCTATTTGATTTTTCAGTTCATTGGTTAGAATATTTTTCCAGAAATCGAATTTCGACTGAGTTTCCCATACCTCATTAAATTCATCAATAAACATCTGCCGTTCAGTGTATCTGTTTCTGATTCTTTCCGAATGCGGATTTAATTGGTTAAGGAATGACCCCAGAGTTTTGAACTTTTCTATTCCTTCGCGCGTACTTATAATTCCTGTTTTTCCCTCTTCCGGTTTTCCCGAAAACAATGCTCCGGTTTCTTTGTCATCCGTATCTGCAAGCAGATTCGACCGATACCCTCTTCGTTGCGAAAAATGGTAAAGCACTCTGCCCAATTCGTATGGTGTTAATTGAATGGGAATATCCTGAACTGCTTTTGCCCGACAGGAATAAGGGTTTATGGAAAAAAATGTCTGAAGTTCTTTATTTAAGATAACCTGTTTTAACTCTGAATCCAGATTGATCATTTGAGGAAACATATTATACTTCATCAGCACCCTTGCCAGCTCCGATTTTCTTTTTCTTCTTCTGTAAAGTTGCTTTCTGATTTGCCGTTTTATTCTGCGTTCAGAATTTAACGATGATTCTTTTTGATTCTTTTTGTTTCTGTTCACTCCCTCGGGAAAAATCCTTACCCCGGCCCCGTTTATACTTTTACCGTCGTTAACCGCCACCCAGCCAATTGAGGCTGTCCCAAGATCGAATCCAAAAATTAGTTTATTCATTTACTATTGTGTTAAGGGTTTAGGATAAAAATATGTGAAAATATTTTTTGTGTCAATTAATTTATTACTTTAGCCAAAAGAAAAGAAAATCCTTTTCGTCATTTCTTTTCATAACAAGGCTGCTTGCAGCCGAAGGCTTAAAGCCTACAGCGTCACCTCGGTGGCGCTTTTTTTATGAATACAAAAAAGCCGCTTTCTCACGAAAACGGCTTCCCCACATCTAACGATTTTTCAAAAAACCTCACCCCACAATCTCCAGCTTAGCAAACTTCAGCAACAACTGCTTCTGCCCCGAACCATCAAAATGCACAGTAGCTTTCGTATTCGGAAAAGCCCCTTCCAGCTCCACCACCTTGCCGCGCCCAAAGCGGTCGTGCTGCACGGTCATTCCTACGGCGAGGCTTTTGAGGTGGCTGTTGTCTAACGGGGCAGTGGGTGTGTTTACTGTGGAGGCTACCTTTACCAGATTCTTTTTGGGCGCAGGGCCGCTGCTTACATTCACCTGTGGCGTGGCTGCGCCCTGCTGTGCGGCGCGGCGCTGGAACAGGGGAGAGGCCGGTACACCGCCGCCGCCAAACTCGCTGCGGGCGGCGCTGTTGGCGTATTCCATGTAATCAGTGTCAATTTCTTCGATGAAACGGCTGGGCTCGCAGGTGGTGAGGTTGCCCCAGCGGTAGCGCGTGCTGGCGTAGGTAAGCATGCAACGCTTTTCGGCACGGGTAATGGCTACGTAAAACAGGCGGCGCTCTTCCTCCAGGTCAGCGCGCGAGTTTACACTCAGGGCCGAGGGGAAAAGGTTTTCCTCCATGCCCACAATATACACGTAGCCAAACTCAAGTCCCTTGGCGGCGTGTATGGTCATGAGCGATACCTTGTTGGTATCGGCATCGGGTGCTTTGGTGTCGGCGTCGGTAAGCAGGGCAATGTCCTGCATAAACTGATCGAGTGTGCGCAGCGGGCCGGCATTGATGTCGTCCTGCAACTCGGCCTGTTGTTCGAGTTCAATGCGTTGCAGTTCGGGATCGTTTTGCTCTACCAGGTCGATGGGCGGCGCGTTTTCGCCATCGGAAAATTCTTTGAGGCCGTTGAGGAGTTCCTGCACGTTTTCGTAGCGGCTTACGCCTTCGGGTGTTTTGTCGGAATACAGCTCGCGAAGCAGGCCCGAGTGGCTGGCAATGTGGTGGCCCAGGTCGTAGGCGTTCTGCACTTCCAGCATTACGCCAAAGCTCTTTATCATGGCCACAAAGTCCTGAATTTTCTGCACCGTGCCACTGTTTACCTGCAGACCGAATTCGGCAATGTTTTCGCACACGGTAAACAGGCTCACATCGTTGTCTCGGGCGGCAATGGTAATTTTATCGAGCGTGGTATCGCCAATGCCCCGCGTCGGATAATTGATAATGCGTTTGAGCGCTTCCTCGTCGTGCGGATTAATGCACATGCGATAGTAAGCGAGCATATCTTTCACTTCCTTGCGCTGATAAAACGAGGTGCCGCCGTAAATGCGGTACGGAATATTCAACCGCCGCAGGGCTTCTTCCATCGAACGGCTCTGCGCATTGGTACGGTACAAAATGGCGAAATCGCTGTTATGCAACTGATGCTGCATTTTGATTTCGAAAATATGCCGCGCCACCAACTGACCTTCTTCGTTGTCGGTGGCGGCTTTCATGAGGCCTATTTTATCGCCGTCGGCATTGGCTGTCCATACATTTTTCTCAAGCTGCTCGCGGTTGTTTTTAATTACGGCGTTGGCGGCTTTTACTATGTGTTGCGTACTGCGGTAGTTCTGTTCTAATTTAACGGTTTTGAGATCGGGGTAATCGCGCTCGAAACTGAGAATGTTCTGGATATTGGCTCCGCGGAAGGCATAAATAGACTGTGCATCATCGCCCACCACACAAATATTCTGAAACTTTGCCGCCAGTTGCTTCACAATTACATACTGCGAAAAGTTGGTATCCTGATACTCGTCCACCATAATGTAGCGGAACTTGTCCTGATACTTGTTCAGCACTTCAGGATAATCGCGCAGCAGAATATTGGTGTTAAAGAGCAGGTCGTCGAAATCCATTGCACCCGCCTTGAAGCAGCGTTTCGAATACTGCTCGTAAATGATTCCCATTTTGGGTTTTCCGCTCATGCGGTCTTCTTCAATTACCGTGTTGTTTTGAAGATAAGCCTGTGCGGAAATCAAATTGTTTTTGGCGGCCGAAATCCGGCTCAGCACCATTGCGGGTTTATACACTTTCTCATCAAGCCCCTGTTCTTTGAGAATGGTTTTGAGCAGGCTCTTGGAGTCCTCGGTATCGTAAATGGTAAAGTTGGAGGGATAACCGAGTTTTTCGGCCTCTGCGCGGAGAATACGTGCAAACACCGAGTGGAAGGTGCCCATCCAGATATTGCGTGCTTCGCCTTTTGATACAATACGGCCGATTCGCTCTTTCATTTCACGTGCGGCCTTGTTGGTAAAGGTGAGGGCCAGTATGTTGAAAGGATCCACACCGAGGCGGATAAGGTGGGCAATGCGGTAGGTAAGCACCCGCGTTTTGCCCGAACCGGCTCCGGCTACAATCATCAAAGGCCCGTCGGTAGCGGTTACAGCCTGGCGCTGTATCTCGTTCAGTTCGTCAAGGTAAGTTTCGTTCACAACACAAAATTAGGCACAAAACCGGGTTTGCCGTGCGGCTGTGAATACATGGGCGGCTGTTGTTGAAAAGAAATCACCCGGTGGCTTCGACAGGCTCAGCCGCCGGGCGTGTGGTGTGTATGTCTTCGTTTCAGTTGTTAAGCATGAATCTTCCGATGACTGAGCTCGCGGTGGCTGAGCCTGTCGAAGCCACCGGAAGACTCAGCAGTAAATTATAATCCTTCATCAGCATCTGTAAACTTTACAGGTGGCAACAGAGGAGGGAAACGTCGAAGTGAAAGTAACGTGTCAAGAGCTGCACTTTGAGGTGTTAAAACTTCGGTGCCTGCTTTTAGCTCAGTCCGCAGGTGTAAGGCAAAAAAGTAATTTAAAATCGAATTTTCCGGTGAGACAGGTTTTTTCCTCACTTCGCCGGGAAACACACTGATATAACAACGACTTGTTTTAACTTTTAATCCTGAATAAATCTGAATAACAGCCATCGGACTGTCACTGCATTTAACGGTGGAAGTATCACTGTTTAAATGATCGAGGCAGGAAAAGTGCGAAGGGATTTTATTGGTCAGCGAATCAATTTGATTCAGCAATTTATCAGATAATACAGTGTCAATAGTTAATAACGAATCCTTGAAAAGCCTGTAAATTAATGCGTGGCCGTTACTGTCCAATACTATTCCCCCATAGGAGCCAGTGGAGTATAACCATGCAAAGTCTATTTTGTCAAAACTTCGCTCAACGATGGCAGGCGGTTTTTTGTTGTCAGTGCATTGGGAAACAATACAAAAGCACATCACGAACGACAACATTCGCAATGTGCTTTTGTAAAAACGGAATGGGTTAATGTTAGCCACGCCCGCCTTCCACCGGCTTCGGTGTCCAGCAGCCTTCATACTTAAAGCCGAGCTTGGCGAGATAATCATTACAGTAAAAAGAAACACGATCGAGCGTGGCATCAATCTCACTCTGGTCGATATTTTCGGTTTCGCGCAGGTTGAGCACATATAGCCAGTCGTTGCGCTTGGCAATCCAGCAGCCCACCAATTTATAATTGATTTCAAGAATATCGAGAAGGAACTCTTCGCGGCGCAAATCGGCCACTAAGCAAAGCGGACTCATTACCTGTAAATAATATTTTTCGGGTCTGTCCTGAAAGGTGAATACATCAATCCACACGTCGGCTTTCTGGCTGCGGTACGACCACTGGCCGGGCTTTTCGTTGCGGCATTTGGCAGGGTCTAATTTTAATCCGGCCAGGCTGGCTTCAATGAGCGGTGCAATTTGTTCAATGTTCATGGTTAAGTGTTTTTTGTGTGAATGGATGGATCCGGAAGCCAAATTAAGTGATAGGTCTCGTATAGACAATGCGTAGCGAAATAAATTTAGGCGATGTGTGATAATTTTTGCCCGATAATCCGCTTACCTTTATGCCAATGGCCGAGGCACAATTAATTATCAGTTTGCGCGATATTGCCCGCTCGTATTCGCTGGGCGGTGAAATAATTTACGCCCTGCGCAGCATTACGCTCGATATTTATAAAAACGAATACGTGGCACTCATGGGCCCCTCGGGCTCGGGCAAATCCACACTCATGAACGTGCTGGGCTGCCTCGATACGCCTTCGGCCGGCGAGTATGTGCTCAATGGCACATCGGTGGCCAATATGAACGACAACGAACTTGCCGCCGTGCGAAACAAGGAAATAGGTTTTGTATTTCAAACCTTTAACCTTTTACCACGCAGCACCGCACTGGAAAATGTAATGCTGCCGCTCGTATATGCCGGCCTGAACCGCACCGAACGCCAGAAGCGCGCCGAACATTCGCTCGAACAGGTGGGACTTAAAGACCGCATGCACCACCGCCCCAACGAACTCTCCGGCGGCCAGCGCCAGCGTGTGGCCATTGCCCGCGCATTGGTAAACGACCCCGCCATCATCCTCGCCGACGAGCCCACCGGCAACCTCGACTCGCGTACTTCCATAGAAATTATGGGCATGTTCGAAACCATTCATCAGGCCGGAAACACCATTATAGTGGTTACACACGAAGAAGACATTGCCCGCCACGCCCACCGCATTGTGCGCCTGAAAGACGGACTCATTGAAAGCGATATGCCCAACGCAGAAATACAAAGGGCATTAGCCAAGTAAAAGCTATAAAAAGCAAAGACCCGGCGAAGCCGGGTCTTTTAAAAGCTACCCTAAGGTAACCTGATCTTTTGTCTGATTACGTTAACCGAAGCTAAGAGGCTTTATCAGATCACACGCACAAATATACAACTTTTCCCTTTAAATTCCCATCCCCTCAAAAACTTTTCAACAGATTTAGCAGATTAAACGTTTGTAAACGACTATATCAGTCTGTTCATTTATTATTACGTTTTTACTGCCAATATGTTATACAGGGATTACGAACATTTTCTCTCGCAGGAGCGCATGAACCGCTACTTATTCGCCTGCGGCTACGACAAAGTTAAGGCGAAAACTCTCTACCGCATTAATCTTAAACTAAGTAAATCCTTCCTCCCGCTGTTCAGCCTTTTCGAAGTGGGGCTGCGCAATGTCATTCACCGCGAGTTAACCGCACATTTTTCAGACCCCGACTGGATACTCAACCAGCAAAATGGGTTTATGATTTCTCCTTCGCTCGGGGTGAAAAAGATGAACGGAAAAGTAATTCCCGAACGCTATCTCCACGACGAAGTAGAGAAAGCCAAACAACGCTTAAAACGTGCCGCCCACAAACCTCCGCTCACGGCCGGACGCGTAATTGCCGAACAGACTTTTGGTTTCTGGACCATCATGTTCGACAAGCGTTATTTCCACACGCTTAAACAGGTGCCGTTGAAAGCATTCCCGCTGGCTCCCGCCGGAACCAGCGAAACCATACTCATGCCCCGACTCAGGCAGATACGCGATTTCAGAAACCGGATCAGCCATCACGAACCGGTGTGCTTTAACCGCTACGGAAACTCTTGTCCGCAGGCTGCCACCGATATACGCCAGTTGGTTTACGAACTCAGCGGCTGGATAAGCCCCGATTTCAGGGCCTGCCTTTCGCGCGCCGATTCGGGCTATACCGGCATTCAGCTCAAACGGCTGAAAGATTTGAATTAACGGTCGAAAACCGTGGCAGGGTAGGAGGCGGTTTGTTATCTTGCTAAACTCATTCCCTTTACCACTAAATCTGCCGCCATGCGTCACTTCCTTGTACTAACCGCTTTGGCCGCCGGCCCGTTGCTGTGTGCGCAAACCACCGACAGCCGCCTGCACATCGACCAGCTTGGTTACCGCATAAACGCACAGAAAGTATGCGTCGTTGCCAGTCCGCAAACAGGCTACAACGCGCCCGCATCCTACACACCGGGCACCACGCTCGAAGTGCGCAACAGCAGCACCAACTTCACCGTATTTTCGGCCGCGCCGGTGGTCTGGAACAATGGCGCCACCGACACACAATCGGGCGACAAGGCATGGTGGTTTGATTTCAGCGCAGTAACCACGCCCGGCAGCTACTACATTTTTGATGCCGCCAACAACACACGCAGCTACGAATTCCGCATTGCGGCCGATGTGTACAACGACATGCTCATGCACGCCACCCGCACATTTTACTACCAGCGCTGCGGCTTTGCCAAAAATGCCACACACGCCGGCGCACACTACACCGACGGAGTTTGCCACCACGGCGCATTGCAGGATTTAAACTGCCGCTCTGTAACCGCCCCAAACAACGCAGCCCTCGAACTCGATCTCTCCGGCGGCTGGCACGATGCCGGCGATTACAACAAATACACCAACTTCGTAAACGCCCCCGCTCACTACCTGCTCGATGCCTACCAGCAAAACACCGCCGTTTTTGCCGACAACTGGAACATCCCCGAAAGCGGCAACAGCATTCCCGACATACTCGACGAACTGAAGTACGAGCTCGACTGGCTGCTTAAAATGCAGTTGCCCAACGGATCGGCACTCATGAAAGTGTCAACCGCCGGCTTTCAGAGCGCATCGCCGCCCTCGACTGATGTGGCGCAGCGTTTTTACGGCGGCCCTGCTTCTTCGGCCACACGCAGCATTGCCGGAATTTTTGCCCACGCCGCCATCGTGTACAAAAGCCTGCCCGATGCAGCCATGCAAACCTACGGCGATACATTGCTGGCACGCGCCGTACACGCCTGGAACTGGCTGCAGGCAAATCCCGGCTATTCAAACTACGCCAACACCGGTTTCGGCAGCGCCAACCCCGAAGTGTCGAACTACGATCAGGATGCACTTTCATTTACTGCTGCCGTGTATTTGTTTGCCGCCACCGGCAATGCCGCATACCGCACGTATGTGGATAACAACTACGCGCAGATTCACGCCCTGCAATGGACTTTCTGGTACCCGTTCGAATCGAACTACCAGAACGCATTGCTGTATTACACACAAACACCGGGAGCCACCACATCGGTGGTCAATGCCATCGAAAGCAACTGCACACAATCGGTAAGTACAAATAATTCCGAGTTGCTGCCCGCCTGGCAAAATGCGGCCGATCCTTACCGCGCTTTTCTCAGTTCGCAAAACTACACCTGGGGCTGCAACCAGTTTAAATGCGAATCGGCTTCGATCTTTTACAACATGCTGGTGTATGCGCTCGACGCACCCAACCAGCCCGCTTACCGCAATGCGGCCGAAAGCTATGTGCATTTTATGCACGGGGTAAATGCCACCGGCTTTACATTCCTCACCAATGCCGATACCTGCGGTGCCGACACGCCCATACGTTCCATTTACCACGGCTGGTTTGGCGACGGCACACAATACGATGATGTGCCCGCCTACATTGGCCCGCCGCCGGGTTATTTGCCGGGCGGCATAAACCAGTATTACCAGCCCGATGCAGCCTACACCGGCCCGCCCATTTCGCCACCGCAAAACCAGCCGGTGCAGAAATGCTACAAAGACTGGAACACAAGCTGGCCCGAAAACTCGTGGGAAATTTCCGAAAATGCCATTTACACACAGGCCGCCTACATTAAACTTCTCGCCTGCTTTGCCGATTCGGCACTGAGCACAGCCAATCCGCTTTCGATTGCCGAAAAAGGCCCAATACAACTGGCCGGAAACGGAACCACATTTACCCTGCTTGCCAATCCCGCCGAAATTTATCAGTTGCAAATTACCGACATGGCCGGACGTGTGGTGTGGGCCGGGCAGGTGAGTGCAGGGCAAATGTTCGACTTTTCGGCACTCTCGCCGGCAGTGTATATCTTCGGGGTGCAAAACAGCCGCGGCGAACAAACAGCCGGGCGGTTTGTTGTGCAATACTGAACATGAAGATTTACACCAAAACAGGCGATAAAGGCCAGACCTCGCTCATAGGCGGCACACGCGTGCCCAAACACCACATCCGCATAGAAGCATACGGAACGGTTGATGAACTCAACTCGTGGATAGGCGTACTGCGCGATACCATTGCCGATACTACAGTTACCGAATTGCTGATTGAAATTCAGGACAGGCTTTTCACCATGGGTTCGCTGCTGGCAGCCGATCCGGAAAAGTCGAAAATGAAACTCCCCGAACTGGAAGAAGGCGATGTAACCCGGCTCGAACAGGCCATTGATACCATGAACGCAACACTGCCGCCCATGCGCAGCTTTGTGCTGCCCGGAGGCAATCTCATCGTTTCACACTGCCATGTGGCGCGCTGTGTTTGCCGCCGCGCCGAAAGATGTGTAACCCATCTGAGCGAAACAGCCGCAGTAAGCGAACTTATTACCCGATATTTAAACCGTCTTTCCGATTATCTTTTTGTGCTTTCGCGCAAACTCTCACACGATCTTGGTGCAGTGGAAACACCCTGGAAACCAAGAATGTGACACTCCTCAAAGACAGATTTTTGTTGAAAAATACTTAATTAATTGATTTTCAAAAAATTAAGTATTGGTAAAATTTAGGCGCTCCTGTACTTTCGCCTGCATAAAATTTTACTTTTGCACGAATATTGAGGAGAAACTACAACTGCTTTTGCAGCGTGTAACATTTCGTAAAAATCCTCGTTGTAACTAAACAAAACATAAAATACCCTTCGCGTATGTATTGGACCCTTGAACTTGCTTCTTATCTTGAAGATGCTCCCTGGCCGGCTACGAAAGAGGAATTAATCGACTATGCCATCCGCTCCGGCGCGCCGATGGAAGTGATTGAGAACCTGCAGGAAATTGAAGACGAAGGCGAAGCCTACGAATCAATTGAAGAAATCTGGCCGGATTATCCGACCAAGGAAGATTTCTTCTTTAACGAAGACGAGTACTAAGGATTTTCTGAAAACCTGAAATTTCTTTGTCGGGCTTATCCTGAAAACCCCATTTGTTAAAAATAAACACCGGTTTTCAATCTTCAGCCCGCCTCAATTTTTCAGGTTAATAGAAATCCCCGCGACTTCAACGTATTGAAAATCAAGTTGCCGCAGTTGCGGTACAACAGGGAAGCCTGAACGGGCTTCCCTGTCTTGTTTTCTGCCATTTAGGCCTGATGCGGCGGCGGCGGCGGTAAGTTTGTCAGTAAACCGGCCACTTTGTGTGCAGCGGAACGATCATTGATCTTATGGCGGTGTTGGCTTTTCGCCGGAAAGTCCGGCCGAAAATGCTACTTTTGCAATCCTGCACGCAGGCCGGTTTAAGCCACAGGCGGCAGTTTACCCGTTACGCTCATGTTTGATAGCATCGTTAAAAGTATTTCCAAACTCCTCGGCGGCTCCAAGTCGGAACGCGACGTGAAGGAGGTAATGCCTTATGTAACCAAAACCCTGGCATTTGCCGACGAACTTCGCGCCCTTTCGCTCGATGAGCTTCGTGGTAAAACCACCGCGTTTCGCAATCGTATTAAGGAATACATAAGCACCGAAGAGGCCGAAATAGCCGAACTCAAGGCCAAAGCCGAAAATCCCGAAACGCCCATCGAAGATCAGGAACGCCTGTTTGCCGAGGCCGACAGCATTGAGAAAACGGTGCTCAAAAAAATCGAGGAAGTACTCCTCGAAATTCTTCCCGAAGCCTTTGCCGTGGTCAAAGAAACCTCGCGCCGCCTGGCCGAAAACGAAGAACTCACCGTTACCGCCACCGATCACGACCGCAACCTTGCCGTAAAACGTCCGCACATACGCATCGAAGCCGACAAAGCCATCTGGAAAAATTCGTGGATGGCTGCCGGCAACGAAGTGAAGTGGAACATGGTGCATTACGATGTACAGCTCATTGGCGGTACAGTTCTGCATCAGGGTAAAATTGCCGAAATGGCCACCGGCGAAGGTAAAACACTCGTAGCCACTCTGCCCGTTTACCTCAACGCGCTTGCCGGACGTGGCGTACACATAGTTACCGTAAACAACTACCTCGCCCGCCGCGACTCTGAGTGGAACGGTCCGCTGTTTGAATTCCTCGGCCTCACGGTCGATTGCATCGACATGCACGAGTCGAACTCGCTGCCCCGCCGCCAGGCCTACCTGGCCGATATTACCTACGGCACCAACAACGAATTCGGCTTCGACTACCTGCGCGACAACATGGCCCGCGGTCCCGAAGAACTCGTGCAGCGCAAACACCACTACGCCATTGTGGACGAAGTGGACTCGGTACTTATCGACGATGCGCGTACACCGCTCATCATTGCTGGCCCCACACCCAAAGGCGACAACCACATGTTTCACGAGCTCAAGCCCCGCGTGGAAACATTGGTAAACGCACAGCGTTCGTACCTCAACACCATTCTGGCCGACGCCAAAAAACTTTTTGCCGAAGCCGAAAACAATAAAGAGAAAGAAAAAGAAGCCGGCATGGCCCTGCTGCGCTGCTTCCGCGGACTGCCCAAAAACAAAGCCCTCATCAAGTTCCTCAGCGAACAGGGCGTGAGAACACTCCTGCAAAAGACCGAAAACTTCTACATGCAGGATCAGCAGCGCGAAATGCACAAGGTGGATGCCGAACTTTATTTCGTGATCGATGAAAAACACAACACCATCGAACTCACCGAAAAAGGCATCGACCTCATTTCAAAAAATATCGAAGACCATCACTTCTTCGTACTGCCCGACCTTGCCGCCGAACTCGTAGAACTCGAACGCAAACACAGCGACGAAAAAGAACGCCTCATTGCCAAGGAAGAATTTATACGCGATTACAACGTAAAGTCTGAACGCGTACACTCCATGCAGCAACTGCTCAAAGCATACTGCCTCTTTGAAAAAGATGTGGAGTATGTGGTAATGAACGGTAAGGTGCAGATTGTGGACGAACAAACCGGCCGTATTCTCGATGGCCGCCGTTATTCCGACGGTTTACACCAGGCCATCGAATCGAAAGAAAACGTAAAGGTGGAAGCGGCCACACAAACCTACGCCACCATTACGCTGCAGAACTACTTCCGCATGTATCACAAGCTGGCCGGTATGACCGGTACGGCCGAAACAGAGGCGCAGGAATTCTGGACCATTTACAAACTCGACGTAGTAAATATTCCCACCAACAAACCCATTGTACGTAAAGACCGCGAGGATTTAGTGTATAAAACCAAGCGCGAAAAGTACAATGCAGTAATCGACGAAATTGTGAAGTGCGTGAGCGATGGTCGTCCGGTGCTGGTGGGTACCACTTCGGTAGAAATTTCGGAGTTGCTGAGCCGTATGCTCAAGCTCCGCAACATCAAGCACAACGTACTTAACGCCAAACAGCACCAGCGCGAAGCCGAAATTGTGGCCGAAGCAGGTTTGCCCGGCACGGTAACCATTGCCACCAACATGGCCGGCCGCGGTACCGACATTAAACTCGGACCCGGTGTGCGCGAGGCAGGCGGTTTGGCCATTATCGGTACCGAACGCCACGAAAGCCGCCGCGTGGATCGCCAGTTGCGCGGTCGTGCCGGCCGTCAGGGCGATACGGGTACTTCGCAGTTCTTTGTGTCGCTCGAAGACGATCTCATGCGTTTGTTCGGTTCCGACCGTATTGCCCGCATGATGGACCGTATGGGCCTCAAGGAAGGCGAGGTAATTCAGCACAGCATGATTACCAAATCTATCGAGCGCGCACAGAAGAAAGTGGAAGAAAACCACTTCGGCACCCGTAAGCGTTTGATTGAGTACGACGATGTAATGAACGCGCAGCGCGAGGTAATTTACAAACGCCGCCGCAACGCCCTGTTTGGCGAACGTTTGCAGCTCGACATTGCCAACATGGTGCACGATGTGTGCGAAAACGTGGTAAACGAAGCACACGATGCACAGAACTACAGCCAGTTTGAACTCGACTGCCTGCGCCTGTTCGGTATCGAAGCACCCATGTCGTCGGAAGAATTTATGGCCTCCAAGCCTGCCGACATTTCTGACTCGGTGTACGAGCACGTACTCGAACATTACCGCAAAAAATCGGCCGACATGGCTGCCCAGTTCTGGCCGGTGGTGAAAAACGTGTACGAAACACAGGCCGCGCAGTACGAGAACATTGTAACACCGGTAACCGACGGCATAAAAACCATGCACGCCGTGGCCAATCTGAAAAAATGCTACGAAACGCAGGGCCGCGAAATGATTACCACCATTGAAAAAGGCACCATTCTTTCCATGATAGACGATGCCTGGAAAGAGCACCTGCGCGAAATGGACGACCTCAAGCAAAGTGTGCAGAACGCGGTGTACGAACAAAAAGACCCGCTGCTCATTTACAAGTTCGAGTCGTTCGACCTGTTTAAGCGCATGGCCGGCGAAACCAACCGCGAAATCGTATCATTCCTCTACCACGGCGCACCGCCCAAAAACGATGCCGATGTAATTGAGCAGCAGCAACTGCGCAACGCTCCTCCGCGCCAGGCACAGCAGCCCAAATTGCAAACCACCCGCGAGGAAGTGGGCGCACAGCCGCAACAGCAGCAGCAGCCCGTTCAGCATCAGGGCGAAAACGGAATGCCCCAGCAGCCCCGCCAGCAACCGGTGGTGCAGCAGGTTGTACGTCAGGATCCGAAAGTGGGGCGCAATGATCCTTGTCCGTGCGGATCGGGTAAGAAGTATAAGAACTGCCACGGGCAGTAATGCATACAAAAACGAGAGCCTGATGAGGTTCTCGTTTTTTATTTGGGTTAAAATGAAGTACGTTGTAAATTACATACTACCCGCTCTATTAATTGTCGTGTTAGAATCGGCATCCACTAATCAGGTTCCGGGTTTCTATTGTTCAAATGCGACTCCTGTGGTGGATACCATAACCGGACTTATGGAACCCTTTTTCTATAGAGAGTTAAAACTAAATGCAGACTTTACTTTCATAGAACGAAACGGAGACGATCAGTATTTAGCTCCCCCATTCAATCGTTCAGGAAATTGGTATGTGAAGGCCGATACGCTTGTTCTTGAAGTGCAAAAACTACTTCCCAAAACATACTGCGGCCAGCGAATTGAATTTTCCGATAGCAGCCGTGTACTTTACCAAATTCGGCCAGACAGCTTAGTTCCCTTTGAAGATTATGAACCCATACTGATGAGACGTTGATTTTGCTAGTGTTACTGCTGGAAATCGGCAGCCCCAAAATAATCGCTATTTTTGCCTCTCTCGAATGAATCCGGTACGTCTTTTTTTCCACATAGGCCGTTATTGGCTGCTCATGAGTCAGGTTTTCCGCCGTCCCGAAAAGCGGAAGATTTTCTGGCAACGCTTCTTTCATGAAGTGGATGCCATTGGCATAGGTTCATTGGGCATTGTGGCCATTATATCGGTGTTTATGGGCGCGGTTATTACCATTCAGGCCGCATTCGGCTTCGAGAGCCCCTGGATTCCGCTTTACGCCGTAGGTTTGGCCGCCCGCGATTCCATCATTCTCGAATTTTCGCCCACCATTGTAAGTCTTATCCTGGCGGGCAAGGTAGGTTCGAGCATTGCTTCCGAAATAGGCAACATGCGCGTAACTGAGCAGATTGATGCGCTTGACGTAATGGGTGTAAACTCTGCCAGTTTTCTGGTGCTGCCTAAAATTGTGGCCTCGGTGGCCATATTCCCGTTCGTAGTAATGATTTCTATGTTTCTGGGGCATATTGGCGGTTTTGTGCTGGGCGTGGCGGCCGGTGTGGTAACGCCTTACGAATTTGTGTATGGTATTCAGTATGAGTTCCGTCCGTACAATGTGTTTTATGCACTTATAAAAACGGCCGTGTTTGGCTTTATCATTCCTTCAGTATCGGCCTATCATGGCTATTATACCAAAGGCGGCTCGCTCGAAGTAGGGCAGTCGAGCACCAATGCCGTAGTGTATAGCATTATTGCATTGCTGTGTTTTAACTTCCTCCTCACCCAACTTCTGCTGGCATGATCGAGGTAAAGCATTTGAACAAGGCATTTGGCGAGAAAGTCGTACTGCGCGATTTCTCGTTCACCTTCGAACAGGGCAAGGCCAACCTGATTATCGGCGAAAGCGGCACCGGCAAATCGGTACTTTCAAAATGCATGGTAGGGCTTATTACGCCCGAAACCGGCGAAGTACTTTACGACGGCAAAGACTTCCTGCACATGGGTTTTGAAGACCGCAAAGATGTACGCCAGCAAATTGGTATGCTCTTTCAGGGCGGTGCGCTTTTCGATTCGATGACGGTGGAGGAGAACGTGAAGTTTCCGCTGAAAATGTTTACGAATATGAGCGAGGCCGAACAGCTCGACCGCGTCATGTTTTGCCTCGAACGCGTAAACCTGCCCCAGGCCGCCAAACTTTATCCCGCCGAAATAAGCGGAGGCATGAAAAAACGTGTGGCCATTGCCCGCGCCATTTCGCTCAAACCCCGCTACCTGTTTTGCGACGAACCCAACTCCGGCCTCGACCCGCTCACCGCCATCCGCATCGACGAACTCATTCAGGAAATTACCGAGGAGTATAAGATGACTACCATTGTCATTACTCACGACATGAACTCGGTACTCGAAATTGGCGATAAGATTGCCTTCCTGCACAAGGGCGCAAAACTTTGGGAAGGCAACCGCCATGAAATCCTCACGGCCGACGTGAAAGAGCTTTCGGACTTTGTGTATGCGACTAAGTTTTTGAAGTCGTTCCGGGAGCAGTTGCGGAAGATGTAGTTTCCTGTTGTTTTTCGTTATTTGATGAATGCCCAGATTGCATCTACTACAGTGATGTAGCTGCCGGCAAGAGGTCCTTTAATCGAGTAGTTGTGTTCTTTGGTATATGATGGAACAACTTTCAGATTTATACCTTCCTGATAACCTACCGCTTTGGCCTTGGTTATTATTTCGCTGAAAATAGAAAATGGTTTTTTATTTGAGCAACTGAATTTTGTTTGGTCTAATAATGGAACCAGTCTCTCGTCTTTATCGTCGCCGAAAACAAATAAACGGGGCCCGCCTGCTTTTATGCTTACCAAATTGGGAAGTCCTGAACAAAGCAATGCTACATTTTTTACAGATGAATTGTATGTACTGGTGTTTCTTCCTTCTATACTGCCGAGATCGATTCTGGGAATAGGATTGGGGAATGTAGGGGGCAAATATGATATTTTATTGCAGTAGTTTTCAGGTTTTAATTTGATACCAGTTAGTATTAAATTTAATTTCTGGTCAGGGAATTTATTTGTGGAGTTGTATGTAATTGAAGGTTGTGTAAACGACCAGGCTGGCCTGAATGCAGGATCGGTGATAAAACCTGCACCTGCGGCAATTCCACCGCCTGCACTGAATCCCACTAATGTGATATTGTTTATGTCTATGTTATACTCTGTATGCCTTGATTTAAGGAAACGAATGGCATCTTTCCCCTGAGCGATAGAAAAATAGGTATTGCGCTTCTCTTCCAGCGTATCAATCAATGGAATTATATCATCTTTATTGCCACATTGCCCGCCTTTAGCAAAATCAATAGCAAAATCATCCCATTTAAGTGTAGTTGTTACATATTGAACAAATGCCACTACACAATGATGCTTTCTGGCAAAGTCCAGCATTAAATAACCATGTGTATCCTGCTTGTAATATTTGTAGGATTCGGCTCCGTGTTTGAAATATTGAATAGGATTGAACCCATGAAAGAAAATTACAAGAGGACGTGGTGCCGCATTTGCCGCATCATCTTTATGGCAAACAATATCCATTTTTAACTGAATAGTTACCGGTTGCTGCGTTTTTAAATCAATTACCTGTCGTTCGGTATAAACTATATCATCTCCTAACACTTTTATGGTAGGTGCTAAATCGTTGATTTTTCCTGTGGGATCGAACTCATGGCACTTACAGCCGCAATACCCATAAATAAGGGCAAGGGCAACAAAAAGAATAAACCGGATTTTCATGTGTGTGGGTTTTAGGTGTTTGTAAGTTTAACGGAATGTTTTTTGTTTAGTTAATAGTTTTTATTTTTTTAATTATTAACAGAAATAGTTTACATAATCATCCAAACCCATTTGTAAGTATTTACAATGCCCTGTTTACTTAGTTGCAAAGCGAGTGTTACCTTTGCGCCATGAATGAACCGCAGCATCCGCATTTTGTATTAGCCGATGGAACTTACTGCCACATACTGGCCGACAGACTTGTAGTTGCCAAAAAAGAACTTCCGGCAGTATTGCCTTCACCCACCGGTAAAAAACTCTGGTTAGAGGTAATTGGCATGAGCGTGGCTGCGCTTATCATGCTTTTCTTTTGTGTGGTAATGATAATATCTGATTATTACCTGCTGGCTGCATTAACACTTACCCTGGCCGGTTTTTCGGCCTTTGCGGCATACCGGATGTTTGGTTTTACCGATACGCCGGCCATTATGCGCGATGATATTCTCAGTGTAAAGTATCACCGCCGCGCCATTGGCAACGATGCGTTTATTGTGTATTACACCGATGCCAACGGAAAAGCTGCCCGCCGCCGTTTCAGCATTTACGATTCGAAAGAATGTTTGCTGCAGGCGCTGGAAGTAATGAAAGACGAAGGCTTTTTCGATAAGCTGTCGAATTGATTGATCAGAAATTTTTTCGGTAATAATTAAGAATTGCGCTCGCTGTGCCTGCAGAGTCATTGAGCATGAGGTAATGATCGCTCCGGCTTTCTACGTACATGGTATTTGACGAAAGCTGTGCGTGTTCTTTTTGTAAGGTGAGCCAGATTTTGTTGTGCTCTTCAAAAGAATAATTTTTTGATTTGCCCGGGAAAATAGCCGGGTGCATACTGTTTGCCGAAGCCATCACAAGCAGCGGTAAACTGTCTAAAAGTCGCGGTGTTTCTTTCGTTTCGGCCAGCGACTGTGCGAAATTTTCTGTTTCGGCTTTTAAGGTGAAGTAATATTCGGGTTGTGTGGTTACGGCGTAGTATTCGTTTTGCAGGTAGGGTGGAATGCCGTTGAGCGGTATTTTATTTTTGGCATACTTCAGCCGGTCTTTCTTTGCCAGTGCAATTACTTTTTCGAGCGATTCGGGTTGTTTTTTGGCATTTTCGCCAAATGCTGCGGGCAGGCTTTCAAATTGCTGCGGGTGCGCGGCATCAATAAGCATAAGCCCTTTTACTTCGCCGGGATAAAGTGTCTGATACATCCGCACATGCAAACCGCCCATGGAATGCCCGCCGAGAATGAGGTTTCCGGTTAACCCGTTTTTCTGAAACAGTTTGTGCAATTCCTGTGCAACGGTGCGGGCATCGCGTGCTGATGCAGGCACCTCCGCAGATGCGTATCCGGCACGATCAATAAGGCAAACCCGGTTTGTTTTCTTCAGCGTGTTAAACACAGGTTTCCAGAAAACCGACCAGCCGCCCATTCCTGCATCGAGAATGATGGTGTATTTTCCGCTTCCCTCACAATGGCAGCGCGGTTCTGCGGCAGGGGTTACGGTAAGTGATTTCTCGGGTGTACATGCGGCGGTAAAAAGTGCAAAAAGTAAGAATGCGGTAAGTCTCATGTTTTTTTCTGCAAAGGAATACCGCAATCAGCACCAATAAAATTGATCTGTGATAAGTAATGCTATCCTGTGGTGTTTTTTCTGATCCGGCTTATGCTTTCGGGGGTAATGCCGAGATAGGAGGCAATATGTTTGGAGGGGGTGCGCAAAATAATTTGCGGTTGCTTTTCCATTAAACGGTAATAACGTTCTTCGGCGGTGAGGGTAAGCAATTCGATCTGCTGGTTTTGTTTATGCACAAACAATGCCTCGGCTGCCGAGCGGCCAATTTGATTCCCGGTAAGCGAATTGTCGTATATGTGTTGCAATACAGTGTGCGATATGGAAAGCAGTTTTACCGGTTCGAGAGCCTGCACATAAAGCGGTGTTTTCTGCCGGGTGAGAAACGACATATAATCACAGCATACATCGCGTTCATAGCACAGGTCGAGACATATTGTTTGCAATTTCTGCTGCATAAATATTCCGGCCGAGCCTTCTGCAATAATATTCAGGAAATCTTCTTTTTGTCCCGACTGTTTTATAAGCTGATTTTTTCTGAATTCTCTTTCACTCATTTCGGCGGCAAAAGAATGCCATACCTCAGCAGGTGCTTCAAAGTAAGGGTCGAAAATTGATTTAATAAACGATGTGTTGTCCATTCCCGTTATTCACTGCTGAGTATTTCTTCCAGCACTTCCATTACCATATCCTGTTCAAATCCGCGAGAAATAAGATAGCGTGCTAGCTTGTATTTTCTTTTCTGCGGATGCTTTTCCTTTTCAGTACGTGCTTTTTTTTCGGCCGTTTTTTTCAGCACACGCGCATACTCGCGCGGGTCGATGGTGGCGAGTGCTTTGCGTATGATGGGTTCGCTGACACGGTGTTGTTTAAGTTCGATTTTGATTTTTACCCTTCCCCATTGTTTGATGCGGAATTTTCCGCTCACGAAAGCTTCGGCAAAACGTTCTTCGTTGAGGAAATTGGTGCTTATTAATTCGGCAATGATATTTTCGATGGCCTCGGGCCAGAGGCCCCAGCTATAAAGTTTGTCGCGGGTTTCCTGCTGGCTGCGTTCCTGAAAGGCGCACCATTTCTGCGCTTTGGTAAGGGCAAGGGCAGGGTCGGTAATTTTTTTTTCGGGTGTGTGGCTCACAGGCTCTAAATTACAAAGCGCAACTGTACGATGTACAATTGCGCTTTGCAAATAAATGTGTGATGCTTACCAGATCTGCACCCGCAGGCTGTCGGGGCGCCACATGGCCTGACCGTCTTTTACACCAAAGGCGGTGTAGAATTCGGGAATATTGGCAAACGGGCCGTTTACACGCCACTCGGCAGGCGAGTGTACATCGGTCATAAGCCGTTTGGTGAGTTGCTTTTCGGTTTGGTGGCCCAGCCAGCCCAGTGCGTAGCCGAGGAAGTAACGCTGCACGGGTGTATAGCCCGAAATTTTTTCGCCTTTTTTGTACTGCTCTGTTTTTTTGAATGCTTCGAGGCCGAGCAGGATTCCGCCGTAGTCGGCAATGTTTTCGCCCAATGTGGCCTTGCCGTTGATGCGTTTGCCGGGCAGCGGTTCGTAATTGTCGAACTGATCGACCATTACCTGTGCGCGTTTCACAAACTTATCGGCATCTTCTTTTGTCCACCATTCTTTCAGGTTTCCACTCGCATCAAACTTGCGGCCTTCGTCGTCGAAACCGTGAGTAATTTCGTGACCAATGGTAGAGGCACCGCCGTAGCCATACACCACGGCATCGTCGATGAGCGAGTCGGGCATACCGGGAATGGCGAAGATGGCTGCGGGCAGTACAATTTCGTTGTTCGAGGGGTTGTAGTAGGCATTGTAGGTTTGCGGGGTCATTTCCCACTCGTTGCGGTCAACCGGTTTGCCGTATTTCGAAATCATGTCGTTAAACATCCAGCGCGACGCATTCATCATATTTTCGCAATACGAGCCGGTGCCGATTTCGAGTTTCGAATAGTCTTTCCACACATCCGGATAGCCCACTTTCTTTTTCATGGTGCTAAGTTTGTTGAGGGCTTTCTGTTTGGTGCTTTCGTCCATCCAGGAAAGTGCCTTGATGCGTTCGGCATATACTTCGCGCACGGCTTCCACCATATCACTGTATCGTTTTTTGGCTCGTTCGGGAAAATATTCTTTCACAAAGAGTTTGCCCAGCACCATGCCCATTGCGTTGCCTTCGGCATTGAGTACACGTTTCCAGCGCGGACGCTGCTCGCGGGCACCGGAAAGAGTTTTGTCGTAGAAGTTGAAGTTCTCCTGGTCAATGGGTTTCGACAAATACTCGGCATAGGTACTTACCAGGTGATAGCGCATGTAGTTCTGAAGCACCGGCACCGGAGTCGATTTCATGGCTTTTTCGAGACCGCTGTAAAATTCGGGCTGGCCTACAATTATGGAGTCCACATTTTTAAGGCCAAAGCCGGCAAAGGCCGCAGCCCAGTCGATGGAAGGAGTGAGTTTTTGGGTCATATCGGCCGCCGACATTTTATTGTAGTTCTTTTCCGGGTCGCGGCGCTCTTCGAGTTTGCGCGATACCTGTGCCAGTTTGGTTTCGAACGCCACTACATCAGCGGCGGCTTTTTCGGTTTCGGTTTGGCCCAGCAGGGCAAGCATACGGCCAATGTGTGCCTGATACTCGCTGCGAATGGTTTTGGTGGCCGAATCGTTGTCGAGGTAATACTCGCGCTCATCAAGTCCTATGCCGCCCTGATAAAGCCCCACGGCCATTACCTCGCTGTTGCGGGCATCCTGGCCAATGTATGCGCCCCAGAAAACTCCCGTGGCCAGCGGCTCAAGCGCCAGTGCAGTGCTGATAATGCCTTTAAGGTCGGTGGCCGAATTAATCATGCCGAGTTCCTTCTGAAGCGGAGTTACGCCCAGCTTATCGGCTTTTACCGAGTCCATGGCGGTGCTCCAGAAATCGCCTATTTTCTGTGTGTCGCTGCCTTTGGCGGCCTTGGCCTTGGCGGCATCTTCGTTTATACGGCGCAGGTTGGTGTTTATTTCATCGCGCACCATATGGCCAATGGTCCAACTGTTTTCTGAGTTGGGAATCGGGTTGTTTTTAATCCAGCGCCCGTTGGCAAAACGGAAAAAGTTATCGCCGGGGTTTACCGTCGAGTCCACATTTTCGGCCACAATGTCGCGGGCAGGAGTTTCAGGCTTTTTATCGGCCGCAGCTTCCGAACAGGCAATCAATAAAGCCAGAGCCGCAGACGACCAGATAAATTTTTTCATTTAGATATGTCTTTAGAAGGTGCAATATACAGCCATTTTTTTGCGCAAAAGCCTTTGCCCGTAAGCAAACAAAACCGTTTATAAAAAAAACTGCATCACCTGTAACATACCCTATACCCTCAACCGTCATATCCTGAAATCATTTATTCATCTAAAGTGCATCCGTTGATTAGCACTTAAAATTGATTTCTCATGCTAAAATCTTTTCTCGAACTTCTGATCCATCTTGCTGTGGTATTGCCACTCGCACTCTGGCTTATGAAGGACCGAAGCCGGAAAAATTACCTCAGATTAGGTCTTTTTTCGGTGCTTTATCTTATCAATCAGCTTGCACTGAGTCTGCCCTATTACGTGCCTGCCTTCGATTTTATTGGGGCAAACTGGAACTGGGATGGAAAAATATTGGGTATCCTGACAGGTGTAATTTCTGTTTTATTATTCAAGAACTATTTTTCGGAAAATTATTTTCTCACACTTAAACAGGAACGGAGTAATGTGAAAGTTACCGTAATTACTGCTGCTGCGCTTACGGTATTTTCAATTGTGCTTACTTATTTCATGGGACGTTCAGACTGGGATAATGAAACATTGTTTTTCGAGCTTACCATGCCTTCCACAGAAGAAGAACTCATGTTCAGAGGCGTACTACTGGCATTGTTACTTTCCACGCTAAAGCCACAAATAAGATTTTTAGGTAATCCGTCTGTGCTCATCACAGCCGTGTTGTTTGGTTTTGTTCACGCATTCAGACTTAATACGGATTACTCGCTGAGTTTCGAACCGCTGTTTTTCCTGATGACAGGTTTGGGTGGATATATATGGGGATGGATTACATGGAAAAGCCGCAGCATATTACTGGCATGGCTATCGCATAATTTCTGCAACTTCTTCGGTACGCTTGTAACCATGATATAAAATTTTCGTGCAGCGGTGAGTTTCAACTTCGCGCATGAAGGCGGGTGCCCGGCAGGAAATGACCGGGCACTTTTTTGCCCTTAACTGCCGCCATTATTGAGTTTCGGAATAAAGAAATAGGTGTTTCTAAAAAAAGTTTATTCCAATCTGTAACAAACAGGTAACCCACAACCGTCTTATTCATGAAACTCACCAACAACTACACCACACTCAAAAAACGCTGCACCATGAAAAAGCTCGTACTTATCTTCGCCCTCCTGCTCGGTTTCACCTTCACCGCCGCTGCCAACAACGGCAACCGCGATCTGATGAAACGCATCAACAACCGCCTCGGTTTTAGCGCTGCCGAAAAAGCACAATTAGGTGCAGGCCTAGCCGTAGTAACCTTCACCATCGACGGTAACGGACAAATCAATATCCAAAGCTGCGATGCCACCACCGAAGCACAGAAACAGGCAGTAACCGAGCGTCTCAACAAGTTTTATGTACACAACGCACCTGTTACTCCCGGAGCAGTTTATATGGTAAAAATTGATTTTACACAGCGCTGATTTCTGGTCAGGGCTACATCCCCTGAAACGGTTTCGTCTTAGCGGCGAAGCCGTTTTTGTTTTTATACATTACCACCCTATTACAAAATCTTCTTTCACCTGCCCTTTCCTGAAAAATACCAGACCAAAATCAAACACATCAATTGTTACCGTAACCTGCGGATGCGCTTTTATTTCTTCCCAGGCCGCTTCCATATCGGCCGACCAATGAATATCATCAAACACAAACACTGAATTTTCGTGCGCAAACGGCAGGCAGGTTTGAAAATAATCAAGTGTGGGTTGCCTGCGGTGGTTGCCATCAAAATACACATAGTCCACACGCTTTAGCGTGTGGAGCGCAGGCAGGAGTTCGTTTTCAAACGTACCGGTGCGGAGTTCGATGTGAAGATTTTGTGAGGTAAAAACCGATTGTGCCAGTGCAGCCGTTTGCGGACAGCCTTCAATGGTAATAAACTTTGCCACCGGTGCCGCACTTTGCTGGTAAAGTGTGGTAATGCCCAGCGAAGTGCCGAGTTCGAGCATGGTTGCGGGCGAAAAATGTGCCACCAGCCGGTGCAGAAACTGCGCAGCACGCGGCGACTTTGCAGCTTTGCGCGCAATATCGGCTACCACGCGCGGGCCTGAATTGCCAGTGCCGAAATCGCTTATCTCAATCGTATCGTGGTTGTTCAGGCAGAGTGTGCGCCAGGCTTCGGCGGCATGACCATTGAAATTATGCGCGGGCTGTGGCGGAAATACTTTTTCGTTGAGTGCATACACAAACGGCGAATGCACACCATGCCGGTTTTTAGCATTGCGCTTGTATTTCAGCCATGCCTTTACTCTGAACCAAACCGACATAAGCTGCAGGTTTAAATTGACAGCACCGTAAACTCGGTGCGGCGATTAAGCTGCCTGTTTTCTGGCGTATCGTTGGGCACTTTGGGCTTGGTATCGCCGTAGCCTTTGCTGGTAAGGCGCGATGCGTCGATGCCGCCTTTGACCAGATAATTGAGCACGGCTTTGGCGCGGTTTTGCGAAAGCGTAAGGTTGGCCGCCGATGAACCTACATTATCAGTATGCCCGCCCAGTTCGATGCGCATGTTCGGATTGGCATTGAGGAAAGCAATGAGTTTATCGAGTTCCACTTTCGACTCGGGCCGCAAATCAAACTTATCTGTTTCGAAGAATACGTTGTTGAGCGGCACTGTTCCGCCCACTTCAATGGGTTGCATCGGCACATCGCGCCGCACCGGTTTTCCGGGTTCGGCCGAGGCTTTGAGTTGAAAGGTTTCGGAGAAAAACAGATAGCCGGGACTGCTTACATTCAATGCATAGTTTTTATTCACCGGAATGCACACCAGAAACTCGCCCGAAACCGGATCGGAAACCGAAGAAGCCACTGTAACGCCCGTTTCAAGGTCAATCAGTTCGAATGCCGCACCAAGCGGTTTGTTGGTGCGTTTGTTAAATACCTTCCCTTTCATGTAGGTTACCTGCACAGGCTGCGCACTCTTGGGAAGCTCAAACATGTAAATATCTTCGCAACCCAACGTGCCCTCGCGGTCTGACGAGAAGTAGGCGTACTCACCTTTGCTGTTTACAATCAATCCGCTTTCGTCTTTGAATGTATTGATGGGATAGCCGATGTTTTCGGGCTTGCCCCAGTTGCCGTCGGGCATACGGCGCGATACGTAAAGATCAAGACCACCCATGCCGACGTGGCCGTTGGAGGCGAAATACAGTGTCTGGTTGTCGGAGTGAATGAATACGCCTTCTTCGCGGCCGGGTGTGTTAATTACATCGCCCAGGTTTACGGGCTGGCTCCACGTATTGTCGGGCTGTAGTTGGCTCATCCATATATCTCCGTCGCCAAAGCCGCCGGGGCGGTTGCTTACGAAGTAAAGCGTTTTGCCGTCTGATGAAAACGAGGGCTGCGATTCCCAGTGGCGGGTGTTGAGCGGTGCACCTACATTGGCAGCGCGTGTCCACTGCCCGTTTACTTTCTTGGTAAAGAAAATATCGCAGCTTCCGAAGCCCATACGGCCGTTGCCGTAGTCGCCGTATTCTTCGCAGGCAGCGAAAAAGAGGAAACGTCCGTCTGGCGAAAGACTTGGCGCTCCTTCGTTTCGTTCCGAGTTTACCATCGGGCTGAGTCCGGTGGCTACGCTCCACTCGCCGCCATTGTTGCGGTAGCTTACGAAGAAATCTTCCTGACTCACGCGCATTACGCCTGTATCATCGGCTTTGCGGCTGTTGCGGGTGAAGAGGAACATGGATTCATCGGCGGTAATGTTGGGGAAGTATTCGCAGTCGGTAGCGTTTATGCCGTTGCCTGCATTTACCGGATTAAACGGCACGGGGCTGGCCATGGCTTTTTCGGCAAAATTGCAGGAGGCAATGCCCGTTTCGGCTTTGTCGAAATAAGATTGCTTTACACCGGGCGGTTTGCGGTTTATGAATTCCTGAAAATGTTTGCGGGCATCGGCATAGCGGCCTACTTTCATTTCTACGGTGGCACAGTCGAAATAGCTGTACGAGCTTACATTGGGATTTACCGCAAACGCTTTGTTGAATGCATCGGCACACTCGGCCCACTGCCTGCGTTCGCCGTGAATGTTGGCTTTGAGAATGTAAGGCTCGGCAAAAGTCGGGTCGGCTTCCGTGGCTTTGGCAATTTCTTTCAATGCCTCATCATATTTATAGGCATCACGATATTGCTGGGCCAGGCGGAATGCTTTCTCGGCCTTTTTGTTGGTTGTGGAAAGCGGCTGGGCGCGGCACGAGGTAAATATGCCGGCAATTGCTGCAAGAAGGATGAAAAGACGTTTTACCATATCAGGGTATGTGCATGTATTTATGTGTTTGCAGCGACATATTCCATTTCGGATGCTGCATCACGTAATCGACAAGCTGAGGCATCATGCGTTCGGCGCGGCTCCATTCGGGCTGTAAAAACAGCATACAATTGTCCGGAACCTGTGCCGCATTTTCCTCGGCCCATCTGAAATCATCGTTATTGAATACGATTACCTTCAATTCGTGTGCCTTTTTGTAATTATCGGGCCGGGGCGGGCTTGTTTTTTTGGGCGAAAGACAAACCCAGTCCCAAGTTCCGGTGAGCGGATAGGCTCCGGAAGTTTCAATAAATGTGGCAATTCCGTTTTCGCGGAGCTTCGAAGTCAGGTAATCGAGCTGAAATGCCGAAGGTTCACCGCCGGTCACCACCACCGCTTTGGCCGGATGGCGAAGGGCGTTTTCCACAATGCTGTCGGCCGGAGTCAGCGGGTGTGCGCTGGCATCCCAGCTTTCCTTCACATCGCACCAGTGGCAGCCCACATCACATCCCCCAAGACGAATAAAATAGGCCGCCTTGCCCGTATGAAACCCTTCTCCCTGAATGGTATAAAACTCTTCCATAATGGGCAGCAGCCTTCCTGCATCCAGTTCGTGCTGTTGTTCGGGTGTGAGCGATGTGGGGGTAACGTTTCCGAGAAATTTCACTGAAAAAAGACTGTTATTGGTGCATAAAGGTACGCAAAAGCCCAGGGTTGGAAGATTGCTGCCCCGGCATAAGGAAGAGCAGGGTAATAAGTCACAAGAAATAAAAAAGTAAAATATTGTGAAAAGTAGCGATAATTACTACTTTTAGTAAAATATTACTTTCATGCAAACAGCTCAGAAAAAATCTGTTGAGAATTGGATTACAGAACAACTTTCGAAAGGGAGATACTGCTTTACACTTGATAATATCAGGAAATCATTATCCGGCTTTTCACAAACGGCTATCAAGTTTGCACTTATACGGTTAACTGAAAAGGGTAAAATTCTGTCGTTTCATAAAGGCTTCTATATTATAGTTGTCCCTCAGTACAGATCAAAAAAAATACTGCCGCCGTCACTGTTTATTGATGATTTGATGAAATCGTTAAACCGGCCGTATTACGTGAGTTTACTGAGTGCGGCAGCTTATCACGGGGCCGGCCACCAACAGCCTCAGGAGTTTTTTGTAACTACTGTATTTCCGGCATTACGCAGTACAACAAAAAAGGGGCTGCGGATTAACTACTCCGGGAAAATGAAAATTTCAAGCGAAATGTATACAAAGGTCAAAACCGAAAGCGGCTATATGAATGTCTCCACACCACTGGAAACAGCCTTGGATTTGATTCATCATTCAGCTAGTATTGGCGGCATGAACAGAGTTACCGAAGTGATCTCAGAGCTTTGCACACAATTTAAAACCGGGTTGTTTACTGTTAAATGGGTAAAAAGCCATCCGGCTTCAGTAGTTCAGCGACTTGGATATTTGCTTGAGGAAGTGCTGGAAAAACCCAGGCTGGCAGATGCACTCTACAAAACACTGGTTCGCAGTAAAAAAGGAATTTATCGTATTCCTCTTAAAGCATCAGGCAAAACAAAAGGCTATCGTTCAGGAAACCGATGGAAAGTAATTGTAAATGTTACTATTGAAATATAACTATGATTCCAAGGGCTTATATTACCGAGTGGTCAGATCATGTACCGTGGCAAACAAACGAACAGGTAGAACAGGATCTTGTTATTTGTCGTGCATTGGTAGAATTATTTTCTGATGAATTCCTGTATGATTCGCTCGCATTCAGAGGCGGTACAGCATTGCATAAATTATTCCTCAAACCACAACCCAGATACTCCGAAGACATCGATCTTGTTCAGTTAAAGCCGGAACCGATTAAAGCCACAGTTCAGCGGATACAAAAGCAACTTGCTTTTATTGGAAAATCTTCCGTAGAGCAAAAGGCAAACAACACCACGCTTAAATTTCGTTTCGAATCAGAGTTCCCTCCTGTACAAACATTACGGCTAAAAGTAGAAACCAATTGCCGCGAACACTTCACTGTATATGGTCATAATGAAATTCCATTTTCGGTTGAATCGTCATGGTTTAATGGCGCATGTAAGATAAAAACCTACTCCATCGAAGAATTACTGGGCACTAAACTGAGGGCTTTGTATCAGAGACGAAAAGGAAGGGATTTGTTTGATCTGTACAGAGCAATCACTCATCATCCTGCTCTTGATACGGATAAAATTATTGAATGCTACAATGTGTATATGAAACATTCCGTGGCAATTCCCCCAACAGGTAAAATGGTGCTAAAAAATATTGAGCAGAAGATGCAGGATGATGAATTTCTGGGAGATACACGGGCACTGCTCAGACCGGAAGAAAATTACAACCCCGCAATAGCATTTGAACTGGTTCGGGATAAACTACTGATAAAACTAATGAAAGGTTGAAAAAACGGAGAGAGTAATAAAATGCAAAAGGTAGCGCTGAACACTACTTTTTGCAATTTATTACTCTCTTACATATTACTCATTTCAATTCGTCAAGCACAAGCCAGCTAAGCAACCCGGCACCGGTTTCAAGCGCAGTTTCATCAATATCGAAATTAGGATGATGCACGCCGTGAGTGAAACGCCCGTCGGGCGAAGCGGTGCCGAGGCGATAAAAACACGCAGGTATTTGCTGCGAGAAAAACGCAAAGTCTTCGGCGGTCATTCGTAAACTAAGTTCGGTTACATTTTCTTTGCCGAGATAATCTTCGGCGGCAAGCCGGGCGCGCGATGTTAATGCTTCGTCATTTACAAGAAATGGATAGCCGTGTTTGATGTCCAGTTCGCAAGTGCCGCCGAATTGCTGTGCGGTTTCGGAAGCAATGCGTTTCATGAGTGCGTGTGCTTCTTTGCGCCAGCTTTCGTTCATGGTGCGGAAAGTGCCTTCGAGTTTTACTTCGGAGGGAATGACGTTGGTGGCTCCTTTACCGTCAATTTTCCCGAAGGCCAGCACGGTGGGCGATTCGTGTGTTTGCGGCAGGCGTGTGTGTGCGGTCATAAATTGCTCCTGTAGTTTAAGCAGTACGGCAGAAGCAATGAGCAGCGGGTTTACATAATCGGCTGGCATGGCTGCGTGGCCGCCTTTTCCGGTTACTGTCATGTACAGCTCATCAGTGGAAGCCATGTACATGCCGCTGCGGAAACCTACTTTTCCTGCAGGAAGCGACGGGAACACATGCTGTGCAAAAATTGCTTCGGGCTTTGGCGATTCAAGCACTCCGTCGCGTATCATGAGCGATGCTCCTCCGGGCAAAACTTCCTCGCCGGGCTGAAAAATGAGCTTGACCGTACCGCTGAATTCATTGCGTAGTTTGTGCAGAATGTGCGCCGCACCCAGCAAACAGGTAGTATGCACATCGTGCCCGCAGGCGTGCATTACTCCCGGCACGGTAGAAACATATTCGGCAGTGTTGGCTTCCTGAATAGGCAAAGCATCCATATCGCCACGAAGTGCAATAGTTTTGGATGCAGGACTTGCCCCTTCAATCAAAGCCACTACTCCTGTGCCCGAAAGGCGCGTGTACGCAATGCCAAGCGCATCGAGCTGTGCTTCCACATAAGCCGCCGTGCGATGCTCCTGAAAAGAAAGTTCGGGATTGGCGTGCAGGTGACGGCGTATTTGTGTGAGCACCGGCAGCAATTCTTTCGAAGCCTGCTGCACTGCCTGTTTCAATTCGTGCCTGTTCATAGCAATTAAAAATCGAGGCTGAAAGAAAGATACATTTGCCGTGGCAATATGATGCGGTCTTCCACACCCCAAGCCACATCAAACCTCACAAAATAGCCCCATATCCGGCTGCGCAGTCCCCAGCCAAAACCACCTACCAGCGGCTCCTTGTGGTTTTGAAGCACCACCACAATAGGATTGCCCGGCGCACCAATATAGGTGGTGTTTAACGAATTGCTTTCGTCGTAAGGACTCTTGCCCGTCCAGGCCGTGCCCAGATCGCCAAAGCCGATGATCTGAAAATTATTAATGAAATCGCTGCGCAGCGGACGATTAAGCAGATAGCGGAAAATAGGCATACGCAATTCAGCATTAATCAACGCGAAACTATGTCCGTTGCGAATGTTTTGCAGAAATCCGCGCATGGGTGTGGCCAAAGTCTGGTAAGCATAATTTTCATCAGTGCTCACACGAACGCTCTGGTCAAACCGCGGGAAAAGCCAGTTGTCCACACCGCCCAGGTAGTACACTAATTTTTCGCGGCCAAAGGAAGTTGCTCCTGTAACGCGTGTGGCCAGAATAAACTCACGATGAATGCGCAGGTAATACCTGAAATCGAGCCCTACCGCATATAAATCATTTTTAAACCAGCGGTTCTTTTTGTTTTCTGCGCCCCAGAGGCTGTCAAGGCCCTGAAAAGTTTCGGCAAATACTTTAAAGCGCATACCGTTGTACAAATTCAGCCCGCGCTTAATTGTATTGTCATATACATACTCCAATTTAAAATTGGCCGAATTGAAATAAGTATTTGGCGCATTAAGCGAAGCAAAGTCGGTTGACTGCACCACACGCCTGTCGTTTCGGTAACCCGCAATGCCGCGTACTGAGGCCACTTCGCTGATGGGCCACTTCAATCCGTAACGAGCTTCGTGAGTAAGAATTTTTGTGGCTCCGCCCTGACCATTCAGATTTTGAAATGCCTGCCGGTGCAAAATCCAGGTTTTATCTAACCTGCGCGTGCGGTCTTCGTACATCAGCAGATATTCATTGTTCTGCAAACTGGCCGATAAGCGCACGCCTCCGGTAAGTTTATGGTCTTCGAGCAAATCGGTAAGACCTATTTTGAAAAGACCTGTAAAACCGGGATTGAGAAATACCGGCGAACTGCCTCCGGTAAATCGTTGGTAACCGATGTTGAGGAAACTGTTGTCTAACTGCCCGGTTAAATACTCGATGGAATACTGCACATAGTAATTACGTACAATGGGCAGCAAAAACGGATCTGGAGCGGCCTTTACCACCGTATCGGCGGGCGCGGACTGGGTGGCAATGAGCGAATCTTTTTTCGGTTTCTGCGCGGGTTTGTCGCCAAAAGTGTAGTTGTTGATGTCGATGCCCGACGAGTCTTTCGAAGGCGGTGCTGTTACCGGCTGCAGGGTTTGCATTTTCTGCTGCGGTATGAGCGGCTTGGGCGGGTTGGCCTTTGCAATGGAATCAATTTCGGCATCAATGCGGGCAATTTCAATTACACGCTCGCGGTGAATGGTGTTGCGTATTTTTTGCGGCGATAATTCCGTAAAGCCTTTAATTGGCTGCGTGTACACATGCCAGCGCCCGTTATGAAACACTATCTCGGCATACTGGCCCGATGACGGCACCACATCATGCGCCATAATGGAATACTGATAATTGGTAACCGGCACCGCACGAGAGAAAAACCGGTAATGCGCAATGGTATCTACAAAAGCAATGGCACTGTCGAAGTAACCCACAAAACGATTGCGCACTCCATTCTGATCGCTGAGATACGTAAAATGTGTATCGTCCCACGCCATTGGCTGCAACTCACTCACCGAAGGCGTATTGGTAATACGGCGCAGCAGGGGCGATTTGGTGGTTACGTTGTACAGAAACAAATCGTATGAAAACGAAGGAATAAGTTCGCGCCCGGCAGCTTTGAAGTTGAGCGAGTCCGACACACGGTTTGAACTGAATATGATGTTTTTTCCTCCATCCACAAAACGCGGATTCAAATCGTCGTACACATCTCTGGTAATGGGAATTATTCCGCCGCCCGAAATCGTGTAGAGGAAAATATCCGTTTGCCCGTTCTGCACCGCCGACATTACAAACTGCTTCCCGTCGGGCGAATAGCTGAAGTCGATGATCTTGATAAAATTGTAAATGGGTTTCTCAATTTTATCGCCTGTTTCGGGCTCGTAAATAACGAGGAATGTTTCGCCGGCTTTTTCATAAATCCAGGCCAGGAGTTTGCCGCCGGGATGCCAGCTTAGCAGCGGGTAGGAATAATCGTTTATGCGATCAATCTTATGGCCAAGTTTTAAAAGCCGTTTCCGTTTGCCGGTTTGCAAATCCTGCAGCCAGAGTTTGGTTTGCCCCAGTTCATTGGTTACATAACAAATGCTTTTCCCGTCGGGACTTATGCGGGCCTGGCTGTAGCTGTATGCAGCTTTGGGTTTGATTACGGGTTTGCTTCCCGAGGGCAGCACACGCGTGGTATCTTCGCTCAGGTACCGTTCGCGGAAGTAGACCTGCCATTCAATGGCCAGCACTTTTACACTGGTACCTATTACAAACAGCGTGGCACTTTCCACATTGCGGCTCACGCGGGTCATGTACAAAATGTTGGGAATAACGCCGGGGCTGTATTTTTCGGCAATGTAGTACCAGATGGAATGCCCCGCGAGCCGTGCATCTTCGCCGGTGAGGTGGTTGAATTTTTTATAACGGCCGGTAAGAATGCCATCGCGCACACGGCTGTCGATATCGGTATTCCAGCCCTGTGCCACGTAGGAAACAAGCCCTTTGGTGTACCATTCGGGCAGCGAGAGCAATGTGGAATTTTTAATCATATCGCGGGCATTGCCGCCATACATCATGTGGCTGAGAATAATTTCGGCAATGCCTGCGCGGATTTGTTCTTCGAGCCGGGCGTGATCGCCTTCGTAGTATAAAAATACCTTGGTGCCGGCCAGTCGTGTTGTGCCGCCTACGTTTGAGTTTTCGTCGTTGGTATAGCCTACGTTACTTTGCTTGAAATCTTCCTGCTTGTTATATACAATAAACTCGATGCGGCTTTCGAGCGGATAATCGAAAAAGCGTTCAATATCGGCCAGATGATTTTTTGCAGTGCGGGCCACGTAAATGGCCATTTCCTTGCCGCCGGTATTGTAATACACATCGTATTTGGGAAAGCGCAGGTAATTCCATTTAAAATCCTGAAACTGCAAACGGTTTTTCCCGAAATCGGTTTGGGAACCGTTATAGAATTGCGCTTCCGCCACAAACGGAAGAACGTAAAACAAACACAGCAGCAGGTAACGAAGCATATACCAATAACGCTTTTGTGCCGTTTCGGCACAGCACAGAAGTTAAAGTTAAAAGAAAAAGCCCTCCCGGCCGTCATGTTTTTGCATTTTGAGCCGTAAATCCATGCTAAGGGCTAACGGTTATCTTTGCACTATGCTGCAACTTAAAATCTTTGTCTTCAACCCGTTCTACGAAAACACGTATGTGCTTTACGACGAAACTTCCGAATGTATAATTATCGATCCGGGCTGTTTTATAAACGATGAGCAGCAGGAACTGGCCGGTTTTATTGCACAGGAAGGACTGAAACCGGTTCGGCTCATCAACACACATTGCCACCTGGATCATGTGCTGGGCAATAATTTCGTGAGCAGTCAATGGAACCTCGGGCTCGAAATTCCGGCAAATGAGCAAACCGTGCTCGACCGCTATGAACTCAGTTGCCAGCTTTACGGCATTCCCGGCGATATACAGCCACCCGTGGCCCGGCATATTGAAGAATCCGAAACCATACGTTTTGGCAATACCGTGCTTGAAATCATTTCGGCTCCCGGCCATTCGCCGGGGCATTTTTGCTTTTACCATTCGCCCTCGCACACACTCATTGGCGGCGATGTGCTTTTCCGCGAAAGCGTGGGCCGTACCGATTTGCCCGGAGGAAATACCGCGCAACTCCTGAAAAGCATCCGCGAAAAACTCTTCGTCCTGCCCGACAATACCGAAGTATATCCCGGTCACGGCCCGTCAACCACCATCGGCCACGAAAAAGCGCATAACCCGTTTGCAGGTCTGCATGTAAATTAGTCTATGTACACCGCACACACAGGCCCTTCAAACACACTTAAACCAATGCACGCGCATTTGCTGTTTGCATTGATTGCCGTGGTGTTTGTGTGCGTGAAAATTCCCTACATGCAGTTGCCTTATTACTGGGACGAAGCCTGGGTATATGCCCCGGCCATACAGGAAATGGCGGCTGCCGGGCCTTCGCTGGCTCCCGATGCTATTCCGGCCGAACTTACGCGCGGGCATCCTCTGCTTTTTCATTTTACGGGAGCGGTGTGGGCGAGCATTTTCGGCAAATCGCTGCTGTCGCTGCATACGTTTGCACTTGTTATTTCGCTGCTGCTTTTGTTTACAGTGTATCGTGTGCTGGGCAAATGGTTCGGTGCCGGATCAGGATTGCTGGCGGTGGTGGTGCTGTGTGTGCAGCCTTTGTTTTTTGCACAGTCGGTTTTGGTGTTGCCCGAGGTAATGCTTTCGCTTTTTCTGCTGCTTGCGCTCGAAAATTACATCAGCCAGAAATGGGTGTGGTATTGGCTTGCGGCTTCGGCGGCGGTGCTTACCAAGGAAACCGGAGTGGCTTTGTTTGCGGCACTTTCGCTGCACAGGCTGGTTTTACTGATTTATCAAAAAGAGGAAGTAAAAAGGCATTTGCTTATACTGGCCAAAATCAATTTTCCTTTTTTGGTGTTTGCGGGTTTTCTGATGTGGCAGAAAGCGGTTCGCGGATGGATGTTTTTTCCCTATCACCTCGATCTGATGCATATTGATTTTGATTTCATGATATACCAGTTGGGGAAATACCTTCGTTTCGTATTTATCTATCAGGGAAGAAATATTCTTCTTTTTACTTTGATCGGAATGTGGGTGTGGATATTTATCAGGCGTACTTCTCTGAATCGTTTTCAGTGGGCATGGTTCATTGTGGCGGGCATCTTTACATTGGTTTACTTCATGCTCAGTTCGGTAAATTTTTATTCGGGAAGATATGTATTGATAATAGCCGTATTGCTCACTATGGCTGCGGCGGCATGTGTATCGGTGGCGGGAATAAAAAAGTGGATGCTGTTTGCCTGTTTTATCGTGCTTCCGGCTCCTTCGCTCATTAACCTAATAACCTATCCCGGCAAAGAAGACAATGAACGCGGATATGCCGATGCGGTGGAAGTAATGCAACACGCCAGCCGATGGTTAGTAAAGGCCGAACATCGTGATAAAACACTTTATACTTCCTTTCTTATCGAAAACATACTTACCGATGCCCGACAGGGCTACATTGCCCCGGGCGAAGAACGAAAGTATATTACCTCCAACCGGGCCGAGGCCCGATACATTGCGCTAAGCAGTTTTGAAAGCGGCGATGATATGAATTTGCTCATAGCCGATACTACACAATTTACCATTGTACAAAAGTTTGAAAAAAACCACGCGCTCCTTATTATTGCCGAAAACAAAGCTCTCGCCGCCTCCACACAAAATCCATCGCCGGAAAACCGGTAATGATGATTTTTTCTGCCGGGAAGTATTGTTCCCGCCTTGTAAGCCATTGCCTGACAATTTTATGACAGATCAATAAAACCCCACGGGTAATTTTACTCCGTAAGCTGCACCATGACCGAAATCATCCCACATCATACCACCAAATCTTTCCGCGATGCGTTTCTCCATAGCGGCGAAGCCGGTGAATTGTTGCTGGGGAGCGGTTTTGAACAGTGTTTCATACTGCGCATCGAGCAGGCTTTTCCGTATCTGAAGCTTCCGGTTCCGCCCTCGCGCGAAAATGCGCATACGCTCATTTTCATTCAAAGCGGCACGATAATGCTGCGTGCTGCCGGTGAGGAATTTTGTGTATGCGAAAACAACGGTATTATTTTGCCTGCCGGAATTGTTTTTTCCATCGAAAAAATAAGTTCAGACATCAGGGGATTTGCCTTTCATTTCAGTCCGGCGTGGCTTTCGAAAGGCAATACCTCATTTTCGCAGGATGCGGCACTGAGTGCGGCTTTCACTCATCCTCTCTTTACCTGCACACCGGCCGAAGCAGCTTATATTTTACCCCTGTTTACACGGCTCGAAAACGAATACCGCACGCACGAATTGCAGCGAAGTGATATTCTGCGCAGCTATCTCTCGGCCCTGCTCACCGAAATTGAATACCTGCGCACACAAACCCCGATGCAGTCGCTTAATGCCGCCCGGTTAATTGTATCGCGCTTTTTTGCATTGCTGCAAAGCCGGGTCGGGCAGCCGCTGCGTGTAAATTATTGTGCGCAGGCGGTACACGTTTCGCCAGGGCATTTGTGCAGGGCGGTGAAAAGCGTCACCGGCCAGTCGCCGCAATACTGGATTGATGAAGCACTCATGCAACGCGCACGCGTATTGCTACGAAATCCGTTGTATAATGTGGCTGCCGTGGCCGATGAACTGGGGTTTGAAGACCATTCGTATTTCAGCCGGTTTTTCAGAAAACATGCCGGAGTTTCGCCCGGAACATGGCGTAAGGAAGCAGAAAAATCCATCTTCCTGCACGAAATGTACACCTCCTGAAAATACATTTCTACCGAATTTTGCGCTGCAAATCCGGCATCTATGTTCACCTTCCTTCTTGCTTTTCACTCGCTCTGGCGCTGGGCTGTACTTTTCAGTTTGCTGTACAGCATTTACAGAGGCTTTGTCCGCAAACAAAAAAACCTGCCGTTTACCAAAGCCGATAATTCGCTGCGGCACTGGACAGCCACCATTGCCCACCTGCAGCTGGCCATTGGCTTTGTGCTTTATTTCAAAAGCCCGACGGTTGATTATTTCCTGAATAATTTCGGCGAGGCCATAAAAAGCACCGACACGCTTTTCTTCGGCCTGCTGCATATTTTACTCATGACTGTGGCTGTGGTGCTCATCACTATTGGTTCGGCACTGGCCAAACGGAAAGCGGCCGATGCCGATAAGTTTAAGACAATGGCCCGGTGGTTTCTGGCGGGGCTCATCATTATTCTTGTGGCAGTGCCGTGGCCGGGATCGCCCATTGCGGCACGCGAACTTTTCAGACCGTTTTAAACGATGAAACACTTTTTCAATTCGCCGCTGGGCCGCCTGCGTCTTACCGGTTATGCCGAAGGAATTTCGCTGCTGCTGCTGGTATTTGTGGCCGTACCATTGAAATATTCGGGCATCACCCCGCAGCTTTCGCAAATAATGGGGCCCATACACGGTATGCTGTTTTTACTGTTTGTGATAAACACGTTTCGTGTGGCGGTTGAGCTTCGCTGGAAATTTGCACAAACTACCTGGAAAATTCTGCTGGCGTGCCTTGTTCCTTTCGGTACGTTTTATATCGACTATAAATTTCTCCGCCCCATTCATACTGCCGCAAACTGAACTTCAGATTATGGTACTCGTATTCAAAACCAGCGTAAGCAGCACGCAAACAGCGCAGCAATTAAAACCCCGCTTAAACGAAATGGCCGGCACCGGAAGCTGGAATTTCGACCTCGACGACTGCGACAGAATTCTGCGCATAGAAACCGACGAGGATCTCTCGCTTTCGGTATCGGAAATGCTGTCGCGGCATGGAATAAAGTGCGAGCCGCTTTAACCGGATCTGCACTTTTTCGTACCACTTAATTCCAATTCACCGCCAGTTTGCAGAAAAAATGCAAAGCTGGTGTGGAATTGCACTAAGCAATGCGTTTTCTGGATGTGAGCCGCTCAAAAACAGTTTATGCACATCCGTTAAAACTCATTGTCATGAAAACGCAACTTCTCCGCCTGGCCCTTCTGCTTCCGGCATTCCTTCTCAGCATTTTTGTTCATGCGCAGGCCGATGGCTCCGGCACAATAAAAGCCACCATTACCGACGAAAACAACCAGCCTCTGGTGGGTGCCATACTCCGCATTGTGGGCACCAACATTGGCGGCACCGCCGATCTGGATGGTATTGTTTACCTCCGCGCCGTATCAGCCGGTACGTATGATGTGGAGGCGCGCATGGTGGGCTATAAATCATACACCAAGCGCAGTGTGGTGGTGAGCGCCGGTCAAACGGCCTATCTCAGCTACCCCATGCAGTTAAAATCCTGCGATACCTGCGCGGTGGTAATTGTAGATGAATACATCAAAGGCCCGGTTGATCCTACTTATTCCACCCTCACCAACATTACTGCCGATCAGGTAAAACGCATGGCTGTGGATCGTGGCAACGTTACCGACATGATTACCAACGTGTGCTCTTCGTGCAGCCAGACCCAATCGGGCCAGCTTGTAATGCGTGGCTCACGTCCGGGACAGTCGCAGTTGTTTGTGGATGGCGAGAAAATGTATGGAAGCGCCGGCGTGCCAGGACTGGCCATTGGTCAGGTAACCGTTCTCTCGGGCGGCATTCCGGCCGAGTATGGCGATCTTTCGGGCGGTGCGGTAATTATTACCACCAAAAACTACATCGGCGGCGGACTCGACAAACAGAATATGTACCAGGCCGCTGCTGAGGAAGCCGCCGAAAAACAAAAAGCCGAAGACGCCAAACGCGGCAAACTCCAAAACGGCAGCGAAATAATAGAGCAACAGGCCGACAGCACACAGGCACAACCGCAAACCCCGCAAAACACCCCGGGCAGCGAACCGCAAACGCCCAACGCTCCCCAGCCTGCTCCGGCTCCCGCGCCTGCCATCCAAAACAACGATGCTACCGGGCAGCCCAAGTAATCATACAGCGGTGCATTGACGCTGAGCGCCGCTGCATCCCCGCCCCTTCGCGCTGGTACGCGAGGGGGCTTTTTTATGCGACAATAAAAAAACAAAAACGGCTTCGCCGCTAAGACGAAGCCGTTTCCGGGGATGTAGCCCTGACCAGAAATCAACGCTGTGTAAAATCAATTTTTATCATATAAACCGCTCCGGGAGTAACAGGTGCGTTGTGTACATAAAATTTATTGAGACGCTCGGTTACTGCCTGTTTCTGTGCCTCGGTGGTGGCATCGCAGTTTTGGATATTGATTTGTCCGTTGCCGTCGATGGTGAAGGTTACTACGGCTACGCCGGCTCCTAATTGTGCTTTTTCGGCAGCGCTAAAACCGAGGCGGTTGTTGATGCGTTTCATCAGATCGCGGTTGCCGTTATTGGCAGCGGCGGTGAAGGTGAAACCGAGCAGGAGGGCGAAGAGAAGTACAAGCTTTTTCATGGTGCAGCGTTTTTTATGTGTAGTGTTGTTGTGGGTGAGTTTCATGAATAAGACGGTTATGGGTTACCGGTTTGTTACAGGGTGAAATAAACTTTTTTCTTAAATAGTTATTTCTTTCCTCTGAAACTCAACATTGGCGGGCATTCGGGTAAAATAAAAACTGCCTGGCCATTTATAATAAAAACAAAAACGGCTTCGCCGCTAAGACGAAGCCGTTTCCGGGGATGTAGCCCTGATTAGAAATCAGCGCTGTGTAAAATCAATTTTTATCATATAAACTGCTCCGGGAGTAACAGGTGCGTTGTGTACATAAAACTTGTTGAGACGCTCGGTTACTGCCTGTTTCTGCGCTTCGGTGGTGGCATCGCAGTTTTGGATATTTATTTGTCCGTTGCCGTCGATGGTGAAGGTTACTACTGCCACGCCCGCACCTAACTGTGCTTTTTCGGCAGCGCTAAAGCCGAGGCGGTTGTTGATGCGTTTCATCAGATCGCGGTTGCCGTTGTTGGCAGCGGCGGTGAAGGTGAAACCGAGCAAGAGGGCGAAGAGAAGTACGAGCTTTTTCATGGTGCAGCGTTTTTTTGAATGTGTAGTGTTGTTGTGGGTGAGTTTCATGAATAAGACGGTAGAGGGTTACCGGTTTGTTACAGCGTCTCATGAATTTTTTTTCAAATCCCCGAAACCATTTCGCAAAACAGTGGTTTGGAAAGTCAAAAGGGGAATACTACGTTCGGCCGTTTTTCGTTATATTAGTACTATGAAGTTGTTTCGTCGTCTGATACCGTTTTTAATTCTGGCCGGAGTGGCCGGTACGTCGCTTTCGGGCTGTTTTATTTTTAAGCCCAAAAACAAATGCGGAACCTGTCCTACGTTTTCCGCAAAGAAGAAGAAGGTAAAACATTGATTTAATCTGTTTTGTGGTAATTTGCTTGAAATGAGCAAGTTGTGTTTTTGCTGAGATTAATCATGCTTCTCTTATTATCAGAAAATACCTTCTTTTAGGTAGTTTAACGGCTTACAGGTGTTTTACCTTTGTATGGTAGTTATGCAATTCACAGACGAACATCTCGATACGCTTGCCCCGGGCGAACGTGCAGTGATAAAATCCTTTACTGATAAAGCACTTTCGCTTAAACTCCTTGAAATGGGTTGTACACCCGGCGAGGAGGTGATGCTTGAGAAAGTGGCACCGTTTGGCGATCCCATTGCAATAAACATTTCCGGTTATGTATTGAGTTTGCGTCGTGCCGAGGCCGCTACGGTTTGCATACGACGCATTAATAATGTTGCCTGATGCCGGCTGCCGCAGCCACATCAGTTCACCGTCGTATTGCGCTGGTTGGGAATCCCAACAGCGGCAAATCCACACTTTTTAACGCATTAACCGGGCTTCACCAGAAAACGGGCAATTTTCCGGGCGTTACGGTAGATAAGAAGCACGGTACTTTTCGCGTAAAGCATCATGGGCAAAGTGTGGAGGTAACCTGCATTGATTTGCCCGGCACGTATAGCTTATATCCCAAATCGCTTGACGAAAGGGTGGCCTGCGAGGTGCTTACAGACCCACAGAATGCCGATTTCCCTGACCTTACGGTAATTGTGGCCGATGCCACCAACCTCAAGCGCAGTTTGTTTCTGGCCGGGCAAATTATTGATCTTGGCCGTCCCTGCCTTTTGGTGCTGAACATGATAGACGAGGCGGCCAAAAGCGGCCTGCATGTGGAGGTGGCCCGGCTCAGCAACCGTTTGGGCATACCCGTACTGGCCGCCAGCGCACGCGAAAAGACAGGCATTAGCGAATTGCGCGCCGCCATTTGCGAACCGCTTGCACCTCCCGCATATCCGTTTACCGATCTCAGTGCAGTTGCGCCCGATGTGGTAAAACTGGTGCAGAAAGAATTTCCCGGGTTAAGCCAGTACCAGGCCCTGCACAAGGCACATTTGCTTTTCAGCGAGGGGCATCCGCTGCAGGCTTTAATGGAAGCGGCCGGATTTACCCCCTCAGGCGCACAGGCCGAAGAAAGTTTGCACCGCCACGGTGTAATTGGCGAACATATAGCAGCCTGCACCGGCAGCCAGCTGGCCCGTCCGCCCTTTACCCGCAAACTCGACAGAATTCTCACGCACCGCATTGGCGGCTACATTGTATTTCTGCTGCTGCTGTTTGTGATGTTTCAATCCATCTTCTATCTGGCCGAATATCCGATGAGCTGGATTGAAACCGGCTTTGCCGCCCTCCGGGCTTGGTGCAGCGAAACATTGCCCGCAGGCTGGCTCACCGATTTGTTTACCGAAGGCATACTGGCCGGGCTGAGCGGAGTAGTGGTTTTTGTGCCGCAAATAGCCTTGCTGTTTTTCTTTATTGCCCTGCTCGAAGACTCGGGCTATATGGCGCGGGTGAGTTTTATAATGGATAAACTCATGCGCCGATTCGGGCTGCACGGGCGTTCGGTTATTCCGCTCATCAGCGGCATGGCCTGTGCGGTGCCGGCCATAATGAGTACACGCACCATAAGCAGCTGGAAAGAGCGGATTATTACCATTATGGTTACCCCGCTCATGAGTTGCTCGGCACGTTTGCCGGTTTATACGTTGCTTATCGCATTGATTATACCCGACCGTACCATTGGCGGCATATTTCATCTCCAGGCGCTTACCTTGATGGGGCTTTACCTGCTTGGCTTTTTCATGGCCTTGCTGGCTGCGTGGGTAATGAATCTGCTTATCAAAACCCGCGAACGAAGCTGGTTTATTATGGAAATGCCGGTTTACCGCCTGCCCAAATGGAATAATGTACTCTACACCATTTACGAAAAGGTGCGGGTATTTGTAATAGATGCCGGTAAAGTGATTCTCATTGTATCGGTAGTGCTTTGGTTTCTGGCTTCGTATGGCTATGGCGGTGCTTTTGATGCGGCGCGGAAGCAGGAAGAGCTTATTGTGGCCAAAATAGAAGAGGCGGAAAGCAGCAAAAACGCCGAACTCAAAGAGCAGTTGCCAAAATTGTATGAGGAGCGTGCGGCGGCGGCTTCGCATAAACTGGAAGAGTCTTTTGCCGGACAGTTGGGCAAGTTTATAGAGCCGGCAATACGTCCGCTGGGGTACGACTGGAAAATAGGTATTTCGCTCATCACCTCGCTGGCGGCGCGCGAAGTGTTTGTCGGCACTATGGCCACAATTTACGGGGCGGGCGATGAGGAAAATGTGGAGCCGATACGCGAGGTAATGCGCAAGGAGCGCGACCAGGTTACGGGTAAGCCGGTTTATTCTGTGGCCACAGGGCTTTCGCTGCTTATTTTCTATGCGTTTGCGTTGCAATGTATAAGCACGATTGCGGTGGTGAAGAGGGAAACCAATAGCTGGATGTGGCCGTCGGTACAGTTTATTTTTATGGGTGTGCTGGCTTATTTGTCGAGCTGGCTTGTTTTTGTGGTGGCGGGGTAAAAAATTTGGGGGGAAATTTTGCAAATTGCGAAATGCGAAATGAGAATTTGTATATTTGTGTATGAGGAAGCATAATGGGATGAGGCCGCAGGATGTGGCAATTCTGCTAAAAATTGTCAGCCTGCCCGAAAAAAACTGGCGATTGCTTGACATCGCCGCATCGCTCAACGTAAGTTTGTCGGAAGTTTCTGAATCTCTCAACCGTAGCCGGGCGGCAGGTTTGATAGACGACAGCAAGAAGAAGGTATTCAGCGAAAATTTGCTGGAATTTCTTCAGTACGGGTTTAAATACGTATTTCCACAACAGCCGGGAACTTTGGTTCGCGGAATCCCAGCCGCCCATTCTCACCCTTCCATGAAGAAATTCATAAGGAGTGAAATTGAATATGTTTGGGCCGATCATCGAGGAAAAACTGTAGGGTTGGGTATCGAGCCGCTTTATTCAAAGCAAACCGATCATATAGAAAAATACCCTGAGTTTTACGAAATGCTGGCACTTGCCGACGTGTTGCGCGTGGGCAGAATACGAGAGAAGGAAATTGCTGTTAATCAATTGCAAAAAATCCTTTTCAAACATGAACCACCATCTTAACACCGAACGGATCATTACCATTTCCAATGCATTAGGGAAACTGAAAGACAAAGTAGTTTTTGTAGGCGGGGCCACACTTTCGTTTTACAACGATTTGCCGGTAACAGACGTAAGACCTACCAAAGACATTGATTTAATTGTAGAAATAATTGCCTACAAAGGCCGGATTGAAATTGAAGAAGAACTGAGGCGGCTGGGCTTTGCACACGATACCGAATCGAACATTACCTGCAGGTATAAATTTGGCGAGATTACGGTAGATGTAATTCCAACCCAGGATCCCTCCATTGGCTTTTCAAACCGCTGGTACCGTGATGGTTTTCTCTCCGCTCAGGAAATTGATAGCGTGCCGGGAAATACATTTAAAATTCTCACCCCTCCTTTTTTTATTGCCACCAAACTCGAAGCCTTTTTGAGCAGGGGCAAGGGAATGGGAAGAACCAGTCATGATTTTGAAGATATTGTTTTCCTGCTCGAAAACAGGACTACAATCTGGGACGAAATGGCAGTCACCGAAGGCGAACTGTTTGACTACCTGAAAGAAAAGTTTGGCCAGCTTAGCCGGCATCCGCAAATTGAAGAATGGGTTGACGGGCATGTGGAGCGAAGAATACCTCCCATGACCGGTTTTGTAGTAGAGTCGATGCGGCGTTTTGCGAATGATAATCACAAAAAAATCCGGCAGGCAGTGTAATGCCGGATTTTACGGGTATATATCCGAAGACGTGGTTAAACGGCAGAGGCAACTTGTGTATGTTGTTTGATGAAATAAATTGTTTTCGGGTATTTTATTACACAAATCATCGTCCGCTAAGATCAGTGATGGAATTATTTTCATTTCTGTTAACTTAGAGGCTGTTAAGGAATTGCCGCATATCTCCTTTACCAATCAATGTTTCAGGCGGAAAATTAGCAGAATATGACCTCACCCGTTTTCGATTTCATCATTATTGGCGGCGGCCCTACCGGTTCGTCGGCTGCTACTTACCTGCGCTGGAAAGGATATTCGGTGCTGGTGCTGGAAAAAGAAAAGTTTCCGCGCCAGCATGTGGGTGAGTCGTTGCTGCCTTTCTGTTATCCTTTATTTAAGGAACTGGGGGTGCTGGATGAAATGAAGCGCAGGTTTGTGCGAAAGCCCGGGGCGCGTTTTTCCAGCCACGACGGGAAGCAGAGTTCTACCTGGTGTTTTCGCAATATTATACACGACGAAAGTTATCTTTCGTTTCACGTAGTGAGGGCCGATTTTGATAAAATGCTGCTCGACAATGCGGCTAAACACGGCGCAGAAGTAAAGGAGCAGACAAAAGTAGAGCGTGTGGAGCTTGACTTGCCCAATGACCATGTACGGGTGCATACCACCGGGGCCGATGGCCTTGCGCAGGAGTACGAAGGCCGGTTTCTTATTGATGCCAGCGGGCAGGATACTTTTCTTGCGCGCCGTACGGGCGATAAACATGCCTACAAGGAACTCGACCGCATTGCTTTCCTTACACACTGGAAAGGCGCCAAATATACTCAGGGAATTGATGTGGGACTTTTACAGATCGTGTATCTGGAAAGCCACAAGAGCGGCTGGTTTGGAATACAGCCTGTGGGCAAAGACCGGTTGAGTGTGGGGCTGGTAATTAACCGCAAATACCTTAAAGAGCAGAAGGCAAAACTTACGGCTGCCGGACACGAAGAATGGCAAAAAGCTTTTTACCTGCAGGAAATACGCGAATGCGCACTCACGCGCGACATACTTTCCGACGCCGAAATTGCCCAGCCGCTCATTGCAGTTTCTGATTTCTCGTATTATGCCGAGAAAACATTCGGGCATAATTTTGCCATGCTGGGCGATGCAGGCCGCTTTCTAGATCCCATTTTTGCTTCGGGTGTTTACTTAGGTATGAACAGCAGCCGCATGTTTGCCGAGGCGCTGGATGTGCTTATGAAACAGGGGCGGGAAGAAGGGCTGAAAGCAATGGAGGAAAAGAAAAAGTACATAGACGGGGCGTATAGTCTGGTGGAAAAATTCATCAATATCTTTTACGATCCCGATTCGTTTAATCTCGCCAAACTCAGTTCTACTTCCGAGTCGAATTACGAAGGTTACCAGACTGCTTTTTCGCTGGTGCATTACCTGCTGGCGGGCGATTTCTTTAATAATTACGAGAAATACGGCGATTTTCTCGATATGCTTAAAAATCCGAAACAGTTTGCCCGCTGGCGCAATCTGGTGGTAAGCCGTCCCAATGTGCATGAGAAAACCTGCGGCACTACTTACGAGGCTATTTTCGGAGATATTGAAGACGAATATGTGCGCACCACTTCCATAAATGGCATTATGGCCTGAACTGCCCGAATTCCGCTATTTTTGCGGCATGTTTAAATTCATTTCCTTTTGCAGTATTGTTTTTCTTTTTGCGCTTTCCTCGTGCGGCAACAACGGTAACCTGCGCGGCTGTGTGAAAGTGGATGGGAAATACGGCTACGTGGACGAAACGGGCAGTTTTGTTATTGACCCGCAATACACCAATGCCTGGAGTTTTATAAATGGCTCGGCGGTGGTGGAAAGCGGCAATAAATACGGACTCATTGACAAAGACGGGAAGGAAATACTTGCTCCGCGCTGGGATTCGGTAATACCATTCAGTGCGCAGTGTTTTATTGCGGGTATCAACGGCCGGTTTGGTTTTGCGGCTCATGGCAGCGGAAAAGAACTTATTAAGGCGCAATACGAACAGGTTTACTTTTATACCACCGATTTATGTGTGGTGCAAAAAGGTCGCGCCCTGGGCGTGGTAAATGCGTCAGGCGAATTGGTTTGTCCGCTGGTGCTGCAGGATTTGAAAGAAATGACGGGCCCGCTGGCATTAGTAGTAATGCAGGATACCACCGATGCCGAAGATATGCTGCTTGCCCTGATTCAGGGCGGCAAAAACGCACGCTACGGGCTGATAAATGCCAAAGGCAAACTGGTACTCGAACCAAAGTATAACGAAATATTTACCAGCGAAAACGGCCGCTGGTATTTCCCGTTTGTGCAGGACAGTTCGCAAAAACAGGCTCATGCCGCGCACGACCACGAAGACGGTGAGTTTGACGAACATCATCCCGATGCCATGATTGGCAAATACGGCATTGCCGACAGCTCCGGCAAACTCATTGTAGAACCCGTGTACGACCAGCAGCCGGTGTTTGGCGATGGAATGTTTCGTGTATCGAAAAACGGGAAATACGGGTTTGCCGATGCCGCGGGCAAAGAAGCAGTGCCCGCCATCTACGCATACGCCACGCCGTTTCGCGATGGTTGCGCGGTGGTGACTTCGGGAGGAAGCAATATCATTATCGACAAGAGCGGAAAAACGATTGGAAGCATCCGCACTGCTTCATCGGAAGTGTTTAAGGCCAGTTGCGGACGAATTCGTTTCAGGGCTCCCAATGGCAAATATGGTTATTGCGATAAAAGCGGAAACGTTGTAGTTCAACCTCAGTTTGAAGCAGCCGATGATTATGTATTTAACCGCGCCATTGTGGAAATGAACGGCCGCTACGGACTTATCGACCGCGAAGGTCAATGGGTAGCGCAGCCCGAATGGGTGTTTATTTACAGCCTTGGCGATGGTTTTTTCCATGTAAAAGAACTCAGCAAAGATGCTCCGGCCGATACGCTCGAACAAACACTCGGCTATTTGCGCACAGGCATAAGCACCGCCGGTGCGGGCGGAGTAATTGATACCAACGGCCGCCGCATCTTACCCGTGGCATTCGACGAAATTTATTACCTGCAGCCCGGCTATTTTTCGGTAGAGGCGGGCGGCTACACGGGCTGTTTCAAAACAAGTGGCGAATTAGTGTACAAACCGCTTTCCACCTCATACATATATTTCTACCAGGGACGCACGGCCGTGAAAGAAGACAGCGGCATGGGCATGATTGATAATAAAGGCCGCTACATTGTGAAGCCTCAGTACGACAGTATCGGCATTATGTACAATGGTTTTGCCGTAATGAGCCGGGCCGGAAAATTTGGTGTGCTGGACAGTACAGGAAATGTAATTATTGCTCCGGCCTACGACGAAGTGCAACCCGTGGTAAATGGTTTTGCCGTATTCAAACAGAAGAATAAATACGGCTACCTGACACTGAAAGGCAGCGAACTTTTTGCCGCCCGTTTCGACGAGGCTTCGCCGCTTATTGATCCTATGCGCAAGTCGTTTGAGTAAACAATTTACAAACTGCGCAAAGCCCGTTTTACAATAAGCTGAGTTTCTTTTACCGGCGATTCTTTGAGCCAGCGTTTGCACACCTGCTGCACCCACTGCGGCTGGGTTTTGGCGGCGTCGTTGAGCCAGTTGGCCACGCTGTTGCGCACGTATTCCGATGTGTCGCTGCGCAGCGGTTCGAGAAGATGCAGGGCCTGGGCCGGATTTTCTTTGAGCTCGTTAATGTGTGCGCACCATACTCCGCGCGGCCGTGTGCTTTCGCTGGCAAAGCGGCGTATGTTGGCATCTTCGCTCTGCGACCATGCGGAAAGAAGTTGCAGCGCAGTGGCAAGTTCGGCGGCAATGGCAGGACGTGTGGCTAACCAGGTTACTTCGCGCACGCCAAAGTGCGGGTCGGCGGCGAGCGGGGTAATGGTGTGCAGTTTTTGTGCGAGTGTGGTGCTATGGTCGGTGCCGGCGAAGTAGGCAGCCCAGCAGCGCACACTGTCGGCCTGATGTGTGGCAAGCTGTGTATACAGCGTTGCAGCATCTTTGCCTGCTGCTTTGCGCAGTTCGGTGCCAATGGTTTGCTGCACGCTGTTTGTGGTTGGTTTTTTGAGTGTAGCCACCGCATCGGCCGCCGGTTTGTACAATGCTTCGCGCTTTGCGGCTTTCAGTACGTGTTGCAGTAGTTTCAGATTATCGACCATGAGCCACTCGGTTAAATTAACCGTGCTTATGACTCCGCAGTTTAGCGCGTCGAGCACATCGGCAGGCACATCGGCGGTGCGTGTGGCTCCTTTTCGCGATAGCAGATAATCGTACTTATTACTCATTTTCGGCAGTAATAAATTGGGCCGGAACTGCATCGGCCAGCCAGGTATCCTGATTGCCGTGGTAAAACAAGTGCCCCGCGGCCAATGCCTTTTCAGTGTCGATGCAAAGCATTATTACTTTCGACGTTCGCCTGCGCCCCACCATTAACGCTGTATCGCGTGTGGATGAAAGATGTACATACTGCCGGTTCATAGGCATGAGTCCGGTTTGGCTGATCTGCTTCCATGCTTCTGCATTGGTTCCGTGCCAGAGTTGTGCAGGCGGTGTGGCGGTTTGTTTTACAATGCGCTCGTTGGTGCTGTGACCGTACAATGCGCGTACTTCATCGCGGGCAAATTCCCAACGTTGCTTTTCGGCTTCGGCATTGAGTTTTTGCAGAAGTGCTGCGGTTACCGGCTCAGGAAGATTTTTGTGCCGTGCATTTATAGCGTTTACCAATTCATCGGTATTTACCCATCCTTCGGGATCGAGTGTGATGCCAAATTCTTCGGGCGCGTGACGCAGGGCATAAGATACTTCCTTGCTTATGGTGATAAGCGTTTTTTTATCCATTATTCGTAATCAATTATTCCGCAGGCCCACGAAAGCCCTACGCCAAATCCGGCCAGCAGCACTTTCATGCCGGGTTTCAAACGGCCTTCTTTCAGTGCTTCAGTAAGTGCAATGGGAATGGTGGCCTGCACGGTGTTTCCAAAATCTTTCATGCAGTGCACGAATTTTTCTTCGGGAATCATCAGTTTTTTTCGCAGCAATTCATTGAGAAATACATTGGGCTGATGAAATACAAACAGGTCAATATCATTGCGGGTAATACCTGCTTTCTGTAATGTTTCTTCAATCATTCCCGGTACGGTGGCTACGGTAAACCGGAATATGCCAAAGCCATCCATATAAAAACTGGCCGGGGTAGTTACATTGCCAAATTCATCGGTGCTTTCTTCGAAAGATGTTTCGTTAAGCGGTGTGCGCATTCCGCCGTGAGGCACCATAATCTGACCGGCACCACTGCCGTCGGTTCCGAAAGTAAACGGGCCGGTTTGTTTTTTTTCGGAGAAAGAAATCAGTGTGGCCGATGCAGCATCGCCAAACAGGAAACGATTGCCACGATCCTTTGCATGAATTTTATGGGTAAGCGAAGATGCAGTTAGCAGGAGTACATTTCTTAATTGAAGTGTTTCGAGCAGCGAAACTGCCGTGGCAATTCCATACACATACGCACTGCAGCCCAGCCCCATATCGAATGCGCCGCAGCGGGTGGATAAACCAAGCCGGTGCTGCAAAATGCCGGCGGTGGCGGGGGTGTAATGGTCGTAATCGAATGAGCAGTAAATAAGAAAATCTATTTCGCTGCGGGGAATGCTATTTTCGGTAAACAGTTTTTCGGCTGCGGCAAAAGCCAGATCAGACGATGTTTGACCTTTTGGGGTGATGTGTCTTTTTTCGACACCGATTTTTTGCAGGGTTTGAAGTTTGGTTTCGGGGAAATCGTTGGCGAAATCGGCATTGGTATATGTCGTTTCGGGCAGGTAATAAGTAAATGCGGCTACTTTTGCGGGCATGGCTACACTTCAATTACGGGCATACACACAAAGCCGTGGGTGGAAATACTCATACTGCCCCAGCTAAGTCCCACACCAAATCCGGCCAGCATCCAGCGCTGCGGTGCGGTTGCGGCTTCGCTGCATTTTGTAACAATGGTAAGCGGAATGGATGCCGAACTGGTATTGCCGAAATCATTTAATGAATAAGGCGTTTTTTCGGGCAGGAACTTCAATTTTTTACGAATGGTTTCATTCATCAGCATATTGGCCTGGTGCATCACCAGCCAGTCGTGTTTTTCGAGAGGCACACTGCTTTGCGCACAAAGCTGCATAATGTTTGCCGGTGCTTCGCGTACCGAAAAACTGAATACATCCAGTCCGTTAAGCCAGAGGTGACGGCGGGCGCGTACAATGCCCGGTTCATGTTCGTGAAGAATATATGACTCCGGCGTGGGTGGATGGCGCAAACTGCCATCATGAATAATTATAGCTTCGGCACCGCTTCCGTCTGACTGTAAATTGAAATGCACCGGCAGGGCCGCAGTGTCGTATTCAAGCGCAGTGGCAGTTACGGCATCGCCAAAGAGCGGGTATGTGCTTTTATCTGTTCTGCTGGTGCCGTATGAGGAAATATCGCCCGCAATTACAATTGCTTTGCGAAGACCGCCGTTTTGCATCATGGCCATAGCTGTTGACATGGCATATACATAACCGCTACAGCCCAGTCCAATATCGAAAGCGGCGCAATTATGGGAGAGTTTGAGCCGTTCCTGCAGCAGCACTGCCGACGATGGTAAAAAGTAGTCGCGGGATTGTGTAACGAGAACCAGCAAATCCACCTCGTTTCGGTTCCAGCCCAAATGGTCTATGAGTTTATTGCCGGCAATTTCGCCCAGATCGGTAACGGTTTGCCCTTCTGCGGCAATATGGCGATTTAGGATGCCGGTGGTTTTTACCAGTAATTTACGTTCGGCTTCGCTTATGTAGTCGTAATCAAGGTTGCTTTCCGTGCGCGAAGGAACAGCGGCAGAAATGCCGCTGATGCGAACATGGTTTGTGGTAAAAACTGCCATAGTTTCAGCCCTTGCGGCTTTCTATAATCTGGTGAAGATCGTTAACCGTGTTGCAACTGCGCAGGTCGTTTCCGCTCAGCGTTACATTGTATTCGGTTTCGGCAAGAGCAATGATGATGAGCGCGTGCATCGAACTCCATTCGGGGAGCTGGCGGAAAGAAGTATCGGGCTGAAGCACGCCTTGCGGGAGTTCTTCAATTTCGTGTTCTATTTTGGTAATGAGTTCCTGAACAGAGGGCATAGGTATGCAAGGTGTAAATGAGTAAGTAAATATAACTAATTCCCATGGCTCAGAGGTATCTCAGGGCCTTCATCATTTCGTGGTGGCGCGTAAGCAGCAGTTGGTTATCGTTGCTGCTCAATTCGCTGAGGGCCTGCCCGGATTTCCCGCTCCTGAAAAACTGTTTCCCGCTTTTATCGCTGAAACTGCTGCCGTGCTGTGCTTCAAGTTCTTTGAGCCGGCCGAATTCGGAAAGCGAAATTGCTTCCGTGATGCTGTGCGATAATTTACTGCCGATAAATGCAGCAAGTTTTTTTACCTCGGTTTCGGGTTGCTCAATAAGGTCTTCGTAGCGGAGGAGTAAAATTCGTTCGGGGTGTTTCTGCGCAAACTCAAGGGCCCGGGCCACATGCTCACTCCAGGTTCCGAACGGGTGCAATGTGTCAGCCGCATCGATAAACGAAGTAAAACTGCCTTTGAATGCACCCAGCGCAATCTGGTAGTGGTAATACGAAAGCATTACATCGCGCACATCGCGCACAATGTATATGGTTTTGGGATAATCGCCGAGCAGTGCATGGTGTGTTTTGAGTATTCGTGGCGAGGGCAGTGCGTTTGCTTTGTCAACGGCCATATACACATCGGGCACAATTTCGTCGATGTTTCTTGGCGTAATATCAATGCGGTTTGAGATGAGGTAAGCGAGAATAAATCTCAGCCATGTATTGCCCGATTTGGGGTAGGAGCAAAGGAAAATATCGTTGCTGCGAATTTCGTGGAGGTTGAGCCGGTACGAGGCTTCGCTGCCAATGCCCAGTTTGAGCAGCAGTGCGCGAAGGTATTGTCGGGGTGTGTGCGGCATGGTGCAAGATAAGGAGATGATGCCATTGTTAATTTTACAATTTATATTAATTTTAAGGATCAAAATTCACCTGATGAAACCACTGTTTCTTTTTTCCGCACTTCTTTTCATTTCAATTTCTTCGGTATTCATTTCCTGCGGCCCCAAATCAAAATATGCAACCGATGAGCAGGTTAAAATGTATGATTCGCTTCAGTCATACATGAAACAAGATCGGGCATGTTTTTTGAAAGAAGCCTCTACCTGGAAAGGCGAAAAGGCAGTTGTTATTGTAACTGATATTATGGATAAAGATTTGGATGAATTACTTGAAAAGCATAATTTGAGTAAGCCCGAAGAAGTATCTGCGCTGCTTATGAATATGTCGCTATGGGTAGATATTCATAAGGATAAGTATGAAACAGGAAATGGTGAGTAAACATAAACTGATGTCTCCGCTTCCAATAGCTTTTTGTTTGGTAATGATGATTGATACGAAAGTTGAGATGCCTGATGTACGTCTGTAATTTTCGGGCCTAATCACTGAAAAACAAAAAGGTCTCTTTCCATTGCGGAAAGAGACCCTGATGAAAAAAATGCACTTGTTTACAGACCGCGTTTAATATCGGCCGATGAAACTTTGAGCATTTCGCTGTATTTGGCGGCTTTTTCGCGTACGCCGGCCATGGCATCCGAATAGGTATTCAGGCCAAGCGAAATTCCGTCAATTACAATACTTGCCATTTTCTCATCGTTGAGATCTCCTTTTTCGAGAAGATTTTCAAACTGCTGAGGAGCCAGCGGGGTATTGTTAACGATTGACTGTACTACGCCGCCGATGAGGCATTCGGCAATAGCTTCGGCACGGAGCAGGTTGTCGTCGGTTGATTTGGAAATGTTGAATTCGCCTTTGTCGGTGCGGGTGTTCATCCAGGGATTTACCTCTTTGAGCAATTCGTAGCGCACGGTTTCGGGAAGTTCATTTACAAAAGTGATAATGGTTTGTGCCACTTCTGCATCTCCAAATTCTTCGCGGATCATCTTGATTGTTTTTTCACCTGCGGCGCGCAGATCGCTTACGGTGGCTTTTTCGTTTACGCGAAGTTCCCAGATGAGGGGGAATTTGTAGCGCAGCCAATAAATCCAGCGGTAGCGGAAACATTTTTGCAGGTATTTGGGAGCCAGCCAGAGGGCAATGTTTCGGAAATACTGCTTGATGTCTTCGTATGCTGCGTTGGGCACACCGCCTACATAGAAACCGGTGTACGAACTTCCGGTACCATCGAGATTGATATTGAGGAAGTGGTGCCAGGTGGCATCTACGCTTACGCGGCCGATGTTTCCTGTAGCCAGGTGGCCATCGTAGGCACTGATTGCGCCGAAGCAACGGGGATTAACTTCGCCGGAGAAGTTGGGTGTACCACCGCCACCAGAGTTTGAAATGGCAATGATTTCAGGTATTACGCGTTCGCTTGTGCTGCCGGCAAGGAATGGGTATTCGGGCAGCGACGAACCGGGCAGGAGTGCTTCGGTAGGATCGCCGGGGAATACGCAGGAACCTTCGTGCATGTGATCGGGCAGTACGCGGATCATACCTCCTCTTTTCTGGAGCAGGGGATGCGCAAGGAGACTGCCACCCGAACCATACAGTTTGGGTATAATATTCTGCGGCACTTCATCAGACTGATCTTCTGAATCAATACCCGGAGTTGGGCCGGGCATGGAGGTGTCGTGACGGTCGGGGCCAACTACCGGAGGGGCAGTCTGGCGGTTGAGGTCGCCAACCTGGGGAGTGGAGAAGTACCACTTGCGCATACTGCGTACACGGGGAATTTCGGCACTCATAAACGCACCGAGGTCTTCGTGGTCGCCGGTAGCAAATACACCACCGCCGGCATTCATGAAGTTGGCCAATGCCTGACGTTCGGCCAGGGGAAGGATTGACGTGTCGCGGCTGACACCAAAAATCCATACTTCATCATAGTTATTGATGCTGAAACCGGGATCAGTAAAGCGGAAATTCTGGATGTCGGCCGTAGAGTCGCCGCCGTAACTTGCTTTGGTAATCTGGAAAGTAACGTTGGGGCGGCTGCTTGTGTTGAGCGCCTTGGTAATTACTTCACTCAGTCCGAAAGCATCGGTAGAATAATCAATACCGCCTTCTGCCACAAAAAGAATACGCACCCGGCAACGGCGCCACCACCACCACCATTTGAATATGCCTTTTTCTACTTCAAGCTCTTTAGGCTCGGCAAGGGTAAAAGATTCAGGAGCCGCATTGAGCGGCGAATTGGAAATAGCCATGTGAATTGAAAATTAAATGTGTGAAACAATAAAGAATAAACGGCCGTTAACATTACGAAAATCAGGGCGATCAACCCCCGGTTCAAACTGCGCAGAATGTCTTTCGTTATGGCAAATATACAATGGTTTAAAGGGCGATGTCAAGTAAAATATAGTTTTTATTTATAAACAGATGTTGTCACAAAGTGCTGATATATAGTTATTTGTAATTTTATTACTAAGCGTTTGTAAGCGGATATTATTATCGTTAATAAATCAAAAAATTAACATTATTTCCTCCTTTAAATTGCGCTTTTCGCAAATAAAAAAAGTATTGCGTGTGGTAATTGATTGCTGCTTGTTATAAAAATAATCGGGTATAAATTCAAAAAAATGATTCAGGATAAAGCCTTCAAATTTTGGGGGATTTTCAATAAAAAAAACCGGCTGTTTCATACCTTGAAACAGCCGGTTTTTAGTTCGTAACCCTGCTTACTTTGCAATGTGAATTTCCACACGGCGGTTGGTAAGACTCTTTACATTTTCTTTATCAATGGGGCGGGTTGAGCCAAAGCCTTCGGTAGTCATACGGTCGGCGGCAATGCCTTTGCTTATGAAATATTTCTTCACCGATTCGGCGCGCTGCTTGGAAAGCGTCATGTTGCTGGCGGCGTTGCCCGATGCATCGGTATGGCCTTCAATGGCAATTTTGAGTTCGGGGTGAGCCTGCATTACGGTTACCCATTTGTCGAGATCGGCATACGACTCTTTTTTGATGGTGGCCGATCCGGTTTCAAAGTTCAAACCTTTGAGGCTGATGTTGGCACCGCTGAGAATCTGCTCATACAGCTCGTCTTTGGGTTGGGTGGGCACAGGAGTACCGGCACCGGCAGCCACATTCACCCCGTCGATATAATAGTAAGCGCGGCGCATATTGAGCTGGTTGGTCTGACCGAGCACGCTTTTCTTGTCCATGCCTTTGTTGAAGCAGCCAATAACGATGTACATTTCGCCGCCTTTGGCAGTGTAGTTGCCTTTGATTTCGGTCCAGCCGTTCATGTTATCGGCCATGGACGGCGAGGAAATATGCGGTTCCACACTGAGGTAGGAGTTTTTCATCTCGTTCATTTTTTCTTTCGAGATGTAGGCTCCCAAACCTGAAACGGCAAAGGCGCTTTTATCGGCCAGGCTTACCTGGAAGGAAATGTTGTAGGTTTTTCCGGCTTCGAGAGCGCTCGAAAATTCAAGCTGCACATATTCGCTGTAATTCTGGTATCCGCTGCGGGTTTTGAGTTCGCCGCTCCAGATGCTGCTCCAGTCGGTGGCTTCGTCGCCATAATAGGCAATAATGCCGGCATAGTGCTGGCCTTCGAAAGCAGCCTGGCTGCCCATAAAATTCTCGCCGGTAGAAAGGGCCTGGCCTTTGCAGGCTTTGGGGCCGTAGTAATCAACAGTAGTATTGTTTGCACTGCTCGCCATCGATGCGCGGCCAATTTCGCCCCAGCCTTTCGGCTCGCATTTGTTTTCTTCGAATGAGCCGTTTTTTACAAGGTTTTGAGCATTCAGGGCGGTTAATGATCCCAGAGCCAATGCAGCCAGTGTTAAGGTAACTGTGTTCATGGTGTGGTTTTTTAGTATTCTGGTGTACAGCAAAAGTAGGTTAAGTATAAATATAATGCACACATTTTTTGCATAAACCGGTTAATTCACTGCAAAGCCTTCATTACATTCGCAAAAGCACATTAGCTTTGGTGAAACCTATCAGCTACGTCCCACTTTAAACACACACCTACCCATGCCAATTCGCATCGATCAGGACGACAACGACAACGGCCCGAATTTTAACCCCGGCAACCGCCCCGATTTCAACAGAGGCGGCGGTGGCGGCGGCGGTTTTGGCGGATTAGGCATACTGCTCATGTTTTTGCCGCAGCTTATCCGTTTCCTGTTTCGCAATCCCAAAATCGGGCTTATAGTAGTGGCCGTGCTGGTGGCGCTCTGGTTCTTTGGCGGGCGCAGTTGCGGGGGCGGGTTGCTTAATGCCTCCAACTCATCGGCCTACAGCACGGGCTGCGACATGAAACGCGATGTATATGCACAGGCCGAAGTATATGAACCGCTGGCCGACAATGTAAAAGAGCCACTGCCCGAACGTGTGTCGCTGCTTGAGTTTGCTCCACGGCGGCTCAACCAGGGTAAGCAGGGCTCGTGCGTGGCCTGGGCCAGCGCGTATGCCGCACGTACCATTTTGAACAGCCGCGCCACCGGCGACGATCCAAACCGCACCTGTTTCAGCCCTTCGTACCTCTACAACCAGATTGCCCTCGAAAACTGCCAGGGTTCGTACCTGCAGCGCGCCATGGAGTCGATGCAACAGCGCGGCAACCTGCCACTCTCGCAATATCCTTACGACGAAAACACCTGCAGCCGCGAGCCCGACAACTCGCAGGTACAGGCCGCACAGCCATACAAAATAAAAGGCGCATCGCGCCTGTCCAAAAACGACGGCAGCGGGGGCGACGACGATTTCCGCGTAAACATGCTGGCCATAAAACAAAACCTCGCTCAGGGCGCACCCGTGGTTATTGGTATGCGCGTGGGCGGGTCGTTTATGCGCAGCATGGAAGGCAAAGACGTATGGATTCCGGCCAAGTCCGACTATCAGGCTGCGTTTACCAATGAGTTTGGCGGACATGCCATGTGCGTAATCGGTTACGACGATTACCTCAAGGGCGGCGCATTCCAGATCATGAACTCCTGGGGCTCGGAATGGGGCAGCAACGGCGTGTGCTGGGTGCGCTATCAGGATTTCGATTACTTCGTGGTGGAAGCTTATGGCCTGCATCCGATGGGTGAAGCAAACAAACCCGCCCCGTCGAGCCTCGACTGCCTTTTTGGCCTCGAAAATCAATCGACCAAAGCTGTCATTCCTTTTACAGCCCGCGGCAAATCGGGCAATGTGGGCGTGTACCGCACCTCATCGCCGGTGGTAAAAGGCCAGTCGAAAGACCAGAAAGGCACACCGTTTAAAATTCAGTTTACCAACAATGCCGAGTGCTACACGTACCTGATCGGTCTCGAAACCGATAACACCAGCTACGTGCTGTTTCCCTACACGCCCAAACATTCGCCCTACTGCGGCATTACTGGCAAACGGCTTTTCCCGAAAGATCATACGCTTTACCCCGACAACATCGGCACACTCGATCAGATGGCCGTGCTGGTAACCAACGAGCCGATAGACTTTAAGGCCATCAACCAGCAAATCAGCTCGGCCAAAGGCACCACACTGGCCGATAAGATGAACGCCGCGCTGGGCAGCAAACTCACTTCGGCCGCCACATTCAGCGGCAGCGGCGGCGATGTGAAACTGAGCAAGCCCATTGGTGATGCGGGCTGGATGGCCGTAGTGCTGGAAATTGAAAAGCGGTAAACCGCATAAAATTTATATGCCAGCGAACACCTGTCGTATTCGCCGAGTTATGTTTTTGCCAATGAGAAGATTAACCATACTCATGGCAGTAAGCACGTTGCTTTCGGTTTGTGTTTCGGCACAGGCCACCACAGCAACTAATTCCAAACTGCTTTCGCAAAAAGAATTCGGCAGCAACCCCGGCAACCTGCGCATGTATTATTTTCTGCCCGATTCGCTTGTGCAGAAAAAGTTAGTGGTGGTGCTGCACGGCTGTTCGCAAACTGCCCAAAGCTGCGCCCAGCAAACCGGCTGGAACGACCTGGCCCGCGCACAGGGCTTTGCACTGCTGTATCCCGAACAGGATTTGCTGAACAACGTCAACACCTGCTTCAACTGGTTCAACCCCGAAGATCAGGACACCGCTTCGGGCGAGGCGGCTTCGATACGCAGCATGATGGTGTGGATGAAAAAACGCTATGCACTCGAAGAAGTATATGTAACCGGACTTTCGGCGGGAGCCGCCATGGCCAACATACTCATGGTTAATTTTCCCCGACTCATTACCAAAGGCGCATTGTTTGCCGGCGGCCCTTATGGCGCAGCCTCATCGGCATTGGATGCTCCCAAAGCGATGAACGGAAAAGTAACCAAAACTCCCCAGCAATGGGCCGAACTGGCCCGCAATGCCAATCCCGGTTACAATGGCGCATACCCGCAGGTGGCCATTTTCCAGGGCACGGGCGATATGGTGGTGAATAAGAATAATGCTTACGAACTGGTAAAACAATGGACTGCCCTTCACCAAATCGACACGGTGGCCGATGCAGTTATTGCCAATTACTGGAACAATCCGCGAATTACCCGAAAAATTTATACCGATTCTTCTGCACACGTTCCCGTGCAACTCATGCTGTTCAGCAAACTCAGCCACGCATTGCCGGTTGATCCAAACGGAGTGCATTACCGCGGAGGTAAAACAGGCATGTTTGCCACCGATCTTAATTTTCATTCCACGGCATGGGTGGCGCAATGGTTTGGAGTGATGCCATCAGGAGTACAAATAAATGTGAATGAGTCTGGCTCGAACAAAGGTGCGGCTTCTTATGGCATTCGGTTAGTGCAGCCTGATTTGGGCAGTTTAGAATGTTTTATTATTTCGGGAGGTGATATCGGTGAGCCAACCAGAACTTCTAAAAGTGTATTACTGTTTCGCCAAAAAAGAATTATGATTTATCGTGTGGTGGTAAAAAATGCTCAGGGTAATATTTTGAGTGATCAAATTGAGTTTGCCGGTGAAGGAATTTAAGTTATTCCATTTCCTTCAACCTAATCAGTTGAATTAACGCAACAAATCCCGCACCTCCATCAACGCAAACCCCAGCAAATTGCCGCCCCGCCACAAAAAAGGATTCAACGCTTTCGGGTTGTCGCGGCCAAGGCCAATTCCCCACACCGTATCCATCGGACTGGCTTCCACAATTACCTTATTGCCGGTATTCAGTAAAAATGCGTTCAAATCCTTATGCTGCGAAAATTTATGCAGGTTGCCTTCCACTACAATCTTCACTTTTCCCTCGTCCCAAAGTGCCGGATCAAAACTGAGTATTTCGCGTCCCAGTTTCTTCGCTTCTTTGGGCGAATCGGAGGCAAGGATTTTCTGTAATATGTCGTTATCGTCAAACAGGCGGGCCTTGCCGGCCATCATCCAGTGTTCGGCAGTAGGGTAGGTGATGCCTTCGTGGATAAACGGAGCCGGATACCACTGGCTGAAACAGGTTTCGGTGATTGGGTTGTTTACTTTGTGGCCCCAGAAGAAGAAATATTCAAATGTTTTGCCGCTTTGTAACTCCTGAAAGAGTTTATGCTGCGAATAATTATTTTCCTGCATCTGCTTAAATCAATCCTCTGGCTTTCAGTTCCAGATATTTATTAATGGTATTCACCGTTAAATTCTGCGGAGCGGTATAAACGGCGTGAATGCCGTATTGTTCGAGTTCTTTTATGCACTGCAAAAATAATACAGAAACCCGAATTGTTTTACTTGTCAGAAAAGCCCTGCGTTACGGATTGGTGTTTCCGGGTTAACGCAGGGCTTTTTAGGAAAAGACAACTAAATCAAGAGCTTAACTTAATTGTTTTTTATTGCTATCGCTTGTGATAAAATGTTATTCGGATTTTACAATAAATTTCCCTTTGTTTGAATATGTGCCATTCATTACTTCATAAAAGTAAATACCATTACTTAGCCCCGAACAGTTTACGAAAATAAATTTGCCACTTTGGTAGGACTCTGCATCAACCCTTTTTCCATTAATATCAAAAATCTGAATTGTTGAATTAATATCATTCTCAATCTCATTTATTTCGATTGTCAGTGTATTAATAACAGGATTAGGATATGCAGAATTGGTTTGAGAAAATGAATTATTGTTATTTTCTCTGAGATTTTGACCATTATTGGAAGAATACATGGCATATTGAGTTGGATTGAAAATTTGCGTGGCATCAAATTTATCTCCAACCCGATCATACACATTAAGAAGTTGATTATTTAGGTTGAAGCAACTTACGGCACCGTATTGACAACCATACATTGTTTGTGGCGCGCAATCTGTAGTAAATATGCCATTATTGGTGAACCCGGTTGGTACAAAAGTTATTGAAGTGTAAAAGAGTATTAATTCGAGATTGGTATTACCAGTTGTAGTGTAGAAATTGCCGGTCAGGTATTTAATATTATTTGCAGGATGTTGAATGGTTTTCGTGTAAAAATTTCTTGGGTAATTGAAACTACCAACCCTCTCAATGGGCGTTACATAAGGAGTTGCACCGTAGTAACTTCCTTCCATACCAGTTGTATTAATTGAAGGTGCTGTAATATTCATCATTGTTCCGGTTGCGTAATCAAATTGAATTGCACGAATTTGGGACGGTGAATTTCTTGGGCAAACCAATATTTCTGCATGAAAGTCGGAGATATCGAAATTACCTGCTAAAAATACGGTATTGCCATTGAACGGGTATGTGTTGGCTCCCGAAGGAGATGAATACACATTACTATTTCCACCATTCGAATAGTCCAGATTCCAACTATTGGTACTCTCGTTATAGTCAAGTATTTTCAGCCAGCCGGTTGTTCTGTTTATGCAGATAATTTCTTTTTTGACGTTTCCGGTTGTATTGTTCCATGGGTTTACATCCGCAAAAATATATTCATCATTCGCAAAATTTACATTCCACAAACCACTGAAATTTCCGGTAGTGGTTGACCAAACCGAACTGAATGCCCCATTAATATATCGTTGAATTCTTAATGTAATGGTACCGCTGCCGTTGTTCTCTACGCTAAAAAGTTCATCATACTTATCGTTGGTAAGGTTGGCGGCATAGAATTTTGTCCGGTAAGGGTTGTTTTGATAAAATGTCCAGATTTTGGCATCGCCGATGTATCCGTTATTGTTAGACATTAATACCGTAGGCGGTGTATTTCCAGTAAATCTAAGCAAGTGCGATTTGTCAGTTGGAGTGCTTAATGCATCATCGCTATAACTTAAAACTTCCATTGCATCGGGAAAAAAAAGTGAAGTTGTAAAATTCCCTAAAACGAAATTATTTTCGTTTAATAAATCAATTGTTCCTCCCCCATTCAGTGGCATTGAGGTGCCAGAGTTGTTATAATACGTTGCAAAAGATCCTGTTCCTGTTGATCCCAAAATTCTCAAATCATAACTTGCTTGATTACCTAAGTTACCGTGATAGGCCCAAAAGATGTCGTCAATATTATCTCCACTTATATCACCAGAAAGTCTGGTGTCAAGTGTCACATTTGAGCGTTGATTCATTGTACCCCAGCCTGGTAGATTACCAGATGGTGAAGTGATTTGTGTAAGCACTTGTGCGTTTACATTTAATGCGAGCAAAGCCGCAGATAAAAGAATTATTTTTTTCATAAGGCAATTTTTTGGTTTGGAAAACGTTACTTTTGGTAAAAATACTTGTTTACCATGATAGCAAATCAAAAACTGATCAAAATCAGTATTTCTATTTTGAGTTTATTTCTCCTTGTTGTTATTTACTCATGTAAAAAATACGAGAACGACGAAAATTTCATGCACTTCGAACGGGTCAAAAAACGACTTTGCCAAAACTGGCAGTTGTACTCGTGGCAGGATGTGAACGGAGTAGAACAATACACCGCTAACTTTACGTCAATTTTTAATTACTCGGTTAATTTTAAAGATTTCCCTTCACGGCAAGTCAAAAGACAAAATAAAGATTGGGATGGTATTTATGTGGCCAATCTGGGTACTTTCCCCTCATTGAAATGGACATTAACCGACAAGAGAAATACGTTGAAATCGGAGGCTGGTTATGAATCCCAAATTGTTAAACTTACCGATACAGAGTTCTGGTTGGCTGACGGGAAAGACCCTGTGAACGGAGAAAACTTCAAACTTCTAAAGTATCGTAAGCAATAGATCAATAATGAAGAAAGTTACTTTTCTTTTCTTTGTTGTAATAATTTTTTCGGGGAGTTTCTCTTGCAAAAAGTATGAGAACGACGAAAATTTCATGCATTTTCAACGGGTCAAAAAACGACTTTGCCAAAACTGGCAGTTGTACTCGTGGCAGGGTGTGGACGGAGTAGAGCGTTTTAACTCAGCCTTTCCAAGTGAGTACAATTACTCAGTAAGGTTCAGCGAATTTGAATCAAGAGAACTCAAAAGGCTTAATAAAGAGTGGGATGGAAATTTTCAGACAACATTCGGGAATTCATTGAGGGTTAAATGGGTATTGCTTGACAAGAAAAATATATTAAAATCAGAAACTTTGTACGAATCGAAGATTGTTAAACTCACTGATACTGAATTTTGGCTGGCAGATGGACAAGATCCGGTAACATCACTGGATTTCAAACTTATTAAATACCGGAAGCAGTAATGATAATGAGCAAGGGTGTTTTTCTCTTGATTGTTGTAACGATTTTCACGGGGAATTCCTCTTGTAAAAAATACGACAATGACGAAAATTTCATGCACTTCGAACGGGTCAAAAAACGACTTTGCCAAAACTGGCAGTTGTACTCGTGGCAGGGTGTGGACGGTGTAGAGCGATTTAACTCAGCCTTTCCAAGTGAGTACAATTACTCAGTCAGGTTCAGCGAATTTGAATCAAGAGAACTAAAACGACTTAACAAGGACTGGGATGGGAATTTTCAATCTACTTTTCACACTAATGTAATACTCAGATGGGTGTTGCTTGATAAGAAAAATGTACTAAAATCAGAGACTTTGTACGAATCGAAGATTGTTAAACTCACCGATACTGAATTTTGGCTGGCAGATGGGCAGGATCCTGTAAATGCGCTTAACTTCAAACTTCTAAAGTATCGTAAGCAATAGAATTTTCCTGCATCGGCTTAAATCAATCCTCTGGCTTTCAGTTCCAGATATTTGTTAATGGTATTCACCGTTAAATTCTGCGGAGCAGTATAAACGGCGTGAATGCCGTATTGTTCGAGTTCCTTTACAATGAGTTTCTTTTCCCAGGTAAATTTCTCGGCCACCGTTTTGTAATAAATTTCCTGCACGCTCACCGGGCGTTCATCGAGGAAGGCGCGGAGTTCGGTGTTTTCGAAAAAGATGACCACCAATAAATGATCTTTGGCTAAGCGGCGCAGGTATTTAAGCTGGCGCTGCATACTGCTCAGGCTTTCGAAATTGGTGAAGAGCAGGAGCAGGCTGCGCTGGGTGAGGCGTTGTTTTACGCTCATGTACAGGCGCTCGTAATCGCTTTCGAGGAAGCCTGTTTTGGCGCCGTAAAGCAGCTCCATTATTTTGTAAAGCTGCAGGCCGCGACGCTCGGGCGCAAGCATCTGGTGTATTTTATGCGAGAAAGTGACCACACCGGCCTTGTCGTATTTCTGCATGGCGATGTTGGAAATAACTAAGCTGGCGTTTATGGAATAATCGAGCAGCGTCATTTCCTCGAACGGCATTTTCATTACGCGGCCCATGTCGATGAGCGATACCACCTGCTGCGATTTCTCGTCCTGATAGGTATTCACCATAAGCCTGCTGCGTCGTGCCGAGGCTTTCCAGTTTACCGTGCGCGGATCGTCGCCGGGCACATAGTCTTTGATCTGGTCGAATTCGTTGTTTTGTCCGCGGCGGCGAATTTTTTTGATGCCCGCTTCCGTCAACCGGTTTGAAATGGCCAATAGTTCGAAGCGGCGCATTTGTATAAACGACGGATATACCGGCACGTTTTGTTCCTGTGCAAAACGGAAACGTCTTTCTACTAATCGCAGCACGGTGGAGATATATACATTCACAGCCCCAAACCTGTACTCGCCGCGTTTTACGGGGCGCACCTTGTAGGTAAGCTCGCGTGCGGCGCGGGGCATGATCATGAAATTGAAAGCCAGGTCGCGCGCCTGAAACTGTACCGGAAGCTCGTCAACCACCTTGCAGTGCATGGGCATCGGGTAGCGGCTTTCAATTACAATTTTTACCTCGTTGTAATCGCCGTTCGAAAGTTTATCCATCATAATGCGCCGGGCCATGATGCCTTTGGGCAGGCTCCAGGCCAATATGCAGTCGAACACCAGCACGGCCGGAATGGCAAACAGCACAATCTTCGCTATGGGCAGCAGCACCGGGAAGAAAAATCCGAGCAATGCCAGCAGCGAAAGCGCAAAGCACAGCAGGAAAAAACGTCCTGTGAGGTAAAACGACCGTATGAAGCGAAGTATAAACACGAGCAGTGAGGCTGAATGATTAACGCGGAATTTCTACCTGCTGAATGAGTTGCATCACCACTTCGCGGGCAGTGGAGCCTTCCATTTCTTTCTCAGGTGTAAGCATTACACGGTGCTGCAACACGGGCACAGCCACGGTGCGTATATCGTCGGGCGTTACAAAGTCGCGGCCCTGCATGGCGGCCATTGCTTTTGAAGCAGTAAGAATGGCCAGCGATGCACGCGGCGAAGCACCGAGGTAAAGCGAACTGTTGTTGCGTGTGCGGTTTACGATTTGTGCGATGTAGTGAATAAGGTTAGGCTCCACATGCAGGCCGAATACTTTTTCGCGAAGGCTCTGCAACTGCTGCGCACTCAGTACATGACGCACGCTGTTGAGGTCGATTACATTTTTGCGGTTGTGGAAATCGGCAATAATGCGCGTTTCGTGTTCGAGCGAAGGATAATCAATTTCAATCTTGAACAGAAAACGATCAAGCTGCGCCTCGGGCAAACGGTAGGTGCCTTCCTGCTCTACCGGGTTTTGAGTGGCCACCACCAGAAACGGACGTTCGAGAATATACGTATGCCCGTCGATGGTCACTTGCCGTTCTTCCATTGCTTCAAACAATGCCGATTGCGTTTTAGCCGGAGCGCGGTTAATTTCGTCGATGAGTACAATGTTGCTGAAAATAGGCCCGCGCCTGAATTCGAACTCCTGTGTTTTTACATTATACACGCTGGTGCCGGTTACATCGCTCGGCATAAGATCGGGCGTAAACTGTATGCGCGAAAATCCCACCGAAACAGTACGGGCCAGGAGTTTTGCGGTAAGCGTTTTGGCCACACCGGGCACACCTTCCAGCAGCACATGCCCGTCGGCCAGCAGCGCGCAGATAAGCAAATCAACCACGCGGTCCTGCCCCACAATAATGCGGCCTATTTCGGCGCGCACATCGGCCACGGCCTGCTGCAAATCGGCCAGCGGAAGGCGGCTCTGGAAAAACGGATTCGGCGTTTGTTCGTTCATGATCTATGAATTGGTAAGTATGATTATCGTTTACTGTTTTGGTTAAAATCCCAGATGTGCTGTTCGAGTTTGCGCAACTCGCCGCTGCCGTTGCCATTGGTATGCCGCAAACGGTCTATGAGCTGAAACAACTCCATCACCTGCACAAAATTCACACCGCTCTGGCCCGACACTTTTTGCAGGAAAGGCTCGTCAAACACGGTTGTCTGCACATAAAAACGCGCCCGCACCGATTCGAGGAAGTAACTTATTTTTTTGTTGATGATGTCCTGCGTATTGCCTTCGCGGTAATACAGCGTGCCAATGGTTTCCACAAAGGCCAGCGTGGAATTCTGCAACGGCTTCACTTCCGGCACCGGGCGCTGACGGCGTTTTCCGCCAAACAGCAGCAGCAGCGTGCCCGTGCCAATGAGTACGTAATACGAAAGTTTAAGCGCAGGTTCCGAAAACAGGAAACGGCGTGTGTCTCTGTTCTCCTTCAATCCATCCTTATACTTTTCGTCCCAGAACGTTTTGCGCACCGGCAAATACGAAATGGCTCGGAAACCGTAAGAAGCCGTAACCGAATCGGCCATGTAGTAATTAGTGAATGCGCGGGGCAGGGTATGAATCAGGAATTCGCCCTTGCCCCATTTGATGCGGATGAAATTGATATTGCCCGAACCATCGCGGCCCAGCGAAGTGGTGTTTTTGGGGTTGGCAAAGCGGATGATGCGGTGATCAAATTCCTTGTCGAAAATATAATCGGTTTCGCGTTTCAGTTTCGGGTTCAGGAAGTTTACTCCGCGCAGGGTATCGCCCTTGCTCAAATCGTCGAGCGTAAGATTTTGGGTGGTCTGGAAATCATAATCATCCTGCTTCGAATAAGCCGAGCGGAATTTCAGCGAGTCTTCGAGCAGTCCGAATTCGCCGGCGGCAATAAATATTGATCCGCCTTTTTCGGCAAACTTGCAGAGGTAATTTACATCAGAAAAAGTGGGCGAAAACTGCGAGTTGATGAAGATATAATTGGCCGGAGGAATGTTGTTTTTGCGGAACTGATCGGTAATGGTTGCGCGAACGGTTGATACTTCACCGTCGAAAATTTCATCGGTATAATCCCTGAAAATTTTGCAGCCCCAGGGCTGGCGTTCGTCGGCTGTAAAAAAGTTCTTCCACGAATACTGACGCTCGGCGGTGCGGCTGGAAAGCATTACCAGCACGGCCACTGCGAGGCCAAAGAGGAGGAACAGAAACCAACTTCGTTTCAGCATTTAATTCAGGCTACGGTTGAGTTCACGGAATTGTTGTTCGGCATTTTCGTAATCGTTGGCGTTTATTTCGCGTTCGCCGTACCATACGAAGTCATACACACGGCTGGCATCGCCAAATTTTTGCTGCACGGGATTTCCGCTCAGTTCGTAGAAATAGTCCATGTTGGTTTTCTCCGGTTTCCAGTGCAGCAGTTCGCGGTCGGAGAAATTTTTGAGTGTGTTCAGAAACCACAGTCGCACGGCATAGCGGAAATCGCCACGGTCGCGGGCGGCGGCAATCTGGTTTTCGTAATTGATGGCGTGTATGTCCACATCTTCCACGCTGGCATCAATTTCTTCTTCGTCTTTTGTTTTGCCGCTGAAAATTTTCCCGGCCGCACCGCTTTTTAAGGCGCGTATCAGTCCCCACACGAGCAGTCCCACGGCCACGGCCAGCAGCAGGTAGTTGAGTGCCTGTGCGCCGGTTGTAATGCTTTGTGCCGAGCCGGAGTTGGGCATGTTCGGGTCCTGTTCTTCGCGCTCGTCGCGGTCGAAAAGCGAACGCAGCATACGGTCGAAAAACGTTTCGCCTTCGAGACCTTTCTTGCGTTCGTAGCGGTAGTAATCGTCGCTGTAATATTGCTGCTGGGTGGCGGCGGCGGGCTGGCGCACGGTTACGTTCGAGCTGTCTTTGCCCAAACTGTCGGCCGAAGCAGCGGGCAGCCACACGGGAACCGCACACAGCAGCCACGCCACACACAGTATGCGCAAGTACTTAGTAGCTGAGTTCCACATCATCGTTGGTGCCCGATTTACCTATTTTATTCAATTGCTCGCTTATGGTATTTCCGTAGCGGAATTCCTTTATGCTGTAATAATGCAGCCCCACGGCCACGCAAAACACACAGTTTACCAATGTGCGTGCAAAATTGCTGAGTACTTCGAGCAGCGTATCAATGAGTTTCTGCGTGAGTTCGTCGAACGAAGTATTGAGCCCGAACATATCCAGAATTTGTGTGCCAAACGAGGATGTAACCGTAATGAGATAACCCACCACCATAAGCAAAGCCCACATGCAAAACATGATCGACCAAGTGCGCCACCATTGCCCCACCATTACACTTCCGGCCAGCCTGAACGATTCAAACAAAGCCGGACGCTGCGCATCGGCTCCCGGCAACAGGGTAGAGCCACGCGCCATGAATACCGAAAACACATAATTCCAGAACGGAAAACGCAGCAGCATATATCCGATCGCGCTGAAGAAAATGATTAAGCCCGCCATTGCCACCGAGGTGGATGAAATCCAGAACAATATTGCCACAATACTAATTCCCAGCGCCGCACAAAGCACAAAGAGTAACAGGAAATGACCAAGCCCCACAAAAAAATCCTGACGAATGGAGCGCGACACATCGGCCACCGTAAACTTCGCCGAGCCTTTTTCGCGGCACACTTTCAGAAAATGCGAAATGACCCAGGCCGCAAACAAGCCGTTAAACAACGTGCGGGTTTGTCCCATGAGGCTTCTGATGCCGAAGTACGAACCGAAATTTTCGTATTCCCAAAACTCTTTTCCTTCAAAAAGATAGTTTATGTAATACACATTGAGCGTGGTGGTAATAAGCACCACCGGCCCGATGATGAGCACCAGCACACCGAGAAATGCACCGAGGTTTTCGCGCAGAATGCGTTTGGTGTCGCTAAACACACCGCCAAACGAACGCACGCGCTCTAACCTGAACACACCTTTGCTACTGCTCATATCCTGCGCGTTTACGTTTGTTGAAGCGGCGTATGGAAAGTTCGTTTTCCTCGCGTGTGGTGCGGTTGCGTATGGCCAGCGTAAGCATGAGGGCGCCTAAGCCTTCGCAAAGCAGGAAGAATACGTAGGTAAACATTTCGGCAGTTTGCCCCAGCGCAAAGTGCATGATGATGGCCAGCACCGGCAAAAGAATGAGCAGCGCCGCTATGGAAATGAGAAATATAAAACGCGAATTGCTTTGCAGTATATACAGCCTGGCTGCTGCCATGCGGCCTTTGGGCTGCTCATCGCCCTGGTTGTCGGCCACCACGCGGCCCAGCCGGCTTGTTTCGTGACCCAGAATGAGCGGCCACACTATAAAGTAGCCCACCATCATAAACAGCGATGCGGCAATGATAATTACCCGCATCACATCGTGCATTCCGGTGAAACGGGTCACAAAGCCTTCGAAAAATGCCGCGAGGAAGAAAAACGGAATCAGCCCGAGGCCAATTTTCAACGCCTCGCGCGACGACTGTAAGAATGCCTTATTGCGCGGCCACGCCCCCGGATACCAAAGCCCGCGGCCAAATGCCAGCCCCGCCGCACCCGACACCACAATACAGAAAATTTCTATCGTGCCGTGAATCCACACCGTAAGCATGGCCTCGCGGTAAAAACCTTCGCTGCTCAGGAAATACATAAATGCACCCAGCATTACCCCGTTGCGAAACTGCAGGAAGCCCACGCCAATCCAGCCCAGCAACCCCGCCAGCACACAAAACAGCGCCACCTTGGCATTGTTGAGTGCAATGCTGAAGAACATCACAAACTGATTTTCGTCCTTGTAAACTCCCATCGGATCGCCCTTGCTCATGTTGTCGAGCGTCATGTCCACATACCCGTCGCCAAGAATCAAACGCACAAAACCCTCGTCGTGACTGGCCGAAACAATGCCCACCCACACCGAGAGACCGAAAATGATAAATGTAATGAACAGGTTGCGCAGGTTTTTGCGCATGAGCAGCGGAATTTCTTCCGACCAGAAACTCAGCAACCGGCTGCGGCGTTCGCGCTTGTTTTTATAGATGAGCAGGTAGGCCCGTGCGGCAAGGTCGTTCAGGTATTTTTCGGTAGATGAGCCGGGGTAATAGGTACGCGCCCACGACAAATCATCGGTTACCCGCACAAACAAATCGGCCAGCGCATCGGGCTCGTGCGTGTCCTGTTGTTTCTCGTCAAGCATCTGCTCAAAGCGCAGCCAGAGTTGATGGTTTTCCTGAAGAAAGCGTATTTCTTTCATTGGACGGGTTAGCGGGAGAAAACCTCAACCGGAAGCGAAACGCCGGAAAACGATTTTCTGTTTACCTTCACCGACGAAGATAAGCAACCCGTTTGATCGGTAATACATTTCATTTTGTATTTTTAACACGATGGATATTGCAAGGATAACCACCACCCAAAACGTAGTCATACAGTTTGAAACGGCCAGCGTGGGCGAACGTTTTACCGCCCGCCTGCTCGATATACTGTTTATGGGTGCCTACTGGCTCATTATCATGTGGATTTCCTCGGCCGCAGTAAGCGGTATCGGCTTCGAAAACGGCGGTACCATTGTTCCGTTTCTCCTGCTGCTCATGCTGCCGGTAACCACATACACATTGTGGACAGAGTCGCTTTTTTCGGGCCGCACGTTTGGCAAAATGATGATGGGCATTAAAGTGGTAAAAAGCGACGGTTCGCCCGCCGGCGCCGGCGATTTTGCCATACGCTGGATCACCCGCCTGCTCGAATGCGAAGCCGCCCTGTTTCCCGGCCTCGCCGCACTCATCAGCATCATCAGCAACCGCGGCCAGCGCATCGGCGATATGGCCGCCGACACCATTGTAATACGTGTAAACCAGAAAACCAGCCTGCGAAGCACCATTCTCAGCTACGTACACCCCAACTACCGCATCGTATTCCCGCAGGTCGAAAAGTTCAACGATAAAGACATCAGCATTATCCGCGAAATCATGCTGCAGTCGTTCGAAACCAGTAATTACCAGTTACTGGCCCGGCTTTCGCAAAAAGTAAAGGAAGAGTTGGGCGTGTTTCCCCCGCCGCAGCAATTGCCTGATTTGCAGTTTTTGAATATTGTGATTGCGGATTATACGCATTTGCAGTTGGGGGTGAGGTGAGTATGAAGCACCATTTTTTAAACAGGTGCTGAGCTTTAGCAGAAATTCCGCACACAGGCAGAAAAATAATCCGGACTGATACCCCTCGCAGGTCTTCGAAGACCTGCGAGGGGTGTACGAGTTTTTATTTTTCTGCCTGTGTGCTGCATAAATGCAATCGTACCGGCAGTGATCTGTTCGCTTGCCTTTTAATTATTTTCAGCAACCGATTTTCAAACAGGCTCTGAGTTTTAGCAAAACCTCCGCCCACAGGCAGAAAAATAATCCGGACTGATACCCCTCGCAGGTCTTAGAAGACCTGCGAGGGGTCTGCGAGTTATTTATTTTTCTGCCTGCGGGCTGCATAAATGCAATCGTACCGGCAGTGATCTGTTCGCTTGCCTTGTAATTATTTTCAGCAACCGATTTTCAAACAGGCTCTGAGTTTTAGCAAAACCTCCGCCCACAGGCAGAAAAATAATCTGGACTGATACCCCTCGCAGGTCTTCGAAGACCTGCGAGGGGTCTGCGAGTTATTTATTTTTCTGCCTGTGGGCTGCGCAAATGCACTGGCGCCAGTAGTTTTAAAATGTCTGAAATAAAATCGGCTCATCACAAACCTCAAAAACGAACTTTAAACATGCTCTGAATTTACCGGGGTAGAATATATTTTGTGTTTAAATCAACAAATCCAGAGAGTTGCCCAAAGGAATTACAGCCACAATAACGGATGGTTTTTTCTTATGCTTTGATCTCCCAGAAATTTCTTTTAAAAACTAACAAATTCTAATACCCGGGATGGGCAGTTTTCTCAAAAAGCTATTCCATTGCCGGGCCAGGCGTATTTATTGTTGCTTTCACATGCAATGACAGGCAAGAAACAAAACACGCTTTCCCCGTAAAAGCAATTTGCACTATACCCCAAACAACTTTTGCACCCCCCACACACCCAGCCCCACACCAATTCCGGTAAGCAGTGCCGGTGTCGAAATAATGCCCGCCAAACTTCCTCCTACTATATATGCAGCGCCAAGACCTGTTAATGCGGCCCGTCCTTTTTGCACTGCGGGATTGGAAGAGGTAACCAAAGATGCCAATTGACTCAACAGCCATTTGGTAATGGTCGAAGCCTTTGTATTTACACTCATCACTGCTTCTTCCAGCCACGGATGGTCTTCCTTATGATCTTCTGCCAGATCATGCTTGTAATACTCCATCAGCTCTCCGATTTTTTTTGTGTTGCGGAGAATGTCCAGCGGAGGCCCGTCGTTGGTGGCAATAATGCGCGATATATCGAAAAGAAAATATCGGGTAAGATCAAATAATACAGCCTCGCGTTCTTTCGGATTTTCGATATTTTTCGAAATAGAATCGCCGGTGCGCAGGTAAGTATCTATATAATATTTGCCCCTGTCGCTCACCGAGCCGGCTAAACTTTTGGCCAGGTTTACATGATCGGCCTGCCGCGATCTTCCTTTTTTGTTTTTTTCATCCGGTGTGGGATAATAGCCAATCTCGTGTCCCAGCTTATGCGTGTGGTCATATCCCTGCGAAACTCTTTCGCTGTAAATATTTGTGCCTTTTTGCGGGCCTTTATTCGGATCATCGTAGCCCATTTGCCTGTCGGCGAGCGTATGTACACCAATTTCATGCACAAACATGCCAAGCAATTCGCCCACAGAAGCTTTTTCGATGTACCAACTGTTTAACTGCACACCAATATCTCCAATCCGCCCCGGATGCTCTTTTGTGCCCTTGTGGTGATTCCATGCCGGACTCATTTCTCCGTTGTTGATGATTTCAATGTAAATGGTGTCATCTTCATTCAAAAGTCCCTCTAACGCACTGTTCATTATCCCGATCAGGACATTCACTTTGTTTTTTTCGTTTTCCCCGAGTTTTTTATTTACGCTGCTTTCGGCTTCCACCTTCATCCGCTGCACCGGCTGTGCCGACTCGTTTGCCGCAACAGTTTGTTCTTCTTTTTGCTGCATTGCCTGCGGCGAGGGCTGATGCACGGTAAAATCTTTCACTGCAAAAAAAGATTTTCCTGTTTTTTGCGGTGATGGAACCGTGTGGTGAGCAGGAGATTTTGAATCTGCGAAATTTCTGGATGCGGAGGATTGTTTCATTTTCGGGGATTGAGGGGAATTGGCAAGCAAATGAAAATAAATTTTTGCCGAGTATTTAAAGATAGGTTTTACCGGAAAAAATAAAATGCGGATTTATACCTGAATATGATTTCCGTAAAACAAAAAACCACTTCCGCATTGAAGCAGAAGTGGTTTTAAGAAAAAGGATTTCAGCCAGAGGCTCACACCTTTATTTCATCGTCCTGAGCATTGAAGAAATGATACTCTAAGAACTGGTATGATGAAACCGGCTTCACGCTGATGGGGCGTTTGTATCTACGCATCCATTTCCAGCGAAGTGAAGTGAGCCAGCCTTTGGTAATAAAAGCGGCGATGTAGGGATGTACGCGCAGGGTCACTTTCTTTTCATTCTGTTCGCGCAGTACATAACGCAGGTTGTTTTCAATCTGATCGATGAGCAATACACTGGCCTGAACCTGTCCTGATCCGCCGCAGGTAGGACATTTCTCGGCAGTTTCAATGTTGGTTTCGGGGCGCACACGCTCGCGTGTAATCTGCACAAGGCCGAATTTGCTCGGCGGCAGAATGGTGTGCTTGGCCCGGTCGAGTTTCATTTCGTCGCGCAGCTTGGTGTAGAGTGCTTTGCGATTGTTGGGCGAGTGCATATCGATAAAGTCGATCACGATAATGCCGCCCATATCGCGCAGCCTGAGCTGGCGGGCAATTTCCACCGCAGCTTCCATGTTCACGTCAAGCGCATTGCTTTCCTGGTCGCTGTGGAGTTTTGAACGGTTGCCGCTGTTTACATCGATCACATGCAGGGCTTCCGTGTGTTCAATAATGAGGTAGGCACCACTTTTCATGGTTACCGTTTTACCGAAAAGAGCCTTGATCTGGCGGTCGATTCCGAAGTGCTCAAAAATAGGCTGTGTGCCTTTGTGCTGTTTCAGAATCTTTTCCTTATCAGGCGCAATCGTCTGAAGGTACATTTTGATCTCGTCGTGCATGTGGCCGTCGTTTACATGAATGGCGTTGAACGAGTTGTTCAGCATATCACGCAAAATGGCCGATGTACGGTTGAGTTCGCCGAGTACGCGCTGCGGGGGCTTGGCTTTGATGAGTTCCTGGAAGCAGGTGTTCCATTTGTTCACCAGGTCATTCATGTCGGCATCGAGATCGGCTACTCCTTTTCCTTCGGCAACGGTGCGTACGATTACGCCGAAGTTTTTCGGCTTAATGCTCATGATGAGCCTTTTCAATCGTTCGCGTTCTTCGCTGCTTTTTATTTTCTGCGAAACAGAAACTTTTTCGGAGAAAGGAATAAGCACAATGTAACGCCCTGCAATGGAAAGTTCGGAAGTAATGCGCGGCCCTTTTGTTGAAATGGGTTCTTTGGCAATCTGAATCAGCACATGCTGATCGGGTTGCAGCACATCGCCTATTTTTCCGTCTTTGTTAATCTCGGGCTCGTTTTTGAAATAGGTAAGCGCCGCGTGCTTTTGCTTGCCGGTGACGGTCATGCGCACAAATTTATTCAGCGACATTACCTGCGGGCCGAGGTCGAAATAGTGCAGGAAAGCGTCTTTCTCGTAACCAACATCTACGAACGCCGCATTCAAGCCCGGCATCACTTTTCGCACCCGGCCAAGGTAAATGTCGCCCACGGCAAACTGACTGTTGGTTTTCTCACGGTTGAGTTCCACCAGTCGCTTATCATGCAGAAGGGCGATCACCACCTCGGAGTTGGAGGCATCAATGATCAGTTCGTTTGACACAGATGTTAGCGCATTAAAATAAAGCATTGCCCTTCTCCCTTTCGGGCGGGCTGCTATCAGAGAGAAACAGTAAAGTTGAAGATAACTTAAAGCCGTGCCGGATTGTGGCGCGCTTTAATTACACACGTTTAAGAGTGATGCTAAGAAAAACCGCAGTTCCACGCTTTGGGCGAAACTGCGGTTTTTAAGCGGTCAGCCTCTTAGCGGTTCTTCTTCTTGTGACGATTTTTTCTGAGGCGCTTTTTGCGCTTGTGGGTGGCCATCTTATGGCGCTTTCTTTTTTTACCGCTGGGCATGATGTAGTTGTTTTATGAATGAATTACTATTTGGATGAGCGGAGTTTGCGAATGGCATTCTCCACGTCATTTTTTACTAACGGGTCGTCGGCCTTGGCCAGATAGGCTTCGAGGCAGGCGATGGTGTTGGCGGTGTCGCCTTTTTGTTCATACAGTTCGGCCAGGCTCAGGTTGAGGCCGTAGAGGTCGGGCCGCAGTTGCAGTGCTTTGGTGTAGCGGGCAATGGCCTTGTCGTATTGCTGCGAGCGCACGGCAAAATCGCCAAGCACAAGCTGTGCGTTTACGTTGGCCGAATCGGCTTTTTCCACTTCCAGCAGTTCGCGTATGCCGGCCATCGGATCTGATGTGCCCTGCACAAGCGAGGCACCCAGGCCCACACGGGCATCGAGGTTGCGGGCATCGAGCGCCACTGCTTCGCGGAAACAGTGTATGGCCGATTCGAAAATGGTGCCCAGATACTCAGGCCCCAGCTTTTCGCCCTGAAACGCGGCGGCATTCTGAAAACGCTCGCCCGCCAGTTGCCAGTCAACCGACGATCCGTTGCAGGTTTCGGCTTTCTTTTGTGCAATGAAAGCCGCCAGCACATGCTCGCCGCCGTTCAGCGCAGTACGCGAAGCCGAGTCGAGAAGGGCACGGCGCTGCACAAAATCGGTTTGCGCAGCCGCGTTTTTCTCGAACCCTTCAATGCGGGCCAGCACCTGCGCAGGCAAACGCTTGCGGGCTTCGGCCACCTGCCGGTCGAGCGGAACAAAATTTCCGCTTTGCGCAGCCTGCGGAGCACCTTCGGGAGCCTTACGCGCCTTTGGAACTGTATTTACAAAACTTAAAAGAACGAAACAGGCTGCTGCCGAGCCGAGTGCAATCCATTGTGGTAATCCGAACCGGGCCATGAGCAGCAGATAGAAGGTTAGGAGGCTTTTACGCTTTTCTTTACCTTCTCGGTAAACGTTTTGGCCGGCTTGAAAGCAGGCACGTTGTGAGCCGGAATAATTACCGACGTGTTTTTAGAAATGTTACGGCCGGTTTTTTCGGCGCGGCGCTTTACGATAAAGCTGCCAAAACCGCGGAGATAAACATTATCTCCCTTTGCCAGTGAGCCCTTCACTACTTTCATGAAGGCTTCGATAGATGCCTGTACGGCTACCTTCTCAACGCCGGTCTTCTCGGCAATCTCTGCAACGATCTCTGCTTTGGTCATTGTATAAACTGTTTACTATCAATTTTTTATCAGGCACCCCTGCCGGATAATTAGGGCTGCAAATTTACGCATTTCTCCGTAACCCCAAAATTTACCTTTAATTTTAGCCGAATCTTCGATAAAACAATGGATTTTTCCTCTGAGTTGCACCGCTGGTATCACCAAAACCGCCGCGATTTGCCCTGGCGCCACACCCGCGACCCTTACCTGATCTGGCTCTCGGAAGTAATTTTGCAGCAAACCCGCGTAGAACAGGGCCGCAGCTATTACGAACGTTTTGCCCAAACCTGGCCCGATGTAACCGCCCTTGCCAGCGCCTCCGAAGAACAGGTGCTTAAACTCTGGCAGGGCCTGGGCTACTACTCCCGCGCCCGAAACCTGCACAAAACCGCACAGCTCATTGCCACACAACACGGCGGAAAATTTCCACAAACCTACCACGGACTCCTCGCCCTCAAAGGCATTGGCGAATATACTGCCGCTGCCATCGGCTCGTTTGCATTCGACATTGCCGAGCCTGTGGTGGATGGAAATGTGTATCGCGTGCTGGCCCGTGTGTTTGGCGTGGATACACCCATTGACAGTACCGCCGGCAAAAAAGAATTCCGCCAGCTTGCCGCCGAACTTTTAAACCGCCGCGACCCTGCCACACACAACCAGGCCATTATGGAATTTGGCGCAGTGCAATGTCTGCCCCGAAACCCGCAATGTCCCACCTGCCCGCTGGCGCAGGAATGCGTGGCCCGCACCACCGGCCGCATTGCCGAACTGCCCGTAAAAGCCCGCAAAACCAAAGTGGCCGACCGCTGGCTGCACTATTTCGTGTTTCGCATACACGAACACATCTATGTAAAACGCCGCGGCGAAGGCGACATCTGGCAGGGACTTTACGATTTTCCGCTCATCGAAACCGAAACCGCCGAAACCGACCCATTCCACACCGAAAGCTGGGAGAAATGGAGCGGCAGCAGCAAAATAAAATTGTTGAACACTACCGATGAATTCCTTCACATTTTAAGCCACCGCCGCCTTCATGCCCGTTTTTACGAAGTGGAACTGCGGCAGCAGTTTTCTCAGGCAATAAGCAAGGACTGGCTTAAAGTAACCCCGTTGCAATTCAAAAAACTGGCCGTGCCGGTACTCATTACCCGATACCTGAAAACACCGGGAAATATTGTGAATAATGGTAATCACTAAATTTTTTCGGTTCCTTTGAAATCACCCTGAAAGTGAAAGCGGGGGGAAGGTATAAAGCAGTAATTGAGGGTAGCTTCAAGAATATTGGTGTAAAGCCGGTTAAGAGGCTTAAAACATCCGTATATTTGCTATGTTAGTTATGGTTGATAATCAGCAGAATGAGATTTCCGGGTTTTGCAATATCCGGTATTGTGTTAATTTTGTTTTTTAACTCATAAATAACGTTCAACAAGATACAACTATCACATACTTAACCTGACACACACTTTTAACCAACACGTACACTATGGCTGGAGTTAACAAAGTAATTCTGATCGGTAATTTAGGCAAAGACCCCGAAGTCCGTTATCTCGAAGGAGGCATTGCAGTAGCCAATTTTCCCCTCGCCACTACAGAAACATTCCGCGACAAAAACGGTAACAAAAACGAACAGACCGAATGGCATCAGATTGTGCTGTGGCGCCGTCTGGCCGAAGTAGCCGAAAAATTCCTCCGCAAAGGGCAGCAGGTTTACCTCGAAGGTAAAATCCGCAGCCGCAGCTGGGAAGACAAAGACGGCAACAAACGCTATACCACCGAAATTTTCGGCGATTCACTCACCATCCTCACCCGCAGCAACGATCAGGGTCAGGGCGGTTACCAGCGTCCGCAGGGCGGCTATCAGCAGCAGGGCGGCACCACCGGCGGTTTCCAGCAGGGCGGCACCGGTACTACCCCCGGCTATCAGCAAAGCAGCAACTACCAGCAGCAGCAGCAAAGCTACCAGCAACAGCAAACATTCAATATCGATCCTTCAAGCGATCCGATGCATCCGGCCGTACTTGGGGATAACCCTGACGATTTGCCGTTCTAACCATACACGATTTCTGAAACGGCTCCGGGTTTTCCGGGGCCGTTTTTTTATGAATGGTTTTAATGCGGAAGAGTGTGGGAATAATCCCTATTTTTCGCACTGCTGATGGTGCGATTTAATCATGTAGTGAACATATTTTCGGCCCCGGCCGGGTCTGAAGCAGGCATTGCGCAGGCTGTGGCACAGGAATCCATGCGCCGCGCCAAAAATATGGCGGCCGATGCGGCCGAAGTATCGCTGCTGGCCATTGCCGATGCCGAAGACGATGTGCCGCTGCCCCGTGGTTTTGCACAGTTGCCACCGCTTCGCCGCTCCATACTCAGTTTTGGCACCTTCGTAAACCAGCGCCGCCTGCCGGTGTTTGCCGATGTGCTGCACGCCGCCGCCGTGGCCGGCCCCAGCGATTATATTGTGTACACCAATGCCGACATTGCCGTGATGCCCGGCTTCTACAAAATGCTGGCGCACTACGCATCCAAAGGCTACGATGCCTTTGCCATAAACCGCCGCCGCATTCCGGCCCGTTTCACCGGCGCACACCAGCTCGATGAAATGTATGCCGAAGCCGGCGAAACACACACCGGCTACGACACCCTCGTATTCAAAACCGAACTGCTCGAGAAATTCACTCTCGGCAATGTGTGCATCGGCATTCCGTTTTTCGATACGGTGCTTATGCACAACCTCTACGCACACGCCGAAAATTTCCGCCTGTTCACCGGCAAGCACCTCACCTTTCACATCGGCCTCACATTGGTGAAACAATGGGGCGACAGCGACCAGTACGAGCACAACACCCGCGAGTTCAAACAGGTGCTCAAAGCACTGTACCCGCATTTCCGCATCGAAAAATTTCCCGGAGCCTCGCTGCCGTTTTTCGTGCGTCATTTCAAATGGCTCATGAATCCCACGTTTCACTATCCCACCATGCTGCGGCTCGATTTAAGCCAGCTTGGCCGGAAACGACGCAAATACACCGTGTTTGAAAAACGCAGCCTGCGCGAGAAGTGGTATGATGTGGTGATAAGGCGGATTAATTTTCCGGATGAGGAGTGAAGGGTTAGCGCGCTGCACTTTTCCTTTTCAGCATTCGCCTGATAATTCCCCGCAGTTTACCCGGCAACTTTTTCACCACAGGATATTTCTGCTCCAGCGCCTGCAGGGCGTGCATCGAAAGCACATTGGCGCAGATTTCGGCTTTGCTTTTTTCAAACTCCGGCCGCATTACATCCACAATTAATACATAACGCGCATGCGGAGTGCGATTCCATGCCCGGTGCAGGTGCGCATCGCAGAACATGAGCCAGCGGCCTTCTTCCCACGCACGCTGTTTGCCGTTTACCTCCAGCCCGCAGTCGGGCAGTTCGCCGGGTATCTGCAGGCCGAAATGGCAGCGTACAATGGCATTGGTATCGCCGTAATGCGCATGTATGTCGGTGCCCGGCTCCAATTTGCTGATAGCGGCCGAAGTAAGCCCGGGAATGCGGCCAAACAACTCATCGAGTGCCGGAATGGATTTGCACAATGCCTCATTGCGCCGGCCCCAGTTGTAAAACGGCTCCACTTTCCACGCATCGGGCCGCGAAACCAGGGTGCCGTAGAAATAAGGCTTCAGCGTATGTCCATGCGCATTGAGCCAGTTTTCGACGTCGCTGCGGATGCGGGCAAAATTTTCTTCGGCCCAAACCGCCCAGGCAAACTCATGCGGATCGGTGTAAGCAGGTAAACCGCCTCCGTATTTTTGGCCTGAGTAGGAGTACCAGATAGATTCCATCACTGCCCGGCAATTTGTACAGTAAGTTGCTTTTTCTGCTCCTCATTAAAACGCGATACAATTTCCAGCGCATTTACAGAAGCATCATTGAAAGGATCTGTGATCAGACAATGAAAGCCAGAACCGAATTTGTGCTGCAAAATAGCACGCAGTTTTTGCGTAGCTGCATAATAGGCCGGGGCAGTAAGAATGTATTGCTGATTTTCCACCGCATCCTGATCCGGCATAAGTGTATAACCCAGGCTGCGGTTGAACCTTATGGCCTGTAAGTTTGTACGCAATACCTGTATATAGTTTATTTCCAGCCCCAGCAAAAAAGAAATTTCGGTAAGCAGCATGGCTGCCGAAACCGGTACGAATGTATTCCACCAGCTTTCATCCCAGATAAAAATTCCGCCCGAACCCGTAGTCTTTTTCTCCCAGTCAATATCGCGCCCGTTTATCATCCCAATAAATTCGTTTTCGGTTTCTATTAAATAAAAACCATTGTTACGGTTGTTTATTCTGCCGAACCATTCTTCCTGCATTTCCGGTGTAATTTCTTCGCGGAATTCCATAAACGATCTTATCCGCTCCGAATTCCGGTGGGTTCTTATGAGTTCAATGTGTTCGTGCCGAACTCTGACCAGTGTTACACCATAACCTTTAATGACCATAATTAAAGTTCATTAAACGGTATCATAATACTTCATCTACCGAGTAGGAGGGCAGCCGGTTCTGCATCCTGTACAAATTATACAGATACTGACCTATAATACCCATGCAGAACATAAGCAGGCTGGTGGAAAATAATATTACCACAATGGTAGCTGTAAAACCAGGCACCGATCCGTGCGAAATTTTCATCCAGATAAAACGTAAACCCAGCACAAATGTCACAAGCGAAGTCAGTAACCCTATCCAGGTCATAAGTTTAAGCGGCAGCGCCGTGTAGTGAATCACAATATTGGCATACAGGGCAAAGAGCTTCACTCTGGAATATGTGGATTTTCCTTCGCGTCGGGGATGATGCTCGACCGGAGTGGATGCAATGCGGCTGGTGTACCAGTGCAGCACTTCGTCGATAAAGAGAAAGCCGGTTTGGATGTGTGCGCCGAGTTTTTGTGCAATATCGGTTTTGATGAGTCTGAACGAACTGCCGTAGCCGGTATTTCCGTTTATGTAGTGCGAGGAGCGGCGCATGATCCAGCTTCCGGCATTTCGCCAGCCGGGATGCTGTTTGCTGATGTACTGGCCATACACCACATCGGCACCGGTTTCTTCGGCCTTTGCCAGCAACTTGGGTATTTCGGAAGGCGGGTGCTGAAGATCATCGTCCATGGTGATAATCAGTTTTCCGCGCGCAAAACCGAAACCGCAGGCCAGCGCATTGTGCTGCCCGAAATTGCGTCTTAGTCTGATGGCTGTGACGCGATCGGGATTTGCTTTTTTGAGTTGCTGCAACTCAGCCCAGCTTCCGTCGCGGCTTCCGTCGTCAACCAGCACAAGTTCCCAGTTTTTTCCGTCGAGTGCTCCTGCCACACCGGCATAAAGCGTTTGCAGTGTGCCCTGGCTGTTGTAAACCGGAATAACTACCGAAATGTCTGGTGAAAACTGGGTCATCTGTCGCCGAGAAGGAAGCCGCCGTCTAAAGTAATATTAATTCCGGTAACCCATCTCGATGCGGCCGAGAGCAGGTATATTGCGGCATTGGCCACATCGTCGGGGTAGCCCACGCCCAACGGATAGCGTGCCATGTGTTTGTCTAATTCCTCTTTCGAATATTCGGCTTCCACCTGCTCATACATGGGCGTTTTCACCATGCCCGGCGAAATACAGTTGGCCCTGATGAGTTGCGGAGCCGTTTCGCGCGCCAGAGTTTTTACAAATGTTTCGAGCGCCGCTTTGGAAGCACCGTAAATTGATCCGCCTTTGGGCGGATGCTGCCCGGAGATGGAAGACACATACACTAACGAGGATTCGCGGTTCAGCTTTTTTTGCCTGAGCAGAGTTGCCGTGAGCAGGGCAGGAGCTTCGAAATTTACCACCATCTCGGTCATTCGCCCCGCATCGAGAAATTTTATGGGAAATGATTTTACTATGCCTGCACAATTCACAAACCCGTCGAGCAAAGGAAGTGCAGCCACAAGCTCGTCACGTTCATTGGCCGAAGTAATATCGGCAGTAATGACAGGGTGCCCGGTGCCCTCCAATTTACTCCGCGTTTCTTCCAGTTGCTCACGATTACGTCCGGTAAGCACAATGGTGGCTCCATGCTGTGCGGCCGAAATACATACCTGCCGGCCAATGCCCGAGGATGCGCCGGTAACAAGAATGGTTTTTGAAGTGAGTAGAAATGGAGATGCTGTCATGTGGCGGTTTATGTTCAATAACAAAGCAACAAACAATTAGGCTCATCTCCAATGGTTAACATAAAATCATGCGGATTCTGTATGCCGAATATCTCTAATTAGAATCAGTTTTTTGCAACCGGTTGACTTTTAGAAAATTGCGCGGAATCTTTTGAATTTGCGGATTTCACCAGTGTTTCGGGAGGGAAATAAAGTATCGATAAGTTACCTTTGTAAAAATTTTGTATAAATAAATCCAAACCTGATGAACTTAAAATTTACCCTGATTTCAAAGCTGAAAAGGTTATTTCTTTCGGCAGCGATTTGTGGTGTAATGGGTACCGGAGCCACGCTTAATGCGCAGGTTTCGCTTTACACATTCTCACAATCAAACACTACCTACACACCCATTACAGGCGGAACGGTGCTTGGCACCAATGCCAACGATGATGAGCGTTTTGTGGATCCCGCCTCGCCTGCTGGTGGTTTTTCCAATACAGGTGTAGGCTTTCCCATTGGTTTTAACTTTACTTACAACGGTGCCACGTTCGACCGATTTGCGGTAAATGCCAATGGCTGGATTTCTCTCGGACAGTCGGCAAACACTCCTGCGGTAAATATGACTTCCTCAAGTTCATACACACCGTTGTCTTCTACCAGTACCATTACCCCCAACCAGCTTCGTTCGCGTATAGCAGGTGTGGCTTTCGATATGGGAGGCCAGGCTGGCAGCGAACTCCGCACCGAACTTATCGGAACTTCACCCAACCAGACACGCGTTATTCAGTGGACAAACTACACCGGATATTTTCAAACCGGTATGAACATTACCTTCCAGATCCGCCTCAACGAGTCAGACAACAGTGTGGAAGTGCGGTTTGGTACCATGACTCCCAACACCACAATCAACACTGCACATGTAGGACTTGGCGGGTCAGTACCGACCGATTTTAACAACCGCCAAACCACCTCCAATTGGAACAGCACCACCGCAGGAACAGCCAATAGCTCGTCGTGCACATTTGTTAACACGGTTACTTCGCCGGTTTCGGGACTTAATTTCAAATGGGTACTTATTGTATCTGCGCTCGATATGCAGGCTACCGCACTGGCATCGCCCGGTACGCTGGGTTGTTTTGGTACCAACCAAACTGTATCTGTGATAATTAGAAACAACGGTACCGCAGCCATCAACTTTGCCACCAACCCTGTAACCGTAAATGCCTCGGTAACCGGCCCCAACCCGGCTACATTTACTCCCGTGGTAATAAATACCGGCACGCTGGCTGCTTCGGCCACACAAACCGTTACCATTACCACCACCTACAACATGACTACAAGTGGTGCTTATGTGTTCTCTGCCAATACATCGGTTGCAGGCGACGGAAACACGCTAAACGATGCCATGCCAAACGCCACCATTAATGTAAGCCGCGTAAACACATTCCCGCATGTAGAAGGATTCTCGGCACTGCCCAACCCGGCTTTCCTCGTGCAGCAGGTATCGGGCACCGGCAACTGGAGCATTACCACTACCGGCAACATGGCAAACCCCACACTTGCCCCGGTGCAAAACCCCGGCTTTGCCTTCTTTAACAGCTACAGCTTCTCTACAGGAACCAGCTCGCGTCTCATTACACCCTGCTACGACATGACCGCGCTTAACAACCCGGCCATCGACATCTGGATTTCGCAGGACATTGCTTATGCAACTGCACCATACGACCGTGTGGAAGTTCGTGTTTCAACCGATGGTGGTCTTACCTGGAGCGCAGCGCTGCAAACCATCGACCGCTACAATGCCACTTATACCACACCGGGCTGGCGCATGGTTACCGTGCCCCTTACCGGCTACAACAATAACAGTTCAGTACGTATCGCCCTGCAGGGCATCAGCCAGTTTGGAAACAACATTGGTATCGATCAGGTAAAAGTGTATGATCTGGTAGCGGTTGATCTTCAGCCCACCGTACTGGTTACTCCCATCTCAAACAGTTGCCATTCGGCCGCCGAAAACGTAACCGTGAGTGTGCGCAACAACGGCGTGAATACAGCCAACTTTGGCACCGCGCCCATGAACATTACCGTAAACGTTACCGGTGCCAGCACCCAAACCTTTACCGTAAACATCAACTCGGGCACATTGGCCGGCGGCGCCACCTCCAACTACACGGTAACCACCGCCGCCAACATGACTGCCCAGGGCACACACAACTTTGCCATAAGCACCTCAAGCACTGCCGACGGCGACAATACCAACAACAACCTTTCTACCACAGTGGGCGTAGGCGATATTACAGCCTTCCCCGCCACCGAAAACTTCGACGGGGCACGCCTCGGCTGGTCGTCGGTGCAGCTTACCGGAACTGGCAACTGGTCGTTCCTTACCGGCAACATGGCTTTCCCCACGCTTGCTCCCCGCAGCGGCTCCTCAATGGCTTATTTCAACAGCTTTAACTTCTTTACACCGGTATCGTCGCGCCTTACCACGCCCTGTATCAATTTTACCGGTGTGCAGAATCCCTCGCTCGAATTCTATATGTCGGCCGATAATGGTTATCCCGCCAGCAACGACCGCGTACAGATCCGCGTATCAACCGACGGAGGCGCAACCTATGGCCCGGTGCTTTTCACCGCAAGCCGTTATGATGCAGCCTTTACCACCGCTGGCTGGAAACGTTATACCGTATGTCTCTCATCGGTTGCCAACCTTGCCAACGTAAAAATTGCATTCGATGCAGTGGGCGAATACGGCAACAACCTCGCTATTGACGATGTGCGCCTCTACCAGTCGGTGCCTGCCGTGGCAGGTAGTGCCACTGCGGCGCTTCCCGGCGTGTGCATTGGCAACGGAACATCGCTTACACTGGCCGGAAATACCGGCAACATACAGTGGCAGTCGTCGCCCACGGGCCTGCCCGGAAGCTGGACCAACATTGCCTCTGCCACCACAGCCACACTCAACACCGGTAACCTCAGCGATACCACTTTCTACCGCGTACTGGTAACCAACACCGATGCCTGCGCACTTACCGACAGCAGTGCAGGTGTGGCGGTAAACGTTTATCCGCTGCCCGTACAGGTGCTGACAGATGTTACCCAGTGCGGTGGTTCGGTAACACTTAATGCACAGAATGCAGGTTCTACCTACCTCTGGAGCAACAGCCCCACCACACAAACCATCACGGTAACCACCTCTGGTTCCTACAACGTGCAAATTACCAGCGCATTTGGCTGCGTAAACCGCGATACCGCATTAGTAACCATTAACGCACTGCCGGTGGTAAACCTCGGTGCCGATGTGGCACAGTGCGCAGGAACCGTTACCCTCGATGCACAGAACGCCGGTGCCACTTTCTCGTGGAGCGATAACAGCACTTCACAAACATTTGTGGTGTCAACCACCGGTACCTACTACGTGGAAGTAACCGATGCAAACAACTGCATAGCCAGCGACACCGTTATCGTTACCATCAACCCGCTGCCCGTGGTTGATCTTGGCAACGACTCGGTACAGTGCGGCGGAAGCATCATGCTTGATGCAGCCAACGCAGGCGCAGCCTATCTCTGGCACGACAGCACCTCAACCCAAACGGTGTCCGTTTCGGCTTCGGGTACTTATTATGTACAGGTAACCGATGCCAACAACTGCGTGAGCAGCGATACTGTAAACGTAATTATTAACGCCCTGCCCGTAGTAAACCTCGGTAACGATACCACACAGTGCGGCGGATCAGTGGTACTTGATGCGCAGAACCCGGGAGCCTCCTATCTCTGGTGCAATGTGGCTGTAACGCAAACCGTAATTGCCACTATACCTGGCATATATTGCGTTATTGTTACCGACAGCAACGGCTGCTCGGCCAGCGATTCAATTATTGTAAACATCAATGCCCTGCCCGTGGTTAACCTCGGTCCCGATACCACACAGTGTGGCGGATCGGTTACGCTCGATGCGCAGAACGCCGGTGCTTCGTACCTCTGGAGCGACACCACCACTGCACAAACACTTACCGCCACTGCTACCAATGTGTACTATGTAACGGTAACCGATGCTAACGGCTGCTCTTCAACCGACTCGGTGAACGTGACCATCAACAGCATTCCGGCAGTAACCTTAACCATTGCGGCTGATACCGTTTGCCTCAACGATGCCATTTTAAGCCCGCTTCCCGCTTCACCCGCAGGCGGCACTTACTCTGGCCCCGGTGTTTCCAGCAACAACTTTGACCCCGCAGTGGCCGGTGCAGGAACACATACCATTACCTACACATACACCGACAGCAACGGCTGCACAAATTCAGCTTCCGACATTATCATTGTTGATGCTTGCAGCGGTGTGGCCGAAAACGGTGGTGTAAACGGTTCGGTAAACCTTTACCCCAACCCGAACAACGGCATGTTTACGCTCGTAATTTACACACCCGCAGCCAGCGAACTGAATATCGAAGTATTCGGCACCGACGGCCGCGCTGTGTTTAACAACCGTGTAAACTCTTCAGGCCAGTTTACCACACAGGTTAATCTCGAAGGCTTTGCCAACGGAATTTACTTCGTGCGTGTAACCGGCGAAAACGGTTTGCAGAGCATTACCAAAGTAGTGAAACAGGATTAACAATATCATACTAAACAAACCGCCCCGTTTCGAAAGAAAGCGGGGCGGTTTGTTTATAGATGTGTACTCAGTGAAGGGTGTTTGAATATTAAGAGATGTAATTGACGGCAGTTTCCGGCCAATTGGTGAAGAAATGTATTGATCGTGTTATCGTGCAATAATAAAATTGCCTCTGATCGTTTCATGATTTGCCTGCAAGAGAATATCTCTGACGAAATTGTTTCAGATACGCATAAACGTTACGAGACGAAATTAACTTTTACCCCCCCCAGGCTTAATGCACAACAAACACAGAACGGCCCATCACACCCTGCTCTTCAAACAATTGAAGCGAATACATGCCCGGAGCTAAGCCTGCAGTTGAAAGCCGGATCGTTTGTTCCGAACCAATTATCTGCTCAGAAGAAATCATTCTCCCCAGGGCATCAAAAACCACCAAACGCCCTTCGCTTGCAGGCCTGTTCAGTGTAATGGAAAGATAATCTCCTGACACAGCCGGATTAGGGGAAATACTTACCGCCAGCTGATTCACCGTTTCCTCAATACCAATTGGCGACAAAAAACACTTGCAGTTATCGCGCGCTATCCAGTCGAAATACTGCGTCCCTGTTGTTGGTGAAAACGTAAGCGGAACCGAAGCCAGCAAATTTCCTGTTGTCATGTTAAATGTCCGGAAGCCATTCACGTCGCTATAGTGAAATAAATCTACAGGAGGGTTTATTTCTGCAGTACACATGTAATAGCCGGTTGTAGGTACGCCTGTTGTTGTAATGCTGGTTACTGCGCCGGTTTGCATGTCCATCACGGCGGGAATCAATGCGCCGCTTACAGGGTCAGATGTAAGACCAAATAGCGCACTGTCTTCACAATCCCATAAGGAAAGCTCAAACCCCAGTCCGGGGCCGCTGAAAACAGGGTTGCAACTGTACACAATTTGTCCGGTGGACAGGCTTAACCCTTTGTAACTGCCAACTCCATGAAAATAGTAGATACCTCCCGACGGGTCAAGCGAGCCGCGTGTACTGGCAACAAAGCCGATATCAACTGAAACCGGTGATATAACGTTTACATTGCCCGTTTGCGGATCAATGGTAGCCAGTTTGAGCGTATCTGTTAATGAACTGTATAAGCCATAAATAAGTGAGTCGCGGCAGTTGTATTGCGGCATTTCAAAATAGGTATTGGGGGCGTAGGCCACTTTGTTTACCACAAGTCCCGTGCTGATGCTAACACCCACCAGGCTGTCGGGTATAGAAAAATAATAAATATTGTTCACCGGATCTATGGTGGCATAACAGGCATAAGCCGCCTGCGCTATCGGCTGGGGAGAAATTTCAGTCACTAAACCGGTGGCCGGATTTAGTGTAGCCAGGTAAAATCCGCCCACAGTACCGCCCGAAGAAAGTCCATAGAGCTGAGTAGGACTTTGCGCACAGAGATGCTGTACCGTAAGCATCAGAAACAGCACCGCAGCAATTTTTTTCATGAGAACGGCTATTGGGTGAGTACTAAACGGGTCGGCAGCATATTGCCCACAGTAACAACATACATACCCGGAGTAAGTGTGGTTTCCGAAATTACATGATTTGTGGCGCCCGCAGCAAGTGCTTCGGTGAAAACCAGCTTACCGGTTAAGTCGAAAATCCGAAGTTCAACCGGTTCATCCTGAACCGGGAAAATCAGCTGAATCGGGCCACCGGCTTGGGCCGGATTGGGTGAAATGCTCACCACCAGCTGACTCGCAGTTTCCTCAATACCAATCGGCGACAAAAAACACTTGCAGTTATCGCGCGCTATCCAGTCGAAATACAATGAACCATACTGCGGCGAAAAGGTGAGCGGCACATTGCCAATTACATTTCCCGTGGTGATGTTTATTGTCATAAACCCGTTCACATCGCTGTAATGAAACAAGCCCGGCGAAGAATTTATTTCGGCCGTACACATGTAATACCCGCTCGTGGGAACGCCCTGCGCGGTAAGGTTGGTGACTACACCTGTTTGCATATTCATGGTGGCCGGATAAAGCGCGCCCGGAGTTTGTGTCATGCCAAACATTATACTGTCGTCGCAATCCCACGCCGAAAGCGTGAAATACTGCCCCGGCCCGGTAAACGTAGGCGCAGTGTTATATACAATCTGCCCCGTCTGCAAACTCACCCCTTTAAATCCGCTTATGCCTTCGAAATGATAGATGCCCGCATCCGGATCAATAGAACCTTTGGTGCTGGCCACAAAGCCCGAATCAAGGGTAGAGGGCGAAATAACGGTGATTACACCCGTAAGCGGATTCATCTTTGCCAGCAGCATTACGGAAGTAGCCGAAACGGCATCGCGGTAAATGCCATAAATGGAACTGTCGCGGCAGTTGTACAACGGCATTTCAAAATAGAAACCCTGTGGCAGTATTGCCGGAACCCGGCTTGTAACCACACCTGTGTTGGTATTCACTCCCACCAGCGAATCGGGAGCGAAGAAATAGAAAATATCATTCACCGGGTCGAGCGTGGCATAGCAGGCTACTACCGTGGTGGCAATGGGAACGGTGGAAATTTCACTCACTAATCCCGTGGCCGGATCAAGCGAGGCCAGGTAAAAACCATTGCCCGGACTTTGGGTTAGGCCATACAGCACGGTGGGACTTTGCGCCAACGATACCGAAGCACACAGCAACAGGAGCAAGGTGAAGAAATTTTTCATTCGGGGATTATTGGGTGAGGAGTAACTTAACAGGATTCAACCCCTCCACTGCCAGTACATAGCTTCCTGCCGGTAATTGGTCAGTGTAAATTAGCAAATTATTCTCACCCGCCTGCAAATTTCTTTCCTCCACCATTTTTCCGGCAATATCATAAATGCGCATTACGCGTTCTTTTCCCTCCGCAGGAAAGACTACCTGAACCGGCTGTCCCTCCGCTGCCGGATTGGGAAATATCTTTACGACGGCTGCTGCTGTTTCGGCCATACCCACATTGGGGTTTGAAAGAAAGCATTTGCAGTTATCGCGGGCAATAAGATCGAAAAAAATATTACCCGGCGAAGGCGAAAAACTGAGCGGGGGAGAGGATACCACATTGCCCGTATTCACATCAAACGAAATGAATTGCGACCCGTTCGAAAAATGAAACAACCCTGCTGCCGGATTTATCTCCGACATGGCATTTATAGAAATAAAACTGGCTATGGGAGTAGTGGAAAGATTGGTTACCAATCCTGTGGAGGTATTAATCCGGGCCGGATAAACACCTTGCGACGACGATGAACGGGTTACACAATAAAGATTGCCATCGCCGCAATTGTATGTCATCATATCCACAATTTGTACCGGCCCGGTAAAACTAAATGGAACCTGCACCACCGGCAAACCGGTAGTAAGATCTAACCCGAGTAATCCGCCGGCTCCAAAATAATAATAGATGTTGTTAAATGCATCCAGTGTAGATTTTGCATTGAGTGAATAACCCAGCGATACCGGCGAGGGCGAAATCACGGTAAGCTGTCCCGTATTCATATCGGCTTTGGCCAGGTAACAGGCTGTAGGATTATTGGTGCGGTATAGGCCGTACATGCTGGAGTCGCGGCAGTTGTACTGCATTAAATCAAAGTAAGTGGGAAAAGGAATATTCAGTGTAACGGTATCGGCAATAAGCCCGGTATTTATATCTACCGACAACAGTAACCCGGGGCCCACCCCAAAGTAAAACCGGTCGTTTACCGGATCAATGGCCGAGAGCGGATTAAGCGCATATCCCTGTGTAAGTGGTACCGGGGAAATTTCACTCACCACACCAGTTCCCGGCTGAATGGTAGCAAGATGCACCTGCGCCGGATTGCTGTTCCGGGCCAGACCATATACGGTAAATGCGCTTTGTGCCTTTACCGCACAGGGCAAAAGCATGGCAAGAAGGGCTGTAGCGAATAATTTTATCAGTCGGGTCATAGTAATATGTGTAATTAATTTATGGTGATTTCCTCAGCGGGAAGATGTAATTTAAGTCAGATGAAAATGTACTCAAGAGCTTATTGGGTAATGAGTAATTTAACCGGATTAAGCCCATTCACAGACACTATATAACTTCCGGCAGCAAGCCGTTCGGTATTAATGACTAAGTTGTTTTCGCCGGCCTGTAAATTTCTTTCCTCCACCAGCGCACCCGCCACATCGTAAATACGCAATATCCGCTCTTCGCCCCCCGAAGGCAGCATGACGTGAATTGGCTGCCCCGCTGCAGCAGGACTGGGGAAAATCTTTATCTGCGGAGTTACTGTTTCGGCCATGCCCACATTGGGGTTGGAAAGAAAACACTTGCAATTGTCGCGGGCAATCATGTCAAAAAAAATATTACCCGGCGAAGGCGAAAAAGTAAGCGGCGGCGAAGCCAGCACATTGCCCGTATTTACATCGTAGGATATAAAAGAACTTCCATTGAAGAAATGAAACACACCCGCAATCGGATTGATTTCCGACATGGCATTGAGCACAATAAACGACCCCAATGAAGTAGAAGACAGGTTGGTTACCACGCCCGTGGCCGGATCTATCCATGCAGGATACAAAGCCGGACTGCTCGACACACGGGTTATACCGTAAATTTTCCCGTCGCCGCAGTTATAAGTCATCAAATCAAAAAACTGCCCCGGCCCGCTAAACGAAAAAGGTACCTGCGACACAATTAACCCTGTAGCAAGATCAAGCCCTTTCAACGAAGTTCCGTCGTAGAAATAGTACACGTTGTTAAACGGATCAATAGTGCTTCGGGCATTCAACACACTTTGCGTGCCAACAGAATTGGGAGAAATTACAGTAACCTGCCCGGTAGTCAAATCGGTTTTGGCCAGAAACAAGCCACCCGGCGAACCGGTACGGTAAATGCCGTAAAGCGAAGAATCGGCGCAGTTGTACTGCATCATGTCGAAATTGGTGCCTGCAGGAATGCTCAGGTTAAGGGTATCTGTGGTAATGCCGGTATTCATATCCACAGCATACAAAACCCCCGATCCGGGCCCGTAATAAAACATATCGCTCACGGGATCAATAGCCGAAAACACGTTAAGCGCAAAAAATTGTCCGATAGAAGCCGGCGAAATTTCGCTCACCAACCCATTGGTGGGCTGCATCGAAGCCAGATAAAGCTGTGCGGGCGTACTGTTCCGGGCCAGACCATATACCGTAAATGGGCTTTGTGCATAACCCGACAACGATAAAACACCGGTAAACAGCAGAATGTAAAGGTATTTTTTCATGGTTTTACGAAATACAGATTGGTTTAAAGAACAGAAAACATTGCGCGGCGAATTACACCCGATTCATCCTCCACAAGAATGAAATACAGGCCCTGTTGCAACCCCGAAGTATTTACACTGATTCGTGTTGCTGAGTGTTGTTCTGAACTCAGCGCAACCACTTTTCCCAGTGCATCTAAAACAGTAATGCGTGGCGCCTGCCACTCCGATTCCGATTCCACAAACAGGTTTTCGCCCTGCGTCAAAGGGCTCGGAAAAACCTTTAAGCCGCGCTGTGCAGGCGTTTCCTCCACATCCAGGTTTGGATTTGAAAAAATGCATTTGCAGTTATCGCGGGCAATCATATCGAAATAAATATTCCCCGGCGAAGGAGAAAAACTAAGTGCCGGCGAAGCCACTACATTGCCCGTAACTATGTCGTAAGTTACAAACGAACTTCCGTTCGAGAAGTGAAAAAGACCCGCAAACGGATTGATTTCCGACATGGCATTGAGCAAAATGCCTTGCCCCATTGACGTACTGGAAAGATTGGTCACCACACCGGTAGCCACATCCAAACTGGCCGGATAAATCGCCCCCGGCGAACTGTTGCGCGAAACGCCATAAATTACGCCATCGTCGCAGTTATATGACATCAGATCGAAATACTGCCCCGGACCCGTGAAACTGACGTTGGTTTGTACCACCGGCAGCCCGGTGGTAAGGTCGAGACCGATAAGCGAAACAGCGCCCGAGAAAAAGTAGAAGATATTGTTAAACGGATCCAGGGTTGATTTGCCGGTAAGCGAAAATCCCGTGGCTATAGAATTTGGCGAAATGATGGTTACCTGCCCCGTGTTTACATCGGCTTTGGCTAAATAGCATTCGGCAGGAGAACTGGTGCGGTAAATGCCATAAAGTGTCGAATCGCCACAGTTGTACTGCATCAGGTCGAAGTAGGCGGTAAAAGGAATGTTCAGGGTAATAGTGTCTGCCAGGCCCGTATTCAGATCTACCGCAAGCAAAGTACCCATACCCGGCGAAAAGTAAAAACGGTCGGTCACAGGATCAATTGCCGAAAGCGGGTTCAGTACATACCCCTGGGCAATAGAGGATGGAGAAATCTCGTTAACTCCTCCATTAGCCGGCTGCACAGTGGCCAGATATAGCTGGGCAGGGGAAAAGTTTCGCGCAAGCCCATACACGGTAAAAGTGCTCTGGCCCAATACGGGTAATGCAAAAAGGCCTGTAAGGAGCAGTAAAAAGAAACTTTTCTTCATGATTCTGATTGGCAGATTGGGTGAAAAGCAGAATAATTAGCCCGTGGCATTGCCCGGGATTCACTACCAGTAAGAATGATATGCCGCACCAATTTCAGTCCCAACATATTCAGCCTTATTCTATTGTCAGTCTGTGAGATAAATCGACCTATCTCCGGCGCCGTAAAATGTAAACGGGTTTCGGGTTCAAACCGGGGAACACCCGAATGAGAATTGCTTCGACAAGTACTTTAATGAGGTGGGCCATTGTTAATAAAATTAACGGTTAGGGGGATGACGTTTAGAAAACACCTGAGAATCAGCTATTGTTTCGCGAAAAAATATTTTAACTGCATGTTGTTTGTATCAAAGATTTAGTACCTTTGCCGTCCCCAAAAACTGGACTATGGGGAACACATTTTTGCAAAAACTGTTGAAAACCAACTAATTAAGTAACTTCACATGCCGACAATTCTCCAGCTCGTGCGCAAAGGCCGCCATTCTGCTCCCAACCGGAGCAAATCGGCTGCTCTCGATAGCTGCCCGCAAAAACGCGGAATCTGCACCCGTGTTTACACCACCACGCCCAAAAAGCCGAACTCGGCTCTGCGTAAAGTAGCCAAAGTACGTTTGACCAACAAAGTGGAGGTTATTGCATACATTCCGGGTGAAGGACACAACCTCCAGGAGCACTCCATCGTGCTGGTTCGTGGCGGTCGTGTGAAAGACCTGCCGGGTGTACGTTACCACATCGTTCGTGGTGCACTCGATACTGCTGGTGTAGAAGGCCGCAACCAGCGCCGTTCTAAATACGGCACCAAGAAAGCCAAAGCCGGCGCTGCTGCCAAAACCGGCGCTAAGAAAAAATAATCGCTGACCGCTTCATTTTTACTCAACCATGAGAAAAGCCAGAGCCAAAAAACGCATTCTGCTCCCGGATCCCAAGTTTAACGATATCCTGGTTACGCGTTTTGTGAACAACATGATGTATCAGGGCAAAAAATCAACTGCCTACAACATCTTTTACGAAGCGATTGAAATCGTTGCCAAGCGCACCGAACAGGACGGCCTCGAAACCTGGAAAAAAGCCCTTGCCAACGTTACTCCCAATGTGGAAGTACGCAGCCGCCGTGTAGGTGGTGCCACCTTCCAGATTCCTCAGGAAATTCGCCCCGAGCGTCGTACCGCTCTCGGCATTAAATGGCTTATCAGCTACTCGCGCAGCCGCAACGAAAAATCAATGCCCGCCCGTCTGGCTGCCGAAATCGTTGCCGCCGCCAAAGAAGAAGGTGCCGCTTTCAAAAAGAAAGAAGACACCCACCGCATGGCCGAAGCCAACAAAGCATACTCGCATTTCCGTCTGTAATCTTGAGTTGAAGGAACACAATGAGCGATCTTCGTTATACCCGTAATATCGGTATTGCCGCCCACATCGACGCCGGCAAAACCACCACTACAGAGCGTATTCTGTACTATACCGGTGTGAACCACAAAATCGGTGAAGTACACGACGGCGCTGCTACCATGGACTGGATGGTTCAGGAGCAGGAGCGCGGTATCACCATTACCTCTGCCGCCACTTCATGCTCGTGGAACTACCGCAACCAGAAATACAAAATCAACATCATCGATACTCCCGGCCACGTTGACTTTACCGTTGAGGTAAACCGTTCACTCCGCGTACTCGATGGCCTTGTGTTCCTGTTCTCTGCCGTTGACGGTGTAGAGCCCCAGTCTGAAACAAACTGGCGCCTTGCCAACAACTATAACGTAACCCGCCTCGGGTTCGTAAACAAAATGGACCGCGCCGGTGCCGACTTCCTCAACGTAGTGAAGCAGGTAAAAGAAGTTCTCGGCGGCAATCCCATTCCCCTTCAGCTCCCCATCGGTGCCGAAGAAAGCTTCAAAGGTGTGGTTGATCTTGTAAACTTCCGCGGTATCGAGTGGAACGAAAAAGATCAGGGCATGACCTTCAATGTAGTGCCCATCCCGGCCGACATGATGGACGAAGCCATGGAATGGCGCGAAAAACTCCTCGAAGCTATCGCCGAATTCGACGATAAACTCATGGAGAAGTTCTTCGACGATCCCAACTCAATCTCAGAAGACGAAATCCTTGCCGCTCTCCGTCAGGCATGTGTACATAACAAAATCGTTCCCATGTTGTGTGGTTCGGCCTTCAAAAACAAAGGCGTACAAACCATGCTCGACTACGTGATGGCCCTCATGCCTTCGCCGCTCGACAAAAACAACATCATCGGAACCAACCCCGATACCGGCGAAGAACTTGTACGTCGTCCCGATGTAAAAGAACCCTTCACCGCCCTCGCTTTCAAAATCGCTACCGATCCGTTCGTTGGTCGTCTCGCGTTCTTCCGTGCATACTCTGGCCGCCTCGATGCCGGTTCCTATGTACTGAACACCCGCAGCGGCAACAAAGAACGGATTTCGCGTATCTTCCAGATGCACGCCAACAAACAGAACGCCATCGACTTCATCGAGGCGGGAGATATTGGCGCTGCGGTAGGATTTAAAGATATCCGCACCGGCGACACCCTCTGTGCCGAAAACGCACCGATCGTGCTCGAAGCCATGCAGTTCCCCGAGCCCGTTATTGGTCTCGCCATCGAGCCCAAAACTCAGGCCGACCTCGACAAACTCGGTGTAGCCCTCAACAAACTTTCTGAAGAGGATCCCACCTTCCGCGTAAAAAGCGACGAAGAAACCGGCCAGACCATCATCAGCGGTATGGGCGAGCTTCACCTCGAAATTATCGTGGATCGTCTCCGTCGCGAGTTCAAAGTAGAAGTAAACCAGGGCGCTCCCCAGGTAAACTACAAAGAACGCATCAACGGCGAATCCGAGCACCGCGAAGTATATAAGAAGCAAACCGGTGGCCGTGGTAAATTTGCCGACATTAAAGTAGTAATCAGTCCGGTTGACGCCGACTTCGATGCTACCGACAAAAACGGCGGTCTCCAGTTCATCAACGAAATTACCGGCGGTAACATTCCCCGCGAATTTATCCCGGCAGTGGAAAAAGGTTTCCGTTCGGCCATGACCAACGGCGTTCTCGCCGGTTATCCGCTCGAAACCCTCAAAGTACGTCTGATCGACGGTTCTTACCACAACGTTGACTCCGACTCCCTCTCTTTCGAAATCTGCGCCAAAACCGCTTACCGTGAGGCACTGCCCTCATGCCGCCCGGTTATTCTGGAGCCGATCATGAAAGTGGAAGTAATTACCCCCGAAGCCAACATGGGCGACGTGGTAGGCGACCTTAACAAGCGTCGCGGCCAGATCGAGGGTATGGACTCAAAAGCAGGCTCACAGGTAGTAAAAGCCAAAGTGCCCCTGTCTGAAATGTTTGGTTATGTAACCGCCCTGCGCACCATCACCTCCGGCCGTGCCACTTCTACCATGGAGTTCTCGCACTTTGCCGAAGCACCGCGCAACATCTCAGACGAAGTAATTGCCAAGGCAAAAGGCAACAAAGCTGAAAAAGTATAATTCGCAACCAGATAACATGAGCCAGAAAATTCGGATCAAACTGAAGTCGTACGACTACAACCTGGTTGACAAATCGGCCGAGAAGATCGTGAAAACGGTTAAATCAACCGGCGCCGTGGTAAGTGGCCCCATTCCGCTGCCTACCCACAAGCGCATCTACACGGTTCTCCGCTCGCCGCACGTCAACAAGAAAGCGCGCGAACAGTTCCAGCTCTGCAGCTACAAGCGTTTGCTCGACATCTACAGCTCAACCTCCAAAACGGTTGATGCCCTGATGAAGCTCGAACTGCCCAGCGGCGTAGAAGTGGAAATCAAAGTGCCCTGATTGTCATTCGTACCGACACAGAGAACAAAAACAATTAAACAGTAACTAAAAACTACCATGTCAGGCTTGATAGGTAAAAAAGTAGGTATGACCAGCATCTTTGGTGCCAATGGCAAGTATGTGCCATGCACGGTGATCGAGGTTGGTCCTTGCGTGGTAACGCAAGTGAAAACCGTTGAAAAAGACGGTTATGATGCCCTTCAGCTTGCCTTTGACGAAAAGAAAGAGAAACACACCTCTTCAGCAATGCAGGGTCACTTCAAGAAAGCCGGAACATCTCCCAAGCGCAAGCTGGTTGAATTCCGCTCTTTCGAAGAGACCAAAAACACCGGCGATGTAATCACGGTGGAGCTGTTTCAGGAAGGTGAACTCGTTGACGTCAGCGGCATCTCAAAAGGCAAAGGTTTTCAGGGTGTAATGAAGCGTCACGGCTTCGGCGGTGTGGGTGGAACCACCCACGGCCAGCACGACCGTCTGCGCGCTCCCGGTTCACTCGGTAACTCTTCCGACGCATCGCGTGTAATGAAAGGTATGCGCATGGCCGGCCGCACCGGTGGCCGCACTGTGACGAAGCAGAACCTGGAAATCATGAAAGTAATGCCCGAAAAGAACCTCCTCGTAGTGAAAGGTTCTATCCCCGGCGCTAAAGATTCATACGTAATCATCGAGAAATAATCATGGAAGTCACAGTGTATAACATCGACGGCAAGGCAACGTCGAAAAAGGTGAACCTCTCCGATGCGGTATTCGGCATTGAGCCGAACGACCATGCGATTTATCTCGATGTGAAGCAGTACCTTGCTGCTCAGCGTCAGGGAACGCATAAAGCAAAGGAGCGTGCCGAAATTGCCCGCACCACTAAGAAGCTCAAGCGCCAGAAAGGCACCGGTGGTGCCCGTGCCGGCAGCATGAAATCGCCCCTGTTCCGTGGCGGTGGACGTGCATTCGGCCCCGAGCCGCGCGATTACAGCTTTAAACTCAACAAAAAAGTGAAGGCGCTTGCCCGTAAATCGGCTCTTGCTTACAAAGCAAAAGAAAGCAATATCACTGTTTTGGAAGACTTCAACTTCGAAGCTCCTGCCACCAAAAAATACGCGGAGATACTCAACAGCCTCAAGGTTGCTGACAAAAAAACACTCCTCGTGTTAAACGGCACGAACAAAAACGTATATTTGTCGTCCCGAAATCTGACCAAGGCGAAGGTTGTAACTGTTTCAGAATTAAATACTTACGATATTCTGAACGCAAACAACATCCTTCTCGTGGAAAGTTCGGTGAACACCATCGAAAACCTGTTGAACAACTAAGAAGCCATGAGCGTACTCATTAAGCCGATCATCACTGAGAAGCAGTCGCAGGCCGCCGAGAAACTGAACCGATTCGGGTTCATCGTTGACTCGAAGGCGAACAAGCTTCAGATCAAACAGGCCGTTGAAAAGATGTATGGTGTTTCCGTTGAGTCGGTAAACACAATGAACTACATCGGCAAAGTCCGTCAGCGTTACACACGCGCCGGAATGCAAGTCGGTATTGCCAACCGCGCCAAAAAGGCCGTCGTAACACTCCGCAAAGGTGATACGATCGATTTCTACAGCAATCTCTAATCAAAGGCAGATAACTCAGGAGCCATGGCACTGAAGAAATTTCGTCCGCTCACACCCGCACAGCGTCACCGTATTCTGGTAACCAGCGAAGGCATTACTACCGGTACCCCGGAGAAAAGCCTGCTGGCCCCGAAAACAAAATCCGGCGGTCGTAACAACACCGGAAAAATGACGATGCGCTACATCGGTGGCGGTCACAAACAGAAATATCGCATTATCGACTTCAAGCGCGATAAGCAGGATATTCCCGCAACGGTTAAAACGATCGAATACGATCCCAACCGTTCTGCCCGCATTGCCCTCGTGGTATATGCCGACGGCGAAAAGCGTTACATCATTGCACCTACCGGCCTCAAGGTTGGTCAGACAGTGATGTCAGGCAAAAATGCCGTTCCCGAAGTAGGTCACGCCATGTTCCTGTCGGATATTCCGCTGGGTACAGTGATCCACAACATTGAGATGCGCCCCGGCCAGGGTGCGAAAATTGCCCGCAGTGCAGGTACCTACGCACAGCTCAGCGCCCGCGATGGTCGCTTTGCAGTACTGCGTCTCCCTTCTGGCGAGACACGTATGGTGCTCATTACCTGCCTGGCCACGGTTGGCTCGGTGTCTAACGCCGATCACAGCCTGGAAATGCACGGCAAAGCTGGTCGCAATCGTTGGCTGGGCCGTCGCCCCCGCAACCGTGGTGTAGCAATGAACCCGGTAGATCACCCGATGGGTGGTGGCGAAGGTCGCGCTTCTGGCGGTCACCCGCGCTCACGCAGCGGTAAACCCGCCAAAGGTCTCAAGACCCGCTACCCCAAAAAGTCCTCCAACAAGTACATCATCGAGCGCCGCAAAAAGTAATTAGCTAAGGCGTAAGAAGCAGAACCAAACATGGCACGTTCGCTCAAAAAAGGTCCTTATGTTGACCTTAAACTGGAAAAAAAGATCGACGCGATGAACACGTCGGGCAAGAAACAGGCTATCAAAACCTGGTCGCGCCGCTCGATGATCACGCCCGAGTTTGTTGGTCATACCTTTGCGGTTCATAACGGTAACAAATTTGTTCCCGTGTATGTTACCGAAAACATGGTCGGACATCGTCTTGGTGAATTTTCACCCACACGTACATTCCGTGGCCATGCCGGCAACAAAGACAAGAAAAAGTAATTAACGAACCGACCAAACGACCAACAAACAAATGGCACGCAGAAAAGAAAATGTGGCTGCAGCTCGGAAGGACGCGATGAAAAGCACTTACATCGCCCGTCTGAACAACGTACCCACCTCGCCGCGTAAAATGCGTCTGGTAGCCGACCTGATCCGTGGTCAGGAAGTGTTCAAGGCGCTCAATATCCTCCGCTTTACCAATAAGGAAGCGGCAGGCCGTCTGGAGAAACTCCTCCGTTCGGCAATCGCCAACTACGAAAAGAAATCAGGCAGCACCGCACAGGCTGATGCCCTCTTCGTAAAAACTGTAATGGTTGACAGCGCCACCATGCTCAAGCGTATCTCTGCCGCTCCGCAGGGCCGCGCACACCGCATCCGCAAGCGTTCGAACCACGTAACGCTTATTATCGACGAAATTAAGACCGCGTAAAGACACAACAATGGGACAAAAAGTAAATCCGATCGGTCTGCGCCTGGGTATCGTCCGTGGCTGGGATTCCAACTGGTACGGTGGCCGTCACTATGCCGAGAAAATTCTCGAAGACGAAAAGATCCGCGCCTACATGAAAGCCCGCCTTTCTAAAGGCAGCATCTCCAAAATTGTGATCGAGCGCACCATGAAGCTGATCACCGTTACGATCCACACGGCTCGTCCCGGTATCATCATCGGTAAAGGCGGTAAAGAAGTTGATAAACTCAAGGAAGAGATCAAAAAGCTCACCGGCAAAGAAGTTCAGATCAACATCTTCGAAGTGAAGCGCCCCGAGCTCGACGCTCGTCTGGTGGCCGACAGCATCGCCCGTCAGATCGAAGGCCGTATCTCTTTCCGTCGCGCTATCAAGATGGCTATTGCCTCTACCATGCGCATGGGAGCCGAAGGTATCAAGGTAAAATGCTCAGGCCGTCTTGCCGGTGCAGAAATTGCCCGCGTAGAAGGTTACAAGGAAGGCCGCGTTCCCCTGCATACCCTCCGTGCTGATATTGACTACGCACTTGCCGAAGCACATACACAATACGGCCGTATAGGCGTAAAAGTGTGGATCTGCAAAGGAGAGCTGTATGGCAAAATCGACCTGTCACCCAACGCCAACGGTGCCCAGCGCGAAAAGCGTCAGGCTCCCGCAGGAGGCGATCGCCGCGATGGCCGCCGCCAGCGCCGCGGTCCCCGCAAGGAAGGCAGCAACAATAACAACGCGGCCAGCAAATAATTCACACCAGAAAGTAATCGTACTAACGTAAGTCGATCATGTTACAGCCGAAACGGACGAAATTCCGGAAGCAACATAAGATGAAAGTGAAAGGTAACGCCACCCGTGGCAACCAGCTCGCTTTCGGATCATTCGCCATCAAATCGCTCGAAGAATGCTGGCTCACCGCCAAGCAGATCGAAGCCGCCCGTGTTGCCATGACACGTTACCTCAAGCGTGAAGGCCAGGTGTGGATCCGCGTATTCCCCGATAAACCCATTACCCGTAAACCTGCCGAGGTACGTATGGGTAAAGGTAAAGGTGCCCCCGAATTCTGGGTGGCTGTGGTAAAACCCGGTTCAGTATTGTTCGAAGCCGAAGGTGTTCCCCTGGAAACCGCCAAAGAAGCCCTGCGCCTTGCCGCACAGAAGCTCCCGGTTACCACACGGTTCATCGTTCGTGCCGATTACTCACCCGATAACGCCTAAGGCAGAAAAGTAAATAACCAAGCGCGATGAAACAGAAAGATATCGCCCAATTGTCAGTGGCAGAGCTTCGAGAGCACCTCGCCCAGGAACAGGGTCAGCTCGCAAAGATGAAGCTCAATCACATGGTGTCTCCCGCCGAGAACCCCATGAAAATACGCGCCTCACGACGCCACATTGCACGCCTGTTGACAGAAATCAACAAGCGCAATGCAAACACAGCAACCAACTAAACGTTCCACAACCAATAACGACTGATGAACATGGAACAAACCATAACCCGGAACCTCCGCAAAGAGAAAACCGGCACAGTGATTAGCAATAAGATGCAAAAATCCATCGTGGTTGCTGTGGAACGCAAGGTGAAACACCCGAAATACGGGAAATTCATGAAGAAGACTTCCACCTTCACTGCACACGACGAAAAGAACGAGTGCAACATCGGTGATGTTGTTCGTATCCAGGAAACCCGTCCGTTGAGTAAAAGCAAATGCTGGCGCTTAGTGGAAATTGTAGAGCGGGCCAAGTAACCGAAGTCTGACGATTAGTAAAGCGATATAGCGCGATGATCCAACAGGAATCCCGGCTTACAGTAGCCGACAACAGCGGAGCAAAAGAAGTACTCTGCATCCGTGTACTCGGTGGCACCAAGAAGCGTTATGCTTCTATCGGCGATAAAATTGTGGTTACCGTAAAACACGCCCTGCCCTCGGGCAACGTGAAAAAAGGTACCGTATCAAAAGCCGTGGTGGTGCGCACCAAAAAAGAAATCAGCCGTGCAGATGGCTCGTACATCCGTTTCGATGACAACGCCTGCGTACTGCTGAACGCCCAGGACGAACTCCGCGGCACCCGTATCTTCGGACCCGTGGCACGCGAACTGCGCGATACCAATTACACAAAGATCATTTCACTTGCACCTGAAGTGCTCTAATCAGAACCAGCAAAATGGCAAAGCTGAAAATTAAAAAAGGCGACACTGTTCTGGTGATCTCTGGCGAGCACAAGAGCAGCAAAGAACGCTACAAAGTGCTGTCGGTTAACCCCGACACCCAGCGCGTTACCCTCGAAGGTGTGACTGTGAAGAAACACACCAAGCCCACCTCGAAATATCCGAACGGTGGTATCGTGGACGTTCCCGCAACTATCCACATCTCGAACCTGATGCTCGTTGACGGATCAGGCAACGCTACCCGCGTAGGCCGCCGTGAAAACGAGAAGACCGGTAAAATCGAACGTTACTCCAAAAAATCGAAGGAGGCAATCAAGTAATGGCTACCTCGACCTACAATCCGCGTATGAAAGCCCTTTACCGTGAGCAGGCAGTGCCCTCGCTCCAGAAGCGCTTCAACTACAAAAGCCCTATGCAGGTTCCCCGTCTGGAGAAAATCTGCCTCAACCAGGGTATCGGCGATGCGGTTGCTGATAAAAAACTCATTGAAGGTGCTTTGAAAGAAATGGCTACCATCACCGGTCAAAAACCCGTGTCAACCATTTCACGCAAAGACATCTCAAACTTCAAACTCCGTAAAGGCGTAGCCATCGGTGTGAAAGTAACCCTGCGCGGCGACCGCATGTGGGAGTTCCTCGACCGCCTGGTTTCTACCGCGCTTCCCCGTATCCGCGATTTCCGCGGTATCAACGAGAAAGGCTTCGACGGAAAAGGAAATTACACCCTCGGTGTAACCGAACAGATCATCTTCCCGGAGATCGACATTGACAAGGTGGCCAAGATTATGGGTATGGACATTACCTTCGTTACATCGGCCAATACCGATGAAGAAGCTAAAGCTCTTCTCACAGAATTTGGTTTACCGTTCAAGAATCAGAAAAAATAACTATCTTCGCACCCCGTTTAAGGCTGGAACATGGCTAAAGAATCAATGAAGGCGCGCGAAGTAAAGCGCCAAAAGCTGGTAGATAAATTCGCTGAAAAGCGTGCACAGCTTAAGAAAGAAGGCAATTGGACTGAACTCCAGAAGCTGCCCCGTAACTCTTCACCGGTGCGTTTGCGCAACCGTTGCAAGATTACAGGCCGCCCCCGCGGTTACAACCGCCAGTTTGGTCTCTGCCGCAACCAGTTGCGCGAAATGGCTCTCGCCGGTAAAATACCCGGAGTAACCAAATCAAGCTGGTAATAACTAAGTAAACTACAGACGCTCTTTTGCGTTTTGTATAATTATCCCGCGTGCGGGATAACATATAAAACAATAACAATGACAGATACAATCTCTGATTACCTCACCCGCGTGAGGAACGCCATCAAGGCAAATCACCGTGTTGTGGAAATTCCCGCTTCCAACACGAAGAAGGCGATCACCAAGATCCTCTTCGAGAAAGGATACATTCTCAACTACAAGTTTGATGACAGCGCCAACAAACAGGGCATCATCAAAATTGCTCTCAAGTATCATCCCGTCACCAAGCAGTCCGCAATCCGCGGCCTCGTTCGTGTTTCAAAACCGGGTCTTCGTCAATATGCAGGCGTTTCTGAAGTGCCCCGCGTAATGAACGGACTCGGCGTGGCCATTTTGTCAACATCAAAAGGCCTGATGACCGACAAAGAAGCCCGCAAAGACAATGTGGGTGGCGAAGTTCTTTGTTTTGTTTACTAATCACACGGAGGGTCATCACTATGTCACGAATTGGTAAACTTCCTATCACACTGCCCCAGGGCGTTAGCGTTTCTGTAAACGATAAAAACCTCGTTACAGTAAAAGGTCCCAAGGGCGAGCTCAAGCGCTCGATCGATCCCGATATGCAGGTTAATATTGACGGCGGTATTGTTACCCTGGTTCGTCCTACCGAACAGAAACGTCATAAAGCCCTTCACGGTCTTTACCGTGCCCTGCTCCAGAATATGGTTACCGGCGTATCAACCGGCTACAAAACCGAACAGGAGCTTGTGGGTGTAGGTTACCGTGCTGCCGTTAAAGGCCAGCAACTGGAACTCACCCTGGGTTACTCGCACAATATCATCTTCGAACTTCCCGAAGAAATCAAAGCTACTGCAACTGCCGAAAAAGGTCAGAACCCGAAAATCATTCTCGAATGCAACGACAACGAGTTGCTGGGCATGGTAGCGGCCAAGATCCGTTCACTCCGTAAGCCGGAGCCGTACAAAGGCAAGGGTATCAAATTCACCGGCGAAATCCTGCGCCGCAAAGCAGGTAAATCAGCCGGTAAATAATCAACAAAGGTCTGACACACCCTTAGAGGGCTCCCGGCCAAATCCGGGCGATAAAGACAGAACGAACAATGGCAATTACAAAAGAACAACGCCGCAAACGCATTCAGATGCGCATCCGCAAGCGCCTGTCGGGCACGACAGCCTCTCCGCGCCTGAGTGTATTCCGCAGCAACAAGGATATCTACGTTCAGATCATCGACGATACGAAAGGTGTTACCCTTGTAGCCGCCTCATCGCGCGAAAAAGCGATAGCCGGCCAGAAAGTAAACAAAATCGAACAGGCCAAGCTGGTGGGCAGTGCAATTGCCCAGAAAGCTGTCGCAGCCGGTATCAGGACCATCGTATTCGACCGCGGTGGTTACCTTTACCATGGACGAGTGAAAGCACTCGCCGAGGCAGCACGCGAAGGAGGTCTTCAATTCTAATGAATCATCCCCTGTGAAGGGTTAATGCAACAGCAGAAATGGCAAATGTTAACGTAAAACGCGTCAAGTCCAGCGACATCGAACTGAAAGATCGTTTGGTTGGCGTGCAGCGTGTAACCAAAGTAACCAAAGGCGGCCGTGCTTTCCGTTTTACCGCTATCGTAGTGGTAGGTAACGAAAAAGGCGTGGTAGGTTACGGTCTCGGTAAAGCGAAGGAAGTTACCGACGCAATCACCAAGGCAATTGAAGATGCCAAGAAGAACCTCGTAAAGGTGTGCATCGTGAACGGTTCTGTTCCGCACCCCCAGGAAGGTAAATTCGGTGGCTCGCTTGTGTTCCTCAAGCCCGCTTCGCACGGTACCGGTGTAATTGCCGGTGGTGCTATGCGTGCCGTGCTTGAGAGCGTTGGTATTACCGACGTACTTGCGAAGAGCAAAGGCTCATCAAACCCGCACAACGTGGTGAAAGCTACCATGGCGGCCCTGATGCAGCTCCGCGATGCGCACAGCGTTGCCCAGCAGCGTGGCATTTCAATGGATAAAGTGTTCAACGGCTAACCTGTACACATAATGGCCCAGATCAAAATCACGCAGATTAAAAGCTGCATCGACTATCCCGAGCGTCAGAAGCAGACGCTCATCGCCCTCGGCCTGAAGCGTATGAACCGCTCCGTGGTTAAAGAAGGCACCCCGCAGGTGCTTGGCATGGTTGCCAAAGTACAGCACTTAGTGAAAGTGGAAAATATCTGATCACATTCAATATCGTATAAGAAATGAACTTAAGCAACCTTACACCTGCCAAAGGTTCCACTAAAAACCAGGGCAAACGACTCGGCCGCGGCCAGGGCTCCGGCAAAGGCGGTACTTCGGCACGTGGTCACAAAGGCGCCCAGTCGCGCTCGGGTTACTCTGCAAAACGCGGTTTTGAAGGTGGTCAGATGCCCCTCCAGCGCCGTGTTCCCAAATTCGGTTTCAAGAACATCAACCGCGTGGAGTACAAAGGCATCAACCTCGATGTACTTCAGCAACTGATCGAGAAAAAGGCACTGAGCACCATCGCTCCCGCCGATCTCATCGCTGCCGGTCTGGTGTCGAAAAACGACCGTATCAAAATCCTCGGCCGCGGCGAACTTAAAGCCAAAGCAGCCGTAACCGCTCACGCCTTCTCGGCCACCGCTAAAGCTGCCATCGAGGCCGCCGGCGGTTCAGCCACAACTCTCTGATATGAAGAAGTTCATCGAGACCATAAAGAATATTTTCTCGATCGAGGAATTGCGCCAGCGTATTTTATATACGCTGGGCTTTTTGCTGATTTTCCGCCTCGGAACCTTCGTGGTTCTGCCCGGCGTTAATCCCGAAAAACTCGACCAGGGCTCAGGAGAAGGTATTCTCCAACTGATTAATATTTTCTCCGGTGGCGCTTTCCAGAATGCCTCCATTCTGGCGCTTGGTATTATGCCGTACATCTCGGCATCCATTATCCTGCAGCTGCTCACCATGGCCGTACCGTTCTTCCAGCGCATGCAGCGCGAAGGCGAAAGCGGACGCAAGAAAATCAATCAGTACACACGTTACCTCACCGTGGTAATTACCGCCCTCCAGGCTGTGGGTTATCTCGGTACACAGGTAGTGGACAAAACAGGCGCAGTGCCCGATCCTTCCACCTTCTGGTGGCTGCAGTCGGTGCTGATTCTGGTAACAGGCACCGTATTTACCATGTGGCTCGGTGAGAAAATTACCGACAAAGGCATTGGCAACGGTATTTCGCTCATTATCATGATCGGTATCGTGGCGCGCCTGCCCCAGGCGTTGATTCAGGAGTTCGACAGCCGTTTTTCTGGCGGCGGCGGCGGTCTGATTATGTTTGTGGTGGAGCTTGCCATCCTGCTTTTGGTAGTTATTGGCTGTATCCTCATGGTACAGGGCACCCGCCGTATTCCCATTCACTTTGCCAAGCGCATTGTAGGCAACCGTCAGTATGGCGGACAGCGTAACTACATTCCGTTGAAAGTAAATGCGGCCGGTGTAATGCCGATCATCTTCGCGCAGGCTATCCTTATGATTCCGATTCAGCTTGTTGGTTTTGCCAGCAGCGGCGACGAACCCAACTGGTTTGTACGTGCATTCAGCGATCATTACGGCGTGGCCTACAACATTGTAATCGCACTGCTCATCATTGCCTTTACCTATTTCTACACCGCCATTACGGTAAACCCGAATACGATGGCCGAAGAAATGAAGCGCAATGAAGGTTTTATTCCCGGCGTGAAACCCGGAAAGAAAACAGCCGAATTCATCGACCAGATCATGTCGCGCATTACCCTGCCGGGCTCACTCATGCTGGCTTTCGTAGCCATCCTGCCCGCCATTGTAATAAACATGAACGTAACCGACGAATTTGCTTCGTTCTACGGCGGAACCAGTATCCTCATCCTTGTAGGTGTGGTGCTCGATACCCTGCAGCAGATCGAAAGCTACCTGCTCATGCGTCACTACGACGGTTTGATGAAATCGGGCCGTATCAAAGGACGTTCGAGCGTGGGAATGGCACAGCAGCAGGGACAGTTCTAAGCCCGGCACTACCATGATCCAGCTCAAGACGCAGGAAGAAATAGAATTAATACGACAGAGTTCTTTACTTGTTGGCAAAACCCTTGCGGAAGTGGCAAGGCATATTCGACCGGGTGTAACCACGTTGCACATCGACGGAATTGCTGAAACCTTCATCCGCGATCACGGCGGAGTGCCGGCGTTCAAAGGGTTTCACGGCTTCACCGGTACGCTTTGTACCAGTGTGAACGCAGAAGTGGTACACGGCATTCCCGGCAAATACGAAATTAAAGACGGAGATGTGGTATCGGTTGACTGCGGCGTGATACTGAACGGCTGGTACGGCGACTCGGCATACACCATTCCGGTAGGAGAGGTGAAACCCGAAGTGCTTACCCTGCTGCGCGTAACCAAGGAAAGCCTTTACAAAGGCATAGAAAAGGTGGCCGCAGGAAACCGCCTGGGCGATGTAAGCGAAGCCATACAGAGCCATGCCGAGAAGCATGGATACGGTGTAGTTCGCGAACTGGTTGGACACGGAATAGGGCGGAACCTTCACGAACCGCCGGAAGTTCCTAACTTTGGCCGCCGCGGAAGCGGGCCCAAGCTGGCAGAAGGGTTGGTAATTGCCATTGAACCCATGATTAACATGGGAACAAAATCAGTTCGTCACGAACGCGACGGCTGGACAATTACCACAGCCGACGGCAAGCCCTCGGCGCACTATGAGCATACGGTTGCGCTGCTGGGAGGTAAAGCCGAAATTCTGTCCTCGTTCGAAGAGATCGAACAGGTATTGAAAGAACAAAAGATCGAAATATAATACATGGCCAAAACACCATCTATTGAACAGGACGGCACCATCATTGAAGCCCTCTCAAACGCGATGTTCCGCGTAGAATTAGAGAACGGCCACGTGATTACCGCCCACATCTCCGGAAAGATGCGGATGTACTACATCAAAATTCTGCCCGGCGACCGAGTTAAAGTGGAGATTTCGCCATACGATCTTACCAAAGGACGCATTTCTTATCGTTACAAATAAACGCCGAAAGGCATCAAAACACCTGACCTGAGATGAAAGTCAGAACATCAGTAAAAAAACGCAGCGCAGAGTGCATCATTGTGCGCCGCAAAGGTCGCGTTTACGTGATCAACAAGAAGAATCCTAAGTTCAAGCAACGCCAGAAAGGCTAATCTGGTAAAAGGATTCGGATTACCTCATAACAGTACATAAACAAAAAAATGGCACGTATTTCTGGTATTGACTTACCAAAAAACAAGCGCGGCGAAGTCGGTCTGACCTACATCTTTGGTATTGGTCGCCAAACCGCCCGTAAAATTCTAACTGAAGCCGGTGTTAGCTTTGACACCAAGGTTCAGGAGTGGAACGACGATCAACTTTCAAAGATTCGTAACTACATCAACGACAACCTGAAAGTAGAAGGCGCGCTGCGTTCTGAAACCCAGCTCAACATCAAACGCCTGATGGATATTGGTGCTTACCGTGGTGTGCGTCATCGTCTTGGTCTGCCCGTTCGTGGTCAAACCACCAAGAACAATGCACGTACCCGCAAAGGCAAGCGTAAAACTGTTGCTAACAAGAAAAAGGCAACCAAGTAATTGTAACGATCCATTCGCTGCTTATGTCGTGAGACAGCAGGCGGCGTAAAAGACCAAACATCATGGCAAAACAACAACAATCCGGCAAAGGCGGTGGCAAAGTAGTGGCCAAGAAGCGCGTCGTGAAAGTCGATGCGGTAGGCCAGGCACACATCAGCGCCACCTTCAACAATATTATCATTTCGCTCACCAACAATTCCGGTCAGGTAATTTCGTGGGCAAGCGCAGGTAAAATGGGCTTCCGCGGCTCCAAGAAGAACACTCCGTATGCTGCACAAACGGCTGCCGCCGATTGCGCCAAAGTAGCCTACGAAGCTGGTCTGCGCAAAGTAAAAGTGTTTGTAAAAGGACCCGGTTCGGGCCGCGAGTCAGCTATCCGCACGCTGAACACCTCCGGTCTTGAAGTAACCGAAATTGTGGACATCACACCGATTCCGCACAACGGTTGCCGTCCTCCCAAACGCCGTCGCGTATAATCCAAATCATTACCTGTAACAGCGAAAAACAATGGCTAGATATATCGGTCCCAAAACCAAAATTGCACGTCGTTTCCGTGAGCCTATCTTCGGTCCCGACCGCGTTCTGGAAAAGAAAAATTACGGTCCCGGCCAGCATGGCCAAACCGCCAAGCGCGCCAAGAAATCAGAATATGCCGTGCAGCTCGCCGAGAAGCAGAAGGTGAAATACACCTACGGCATTCTTGAGCGTCAGTTTTCACTCATTTTCGAACGCGCATCACGTTCCAAAGGCATTACCGGTGAGGTGCTTCTGCAACTCATCGAGGCCCGCCTCGACAACGTAGTTTACCGCCTCGGCATTGCGCCCACCCGCGCAGGAGCCCGTCAGTTGGTGTCGCACCGCCACATCACTGTAAATGGCGAGTTGGTAAACATCCCCTCATACACCCTCAAGCCGGGTGATGTGGTAGCCGTTCGTGAGAAGTCGAAAGCTCTCGAGTCAATCAACAATTCGGTTGGCGCGGGCAGCAACTTCCCCTGGCTGGAGTTCAACTCTTCAACGATGGAAGGCAAGTTTGTAAGTTTCCCGGAGCGTACACAGATTCCGGAAAACATCAAGGAACAGCTCATCGTTGAATTGTACTCTAAATAATGAGTGGCGCGCGGAGGCGGCGTAAACAGCCTCCAACCAACTATTAACCGAACATCAACCGCATACAACGGAGAACCACTATGGGCATCCTCGCATTTCAGAAACCCGATAAGGTGATAATGATCCAGTCAAGCGAAACCGAAGGCCTCTTCGAGTTCCGCCCGCTGGAACCCGGCTACGGCATCACCATCGGTAACGCGCTTCGCCGCATCCTGCTCTCGTCGCTCGAAGGCTACGCCATCACGACCATCCGTATCGAAGGTGTGGAGCACGAGTTCTCAACGATCAAAGGAGTAATGGAAGACGTTACCGAGATCGTTCTTAACTTCAAGCAGGTGCGTTTCAAGCGCCAGATCGAATCAACCGAGAGTGAGAAAGTGGTGGTAAACATCACCGGCAAAACTCAGCTCACTGCCGGCGATATCGGTAAATTTACTTCAGGCTTCCAGGTGCTCAATCCCGATTTCGTGATCTGCAACATGGAGCCGGCGGTGAAACTCAAAATCGAGCTCACCATCGAGAAAGGCCGCGGCTATGTACCCGCCGAAGAAAACAAGCCGGTTAACGCACCCATCGGTCTGATTCCGATTGATGCCATCTACACCCCCATCCGCAACGTGAAATACGCCGTGGAAAACTACCGTGTAGAGCAGAAAACCGACTACGAGAAACTGGTAATGGAAATCGTTACCGACGGCTCTATTCACCCGAAAGACGCACTCAAGGAAGCTGCCAAAATCCTCATCCACCACTTCATGCTCTTCTCCGACGAGAAGATCACCGTGGACACCGTGGAGAGAGCATCAAGCGAAGAGTTTGACGAAGATTCGCTGCACATGCGCCAGTTGCTCAAAACCAAACTGGTTGACATGGATCTTTCGGTACGCGCACTCAACTGCCTCAAGGCAGCCGACGTGGAAACCCTGGGCGACCTGGTTTCTTTCAACAAAAACGATCTTCTGAAGTTCCGCAACTTCGGTAAGAAATCACTCACCGAGCTTGAAGAACTCGTAGCCAGCAAAGGCCTGCACTTCGGCATGAACGTGGTGAAGTACAAACTCGATAAAGACTAATACCAAAATCCGGCCGTAAGCACCCGCCCGCCGGGGACGCATTTCAGCCGTACAACACCCGAATAACCGACCATGAGACACGGTAACAAAAACAACCACCTGGGACGTAAGGACGGCCACCGCGCCGCCCTCATGTCGAACCTTGCTAGTTCGCTGATCATGCACAAGCGGATCAACACCACGGTTGCCAAAGCAAAAGCCCTCCGCAGCTTTGTGGAGCCGCTCATTACCCGCGCCAAAGACGATAGCCAGCACAACCGTCGTACAGTGTTCAGCTATCTGCAAAGCAAAGAAGCCGTAACCGAGCTTTTCAAGGAAGTAGGCCCGAAAGTGGCTACCCGCAACGGTGGTTACACCCGCATTATCCGCTACAGCCTCTCGGTAAACCCGAGCCCCGCTGCCCGCCGCCGTGGCGACAGCGCCGATATGTGCCTCATTGAGCTTGTGGACTACAACGAACTCCTGCTCAACAGCAAATCGGAAGGCAAGAAAGCCAAAACAACACGCCGTGGCCGTGGTAAAACCAAGAAAGCCGAAGGCACCGCTGAAACTTCAACCGAAAACGCAGGTGAATAAGTTGTCAGCAAGTTGATTTCAACACAAAAACGGGATCGGGTAATTTTGCCTCGTCCCGTTTTTTTTTAGCACAAAAACAAAACCACTGTGGAAGAAACAAAATCACACCGCCTGAAATACGCACCGCTGCCTCCGGCCGTGCTTGTACTCGAAGACGGAACCGTGTTTCACGGTAAAGCCGCCGGAGCCATTGGCACCACTACCGGCGAAATTTGCTTCAACACCGGCATGACCGGTTATCAGGAAATCTTTACCGACCCTTCCTATTACGGACAAATACTTACCGCCGCCAGCGTGCATATCGGCAACTACGGTATTCACAACGAGGAAGTGGAATCGGGTTCGATAAAGATTGCCGGACTGGTGTGTAAAAAGTTTTCGGAAATCTACTCGCGCCCCGCCGCACATAAATCTATCCGCGATTATTTTGTAGAACAGGGCGTGGTGGGCATCTGCGAAGTGGATACCCGCGCCATTGTGCGCCACATACGCCAGCGCGGAGCCATGAACGCCATTATTTCGAGCAGCAACCTCGATGTGGACAGCCTCAAGACCGAACTGGCCAAAGTACCTTCCATGGCCGGGCTCGAACTTTCGTCGAAAGTGAGCACCAAAGAAGCCTACACCGCCGGCAATGCCGATGCCCCGCTGAAAGTGGCCCTGCTCGACCTGGGCGTGAAAACCAACATTGTGCGCTGCCTCACCGAGCGCGGCTGCTTTGTAAAAGTATTCCCGATGCACACCCCCGCCGCCGAAATAATGGCCTGGGGAGCCGATGGTTACATGATTTCAAACGGCCCCGGCGATCCGGGCGTAATGCCCGCCGAAACAGCCACCGTGAAAGCCCTTATCGACAGCGGTACGCCGGTGTTTGGCATTTGCCTCGGTCACCAGCTTATTGCGCAGGCATTCGGGCTGAGCACCTACAAAATGCATAACGGCCACCGCGGCATTAACCACCCTGTAAAGAACCTGATTACCGGCAAATCGGAAGTAACCTCGCAGAACCACGGTTTTGCGGTGAAAGCCGAAGATGTGGCCAACAATCCCGACATAGAAATTACCCACATCAACCTCAACGACAACACCATCGAAGGCCTGCGCCACCGCGTTAAGAACGTGTTCTGCGTGCAGTATCACCCCGAAGCCAATCCGGGTCCGCACGATGCGCGTTACCTGTTTGACCAGTTTGTGGAAAACATGAATGCGGTGAAAGCGCCGGTTCACGCCTGAAATTATTCATTGAAATAATACCATATCAACACTCATGAGTTTCATCGCATCCATACAGGCCCGCCAGATACTCGATTCGCGCGGCAATCCCACCGTTGAGGTGGATGTAATTACCAACTCCGGCACACATGGCCGTGCAGCCGTGCCCTCGGGCGCATCAACCGGCGCACACGAAGCAGTTGAACTCCGCGACGGCGATATGAAGTCGTTTCTGGGCAAGGGCGTGCTCATGGCCGTAAACAATATCAATACCGTGCTGCGCGAAGAGCTTAACGGTATGTACATTTTCGATCAGGCGGTCATTGATGCGAAGATGATTCAGCTCGACGGTACGGCCAACAAGGGCAAGCTGGGTGCCAATGCCATTTTGGGCGTATCGCTGGCTGTGGCCAAAGCTGCGGCAGAAGAAGCCCGCCAGCCGCTTTACCGCTACGTGGGTGGTGTAAATGCCATGCTGCTGCCCATTCCGCTCATGAACATTCTCAACGGCGGTGCGCATGCCGATAACGGAATCGACTTTCAGGAGTTTATGATTATGCCCGTGGGTGCCGACAATTTCAGCGATGCACTGCGCATGGGCACCGAGACTTTCCACCACCTCAAAAAAGTACTCAAAGAAAAAGGCCTGGCCACCAACGTGGGCGATGAAGGCGGTTTTGCCCCCAACATCCGCAGCAACGACGAAGCCATTGAGTATGTACTCCGCGCCATCGAAAAAGCAGGCTACAAACCCGGCGAAGACATTTTCATTGCCATGGATGCCGCCGCTACCGAGTTTTACGATGCAAAAGCCGGCAAATACATCTTCCACAAGTCAGACAAGCGCGAGCTTACCAGCGACGAAATGGTGGGCTACTGGAGCGAGTGGTGCAGCAAATACCCCATTCTGAGCATCGAAGACGGCCTGGCCGAAGACGACTGGAGCGGCTGGAGCAACCTCACCAACGAACTTGGCGAGCAGGTGCAGCTTGTGGGCGACGATCTGTTTGTAACCAACACCGACCGCCTTGCCGAAGGCATTGTAAACGGTGTGGCCAACTCCATTCTGGTAAAAGTAAACCAGATTGGCACCCTCACCGAAACGATAGATGCCGTGCAGATGGCGCACACACACGCCTACACCAGCGTTATGAGCCACCGATCGGGCGAAACCGAAGATACCACCATTGCCGACCTGGCTGTGGCGCTTAGCTGCGGACAAATAAAAACCGGCTCCGCATCGCGCTCCGACAGGATTGCAAAGTACAACCAGTTGCTGCGCATAGAAGAGCAGTTGGGCGGTTCGGCGCGTTACCTGGGTAAGATGTTTAAGTTTGTGCCCTGAGCGGCGTAAGATTTTCTCCGGCTTAAATCATTATTAATTCAATGGCAATGCATCAGGCAGTAATGTCTGGTGCATTACTATTGTAAGCCCTTGCGGGAAGATCGGAAACGCACAGGGCAGTTTCTGCCACGAACTTTCGGCCGTTGAAATTGTTATAATAAAAGTTTCACAAAAACACCGCCAAAGGTTGCAGAAACGTTTATTGCTGCCTACTTTTAAGGGCTTTTGAGCAAATACAGTTAAACAGCAACATCCGGCAAAGGCGATTCGGAAATTATGGACAGTCTGAAGGAAAAATTTATTGAAAAAGCGCGGCCCCTGGCGGCCGAAGTAAAGAGCATCATCAAAGAACACGGTGATGTGAAATTAGGCGAATACACCGTGGCGCAGGTGTATCAGGGAATGAAAGGCATTACCGGTCTGGTAACCGAAACTTCGAAACTGGATCCCGAAGAGGGCATCCGTTTTCGTGGTTACTCCATTCCCGAACTCCGGGCCAAACTGCCCAAAGCTCCCAACGGCACCGAGCCGCTGCCCGAAGGAATTTTCTACCTCATGCTCGTGGGCGAGCTTCCCACAGCCGAAGAAGCCTACGACATCAGCAACAACTGGGCCCGCCGCGCCATTGTGCCCAAGCACGTTTTCGATACACTCGACAAACTGCCTTCGAGCACGCATCCCATGACCATGTTCAGCATTGCTGTTATGGCCATGCAAACCGAGTCGCTGTTTGCCAAAGCATACCGCGAAGGCGTGGGCAAAAAAGATTACTGGGATTATGTGTATGAAGATTCAATGAATCTCATTGCCCGCCTGCCCCGCGTAGCTGCATACATCTACCGCAAAAAATACAAAAACAACGAGCACATCGAGCCCGATCCGAAGCTCGACTGGGCCGCCAACCTGGCACACATGATGGGCTACGATGCGTTTGATGTAAAACGCCTCATGCGCCTGTACATGACCATTCACGCCGACCACGAAGGCGGAAACGTAAGCGCGCATACCACTCACCTCGTAGGCTCGGCACTGAGCGATCCTTATCTCGCTTTTGCCGCCGGCATGAACGGTCTTGCAGGCCCGCTTCACGGCCTCGCCAACCAGGAAGTAATAGCGTGGATTCTGAAAATGCGCGAAGAAATTGGCGCCGAGCTTCCCACCGAAGAACAGATTGCCGCCTACATCAAAGAAACCCTCGAAGCAGGCCGCGTGGTACCCGGCTACGGCCACGCCGTACTCCGCAAAACCGATCCGCGTTTTGCCGCACAGCAGGATTTCTACCAGCGTTACATCAAAGAGCCGCATGGCCTTGACAACCTCTGCGAAATTGTGCAGATGGTGTATAAAGTAGCACCGCCCATTCTCGAAGGCACAGGCAAAATCAAAAACCCCTGGCCAAACGTAGATGCACATTCGGGCGCGCTGCTCATGCACTTTGGCATTACCGAGTTTGATTTTTACACGGTATTGTTTGGTGTATCGCGCGCGCTGGGCGTACTTGCGTCGCTCATCTGGGATCGCGCACTCGGTCATCCGATTGAGCGTCCGGGTTCTATTACTACCGAAGGAATTAAGAAGAAGATCGGATTGGTGCAGGCGTAATAATTGCTTCATGTATTCAACGCTAAAATATGCTCCCGCCTCTGCAATGAGGCGGGAGTTTTTGTTTTAGCGAATGCAGTAATGAATGAATAAACAACCTCCGCATCAAACAGTAACCATGAAAATTAACGAAAAGGTTTTCGAGTCATTTCCCGTCCTTAAAACTCAACGCCTCACCCTTCGCGAAATCAGATTATCGGATGCCGCCGAAATTTTTGCAATGCGCTCAAGCGGACGTGTGAATCAGTTTATTGCAAGAGACGCGATGAGCAGTTTGGAAAGCGCGGTGCAATTGGCGGAAAAAACTTCGCAGGCCTACAGGCAAAGGCAGGCCATTGGCTGGGCCGGTGTGCTGAGAGAGAATGAAAGAATAATTGGCACCTGTGGTTTTAATCAAATCGACTTTGCCAACCTCCGCGCCGAAATAGGCGGCGAAATGAGTGTGGATTACTGGGGAAAGCATATTGCGCTCGAAGCAGTGGAGGCTATTGTGCGGTTTGGAATAGAGGAAATGAAACTGCATACAATTGAAGCAAAAGTTTCGCCCGGCAACAGAGGGGCAATTTATTTGATGGAGCATATCGGGTTCAGGAAAGAGGCGCATTTTACCGACAGGGTATTTTTTGATGGAAAGTTTTCGGATATGGCTGTTTATACGCTCATTGCGGGGAATGAGAAGTTTGTTCTTTAGCAGCGCATGAGTCTGATATTTCTTCAGCTTTTCCGGGTTTTTTATTACTTTGAATAGGCCGATTTCTCGTTATGAAAAAAACATTCCTTCTCTGCATCACAATTACGACACTGCTTGTATCCTGTTTCAGGATAGACAAAGCAGTAAAGGAGTCGTATCGTTATGAGTTGTATATTGATTACAAATACATCTCGTATCAGGGGCAAAACAGCACGCAGCATATTTATATGGAAATGGATTCGGTAGCAGGAATGTGGATGTTTGGGAAGTTAATTATTGATCGACGTGATACAGTGTGGATAAATGGGTTTAAGAAGGGCGATATTTACGTGACATTTTGTAGTGGAAAGAACCAAAGTGAAGACGGGCCGATATTTATCTCTTGTCGTGGTAAACAGGGGGCGATAAGAGACAGCATAATTATGCGTGATGTGGATAATAAAATTATTGCAACCGAAACTGTTTTGTACAGAAAGCCCAGGGCGAGGTGTAATTAGAAATTCCTGAAAAATTATTTTTACTGATAAATGAATAGGTGTAATTTCAGGCTTGGTCATAGATACATTCACTAACCTGGATTTTATTCATGGAAAATCCCTTCGCCGAAAAGCACTCCATATTCAATGGTCAATTCATCCTGCATACCGAAGACAATGAGTTCAGAATGAGCCATTGGGTAAAAGGTTTTGGAATAGCCGCCCAATCGGGCGAAATGATATTGGCCATGAATTCTTCCTATGATCTTGAAAAGTATGAGGAAGCAGGAAATGTGCTGAAGGTGAGGTTCAGGATTTATCCGCAAGAAAGTCCTTTCTATGAAGCCGGAATTGATTTGTTTGAAAAAATATTCAGCTATAATGGAAATGAATATCCGCTGGATATTTTTCACGAGATGTTTGGGAAATTGGGTAAAGAAAACGATCTGTAATTTGTTTGCCGTAAAATTCTAATGACATAGACTATTTTTGCAAACAAATCGTCAACGCAAGTAATGAATTTACCACACCGCAAACTTTTTGCATTGGGCACCCTTTTGGCGGGTGCAATTTTGTTTGTACTGGTGTTTGTAAAGGCCCGTAATTCATCGTTTACACATGACGAGAGTTTCAGTTACCTGCAATATTGCGGACAAAGTTTTTCTGAAATCATTTCGTTCAGCGACTGGTACACAAACAATCATATTCTTAATTCGTTGGGGATGAAGTATGCCGAACTTGGGTTTGGCAATTCGGAGCTTGCACTTCGCCTGCCTAATTTGCTCTTGCTGCTGGTGTTTATGTATTATGCATATCGCCTGTTTAATACAGGAAGCTGGCTTGCGGATATGGCTTTGTTTCTGATACTCTGTACGAATTGTTTACTCATGAATTTGTTTGGTATGGCAAGAGGCTACGGCCTTTCGTGCGGATTTATGATGATGAGTCTTTATCATTTTCTGGAATACACAAAAACAACTCGGGTGAAACACCTGGCATTGTTTCATATCGCCGCCATGCTGGCTTCGCTGAGCAGTTTTACGCTGCTTACTTTTTATGCTTCGGCAATGATTATCTATAACATTCTGCTGTTTATTCAGGATGCCGATGGACAAAAGCGGATGCGTATGATTTGGCGTTCAAATTTGCGACATCTTCCGTTTCTGCTTCTTTCGGCGGGTGTGCTTTACGAACCGGTGCGGCGGTTAGTCAGTTATTCGGCACTTGACTTTGGAGGTAAAGAAGGTTTTTACAGCGATACGGTTTATGAGCTGGTGTTTTATATCATGCAAAGCTGGAAAATGCCGGTATTTGCCATGTTTATTTTAAAGCTGTTTTTTACACTCGTAGTGCTCGTGCCGCTGGGTATAATTATTATGAATGCCCTGCGCAGAAATACAGCGTTTTTTTCGGAAAACAAAGGTCTTGTGGTAACCACGCTGCTGCCTGTTATTATTTCCCTCATCATCGTTTTGCAGCACATCATTCTGGGTGCTGATTATCCGGTGGGGCGGTTCAGTATTTTCCTGTTTCCCTTGCTGGTGGTGCAGATTGGTTTTTTTGTGAAATATCTCCTCACAAAACGTTTTCGTGTTTTTATGTTATCGTTTATTACTTCGGCGATGTTCATTTCTGTACTTAGTTTTGCCTTGCTGTTTGACTTTCGCAAGAATGCGGAATGGTGGTATGACTCGGATACAAAGGATGCCATGCAAGGTTTAAGAACAGAATACCATGCCAGCGGTAAAGACAAAAAACCATATAAACTTTGTGTCAGCCCGATTTTTGAGCCAACAGTTAATTTTTACAGGGTGACTAAAGAGTATAACTGGTTGCAGCCCGTTACGCGGAATCCGATTGATTCTGCCTGCGATTATGTGTATATGTTCGAAAAGGAAATTAATTTACTGAATAACTGGAATTACACTGTGGTCAAAAGATTCCCGGGTTCAGGGACAATTCTGGTCAGAGTCAATCATCGATAACATATTACATAAACAGCAATCGGGATTATTTATGCGAATCAGTCAGTTTAACATTCAGGCTGCAGTTTTTCAGGAAATTTGTGAGGCTCTTGTGAGCGAAATTATGCACCTGCATACTTATCAGTCGGGCGATACTTTTTTGCTTGCGGGCGAGGAGTACAGATTAAGAACCAATTCGTATCAGAGTTACTATGTGGCAGTGCGGCGTGATGCTTCATCTGTATTTGTGGAGGTAAATTGCGGGGGTGGAGGAGAGGGCATCTTCAGGATTTCCTGGGGAAGTGAGCATGCGTTTATAAGTGTAGTGCGTGATTTGGTTACCAATTTCTGCGAACATCACGGGATTGATTTTGAGGAAGTGGAGGTAAGATAGTTTCGGGTTGCTCCCGACTTTACCAATTATTGATTTGCTGTTTTCCAGCAGTGTGCTCTTTATTCATGTTCACTATTACTGACAGTTAATTAATTATTTTCTGATGTTTTGTTTTATTTCCGGGAAGGCCAAATTGAACAAAAAAATATTCTTCCACCCGAAGGATTTACTTTTACCTTTCGTCTGATATATTAGCAGACCCATTCACACTCAAAAAATCGCTCCCGTGCCGGTTATTTTCTCAAATACTGACAAATTACCCTGTGCATTGCGGTTTGCTCTGCTTTTCATACTATTCCCCGGTGCTTTTGTGCCTGTGTTTTCTCAGTCGCCCGCGAAGGCGGTGAATCAGAAAGACACGGTGGAGGTGCTGAAGATTGAAGAGCATACTCAGAAAATATTTATTGAGTATCCTGATTCGGCTATTATATACATGGAGCGGGCACTGGCTTTGTCGGAAAAGCTCAATTACTCAAACGGCATGGCGGCTTCTTATGGCTGGCTGGCCTATCTGTATGAACAGAAAGGCGAAATCGGGAAAGCGATAGATTACAACCGCCGCAGTATTACACTTTTCCGCAAGCTGCAAAACAAAAAGCAGATGGCTGCCTGTTACAATAATATTGCGGCCATTTTCAAAGACCGCGGGCAAATTGATTCGGCGCTGGCTTATCACGAACAAAGTCTGAAACTCAGGCGCGAAATTGGCAATTCGGCACTTATGGCGGTTTCGTACAACAACATTGGCCTTATTTATTCCGATCAGGGCCGCGTGGCACAGGCTCTGGAAACATTCAGGCTGGCACAGCGGTATGCACTGGCCGGACACGACACGAGCCTGCAGGGCACGGTGTTTCAGAACATTGCTTTCATTTACCGCACGCAGCGGCAGTTTACCGATGCGTTCAGCAATATGCATGAGGCGTTGCGGATTTCGAAATTGCAGAAAGATGCGTATTCCATTGGCTATAATTACAGCAACATTGGCGGCATATTTGAAGATGCGGGCAATGCCGATTCGGCCATGTACTATCACCGGCAGGCACTGGCCATACGGCGTAAAATTGAAGACAAGCAGGGCCAGGCATACAGCCTGAAAAACATTGGCGGGTTGCATCGGAAGCAGGGGCTTGCCGATTCGGCACTGGCCTGTTTCGAAAAAAGCCTGGAGTTGTTTAAAGAAGTGGACGATATGCGCGGATTAGCCAATGTGACTTGTTTGCTGGGCGAAATTTATCTCGGCCAGAACAATTACCCCACAGCCGACGAATATCTTTCGCGTTCGTTGCAGGAGGCACAGAAACTCGGCTTTCCGTCGGCCATACGCGATGCGGCATTCGGACTCAACAAGCTGTACCGCAAAACAGGCAATCTGCAAAAAGCCCTTGCCATGCACGATTTATACGTGCTCATGAAAGACAGCATCGAAAACGACGAAACCCGCAAAGCCGCACTCAATGCGCGCTACCGTTACGAATACGAAAACAGGGAAGCATTGCTCAAAAGCGCCTACGAGAAAGAACGTGCCGTTTCGCAGGCCGAACTTCGGCGACAGCGTTTAATCAGAAATTCGATATTGGCCGGATTGGTTGCGGTAATTATTTTCTCGGTAATTTTTTACCTGCAGCGCAATCGTATTAAGAAAGAAAAAAACCGCAGCGAGGAACTTCTGCTCAACATTCTCCCCGCCGAAGTGGCCGAAGAATTAAAGGCGAAAGGCTCGGCCGATGCACGGCTGATGAATGAAGTAACCATTCTTTTTGCCGATTTTAAAGGATTTACAATGCTGTCTGAAAAACTTTCGCCCAAAGAACTGGTGGCCGAAATAGACGGCTTTTTCTCGGCCTTCGACCGTATTATGATGAAGCACGGCGTGGAGAAAATAAAAACCATTGGCGATGCGTACATGGCTGCCGGAGGTTTGCCCGTGCCCAACACCTCGCACGCTGCCGATGTGGTGCGTGCGGCGTTCGAAATACAGGATTACATGCTGCTGCGAAGCGAACAAAACCGCGATAATAACAAACCGGTGTTTGAAGTACGCATCGGCATACACACCGGCCCGGTTGTGGCAGGCATTGTGGGCGTGAAAAAATATGCCTACGATATCTGGGGCGATGCCGTGAACACCGCTGCACGTCTCGAATCGAGCGGGGAAGTGGGTAAGGTGAATATCAGCGAAACCACTTACGAATTAGTGAAAGATATTTTTGTATGTACGCCACGCGGTAAGGTGGAGGCGAAGAATAAAGGACTTATTGAGATGTATTTTGTGGAGAGACTGAGCGTATAATTGTAATGCAGATGTAACATATAAACGTGAACAGGGAGTTATAAAAAGCGGTAACTTTCCATACTTCACATTATATACACATCATGCAAAAACCAGTAGCCCGAATCACCCCGCTGCAATTCCGCCAGAATGCACCCGGATTTAACTCAGTAGATATTTTCCACTCCGATTACGGCATAGAACCATTTCTGGTATTTACCGAATTTCACATGGACAGGCCCATTTTCGGCCCGCACCCGCACGCCGGTGTGAGCGTAATGACCTACATGATGCCCGACAGCAAAGGCTCGTTTTTGAACCGCGACAGCCGCGGCGACCGAAGCATAATTGAGCCGGGAGGAATTCATGTAACACAGGCCGGAAGCGGAGTAAAGCACGATGAAGTGCCCACGGTAAATCTTACCGACTGCCACGGCTTCCAGATCTGGATTAACCATGCCGACAAAGACCGTCTGGTGGCTCCCGATGCTTTTCACGCATTGAGCAAAGATGTGCCTGAGGTGAAAAGCGATAAGGTATTTGTGCGCGTGGTGCAGGGCGAATTTTCGGGCGCAAAATCGCCGATTGAATTAGTGACGCGAACTACGATTCTTGATGTGAGTCTTGAGCCGCAGACTGAAGTGGAATTTGATGCGCAGGAAATGACATTTATTTATCTCCTTGAAGGTGCATTGATGGTGGGCGATAATCAGGTTGCGGGTAAAGCAATGGTGAATTTTGAGGCTTCGGGAAGTAAAGTGCGTGTGAAAACCGAAAACGATGCGGCACATTTTATGTTTGTGTGCGGCACACCGCATCACGAACCTATTGTGTATGGAGGCCCGTTTGTAATGACCACCAGCGAACAGATGCACCAGACCAAATTACGTTTGGGACGTGGCGAAATGGGTGTGCTGGATCCGTTGTAAACGGATTTACGACAGCTTCGTTGTTTTGTTTATTTTTAGATTCCGTTATTAACCGGGCATTTTATGTTTTCCTCTTCCCAGACACAATCAGACGATATTGAAGTGCCCGAATGGGCTTCGTTTTTCAGCGGGCATGAATACCTGCGATTCATTAAGGAAGTAAACAATTACTTCAAGGCGAAAAACCTTCAATATACCATTGGCGACGGTTCAATTTTTGTGAGCGAAAACTCGTTTGGCTTTGGCAAAATGGGTTTGCTCAATCTGGCACAGCGATGTAAGAATGAACACATCGACCAGTACGGGGCAATGATTGCAGATCATTTTGAGTTAATGGCCCGTTCGCACGATTCGTTCGATGATTTTGCGAAGCAGGCCAATGAGTTTGAAAAAGTGCGCCGCGACATTGGCGTAAGGCTTTATACCGAAGAGTATATTGCCGGCATTGGCAAGGAAAATACATTGGGCAAAGATTTCGCCGGAAACATTTACGCCATGCTGGTATACGATTTGCCCGAAAGCGTAATAAACGTGCAGCCCGATGCGCTGCAGAAATGGGGCAAAACACTCGATGAATTGTTCGACGAAGGCATTGCCAATATGAAAGCCCGCTATCCGTTAACGCTTTCGAAAGAAACGCTCGAAGGCGTGAACATCTGGATTACTCAGGCCGATCATTTCTTCACCCCCAATATTGCATTCGACATTCACAATCATCCGCAAATAAACGGTAGTCACGGCACGCTGGTTGGTTTGCCGGGCAGGCATGTGGCGCTTTTCTATCCGATTGAAAATCTCGAAGTGGTGAAGGCCGTGAATATGCTTATTTCGATTGTGTATAATATGCACCAGCGCGGGCCGGGTTCGCTGAGCAATTTTATTTTCTGGTATCGCGATGGCGAATTTACATCGTTGCCGTATCAGATTGAGGAAAATAAAATTCAGTTTAAACCGCCCGTGGAGTTTGTGAATATGCTGAACGGACTGGGACAGTAGTTGCCCGAATTACATAAATACCGAAGAAAATGAAATTCCTCGCCATTTCCGACACACACGGGCAGCACGATAAACTGCAGCTTCCGCCTGCCGATGCCATTATACACGCCGGCGATATCAGTTCGCGCGGCAGGGAAAGTGAAGTGGCTGATTTTCTCCGGTGGTTTTCGAAGCTCGATTATAAATACCGCATTTTCATTGCCGGTAACCACGATTTCTTTTTCGAAAAAAACCCGGCCGAAAAAGTAAAACAGTTTATTCCCGACAATGTAATTTATCTTAACGACAGCGGCATTACCATTGAAGGCATACACATCTGGGGGTCGCCCATTTCGCCGTGGTTTTACGATTGGGCTTTCAACCGTCACCGGGGTAGTGATATTGACAAACACTGGCAGTTAATTCCTGCCGATACGGATATATTGGTTACACACGGCCCCGTGTATGGTCTGCTCGATAAAGTAACACGGGGCGAAGAAGTGGGCTGCAAAGACCTCTTGCGCAAAGTGCAGGAAATAAAGCCCGCAGTACATCTATGCGGGCATATTCACGAGGCTTACGGACAGATAAATGCGGGCGATACCCTGTTTATCAATGCCTCAGTGCTGGATGAAGATTACAGGATGAAAAACGCGCCGGTAATTTTCGAGCTGTGAGCGGTGCGCAGCAGGCAAATTTCAGTTTCAAGGTTCAGGGCTAAACCATACTTTCCTTATCTTCATCACTGCAAAATAATTCCGCATGATACAATTACCCGACACAGAAAACCCGCTGGTGCTGCAAACCTGTTTCGATGATGAACAGGCCTGGCATGATATTGTAACCATAATTAGTACGCCCACCGAAGATGAGGGTTTTCTGGCTGTGGTAGATTATTTAAGCGACGGTAGTTTCGAAAACCTCAGCGTGGAAGAAATTATTGCCGATGACGAATCGCCCTACACGCATACATTTATTTTCATTGCCGATAAGGATACATTTACCCACAACGAATATCCGCTGCTGTGTGTGGATTTGCGCGATGAGCCGGGCCGGAGTTTCCGGGTAGTTCCTGCTCAGGTGCAGAGTGTGGAAAACAATCTTTCGATTGCGAATATGGGGTTTGAGGATTTTGCCGATTCGGTGGATGAGGATGGAGTGTTCAGAGGTTTTTGAGAATGCGCGGGAAGTGAATTTTATGAGCAATGTCAGCCCGGATTGATGAGGTACATTAGCTGGTGCAGCCCGGCAAAGCCGTACCTTAACTGTTGGCGTTGAACTGTTTTCTTCGCCTTTCAGTGAAGGAAAAATGAGCAAGGAAATAATCATTACCGGAGCCAACGGAGGCCTTGGGCTGTGGACCACCAAATTTCTTTTGGATAATGGTTACACCGTAATTATGGCCTGCCGCGATGTGGCAAAGGCCCGCAAGCAGGTATATGAGTTTGGGCAGTTTGCACTTGCCGAAAAGGTGAAGATTGTACATCTCGACCTGGCCGATTTCGAAAGCATAAGAAAGTTTGTAAACGAATGCGCACCCGAAAATAATGCGTATTTCGGGCTGATCTGTAATGCCGGGCTTACCTACAGCGGCCAAACACGGTTTACACAGAACGGAATTGAAGAAACTTTTGGCGTGAATTATTTAGGCCATTTTCTGCTCACCAACCTTTTGCTGAGCCGTTTTACAATTGAGCGGGTGTTTATGATTTCGAGCGCGCTTCACGATCCGGCGTTGAAATCGCCGTTTGCAAAGGCCGTTTTCAGGCCGGTAAATGAAATGGCTTTTCCTGCGGCAACCGCATCCAACGCTGCGCAAAAAACACAAGAATTTTATGCCACATCAAAATTATGCCAGATACTTCATGCCTATGAACTTGACCGGAGAATGAACAAGGATGGAGTTATTCGCTGCCGCGTAAATGCGTACAATCCGGGGTTTATGGCGCTCACCAATTTTGGAAGAACGCATAAGCGGTTTGAGCGGTTGGGCCGGTGGATTATTTACCTTATTGGAAGAGTGGCTGGCTTTACCGTTTCAGCCCATAAATCGGCCGGGTTGCTGGTAAATCATTTTACCAACTCAACCGTGAGCAGAAAATATTTTGACCTGAATAAAATGACTAAATCCTCGGCCGATTCTTACGATCAGCAAAAAGCACGCGAACTTTGGGCCGGAAGTGAAGAATTGGTGGGGCAGAAATTTGAGTATTGAAATAGGTGTTTCGTGACCAAACCGGGCTTCGGGTTGCAATTTTTGCAGTTTTTTGCAGGGTATAATTGTTTTTTGCAAATACCGGTAAGCCGCCACAGCACACGCGCAAATAATGCGTGATTCTTATTTTTCTTTATTGTTTTCGTGTGAACGGCTTACGGGCCGGTAATCTAATTTGGCACTAATCAAAAACATAGTGCCTGTGAAACCCGGATACCCATCAGATAATACCCGCCTGCAGTTGTTTCGTAAACTGAGCCGCGAAGTTAATGCGTCAATCAGTTCCGAAGTAAAAGACCGGGCAGTATTGTTTATACAATTAAAAGGATTGCTGCTTGTGCTGCTGTTTTTAGCCACTATCTATAGTATGTGGATTTTGGCAGGCAGTGTATGGTATCTGCTTCCGGTTTTTTTTCTGGGCGTACAGTGTTTGCCTTTGGTGCTCAATGTGGGGCACGAATCGGTGCACGGCACTTTTTCGGCTAATCCGTTTATTAACCGATTGGGCACGGGTGTGTTTTTCCTGCTTGGCACCAGTCCTTATTTCTGGAAACTCAGGCATATTTCATCGCACCACGCCTATACCAATGTGAAGAATCTTGATCTGGATATCGAACAGTCGAAAATTATCCGTCTGTCGGGAGGCGAAACACACAAGTGGTATCACCGGTTTCAGGCCGTGTATATGCCGGTTATGTTTTTGTTTTATACGCTTAACTGGTTTTTTTACCGCGATTTTAAAGACATCGCCACACACGAATTTGGAACAGGCCAGCAGGTAAAGCATCCGCTGCACGAGGTGTTGTTTTTGTTTGCCGCCAAAATCTGGCATTTCCTTTTTCTGCTGGTTATTCCCGCGCTCATTTCCCCGCACTGGGGGCTTGTATTGACCGGATTTTTCCTGTTTCATTTTACGGCCAGTTTTGTCACCGCGTTTGCACTCATCAGCACACACATAGGCGAGGATCAGGAAATCATTCATACACCGGAAGACGCTTCGCTTCCTTATTCCTGGCTCGAACACCAGTTGAAAACCACTGCCGATTTTGGTACGCACAACAGTGTTTACCTGCATTTTTTCGGAGGGTTCAATCATCATCTGGCGCATCATTTGTTTCCTTCGGTGCCGCATTTGCTTTACCCTCAGGTAACCCGGATTATTACCCGTTTCTGCCGCGCAAACGATTTGCCTTATTACAGCTACAAAGGCCTGTTTTCCTGTGCGCGTTCGCATTTCAAACGGCTCAGCAAATATTCGTCATACCTCAATGATTAACGCCATGAAACAACTCACTGCTTCCGACCGCTTACGGGCCATCGATGTGCTCGAAGCTGCTTTTGAGGAAAACCGCGCCATTTGCACTTTTGTAAAAGATTACGGACGCAAAAAAGCATTGCGGAAAATTATCAGCTACTCGGTAAATTTTGCATTGCGCCGCAAAGGTGTTTTTGCTTCCGACGATTTCAACAGCATTTTGCTTTGCTACCCGCACCACGCCGCCTGCCACGTATTGCCCGATATGCTGGCAAAGTGCAAACTTATTCTCACCGCGCTTTCGCTGCGCCGGATATTTAAAATTCTTCGGCATTACCGGTACATTCAAAGTATTCGCCCAAACAAAGGGAAATACCTGTACATCTGGTACTGGGGCACACTTGTAAAAGGAAACAATATTGCCGAAAACCGGAACATGATTTCCACCATTTTCGATATGGCCCGCGAAAACGAAATGGATATTTATGCCGAAACCACCATCAGAAAAAACAAAAATGTTTATGAACGATACGGGTTTGAAGTGTATCACGAATGGCAGAATGAGGAACTGAACATTAAAGTATGGTTTATGCGAAAACCATACATTCCCCAGTATGCAAGGGCCGGCTGAGGTGAAGCTCTTGTTACGTCCGGTTTCAGTTTTTGTTGGCCGCTGCTAACAGTCTCTGAATTAGCCTAAAACATTAGCCACAGATTAAATTATTTCACCTGATAGGGTTTAGTAGCCTCTAATCTGTCATGTAAATGGTATGGTTCGCCTGAAAGTCTGTATTTCTCACATATTTGGCTTGCGTGGCACGAATAATTCGGGTATTTTTATAACTGATTTAAAGCAAATTACCCGTTTTACAGATTTGCGGCAACGAAACACAAAATGAACGTCTTATACAATATCAACCTCATCAAGTTGTACAATGGAATTTCGAATTAAGAATATTTCTCCGGCAGTATTGATTTTGGCAGCGGTATTTTCGGCTACCGGTGTTCATGCCCAATTCAGCAAACGGGTGTTTCACTCCATCGGTATCACACCGTTTCTGGGCTCCATTGGTGCACCGTCGAAATACGGCATTGCCACTCTCGATTTATTTAACCGTCCTACGTCGCCCACCTATACGCCCACGTATGCTTATTCGGTAGAATATCAGCGTCTTTATGCCGACCGCGGGCCCATTGTGCTTGGTATTACATACGATCTGCGTTTGAACCTTGTGGAAATGGGGTACGAAAATTCAATTTCCATAAGCACACCCTTTTCGGCCGGGCTTAGTATTTTCAATACTTCGCAGCGTATGGGGCATGTAACGGCTCCTGTTTTTATGGATTATAACCGCGGTCACAATGCCGTAAAGCACAACGGTGTGTCGCGCGGATTCCATGTGGGCGTGGGCTATCAGTGGATTGCCAGCGGACTCATACAAGGCGGCCCGGGCGACAATAATGCCAATTTTGGAATGCAGGTCTGGTCGGTGCCTATGGTGCGCGGCGGTTTCAGGTTTTTGCTTCCCAACGGCCGCAGTTCGTTTGTGGATGTGTATTTCAGCCGCATGTACCGGCAGGAAACATTGGCCGGAGTTAATTCCACACCCTACACCGTGGGCAGTGGCGGCGGCACCGGAACTGGCGGCGGCACCGGCACCGGAGGTGTTTACGTAAAACCCGGCGATCAGATTATGCCTCCCATACCACCCGATCAGGGCGGATATGTGGATAATTATCTGGCCGGAAATAACCGGTACGAAAATGTGTGGTCGCAATATTATTTCAAAATAGTCTTTGGCATTACTCTCGAAAGCCGCAAAGGAAAACGCAATCCCACGCAGAATCATCTTGTGCCTGATTTCGCGTTTCGGCCCACCACATCAAAATTGTAAATGATGTATAGATCTGCGCCTGTTTTTATCGCTGCGTGGCTGCTGCTGTTCGCGGGTAAAACTCATGCGCAGGACGATCGTTTGTTTTTTCATTCCCTGGGTGCATGCTTGTTTTCGGGAATGCTTGCACCTCCCGCACAATATATTCATACCGATGTAAATGTATATGCCAGACCTGTTCAGGGACAGGATCCGGTTTTTTTACGGAAAGAAACCGTTACCCGGCTTTATGCCGATCCCGGATTAATATTTTTTGAATTAACGTATAACATGCGTTGGAATATTGCAGAACCCAACCGTAATAGTTCAATTTCACTGAGTACTTCCCCCTCTTTGGGTTTTTCTGATTTTAACTCGGTGGGAAGGAAGGGGCATTTTACAGTGCCGCTCTTTGCCGATTTGAATTTCGGAAATCATGCCACGGATGATTCAAACAAACAGAGAGGTTTTCATATTGGTTTGGGCTGGCAGTTTTTAGGAGCAGGATTATATAAATACAAATCGAAAAACAGGTTTATTTCCGATTATGGTACCCAGTTCTGGATGATGCCTGCGTTAAGAGCCGGTGTGCGTTTGAAGAGATGGTATTTTGATTTGTACCTTAGCATGATTTCCACTCATACTACCACTGCGGGTTTTGTTTCTGAAGCCGACCTGGCAGGCGATTTTGATGTATATGATTCCGGAAGTAAAGTATTAATTGATAGTCTCGGCGAGTTTACATTACTTCCGCCAAACAGTACGTATGATGATATTTTCGAGATACGCCGTGATGATGTGGAGAAAGTTCGCTCGTCGTATAGTTTCAGATTTGTATTTGGGTTTTATCTCGCCGATGGTTTGGGCAAAAAACGAAGAAAAATTCGTGAAGCACCAAAGCTGAAAGCCGAACAATACGCCTTTTACCTCACCAGTCCCTATACTGAAGAATGAAACTAAAAACGGTCTGCATAATAGTTGTTGCGTGGCTCATGCTTTTCGCCGCCAAACTCCATGCGCAGAAAGAAAGCCTGTTTTTTCATTCCATTGGTTTTAGCCTCTTGTCGGGCGTGGTGGCACCGCCTGCACAGCCTGTTCAGTCGGTCATCAGTATTTACCAGCGCTCCACCCAGGGCGGCGATCCTGTTTTCCTGCGCACCGAAACCGTAAACCGCCTCTTGAGCGATCCCGGTCTGATTATCTTCAGCGCCACCTACAACCTGCGTTGGAATTTTCTCGAAATAAACAAGCACAAATCTTTCTCACTCAGTACGGCCCCCACGTTTGGCATTACTTGGTTTTATCTGCTTGGAGACGTGGGACACTTCTCTGCGCCCCTGCTTGTTGATTATAATTTCGGTTACAAAGCCACACGCTTTTATGATCGCGAATATGGCGGGCATATTGGATTGGGCTGGCAGTTTCTGGGAACCAGTTTAATAAAGGGAGATGCCAACAATACACTGATTTCGGAATACGGTGCACAATACTGGGCCATGCTTGTATTCCGCGCCGGTTTCAGGGCTCATGATTGGTTTTTCGATTTATACTTCAGTGCAATACGCATTCAGAACACACCCGGAGGCTTTCTTACCGAAGCCGATCTGGCCGGCGACTTTCAGTCTTCGGACTTTAGTAATAAAGGTCACAATGAGCCGGAATTTGTACCGCTTGGTCTTGAAGGCAACGGAACGTATGAAGATATATTCGAACTCCGCAGGGGTATGCAGGAAAAAGTATATTCATCATTCTATTTCAAAATTGTATTTGGCTTCCATTTGTCTGACGGAAGAGGTTCGAAAAAACTGAGGCAGGAATATGAAACAAAAATGAAGCGGGAACTTGAAATGAAAAAACGCACTGAGAAATACGCCTTCCGCTGATGGTTTGTGCAAAAAACGAAGAAAAACAGGTGAAGCACCAAAGCTGAGAGCAGAACAAAACTCCATTATCTAATCAGTCCTTATACCGAACAATGAAACTAAACTCGGTCTGTATAATAGTTACTGCCTGGCTCATGCTGTTCGCTGGTAAAATTTATGCGCAGGATGGCCGATTGTTTTTTCATACGCTGGGAATTACTACGCTGGCGGGAGCCACGGCGCCTCCCTCGCAAAACATTCAAACCGTGGTAAATATTTACCAGCGTCCGCAGCCGGGCCAGGAGCCTGTGTTTTTGCGTACCGAAGTCATAAACCGGAAGTACAGCGATTTGGGTTTTATGGCTTTCGGATTTACTTACGGTTTGCGATGGAATATGGTGGAACTCAACCGCCATAACGCCATTTCGCTGAGTACTGCACCCTCGTTCGGATTCACAATTTTCGAAGAGTCAAAACGTCTCGGCGATTTTGCCGTGCCGTTTTACCTCGATTATAACTGGGGCCGTAAGGCCACCATCGATTCAGATAAAACAACAGGCTGGCATCTTGGTGCAGGCTGGCAGTTTACCGCTACGGGCTTTATCACTTACCAGCCGCGCAATACACTGCTTACCGGTTACGGCCCGCATTTTTGGGGAATGCCTGCCGTGCGCTGCGGGATGCGTACCAAAAACGCATTCTTCGATTTATACCTGAGCGCGATACGTGTGGAGACAACCAACGGAGGCTTTACCAGCGAGGCCGATCTGGCGGGTGAGTTTGGCGCTGATACAAAATTTTCGAACTACGTTCCGATTGATCTGCCCATGAATAGTACGTTTGAAGATATTTACGACCGGCGTAAAGACATGCAGGAAAAAGTGTATTCTGCATTTTATTTTAAATTAGTCATCGGTGTTACAGTGCATGATGGCAGAGCCAAAAAGCGGCGTGTAATAAGAGAGAAGAAAAAGACACTGTACGAAAATTATGCGTTGCGGTGATACAGTCTGTAGTTTCCGTTCACTTGTTTTTTATTCGGGCACTGGCAATTGTGCTGCTTGTTTTGGCTGCCGGTAAAGCATTTGCACAGCCACGTTTTTCGCAATCGTTTGGTTTTTCGTTTCTCAGCGGTGCCATTACCGGCCCGGCCGCGCGCGTGCCCGATAATTATTCGCTGTACCGTTACGATACACAGCCTTTTTTGCCGCCGTATGTACACTCGTGGATAAAGGTTGACCGGTTTGTGCCTGATGGCGGGCGTGTGCTGCTGGGCTTTACCTATACACTCAATTACCGTCTGCTGAAACTGGGTTCGTTTTCCACAATTTCGCTCAATGCCTCACCGGCACTCGATTTGAACGATTTCAATGTGTCGGCCACGTTTGGTACAATTTCGCTGCCTGTTTTTGCGGGATATAATTTTGGCGCAGGATCGGGGCGAAATACTGCGCTGCGTAAGGGTTTTCATGTGGGCTTTGGCTGGCAGGCTTTGGCCGGCGGTTTATTTTTTTCGCAGAAGCTGAGCGGAAATGCCATGCAGTTTTGGTCGCAGCCTGTGGTGCGTGCGGGTGTGCGCTGGAAAAATGCCAAAGGCAGTTTACGGTTTGTGGATCTGTATTTTGGCATTCCGCAACAGCAAAAAAGTTTCAGGGCCATGCTTGGCGTATCGCCCACAGGTTCGGTGATAACGGAAAACGGAGTGTATTCGCCTTTTGTCTTTCCCGATGAAGGGAGTCCGCTGCCGTTCGACAACATCTATAATTTCGTTACCAACCTGAACGATCAATACCTTGCCCCGCAGCAAACGCTTGAACCTGTTTTTGCCGAGCGTTTTGAAGGGCCGTTTTATTACGACAGGTTTTGGACGAGGTGTTATTTTAAGGTGGTGGTGGGTTTTACGCTTTTTCCGAAACAACCTTAATTCAATTTCACTGAAATGGATAATCAGAAGAAATCAGTAAACAGCAATTTTTAATGTACTGCTATCGGGCATTTTTCACTAATCATACAGAGGCAGCATTACCCCGGTAAATGGAAGCAGAAGTGAAACTAAATAAAAAATTGTTCAGAAGAATTAAAATACAAATCATCATGAACCACACCTACAAGAGGGCAAATTTTGTGAATGCCGTGCCGGATAAAATCAGGTTCAGTATATGTGTGGTGTTTTGTTGCTTACTAAACGCGTCATCGCTTTCGGCGCAGCGCAGCCATCCATTGTACCATTCGGCGGGTATTTCTTTTTTTTCGGAATGGATAAGTACCACTGCACCGCTGGTGAATGCACAGATTGAATTTTGCGACCCTTACAACGCCCAGGGTGATACGCTGTTTAATTATAGCGTGTATTTGCGAAACCGGTCGTTTACCCGGTTTGCCATTTCATACGAGGCCCGCATCAATTTACTTGAACCCGGGCGCGATGCCGCTTTATCGCTGGCCATACCGGTTTCGCTCAGTTTAAACCGTTATGCCTTAACCGGACGCGCAGGCACATTGGTATTTCCTGTGCTTACAGAATTGAATTTTGGTGCAGGATCGCAAAAAAGCAGTAACCGGAAATGGGGATTTCATGCCGGGGCGGGAGGGCAGTTGGTAGTGGCCGGTTTGTGGACTTATGAGCCTGTGGCGCCGGTTGCCGAAGGTAGTATTATGTGGATGCAGGCATTGGTACGTGCAGGTGTGCGTATGCGAACTGATTTTGGTGTGCTATGGTTTCTGGATATGCATGTCGGCAAATCGCAGGTAATTTTAACCGATAATTATGCATTGGGCGGTACTCCCCAAAATCCGCAATTCCCCCAAAACACCCCCAAAACGGGGTAAAAAAATCCGTAACTCTTTAAAAGCCTTGCCAGTATTGACATTCACCCAAAAGCCGTACCGGGGTGAAAAAATCCGCAAGTAAGGGGCGCAAACGAAAAGCGGCTGTTTTACATTCACTTTTTTAGTTTCTTTGCCTTGCTTTTTTCAATAAACTTTACTGGTTCTTTCGCTTGTATTTCTTCGGTGGCTTCTCTTACCGGATTATCAGGATTATGCAAATAAAGCCGGTCGAAAGCGTTTGCAGTGGATTTGCCGAACATTGAAAAATAAAGCTCGTATGTTTTGGTTAGGGCATCGTTCATAGATTTAGCATAGAGCGGCTCGAAAAACTCAAAATCGCTTTTGCATTCTTCTACAATGCAAAGGCATTTAAAAAAACGTGCGTCTTTAAGTTCCTTTTTACGGTTGTAGATATACAAATCCTCTAACAGCCGCAGTTGAAACACAATTTTAAAGTACTGTGTTTCGTATCGTTTTCTTATCCCTGCGGTTAACTCAAAATAAAGCAGTTGCCCGGCATCGTATAGCTTCCAGAACTTCGCATCTTCATTTTCCCAATAGAACAAATTGCATTCGATGTGTTTTTCGTCAGCATTTGCAAACTTATTCGGTATCAGATTAAGGTCGGCATCTAAAATCCCTTCTTCGGGAATGTGCAGTTCAACGGGTGTACCATCTTCAATTAAAATTCTTTTTTTGGTTTCCGTATCGTAAAAATTACCGAACCGGTACAGTGCTTTTATCTGTTTCATAGACAGTAAATATTTCTACCAATATAAACGATTTGAAATAATAAAGCGCACCCGTAATTTTCAGTAAATACGTGATGCAGCCAAAAAAAAAGCCCCTGCCCCCGCTCCCGCAGATATTGCGGGAGCGGGGGCAGGGGCAACAACAACAACCTGTTTATTACCTTAACTAATTACCAAATTAAGCAACTTATCCAACTTATCCCGGTAATTCATCAGCCGGAATTTCCAACCCTTTTTGTGCTCAATCCATTCTATCTGAACCGGGCGAATAAACCGGGCAACAAAGTTTTTGAGCCGGTAGTTGTATTTCAGAAAAGGTGTACATGCGCTAAACTGAGCAATAATGTATTGATAAATACATTTTGCCATTGCCGAAACATACATAAACACAAGGTTACTATTCATATCCGAAAATGGTACACGTTTCCAGTTAAAGTCATAAAGCAAGTCACGAAAATTATTTTCAGATTCCCCC
>JALONL010000044.1 GCA_025454955.1 Bacteroidia bacterium | reverse complement strand
TTGCTGTGGCTGGATTTCGGGCACGGTGCTGCCGCAGAGCGGGAGGTTGGGCAGGGGCGGGTCGCTGATAATCATCCAGGCTTGTGTGCAGGCTTCGTTTGAAACCTGTATGGGCGTGGGATTGAGGTAATCGTAGGCGGTCACGCAGATGGTGTAGAATCCTTCGGGCAATACGCGGCGCTGGTTGTATTGCTGGGTGGTGATGCCGCTGTACACGAGATTTTGCTGGGCAATGAGCTGGGCCAGATCGGTGCCGGAGAGCTGGAGCGGTACGCCGGGTTCTACGGTAAACGGGCCTGCGTAGAAGTATGCGGGGTTTTCGATGCTGATGCCCTGGCCCTGGAGACGGAATTTTAGTTTGATGTCGTAGCTGGGGCGTGTGAAATCGGTGAAGAGGACAAATAGTTTGAGTTGTTCGCTGCCGGGTGTGGTGTAGTCGGGGAGGTAGCCTGAGAACGGTGGTTGGAGTTGTACGTTGAGTTGTACGGGATAGGTTTGAGAGTGAGCGTGGAGAGCGAGAGCGAGGAAAAGGGTGAGGAGTAATGTTTTGGGGGTAAGGGTAAGTGTGGCTACTTGTTTGGTGTAGTTGGCAAGTCTGGCGACTTGCTGCAATTTAGCGGCAGGTTCTATCGCTTTGGGCGATTGGAACTTGCGGCGGTGCGCTTTGGGTGGGAAAAGATTATTTACTTGCGGGCGCATTTCAGAACGTGTAATTAAGGTTTACCGTGGCAGTAAGCTCACTCGTTTTGCGTGTGGCGGCAGAGGCGGGGAGACGCTGCACAAAAATGGGGCTGAATTGCAGCGAGGGCTTACCCCACTTGGGCTTACTTGTTTTGGGCGACCAGCTGAATTGCGCCCGCGAACTGATGACATTGCCCGTAAGCACACCCGCAGTTACGGCACGGTTGTAAGAACTTCCGGCAGCCACGCGCATTGTGCCGCCTGCAAAACTGCGCGATACATTAAGCCCCGGGCCATACTGCTGCGCTATAATTGTGCCCGATACCTCGCCAAGCGGCGTGAGAATGCTGAACGGCGTAACCGACTGGTTGCCATTGGCCACCACCGAAATGGTGGTTTTGCTGGGCGCGTGCTGCACACCAAACGATACATTGCCATTCACAATAGTAGTGGACGGCAGCACCGATCCCGACTGCTGCTGGCCTGTAACCTGATACATGGTATTAACCGCCACATTCTTTTTCCACTTCGATTTTTCGCCAAAACTTTTCGATACCAATGCCGATGCCTGCTGCGAAAGCTGATAGAAGTTTAACGTATCGGCCGCGGTGGGTACCCAAAACGGATCGGCCTGAGGGCGCTGGTTGGTAAAGGCGGTGAAGTTGGAATAAGAAGCATTGAGTGTCCAGTTTTTTCCGGGCATGGCACTCACGTTTACCGAACCTACCCAGCGTTGTGTGGTGCTCTGGCGCAGTTTGTCGAGGTTATTGCGCTGAAAGCCGGTGTTCAAACCTATGCTCAGTTTCCCTTTCCACAATTTGAACGAAGGGGCAAGGGTGTAGTTTTGAAGATCGTTGTTAAAGAAATATGCGCCCAGGGTTTGATAATCGGGATCCACATGCTCGTGTTTGAGTGCCACCGAAAAGTTCTTTTTTGTAAACGTAATTGCTGCATTCCATGCACGGAAAAACTGTGTGGTGGTGCGCGTGGGCAGCAGCCATTTCTGCCAGCCGTTAAAATCGGTTGTTTCGGTTTCGGCGTTGGTGTTTCGCGTAAGCCCCGACACGGCAAACTCGGCCGAAGCACTGAGCCAGGTACTTAATTTGGTTTTACCGCTTATGCTCAACGCCGTGTTTTGCATGGGCGCAATAGCCGCGCCGGGCGGCAAAAACAGCAGCGAGCCTGCCTCGTCTTTGGCCGTAAAATAAGTAATGCCAATTGCATGACCGTCCTTATCGAAACCGGCCTTCACACCCCAGCCCATGCGGCGAAAACTCATCTGGTCGGTGCTTGTCATTGACGGGTCGAAGGTAATTGCTTTTCGCAATCGGCCGTACATGGCACCGGCATACCAGCCCGCCGGAGTAAGCTCCACACCGCCGCCGGTAAACACATGCCCGGCAAGGGTGTAATTGGAAAAGTTCATGGCCGTAGTACCTGCGTGGCCCTGAATCCATTTCCATTTCGGATGTACGGCCTGCATGTTAAACGGCTGTGTAAATGTGCCGCGCTGGTTGCTGTAACTGTAAGTAAACGGCAAACTCACATCGAGAATGGTCACATTCAGGTTGCCGCTGAAAAACCAGGTAAACGGATCGCGCCGCGCCTCAAAGCCCTGCGCATCGTAGAGTATTGAGGTGAAATTCAATCCGCCGCTCACGGTAACCATGTCTTTCTGCCCAATCTTCTCGAGATTTTGCGCCGAAAGCGAAATTGTAATGCCACACAGCAGGAACGAAAGTAAATTCTTTTTCATAGCCGCGATTACTGTGTAACAATGATTGTGCGCGATTCGCTGTCGAATTCGGCCGTTACCCGCAACTGATAGTTGCCCGCAATGGCGGCAGGAATGGTAATACTTCCCGTCCAGTTATCGGCCGTTACGGGCGGCATACGGAAACGTTCAATGCCGTTGGCATCAAATACCTGTATTACAAAAGTCTGTTCGGCATAAAGTTCGAGATCGACCGTAAACGTACCGTTGTTGGGGTTGGGATATACAATGAGTGTATCAATGCCATTGTTGTTCCACGGCGTGGCACCGCCGGGCACAAACGGGCCTATAATTACATTACGCACATAATTTACCTCGCAGGTGCCGTAATAGGCCTGCATGGTGATGGAAATTGCACCGGTATCGCCGTAAAGAATTACCGGGGCAAACTGGTTGCTGTCTATCACCGTTACCGAGGGCGGGAAGATCCAGTTTACCGAATCGGGGCGGGGATTGCTGATATCCACAATTACCACCGTGTCGCCCATGTCGGGATTGGTAGAAAGCAGAAAATCGGGGGCGGGCGCAAGGCTGTTGGTGTCTATTACCGCCTGTGTGGTGCGTGTGCAGCCCAACGTATCGCGTATAACAAACGCATACTGACCATAACCGAGGTTAGCAAACACGCCCGAATTCTGGAAAGTATTGCCTCCGTCTATCGAATACTGATACGGAGGCACACCGCCCCAGGCATACACCTGCACCTGGCCTGTGGGCTGTAAGGGATCGCAGGGCTGGAAACTGAGTGTGGAATCGCTGAGCACGTCGGGTACGTTTACACGCACGGTATCGCTGCCCACACAGCCGGCATTGTCGTTTATGGTTACAATGTACGTGAGTGTATCGGCCGGGTAAACAGTTACCGGCGATCCGCTGCCGCCATTATTGTTCCAGGCAATGGTAAATGCCGGAGTGCCGCCCACCGGAGCCGCCGTAAGCACTGCGCCCGAACCGGGGCAAATGGTGGTATCGGCACTGGCTGTTACGGTAAGCGTGTTTACATAGTTTACCGTTACCGAGTCGCTGCGTGTGCAGCCGTTTTGCGGATGCGTAACAGTAAGCACATACACACCCGGCAGCGTTACCGTGGCCGGGTTGCCCGATAAAAAACTGTTTGGCCCGCTCCACTGCAAACCCGCGCCCGCATTGGCCGAACCACCATTCAGCTGCACCGAACTGAACGAACAGTTAAGCACCGGCACAGCCTGTGGTACAAGAACAGAAGGCGGTGTGATGAACTGATTTACATTTACCACCCCCTGCGAGATGCAGCCGTTTATTAAACTGGTGGTGGTAAGTATGTAATTGCCCGGCATGGAAACTGTGGCCGGATTGGCAAGCAATACCGTATCGCCCACAAGATTCCATTGCTGCAAACCGCCGGTAACCGGTGGCGAGTTAAGCTGCACCGAAGCAAGCAAACAGGTAAGCGTGTCGATGCTGGCCGGAAGCAACACCGGCGGGGGCGTGGTGTTTTCGTTTACAAAAATGGTATCGCTGCTTTCGCAACCGTTGCTGCGTTTGTAAATGGTAAGCTGGTAATTGCCCGATACGGTGGCGGGAAACGGATTGGGGAAAACACCCTGCAAGGTCACCCAGCGCAGCGAATCGGCGGGGTAAAGCGGCGATGCGTCGAGCAGTACGCTATCTGTAGCGCAGGTGAGATCGGATATGAAGCCAAAGGGTTGCAGGGCCGGTGGAATGGTGTCGATGCGCACCTGCAGCGTATCGCGCCACATACATTGATTGGGCGCGGTGGCGGTGAGTATATACTGGCCCGGATCAATGGTAAGCACCGAATCGGGAAACTGCTGGCTGTTGGGGAATGCCCATTGCAGCGTGGTTCCGGCAGTTGAACTGCTTCCGTTTAAGAGTACCGAATTTACCACGCAGGTAAGCGTATCATCGGGCCCGGCACTTACCTGGGGCGAGGGAAGCAGGGTTATGGCAGAAATACGGGACGCCGAAAGCAAACCGCAGTCTGATTGTGCAGTTACGGTAAGCGTACCACCCGTGGCATTGAGACCGAAGTGAATGGTAACCGAATTACCCGATGGCGATAATGTGACACCGGTGCCGCTGTATGTCCAGTTATAACTCACCGCATATGGTGTGGGCGCAATGCTGGCAGTAACCGAACTTCCACGGCAAAAAGCCGTAGAGGAATAGGAAATGGCGGCCGGTTGAGGAGGAGCAAGGCAATAGACTTTGTAAGGGCTGGCGGCAGTTGCCTTTTTCGCCGCAGTTATATATAACCGGTTGCGGAAAAGGCTGAGTTTTATTCTGGAATTGTAATTGGCAATACCGGGATTCCACGTAGTGACTAAGCTGTTGGGATAAACGAAAGCAACAAGGCGGTTATAAGAAGCCGCGTTAACCGAGATAAAATCGCCCGCCGCAAAAATTACCGGAGCAATGGTTGAATTGCCCGGATAAACTTCTGCCTGCCTTACCGGCGCATTGAAAACGGGGCCGGAGTTGACCACTGAGGTGGTTGATTTATTGATATATGCCAGATACTGACGCGATGAAGGAGCCGAGAAACCAGTAAACTCGCCCACCACCAGCATAAGCGTGGCATTTATATTTACCATGTCCCAAACCGTATTGTTGGGCCCCGGATTCCAGCCCGCATCCAATACCGGCCCGCCCGCAGTAAGGCTGAAACGGGCAAGGTTATTTATTGCCCCCACCTGAAAATTGCCACCCACAAATAATTTATTCCCATTCACCAAAATTTTGCGCACCTCCACCGCACCGGTTCCTGAAATGGAATGTGTCCAGCCCGAAAGAAGCTGCCCGGTATTGGCATTAAACGCCACCAGGGCTTCCTGTAAAATGGGTGTAGTAACTAAAAACGAACCCGCTACAAACAGTGTATCGCCGGTTACCGAAAGTGCAAAATCATGTATCGTGTCGCTTGAACTCTGACTGAATATATAGCTCCATATTACCGCACCGTTTGTATCCAATGCCACAATTTGTTCGGTTGACTGATTGGGTGTGTTTCGGTTAATGAAAATCTTGTGGTTGTGGTAAATTATTTTTTGAGAGGGAATGGGAAGCCCGCTTACTGCCGAACCGTAAGATGCAATACTTGAAGTGACCCCGGTATTCAGATTCATTTTATACAATTCCCAATGATTGGGGCCCGGCGATCCGTAACGCGCAGCAAAAAGCCTGTTGCGCACAGTGTCTTCGCATACCGCGGTTTTGTAACCATAAGCCGATGGGGCCGGGTTGAATGAGGAAGTAACATCAGAAGGCGTGGTAATTGCCTGTGCCCTGACAAAAACCGACAGCAAACAGCACACTATACAAAATAAATTCCGCAGCATAACAGGGGCAGGGAAATTTGGTTTTAATGGTTTGGGATGTGAACTTTTTACGGGAATACCCGTAGAAGGTTCCTAAAAATAAACTTTTTCATCCCCCAAAAACATTATTTGAAAAAGTCCTGTATTTTACACGCCTACTGAAAACCCTGACCGGTATTTATGATTGCCCCTTACAGAGTAATACTGCTTTTATTTCTCCTCTTGCCGGTAAGCTGGCTTCATGCGCAGCAGGCAGCCCCGCCCGATGCGCAGCAGAGTTATGTGCTTTCACTTCTCGATAAAGTAACAAGCCAGAACCGGCTCATAAGCCAGATGGATCCCGACAGTATGGCGGCATTGCCCTTTGGCATTCATAAAACCATTGGCGGGCAGCAATATGTAATTGCCATAGACAGCAGCACATTTCGTCCCGGCATAGCGAGTTTTTCGGCCTACATGGCACTAACTTTTCCAGGAGCCACCAACAAAATCTGCTTTGCGGCCAAAAACATTGCCTTTAATCCGAAAGGCGTAATTGCCGGGCCAAACACGCGCCTTATGCTGGTGAGCGAACACCGCATAAACATTGGCCCCAAAGTGCAGCTTGTACTCAAGCCCGATGGCTACAATTATGTAGAGTGGGACTGCAACGGATTTCAGGCCGTTAATCTGCGCGGTTACTTTGAATTCGACCCGGGCATGATTTACCCCGATCCCACAGCCCCGCAGCCCGACAGCGTAGTGCGCGCCGTGGTACAGATACACACCAGCGATGTGCAAAACATGATTATGCAAACCAGCATTGCCCCGTTTTGCATTCGCGGGGTAAATGATGTGGTGTTTACGGTAACCAATGCCACCGCCGATTTCAGCGAAGTAACCAACGCCCCCGGCATGGCTTTTCCGCAGGGCTACAACCTTTCAAACATGCCCGATCCGCTGGCGTGGAAAGGGTTTTACATGCAGCAGTTTAGTGTAAAACTTCCGCCGCAATTGGCCAAAAACGGGCAGCCGCCTGTACTATCGGCCACCAACCTGCTTATCGACAACAGCGGCGTGTCGGGGCTTTTTCAGGGGCAGAACCTGTTCAGCACCAACGGCGGAAGCATGAGTGGCTGGGGCTTTTCGGTGAGCCAGCTTAATGTAAACATAGTTTCCAACCATGTAAACGGTGCCGGCATGAGCGGCCATGTAAAGCTGCCCGTGTCGGAAAACGATTCGCTGGGCTATGCCGCCGCTCTTTCGCAAAACCCGCAAACCGGCGATCTCGATTACGCATTTTCCATTTCGCCCGCAGTCAATTACAAGGCCGATGTGTTTTCGGCGCGGTTTGAATTGTACAATACTTCGCGCATCACCGTGGCCAGCATCAATAAAAAACTAAAGCCATCGGCCGAACTTAACGGTAAAATATCCATCAATCACTCCAACGCCAAAGCACCACAGTTGGAATTTCAGCAACTGCTCATCGCGGCCGATGCTCCCGTGCTGCGCGGCGGCACATTCGCACTCGTTTCGTCGAACCCCGACAGCACACGACTTGGCGGATTCCGCATGACGATTAACAACATTGGCATTGTACAAAGCAATTCCACACCCGCTCTGGCTTTTATCGTAGGACTAAATTTCACCGACAACAGCAGCAGTCTTTCAATGGGAGCGGGTGGTGGTTTTCTCATTAAATCGAAAACCATGCAGGTAGCCGATCCTGCCGCCGGACAAGGCAGCCAGAAATGGAAATGGGAATTTGATAAAGTGGAGGTAAATGCAATTTCGCTTTCATTCAACAGCTCGGCCTTTCGTTTAAACGGACTTATTCAGTTTAAAGACAATGATCCGGTGTACGGCAAAGGCTTTTACGGCAGCATACAGTTTGGCTGCCAACCTTTAACCGCCGATGCGTCGTGCAACGTATGGTTTGGAAACACAGGCAGCTACCGTTATTTTTATGTGGATGCGGCTGTGCCTGTAACCATTCCCATTGGCACAACCGGACTTGCGTTTTACCGTTTCATGGGTGGTGTGTATTACCACATGCGCCAGCCTCCGGGGCAGCCGCTCGAAGCATTGCTTTATTCGGGTGCATTTGGCAATGCGCTCAACTACATTCCCGATCAGAGCGCGGGATTAGGCATTAAAGCCGGTGTAACTGTTGGTACGGCTCCTTCGCCCCGTCCGGCCAATGGCGATGTGGCTTTTGAAATGCAGTTCAATGCAAACGGCGGTATAAATTTTATCCGGCTCACCGGCGATTTGTTTTGCATGATCGAAGTCAATCAGCGTCAGGGCCCGGCGGCCAACACGGCTCCGGTGCGTGGAGCCATGCTTATGAATTACGACTTTCAGAACAGTACGTTTCACACACTCATTGGCATGAATATCAATCTGCCTTCGCTGAGTGGAAATGGCCAGGCCGTAATTCATTTCGAACCCAACCTCTGGTATGTGTATGTGGGCCGTCCGCAAAACCGTGTAACGCTGAGTGTGGCCAACATTGCCACATTTACGGCCTACATAGAAGCAGGCAAACAACTCGACCCCATGCCCCCGCCGCCGTCTAATGTAACTTCCATTCTCGGCAGCAGCAATGTGGCCAACCAGCGCAACCAGCAGGCATTGTCAAATTGTTCGGGCTTTGCGTTTGGGGCAGCATTCAACACCGGTTTCGGTGGCGATTTCGGGGTGAATAACTTTGAAATATATTATTTGTTTGCTGCCGGAGCCGGAATGGATATTATGGTGCTCAACTACGGGCCCAATGCACATTGTGTAAACAGCACATCGCCCGCGGGTATCAAAGGCTGGTATGCACAGGGACAGATTTATGCCTACCTGCAGGGCGCGGTAGGAGCGAGGGGCAATAATTTCGATGTGGTTATTCTCAACCTCTCGGCAGCCGCTGTATTGCAGGCCAAATTGCCCAACCCCAACTGGGTAGCCGGAAGCATGGGCGTGCAGTACGATATTCTTGGCGGATTAATTACCGGGTCACAAAACTTTTCGTTTGAGCTGGGCAACCAATGCGCCATTACCAATTAAGCATGAAGAAATTTCTGACATTGGCTGTCATAGGTCTGGCGCAAATTATGCACGCACAGGATGTATTTGTACGTGCAGCCATACATAACGATACTGCATTTATACGCTGGGTGCCCGGCAGCTACGAAGTATGGAAAACCGGCATTGCACAGGGCTATCGTGTAGAACGCTTTACGCTCGATGCGTATATGGATCTGGGCGCAAATGCCGCCGGCAAAGGAACCCTGCTTACCACCGAACCGCTGAAACCATTGGCCAAAGCCGATCAGGCATGGAACACACTGAAACAGCGCGAACCCTTTGCCGCACTCGTGTACGAAGAAATTTATTCGTCGAAACCCTTACCGGCCGATGCTGCCAAACGCAAAACGGCGCAGGAAATAAGTTTCGGCTATGCCATGAAAGCATGCGATTATTCGCCCGCGGTGGCTGCTGCGCACGGACTTTTGATTAAGGATGCCAATGTGCAGCGCGGCGAGGTGTATGTGTATCTGGTATATGTAAACAATTCGCCCGCACTCAAACCCGGCATGGGCAAAGCCGACCCCAAAGCAAATGCCGCTCCTGCCGTGGCCAGGCCTTCTGCACGCGGCGGCAACCGGTTTGCAATGATTGGTTTCGATGCCGCTGCCACGCGAAATGCTTTTGCAGGGTACATTATAGAACGTTCGGTGGATAGTGTGCGGTTTGAACGAATGAATAAAAACCTGCTGGTGTTTGCCGTGTCGGATGCCGAGCAAAACAAAACCGAATTGTATTACAAAGATTCGCTGCCGCAAAACGGAAAGCCCTACTGGTACAGGGTACGCGGCTGGTCGTATTTCGGTTTCGAAGGTGCGCCCTCGCCAGCGGTGCGTGTGCGCGGAAAGGAAGAGTGGACGGCTTACCCCGAAATCGACACCTGTTTCAGTGCCGATAATAAAACGGCACAACTGCGCTGGAAAATTCCGGCGACACTTAATACACAGCAACTAAAATACTTTGCGGTAATGCGTGGCAGCAATGCGGGTGGGCCGTTTACCGCAATAAAAAACGCCGCCACTTTGCCACCCGGCACCACGCAGTTTACCGATGCCGCTCCGGCCTTCACCAACTACTACATGGTAGCAGCCATCAGCAACGAAGGCGACACGGCCTTTTCGTACCCCGCACTGCTGCAACTGGCCGACGAAGAGCCGCCCGCCGCACCCGAAAACATATCGGGCACGATAGACAGCAACGGCGTGGTACAACTCAGATGGAATGCTGTAAATACCTCTGACCTGCGCGGCTACCGCGTGTTCAGGTGCAACCACCTTCAAGAAGAGTTTGTGGAAATTACCGACTCGCTGCTCACTCAAGCCAGCTTCCGCGACAGCATCGCCACACAAACACTTACCCGCGATGTATTTTACACCGTACGCGCCGTAGATCGTGTGTACAACAACTCGCCAAACGCCACGCCCGTGCGCCTGAATCGTCCCGATAAAATTGCGCCGGTGGCTCCCGTTTTTGTAAGTGCCACGCACAACGATTCGGCCATTGTACTGAAATGGATACGCAGCCACAGCAGCGATGTACGCGAAGTAAAACTGCTGCGCATCACAAACAACCAGCCGCCCGCATTGGTAAACACATTCGCCGCCAAAGACACCACCACACACTACACCGACACGCAAGCCCCCGCCGGTGCCGACTACACCTACCAGCTAGTATGCACCGACAGTGCCGGAAACCGCAGCACAGCCACCTCGCCGCAGGTAATGTTCCGCCCCCGCATACACCCTGCATTGAAAGAGGTGAAAGCACAGTTGAACGAAGAAACCAAACACATCACACTCACCTGGGCCGCCCCCGCCGGGCCGGTTGACCGCTACATCATATACCGCGCCACAGAAAACCAGCCCATGCGCACGTATGAAACACTTCCCGGCGATGCAAATTCATTTACTGATAAGCAGATTTCGCCGGGAAATGTGTATGAGTACCGGATTAAAGCCGTGTATAAGAGTGGGGCAGAAACGGTGCTTTCGCCGGGCAGGGTGGTGAAGTTTTAAGGAACAAGCAATACTAATTTTCGCCAGGCATATACTTTTGGAACAGTCTTTTATCTGTTAATATAATTTTCGTTTAATCAATCAATATTTTTATGCGACATTTTTTTCATTAAGAGTCGATTTCGCTATTTGGCAGATTATATTTGTGTCAAATTTTATTATTTAGATTATTATGGAGTTAATTGCAAATGATATTTGTGCAATAATATCTGATTATCAAAACGAAGTTGGCGTACAACTTACACCGCAAAATGTGCTTGATTGGGTCAGCCAATTTGAAGAAAATGATCAAGAGTTTATTCTAACTGAATTTTTACACTTGCTCAATAACGGAATTTATATTTCCCGTTCCAAGGCCAAGAAATTGCTTTATGAAAATATTGCATCTCTGGCTCGTCAATGGGGATATTCTGATATTACCAATTTTCTAAAAGAAACTTCGTTTTTAAATATTCAAAGGGCGGGAAAAAGTCAACCCGAGTTAATCGCTTTACTGAGAGAACTTATCCTCGAACTTGGTTATATCGAGTTTAATGAAGGAATTGAAACCGGATTCAAAAACTTCATATATGTTGACGATATCCTGGCAACTGGAAATACGATATACAATGATATATCAGCTTTTTTAGCTCAAACAATCAGCGACGATATTAAATTTGTGGATCTATTATTGGCGAATAAAATTCGCATTAGCGTTTCTGTTTTTTGTGTTCAGTCCTGGGGGATGGCTAATACCCGGTGGAGATTAATGAAAACGTTCTCGGATTCTATAAAATCAAAAATATTATTCCGCTGGAATTATGAAATTCAAAACCATCCAAGTTTTCAAAACCAAGTATATAATCACATCTATCCTCAATTACCTCAGCCTAAAGAAGTAACGGTTTATTTAGCAAGTCTTACAGCAGAAAGACATGGTAATATTGCATTTCGCGGTGCCAATAAGCCGGCCGTTGAATCTTTTTTCTCTTCATCTGCAAATCGCATAAAATTTGAAAATATTATACTTCTTAAAGGCTTACAAATCATCGAAAAAATTAATAAAACGCCTAACCCCGGATTAAGGCCACTTGGCTTTATTTCTCCAAGCTATAAAACCCTGGGGCTTGGTACTTTATTTTTCACTTGGAGGAATATTCCCAATAACTGCCCGTTAGTATTTTGGTGGCGGGTTACAGGTCATGAGTTTGTTGGGCTGTTTCCTGTAAAAGGCCGGGGAGAATAAAAAAAGTATAACTTAGCTGTAATTGCAAATTTGGACGCCGGCCAAACTGTATAAAAAGATGAAAACCAGAACATATTCAACCAATGATGTTGTTTCGTTCAGAACAACAACCAGCTCATTTGGCGCATTGTCTAATATGGCTATGGGTTATAGTCTGAACATACATAGTGTTATTATTCCATCTTCAGAACATCTTTATCAGGCCTGTAAGTTCCCACTTTTCCCCGAGCTTCAGGAGCAAATATTTAACCAAGAATCGCCCAAATCAGCTAAACAACTTGCTTACAAAAACATTAATTTTGTTCGTCAGGATTGGAATACTGTCAGGATAAAAGCAATGAGGTGGGTGTTGGAAGTTAAATTGCTTCAAAACTGGAACAGTTTTTCTGATGTGCTTCGCTCAACTGGTAATAAGCCAATTGTAGAGGACTCCAATAAAGATGATTTCTGGGGGGCATTTCGAAAAGAGGGTATTTTATCTGGCACAAATGCACTTGGTCGTTTGCTTATGGAACTTAGAGAAAAATATATTATTAGAGGCGTTATTCTGAACCACGTAAATCCCCCTCCAATTCCAGGCTTTCTTATTTTGAATCACGAAATTGGCATTGTGCATAATTATGTTTTTGAAGATCATTATGCTTTTAATGAGGAAGATTACATTATATAATCTTACAATAGCAAACCTAAATCAAATACCACCACTCACTCCGCATGAACCGCCAGCAGCGGCACATGGCTCTTATACGCCATTTCGGTAGTATGCGATTCTTTGAGCAGGCGGCTGAGCCAGTTGTGTTTGCGTGGCATCATCACTACCCAGCCGGCCTGTTCGGCGGCTACAAAGGCATTAAGCGCAATTGCAAAATCTTCGCTGCTGAGTGTGTGCCAACTGTGAGGCACGCTGCCGATTTTGAGTTCGATTTTGAGTTTTTCGGCAGCTTCTCCGGCGTGTTCGGCCTGATCGGGATTGTCGGTAATGTGCAGCAGGAGCAGGTGTGAGTTAAACAGGCGGCGGAGTTCGAGCAGGGGCTGGAGCACCTTGGTGGTGGAAAGAAATTCGAGATCGCAGGCTACCACAATTTTATCGGGTGGTGTAAACTGCTGTTCGGCATCCACACTCAGCACCGGACAATGTAGTTTTTGCATGAGCGTGGTGGTGACACTGCCCAGCAGCCTGCGCTCCACAAAACCGCCGCCCTGCATACCGGCCACCACCAGATCGGCTTTTTCTTCTTTGGCCACATCCGTAATTTCATCCACGGCCATGCCGCAGCGCACGATAGTGTCGATACTGAGTGAATGGTGGTATTTCGACTGAATCCTTTCGGCTTCGGTTTGCAGGTGTTTTTTATGGCCTTCTTCGAGGTCGTTGATGGAAGGCATAACCACCGGAAATTCGCTAGAGGGAACGGGGATATGAAAAACATGCATCAGCACAAGGCGGCTGCCGGTGCGGTAGCAAAGTTCGGCCGCATAATTTACGGCTGAGGCGGCAGCGGGGGAGAAGTCGGTAGGTGCAAGAATGGTTTTCATGGCTTTTCAGGTATTTCACGCAAGTTAGTGCAGCAAAAGCGGGCAGGATATGACGTTTATCAGCGCGGTTAGTGATATTAAACAGATGCGGGGATGAGTTACTGTGAGTTCACAAGCTAAACGGGCTGTATCTCTTGATATATAAGGGTTAAAGGCATGTTAAATTACTGAAGAACCCTCATTCTTTAACCGTTTTTAATCGCCTTCTTTTCTTCCCGGAAACGATTGGAGGTAAGTTTGTATAAGCTGATGAAAAAATCAGAAAAACTATGAAAACAACTTTTCGTAAACTCAACCTGCTTTGGCTGCTGCTTATACTTGGCGGCAGCCTTAATGCACAGGTAAACCTGTCGTCGGGGCTTGTGGCGTATTATCCTTTCGATAATTCGACCGCCGATTTCAGCGGCAACAACAACAACGGTACCGCCTTCAACAACACGTCGTATATTCCCGACCGGAACGGTAATCCTTTCGCGGCCATAAGTTTCGGCGGCTATTTCAACCAGGGCCGTATTCAGGTAAACAACAGTCCCACACTGCAGTTTACCACGGCTGCCACATTTTCCTGCTGGTTTCGCGTAAGCAGCGACGTGGCTTCGAATGGTACCGGAAATGCGGTGGCAGGTGGCAACCACTGCATGTATGCCAAAGACGGCGATGCGGGCGGCGGGTTGTTTGCCTATGCCAGCCTCTCGGGCACTAACTTAACCACCAGTGTGGGTAATGTAAGTATGCCCTCCATTGTGGCCGTTACCCCGGCCTATACCACCAACAACTGGCTGCATTACTGCTATGTAATGGATGCCACCGAACAGCGCATGTATATAAATGGCGTACTGGTTGCCACCGTGCCCGGCGCCCCCAACTTTGCCACCATGAACACGCGTCCGCTTATGATGGGGCGCTTTTTTACCAACTGGTATCCGCTCAATGGGGCACTCGATGAGTTCAGGGTGTATAACCGCGCCATCAATCAACAGGAAATTACCACGCTGGCACAACCCACGCCGGTTTCGATAGCCATTACCAGTGTTTCGCCCACCACACTTTGCGCCGGCGATTCGCTTACGGTGAATTTTAACACCACCGGACTGCTCTATGCCAACAACGTCTATACGCTCGAACTTTCTGACCTGGCCGGCACCTTTAACTCGGTGGCCGAAATTGGTGCAGTAAACAGCCAGAGCACCACAGGCCAGTTGCGTTTCCGTATTCCGGCGGGTGTGCCCACAGGCACGCAATACCGTGTGCGATTACGCAGCAGTATGCCGCTGGCCACCAGTGCGGCTTCGGCCAATACATTTACGGTAAACGGCACCATTGGCAATGCGCCGCCACCGGCCAATTACCGGTATGCCGGTTCCATAGGCAACAGGCATTTTTATTATTTCTATTCGGGCACACAAAACTGGACCACCGCGCAAGCCTCCTGCATTGCACAGGGCGGGCATCTGGTAACGATTCCCGATGCCGCCACCAACAACTTTCTGGCCCGTAATCTCAACGGCGGTGCCAGCCATATTGGTTTTACCGATCAGGTAACGGAAGGCAATTTCCAATGGGTAAACAATATGCCCGTTACCTACACCAACTGGAATGCGGGCGAACCCAACAACTCGGGCAACGAAGACTTTGGCTCCATGAACTCGGCCGGGTTCTGGAACGATGTAAACGGCTCTGTGGCATTTAATTTTTACCTCGAACTGCGCCCGGTATCCTCGCCGGTGCAGATTTGTGCCGGCAGCACACTTTCGCTTACATCAATGACAGTGCCCGGTGCCACCTACGCCTGGAGCGGGCCAAACGGCTTTACGTCTGCCGTGCAGAATCCGCAAATAGCTTCTGCCACCGTGGCTGCTTCGGGCACTTATTCAGTTACCATTACCGTGGCCGGATGCAGTTCGACGTTTACCACCACAACAATTGTGGTGCCTCAGCCGCTCAGTATTGGCCAGTCGCAAACTCTGCCTTCGTCGCTCAATACCGGATTGGTGCTGCACTATCCGCTCAACGGCAATGCCAATGATGCAAGCGGAAACAACCTGAACGGAACCGTGTTTGGTGCCGTTGCCGCTCCCGACCGTTTCGGGAACCCCAACAGCGCCATGAGTTTCGACGGTGTAAACGATTACATTGATGCGCCCGATGCCACGTATTTCAACGGCAGCGCATTTAGCATAAGCTGCTGGTTTTTTGCCCGCACATACAACAACTGGGCACGCATTATCGACTTTTCAAACGGTGCTCCCTCCGACAATGTTATACTTGCGCTGTCCAACGGAAACTCAGGCCGGCAGGCAGTGGTGGTAAATGTGGGTGCCACAAACGGGCCTAATGTAACCGTACCCACCGCACCCGCCGCCAACCGTTGGCAGCATGTTACCGCCACATGGAGCAATGGTACCGCCATAATTTACCTCAATGGCGTACAGGTGGCCAGCGGCGCGGTATCCACACCGGCCAACGTAGTGCGCACCATCAATTACATAGGCCGTTCGGCCTGGGCGGCCGATGCCTACGCCAATGCCATTTACGACGATTTGCGCATTTACAACCGTGCGCTTACAGCCAACGAAGTATTGCAGCTAACCGGCGAACAGCCTTTTGCGCTGGCTTACCAGAGCAATCCGGCCAGTACCTGTCCCAATACCACGGCGCAAATTGTGCTGCTCAACACACAGCCGGGCATTTCTTACCAGTTGCAGATTTTGCCCGCAGCCACCAACGTGGGCGCCGCACAATCGGGCAACGGCGATACGCTGTTTTTCACCACCGGAACGTTAACCGCGAATACTAATTTCCAGATTGTGGCCACCAATCCGGGCACGGGCTGCGTAATTACCTTGCCGCAGGTGCAGGTAAGTATGCTTAATGCGTCGTTTACACCCACAGGTATTGGTGCTTCGCGGTGCGAGCCGGGTTCGGTTACCCTTTCGGCCACGGGTGCTTCTATTGGTTCGGTGTATAGATGGTATGCGGCGGCTACGGGCGGGCCGGTGCTGTTTACCGGACAAAATTTTGCCACACCCACGGTTTCTGTCACCACTGTATTTTATGTGTCGATATTTAACGGCACCTGCGAAAGCGGACGAACCGCAGTAACTGCCACGGTAAATTATGCCACGGCTCCGGCAGTGGATTTATACACCGGGCAGATAATGCGCCTCGATTTCGACAACAACCTGGCCGATTCGAGCGGCAGCGGAAATGATATGCTCTTCTGGTCAACCGCCAGCTATACCACCGACCGCAACAACCAACCCAACTCGGCTGTGCAAACCACCGGTTCAGGACACCTGTATATGAACAACCCGCTCGGGTCGGAGTTTAATGCGCTGAGCAATCAGGTAACGGTTTCCATCTGGGTAAACCAGCAAGCCGGCAACTGGGGCTTGTTCAGCCCGCTGCTCAACAAGTACAACACCTTCGGCGGCTTGTACATTGCGGTTGACAATTATTACAGCATCAACAACCAGCGTCAGGAAAACCGGGTGCGCTGGCGGGTTTCGGGCAATACGTTCTTAAACAGCAATACCGATGTGCCCTACAACGAGTGGCACCACATTGTATGCGTGTATGGAAGCAACCAGTTGCGCATCTACCAGAACGGTGTACTTACCGGCACGCTCAACGATCCGAACGGCATTACCAATACGGCTGCCGACGTGAAAATAGGCGAGCAGAGCAATGGGTTGGGCAATGCCAACTGGCTTGGCAAATTTGATGATGTACTTGTTTACAACCGCGCGCTGAATGCCGACGAGATCATGGCATTGTACAACAACGGCAGCGTGGCCTTTGCCAACGATCCGCTTTGCGAAGGAGGCACACTGCAACTTTCGTCGCCCGTTATTGCCGGAGCCACTTACCTCTGGAGCGGGCCAAACAGTTTTACCTCCACACAGGCCGTACCTGCGCCTGTAACCAATGTAACTTCGGCTAATGCTGGCAACTATTCGCTGGTAATTTCCAACCCGAACGGATGTGTGTCTGCACCGCAAATGCAGCAGGTGGTAATTAATCCCTTGCCCGGCGCAGCTACCGTGCAGGGCGATACAGTATGCGGCAGCGGCAATGCCATACTTACGGCCACGGGTGGCAGCGGCTATGCCTGGTATGCCTCGCCCACCAGCAGCACCGTCCTCGACAGCGATTCGAGTTTTACAGTAAACAACCTCACTGCCACCGATACATTTTACGTATCGCTCATCAGCACGGCGGGTTGTGCGGGGCCGCGTACACCGGTTATTGCGGCCTTCAACCAGCCTGTGCTTACGGGTCTTACGGTGAACGGCAGCAGCGTGTGCAGCAGTGCGTCAACTGCCACGGTGAGCATTGCGCTTTCGCAAAGCGGTATAAGTTATCAGGCTTTTGCGGGCAATACGGCGTTGGGTGCGGTGGCGTTGGGCAATGGTGCTTCGTTGCAGCTCAGCATACCTGTGTCGCAGTTAAGTGCGGGCAATAATGTGCTCAGCGTACGTGCCACACAGGCCGGTTGCGGCACGGTGTCGCTTACCGATACTGCGCTGGTGATTGTAAATGTACCGGCAGTGCCTTCCATTACATCTTCGGGGCCGCTTACGTTCTGTACGGGCGGTTCGGTAACGCTTACTGCCGGCACAGGTGTGAGCTGGGTGTGGAGCAATTCGGCCACTACTTCGTCCATTACGGTGTCGCAGTCGGGCACGTTCAGCGTTACGGCTTCCGATGCTTCGGGTTGTGCGGCTGTTTCGGCACCGGTAACGGTAAATGTGGTGGCTCCGCCGGTTGCCACGTTCAGCAGTTCGGGGCCGCTTACCTTTTGCCAGGGCAATACGGTAACACTTACCGCACAGGGCGGAAACAGTTATGTGTGGAGCACAGGCGCCACCTCGGCTTCCATCACCGTAAGCACATCGGGCAGTTATTTTGTGGTGGCTTCCAACGGCACCTGCACCGATACTTCGCTTTCGGCCGATGTAACCGTTAATCCATTGCCGCAGGTTAGTGTGCAGCTTTCGCAGGATAGTTTCTGCACCAACCAAACCCTGTTTGCACTGGGCGGCGGAAGCCCTGCAGGCGGCTCGTGGAGCGGAAACGGGGTAAGCGGAAGCAACTTCAACCCGCAGGCTGCCGGAGCCGGTGTGCAAACCATTACCTACACCTGGACCGATTCGCTCGGCTGCACCAACTCGGCTTCACAAAACGTGTGGGTGGATGTGTGTACCGATGTGGCCAATGCAATCATGGCCGGGTATAATGTATATCCCAATCCGGCCAACGATCAGTTTACCCTTATCACCGGTTCCGAAAAACAGTTGCAGTTTGAACTTACCGATGTAAGCGGAAGAACAGTACGCAGTTTTACCGTAATTGCACAACAAACCATTGATATTAAAGACCTGAGTGCAGGTGTGTATTTTGTACGGTGTGTAAATGCCGGATTACCCGTTACCCGGTTGTTGGTGCAGTAATAATCGGGATTATTAATTATTGAAAAGCGGAAACTGAATATGGTTTCCGCTTTTTTCTTGTACACCGTTTTTTCTTAAAGATTACCGAAACCGGGTCAGGGTTTAATATAATTCATTTGTTTGAGCAGAATACTCAGGTTGGCATTCATGCTTCCATCCATGCGATCATCGGTAAGTTTGAGCAGTTTTTTTCTGAGTTGGTTTACTTCCACGGGCAGCCAGCCGTTTCGCAATGTATCGAAAAAATCGTTGTAAAACCCGAATCCCCAGTCGTGAAAAGTTTTTCGCACCTCCTGTTGATTTGCGGCTTTCAATCCGGCTTTGCGGTCGCCAATTAATACCTGTGCCAGAATATACATGATATGATACGAATGGTATCGTGGATCTTTCTGTTTCTTTAATTCGCTAATAAATTCCCTGCTTTTTTTAAAAAGAGTTTCTGCATCCGGTGCTTTGAGTTCGGGCCATGCGTAGGAGTACACCTCCAACCGGCTCATCCATACAAGTGAATGCTTATCGGCCACACCTTTTTCTTTGTGAAAGCGCAAAAGGTCATCGCAGTTGCCAAGTGCTTCGGCAAAACGCGAGGTGGCCAATTGAACGGAAAGCAGGTTAAGGTAAATTGCTTCGCTGCGTTTATGATGCAGGGTGGGGTAGGAGTTCATCAGTTCGATAAGCGAACGATAATGCTGGTAGGATTCTTCGGCATTGTTGTGGTGATAGGCCAGCATGGCTTCCGAAACCTTGAGCTGAAAGCTGATTGCCGCTTCGGTACCTGGTTCGTAAATTGCCGCAGGCATGTTGGGCCGGGCTGCAAGCATTTTGCGACACACAGCCAGGTGATGAAACATTGATTTATCGTTTACTAATTTGGTAGATGAGGAAATGGTAAAGCGGGTAAAATGATAATAAAACTGAAGCCTCGGAAACTGCCTGTGTTTCCGCGCCAGCGCATTCATTTGCTTAAACATTACATCCATTTTAAACTCCTGGCTGAATACGCTGAGTGCAATTTTCCGGTTCATCTCGCGCATTTTCATCAAAGCCATATAGGCCCCCGACACTTCGGTATGCAATTTTAGCAACTGTTCCATGCGCTCCACATCGTGCAACACATGAGCAATGTATATGCGCTGATAAACCACATCGGGAAGAATTTCGAGCACCTGATCGTGGAGCGCATTTTTGTAAAGTGTTTCCAGTCTTTTGTCGGCCACGGTATATTGCGCTTCAAGTAAAAGCTGCCTGCACCGGTAATATTCGGCCTCGTGGGGAAGCAAATCGACTCCGGAGTCGCCCTGTTTTTTTGATACATTTTCGAGGGTTTCGGCTAATTTTTTCCGGAGTTTGAAAAAGCGGTTTCGCAATACCTCAAAACTTTCTTTCTCTCGTGCATATACCCAGTTTACGGCTTCGTAGGTGTTGAGGAGTTTGTGGTCGCGCTTTTCAACCAGATCAATCAGCCGCAGCATTTTGGGCGAATCGGCAAATTCGCGTGTAAGCCGTGCCTTTTCCTGCTCGTTCAGTTTATGCCAGGTGTCGCGGATGTATTCACTTCCGGATTTTTCGCTGCGTCTTTTTCGCTCTGGCTTCTCTTCTTTTCTTGAACAGAGTCGCCAACTATGCCCTGCGAAAAGATGCTCGCCATAGCAAAAAATACTTGGAAAAATCTCGAAAAGTAATTTTGAGATGAGTTCTACAAAAATAGCTGTTGCATTTTCATACAACAGCTATTTTATGAAGGAGAGTGCGAATTAATTCTTCACCAGTTTCACGGTTTGCACGCGCCGGCCGTTTTGCCATACCTCGGCAAAATACACGCCCGAAGCCAGTTGCAGGTTGGTGGAGAAGCGATATTGCTGCGGCTGAATTTCGCTGAGCAGGCGGCCGGTTGCATCGGTTATGCGTACCTGTACCTGATCGAGTGCCGTATTCTCAGGCAGTTCGAAGGTAAGCTGCGCACTGAACGGGTTGGGATACACGCTAAGCAAACTCAGCGGTGTTTCGCCAATGCCGTTGGGCAGTACGGTTACCACCTGCGCGGTCTGATCGCAGCCCACACAGTTGCAGGCGAGCAGCGTTACGGTGTATGTGCCCGGAGCAGCATAGCTGTGCATCGGGTTCTGCAACGATGATGAGGGTGTATTGTCGCCAAAGTTCCAGGTCCACTGGGTGGGGAAATTGGTGCTCTGATCGGTAAAGTTTACCGGCGAGAGGTTTTGCGGGGCCGCAGGCAGGTAGGTGAATGCGGGCGTTGGTGTGGCAGTAAGCGGTGTGGATGTCCACGTAAGTTTGAAGCCCGAATACGTAACCGAAACATCAGAACTAAACGTTATGAACAGCGAACCCGAAGTAGAAGTAAATGTATTTATCGGAGGCATCTGATCGCCATAAAACAACTGCGGAGCGCTGGCGCTGGTTCCGTCGTAAATTCCGAGATAATCATAAAACTGCTCGATGTCGAGCGAGTCGATGGTGATAGTGAGGTTGCCCACACAGTTCGGAGTAATGTTAAACGTACAGTACTGATTGTCGAGGTAACCGCCATTGGGCCCACCCGAATCATACAATACGCCCGAGCTTGCTGTCATCGACTGGCTCTGGCAAATATTGGCCGCATTCACCACGGTGATGTATTGAACTTGCGTAAGACTGTCGCTGCCAAAGGCATTGGCACACACCAATTTTACCGGATATACACCGGCAGTGTTGTACGTAACCGAGGTTGGATTTTGCGAAGCCGACGAAGTGGTGGCGGCACCGGTAAATGTCCAGTTCCACGACGTGGGTGCAAAGTTCGACAGGTCGTAAAAGTTTACACTGTTACCCACCAGCACCACGTTGTTGCTAACGGTGAAATTACACACCGGAGCCTGCGTGTTGGCCACAAAATACACCATATAATCTTCCACCTGTCCGCGCACCGGACTGTAGCAGCCAGAGGTAACCGCACTTACATCGGAAATTACGCGCATACGCAAACGGGTGTTGAGTGTGGCCGCAAACGAGGTATTTACAATTCCCTGATGCACATCGCCCGGCTGCCCTTGAGGAGTGGCATACACCAATTCGGTTTGCTGGAATACACCGTCGTTGTTGTAGTCGATGTAAGCCGCCACATATTCGTCGGTAATTCCGTTGGCATCGGTATTGATGGTAATGGGATAAGTGGCACCGGCAATGAGCAGGGTGGAATCGGCACAGGTGAAATCGCTGTAACCGTCAATGGCATTGTTTGAACTGTGACCGATGGTGTTAAACTGCACCTGTGTAATGCCCTGGTTGCAGCAGAAGTTTTGTGTGCCCGGATTGCAGCTTGCAGGTATGGGGCCGGGTATGTTGTTTATGGTCACGGTAAGCGTGGTGGTATCGGCCCCTATGCAGTTGCCGGTTCCGTTGGCAATGAGTGTAACGGTGTAGGTACCGGCAGCCGTGTAAATGTGTGTGGGCGAGGCCTGGGTGGAGGCGGGGCTGTTGTCGCCGAAGTTCCAGTTAAACACATTGGCGTTGGAAGAAGTGTTGTTAAAAGTCACACTGGCCGGCACCGAACAACTGATGGCCGGAGAAGCCAGCGCCGAAGCGGCTACCACGTAGTTATTTACACCACCCACACCCACGGCATACCAGGCATTGGCGGTTTGAATAACCTGAGGCGTACAGGATCCGAACAAATCTTCGGCAGCCTGCTCGGCACCAATGCGGGCATCGAGGAAAGTAGAGTTGGGGGTGAGATATACCGTGAGGTTGCGGTAGCTGATATCAATGGCATCGTTCATGCCAATGGCCGTTACGTTAAACGCATTGCTCAGGTCGTTTGTGCCCGAGCCACCCTGGCAGAGCAGGTAAAACCAGTAGTTCTGAATGCCGCTGTCGTAATGCACAATATCGCCGTTGTTGAACCAGAGTCCACCGTAAGTATCGGCACATTGAAACTGGTTGGGGTTGGCCATGTTACGGAATGGCTGCCCTGTACCGTTGGGGCGCACAATCTGGTCGCCAATGAACCACGAACCTACAGAGGGGCTGTAGATAAAACGTATGGCCGCACCAAATACGTCGCTGAACGATTCGTTCAACGCACCCGACTCGTTGGCATACACCAATGCTGCCGAAAATTCAGTCACACCATGCATATATTCGTGCCCCACAATTTCGAGCGAAGTGAGCGGGAAATAATTCATACCGTCGCCATCGCCGTAGGCCATATTGGTGCCGTTCCAGAATGCGTTTACATACATACCATCGTGCACCTGCGAAAGCGCAGGCATACCGGCATTGTTCTGTCCCACGCGGCCGTAACGCTGGTTGAAAAAGTCATACGTCATTTCCACACCCCAATGCGCATCGGTGGCAAATTCGTCGAGTGCGGTATTGGCCTGCCAGAAATTATCGCTGTCGAAAATGTCCACAGGGCCGGGAGAGTAGGTGTGAATTCCGCCACCACGACCTGTTTCCTTGAGGCGGTACGAAGCAGGAGAGAGGCTGTCGGTAACAATGGCTTGCGGGCCATTGTGTCCGGTTACCGCCAGGCCGTTTACATCAATATGATACATGCGAAGTTGCTTCGTAACCAAAGCGCCGTTTTGCGCATTTACAAACACCCAGTTTCGTCCAATAGGCTCGTGCGCAAACACATCTACTTTCCAGGCTAAGCACCATTGTCCGGCATCACTGCGGCATACGCGCAGGGCGGCTTCCTTAATTACTTCATCGCGCTTAAGTTCGCCGGTTTCCCATTTGTACTTTTTTGCACCGGTAATTTTTACCGCCGCATCCAGCGCCTGCACCCGGTTTAGCGAAAGCATATTGGTGACGTTTATACCGCCGTAATACTCGCCATTGGCCGATACCACCTGTCCGTTTCGTGTATGCACATAATACACGCCACTTTCTACCTGCACGTTGTTGTGCAACTGCCGGTAGCGGTAATGTGTCATGCCCATCTTATCGGTTTCGGTGGCGTACAATTCAAACCGGGTTTCATTTCCGGCTTTCAAAATTTGTTTCAGCCATACATCGAAACCGGTATTTACGCTAACCGGCTGCTCAAAAACCGCAAAAGCAAGAGTTTGCCGTTTATCATCGACCACCACTTTTTTGGTGCCGGGAACAATTCGTTGTGCTTCCGCGCCCGTGTAGATTGCCGCATTGGCCGATAGTGCTGCGGCAAGGGCGATGAATAGAATAGCCGTTTTTCTATACATAAAACAGTGGATTAAGTGAGTAGTTTGGGAGAAACTAATTCAATGTAAGGAAAAATGGTCAAATGAAACTATTGGGGTTGAATCTTATTTATGCAGAACAAGGCGCAAAAGACAGAAGTTCAATTATTCCCCATAATCCTGAATATTCCCGAAACCAACCAAAACAGGGGAAATGAACTAAACTCGGGACTGAAATATCTTCAACTTACAGGGGGCTAAGACATTTCAACAGGACACAAACCAGGCACACGAACATGCCGGGTGACAGCTTGAGCATGACCAACTTGACTACTCTTTATGCCAGATATTAAACTTAGCATAATAGAAAGTGAAGGCTTTTTTATAACTTTAATTTTAGGTCTCGATATAGCTGAAAGACCTAGTTTACCTCCCGATGCTCTAACAAAAAGTAGATTTTTATCAGGCAATATTTTAAATCTCCGCCTATAATAATGAGGCACTATAAGTTTAGGCCACCCTTGAATTGTTAGTATATCATCTTCGATTTTATACATCCCCCAATTTCCGTATGATGTATCTAACTTAACAGTATCTATTTTTGTTAACTGAATATCTAATGCAGAGGCAATAAAAATGAATCCTTCCCCAAAGCAGCCATAGGTATAAATATAGCGAAGAAAGATGATTTTGTGTATGATCAGTAACCTCCCGATAAGAAATCGGTATTCCACATGACGCAAACCATGCACACGCCCATGCCAGGTGACAGGTTAAGCATAACCTGACTAACGACCATCACAATTGCAGGATTTAATACGTGGAATGGTTTTATATAAATTATCTGAGTTCATAAATCTCTTTGGAAGATATTCCACGATCAGCTTATAAAAATTTGAATCACATGGATATATATATCCCATTTCATTTTGTATTCGTTGGTCAAGAAGATCTCCCATAGCTATTCTGTGCTTGTTTTTTTTATGAAAATATTCAATAACCACACAAAATGGGGGCTTATTTATTGAGTCTGAAGAACAACTTTGTCTGTGTTTTAATATCTCATCCGATAGTTTATGAATGTCCTCCTTATTGCGGATCCGAATAATCGCAGCGCTATTAATATCTCTTTCTCGGATAGAAATTTTTACCTGACTAATTAGAGCATCCATATTAGCATAACCTGTTGCCCCTCCTCGTTCAAAGGGGTTCAAAGCATATACTTTTATATTATGTATTTTATTATGCACTGGCTCACTATAAGATACAGTGATAATTAATATTAAGAGTATTATAATATAGTAATTTATTTTCATTTTTTTGTTTACTATTATACTCTGGGAGTGTGTAACCTCCCCAAACTTAGTGCCGGTTGTAAAAAAAATAGATTTGACGCACGATTCATTACTTGGAGCGTACGTGGCTCAATCCATTTTTGTCTATCATGTCATTTTGTAACATTTTTTGGCTTTTCTAAACATTTTTTTCACCATATTAATGTTGGATTTTCGACCTCTAAAAACTCCCTTTGAAAATCTGTTCGATACATAAGAATTTGAAGCCCCTCCCAACGAATTAATATATAAACTAATTTGGAATATTTTTCTTTTTTTGATCGTTTCAATTCTCCTTGAGCCAAATCCTAACGAGTCTCGATTTAGATAGATGTATAAGCAACATTCCTTTATTTGTTTAAACAATAAATTAGTTGTATTGAAGCCTTCCCCATAATAGCTACGCGGATAAATATAGAGAAGATTGATTTGATTTGTTGATGTCTGGTAAAAAAGTAGGGAATTGCTCCTCAGTGAA
>JALONL010000048.1 GCA_025454955.1 Bacteroidia bacterium | reverse complement strand
ATAGGTATTGCACCTGGAGCATCGCATAGGTAACCCTCACTGTTGGCTTTTTAAAACTCGTAAATTTTCTGGTACAAGTCTAAAGGAGGCATCGCGCCCCGCACTATGCCCCGCACAAGGCGCGGAGCGCCCCCCTACAATTTCCCATTCTTAATTTCCTCCACCACCGCAGGATCTAGCAACGTAGAAGTATCCCCAATATTCTCCAATTCCCCCTCTGCAATCTTCCGCAAAATCCGGCGCATAATTTTCCCGCTCCGGGTTTTGGGCAGTCCGCTCACAAACTGAATTTTATCGGGCTTGGCAATGGCACCAATAACCCGTGTTACAGTTTGCAGAATATCCTGCCGTGTAAGATTTTCCTCGGTCTCATGCTCGCCGGTATAAACTATGTATGCGTAAATTCCCTGTCCTTTAATATCGTGCGGATAACCTACCACGGCACTTTCCACCACACCGGCGTGCATGTTGAGCGCATTCTCCACTTCCGCAGTGCCAATGCGGTGGCCGCTTACGTTTAGCACATCATCCACACGGCCGGTAATGCGGTACATGCCGTTTTCGTCGCGCAGGGCACCATCGCCGGTGAAATACAAATTGGGATAGGTGGCAAAATAATTTACGCGGCAGCGTTCATGATCGCCCCAGGTGGTGCGTATGATGGAGGGCCAGGGCTGACGTATGCAAAGGTTTCCGCTTACATTATTCCCTTCAATTATTTTACCGTTTTCGTCCACCAGCACCGGATCCACGCCGGGCAGCGGAAGTGTGGCAAAGGCAGCTTTGGCGGGCGTTACACCGGCAAGGTTGGAAATAAGTATGCCGCCGGTTTCGGTTTGCCACCAGGTATCTACAATGGGACATTTCTCTTTGCCAATATGCTTAAAGTACCATTGCCAGGCTTCTTCGTTTATGGGTTCGCCCACAGTGCCCAGTACACGCAGCGAACTCAGGTCGCGGCCTTCAATGGGGCCGGTGCCAAAGCCCATAAGGCTGCGTATGGCGGTGGGCGCGGTGTACAGCACATTTACCTTGTACTTCTCCACAATTTCCCAGAAACGTCCGGCATCGGGCCAGGTGGGCACGCCTTCAAACATGAGCGAGGTGGCGCCCGCACTCAGCGGGCCGTAAACAATATAGCTGTGACCGGTAATCCAGCCCACATCGGCCGTGCAGAAATGTACATCGCCGGGTTTGTACTGAAATACGTTTACAAAAGTATAGTTGGTATAAATCATATACCCCGCGCAGGCATGAACCACGCCCTTGGGCTTGCCGGTTGATCCGCTGGTGTAGAGAATAAAGAGCGGATCTTCGCTGTTCATTTCTTCGGCTTCAAACTCGTGAAGCCCCTGCGTTTCTACTTTGCGTATTTCATCTTCCCACCACACATCGCGGCCCTTAATCATGCTCACCGGTGTGCGGGTGCGGGTAAATACAATTACTTTTTTCACAAAGCGGCAGCCGATGAGGGCATCGTCAATCACACCTTTCAGCGGAATGTCTTTTGCACCGCGGTAAGCACCGTCGCAGGTAATTATAAATTCGGCCTGTGCGTCAATTAACCGGTCGGCAATGCTTTGTGCGCTGAAACCGCCGAAGATTACCGAGTGTATGGCCCCCACGCGCGCGCAGGCCAGCACGGCAACGGCCAGCTCGGGAATCATGCCCATGTATATGCACACGCGGTCGCCTTTCTTTACGCCGTTGTTGCGCAGTACGTGGGCAAACTGACATACTTTATCGTGCAATTGTTTGTACGTGAGCACGCGGTGTGCTTCTTCGGGATTGTTGGGCTCCCAGATAATGGCGGGCTGATTGGCCTTATCGGCCAGATGGCGGTCGAGGCAGTTTTCGGTAATGTTCAGTTTGCCGCCGAGGAACCAGCGTACATGTGGTTCGGCAAAATTCCAGTCGAGGGCAATGTCCCATTTTTTGCGCCAGTAAAACTGTGCAGCTATTTCGGCCCAGAACTGGCCGGGGTTTTCGGTGCTTTTTTTCCAGGCGGCATCATACTCAGCCTGTGTTTTTATCTGGTAAGAATAACTCATGGCGGTTTGGAATTAATTACAGCAGCTAAAGTAGGCGGGTGAGCAATTGGGTGTATATACTATTTTGCTTAAATGATATAGTTTTGCTAAAGATGTATATATTGCAGTATGAAACACAAAAAATGCCCGCGGTGCAAAAGCAATGATCTGGTAAAAAGTGGCGTTATCCGTAACCGGCAGCGTTTCCATTGCAAAGCCTGTTCCTATCATTTTACGGTAGAAAAAGAAGGAAAAAGCATTGATCCGTACTACGTGGTAAAGGCGCTCCAGTTGTATATCGAGGGTGTTTCGTACCGCGAAATTGAACGCATTCTTGGCGTGAGCCACGTATCGGTTCTCAACTGGGTAAGAAAATACCGGGTGCGCAGCCCCGAAAATTACGATTACCGTCCCACGTACAAAGTGCTTAATCATCAGGAACTCCTTTCTTTAATGGCTTCCGGCAACTTTCTCAAAAATTCGGGAATGATGATTACCGAACTCGGGGATAAATATATGCTGATTAAGTGGGAACGTTTCCGGCGAGATAATATCGGAAATCAGGAATAAAAAAGGGGTGATTTTTTTCATAAATAACTATCTAATTACCAATTTGATATAGTTATTGTTTTTTTCGGCCGTGGATGGTTCAACCTTAGCAGCACCAAACCAACCTCCACCTGCCATGAAAAAGGCATTCACATTTTTTGTTTCCGCGCTGGCCTCGGCTGCATGGCTGAATGCGCAAACTCCGGCCACCGACAAGCCCGCCGAAGATCATTCGTACAAGCCCATTCTGTTTAAGCTCAACGAAGACGGCAGCAAATACTTCCGCTTCATGTTCTGGAATCAGACCTGGCTTAAATTTACACAAACCAATCCCGGCACACTCGATTACGATGGCGAAACGGTAAACAACACCGCCAGCATCGGACTGCGCCGCACACGCGTGCTTTTTTACGGACAGGTTTCGTCGCGTTTTATGCTGCTCATGCACCTGGGCATAAACAACCAAACCTACACCAACGGCGGCTTAACCGGGGCCACAGGAAACAACCGCGCCAAAAAGCCGCAACTGTTTTTTCACGATGTGCTAACTGAATACACCATTGTAAAAAACAAACTTCATATCGGTGCCGGGTTGCATTACTACAACGGCCCATCGCGGCAGTCGAGCAACAGTACAATCAGTTTCTTTGCCATTGATGCCCCCATTTTCAACTGGCCCGAAATTGAAACCAACGACCAGTTTGCCCGCCAGATGGGGCTTTACGCCAAAGGCCAGCTCGGACGTTTCGACTACCGTGTTTCATTCAACCAGCCGTTCGACATTGGCGGCAGTTACAAAGCATTGGACTCCACAAAAATTTATGCCACCGAAATTGCCCACCGCACCTGGGGTTCGCAGGGATATTTCAACTGGCAGTTTAAAGACAGGGAATCGAACTTCCTGCCGTTTTTTGCAGGCACGCACCTGGGCGCAAAAGAAGTGTTCAACATCGGCATTGGTTATTACTACCATCCCCAAGCCACCGCCCACTTCGACACCACCGCAGGCCAGCCCGTGCGCGACGATATTATGCACCTTGCAGCCGATGTGTTTTGGGAAAAGCCGGTGAACAAGGAAAAGAACACCATGTTTCACCTTTACGCCACGGTATATCGTACCAATTTCGGGCCGGGCTACCTGCGCAATGTGGGCATTATGAATGTATCGGCAGGTGTGCCCGGAAACAGCAGCCAGCTTACCTTTTCGGGCACCGGCAATGCCGAACCGCTCATCGGCACTGGCACCATTCTTTACGCCGAAACCGGCTTTCTGCTTCCCAAAATGGGCAACCGCGGACAGCTTATGCCTTATGTGACTTACACCTACAACCAGTTCGACCGGCTCAACTCTTCGACCGATCATTTCAACGTAGGTGTAAATTATCTCCTCAACGGCAACAACGCAAAAATTACCGCGCATTACAGTATGCGTTCCATTGTAAGCAATACCACACTCGAAAAAACCGGAATGCGCGGCGAGGCTGTGGTACAGTTCCAGATAATGCTGTGATTCAATTCAAATATCTATCTTCTCACCACCTAAACCACCATATCCATGTCAACCCAAACTACAGAAGAAAGTCCTACAGGCATCCGCAAAGTACTGGCAGCCTCGTCGGTGGGCACACTCATCGAATGGTATGATTTCTACATTTTCGGAAGTCTGGCCGTACTCATTGGCAAACATCTTTTTCCGACTGATGCCGGAGCCTCGGCGCTCATTAATACGCTGGCCATTTTTGCGGCAGGGTTTATTGTTCGTCCGTTTGGTGCGCTGGTGTTTGGCCGCCTCGGCGATCTTGTGGGGCGTAAATACACTTTTCTGCTCACGCTTATTCTCATGGGCGGTTCCACGTTTGCCATCGGTATTATTCCCGGTTACGAAACCATTGGCTACGGTGCGCCCATTCTGGTGCTGCTTATGCGTTTGCTTCAGGGCCTTGCGCTGGGGGGAGAGTATGGCGGCGCAGCCACGTATGTAAGCGAACATTCGCCCGCACACCGCCGTGGATTTTTCACAAGCTGGATTCAAACCACAGCCACGCTCGGATTGTTTCTTTCGCTGGGTGTAATTCTGGTTACCAAGAAAACAATGGGCGATGAAGCCTTCAACGACTGGGGCTGGCGCATTCCGTTTATCGTTTCTATTCTGCTTGTGCTGGTGTCTATTTACATCCGCATGAAAATGAGCGAGTCGCCGGCATTTACCAAACTCAAGAAAGAAGGGAAGGTATCTACCAATCCGCTCAAGGAAAGTTTCTCGCACCGCAGCAATTTTAAAATGGTGCTGCTGGCTTTGTTTGGTGCGGTAATGGGGCAGGGCGTGGTGTGGTACACGGGGCAGTTTTATGCGCAGTCGTTTATCGAAAACATCTGCAAAATAAATTTCGAGCAGTCGCGTACCATTCTCATCTGGGCCATTTTGTTTGCCACACCTTTCTTTATTGTATTCGGCAGTTTGAGCGATAAAATTGGCCGCAAATGGATTATGATGGGCGGCATGTTTCTGGCTGTAATTTCCTATCGTCCCATTTACAGCTATTTCATGAGTGCCACCGATGTGAAAACCAAAACCGAAATTGCCGATCAGCGTTCGGTATCGCGCAAAGCGGTTTTCAATATTGCCTCCAACGATTCCACCATTACCACTACCACACTGAGCGCCTACACCGACGGCACTTCCATGAAAGAGGTAAAGAAAGAAACCATCTCGCTCAATCCCGCCGCCGAAGCAGTAAAACCCGAAGTGAAAACCGAAAAAACACTGCCCGGTTCCACCTACTGGCTGTTTGTGGTACTCGTGTTTGTGCAGATTATTTACGTAACAATGGTATATGGTCCCATTGCCGCGTTTCTGGTTGAACTTTTCCCCACCAAAATACGCTACTCGTCCATGTCGCTACCCTACCACATTGGCAACGGGGTGTTTGGCGGTCTGGTGCCATTTCTGGGAACGCTCATTGTGTCGTTTACCATGACCAAAGAAAATCCGGCGGGCGATCCGCTGGCCGGGCTCTGGTATCCGATAGGCATTGCCACGCTCTGTCTCATTATCGGTGTGGTGTTTCTGAGCAACAAGCGCGATGAAAATGTAATGGACTAATTATTAACCTGCAAAAACAACGATCAGATGAACGCGTTAAAAAAAACAATCGGTTTGGTACTGCTGGTGCTTGCTCCGGCATTGGTATCCTTAATGATCTGGCAGGCCATTGATAAAATTGGAAAGGCGGCCGAAGGCACTGCCCGCACCAATCTTACACTGCAATGGGGAATTATCCTGTTTATCTTCATTCCCATATCTATCGGTATGATGATATTCGGCTGGTATGCGCTTAAAGGCGAATACGATCATTTACCCACCAGTTCCGACGAAATTACCGACTGAACTGCTCATTGCTGAGGGAAAATAAATACACCACCGGTTGCTCTGTAAATGAGCGCCGGTGGTGTGTTTTGAAATTGTTTTTAGAGCCTGTTTAGACTTTATATAAAAAAACAAAAACTTAGTAAAATCAGGCATTTGCAGACATATTGCCCGACATCGGAGTAACAAATGAATAAGCCCTGAGAAACAGCCGGATTTTTAAAGAACTGTTACAAATATACATATTCCCCCAGAAAATAAAATCCCCTGCCTAATAGCAGGGATTTTTAGGGGGTTTTAAGGACTTTCCTGGCCATTGGGGAGCTTGCACCCTGAAAGTGTCAATCAAGCCCATACCGCCCCCAAAAAGCCCCAATCTGAGGCCGATTATTTACCCGGTTTGGCTGTTAGCATTCCAGCCCCGATATTTGCCCCGCTGAATAAACACACAGGGCGTTCAGCAGTTAAGTATTTCCCCATGCTTAACTCACATCAGCCGGAATGCAGCCCGCCCGTTGCATTCCGGTTTTTTTCATGCAAAAACAGCCCCACATACCACCACGTTACAACCACTTATTGCCCCCAATGTTACGTGATGTCACGGCAAAAAATGCAGAAAAACGAAAATCGTGACCGTTTGTTGTCACGCTCTCGTTTTCAACCCAAATAATCCCCGCTTTTGCTTTGTGATAAACCCGGCAATGCCCGTAAATACTGGCGTAAAGGATTGTTGTCTTT
>JALONL010000012.1 GCA_025454955.1 Bacteroidia bacterium | reverse complement strand
ATCAGTCTGACCACTGAAATAATTAAAATGCACTGCTGCCGGATAAGTTTTGATGCTAACACTCAATCAAAAAGGAAATGAAAACAACAAAACTCAATCGTAAAGGTAATCAACCCTTGCAAAATGCTTTAAAACGACTAACAGTAGTATTAGTTACTGTATTTATAACTGTTTATGGACATTCACAAACACCTCAAAAAACAGTTGTAGAGGAATGGGCAACAACGGGTGGTACACAAAACTCATTTCAACGAAGTATTGTGCGGTCAAAAACTATTTCCGGGATAGTTTATTACTACACAGCAGGTGCAACAATTAACAGCAGCGGTAACTACGATATGCTGATAACCAAACAAAACAGTTCAGGTAATGTACTATGGACAAATACCTACGCTGGCTCAGGTAATGGTGATGATTTTGCTACTGATGTACAAATTGATAATGTTGGAAATGTTTATATAACGGGAACTTACTATAAAAATGCAACGGATAGTAATAACGCAATCACCATTAAGTATAATAATGCAGGGACACAAAAATGGGTTGCAACCTATAACGGCGCGGGTTCTCAGCACGATGCTAATACTGCTTTAATGGTAAGTGGAAATACTATTATCAGTGTTGGTGTTTCTTGGCAGGGAAACACCAATAAGTACGATATGTTACTTATTCGCTATGATAGTTTGGGCACACAGCAATGGGCTAATACTTGGGACTATGCCTCATTAAATGATGTGGCAATTAATTTATACCTGAATATGGGTTCATTGTTCGTAGCCGGAGGTGCTCAGGCCGGTACACTTACCTATAAATATGCAGTGTTGAAGATAAACACCGCAAACGGCTCAGTAACCAGTTCAACAGTTACAGGCGGCTCTGCTTTGGGTTTCGATCAATTAACCGACATTCAACAGGATAATTTTGGCAACATATACGTAACCGGCGCAGTTATGAATATGGGAACCGGATATGATTATAAAACCGTAAAATATGATAGCACACTCACCCAACTTTGGGCTGTTACTTATACGGGTGCAGGTAGTTTAGATGATGTTGCCACTGGCCTATATATTGATTCGGTGAATAATGTAATTGTTACCGGATATACTAATACAGCTACGCAGGGAAAAAACTTTGCTACTGTTAAGTATAACCCTGCCGGTGTACAGCAATGGGTGAAAACGTTCAACGGGGCAGCAAACAAAAGTGATTCTGCATCAGCTATTGTAACTAAGGGCACAGATATTTATGTAACCGGTTCAAGCTATAACGGAACAAGCAGGGATTATTATACAATAAAGTATGATGGTTCGGGCAATGAAATTTGGGCGTTATCATGGAACTCACCGTCAAATAAAAACGATATTCCAACAGCGATTGCAGTAGATGACAAGGGGGCAGTGCTTGTAACCGGACAAACTAAAATTGCCGGAGCAAACACATACAATACAATCAAATACAACACAGTTGGATTAATAACACCCAATGATAATGAGCAGTTAAATAAAGCATTTTGCTTTACCGAAAATCGGGGGCAGTTGCTAAATACAGCAATGAATCAGACGGATGTTAAGTATTACAATCGTACAGGGGGAAACCCGCAACAAGTATATTTCAGGGATGAAAATATGAGTTATGTATTTGCACGACTTGATACCGCACAAACCAACCCGATAGATTCACTTCATAGAATTGATATGACTTTTCTCAATGGGCGAACATCAAAAGTTTATGCAAAAGATCAAAGAAGCGACTACGAGAATTTTTTCTTAGCGCATATCCCTGACGGCTGCCTGAGAATGAAAACGTACAATCAGTTGTTCCGTACTGAAATTTACACCAAAATTGATGTAGTATATTCAAGTAATGCGGCCGGGATGAAATACTTTTTCATTGTGAAACCCGGTGGAAATCCGGCAGACATTCAGCAGGACTATTCAGGGGCTAATTCAATTTATCTGAATGGTGATGATCTTGTTGTTTCCTCTGATTTGGGCGTTATTTATCACAAGCAACCCCAAGCATGGGAAATTGATGCAGCCGGAAATACTTATCCGCTTAACTGGCAACCATCGTATAACATAAATGGGAATACGGTAACGTTTACGCTAAACGGGAACTACAATACAGCAAATACTTTGGTTATCGGTGAGTATAATGATGTTGTAAATGGTATGAGTAATCAGATCACAGGAACTAATCTGGATTGGTCAACTCATTATGGCTCATTAGCGGGTGGTGAAACACCATTTAACACAGTGAAAACAGACAAGGCCGGTAATTCATATTGGGGAGGCACTACATCAGGAAATAATTTTCCAGTTACACCGGGTGCAATTCAAACAACCGGCGGCTTAGGAGGCGATTGGACATTAATTAAAATAAATTCAGATGCTGTACGACAATGGGCAACATACTATGGAGGTACAGCGGCAGAAGCCTTTGCCGCTATTGTATTAGATTCGTCAGCAAATATTTATTTTACCGGAGCTACTCAATCATCAATTCCATTAATTCCAAATCAACCGGTTGGGGCTTATGTAGATCCTACACACGATGGAAATTATGATTTATTTATTTTCAAAATTGATAGTTCAGGACTTGGTATTATCTGGAATACATATTACGGAAGTGCAGCTTTTGAAAGACCACAAGCAATGTATATTGAACCATCCGGGGAAAACCTTACTGTGGTTGGGGTGGGCAATTCAACCTTTCCCCTTGTAAATCTTACAGGAGCATATAATTCTACTTCGGGTTCAAGTTTTATTTTGCAATTTGATTCACAATTAGCGGTTAAATGGTCAACATTATTCGGAAATAACAGTAGTATTCAAGATGTAGATGGTGATGGTAGCGGTACGTTATTTATGGTAGGAATGACCCAACCCAACGGAAGTGTTCCCTACGTCAACCCCGGTGGTGGTGCGTATTTTAATAATACTAATTCCGCTTGGGATGCCTTTATTGTTCGCTTTAATCAGGCTGATACAATTACGTGGTGTACTGCATTTGGCGGAACAAGCAACGATGACGGTTTTGCAATAGCAGTATCAGGGAAAGATTTTTATGTCTCTGGAAGCACAACAAGTAACTTTCTATCTTTCCCACTTCAAGCAGCGTCCGGCGAATATATCGACCTTACTGTTAATTCAAATAATCCTGATGGTTGGATGGCACGTTTTGCGGTTACAGGAATTAAAAAGTGGTGTACCTATTGGGGGGGCATGGGACTTGAATTAGTTCTTGATTTGGCCTGTGATGACAATGGTTATTTATATGCCTTCGGTACAACTGATAGCCCTACTAATTCTCTTGATTTATACGCTACCGGAAATAGCTACTCCCAAGCAAACCCATTTTTTAGTAGTGAGGCATTTATTGTAGCTTTTAATCCCCAAAATCAACGTACATGGGCAACCTGCTTTGGTGGAAATAGAGTTGAGTCTGGTAATGCTATAACAACCTACGGCAACAGCATGATATATATTGCAGGATACTCTTATTCACTACCTGCAACTTATCCTTGGGCTTATCCTAATCAGGTTCCAAATGAATGGATTGATACGCTTAAAACAAATATCAATCAGTACACTGGCTATATGGCACGCTTCGACATTTCCGCTATTTCAGTAGGATTTACTGATGAAGAGGCCTATTCTAATACACTCTTTAGTATTTACCCAAATCCAACAGCCGGTGTATTTACTCTTCAAGTTAATGAAGTAAAAGGCGAAGATGTTTGTATTAAGATTTATGATATTTTGGGACAGGAAATATTCAATAGGAATTTCGCAAATTATTATGGAACTTTACAAGAACAAGTTGATTTATCAGCCTTAAACAATGGTGTTTACATGGTTACTGTTCAGGTAGGTAATCGTTTTGTGAAAACAGAAAGAATCATTAAACAGCAATAAAATGAAGTGCTTAAAAACGATCTTCGTTTTTGTTCTCCTTCTTTGCCAGTTTTGCGCAAAAGCGCAAAACTGGCAAACTGTTGGAGGAGGGGTCATTAATTCCGCATTATCTGTAAGAAGTTTGACTGTTGATTCAAATTATTTAGTTGCTTCAGCAAGTGTTTTTCCTTATCAAAGATTTTTGAAGTTAGATAATAATTTTATTTGGGACACATTAGGAAATGTTTATGCGGGTTTACCAATTCAATCAACAAAATATAAAGGAAGCTATTATGCGATCCGATATGTTGATCCAAACAATTCATATACTGGTGTTTGTAAATTGATAAACAATATATGGCAGCCTTTCGCAGAAACAAATAATAGTTGTTTAGGGATTTTTGTACTTGACACGAGTATCTATGTTATGGGGAAATTTGATAGTATTAGCGGAATTGCAGCTCGTGGTATTGCTCGTTTTGACGGTACAAATTGGCACGCCATAGGTAACGCCCCATTGAATAGTGGTTCTGGTTCTTATTGTGCTACTTTATATCAGGGACATTTGTATGTGGGCGGTGGTTTTCACAATTCAAATTCTTTCCACTGTTTAGCAAAATGGGATGGTACACAATGGTATGATTTCGGAACAGCGTTTACCGGATTTTTGGACGGTGTAAATTGTTTTGCAGAGTATAACGGTGAATTGTATGTGGGGGGATATTTTACAACTGCATCAGGAAGTCCCGGAAATATGATTGCTCGTTGGGATGGTAGCACATGGTCACAAGTTGGAGGTGGTATTACAGGGGGGCAACTTTTTACTATGAAAGTTTACAATAATGAACTTTGGGTTGGGGGACAATTCTCAACAGCCGGAGGCGTATCAACTCCATATATTGCCAAATATGATGGTACAGACTGGTGCAACGTTGGCGATTTTGATAATGCTGTTTCTGCTATTGAAGTGTTTAACGGAGAACTTTATGTAGGTGGGGGATTTTGGGTAATTGATGGAGATAGTGTTACTAAAGTTGTTAAATGGGTGGGAGGAAACAATACTGGGCAATGCGGTCACTTAACAACGGATATAATTGAAAATGAAAGTTTACCTACCGTTTCTGTATTTCCTAATCCGGCCAAATCTTCTGTTACTTTTCAAGTAACAAGCCCAACCATAACGTTTGATATTACAATTTTTAATCAACTTGGGCAGCAAGTATTTAGTAAGTTGAATAATTCAGGTTCAGTAGAAGTTCAAATACACCAACTTACGCCGGGTATGTATTTTTATTCTCTACTTAATAGCGTCGGAGTTTTTGAAACTGGGAAATTAATTGTACAATAATCTGCTATTGTTAGAGATCAGGAATATAAATCAGATATTAGAACTCTACCGCTCGGTAGGTAAAAGGCAACAAATTTAAGGGGTTAGGTTTGTTGCTTTAACAGGGGCTTTTAGCCCCTGTTTCTGTTTGTTGCATTTGGGGAAAAATCATATTATGAAGGTCTTGCGGATATTTTACCCACGTAACAATTTCTAAACTTAATTCAATAATGGCGGGGCTTTTAGGGAATTGCGGATTTTTCACCCCGTTTTTTGGTAGTTTAGAGGGAATTGCGGATTTTGGGTACTCCCGATCAGTCGGGTTGTTATCAGGTAGGTTCTTATATTCCGCCGGGCAGATCACGTGTAGTGAGCGAAAGCTATTTTAAAATAGTACTTGGTATTGTGCTGTTTGAAGGTGGTAAAGAAAAAACAATTTCAACCCCTGAACTCAATGATTAGTGCGAAAAAATATTCAGAGGCAGGCAATACAAAACAGCTTTGGCGTGGTTACCAATGTATAGATGCAATATGTAGTAATGCTCTTCTTTCTCGCATACTCAAATCAGGTGTTTTTGCATTGATATTGTTTCTGCTTCCGGTGTGGAGTTATGCACAAACAAATAAATACGCGGCACGTTTTCCTGTGTATTATTGCTGGGGAGTAAGTGCATTTTCAGGAATAATAGGTTCTGATGGACGTCAGATAATTACCCGCGAAACAACAGAAACAGGACTACCCATTCTTACTTTTTTGTATGAACCCAGGATGAATATTTACCGAACCCAGGGCCTGGGCAGCTGGTCGGCAGCCACTCCGTTGATTCTTGATCTGAATCTCTATTATTATCGTGGACGTATGGGGGCAATTACTTTGCCTGTATTCTTCGATTATAACATGGGAATGTCTGAAACACCCACCCTGAAATCGGGTCGGGGATTCAGGGCCGGAATAGGCTGGCAGATGGTCTATTCGGGCGTTGCAGGATCTTTTACAGGTTCGGGCGATGCCGCCATGTTTTGGACACAGCCGGTGGTAAGACTGGGACTGGTTAGGGGAATGCGAAAGCAATGCGGTTACATCGACATGCATTGGGGGGTAAGGGCAAGGTTTTCGGAGTCGCCAAAATTAGTGTTTCCCGAATTGCCGGGGTCGCGGCTTTATTTTCGTATTGTGGCAGGAATGTATTTCAGCACCGAAGATGAATAAACGCTCTTTATGCGGATTGAGTGAAGGTTTGCGCATTTGCAGCACTAACTCTATCTTCAAAGAATGAAAAATGCTTCTCTGCTTTCTTCACTGCGTGCGGTGCTTTATTCTTTTGGTAAAGAGGCCGCAGCCGCCAAACTCAGTCTTGTTAATGCACTTTCTGCAACCGCTTTCAAACCCGGCGATGCATTGGCTGAATACCACGAAATGCTCATGTACATGCTGGCTTACCCCGACAATGCGGCTGTGTACACTGCTGCCGACAAAGAACTGAAACGGCTGGCCGCATTGCTGAAACGCAGTTCACCGGCCCAAAAACAAGCAGTTAACGATAAGGGCTTGCCCTACACCCGAATGACAGCAAGGTTTACAGCCGATATGCTTCACCTGCTCGAGTCAGACATGCAATGCGAAATTACACTCGATTCGTTTGAAGACGATGCACGCAGCCTGAGCTCGGTGCTGGGCATTACGCTGCCTTCGCTCGAAAAAGAAACGGCTGCTGCAGAAGAAGAAAACGAAGCATTGCTCGATACACTGGGCATACGCAAGGCCGACCGTCTGCGTTTTATCCTCTCCGAATTGCAAAGCCTCGATGCACAGCCGCTGGTAAAAGACATGCTCTGGCAGGAACTTAAAGCCTATATAAATATTGATGCCACGCATCAGAGTTTCAGCCGTGCGTTTAACCGCGTTCACAGTGCGGACGTGTTTTACCACGATGCCCTGCAGAAACGCATTGAGTTTGAACAGATGCTTCATACTCCGCTGCCTGCGCCCGAAGTAATGGACACTGCGCAGCACGGACAGCTCATTCAGGTCATTCGCCGGGCTATGGTGCTTACCATGCGCGAAACCGATACGTCCACGTTTATGCAGCCGGCCTCGCTGCGGTACTTTAAATTGGAGCGCGGCATTTCGGTGGCGGTGTATGGCATGACTGCCCCGCACCAGTTGCCGCTGCAATCGTACATTGGCTATACGCTGTTTAAAAACGGATTGCCTGCGGCTTACGGCGGCAGTTGGGTGTTTGGCAACACAGCTTTGTTTGGCCTCAATGTGTTCGACTCGTTCCGTGGCGGCGAATCGGCTGTAATTATGGGGCAGTTGCTGCGGGTGTATCATCAGTTGTTCCGGCTTGCCCGCATCGAAGTGGAAGCCTATCAGATTGGCAAAGACAACGACGATGGTATAAACTCGGGTGCCTACTGGTTTTATCACCGTTTCGGCTTCCGCTCGCTCGATGCAAAACTGCGCAGGCTGGCACAGGCCGAAGAGCACAAAATTGCCGCATCAAAAAACTACCGCAGTCCGCGCAAAACATTGCTGGCGCTGGCCGAAAGCAACATTGCCCTTGCCATTTCCACCGGCCCGAAAGACAGTGTGGAGCATTACCTCGGAAAAATATCCGCGCATATTATACGCCACTACCGCGGCCTGCGACGCGATGCCGTAAATAATGCCTCACACCGCCTCATGATTGACCTGCGCACCGACCAGGCTTTCGTGCAAAATTATCGTCACAGTTTTGAAGAGTGGGCATTGTTTGCCGAAACATTCGGGGTGAAGGATAAAATTGGTCTCGCCATTTTGCGCAAACTTATTGTGCTGAAAGAGGTTGATCCGTATTCTTACAATGAGTGCATTAACCAGTTGCTTGCCCGGTTGTAGCCGTCCGCCGCTGCTTTACCAGTGGTCGGACAAAAGTATATGCGGCTTTTTACAACGCCCCGCAATATGTATATTTACCGTCTATGATAAATCACCCCCGTTTGCAGCGCATGGCTGCGTTACTCTGTTGTTTGTTTGCCACCGCACTGGCTGCCCAGTTGCCGGATATGGGCAATTTCCGCCGCCCCGTTTCCAACGGGCCGCTCCCTGTGGATTTTGTAACACCCACGGCCGAAAAGTATAAAAACGACCTGGCCAAAGTGGATAAAAGCCAGCAACAGTCTATTCAGGATGCTGAAGACGAGTTTTACCTGCTCACCAATTTTCAGGTCGATCAGATGCGTTTCAGCGGCGAAGTGCTGGTAAACGACTCAATGGGTTTGTTTGTAAACCAGGTAGCCGATTCGCTGCTGGCACACGATCCCGAGCTGCGCAAAAAGCTGCATTTCTACATACTCCGCACGCCCGTGGTCAATGCTTTTGCCACCGATCAGGGCGTAATTTTTGTGACCGTGGGCCTGCTCACCCGCGTGCGCAACGAAGCCGAACTGGCGTTTGTGCTGGCGCACGAAATCATTCACTTCAAACGCCGCCACGTTGTTACCGGCTACCTCGAAACCGAGAAAATGCGCACCGGCACCGAACAGTACGAAGGCATTACCCTCAACAACCGCTTCTACAAAAAACACAGCTACTCGCGCACGCAGGAAACACAGGCCGATGAAGAAGGTTTTGAACTCATGCTCAAATCGGGTTACGATCCGCACGCAGCGGTAAAAGGCTTCGACCTTCTCGCGCAGGCCGATTTTCCCTTTACCGACACCACTTTTACCCGCACTTTTTTTGAAGGAAAATATTTCATTCTCCCTTCAAAGTATCAGGCCGATACCATTAAGCCCTACAAAATAGACGAAGAAGACGGCGACAACGACCTGGCCACACACCCCAGCGTAGGCAAGCGCCGCCGCGGCATGATGCGTAAGTTTAAAAACACCACAGATACCACAGGTTCTTATTTCCTCGTTTCCGAAAAACAATTTCACCGTGTGCGTATGATGGCGCGCTTTGAAGAATGTGCCCTGCACAGCGACGAAGGCAATTACCGCGATGCCGTGTACATGACTTATGCCATGTTGCAATATTATCCCGGCAATGCCTATCTCGAAAAAGAAATGACCCGCGCCCTCTACGGCAGCGTGCTCGACAAAAACATGATCTTCAATTTCGGTGATCTTGCCTCGCTGCTCGGAAACATTTTTGTAATTACCGGCGGCGACAACAGCACCGAAAAGCCCACCGGCGAAATGGGCCGCTTCAAAAGGTTGGTAAGCAAAACCGAATCGGAAGCGTGGAATGTACTTGCACTGCGGTATGTCTGGCAGATTCATTTGAAATATGCCGACGATAAAGACATCGCCACCTGGACCACCGGTATTTTCCGCGAGCTCACTTTCTTTCACGAAATGAAGCAAGATGATTTCCAGACCAACGATTCGCTCTGGATTCGTCTCGGCGAAATTGCCGCTGCCGATACCACACTCAAGAAGAAACCCAAATCCGATTCGCCCCGCGACCGCTTCCAGTGCGCCATCGACAACTACAAACTCGATTCGATTTATACTGATCTTGAGTATTGGTCGTTTGCCTTTATCGAAGAACTCAAAGACCCGCGCTTTGTGAATTTCTTCAAAAAGTCAACCGCTTACGCCGACAGTGTAAAGCAGGTAAACGAAATACTCGATCAGATGAGCGGCTCCGAAGAACGCCGCTACCGTCGCCGCCGCAAATCGGAATTGCTGGGGCCGCAAGGCATACAGCGCGTGGTGCTCATCGATCCGCAGTTTGCCGTGTACGACCAGCGCAAGGAACGAGTGCCCATCGACATTCCCGCCACGCTCGAAGGCCGCACAGAATTTGTGGACGAACTGAAACGTTCGGCAGCCTTGTGCAACATCAATCTTACGCTGCTCGACCAGTCGGTGCTCGACACCTCTTCGGCTGCTGCCTTCAACGACCTCAACACCGCCAGCCGCTGGCTCACCGTGCGCGACGATGTGAAAGCCTCCAAGCTCATGCCCTATTCGCAAGCCGATATGCAGGCACTGGCTAAGAAATATGGCACCAACTATTTTATGTGGACAGCCTGCTACGTGTATCGCGACAAACGCCGCCTGCAACCGTTCCGCGCTGCCGGTGCGTTTCTGCTGCCCATTGCGCCGCATGTGCTTTATCGCCTGTTTACGCCCAGCGAAAGTGTAACGTTTGTAACCATCGTGTACGATGTATCAACCGGCAAACTCGTGTACAGCCGCAACACCGAACTCACCAACCAGCGCAACACCAAAACGCGACTGAGGCTGCATGTGTATGATTTAATGCGTCAGCTCTCCAACCCCAAAAAGTAAGCAGTCATGAAAAGGATTCTCATTCTCGCGCTGCTGCTTGCAGCCACATATACAGCCTCTGCACAGGGCAAAGGCGGCTATCTTGGTCACCGCATCATTGTGCAGGCCGAAGGAGCGTACATGCCGTTCAACTTTACCTCGGTCACGCCTTTCGGATTGCTTTCCGACAATCGTTTCGTGTACAACTTCCAGTACGGCGGTGCGCTTCACTGCATCATCAGCCGTCGCACGCAGGTAGGTTTAAGCTATAATCGCTTTAGCATGGACGTAGGAAACAACTACGCATTCAACGGCGGCGCAGAAACCTACTACGGCACACGGCTCGAAGGCCAGACCATGTCGCTCGTCTTCCGCACGTTCCGCAAAAACCGCGGCGGCATAGCACCCATCGGAAAATTCTGGGATGCCGAACTCGTATATGCCCAGGCCAAATACAAAGGTGATGTAGCCGACTCGCTCGACGTTCCCCTCTACATCAACGGCGCCACTCCTGAAATGCAAACCGCGCTGCAAGCCCAGTTTGCCTTCGGCACACAAATGCTTTTCTGGAACAGGGTAGTAGCCAACACGGGTTTGCGTTTTGCCGTACCTTATGTGCTAAACATCAGCGCCAAAGATGATCCCGTTTTCACCGCCGAACATTTTCAGCGTGATTTCGGAATGCGCAGGGCGTTTTCTGTATTTTTTGGAGTAGGGATATTGTTGTAGAGGTTTCTCCCGATAAACACCTGAGAAATGATTTACGCCGAAGGCGTAAAAAACTCCCTCATCCCCCCAGCGCCCCCCCGACACCACACACCCGACACCGGACACCGGACACCCGACACCCGACACCCGACACCCGACAGGATTCCCGTAAGGGCGCGAGGCGTCGCGCCCGGCGTACTATGCCGGGCGAGGGAGCCTGCACTGAGGTGCTGCACAGGAATCCTGCACAGGGATCCTGCGTGAAGAATCCTGCACAGGATCCTGTGTGAAGAATCTGTCGTGTAGAATCAGGTCATCGCGTCCTCGCTGGGCGCGATGCCTCACGCCCCGACGGGAATCGCTTCAGAGTAGAATCACGCCCCTACGGGAATCGCGTCAGAGTAGAATCGCGCCCCGACGGGAATCGCGTCAGAGTAGAATCGTGTCAGAGGGGGGGCGCGGTTTCACCGCGATCATTTATGCGCTTCGCGCATATCCTTGCGCTTCGTGCGCGGCGCTTTGCGCCGTGTTTTTTCTGCAATCACAAGGTTTTTCCATATCTCTCCAGCTCCGCCTTCACATCCCTGTACCACCACTGCTTCCACTTCGATAACCGCGGATAATAACTCAACCCTTTCTTCAAAAACTCCACCCGCACATACCGTTGTGCGATGGGCGGAAGATCTTTCCGCAGCAGCGTATCGGCGTAAGCCAGAAACTCGCGCTCGTCGTGATCTTTCATTGGGAAAAGCCTTGTGCGCTGTTCTACGTGCAGAAGCTCGTGAGCAAGAATGCGCGTGAGCAGGCCGAAGTCGAAATTCTCTTCGAGCAACTGCGGGCTGATTAGTATTTCAATGGGTTTTGCGCCGGAGGCTATGGCGTAGGCCTGACTTATTTCGGGAGCCATGCGGAATACCGAACCTGTGCGTAAAAGACCTAACTCGTCGCAGAGTTTTTCGAGTGCCGCCGCTCCCGGTGTGCCTTTTTCAAGGGCAGAACGAAAGCGGCGGCGAATGGATTCAAAATCTTTGGGCATTATTGCTTATGCGCTTCTTCGGGCGATACTTCTTCTTTGGGAGGCGCAGGCTTGGGCAGTTTGGGGGCTTTGAGCTTCTTGAATAATTCGCCGAAATATTTGTCGGTCTGCTCTTTTTCCTTGCCTTTGCGCTTCACATCGTAATCCACATAAATCACTTCGCCCGTTTTCAAATCGAGTACGGCGGCTTCAAACTGATAGCGTACCTGCGGAATGAACAGTTTATACAACGCCGGCGGGAATATCACACAGGTTACCGTGTAAAGCACCGGACGCTGAATGCGCTTGCGTTTGGCGGTTTCCACTGCGGTAAACATAATGTAGCGCACATTGTACAACGCGGCAATCGAGTCGGTTTCGCGTTTGTTGTTGAGTGTCATGGTGTAGCGGTTGTTGCCGTGGCGAAGGCGTTCGAAGAACCATTCGTTGAGTGTGGCCATGGCGGCAAACGAATCGGTGTCGAGGCTGTCCATTTCGAAGGGCGAGAGAATGGTGGTTTGCACGCCCTGCGCGGCAGCCTGACGGCGAATTACACTGCAAAGCGTAACCTGTCCGTTTTCGCTGGCGGCGTAGTCCTGATCGAGTTCGCGCTGTTTGCGTGTCTTCTGGCGGTAAGTTTCATACTCGGGGCAAATCACCAGCACCTTGTCCACACCGTAGCCGTTTTCCTTTTCGTATTTCTTCCACTCTTCCTTTTCCTTTTTACTCATGCCGCGTCGCAGCAGCCATTCGGGTGTTTCGTCGGCTTCCACAAAACTGGTGCGTTGCGATGTGTAGTAGTTGAAACGTTCAACGAAGAGTGAATCGTTGAGCAGATCCACAAACGCAAATTTCACAAACCGTTCTTTATCGGAGTTGAGTTTGAATTTGTCGAGGCGCGAATATTTCGAATCGCCTGTTTCGCCCACGTCTTTTGCGCGTTGTATCGAATCTTCGCGCAGCTTGAGCCGTGCGGCTTCGGCAGAAATGGTAGAGAAGTAACTGCGGGGCAAGTTTTGTTTGAATACCAGCATAGAAAACAAACTGTCGCAAATCTGCGACTGAAATTTATCGGTGGTATCGGCGCGGTATAAATCCCAGTTGTAGGTGAGCGAGAGTACTGTAAGTTCATCGGGCTCCAGTTTGTCGAAAAGGTGAAACAACTGCTGCTGCTGTCCGGTCATTTTTTCCCAGTTGGGCAAACGGTAGTAACCGCCGGTGCTCAGGCGCGAGAAACGTCCGCCGCGGTAGCTCATAAACATTTGCGAGGGATCGAAATACATATTGCCCGAGCTCTTGGTCTGGCTGTAGCTGGTGAGGTTAAACAGCGCGTAGCCAATCATTTTTTTCAGGTAAATATCGTCGGGATGTTTTTGCAGCAGCATGTAGGCGCAGTAAATGGCCTCGGGATAATCGCGCACGAGCATGTGCAGGCGGCATACTTCGTAGCGGCAACGTTCGCGGTATTGGATGAAACGTTCTTTTGAAACAATGTACAACAGGCGGCCGTCTTCGCTCACACTGTCAACCGACGACATGAGGGCCATGCGGCGCTTGCGTACATTGGGGTGTGTGCTGTTGCGGTCTTCGTAGTTATCGTCGGAATAAATCGGATCAACTTCTTTGCGGAAATATCCGCCGGGCACTTTCATATCGCCGCGGTTAAACCAGAGCGTATCGAAAGTCATATCGTCGAAAGGCAGGTCGGAATATTCGAGCACATCAAACATGCGCAGTGCTTCGTGTGCGCGGTAGTTCGATTTGCTGTAGAGGTCGAAGCCCATTGCATCGGCTTCGAGTTCGTGTTCGCGGGTAAACTGGAAATAGCTGCGGCTCCACATGTAGCTGGGTGCGTTGCCGGTTTGTTCTTCCAGTTTTTCGCGTTTGCGATATCCTTTAAGCATGTGTTTTTGCTTGTAGTGCATAATTTCATGCGAAAGGATATAGGCTAATTGGGCTTCATTGTCGATCTGTGCCATCATGCCCACGGTGAGCATAATTACGCCGGTGGCCGAAGTAAAGGCGTTGGGGTCGGGTGTTTTATATACGTAAAACCGCAGTTTGTTAAACAGCGCCGTATCGTCTTTGAGCAGCAGGCGGGCCACATCGGTAATGTAGTTGCTCATCGGGTCGTTGTAGAGGATGAGGCCCGAGGTGAGGCGTTGCTGCGAGTAGTAGTTTACTTCGGTGGTAAATTCCATTTCGCCTTCATCCATAGGATCGCCGCCGGCTTTGCGGCGGGCAATTTCCTGTTCCACCAGCACATGGCTGGGCGTGGTAAATGTGGCCGGAAGTTTACCCGCAGGTTGCAGCGGCCCCACACGAACCGGGGCGGCAGGCTGGGCAATACATAAAGCCGAAACAAATAAAACAGGGAGAAAGAATAGTTTTTTCATAGCTATTTTTTGGGGAGCATGCCCGGGCATAATGATCGGATACGCTTAAAGATACAGTTATAGATGGAATTTTTTGCCCGATTTCACAGGCCGGAAAGTTAAAAAAAACAAAAACAGCGTTTGCACTGGCATAACGCTGTTTTTGTGCGGATGTTGCATTTATCAGTCGTTCTTTGGCCTTTTCATGGCCCTGAAACCGTCGTTGAAGTACATCAACATGCGGTTTTCTTTGGCTTTGCCCTTGTGTACCTGTTGATGAAGCATCACCATATCGCCGCTGCGCAGGTCGTAAATTATGGTCACGTAACGGGTGTATTTTTTGCCTCCTGTTTTTTTGGTGGTAAAATAGGTGTTCATTACGTAAGGTGTGCCGAGGCGGCTGGCAATGGTATCGCCCAGGCTGGCGTGGGCGGTGTTGCGTATGAGTTCGTTTCCGCCCAGTTCGCCACGTTCGTTAAGCCAGGCTTTTAACATGCAGTAGGTGGTGTAAAGCGCAGTGTCGCTGCTTTTCATCTTTTCGGTGTTCATGTAGGTTACGTCCATGCGCATCGACTTGGCGGCCGAAAGCATTGAGCGTTCCTGTGCCACAAGCATTTCGCCGCTGCGTTTACCGTCGTACTGTGTTTCGCCGGTCGACGGGTTTTGCGTGAGCCAGTAGAAGTTGGGCTCCATTACGGCCACGCGTGTGGCACCAAGGCCTTCGGGCCCCACTAATCCGCGCTGGCTGCGCGATTTGATGTCTAAATCTTCGTACGGATTGGCACGTTGATTTTCGCGCACATCTTCGAACGTGAGCAGGAATTTATTGCTGGCCTGCATGTATTCCACAAACGCATAACGGTAGTAGAAATACACCGAATCCATTTTCGACTGCCCGGCTGGGTAGGGGCCTTTGTACTGCACCAGCAGGGCCGGATCGGTGAGTGTGGCTTCGCGTTTTTCGCGTATGGCTGTTTTTACTTCGCGCTGTACACGGTCGCGGAACTCCTCGTACTCGGTCATGCTGTAAAAAGTGCGGCCGCTGTTTTCCTTGTAAATTTCTTCACGAATTTTCTTCGGGTAAAATTTCGGCAAGCGCGTTGAGGTGAGATCCGAGGGGCTTCTGTATTTGTCGAATACATCGGCCTGCGAAGAATCGGTGGGCGAAAAGGGTGTTTTGTAAAAGTCGTTTGGCCTCAGGTATTGCCAGGCTTTCATGGTTTCCATGAGGTGGAGGCAACGCTGGTTGGTGTTGTCTTCAAAGCCGCTCTGCACATTCAGTTTCCAGTTCCAGTCGAGCGCCAGCACGGCCCATTCGTGCGGATAAAGCTGGTGGAAGAAATGTACAAGTCGCTGGCATTCGCCGGGTACTTCTTCGGGGCCCTGCATTTCGTAATCGGGATCGTCGTTGTTGCTGTCGAATGCCGGATTTGTTTCGTAAATAAACACATCGGGCAGCTTAAAGTATTCCGATTCGCTGTAATACATGGCCAAGTTGTAAAGCGCTTTGCCGATTACTTCCTGAGCAAAAAGGTCGTTGCTGTTTTGCTGCAGCAGAATGTATGCGCCGTAAATGGCTTCGGGGTAATTGCGCTCTTCGAGGTAAAGGTTTATGACTTCGCGACGGCAGAGGTTTTGTGCCATGCGGAAACTGCTTTCGGAAATAACCCACAGCGGGGTGCGCATGGCTGTATCGCCCAGCAGGGGCGCAATTACACGCAGGCGTTTGTCGATACCCGGGTGTGTGCTGCGTGATTCGTCGCGCTCCACATCGTCTTTTTCCACTTCGGCAATTTTGTCGAGGGTGTAGTACGACGGAAAACGGTAATCGCCATGCTCGAAAAAGCTCGGGTACATTGGAATCTGTCCGAACGACCAGTCGTGATGTTCGAGCATTTTCAGAGCCGAGTAGCCTTCGTGCAGCGCATAGCCGGCCGCGCGGAAAATTTTCACGCCTTCCTCATCGGCTTCCAGTTCAAGCTCGCGTGTAAAGCGCAGTACACCCGCCATCGGGTCGAAGTAGCGGCTTTCGGCACGCTGCCTGTTGCGAAATCCCTGCAGGTTGTGGCGTTCGCGGAAGTGTACAATTTCGTGCGAGAGAATGAAGGCTAATTGCGCCTCGTTTTCGATGTGCGCCACCAATCCGGTGCTCAGCAGCAGTGCGCCGTTGGCCATCATAAACGCATTTACCTCGGTCGAGCGCAGGGTGTAAACCGTAATTTTCTTGCGCAGCTTGGGGTCTTTCACCAGCAGTTTGTCGAGGATACGCCCCGCATAATTGCTCACCGAATCGCCCACGGTAAGCCTGCCCGAGTTTACAAAGTTGGCAAACGAATATTCGGTAAGGTAAATGAAAGCCGTTTCGCTTTCATCCATCAGGCTGCTTTCCAATTTTCGTTCCTCTACCAGCTTTTTGGCGCGCTCATCGGGCTTGCCGGTAAGCGGGCCGGGCAGGGTGCCGTGCGAGTGGAAGAGGGTTTGGGCGGAGAGCGTTGTGCCAAGAAGCAACGCCAGCAGAGAGAAAATGCGGGTGTGTTTCATTGATTAAAGAAGTCTTGATTTTCGGGGTTATTGGTTAGCAAATCAAAGATATATAAAACCTTAAAAACTGCTCCTGAAACTTAGAATTTTTAACCCGATATGCTTTTTTAATCTGGTAATCTTTCATAATAGAGCAGTTTCAAAGAGTCTGGATTTGGCCAGAATTTTTGGTCAAAATTTTTCCGGGTCATAATATGAGCGCCTTCGTAGATGTAATTCTTATCCACCCCAAACGCAAATTTCCATTCAGAATGATTCTCAAATGACTGAATTACCCTGAAAGAATTTTTGTCGGCCTGTTTGACATGCTGTGCAAAGCAATATACATTGTTGTTAATTATCAAATAGGCACCTCCGGCAATAAAGTAGTTGTCTGCGCTGCTCATAACACGCAAAACAGAATCCTCGAACTCGTCGAAAAAGTAGATGTAATTTTTGTCTTTGTAATAACAGTACAAGTGCATTCCAGTGTAATATGGAAGTGCAATTTTCAAAGAATCTTCTTTGAAATTGGGTAGTAAATCGAAAGTTTCAGGGTCAATAACGTCCTCTAAGGGGTATATTTTTCCATTGAACAGAACTTTATTTATGGCTTTGTCATTGAAGCTAATGAATTCTGAATTTATTACTAAATTATTGGAAGGAGAGACTTGGAGTAATTCCGGATTTTTGATTTTTTTATGGGCATTCGGATGGCAGGCGGCCATCAGTATAATCAGACTGAGACAGACTGAGTATGTTATTTTCGCCTGATTTTCCATAATTTGGTTTCTGTTGAATCATAATACTTGGTATTTCCAGATTTATATCTGTTCAAGCAAGTATTTGCAAATGTCCAGCTAGTTTGGGTGGCAATCCCCATTGCTAACTCATCTAATTTACCATGTGAACTCGACAAGCCATGTTGATCCCAAATTTGATAGCTTGGGTCACAAGGAAATAGATTGTCGATTATTAATGTTAATGTATGAAATCCGCCCGTTACAGTAAAATAAAAAACATGAAATCCGGTTTCTTTTTCCTTAATTTCATCTAATATTAAATCTTGTAGTTTCTTTTCATCGGCTTTGGTTAAACTAATAATGGAATAAATATACTTAGCATAATTTTGTTCTGCTTGAGTTGCATTTTTTGATTCAAAAATTGCCTTTTTCTCGTTATGATTAATTGTATATGAATCAAAGGTAATTATACTTTCCACAAATCCTTTCTTTTCGAAAAAATCACCTCTGTCGTAAGCTGTTTTTCCTGCAAATCCAATATTATTTTTATGCTTATGAGTTTTACGGTAAACAGAATAGAAGTTTACAGTGTCATTTAACAACTCTGATAACCCTCTTTCTGCTGCTTGCATACAATAGTTTTCATCGTATTCTTTATGAGGTGGAGGCTTTGTATCGCATAGCTTTTTTATATATTTAAATTCATTAATCTGACGTATTATATCGCCTTCGGTGAATATATCTTTACTAGAAAGGAAGTTTAAATTAACAGTATTTTTCCAAACACCATCAACTTTTATTTCTATGCTGGCATTTCCTTCTTTCTTCGAAATTATATTAGTTAAAATTGTCCATCCTTTTTCAACTTCAACTGATTTTGTTGTTAAAGTAACGTTCTTATTTGAACATGAAAAAGTCACATCATAATCACTTTCAAATAACGATTGTTCTGATTTTCCTTCTACCGTGAATCGAAGCAATACCTGTGTATTTACTGGCAAATTTTTCAATTTTCCACATTCCAATGTAATGTTTGGAGTGAAACTAACAGTTTTCTGTTCTTTGTTTTTGAAATTAAGGGAATTTGCAGATTTATTTTCCCATTCTTTTTTCCATGGACTTTCATAACCAATTTTATCCGCGAAATCGAAATCAAATGAATTACTCATGACGCAGGAGTTATTAATTGAAGTGTATTTTCAGAGCTCACAATATCATTAATTGGCGTATTATTTACCAATTCATTACAACAAGGAAGCCCTTCTTGTTGCAAATAAGCCGATTTACCCTGAATAATAACCAATGTAGTTGGAACCCTTGTTTCCCATTCACTTTCAATTACTCCGTCAATTGTCTGCATTTCTTGAGCGAGAGAGAGAAATAGATCGGTTTCATCACCGGCAACCAAATCATTATTAGTCCATATATCCCCCGTTTGAAGATAAAATGCGAAAGACTCAGTAAACTGGGGATGTATGGGAACAACAACTCTTGCCATACCACTTTGGAGAAATGCTTCGAATATTGGATCTTGATTTTTTGATTGAATCAGAGAGGCCCAGTCGCATTTATCTCCCCAGTAATAAGGGTAAAATATATATGACATTAATTTCCAGTCGATTGCCTGCTCAAAAAATTTCACCTGATTTGCATATTCTGCGAACAGATTACTTTGATTTACCTGTGGGATTTCGTACAAATCGCAGGCATTAATATTTGTTATATTGTCTCTGCCTTGAACTTTGCAGTATGGTTTCATTATCATTTCAATACAAATTCTTTTTAATTCCCGTTGTTCAATTATTCGGTTTATTGCAGGATTCGATTGATTTTCATTTTTGGGGTTTTCTTCATCGTCAATATTATTTTGATCTTCGTTAAATTGCTCAAGCAGGTTTTGATAAGCAGCATTCAGCAGGTTAAAAGCTCCTTGTTGCCACTCTTCGTATTTTTCTTGTGATAACTTACAGGTTATATTAATTGTAACCGCATAAGTATATAGCTTATCCCCCGTAAATTGTACCGGAACAGATTGTGATAAATTCGGGTTTATAGTCCCATTAATAGTTCCGTTTGTGGTTTGTTCGCGCCCACGTAAGTTTGAATTTCCTCCAGTAACATTAGCTATCGTATAATAGAAATGAGCCTTTTCCCCGGACAGTGCTTTCCATCGAAAACTGTAGTTTCCTGATGCGGATTCAGCAGTATAGTCAGGGTCAATGTTTATAGAAAATTGTTGTGTCCAATCAGGCCCATTATGTCTTATTGGAGGTGTTGGGGAAAAAGCCTGCGTTACAGTTTTAACTTCTTGTAATGGTGCATTGATAACAATTCCATATTCTATTGCCAATGTAGTATAATTTGACCTCGTGATATCTTTATAAGAATTAATACCTAGATCAGATAAAGATTTAGGTGCTTGATTATTGTTTGCTGTTTCTTGTTCATCTTCCGGTTTGGGCTTATATCCTTGCATTCTTTTATAAAACTCAGCAGGTTCGGGAACCATGAATTCAATCATCAGCCGTTTTCCGTAATTTACCAGCCTGTTTTTATAAACAATGTCAATCCACCTGTAAACGCCTGTTACATGATTTTCACCGTTTCTATTATCAAAACCATGTTTGTTTATTTCTTCAAACTCTTTAATTATTTTTGATGTTCTCTTTTCGGTTGTTTTTTGAATTATTCGTTCTAGTGCCCGCTTGGTTATTTCTTCTGCATATCTTCGAGCCTCTATATTCGAATATGATGAAGATGAGGATGTGGCAAAATCAGCATAAGCATCAATGTTAATATCTGCTTTCCCTATACTTGCAGACACTCCCAATGATCCCCCATAGTTATTGCTTCTGTCTTGTTGCAATACATTCGCTACTTCAGAACTCATATCATTGCGCGTAGTAGTTGCAGTATCATGTAAGTTTTCAATTTCAGTTTCCCGGGTAGTTTCTATTGTGTTTTCAGTCCTTAAATAATTCCGTGTACTTCGCTCTTTATATTCCTTAGCCATCACATTTTCGATATGTGAAACTTCGCCTGGCACATAGCAACAGACTTCTTGTTCAACTCTCCTGAAATCAGCAATACCTAAATTTGTTATTCCATTTAACTCTCCACCACAATTATTATACAACCAGGGTTTGAAACAGTCAATTACTGCCGAAGGAATTTCAATCTTAATATCTGTTAGTTGCTCTAAACCCAAAGCAAGTAAATCAGAATGGTTATTAAGAGCATGATTAATGATAAGAAGTTGAGAAATAGAGTTTCGGATTGTTTTCGATTTTTTAGTAATTAATTGGAAAAATAATTGATCAAATAATGCTATCACTTGGTTTGTGTCTAAAAGTTTGTTTTGGTCAAAGCCCTCAGTTACAATTTGTGATATAGGTCGCCTTTTTTTAAATGAGTTACTTGCAATATCATATAATGAAGGTTGAATTAACCTTATTTCCTGGTATGAATTTGATTGCGGAAACTGATTTAGAAATTGAGTGAAAATCCCCGGTTCAACAGAGCCTGATGTAGGTACAGGGCAACTATTAATTACACTTTGTGTTAAATCAGGATGTATTACGAATCTTTTGTCTTTAGTATCAAAGCTCAAATGTTCGGGTGATCGGAAAGTAACAAATCTGAAAATGTCTGATTTGATGGGAGCGGAGTTAGCCATAGTTGTAGGGTTTGATTATTAAGAATGCTTACATAATGGGGATGTAATTAGTATTAAAAATAAATTTATATTATTAAAAATAAAAGCACAATATTATATTACTAAATATTGTTAATCGCTAAATAATAAATATTTGTAAATGTTTGTAAATGCTTTTAGCCCAACACTCCCCCCTTCACAAACAACCGCTCAATCCTCCTCTCCACCGCCGCATCTTTCTCCACCGGGGGCGCATGGTGCGGCTTTATCCGCGCATCAATAACCACCGGCCCGCGGCAGCCCCAGTGTTTATGCTCGGTAAACGCATTTACCCCATAAATATCGTGCGAGGGGTTGCTGCGTGTAAACGTTACCCAAAGCCAGTTGTTTAACGTTTCGGCCGTAAAACGGGCATCGTCGCACAACACAATCATGGCCACATTGTCCAGCGGCTGTGTGGCCAGCGCGGTGGTAAGTTGTGCCAGCTCGCGGGCGGCGTTTTCGTAGGTGCCGAATTTAGGGCCCTGCACGGTAAGCACGCCGGGAATTGCCAGCCCGCAGCCTTCAAAGCCCGACGGCAGTTGCAGCGTGGGTGCTTCGGTGCAAAGCTCGCGCACGGGGTTGCCGGCGGCGGCAAATACCACCTTGCTGCCGGTGTTGAGCCCGGTGCCGCTGTAGTCGAGTGTGTCTATGCTGGTTTGGGTGTGGAAATGCAGGTCGCGGGTGTAGTCTATGCGGCTCAGCAGGTGTGTGAAATACGGCAGCACATGGTGTATGTCGAGCTGCGGATTGTCTTCGCCCGCGCAAATGAACAAATACTTGGCCAGCGAAAGCTGTCCGAATCCCAATATGGCATTGGCCTGCGTAATAATCTCGGCCGGGCGGCGCGTGGGCAGGTAGGGCGTGTAGCGTTCGCTGCCAATGGCCAGCAGCAGCGGATGCACACCCGCCGCATCCACGGCATGAACAGCTTTCAGGCCCGGAATTTCATCGGGAATGGCGTTGCCCGTAAGCTCATGCACCAATGCGCCAAAGCTGGTGTCTTCCTGCGGCGGACGGCCCACCACCGTAAACGGCCAAATCGCATCGCGGCGGTGATACACTTTGTGTACACGCATCAGCGGAAACTCGTGCTTCAAACTGTAGTAGCCCAGGTGATCGCCAAAAGGGCCCTCGGGCTTGTTTTCGCCCGGATACACCTCGCCCGTAATCACAAAATCGGCATCGGCCGCCAGGCAAAACCCGTCGCGGTAGGCATAGCGGAAACGCCTTCCGCCCAGCACCCCGGCAAAAGTAAGTTCCGACAGCCCTTCGGGCAGCGGCATAACCGCCCCAAACGTAAGCGCAGGCGGACCGCCCACAAAAATGCTCACTTTAAGCGGCTGTCCTTTGGCATTGGCCTTGGTCTGGTGTACGCCAATGCCGCGGTGCAACTGGTAGTGCAAGCCTATTTCCTTGTCCTGCACATAGTCGTTGCCGCCAAGCTGTATGCGGTACATGCCTATGTTCGAACGCATCACGCCCGGACGGTCAATGTCTTCGGTATAAACTATGGGCAGGGTCACAAACGGGCCGCCGTCCATGGGCCAGTGGTGTATTTGCGGAAGTTTCGAAATCTGCGTTTGCATCTCGGCCACCGGCACACTAAAACGGGCTTTGCGGGGAAGGGCTTTTAAAGCCATAAACGGTACGCCCAAATGCTGCAACGGTTTGCGCAGTGCCTGCATCGGATCCGACCGCAGCGCCACCAATTTCTGCACCGCATCCAGCGAATGGCGGAACATAAACCGGCTCCGTTCAATAGTGCCAAATAAATTAGACACCGCCGGAAACGCCGATCCTTTCACATTCTCAAACAACAGCGCAGGCCCGCCCGCTTCATACACACGCAAGTGAATGGCTGCCATTTCCAAATATGGATCCACTTCCTCGCGTATGCGCACCAAATGACCGTGCCGCTCCAGGTCTTCTACACAGGCTCTTAAACTGGCGTAACTCATAAGTCTTCAAAGGTAATAAACCCGCGTAGCTGCGAAAAGTTTACATCATATATCACGATTTAACGTGATTGTGTATTGTGTGCATCGCCGAAGGCGATAAAGTAAAGCTGTGAAAAGTTTACATCGCCGCAGGCGATAAAGCAGAGCTGTGAAAAGTTTACATCGCCTAAGGCGATTTAACTTTTCACCATACTGAGACAAGTTTTTAACTTGTCTCAAGCTGTGGCAATCATTAACGAATTGCCACAAAAACCCAAAAAAATAAATAGGAGCGAACCTGAAGCAGCAATAAAAAACCGTCCGCTCCCGTCTTCCGCTGCAAGACCATTGTACCCGGAAAAACATCGCGGCAGGCTTTCCACTACAGCCGGGGCTAGAAATTCATTCCTTCCGGCGCATTAAAATAACACTGCCCCCTGCCACGCAGCAAACTACTGGCGGTTGCAAATGTGTATGAAAGGACAGATACGGCATTTGTCCCAATCATCAGTTTGCACAAAAGGAATTTCCGGATTGATAAGCAGCTGCAACAGCTTATTGAGTTGAAGCTCAAATTCGGTAAGCACATCGTTGCGCAGCAAATCGCCAAAAGGAGTGCGCACCTTTTTCACACCGCCTTTCAAATCGCGGAACGAAACAATGCCCGAAGTAATGGAAGCCGTTTCCGGATGCAGCCTCTGATACAGCAGCGCATACATGAGCAACTGAAAACTCTTCGAAATATCGGCATTGCTCACAATCTCTTCCCACTCGGCAAACTTCAGTTCCTTGTCGGCAGTGCGGCCGGTTTTGTAGTCTATCAGCTGCACCTGATCGCCGTTGCGGTCTATGCGGTCGGCGGTGCCGCGCAGGGTCATTTCGCGGCCGGCTACGGTTATGGGTATGCGCAGTTCTTCTTCCAGTGCTTCTACCTGTGCCGGTATTCCGGCTTTGGTCAGTTGCACAATGCGCGCGTGCTCGGCATCGAAATAGCGGCTCAGGTAGCGTAGTGCAATGCGTTTGGCCAGCAGGTTTTTGCCGTAGCCGGTTTCGTCGGGCGGACAAACCACAGCAAATTGTTTTTCGCACACCGCCGGGGCTTTGTCCTGCAGTTTTTTCACCAGCTCGGGCGTAAGCGGCACACCCAGAAGCGGCTCGTACAATTCTTCGAGCGTGGCGTGAATAACCGTGCCCAGCGTGTTTGCGCCAATGGTTTCTTCCACTTCCTCGGCCTCGCGCAGTTGGGCCACGTAGCTGAAATAAAATTTCAGGCTGCAATCGCGGAAACTGTTCAGGGCCGAGGGCGAAAGTCCCGAAGCAGCCAGCTCGTAAAGCTTTTCGAGCACTGCCTCGTCTTTTTGCACCACTATGGGCGGAGGTGCATCGCCCGTTTTTACGCCGCTGTCGAAAAGCATTTCGCGTATCACCGCGTGGCGGCTCACCTGTGGGAGTTCGTGCAGGAGCTGGGTTACAAAACGGCTTCGCTCGCCACTGCCAAAGGTGTCGCTTTCGGTGTTGTACAAAATCACCACGTTTTTGCTGCGTTGCAAAAGGTGGTAGAAATGATAGGCAAACACCGCATCGCGCTCGTGCCACACCGGCAGCCCGAAACCGCGTCGCAAATCGAACACAATAAACGAATGCTGCGAACGGCCCGAAGGCAGAATATTTTCGTTGGCCGAAAGCAGAATGACATTTTCAAAATCGAGTGTGCGGGTTTCCAGCAAACCCATTACCTGCAGGCCCGCCAGCGGTTCGCCGTAAAAAGGCAGTGCGGCCTGTGCTATTTGCTGGGCCATAAGCAAACGCAGTGTGCGCAGGTCGTTCATAAACGGCCAGCGCGCGGTGAGCGTTTGCATACGGTTCAGTATGCGGCTCAGTTGAAATAAAAACTCGTAATCGAGCGGCGGTGTTTTGTCTTCGTCTTCGGGCGTAAACAGGCGGCGCAGGTGTGCAATTATGCGGTTCATACCGGCAAAGGCATCGTTTACCTCGTTCCACGGCCGCAGTATGTCTTGCAGCAATGCAGCCTGCGTGGCATCGGCATTTTCTTCAAAGGCCAGCAACTGCGAGGGCGCAATAAACACCACATTGCGCCGTGCCATGCCATCGGCCAGGCGGTCGGTGAGGTGCGTGGGAGCAAACAACATGCGCACCCACGGATGCCGCAGCAGGCGCGAAAGATCAGTATGATAGTATTTCAGTTCGCCCTCGCGCGTGCGTATGCCGAAACGTTTGGCGTGCTCGTGCAAACTGAAAAGCGTATCCACCAGCGAAGCCACCGCCGTGTGCCTTAGTGGATAGCCCATTGTGATGTTCACACGCCCGGTTTCGTCGGGCAGGGCGTGCAGCATGGGCAGCAGCAGTTGCTCGTCGGCCAGCACCACCGCTGTTTTGGGCGATTGCAGTGCCTCCGCGTCAAGCTGTTTCAGAAAATGTGCAGCCGCGCGGGCCTGTCCGGCATGGCGGGCCACACCTACTACGGTAATGGTCTTGTCGTTGCCCGCCAGCGTGTCTTCGGTGTGCCTGAATTCGGGCGCGTTGGGCGTGGCGGCCTTGAAAAGTTCGCGGTTTGCCTTGCGCAAAAAACGGCCGGCTTCCTGCGCCACATCGGCATAGTAGTAGCGGTCGGCATCCCAAAGTATCTCGGCTTTGCCCGCTTTGCGCAGGCGACTAATTATTTTTTCCTCGGCCGCCGTAAGTGCGTTGAAGCCTGCAAACACCATCAGGCTCCACGGCTGTTCATCGGTAAGCGTGGTAATGTGCTCGGCCGCATACCGTGCAGCCATGCCGGGTGTGGCCAGCGCATCGTTGCTTAGCTGCCCCGTAAAACTGTAGTACCAGCGGCCCAGGGCTTCCCAGAATTTCATGTACTGCTTTTGAAATTCGGTAAGCTGTGTTTGCCCTAAACTCCAGTTTTCGATATTGCGTATGTCGGCCAGGTTGCCAAACAACTGTTTCGCATCCACAAGGTAATTGTCAATTTCGCTGAAATCGTTCAGCAAAGCCGGAGCCCAGCGGCTGAACATGTCGAAACTCTCTGCTTTCCCTTCCTCGTCGGCCGCATAAATGCTGTACAGCGCAAAAAGTTGCTCGGCCTGGTCGGCTATGCGCAGGCCGGTTATCTCCGCAATAAAATCCTCCACCGAAAACACCGCCGGCGACCATTGCGCCTCATCAATACGCTGCGCGAGATAGTGCCGCAAAAACAAACCCGCCCGCCGGTTGGGCAAAACCACACAAAGCTGCCCCTGCTGCGCGGCAGGATGAGCAAGAATAAAGTCGGCAACTTTTTCGAGAAAGGCAGGCATCGTAACTTTGCGGTGTACAAAGCTAACAGGAAAGCCCATGCCCGCACTCCCCGAAACCAATTACCCCCAATTCCGCCGCTACAAAACCGGCACCTCCTGGTTTCGCATAAACAGCCCCACGCAATACGAGGAAATCCGCAAAATGGGCAGCCGCTGGTTCATCGACCGCTACGAAGTAAAAATACTTCCCGACCGCAACTGGGTATATGATTTAACTTTTGCGTACCAGGATTTTGCCGAAGCAATAACTCAAGAAGAATATCAGCAAATATTCCGCAACCTTAGTTCCTGAAATAAAATCGGTATCGGCTACAGAAAATAATTCACCCCCAATCCCACCGAATAAAAATACCCGTTCACCGAACCTTTATTTACCGGCAATACACTCATCCGGGCAATAGGAAGCACACGAAGAATTCCCGTTTTCAGCAACACTTCAATTCCTCCGCCAAACTGCACCTGCGGATTTACCCGGTGATAGTCGTTTTGCCCCGTAACAGCTGATCTTTTCTCCGAACCATCGGCATATCCCTTCACCACAATAGTGCGTTCATTCAGAAAAATATTGGTTGACACACCGGCGGTGATAAATGGCGTAAATTTTTTTTGCGTAAAATAATAATCCACACGCAACGGCAAATCAATGTAACGCGAATTGTAAATAAACTGTGCCGTGTTTGGTTCGCCCGGAGGAACATTAGCAAATCCGGTTCTCGGATCTACACTGTAAGTTAAGGTAAGCACATCTGTTTTATCGCCCTTCACGCTAAATTGTATGCCGCCGGTAAACGAAAACCGGTCTGATAGCCTGTAAATGGCTTCTCCTCCTGCGGTAAAGCCCGGCTTTATTTTTTCGTAACCGTTTCGCGTATCGGCTATCTGTGCGCTTACACCTGTGTTTCCGGCCAGCGAACGAAAACTTACATCGGGCGAAACAAACAGACCGAAACGAAATTTCTTTGAAGAGGTATTTTCCTGCGCAGTGAGCGTAAAGCACGCACAAATGAGGGCTGAGAGAATAAGAATGATCCGGGATTTCATTTCTGGTTTTAGGTGAAGACGGAAGAGGTGGCAAATGGTTGCATAAAAAAGCGCACACTTCATTGGAAATGTGCGCTCTGCTTATTATAAAAATACCTTATACTTTCGCTGCGGTCGATACACCTTTCTTCGCATTCACAGCCGCTTTCACAAAGCCCACAAACACCGGGTGCGGATTTTCCACCGTGCTTTTGTATTCGGGGTGAAACTGCACGCCTACAAAAAACGGATGCGATTTTATTTCCACTATTTCCACCAGACCACCTTCGGGATTGATACCGGTGGCAGTCATGCCGGCGCGCTCAAAATCGGCTAAGTATTCGTTGTTGAATTCGTAGCGGTGGCGGTGGCGCTCGTAAATGGTGCGGCGGCCGTACATTTCGTAGGCTTTGGTGCCTTCGGTAAGTTCGCAGGGATATGCACCCAGGCGCATGGTGCCGCCTTTGTGGGTTACTTTCTTCTGCGCTTCAAGCAGGTCTATTACCGGGTAAGGCGTTTGCGCATCCATTTCGGTGGAGTGCGCGCCTTTCATGCCCAATACGTTGCGGGCAAATTCAATAACCGCGCATTGCATTCCAAGGCAGATACCAAAAAACGGAACGCCTTTTTCGCGGGCATAGCGTATGGCGGCAATTTTGCCTTCAATGCCGCGGTGCCCGAAACCGGGCGCCACCAGAATGCCGCTCAGTCCGCCCAGCACCACATCGGCATTGTCTTCGTTAATGCTTTCGGAGTGAATCCATTCCAACTGCACGCGGCACGAATTGGCCACACCGGCATGAATAAAGCCTTCGGCAATGGATTTGTAAGAATCTTTAAGTTCAATATATTTTCCTACAAGGCCAATACGCACCTCGGTAACGGGGTGGTAAAGCTTGTGGAGGAATTCTTTCCACTGGGTAAGCTCGGGCGCTTTCTGTACCGAAAGGCCAAGTTTGTTGAGCACCACCAGGTCTAATTGTTCCTGCTCCATAAGCAGGGGCACCTCGTAAATGCTTTTGGCATCGCGGGCTTCAATTACGGCACCGGCTTCCACGTTGCAAAACAGGGCCATTTTGCGTTTGAGTTCGGGGCTCAGTTCGTGCTCGGTGCGGCACACTAATACATCGGCCAGTACGCCAAATTCCTGCAGCAGTTTTACCGAGTGCTGGGTGGGCTTGGTTTTCAATTCGCCCGAAGCCGAGAGGTAGGGCACCAGCGTAAGGTGTACCACCAGCACGTCTTTTGGCATTTCCCATTTGAGCTGGCGAATGGCCTCCACAAACGGCAGCGATTCAATATCGCCCACCGTGCCGCCAATTTCGGTAATAATTACCTGATACTGGCCCGTGTTGCCAAGCTGGCGTATGCGGTGCTTGATTTCGTCGGTAATGTGCGGAATTACCTGCACGGTTTTGCCTAAGTAATCGCCGCGGCGCTCTTTTTCAATAACCGTTTTGTAAATGCGGCCGGTAGTTACGTTGTTGGCCTGCGAGGTGGGTACGTTCAGGAAACGCTCGTAATGACCCAGATCGAGGTCGGTTTCGGCCCCGTCGTCGGTTACGTAGCACTCGCCGTGTTCATACGGATTGAGCGTGCCGGGATCGACATTGATGTACGGATCGAGTTTTTGGATAGTTACTGAGTAGCCGCGGGCTTGCAGCAACTTGGCCAGAGAGGCCGAGATGATTCCTTTACCGAGTGAAGAGGAAACACCCCCGGTAACGAAGATATACTTTGGAGCCGACACCATGTGGATAAAGCGTTCGTTAACGGGATACAAAGGTAGGTAAATCCCGCTGATGGTTAATGAGGATTGTCAGATAATCTGAAAACATTTTTCCCTGTTCAAACACAAAGCCCGCAGCCACTGCTTTGCAGCGCTGCGGGCTTTGTGCTTGAATGCCTTTAGAAAGTGAAGTTTATCGAAACGCTGGGCATAAACGGAAGCTGATCTACACGTTTAAAGGTAATGCGGTCGATGTAAAATACGTTGGGGCGGTTGTAGGCATTGGTTACACCGGCGGCCACTTCCATTTTCGAGTTTTTGAGTTTTTCAAACTCAATGGAGCGTTTCAGCGTAATGTCGAAACGGTGGTAGGTGGGCAGCGGACGAGAGTTCAGTTCGCCGTAAATGGTGCCCAGCGTACCATTGGTTTGGGTGTAATCGGTGGTAATGTTGCCTATCGAAATGTTTTCGAAGAAGCCCTGGGTGGGTGTAAAGGGGAAGCCCGAACCAAAGTTCCAGCGGGCATCAAGCTCCCAGTTATCGTCTTTGCCAAACTGCCAGGCAGCCACAATGTTTAAGTTATGGCGGCGGTCGAAATGCGGGCGATACTGCATAATGCCGTCCCAGCGGGTTACAAAGCCATACGAGTAGGCCGTCCACAGATATACGTTTTTGTATTCGTATTTCAGCAGCAGATCCACGCCATACGCTTTACCGGTTTCCACAATAAAGTCTTTTTTCAATACATCCGGCTCGTCAGAAAACTGCGGGGTGTCTTCAAAAATCTTGTTGCGGTTGAGGTTGGTAAGCTGGGTGAAATCCTTGAGATACCCTTCGAGGTTTACCGTGAGTTTGCCGTTTTTATTGGTTTTCAACGGTTCCCATTCCACCCCGAAAATGAAGTGATTGGCTTTCTGCAGGCGGTGGGTAATTTCCTTTATCTCGCCATCGGGCATGGTAAGTTGCTGCGGAATATTGTCGGAACCCGAAAGGAAGCCGTAGAAAAGGCTCACCACATCGCGGTCGGAAACGGCACTGATAAGGTTTTGCGAGTAAATACCGGTGGCACCTTTAATGCGGATGCGCTCGGTAAGGTTGTATTTGAAGGCAAAACGCGGTTCGGGCGAGGTATTGCCCAATGTGGCGTAGTACATGACACGGAAACCGGGCTCAAGCACTAAGCGGGCATCTTTCGAAATCCACTTGTATTTTACATAACCGGCAAACTCTGAGGTGCTTTGTACCTGCTGGATGAGCCTGTCAACCGAGTTGCGGAAATTGAAATCGGTGCGGAAGCCAAGTACCTCGATACCGTAGTTTACCACGTTTTTGCGCTGGAAATAGGTGAAGTTGAAACCCAGGTTAAACCCGTCTATCGAACTGTTGCGCGGGGCAAAGCCGTCTTCGGTCATGGTAATATCGTAGTTCGAGTAAGCAAAGTTTCCTTTAATAAGCGTGCTCGATGCGCCGGGAATTACCTGAAAATTACTTCCAAATCCGCGCGATTTCCAGTTCAGATCGGCCGAGCCACGGAAACGGGCCACGGTATCATTAAACGAAAAGGCAAAAAGGTTGAGTTTGCTGCCGTTTACCGCGTTGAAAGCTACTTTACCGTAGTAATCGCTGAAGTTGAAAGGCAGCCCGGCGGTGTCGATGTACGAATAAAGTACGCGCGAGCTTTGACGCAGGTACGAGTTTTTGCCCGAAAGCACGTACGAAATAGAGCCTTTTTTGCCGGTGGTGTCGAGTCGTTTAATGGGGCCTTCGAGCAGGAGTTTGGCGCCAAACGGGCTTATGGTCACTTTACCGCCGTGGCGCAGTTTGTTTCCGTCGCGGGTGGTAATGTCCATCACCGACGATACACGTCCGCCGAAATCGGCATTGAAACCGCCCGTATACACATCCATGTTCTTGATAATATCGGTATCAAACACCGAAAACAGACCAATGGAGTGAAACGGGTTGTAAATAATCATGCCGTCGAGCAGTACTTTGTTCTGAATGGGCGCACCACCGCGAATGTAAAGCTGGCCGCCCTGGTCGCCGGTGCTGATAACGCCCGGAAGCACCTGCACCGACTGCGCCACATCGGCTATACCGCCAATAGACGGAACCATGTTAATGGTTTTCGAGTCGAGGGTCTGGGTCGATACCTTGGGCGATTCTTTCTGCTCCTGCTGCTCGGCCGTAATTACTACCGCTTTCAGTTCTTTGGGTTGCAGAAACAGGTTTTGGGTAATGAGATCGTTATTTTTAACGGTAATGGGAATTTCCATCTTCTCAAAACTCGACTCCTGCGCCACCAGTGTATAGCTTCCGGCCGGAATTTTGGTGAGCGAGTAAAACCCGTTTACGTCGGTTTGTACACCCAATGCCGTGTTTTTCAGATATACATAAGCAAAGAGTACGGCCTCACCGGTGGTTTTGTTATACACAGTGCCGCGTATAGTGGCTGTTTGGGCAAATACACCCGCCGTGGCAAACAAAGCGGTAAGCGAAAAGAGTAATCGTTTGAGCATTGGAATGTGCATAGATTCGGGAACGGGCAAAAGTAAGGGTTTACAGCCCTTATCCAACACCCGATTAAAGAATGGCTGCCGGAAACAGGTATCCGGTTAAAAAGCAGGGTTAAGCGGTTAGCCCCTCACCGGGTTACTTTCCCTGCGAGAGTTCAATAATCCGGTCAAACTCAGCGGGCAGCACCGGCATAACCGACAGGCGCGGAATGCGCACCAGAGGCAATTGCTGCAGCAGCGGGTCGGCCTTTATGGCGGCCAGCGGAACCGGGTTTTTGAGGGCCTTTACCGGGGCCAGATCCACCACTACCCAGTTGGTATCGTCGGTGGTAGGATCCTGATAGGCTGTTTTTACCACCTTGGCAATACCCACCACACACATGCCCTCGTTGCTGTGGTAAAAAAGAACCTGATCGCCTTTGGCCATGGCCCGTAAATGGTTTCGCGCGGCATAATTGCGTACGCCGTCCCAGAAAGTGCGCTTATCGGCCACTAATTGTTCCCAGGGATATTTTACAGGTTCCGATTTTACCAGCCAGTAGTTCATGTGAAAGAAATTGATGTGATGAAAGATGTTTTGCAGGTGCAAAGTAAAAAAAGATATTTTTGTCTGGATTACCCCCCAGACCTTAAGACCCAAAGATGCGAATAGAAGCTACGCGGCATACCCCCTTGCTTGAATGGCAAACCACCGGCGACCATGTATTTATCAGGGTCGATGGGGTGAGCATTCCGGAAAACGCCTACCTTTTCTTCAGGCCCTTCGAGGACTTTATTAACGGTATTGATACTTCCGTGGTGAAAACAGCCGAGGTAATCCTCCGCCTCGAATACATGAATTCTCTTTCGTCCAAGGCATTTCTCGATTATGTGCGGCACCTCAATTTCAACAAGCAGTTAAAAATGCGCGTAATCTGGGAGTATTATGCCGATGATGAGGAAATGCGCGAGTATGGCGAAACATTTGCCGAAATTGTGCAGATGAAATTCGAATACCGCGAAGTATCGCCCGATGAGCGCGACCGCACGCTGGAAGGATAAATCAGGCGTTTATTCCGGCTTTTGACTTTGTGTACTTCCCAATGGCTGCGGCTCAATGCAGTATTTTCCAGATCAGCTCTTTCATCAGCGCACCTTCGTCGGCGCTTGCATTGTCCACCCCTTTCGAACGCAGGTCGTATTCTCTGAGAAAGCCAAAAATCTGTTTGAGCTTGTTAGTGGGATAATTTCGCGCGGCCGTTAAATAGTCTTTCACAAAAAACGGATGCACACCCAGGGCCGACGCGGCTGCCTTTTCCGATTTATCCTGCAGGAAATGCAGCACAAGTACTTTGGCAAAGTAGCCGTAAAGCGCCGCAATGGTAACGGGTATGGGGTGTTCTTTTGAATTGGCCGCAAAGTAATTCACAATGCGGTTGGCGCGGAGTATGTCTTTTTTGGCCAGTGCATCGTTCAGCTCAAACGTGTTGTAGTCTTTACTTATGCCAATGTTTTGCTGGATATGCTCAGGGGTAATTTCTGTGCCCGGCGAGAGATTAATCATGAGTTTGTCGAGCTCATTGGTAATCTTACTTAAATCGGTGCCCAGGTATTCGGTGAGCATTTGTGCGGCTTTGGGGCTGGCATTGTAGTTCCGCTCTTTCAGGTAGCCGTTTATCCAGTCGGGCACTTTATACTCGCGCAGCGGTGCCGATTCGAAAAGCACGCCGGTTTTGGCTATGGTTTTGGAAACTGTCTTGCGCTTATCGAGGGTTTTGTACTTGTAGCAAATTACCAGCAGGGTAGAGTCGAGGGGCTTTTCGGCATAGCTTTCAATGGCCTCGATATTGCGTATGTTTTGGGCTTCCTTTACAATTACCACCTGCCGTTCGGCCATCATCGGGTAGCGTTTGGCTTCGCTCAGTATGGTTTGTACGTCAATATCGCGCCCATAAAGCACACTCTGGTTAAATTCCCTTTCCGATTCGTCCAGCACATTCGCCTCAATCCAGTCGCAGATCTTGTCGATAAAATAAGGTTCCTCGCCCATGAGGAAATAAATGGGCTTGTACTGCTTCTTTTTAAGCGAAGAAATAATTTCGGCGTATTCCACAGAGCGAAGTTAACAGAGGTTTGGCACTGCGAAAAATGATTTTATCATTTCTTTTTGTCACCCTGTCTTTTCCGGCCCCGGGCAGCAGCATTATCCGCTTTTATCTGTATGTGCCTGTTTGTCCGCTCCACAAATACCATAAATTTCTCAATGTTCTGGAATTTGTAAGGGTGATTTTCGATCACCGTTCCTGCAGCTTTCGCAGCCAGCATTCCTCTTACAGTACCAATGGTGGTAACGGTAAAAAAGCGAATCAACCCGTCAAAAGTTTCGCGCGTTACAGCAAACCCCTTTGCCGTTTCCCTGAATGTGCTGTCAAATCCTTCATACACATGAAACACGAGTTTGCCGGTATGAATCATTACTTCTTTCTCCTCGCCAGCAGTTTCATATACATGCCGCACACGCATACTCACAATTACCTGTTTCTGCATAAAATCAACCAAAATGCGCATACTCGATTTGGTGAGCAGCCTTTCAGGATCGTAACCCTCGGTTTTTAACCGGTGGGCAGTTTCGGTCAAAGCAAATTCTGTACTGCTTATCGAGTGCAGTTTAATTTTTGTGTTCACGCGGTCTGACTGTATTCGTTAGAAAATTCGGTTCCGGCAAAGTCTTCATCAGTAAACACGCCGGTATTTTCGCTAAGATGGCTCAGTGCCGAAAGCCTTTCGTTGCTCTGTGGCATCTGTTGGAAATCGGTAGTGGTTTCGCTGGCAAATTCAGAGTCATTCCCAATCACTTCATCCAGCGGTTTAAACTGTAATTGGGGAACCAGCCCCACTGCCAGACTTAACTCCACCAATTTGCTGAGTTTATGATCGAAATTTCCGTGAAGAATTTGCGAAACGTATGATTTGCTCACACCCAATTGGGCCGCAAGATCGTTTTGTGTTTTCTTGTTTTGCTTCAGGTAAAGCTGCACCTGATGAAAAAGCTGATTTTGAATCTGCTCCATCCAGTAAGCCTCGCTGCTGAGAATTTCTTTTCTGTTCATGGGAATGTGTTGTTAATGCTCAGTTTTACACACTGGCCGGAAAATATAGATCTTCCAGTGTCTTTCTGTTCATGGATATTTTGTGTTAGTACGTAATCATTTTTCAAGCATTTAAGCCATTCATAATTTACTACATCCGGGAGTTCTCATTGCTCACAATATCGTTTCGATACATGTATTTTTGTATTAATGCTCATGCTAAAATTTTCACCTGCAAGTGTAGCATTCCTAAATATTTCATCAGAATCCCCCCTACAACTGTTCAAGATATTCCCTCTTCAAATTCCTGAAATAACGGATATCCGATTCCTGCGTACCCTTAATCCCCCCGCAAACAATTACTCTCCCCATATTTTCGAGATGAAACATATACACCCTCAGATCAGGCGTTTTAATTTCATACTCTTTCACTTTATCCTTTGCCGGAGTAATATCCTTAAACTTATTTGGCGGCAGCGTTTGTAACTGTGCCAAACTGTCCAACCGGCTGTAAACAGTAATCAGTTGCTTTTTAAAGTTACTGTTCTTCCGCCCCAGTTCATCAGAAAACAAATCCCAGGGCCCAAGCTCACAGCTATACTTTTTTACAGCCTCTTCCTTACTAACTTTGCACACCTTGTCGAAAGGGCATTTCCTGCAAATATTTAAAGAATAGAACTGCAACCGCCCCTGCCCGGTCTCCATTTTCCTCACCACAAATATACGTCCTTTTCCCATTAGTTTACCTCCAACTTAACTTTTTTCCTCACTTTTTTACAATACTAATACACAACTACTGCGATAGTCGTTTTTAAATATTTGTAAATGGAAAAAAGTGAAAAATAAAAGCCGAACCCCTGCGGATTCGGCTTTTTAAAATGGTGGGAAAATGGAGTTAAAACCGCAAATGTTTTACAGTAAGTCCGTTATTAATAAGCTCTCGCAAAGCATCAATGCCTATGCGCAGGTGCCTGTTCACGTATTCGGTGGTGACTTTTTTATCGCTTTCCTCGGTTTTTACGCCTTCCGGAATCATGGGCTGGTCGGAAACAAGGAGCAGGGCGCCGGTGGGAATTTCGTTGTGGAAACCAACGGTAAAAATGGTGGCGGTTTCCATATCTATGGCCATGGCGCGGGTGGTGCGGAGGTATTCTTTAAATTTCTCGTCGTGCTCCCACACGCGGCGGTTGGTGGTGTAAACGGTACCGGTCCAGTAGTCGCAGTTGTGGTTGCGTATGGTGGTGGAAATGGCTTTTTGCAAACTGAAAGCGGGCAGGGCAGGAACTTCGGGCGGGAAATAATCGTTGCTGGTTCCTTCGCCGCGTATGGCGGCAATGGGCAGAATGAGGTCGCCAATGCTGTTTTTACGTTTAAGCCCTCCGCATTTGCCCAAAAACAGGGCTCCTTTGGGCTTTATGGCTTCCAGCAGGTCCATTACTGTGGCTGCCGTGGCGCTGCCCATGCCGAAATTGATTATGGAAATGCCTTCGGCCGTGGCATTCAGCATGGGGCGGTCTTCGCCGCGCACGGGTACGTTGTGCCACTGGGCAAAGGTGCGTACATAGTTGCTGAAATTGGTGAGAAGCACATAATCGCCCCATTCTTCAATGGGCGTTCCGGTGTAGCGGGGCAGCCAGTTGGCCACAATTTCTTCTTTACTCTTCATACAGGTGATTTCATTCAAATGTACCAAATCCCGGCGGTTCTGCGCGGTGGCTTTATCATGCCGGTAAAAAGATTAAGTTAAATTTACGCCATGCTGCCCGCGCTTCATTTTCCCGCATATCCCGTTCGCCTGCGCCAGAGCGGCGCACGCACCGAGGTATTCGACATTGTGCGGCGGCGCTGGTTTGTGCTCACCCCCGAAGAATGGGTGCGCCAGCATGTACTGCACTATCTCATTACCGATAAAAATTACCCGGCCTCGCTGCTGGCAGTAGAAAAAAGCATCTCAGTAAACAATCTCCGCAAACGTTGCGATGTGGTGGCTTTCGGAACTGATGCTCGGCCCTTGCTGGTGGTGGAATGTAAAGCACCCGATGTAACTATTTCTCAGCACACTTTCGACCAGATTGCGCGGTATAACTTAACGCTTGGCGTAAACCTGCTGCTGGTGACCAACGGAATGCAACACTATTGCTGCCGGATGAACCATGAGACGCAGGAATATGTTTTTCTGAAAGAATTACCGGAGTATCTACATTAATCACTCATCATGAACAATTCGACCAATCTTTATCATTTAAGAACTGAATCCACATTTCGCTTTGGAGTAATTGGAATGTTAACCGTCGGGTTAGGCATTGCACTGCTGTTTTTTATACTTCCGGCAGGAATCATCCTTATTCCTTTTGGCGTAAATATTTTTCTTTCCCGGCAAAAAACAGAATTGGATGTGCAGAAGAAAGAATTGATACGGACAAACTTTTCATTTCTTTTTCCGCTTCGTGAGGTGATTAGTATCGCGCACTGCAATGCCGTGGTGCTGGTGTACGAAAATTCGGTGAGAAATTACTTTGGCCCCAGATTAGCCCAACCCAATCCGGATGTGACAAAGTATTTTGAAATTCAACTGAAAAGCAGCGCCAGTGAATCAATAGATTTGCTGGAGTTTTCCGAATATGCACCCGCACGCGAAACTGCATTGAAAGTGAGCCAATGGCTTGGTATTCCTCTTACAGACACGTACCAGCAACGCCTTGCCGATGCACATCAACGCAGGGAGGAAAGAAAAAGAAAAGGCTTCCGCAGGTAATGAATTTAGAATAGCAGCTATGTCAGGAATACTAACCATACATTCTGCCCCCACATTCAGAATGGGTGTGTTGGGCACGGTTTTACTTTTTCTTTCAGTACTTCTGGGGCTGGTAGCAAATAGTTTGCTGCTGCTGGCAATAATCCCTTCCGTAAGTTTGCTGCTTGGATGGAAAGAGGTTTCCTACATTGAAGCCACACATGAAATAAAATTTACGGATTATACATTGCTCATTCCCATCTTCCGCACCTTTCCGGCCGATAATTACAATCAGTTATTTCTTGAATATCAATGGGAGGCCGATTGGATAAATCGTAAACCAATACGCCGGTTATTGTTCGATGGGTCTGATGAAGTGGAGTATAACCGCTATTTCGATTTACAACTTCGTGGTGCTGATAACAAAAAACTAAGTCTCGTCAATTTCGCCGATTATCAAAAAGCCACCGAAATACTGGAATTGCTTGCTCACACATTGAACCTGCCATTTACAGACGATTTTCATTTGCGAAACCAAAGCGCGAAGAAACGAAGGGAAGAATACGAGAAACGGAGGAGGAAAAAATGATCAGCGAAGATTTAAGGCATCAACACTACTCCAGATTGCCCTTGTAGCTTCGCCCTACAGGAATAGTATAGTTTCCGATACTCAGCTTGCCCTGCTTAAACGAATCGGTTTTGCTGCGGTTAATGATATACGACTTATGCACACGTATAAAAAAATCGGGCAACTGCGTTTCGAGTTCTTTCAGTGTAATGTGGTGGACGTAGGTGTGTTCCGGAGTCACAATTTTCACATACTGCTTTAAACCTTCCACGAAAAGCATGTCCGAAGGATTCACTTTTTCTGTTAACCCTTTCCGGCGCAAAAGCAGCGGCTTTTCGGTGAGTTGTTTGCCGAAACGTACTTCGGCAAGTTCGGTGGCTTTTTGCAGCGAGCGTTTAAAACGTTCCTGCGAATAGGGCTTCAGCAGATAATCGGCCACATCAAGATCGAATGCTTTTCCGGCATGTTCGCTGTAGGCCGTTACCAGCACCACCACAGGCCGGTAGCTGAGCGCGGCTATTAGATCGAGTCCGCTGCGCTCGGGCATTTGTATGTCGAGAAAAAGCAATTCGGGCTTTTCCTGTTCAATATGCCGCAGGGCTTCGTCGGCCGATGAAAATGCACCCACTATTTGCACAGTATCTTCCTGCGCCATAAAATGGCCGAGAAGTTTCAGCGCCAGATCTTCATCGTCGGCAAGCAGGCAGCGCCATTTCATAGCTGGTTTATTTCTAGCAATACGTTAAACATTCCACCCTGCTGTGTAATGGTTAGCGAGTGTTTTTCGGGATAGGTTATTCCAAGCCGCTGTTTCACATTGCTCAGCCCTATTCCGTGCGTGGCATCTTTCTGCATTTGCTCCTTGTACGGATTGCAGCACGAAAACACAATCTTTCCGTTTGCCGCACGCAGGCTTATTTCAATCCGGTCTTCGGGCTTTTCTATGGAGCCGTGCTTAAAGGCATTTTCAATGAAATTAACCAGAATAAGCGGCTCAATAAAATGCCCCGGTGCCACCTCAGTTTCAAATTTTACATGCTGCTGCATCCGTTCTTTCATGGTGGCCAGTGCAATGTAGTTGCGCAGGTAATCCACTTCATCATCTAGCGGAATGAGTGTTTTATGCCCGTCGTAAATTACATGCCGCAGCAAATCCGACAGTTTTACCACCGTATCCGAAGCACGCGCCGGATCGAGATGAATGAGGCTGTTGAGGTTGTTGAGTGCGTTAAACAAAAAGTGCGGACTTATTTGCGCTTTCAGCATACGAAGTTCGGCTTCCTGCCGGGCATTTTCCAATTGCTCCTGTTGTTTTTTATGCTCCTCAAAATCGCGCCTGATTCGCATCCAGTTTATAATCAGACTGAGAATAAACAGTGTGGGCGTGCGCGAGGTAAGGTGCCACGTATCAAGAAACACACTGGTATCGGTAATTCCGGTAAGGTATGCCACATCGAGCAGGGCAAGCAGTGCCGAAGCAACCACAAGAAAAATTCCATGCACCGAAATACGTTGCCAATACGGCCAGTGCGAAGAATATTTTTTCCTGAACCAATACAGGAAATAAGGAAACATCAGCGTTAACGTCACCGTGTTTACCGAAAAAATAAACAGCCGCAGCGGTGGAACATGAATACCTTCGAGCGGCAGCCAGGCCGCATAATATGACCACGACAGCAGAAAATACAGCAGCCAGATACCTGCATGACTTACCCGATCTGAAAACCACCATTTCTGCATACCTTCAAAGTAAAGGCAAATAATTAGTTATTGTATTCCGATGACGACGCTGTTTGTTCAAAAATTGTGCAAGAGGTTCAAATAATGGCACCGTCAATTACTGTGCGCACTATATTTGAGAGTAAGCCAGAACAAGAACCCAAACAATATAGGTATGAGAAAAGTAGTATTCTTCACACTTGCGCTTGCCGCCACTTTGGCCGGATGTCTGCCGCCATCTGATCCTTATCCTTCGCAGCCGCCTTCGGTAACCATTGCCCAGGCCCAGCAAATTTCCGACAGCCTCGAAGCTTACATTTACCGCTGGGTACAAAACAATGCTTCCGACAGCATTCCCGATGCCCTCATTCCGCAGGGCATTTCCGACTCGAAAGATTTTTACCTCAAAGATCCCGACTCGGTAACTGCTGCCGAAACCTGGGCCGTGCGCTATGCCAAACCCATCGACAAGGATTCGCTCTACGCCGGCATTCCCGATCCTAAAGTCACTTACCTTTTCCTCGGCACTGCACTGGCGCCGTTTGGCAGCAAACTGGTTATTGAAGGTGAGTTTCCGCACTGCCGCTTTTTCTCCATACAAACCACACCGCCGCTCAACGGCACCGAGTATTATTCGCAGCGGCAGTTTGGTACGGCCGAAGTGGGTTTTGCCGATGTGGACATTGACCCGCTTCCCGGCCATACCAACCCGTTTCGGGTAGGTGCAAACCGCAATGCCACGCAACGCAGCTACCACGTAGAGTTTAATTTAGCCACCGGCGATCCCACCACGCTTAACGGCGCGGCACACACATACCCGTATCGTGAAAATACCAACGTGCGCACCGGTGCCATGCTCGTGTATCAGGGCCCGCTGGGGCATAAAACCATTGCAGGTACACCGCTTCCGGCCAATCAGCAGGGCGACTGGAACCTCGGCGCAGTATGGATACGTATTTACGAGCCCGACGATAATGTTAACCCGCTTGGCGGAGTACCCATGCCCAAAGCCTGGTTCGAACTGCCCACCGGCGAACGCTATTTCGTAGGCTCCGATTTCACCGCCCTGCAGCGCCGCGCCGATACCACCATTGCCAACCGCGTAACCGCACCCGGCAATGCAGGCGGTACCAACTTTGCCACTGGCTGGTTCAAGTCGTGGGGCATTACGCGTTCTATTCTCAACGGCGTAAGTATTTCGGCCAATTTCAGCCGGCAGGACAGTGCCCAGCGCATCCGCGAAATCGACCTCGGCTGGACAGGCCGCGGCGAGTTTCAGCCCGCGCCTGGCAATATAGAACCGCACGCCACCACCAACAACTACGCCACCTACATTGGCCGCTCGGTATCGGTGCCGCCGGGCAAAGTACTTGTGCTCACCGGCCGTCTGCCCACGTTCCCCGCTACACGAAACGGCGAAGCCACCATGACCGCTGGCGAAGTACGCTACTGGAGCATCATCGGCATCGACCAGGATCCGTTTTCGCCCATGCCCGCCACCACCATAAACGCCATTACCGACGATGATGTGGTAATAGACAACAACCGCAACTACGTCATAGCGTACTCCAGAAGTACCGAACGGCCCGTAAATGCCACCGCCTCCAACGGCGTTACCTGGGTCGATTACGGCACACAAAGCGACATCGGCATACTCATGCGCTGGGTAAACATAGCACCCGAATGGACCTTCGCCTTCGATCCGCACGAACACCAGCTCGACTTTTCGCACAGCGACTGGGCCGGCACGCTTTACGACAGTTCGCTGCTGGGCATAAACTGGCGGCACGGCTTCATGCAATGCTACCTGCCCCAGGTGCATTTAATGAGTGTGGCCGAGTTTCAGAACCTCGGCGGCGGTCTCAATGCCGAAAGCATTCCGGTGTGGGTGGACAGCACTTACCGCAACGGCCCGGCCGAGTCGAGGCTGGGAACACTCACGGCCTCGTCGGTGCTCGATACCAATGCCGCCAATCAGGTATGGAATGCAAACGATGGAGACCTCAACACCGGCTGGGCCTCGGGCTTTGCACAACCCAACGCCACCATTACCTGCGATTTGGGTGCGGTGAAAAATATTTCGGCTGTGAAACTTTTCTGGGACTGGATTTTCTTCGGCAGCGATTATCAGGTGCAGGTATCGCAGGATAATATAAACTGGACCACCATTGCCACCGCCGTAAACGAAAACGGCCAGCTCGACCTTTACCGAAACTTTTCAGGCATACAGGCCCGCTACGTGAGGCTGAACCTTACCCAATACAACACAGGCTGGTACAGGCTGATGGAATTTGAGGTATATGTAACCGACTGCGACTGTCAGGCTCCGCCGCTTTCCTCGGGCCCGGTGGCGGTTGAACCCACGGCCGGTGTGCGTATTTTTCCCAACCCGGCTGCAAACGAATTGCATTACACACTGGAGGGCTGGCCCGAACAGCCGCGTACCATACAGGTGTTTGCCCTCAATGGCAGCTTGGTGCTGAGCACCACCATTTACAGCCCCACAGGCACACTGCCGCTCGAAACACTCAGCCCCGGCGTATATCTGCTCCAGATCAGCGATGGAGTGCGCCGTAAAACCCTGAGGTTTGTGAAATCCTGATCGTATTTCGGAAGGATTATTGAAAATAGGGTGAAAAGCCCGGCTGCGATTTACGCAGCCGGGCTTTTGTTTATGTGAGGGTTGAATTTGCGGATTAATGCTTCAACGATCTGAGTTTTTACATAGTGTCAACTTTGAATTAGCAGATGGTTTAGTTACATTCGTAATCACCAATTGCTAAATCCTTTACAGCTTAACACTGCCAATGAAACACATCCTCACCCTGGCTGCCGCCGGAGTATTCCTTCACACGGCACTGATTGCCGCACCCCAGCAGGCTCCGCAACCGCGTAAACTTACCTATACGCCGCTTTCGCAGCTCGAGCCCGACGAGTACCTGCCTTCTACCTTTATTCTCAAGGTAAAGCCTCAGTACCGCGCCAATTGCGCCCCGCAGGGAGTGACCATTCCTTCGGTTAGCAATTTCCTTACCATGATCGGTGCCGATCAGGTGTCGAAAATGTTTCCCAACCACAAAGCACCCGAAAGGACTGTAAACCAGTGGGGGCAACCCATGATTGATCTTTCCACCATTTACGTGGTGCATTATACCGGAGCCATGCCGCTCGAAAGAGCCATCGGCAAACTTTACAATACCGGCTATTTTGAATACGTAGAGCCGTATTTCGTTCCCAAAGCAGGCTTTACTCCCAACGATCCGCAGGCCACAAGTTCCTCGTCGTACCACATTTACCGCATTGCTGCCGCCAGCACAAGCGGTATGTCGGGCTGGGATGTGTCAACCGGAAGTTCCTCGGTGGTAATTGGTATTACCGATACCGGTGTGGAACTTACCCACAGCGACCTCACCAACCAGATTGCCTACAACACCGCCGACCCGATAAACGGAAACGACGACGACAACGACGGCTTTATCGACAACTACCGCGGCTGGGATGTGGGCATGAACGACAACGATCCTACCTGGCAGGCCAATGCGCACGGCGTACACGTAAGCGGTTGTGCAGCGGCGCAGGTAAACAACAACCTGGGCGTGGCCGGTGCTGGCTTCAACTGCAAATTCCTGCCCGTGAAAATTGCCGATGCTTCAGGAGCGCTCGTTGGCTCGTATCAGGGCATTACCTACGCGGCCGATCATGGCTGCAAAATCATCAACTGCTCGTGGGGCGGAACCGGTGGCGGTTCATTTGGTCAGAATATTATCGACTACGCCACCAACAACATGGATGCTGCCGTGGTTTGCGCTGCCGGAAACAATGGTGTAGATCAGGCATTCTATCCCGCCGCTTACGACCGTGTGCTGAGTGTGGCTTCTACCAGTTCTACCGATGCAAAATCGTCGTTCTCTAACTTTAACTACACAGTTGATATTTCTTCGCCCGGTTCGAATGTCAATTCTACCTGGAGCGGAAACGGTTACACACAGTCGAGCGGTACCTCAATGGCATCGCCCGTTGCAGCCGGTGCGCTGGCTATTGTGCGCGCTTTCTATCCTACCTACAATGCCACACAGGCCATGCGCCGCCTTATCGAAACTACCGATAACATTTACTCGGTATCGCCCAACGGTTCTTACCTCGATAAATTGGGCACCGGCCGCGTAAATCTCTACAAAGCGCTTACAGATCCTGCCGGTCCTTCGGTAATGTTCCTCAACCGCACCGTAACCGACAACAACGACAATGCTTACGTAATTGGCGATACCCTCCGCGTACGTGGCGACTTTACCAATTACCTCGCTCCCGCATCCAATGTAACCGCCACACTTACCGTGGTGAGCGGCGGCACGTTTGTAACCATTATCGACGGTACCACCACCATTGGCGCACTCGGCACACTGGTCACTGCCACCAACAACAGCGATCCGTTTACCATTTCTGTAAACACCAACGCACCTTCCAACCAGCCCATTGTTTTCCGTGTGGCGGTAACCGACGGAAGCTGGACACGCAATTTCTATTTCACCGAAACGGTAAACGTAGATTACATCAACGTAACCGTAAACGATGTGTGGACCACCATTACCAGCCGCGGACTTATTGGTTACAACCAGGATCAGCAGCAGCAGGGACTTGGCTTTAACTACCAGCAAAACGGCTCACTTCTTTACGAAGCCGGTTTGATGATTGGTACACCCACCAAGGTAAGCGACGTGGTGCGTGGCACCGGTTCCACACCCGATGTGGATTTCGCCTCGGTTCAAACCGTGCGCCAGATAATTCCCACGGTAGCTTCTGATTTCGATCTCACCGGCCGTTTTAACGATGCACCCTCCTCGTCGGGCGCATTGCCTGTAACCGTTACGCACAATGCCTATGCCTGGAGCTCGGCGCCGCATACCAAATATGTAATTGTGGAGTACATTATCCGCAACACAGGCACCACCACACTCAACAACCTCCACGCAGGTATTTTTGCCGACTGGGACATTGACGCATCCACGTACAACGATAACAAATCGAATTACGATGCGGTAAACAAAATGGGTTACACCTTTCACACAGCAGCCAACGGTTTTTATTGCGGCATTAAACTGCTCACCAACACGGCTCCTCCGGTGCATTACGCCATCGACAACGTAAACGGCGGAAACGGCGGTGTGGACATGTTTAACGGCTACGACAATTCCGAGAAATACACCACCCTCAGCACCAACCGTTCGCAGGCCGGTAACACCACATCCACCGGGAACGACGTAATTGATGTAATGAGCAGCGGCCCCTTCAACATTGCCGCCGGCGATTCTGTAGTCGTAGCCTTCGCACTCATTGCCGGCGACGATCTTGCCGATATTCAGAGCAGCGCCGTAAATGCACAAATCAATTACGATACCCAGGTGCCGCTCTCGGTGAGCAATAACGCAGTGGCCGGCGGGGTGCAGATTTTCCCCAATCCCACCACAGGCAACACCGAAATCCGTTATACTCAGCCGCAAAACGGCGCAGTAAACCTCACTGTGCTCGATGCGTCGGGCCGTTTGGTGAGTGTGCTTGCCACAGGCAACCAGCCAGCCGGAAACTACAATGTATTGTTTGATGCCGCTTCGGTACCTGCCGGGGTGTATTTCTGCCGCATCGAAACAGCCACAGGCGTAGAAACCCGCAAGCTGATTGTGACGCACTAATATTGTTTGGTCAGAATAAATACCCGGTCGCCCGTACAGCAGTGTACGGGCGACTTTTTTTGCTGTTTATTTTATTGGGCAAAGTATGAGGCCTTCCCAGAAAATATGCTCGCGGGTATTGGCATCAAACTCAAACCGGAAAGCCGCTTTGATAATGCCTTTTTTCCATTGTTCAGGATCTATTGTGACGTGCCCGCCGGTGCAGGTGTAGGCCTGATCTTCACCTGCAATTATGCTTTTCAATTCGGCACTGGCGAAACAGGTATCGCTCTTTATCGACAACATCAGACGGCAGTGTGTGGCCACACCGGCAAGCGTGTAACATTCAACCGTGCCGGATGTTTGAGTGGTGGCATAAATAAAATCTGTACCGGCAAACTCGCTGCAATTGCTTGTGCAGTGAAGGGTATGGAAGTAATGCGTGGTGTCGAGAATTTGATAATATACGGCCATCGAATCGTCAATTATTCTGCCGCTGCTGTCGGTGAGTTTATCTAACCTCCCGGGGCAAAAGCCGTTGCACACCAATTGCCCGAACTGATTACGGAATACATTTTCGGCATAACTCCATTGGGTGGTAAACGAAAAATCGCCCGGAACGGTATTGCTCCATTTTATGATTACGGGCAATTCCGGCGTTTGCGAAAAGCCGCTACCGTGGCCGAAAAGGAAAAAGCCGATAAAGAGAAGGCACAGACTAACTCTCATTACCCAAAGATATTAAAGCGGGGGCGTTTATTTACCGGCGCGTACAAACCGCCGTTTTTATTACCTTTACCCCTCAACAATAGAATACGCATGGATCTTAGTAACATTATTTCAATTGCCGGTATGCCCGGTTTGTACAAAGTGATCGCGCAGGCCAAGAACGGCGTGGTGGTGGAATCACTCATCGACAAGAAACGTTCTACCGCTTTTGCCTCGCAGCGCATCAGCGCCCTGAGCGACATCAGCATTTACACCACCGGCGAAGACATGCCGCTTAAAGAGGTGTTTGCCAAAATTTACGCAGCCGAAAACGGCGGTGCGGCCATCGACACCAAAGCGGCCAACGATGCTGCTTTGCGCGAATACACCGATAAAGTGCTGCCCGAGTACGATAAAGACCGTGTACACACTTCCGACCTTAAAAAACTCTACAACTGGTACAACCTGCTCCAAAAATCGGGTCTTCTCGAAACAAAGGAAGAGGAAGAAAACAGCGATGAGAAAAAGGTGAAAACCGAGAAGGAAAAAACACCTGCCGTGCCCAAGCCCAAGAAAGATGTGGCTGCCAAAAGCATGGCAAAAAGTAATGCTCCAAAGGTGAAAGCCCAGGGCGTGCGTAAAACCGGATCAGCCTGATCCGGTTTTTTTTCGTGAATTGCTGAATCAATTTTTGTGTTTGCCATGGAAGTGCTGAACCCTTTGCGCATGACGCGCAGTTTTCTTCCCGGGAAAGTTTCGTTCGACTCGTGGAGCGAAGTGGAGCCCCTGTTCCGTTCACTGGCCGAAAGGCCCATTGCATCGGCGCAGGAGCTTAAACGCTGGCTCGAAGATGCCAACGAACTCGAATCGGTTTTTTCGGAAGAAATGGCCTGGAGGTATATCCGCTCCAGCATCAATACAGCCGATGCGGAGGCCGAAAATGCCTACGAGTTTTTTGTGTCGGAAATCGAGCCCAATGCCTCGCCGTGGTTCAATACATTCAATCAGATTATCGACAGTTCCCCCTACCGCGATGAACTGGACCCGGCGCTTTACGGCATCTTCCTGCGCGGGGTAAGAAACGACCTGGCCATTTACCGCGAGCAAAACATACCGCTGTTTACCGAAATTGATAACCTTAAACAGCAATACGGCAAAATAGCCGGGGCCATGAGCATTGAGCACGAAGGAAAAGAACTCACGCTTCAGCAGGCCGCCCGCTTACTGCAAAATACCAACCGCGAACTCCGCGAAAATATCTGGCGCAGCATCTGGCAACGCCGCCTGCAGGATCGCGAAAAGCTTGACGAACTTTTCGACAAACTTTGCCGGCTCCGCCAGCAGGTGGCCGCCAACGCAGGGTTTGCCAATTTCCGCGATTACTCCTTTGCCGCAATGGGCCGGTTTGATTACACTCCCGCCGATTGCTTTGCCTTTCACGATGCCATTGCCGAAGAAATTGTGCCGCTGCTCGAAACACTCACCCAAAAACGCCGCAATGCACTCGGCATTACTGAACTCCGGCCCTGGGACCTGGAGGTGGACACCGCCGGCAAACCGCCCCTGCATCCGTTTACCGACGGCAACGACCTCCTCGCCAAAACATTCCAATGCCTGCAGTCGGTAAAACCCGGCTACGCCGGCTACCTGCGCCAAATGCACGAGCTGGGCCATTTCGACCTCGATTCGCGCATTGGCAAAGCCCCCGGCGGCTACAACTACCCGCTGGCCGAGTCGGGCGTGCCTTTTATATTTATGAATGCCACCGGCTCGCAGCAGGATGTAACCACTATGGTACACGAAGCCGGACACGCCATTCATTCCTTCCTCATGAATGCGCTTCCGCTCAACGCATTCCGCAACCCGCCTTCGGAAGTGGCCGAACTGGCTTCGATGAGCATGGAACTTATTTCCATGGAACACTGGCAGCCCTACTATTCCACACCCGAAGACTACCGCCGCGCCTGCCTGCGCCAGCTCGAACATACGCTCGAAACACTGCCCTGGGTGGCTGCGGTGGATGCGTTTCAGCATTGGGTGTACGAGCATCCCGCACACACCGCCGCCGAACGCTCGGCCGCCTGGAAAATAATTTACAGCCGCTTTGTGCTGCCCGGCGTAAACTGGGACGGGCTCGAACCCATGTTTGCCAACAACTGGCAGAAACAACTGCACATTTTCGAAATTCCTTTTTACTACATCGAATACGGCATGGCCCAGCTTGGCGCCATTGCCGTGTGGCGAAACTACCGCATGGATGCGGAGAAAGGAATAAACGGCTACGAAAAAGCACTGAGCCTTGGATATACCAAAACCATTGGCGAAATTTATTCGGCGGCAAATGTGCGTTTCGATTTTTCGCGCAAGTATGTGCGCGAACTTGCCCAGTTTGTGGCCGGCGAAATTGAACGTCTCGAAAAATAATTCAGCACCAGAACCATGTACCCACATCCTGCTCCCGGCACGTTTAACCCATATTTCCAGCAATACATTAATCTCGTGCCGGGAAACAATCCCATGCACGTACTCAAGGAGCAGGTGCTCGATTTCAAGGCATTGCTTTCGGAAATTGCATTCGAAAACGAAGATTACCGCTATGCCGAAGGAAAGTGGAGCGTGAAAGAACTGGTGGGCCACATCATCGATTGCGAACGCATTTTTGCTTACCGCGCCCTGGCCATTGCCCGCGGCGAAAAACAACCCCTGCCCGGTTTCGAAGAAAACGACTATGCCCGCGAAGGACGTTTCGATAAACGAAACCTTACCAGCCTGGCACACGAATATGGCACAGTGCGCGAAAGCACTATTACACTGTTCCGCTCAATGGACGAAGAAACCATCATGTATCAGGGCACGGCAAACGGAAATGTAATTACACCGCTGTTGTGCCTCTGGGTAATTGCGGGGCATCAGATACATCACGAAAATGTGCTGCGCGAGCGTTACGGAAATGTGCTTTTCGCCTAATTACTGAGGCTGTAAAACAACTTCCTTGTTTTTGCCGGTAAGTTTTACAAACCTCCACAAAAATCCGCCCGAGCTTACCATAAGGCCAAACACAAAGCCAATCCACACGCCCGAGGCACCCATGCCTGCGGGTACGCAGAGTATGTAGCTCAGCGGCAATCCCACCAGCCAGTATGCCGTAAAGGCAATGTAGCCCGGCACCAGCGTGTCTTTTATTCCGCGCAAAGCACCCTGCGCCGTTACCTGAATACCGTCGAACAGCTGAAACACTGCGCCAATGAGCAGCAGCGTGGAAGCGGCAGCAATTACATCGGCGTTTTTGTTGAATATGGCGGGCAGCTCGTGGTTAAAGACAATGAAACACAACGCGGCGGTGCTCATTACGCCCACGGCCACCAGCACGGCACTCATGCCTGCGCGGCGCACGTTGCGCATTTGCGCCAGCCCCAGAAAATGCCCCGTGCGTATGGCCGCCGCCGCCGAAAGCCCGCTCGAAATAAGATATGTCATGGAAGCCAGCAGCAGTGCCGAGCGGTGTGCCGCCAGTTCGGCCGTGCCCGGTATGAAAAACGCAGGCATGGTAAACGCCGCCACTTCCATGGCAAACATGAGACCCGATGGTACACCAATTTTCAGCTGCTCGCGCACAATGCTTCCGTTCCACTGCGCCGGCCAGAGGCTGAGGCGATAATCGCGGTAGCGTTTGCTCAGACGGATGTAGGCAAACATAGCCACCGCCATGGCTGCCCGCGAAATAAACGTGGCCCAGCACGAACCCATTACGCCAAGTTTGGGAAAGCCCGCATTGCCAAACACCAGCAGCCAGTTCAGCAAAATATTCAGCAAATTGGCCGAAATGGAAATAACCATTGCCGTGCGCGTGTCCGACATGCCTTCGGCAAACTGCTTGAAGGTGAAAAACACACTCAGCGGAATCATCGATAAAATGCTCACATTCAAAAAACGTATGGCAATATCAATCACCGCCTCCGGTTTATTGGCATAATGAAACAGGGGCGAGGAAAGTGCAAGCACGGTAAACAGCACGAGAGAAATACCCAGATTAATCACCAGTGCATGTTGCAGGTGTTTGCCAATATGTGCCTTGTTGCCCGTGGCCACTGCGGCAGCCACAATGGGAGTAAGCCCGTACGAAGTGCCAATAAGCAGCACCAGCACAAAATGATACACCGCAAAAGCCATGCTTATGGCGGCTTGTGCCTCGGTGCGTTCGGGCAATTGACCTACAAAATAATTGTCGGTAAGGTCCACAAAAATATTGCCCATGTTGCTCAGGCAAACCGGAATGGCAAGCGTAAGCAAAGACGAAATATGCTGCGACCAGGGCAATACTTGTTTAAGCATGGCCGCAAAGGTAAGCCCGTATTTGGCTCAATGGTTGCCTGTTTTGTAATATGTGATATTACTTTAGCGGGCTTTTTGCAGAACTTACCGCAATAAACTTCCGTAAAACACGCTCTGATCAGGTTATTCTCTGCCGAATGATTTTCATTCAGTAAATTAGTAGAACAGATCCCCGAAGAATATCGCCATACAATGAAACGATTAGCTTTTTTTATCCTTTTATTCTTTACCACCGCATTAACCGTTGAGTGGGCAGAAACTTCGTCGGCCTGGGCCGGACAGCACGAATTGACTGATAAAGACAAAAAGAAAAAGAAGAAGAAAAAAAAGAAAAAACAGGCATCGCCCACGGCCAAACCTCAAACCGAAAAGGAAAAAGCCAAGGCCAAAAAATTGGAAGAGAAAAAACAGCGCAAGCGCGATAAGAACGTCGCTAAAGTGCAGAAAGAGCGCGAGAAAAAGAACAAGGAGAAACAGGAGGAAATGGATGCCCAGAAACCTGTTTATACCAAATGCGACAGTGCCGACATTGTAAGAACTTCCACCGATACACTGTTGCTTAAAAAGTATATAAAGGTTTATCAGTCGCTCGGCGGAATCTGCTACATTATCCATCTCCAGAAAATGGGTAATATCAAAAAAACAGGCGAGGGGAGTTATTACGTGAAAATGAAACAAACCGACGATAAACGCGAAATTGCCAACTGGAAAACCTACTTGTTTTGCCCCATCGGAAAGCCCGACGGCACTCTGGCGCTGGTGAATACCGAAGGCGATACGATACAACAATGCACCTACAAAGCCGAACGCAAAAACGGCAGCATGATTTTTTACAAGCAGGGCGGCAAAATTGCCTATCAGGAAGAATATATAAATGATGTCCGCACTTCTGATCTTGAAAAAGAAGACTAATTTTCAGCTAAACATATTTTGCAGGTGAAGAAAAGGTAACTTCTGTATAAAACTAAACGCGGTTATATATATTAGTATAAAAATGCCCAAAGGCTGTTAATTACTTATGCTTTTGACAGCAAGTGATTTAATGATAATCTGTTTATTTAATTATTTCCTGCCAATATCGGGGTTGTAGTTTTGCATCAAACCAAAACTCAATTCCATGAAAAAAATTACATCTTTTATGCTTGCCTTTATGCTGGTTATTGCCGCTAAAGCACAGCTTACAGTAAATCAGCAGCTCGACAATGCCGTTTTTGCTGCCGAAAACATTCAGCAAAACGCACAAACCGCCCGTGCGGTAAGCGATAACCTCGCCCTGCAGATTGTGGTGCTCAATGCTCCCGATGCCAACCAGTTCTTCAACAACATTGTACCCGCACTCAACGGCACACTCGACGAGGCCGATAACGTGCTGTACTGGGTAAATGAAGCCAATGTGCAAAGCGGCAACCAGCTTTCTACCGACGGAATTTACGATCTGGCCATTGAAGTGCAGAACCAGCAGGGCATTGCACTCGATTTGAGCAACCAGATTAAAACAGCCGTGGAAGCCGGAAACAACACCGCAGCGCTCAATCTCATTGCCTCACTCAATGCCGTGCTCGATTTCCAGCAGAGCCTCGCCAACGACATTATTACCGTAATTGAAGAAGTACGCGCTTCGTATCAGCCGGTGTATGATGTATGTATCCGCGTGGTGAACAATCAGGGCCAGGAAATTACCGCCAATGATCTGTACGGTTATTATGCCTTTAACAATGCTACCGGGCAATACATTTATCTCGAAAATCAGGACGGAACCTGCTTTAACGCCTTGCCTGAAGGCACCTACACGTTTGATGCGTTCGACGGCTATTTCAGCGGCACCACCGAAGTAACGGTAACGCTTTCGCAAAGCTTAGTTAATTCACAGGGAATAATTGTGGTTGATCTGGTTTACTGGGTTGAATAATTCGCTGTTACAAATTGCGCGGCAGTCTGTATATACAGGCTGCCGTTTTTTACAAATTCACGTCAAACCTGCGGTAGAAGGTCATAAAAATAGTAAGCATGATTACTCCCGTAGAAATTCCGGCAATGCTCAAATCGTTGAGCAAAAAGAGCAGCAGCGACTGTGTAATCATCACGTAGGTAAACAGATGTATACCCCAGCGTTTCATGTGCCAGATGCCGATAAATGCAATAAACTTCATACAAATGGCCAGTCCCAGCAAAGGCGGATATAAAGCTCCCGCACGTTTCACATCGGGCGAAAGCACCCCCGAAAACGTAAACAGCACCCACAAAAAACCAATCACGCATAACACAGTTATCACTTTGGGTCTTTTGCCCAGGGTACCGTGAGTGTGATTGAATGGAACCTTTTCGCTCATGCGTTGCTGCGTATGGCCTCTACCGGATCGAGCTGCGAAGCCGAGTAGGAAGGAATAAAACCAGAGATAATACCAATAAGCACCGAAATGCTGAGCCCGAGCACCACATTGGCCATCGAAAGTGAAAAATCAAAATCGAGCAAATTGGCACCCAGCGTGGTAATGCCCCAAACCAGCAGCAAACCAATTACTCCGCCAATCAGGCAAAGCACCACCGACTCCACCAGAAACTGCATCAGTATAAACGAATTCCGCGCCCCGAGCGATTTCTGAATACCAATCTGGCTGGTACGCTCGCGCACCGATACAAACATAATATTGGCAATACCGAAACCACCCACCAGAATGGAAAACACCCCAATAACCCAGCCCACAGAACCAATAATGTTGAATAATTCCTGTGTGGGCTGTGCCAGCAGGCTCACTTCATTCAGTGCAAAATTATCGTCGCTGGTGGGTTTGAGACGGCGCAGGGCGCGCATTACGCCTTCGAGTTCGTCTGTAAGGTCCTCGGTTTTTACGCCTTCGCGGGCTTTTACAAGCAGGTGAGGCTGGTATTCTTCGGCTTTAATATCAACCAATGTGCGGGCATAATGCATCGGGATAACCACTTTGGCATCCAGGCTGGTGCCAAACATGCTTTCGCCCTGCTGCGCCACCACACCCACTACTTCCACATTGCGCCCGAAAATTTTTATCGTATTCCCCACCGGATCTGCCGAGGGAAACAGCGCCGCCGCCACCGAACTTCCGATAATTGCCACCGCACGACCCGTTTCCGATTCAAGCTCCGAAAAGTAACGCCCGCTGCTGATGTCGAACGTGCTTACCTTATCAAACTCGTGCGAAGCCGCCGTAATAATGCAGTTCTCCACGTATGATGTGCCCGACGAAACCGTTTTGCGCACATCGGCCACAAACACCACCGCATCGGCCAATGTGGTGCGGCGTTTTACATCTTCCAGTTCTTTCGTGTCGGGCAGCGGACGATTGATATATTTCCACCAGGGATAATCGGGGCCAAAAGTCCACGGCCATTTTTCCACATACACCACATTTTCGCCCAGCGACGACATGCTCTCACGCACTTTCTTCTCCATCGAATCAACCGCCGTAAACACGGTAATAATGGCAAAAATACCAATCGTCACACCCAGCAGCGAAAGCACCGTACGCAACCGGTTTACCCGCAGCGCATGAAGGGCAAACAAAATACTTTCACGAAAAAGTGCCAGAAAAATCATTGCTTAAAGATAGGGCTTTTCCGGCTTCTGATATTCTGCATAAAAAAGCCGCACCCGTGTGGCAGGTGCGGCTTTTTGTGGTTTATCAGTGGATTATTCCTTTACCAGTTTCACCAGATGATTTCCGGCGCGAATGAGGTAAACCCCGTTCTCCACCCCGTTCAGCGAAAGCTGAACCTGGCTGCGGTTGTTTACCTGCTCACTCAAAATCAACCGCCCCGACATATCGAAAATTTCGATAATCTCCACCGCCGCATTCTCACCCAGATTCACTGTCACAAGCTGATGCGCCGGATTGGGATACACGCCGAATGCCGTGCTGCTTATTTCACTCACTTCGTTACACACATCCACAAACACTGTTTGCGAAGCTGTATTGCTGCACGTATTGGCATCGGTGTAAGTATAAACAATGCTGTGCAGTCCCGGCCCGGCCACCGAAGGCGTAAACTGGTTGCCGCTCACGCCCGGCCCGCTCCACACGCCACCCGCAGGCGAACCGCCGCTTAGTGTCGAGGGCGAAGGCTGGTTGGTGCAGAAACTGTCTTGCATGAGTGTAAGCGTAACCACCGGCAGCGGATTAACCGTAACCGCGATTATAGAAGTGGTATCCACGCACGCCCCGCTGCTCACCACCGCAAAGTAGTTGCCCGATTGTGTAACGTTAAGCGTATTACCTGTGGCGCTGTTGCTCCACACATAACTGCTACCGCCGCTTGCCGTAAGCGTTACCGAACCGCCCTGACAGAAAGTGAGCGGGCCGTTGGCCACAATGTTGCCGGTAATGTTGGCATTGGCATTTACGGTAATAATGTTTGATGTGGCTGTACAGTTGTTGGCATTGGTTACCGTTACCCAGTACGAGCCCGAGTTACTCACTGTAATGCTTTGCGTGGTGGCTCCGTTGCTCCAGAGGTAAGTGCTGTTGGGCGCGGCTGTAAGTACAACGTTTCCGCCCGGACAGAAACTCAGCGGCCCGCCCGCAGTAATGGTGGCCAGCGGCTGGTTGGGGCACGAAATGTTGGCACTCCATCCAAGCGAGTTGGAACTCGTGGTAGATGTAAAGAGGAACGTAAGCACATTGCCGGTTGACTGTACCGGAGCCGGAAGTGTGGAGCCGGTGAGGGTGGCAATGAGCGGCGAAGTGGTGTTCGGGCCGTCATACACATAAAGTATATCGCCACCCGAAAGATTGAATGTGGTAAATGTAAACCGTATGCCGCAGCCGCTGTTCGAGTAGAACGACATTACCCGGTTTTCGTTGTTCAGGTAGTTGGCATTGGGGCCGCCAATGTCGTAGAACGTACCTCCGCAGGTGGCACGGATGCCGCTCATCATGCTTATCTGCGGGTTGGTGTCGGGCTGTGCCACGCAACTGATGAATGCCTGCCAGCCTACATTGTTGGTGGTGGCATTGCTCACAAAACGGAAGGTGAAACTGCTGGTGTTTGATGTAATTGATCCGGGTGTACCTGTGTTGCCTGTAAACGCAGCAAAAAGCGGCGATGCAACAGTAGGTCCGTCATACACAAACAACGTATCGCCGGCAGCAAGGTTGAAATGCAGCGGATTGAAATCGAATTTCAGATACTGGCCGTTTGCCGAAGTGAATGACATGGTGCGGTTCTCGTTGTTCGGGTAATTGCCGTCTGCACCGCCGTTATCGTAAAACACACCGCTGCATGTGGTAACCGTGCCGCTGCTCATGTTGTACACCGGCAGCACCGGCCCTGCACAGGTAATGGTGGCATCCCAGCCCGGAGCGGTGGAGCTTGTGGTGCTGAAACAATAAAACGTAAGCGATGAGCCGGATGAGGTAATGATGCCCGGACTGGTGGTGGCGTAGGATCCGATAAGCGGGTAGGCAGTGGAAGGCCCGTCGTAAATACTAATGAAATCGCCACCTGACATGTTCATTGACCCAAAGTTTGCCGTAAGCCTTTCGCCGTTGTAGGAGGTGAATGTTTGGGTATTGTTGAGGTTGTTGGAATAGTTGTTGTTCGGGCCGCCGTTGTCGTAAAACACGGCATTGCACACGTAACGAACACCTGTGCTCATAGTAAACAGCGCGGGAGAAGGAATACTGGTTACGCAGGTAAATTGTCCCGCCCAGCCTATGCTGTTGCCCGATGCGTTCGATTTGAAACGGAAGGTGAGGCAGGTGCCGCTGCTGGTAAAGGTTTCGAAGAACGAACCGTTTACGAGAATGGCCAGCGGGGGAGCCGCAACGCTGTTTCCGTCATACACAAAAAGCGTATCGCCTGCTGTAAGTCCTGTGGCCAGGTTGTTAAAGCTGAACTGGATATTATCGCTTGTGCCCGAGCAGAAGGTTTGGGTAATGTTTTGGTTGTCGGTGTAGTTTGCACCTGCACCGCCGTTGTCGTAGAACGCACCGCTGCAGGCTGTAACCGTGCCGCTGCTTATATTGTAAACCGGCAGCACCGGCCCGGCGCAGGTAATGGTGGCATCCCAGCCCGGATCGGTGGAGCTTGTGGTGCTGAAACAATAAAACGTAAGCGATGAGCCGGATGAGGTAATGATGCCCGGACTGGTGGTAGCGTAGGTTCCGATAAGCGGGTAGGCGGTGGAAGGTCCGTCGTAAATAGCAAGGAAATCACCGCCGGCCATAGTCATTGACCCAAAGTTTGCGGTAAGCCTTGTACCGTTGTAGGAGGTAAATGTTTGGGTATTGTTGAGGTTGTTGGAATAGTTGTTATTGGGGCCGCCGTTGTCGTAGAACACGGCATTGCACACGTAGCGCACACCTGTGCTCAAATTAAACAGCGCGGGAGAAGGAATACTGGTTACGCAGGTAAATTGCCCCGCCCAGCCTATGCTGTTGCCGGATGCGTTCGATTTGAAACGGAAGGTAAGACAGGTTCCGCTGCTGGTAAAGGTTTCGATGAACGAACCGTTTACCAGAATGGCCAGCGGGGGAGCCGCAGTGCTGTTTCCGTCATACACAAAAAGCGTATCGCCCACCGAAAGACCTGTGGCCAGGTTGTTAAAGCTGAACTGAATGTGATCGCTTGTGCCCGAGCAGAAGGTTTGTGTAATGTTTTGGTTATCGGTGTAGTTTGCACCTGCACCGCCGTTGTCGTAGAACGCACCGCTGCAGGCGGTAACCGTGCCGCTGCTTATATTGTAAACCGGCAGCACCGGCCCGGCGCAGGTAATGGTGGCCGACCAGCCCGGATCGGTGGCACTTGTGGTGGTGAAACACACAAACGTAAGCGAAAAGAAATCGCCGCCGGCCATAGTCATTGAACTAAAGTTTGCGGTAAGCCTTTCGCCGTTGTAGGAGGTAAATGTTTGGGTAATGTTGAGGTTGTTGGAGTAGTTGTTGCTGGGGCCGCCGTTGTCATAAAATAAAGCATTGCACACATAGCGTACACCGGTGCTCATGTTAAACACCTGTTGTGCAGGCGTTGATGGAACGCAGGTAAACTGTCCGGCCCAGCCTATGCTGTTGCCCGATGCATTCGATTTGAAACGGAAGGTGAGACAGGTTCCGCTGCTGGTAAAGGTTTCGAAGAACGAACCGTTTACCAGAATGGCCAGCGGGGGAGCCGCAGTGCTGTTTCCGTCATGCACAAAAAGCGTATCGCCCACGGTAAGACCAGTGGCCAGGTTGTTAAAGCTGAACTGGATTCGGTCGCTTGTACCCGAGCAGAAGGTTTGTGTAATGTTTTGGTTATCGGTGTAGTTGGCTGCCGCACCGCCGTTATCGAAAAACACACCGCTGCAGGCGGTAACCGTGCCGCTGCTCATGTTGTACACTGGCAGCACAGGCCCGGCGCAGGTAATGGTGGCATCCCAGCCCGGATAAAGAAATCGCCGCCGGCCATAGTCATTGAACTAAAGTTTGCGGTAAGCCTTTCGCCGTTGTAGGAGGTAAATGTTTGGGTAATGTTGAGGTTGTTGGAATAGCTGTTGGTGGGGCCGCCGTTATCGTAAAATAAAGCATTGCACACATAGCGCACACCGGTGCTCATGTTAAACACCTGCTGCGCGGGTGCCGATGTAACACAGGTAAACTGCCCGGCCCAGCCGGTATTGTTGCCCGTGGCGTTCGACTTGAAACGGAAGGTAATGCAGGTTCCGCTGCTGGTGTATGTTTCAAAGAAAGAACCGTTTACCAGAATGGCCAGCGGAGGTGCGGCTGTGTTGTTTCCGTCATATATAAACAAACTGTCGCCCACAGAAAGCACGTTGGCAAAAAAAGTATTGATGAAACTAAACTGCAACCGGTCGGTAGTGCCCGAGCAGAATGTTTGAGTGATGTTCTGGTTATCGGAATAGTTGGCCGCCGGGCCACCGTTGTCGTAAAACGCACCGCTGCAGGCAGTAACTGTTCCGTTGCTCATGGAATAGGCCGTGAGCGCAGGTGTGGTGCAACTGATTGTAGCCGCCCAGCCCGAACTGTTGGCGCTTGAGGTTGAAGTGAAAACGAAAGTGAGCGAGGTGCCGGTTGAGGTAATTATGCCCGGACTGATGCTTGCATACGAACCCATAAAAGGGTGCGATGCGGTAGGCCCGTCATACACACTCAGCACATCGCCGCCCGAAATATTCATGGCCGAAAAATTAAAACTCAGCCGGTTACCATTGCCGGAGGTAAACGTCATGGTAAAATTTTCATTGTTCCCATAATTCCCGGCTGCTCCGCCCGAGTCGTAGAACGTGCCGCTGCAGGTGGTTACTGTGGTTGTGCTCATGTTGTAAGTTTGCGAAACCAATGAGGTTGTAACAAACATGAGTAAACTCAGAAGTGTAATTATTCTGCTCATAATTTTAAAGATAGTTTTTAAGCCTCGGGAATACAACTCGTATGCCGGATTTGTTAATTCACGAAATTATTTAAATGAGTTAATGTATTCTGTATTTTATACTGTCAGCACAAGCAGGGTGAACTGGAATTGTGCTGACAGTATGTATTTTACTCTTTTATAAGTTTAACCTGTTTGCTGCCTGCACGCACAACATATATGCCACTTTCCAATCCGTTCAGCGAAAGTTGTATCTGACCACGATTGTTTACAGCCTCACTCTGAATTAACCGCCCTGTCATATCGTAAAGCTCAATCATGGTTACCTGATTTTCCGAGCCGAGGTTGATGGTTACGAGCTGTGTTGCCGGATTGGGATATGCGCTGAATATATTGTTTTGAATTTCAGTTACATCGTTGCAAATGTCCACATAAACCACTTCACTGGCCGAGTTGCTGCACGAATTGGTATCGGTATAGGTGTACACAACAGAATGGAAACCCGGCCCTGCCACCGAAGGCGTAAACAGGTTGCCGCTCACTCCCGGCCCGCTCCACACACCACCCGCAGGCGAACCACCGCTCAGTGTCGAGGGCGAAGGCTGGTTGGTGCAGAAACTGTCCTGCATGAGTGTAAGCGTAACCACCGGCAGCGGATTAACCGTAACCGCGATAACTGAGGTAGTGTCCACACACGTACCGCTGCTCACCACCGCATAGTAGTTGCCCGATTGTGTAACGTTAAGCATGCTGCCTGTGGCGCTGTTGCTCCACACATAACTGCTTCCTCCGCCGGCCGTAAGGGTTACCGAACTGCCCTGACAGAAAGTGAGCGGGCCGTTGGCCACAACACTGCCTGTAATGCTGGCATTGGCATTTACATTGATAATATTTGAAGTAGCGGTGCAGTTGTTTACATTGGTAACAGTTACCCAGTACGAACCAGTTGTGCTTGCGGTAATGCTTTGCGTGGTAGCTCCGTTGCTCCAGAGGTAGGTGCTGTTGGGTGCGGCAGTAAGTGTTACGTTTCCGCCCGGGCAGAAGCTTAGCGGCCCGTTTGCTGAAATGGTGGCCAACGGCTGGTTTGGGCACGAAATGTTGGCACTCCAGCCTGATGAATTATTACTAGAGTTGGAAATCAGGCGGAACGTGAGCACATTTCCTGTTGATTGTAGTGGCCCCGGGATATTGTTCCACGTAATTGTTGCCAGCACAGGAGCACTTGTGTTGGGGCCATCAAATACAGTGAGGGCATCGCTGGTGGAAAGTGAAACACTGTTGAAGGTAAACCGGATGCCACAACCACTATTCGAATAAAATGACATAATGCGATTTTCATTGTCATTATAGTTGGCGTTGGGGCCGCCAGTATCATAAAATGTACCACCACAGGTATATCGTATGCCACTGTACATTGTAATTTGCGGATTGGTATCGGGCTGACTTACACACGAAAGAATTGCCTGCCAGCCAATATTGACTGAGGTGGCATTACTTACAAAGCGAAAAGTAAGACTGCTTGTGTTTGATGTTATCGATCCAGGTGATATATTGCCCGTCAATATTGCAAATAATGGTGATAAGGTAGATGGGCCATCATAAACAAACAACGAGTCGCCGGGTGCAATATTAAAATGATTTGGGTTGAAATCAAATTTCAAGTATTGGCCGCTGGCTGATGTAAATGTTGTGGCTGAATTATCGTTATTCGGATAGCTGCCCGTTGCCCCACCGTTATCATAAAATACACCGCCGCATGTGGTTACTATACCGCTGCTTGTGGTATATACAGGCAGCACTGGGCCCGCACAGGTAATGTTTGCAGCCCATCCCCAACCGGCAATATTGGAGTTTGACAAATATTCGAACGTTAGCGAACTGCCTGATGAAATAATTGTTCCAGGGCTATTGGAAATATAGGTGCCAATTCGCGGATGTGCCGTTGTGGGGCCGTCATAAATTCGGAGTTCCGCACTTGTGTTCAGCAGAAGGAATTGCGTGAACACAGCGGAAAGTCGTTCACCATTGTACGATGTAAAGGTTTGTACAAGATTTGAACTGCTAAGGGCATTTGCCGTACTGCCGCCATTGTCATAGAACAAGGCATTGCATACATTACGAATGCCCGTACTCATGTTAAATACCTGTGGTAAGGGAGCTGGTGTTGTTACACACTGAAACTGTCCTGCCCATCCCCGGTTATTTCCCAGAGTATTTGAACTAAACCGGAAAGTTAAACAGGTGCCAGAACTGGTGATGTCTTCCATAAATGAGCCGGTTGTATAGGCTGCAAGCATTGGCGCAGATACTGTAGAACCATCATACACAAACAATGTGTCGCCTGAACTGTATGTTACGGCCTGCGGATCATTGAGGAAGGTAAACCTGATACGGTCGGTAGTTCCTGAGCAGAAAGTTTGTGTCAGATTGAGATTGTCAGTATAATTTGCAGCAGGGCCACCATTGTCATAAAAAGCACCCGAGCAGGCTGTTACTGTACCATTACTCATATTATAAATCTGTAACACAGGCCCTGCACACGTAATATTTGCTTCCCAGCCAGTAGAACTGCTAAATGAGTTCGAAACAAATTGGAATGTGAGTGAAGATCCGGTGGAGATAATTGTTCCCGGATTACTCAATCCCCAATAAATACCAATTCTGGGATGCTGCGTTGTAGGGCCGTCATATATTATTAGCCAGTCGTCGTTTGCTAATGAAAACTGAGTGAATGCAGCGGAGAGCCTTTGATTATTTGGGGAGGTAATAGTTTGCACATTATTCAAATTGTCGCCATAGTATTGGGTACTTCCTCCATCATCATAGAACAATGCATTACATGTATAGCGAATACCTGTACTCATATTAATAATTTGTGGTGAGGGAGCAGGTGTGGTAACACACTGGAACTGTCCCGCCCAGCCACGGCTGTTTCCCGATGCATTGGATACAAATCTGAATGTCAGACAAGAGTTCGAACTGGTAATATTTTCCATAAACGAACCTGCTGTAAAAGCGGCTAAAATTGGCGATGATGTGGTGGGGCCGTCATATACAAATAATGTATCTCCGGTACTGTAAGCATTAGCCTGTGAGTTATTATTGAAAGTAAACTGCAACAAATCCGTACTTCCCGAACAAAATGTTTGTGTTAGATTCTGGCTGTTGAGATAATTTCCGCCACCGCCACCGCTATCATAGAACATTCCTGTGCATGCAGTTACTGTTCCGCCCGACATATTGTAAACAGGTATCACAGGACCTCCACAGGTAATTAAAGCTTCCCAGCCAGAGATAGTAATACTTGAATTAGAGAAAAATTCGAACGTAAGTGAATTACCGGTAGATGTAATTGATCCCGGGCTGTTTGTATTGTATGAACCAATAAGCGGATAAGTGTTATTCGGACCGTCGTAAATGTTTAATATGGCATTTATACTAACTACGAACTGAGTAAATGCAGCAGTAATCCGGGCTCCGTTATATGAAGTAAATGCTTGAGTGAGACTGGAATTAATACTGTAGTTACCCGTACTTCCTCCCGAGTCATAGAATAACGCGTTGCATACATTTCGTACCCCTCCACTCATATTAAATACGGGTTGCGACGGCGGGGGTGTGGTGACACATTGAAATTCGGCTGCCCAGCCTATCGAACTGCTGGTGGCATCTGTTTTAAACCGGAAAGTAATGCATGTGCCTGAACTGATAATATCTTCCAAAAACGAATTTTCTGTAAATGCCGCCAGCATTGGAGCCGATGTTGTTGCGCCATCATATACAAACAATGTGTCGAAAGGCATGAAGTCAGTTGCAAGCGGATCGTTATTGAATGTAAACTTCAAACGGTCTGTGGTTCCGGAGCAAAATGTTTGAACAAGATTAACGTTTACTCCATATACTCCTGTAGGACCGCTGTCATCATAAAATACTCCGGCACATCCGGTTATTGTACCATTACTCAACGTGTAGGAGGGAAGCGCAGGCCCGCCACAGGAAATTGTAGCTGTCCAACCCAGCCAACTTGTGCTTGAGTTTGAAGTAAACCTGAATGTGAGTGATGTACCTGTAGAAACAATAGTACCGGGTGATATTGAATTATAGATACCAATGCGGGGATGAGATGAAGTGGCGCCATCGAAAATCCGAAGTAAATCATTGGAAGCGAGTGCAAATTGTGTAAATGTTACACTGATTCGATTACCATTACCAGATGTAATTGTCATCGTAATGTCTTCACTGTTATTATAATTTCCTGCTGCTCCGCCCGAGTCGTAGAACGTGCCGCTGCAGGTGGTTACAGTGGTAGTGCTCATGGTATAGATCTGGGCACTTACCGAAGAGGCAATCAGCAGGAAAAACAGGATTGAGGCTATTCTCTTTAACATATCAGTTACACTTTTTGATGCTGTGCAAAATTAAAGACAACACCACTTTTATATATTCCAAAACAGCGAATGTGTGAGATCACACATTAAAAAACCGGAACACTTTTTTTAATGAAGACCGCATTTTAAAAGCCTTGCAAACAAAAGGGCTAAATGTTTAGTGTAGTTGAATTGCCGGGTTTGTCTTTTTAATCTTCGTTTGTTTTTTTCATAACGTATCTCAACTAAACAGCAAAAAAGGCAACTGGATTTTTCTGATAAAATGCTTTTGACAAACCGGGTGAAAACCTGAGCAGGTAAAAAAGCAAGTGCAATCTATTTTTTTATTTCAATAAAATTGAAAAAATAACCGCCAAAAATCACCACAAAAAGAAACCGGAAAATGCTTCACCGGATATTGGCGAAGGAATTGATTTTAAGTATCTGAAATTTGAAAAAAGGAAAGAACCGGCACCGGAAAAAAATATTCCCGATAAAACCCAACCCCATCTCCCGGTTATCAACACAAACACGCTTTTATCAACAAACCCAAAAAAGGTGAAAACCTTCATTTACGAGCCTTAAAAACACTTAATTTTACACCAGATTTCAAAAAACTTATGAACAGCCCGAAACCGATTAAAAACGCGCTGGTTTCGGTGTTTTACAAAGACAACCTGGCTCCGGTCATTCAAAGGCTGCATGAGCTGGGGGTTGGTCTTTACAGCACCGGCGGTACGCAAACATTTATCGAAGAGCTTGGTATTCCGGTAACACCCGTTGAGCAGCTTACCTCTTACCCTTCCATCCTTGGCGGACGGGTTAAAACACTTCACCCGAAGATTTTTGGCGGAATCCTCAGCCGCCGCGAACTGGATGCCGATGTGGCCCAGCTCGAAGAATTTGAAATTCCCGAAATCGACCTCGTTATAGTTGACCTTTACCCGTTTGAAGCCACTGTGGCCTCAGGCGCGCCCGAACAGGACATCATCGAAAAAATAGACATTGGCGGCATTTCCCTCATTCGCGCCGGTGCCAAAAACTTCCGCGATGTGCTCATCTGCGCCACACGGAACGATTATCCCGCCCTGCTCGAACTGCTCAATGCCAAAAACGGCACCACCGAACTGCCCGACCGCCGCGCATTTGCCACACGGGCATTTGCCGTATCGTCGAACTACGATGCTGCCATCTTCAACTGGTTCAACAGCGACCATGCCGAGCCGCAACTCCGTTTCAGCGCCACCAGCGGCAAAACCCTGCGCTATGGCGAAAACCCGCACCAGCGCGCCTGGTTCTTCGGCAACCTCGACGAGCTTTTCGATAAAATTCACGGCAAGGAGCTTTCCTACAACAACCTGCTCGACATTGACGCAGCCGTAAACCTCATTGCCGATTTTACCGACTGCACCTTCGCCATACTCAAGCACAACAACGCCTGCGGTGTAGCCTCGCGCCCCACCGTGCTCGAAGCCTGGAACGATGCACTCGCCGGCGACCCCGTTTCGGCCTTTGGCGGCATACTCGTATGCAACCGCGTAATTGATGCCGAAGCGGCAGCCGCCATAAACAACATCTTCTTCGAAGTGCTGCTGGCGCCCGGCTACGAACCCGCCGCCCTCGACATTCTCAAACAGAAAGTAAACCGCATCCTGCTCGTGCAAAAGCCCGCCGCCTTGCCGCAGATGCAGTTCCGCACCCTGCTCAACGGCACCGTACTCCAGGAAAAAGACCTCAAAACCGAGTCGCCCGCCGATATGCAGCCCGCCACCACCAAAGTACCTGCCGAAAACGAGTACACCGATCTGGTGTTTGCCAATAAACTGGTAAAACACACCAAGTCAAACACCATCGTACTCGCCAAAAACGGACAGTTGCTGGCCAGCGGCACCGGACAAACCTCGCGCGTGGATGCCCTCAAGCAGGCCATCGAAAAAGCACGCAGCTTCAACTTCGATCTCCGCGGAGCCGTTATGGCCTCCGATGCCTTCTTCCCCTTTGCCGATTGTGTGGAAATTGCACACAACGCCGGAATCACCGCCGTAATACAGCCCGGCGGATCGGTTCGTGATAAAGACTCCATTGCCTTCTGCGACCAGCACGGAATGGCTATGGTAATGACCGGAACACGCCATTTCAAACACTAACCAGATACACCGCACCAAACAATGGGCGTATTCGACCTTTTTACTCAGGAAATTGCCATCGACCTCGGTACGGCAAACACCATTATCATTCACAACGATAAAGTGGTGGTTGACGAGCCTTCCATCGTTGCGGTTGATCGCATGACCGGGAAAATTATTGCCGTGGGAAAACAGGCCATGCAGATGCACGGAAAAACCCACGAAAACATCAAAACCATCCGACCTCTCAAAGACGGCGTTATTGCCGACTTCCACGCCGCCGAACACATGATCCGCGGAATGATCAAAATGATCAATCCCGGCCGAAAAATGTTTCAGCCCTCGCTGCGCATGGTAATCTGCATCCCCTCGGGCATTACCGAAGTGGAAAAACGCGCCGTGCGCGACTCGGCCGAACATGCCGGGGCCAAGGAAGTGTATCTCATACACGAGCCCATGGCCGCCGCCATCGGTATCGGTATCGACGTGGAAGAGCCGATGGGTAATATGATTATCGACATCGGCGGCGGAACCTCCGAAATTGCGGTAATTGCCCTGGGTGGCATTGTGTGCGATAAATCAATCCGCATCGCGGGCGACGAATTCACCGCCAGCATTGAAGAATACATGCGCCGCCAGCACAACATTCTGGTGGGCGAACGCACGGCCGAGCGCATCAAAATTGAAGTGGGCGCCGCCATGACCGAAATCGAAAATCCGCCACCCGATTTCCCCGTGCACGGCCGCGACCTTATGACGGGCATTCCCAAAGAGATCTACGTATCGTACATGGAAATTGCCCACGCCCTCGATAAGTCGATTGCCAAAATCGAGGAAGCCATTCTCAACGCCCTCGAAATGACACCGCCCGAACTCTCGGCCGATATTTACCGCACAGGCATTTACCTGGCCGGTGGCGGTTCGCTGCTGCGCGGGCTCGATAAACGCATTTCGCTCAAAACCAAACTACCGGTACACGTAGCCGACGATCCGCTGCGCGCCGTGGCCCGCGGTACCGGTATTGCGCTCAAGAATATCGACAAATTTCCCTTCCTGCTCAAGTAGGAGGTCATTTCACCACTTCTCAGGTCTGAACGATGCGCAACCTCATCGTCTTCCTCGCCAGGAATTACTTTTTTCTCATGTTCCTGCTCCTCGAAGTGGTTGCGGTGTTTATTCTTGTGCGCAGCAACCCCTATCAGCGCGCCGAAGCCGTAAACAGTACCAGCGAAGTGGCCGGAAAAATTTACGCCGTGCGCAACGACCTTACCGGCTATTTCAACCTGCGCGACCAGAACCGTATTCTTTCCGAAGAAATTGCCCGCCTGCGCAACCTGCAGGGAAGCGCCTGGCTGAATACCGCCAATAAGGAAATTGCCGTAAACGACACCCTCTACCGCCAACGCTATTCCTTTATCGATGCCGAAGTAATTGACAATACCGTTACCCGGCGAAACAACTACATTGTACTTGCACGAGGCAAAAATCAGGGCGTGCGCGAAGGAATGGGTGTAATGGGTCCAAACGGAATTGTAGGCATTGTACGCAGTGTATCGCCCAATTTCTGCACCGTAATGTCGCTCCTGCACAAAGACAGCCGCATCAGCGCAAGCCTCAAAAAAGACGGAACTTTTGCCCAGTTGCTCTGGGACGGCGGCGATTACCGCAACGCCACACTCAAGGAAATTCCCACCCACGTAAAACTCGTGAAAGGCGATACACTGGTTACCAGCGGCCTCGGCAACGCATTTCCCAAAGGTGTGTTTGTGGGGGTAATTTCTTCGTTCGAGAAAAAAGCCGGCGAAAAAACCTATACCGCACAGGTATTGCTCGGAACCGATTTCAGAAAGCTCCAGCATGTATCGGTGGTAAACAACCTGCTCAAGGAAGAATTAGAACAGTTGCAAAATTCAATCCCCGACGACGATGGTAAGTGAGATTTTGCGACATATTATCCGGTTCATTGTGCTGGTAGCCGTTCAGGGCCTCATTCTTAAAAATGTGGAACCGCTGCCGGGGCTTAATCCGTTTCTGTACGTACTGTTTCTGCTGCTGCTGCCCGTAGAACTTCCGGGCTGGCTGGGGCTGCTCATTGCATTTGTCACCGGCTGGTGTGTCGATATGTTTTACGGCACACCGGGCATGCACACCGCCACCTGCACATTCATCGGCTTTTTGCGCCCTGCCGTGCTGCGCTTTATTGCCCCGCGCGATGGTTACGAATTTGGCAACCAGCCCACCATGCAGGACATGGGGCGCACCTGGTTTTTTACTTATACCATTACGCTGGTGTTTGCCCACCACTTCGTTTTGTTTTTTCTGGAAATGTTTTCGTTCCGCGAATTCTTCTACACCCTGCTGCGCATTATCATGAGCACGGCCGCATCGGTGCTGCTCATTACCGTGACCCAGTTTCTGTTTTACCGCACCAAATCCGGAACCACATGAATTCCGATGTACGTAAATACATAATTGCCGTGGCGGTGGTAGTGGTGGCGCTGCTGTATATTCTGCGTCTGTTTACCATTCAGGTGGTGGAAGATAAGTACAAGCTCACGGCAAGTAACCAGGCGTTTCTGCAAATGACAGATTATCCGCCCCGTGGTGCCATTTACGACCGCAAGGGAAAACTGCTCGTGTTTAATCAGGTGGCGTATGATCTTATGGTGGTGCCGCGCGATCTGAAAGATTGCGACACCATTGGCATCTGCAAAATTCTGAACATCACCACCGACGATTTCAAGAAACGCCTTGTGCGTCTTTCGGGCAGCCTCAAAGAATCGGCCCGCGATTACCGCTCGCATATTTTCGAAAGCCAGATGCTGCCCGAACTCAATGCACAGATTCAGGAACGGCTGTATATGTTTCCGGGATTTTATGTCACCGCCCGCACTGTGCGCAAATATCCCATTCCAATGGCCGCCCACCTGCTTGGCTACATTGGCGAAGTAAACGAACGCATCACCAAAAAAAATCCCTACTACAAATCGGGCGATTATATCGGGATGAGTGGTATTGAAAAGGGTTACGAAGAAGCCCTGCGCGGCAAAAAAGGCGTGCAGATTATGATGCGCGATGTGCACAACAACATAAGAGGCAGCTACAAAAACGGAATCTACGACACGGCCGCCGTGCCCGGCAAAAACCTGTATTCCACGCTCGATGCCGAGTTGCAGCAGTATGGCGAAAAACTGATGCAGAACAAAATTGGCGGCGTGGTGGCCATTGAACCGGCCACCGGCGAAATTCTGGCCCTCATTACCAGTCCCACTTATGATCCAAATCTGCTCGTGGGCCGCGATTTCCCCAAAAACTATGCGGCTTTGGCCAGAGACACGCTGGGCAAACCGCTTTTCAACCGTGCCCTGCAGGCTTACTACCCGCCGGGCTCCACGTTTAAGCTGCTCAATGCGCTCATCGGTTTGCAGGAAGGCGTGCTGCGCCCTGCCACCACTTATCCCTGCGCACAGGGCTATCCTCCGCTGGGCGGAAAACCCAAGTGCCACCCGCACGGCAGTCCCACCGATTTGAAAGGATCGATAGCCACTTCGTGCAACTCGTACTACTCATACGTGTTTAAAAGCATTGTCGATAACCGCAAATACAAAAACACGGTAGAAGGCTATCAGGCCTGGAAAGATTACGTAAACAGCTTTGGCGTGGGCGTAAAAATAGGCACCGATCTTCCCTACGAACTCAAAGGTATTGTGCCCACACCGGCCTACTACGATAAAGTGTTTGGCAAAAACGGCTGGCGTTCGTCCACCGTAATTTCGCTGGGCATTGGACAGGCCGAACTGAGTGTGACACCCTTGCAGATGTGCAACATTGTAAGCACCATTGCTAACCGTGGCTATTACATTACCCCGCACGTAGTACGCAGCATTGGCGACAATAAAGTTTTGCCGCAGTGGCAGAAGAAGAACTACACCAAAGTCACCAACCGCGAATATTACGAAGACGTAATTACGGGCATGGCACAGGTAATGACCGGTGGCACGGGCCGTTCGGTGCAGCTTCCCGGCATCGAATCGTGCGGAAAAACCGGTACAGCACAAAACCCGCATGGCGAAGACCACTCGGTATTTGTAATGTTTGCCCCGCGGCAGAACCCGAAAATATGTATTGCCATTCTGGTCGAGAACGCCGGTTTCGGAGCCACCTGGGCCGCACCCATTGCCAGTTTGATGATGGAGAAATACCTCACCGGCAAAGTAACCCGCCCCGACATGGAACAACGGATGTTTGAGGGCGACCTCATTCACAAACATCCCTCATCAGGCGCCAAACCAAAACCCAAGCCGCAACTGCAGTAAACCATGCGCGAACGCAGCGATAGTCAGTTTTACAACGTGGACTGGATTACGGTGATTATTTACATCGTACTGGTGGTGCTGGGCTTAATGAACATTTACTCGGCTGTTTACGATCCTGCGCAGAGCAATATTTTCGATTTGTCGCGGCTGGAGGGCAAGCAGTTTGTGTTTATCTGTGTGTCGCTTGCACTGGGTTTTTCGCTGCTTCTGGTGGATGCCTCGTTTTTTACGGCCACGGCGTTTTATGCCTACGGAGGTTTTTTGCTGCTCAATATTGCGGTGCGGTTTCTGGGCACCGAAGTCAAGGGCAGCCATTCGTGGTTCAGGTTTGGCAGCTTTGGTTTGCAGCCGGCCGAGTTTATGAAATTTTCTACGGCACTGGCACTGGCCAAATACATCAGCGGCATTACCCGCCGCGATCTGGTGCGCGATTTCTTTGTGTGCATGGGTTTTATCCTGCTGCCCATGCTCATTATTGCCGTAATTCAGAGCGAAACCGGCGTGGCCATTGTGCTTGCGGCATTTATTGTGGTGCTTTACCGCGAAGGCGTTTTTCCGGGCTGGTTACTGTTGTTGGGTATTGCCACCGTGCTGGCAGTCGTGCTGGGACTTAAATTTTATGACTACAAATGGTACTTTGTGGCGGGAAGTATTGCCATTGCCAGTTTCTGGCTATTTTTCCAGCGAAGAATCCGATTTTCCAAAATTATTACCGCTGCCGGTATCGTTATCTATTTTGTGAGTGTAATTTTTATCGCAAACAAAGGCGTAAATAAAATGGCCGAGCACCAGTCGGCACGTATTAAAGTATGGTTGGGGATGCCGGTATCAAAGGAAATGGAAGACCGGTTTGGATACAACGTGAAGCAGTCGATGATTGCCATCGGATCAGGTGGCGTAAACGGAAAAGGTTATCTCGAAGGCACACAAACCAAATTCCGCTTTGTACCTGAGCAGGAAACCGATTTTATCTTTTGCACCGTGGGCGAGGAGTGGGGCTTTCTGGGCAGTGCCGGAATTATTCTGCTTTATGCATTTCTGGTTATCCGCCTCATTTTCATGGCCGAAAGGCAGCGGTCAGATTTTACACGTATTTACGGCTACGGCGTGGCCTGTGTGTTTTTTATACACCTTATGGTAAATGTGGGCATGACCATCGGGCTTATTCCGGTTATTGGTATTCCGTTGCCGTTTTTCAGCTACGGAGGTTCTTCGCTCATTGGCTTCACACTCCTGCTGTTCATCTTTATCCGCCTCGATTCGCAGCGGTTGCTTATTCTCCGCTAACCGTTTATTCCGGTTTCTGAAGCGGCAGTGTAATGGCAATGGTGGTGCCTTCGCCGGGTTTGCTGGTAATGTGAATCTGCCCGTGGTTGCGGTCGATAATTTTTTTGATTACATACAATCCCACTCCGTAACCCTTTTCGGTACTCACATTTTCACTGCGGTAAAACAACTTGAATACCTTGTTGTCGGGGTCATCCAGATTCATTCCCACTCCGTTGTCGCTTACCACAATCTGCAATTCGTTTTCCGATTTGGTGAGCGATGCTTTTACCACACCCGGTACATTGGGTTTGGAAAACTTAATGGAGTTGGAAATTAGGTTTACAAAAATAATTTGCAGGATATGTTTCGAGTAAACCAGTTCTTCGCACCGAAAATCATAATGGAGCGAAACATTTTTACCCAGCAAAAGGTATTGAATTTCCAACTGTACTGCGGCCTGCAGCACATCGGGCAGAATTTCGGTAAACTCGTCGTCGGTTTTGTTTTCAAACTTCGAGAGGTACAAAAATCCCTGTACAATGGACGTAAGCTGGTTGGTTGACTGATCGAGGCGGTCGATAATTTTTTCGACCATATCGGTATTGTTGCGCGAAAGGTATTTGCGCAGCATTTGAATAAGTCCGAGAATATTGGCGGTATGATTCTTTACATCGTGAGCCAGGCCGTGGTTGAAACTGTCGAGAAACACATTGCGCTGGTTCAACTCGTTGTTTATGGCTTCGAGTTCTTTCTGGCTGATGTTCATGGCGCGGACGTTGAGCGCGCGTTCATCGTCCATATTGTTGTATGAATCATTTACCAGTTTGATAAACAATTCCAATCCCTGCTCCGTAAATTCATCGTCGGGGAAAGCCTTGCGCAGTTGGCGTGCGGCCAGTCGGTTCAGCGGATCGGGTTTGTTTATCATGCCATTTCCTCGCTCAGTGTGGTAATGGTCATGGTCTGGTTGTGCAGGTGGCAGGCGTTATCTCCAACCAGCGGCGAAAGCTCGGAGTAGGAGTAAAAGCCGCAAATGGTGGCATCGGGCCCGAGCACCTTGCGCGATTCGGCGAGTTCTTCTTCGGTAAGCTGGCCCAGCACCAGGCGGCGTGCCACGCAACTAATGAGTATGGCAAGCTCCGGTGCTTTGTTTCCCGAAAGGAAAGTTTCTTTTGCCGAGTCGCCGGCACCACTAATCAGGTTGTCGAAGTTGGCGCGCATGAGTTGTATTTTCATGCCCTCTTCCACATCGCCGTAGAGGATTATCGAACTCGTGCTCTCGTCCACGTTCTGCACACCGCGCACAAGCGGTTCGCTGGTGTGCGAGTCGATAATGGTAAACGGAAACAGCAGCGCCGAAGCCGGGAGCTCCGAAGCTTTTTCGCCGAGGTATTGTTTGTATAAATCAAGTACCGGTTTACCGTCTATTTCATAAAGCACATTGCCTTCGCTGCGTGTTACCGTGCGCACCGGCCCGAATGTGTCCCAGCCGCCTTTCGAGCCATGTGCAATATGCAGTTTGCTTCCGTAAAAGGCCACCACTACAATTTGCCCTTCGGCAATGTCATTGCCGAGCCCCACCAGCGTGCGCTCAAAGCGGTAATCATCGCCCGCCACGCCACCCGATACAGGTACACGGCCTTTCAGTTTTTCATTAATGCCGTTCAGCAGTTTGCCCGCATTTATGCCGGTGGTGCTGAACAACAGAAGCCCTGCAAGGTCTGCCGCATCAAATTTATCGGCTATGTTGCGGCCAAGTTCAGTGGCATCGATATTGGCAATGGGAAAGTTGCAGGCATTCACACGGGTATCTGCAAATTCAACCACTGTGGCAATCATGGTTTCGTCAAGCAGTGATTCGTCCATGATATTGCCCGCCGTACTGCAGCTTACAATCTGTGCCGATGGATAACGTGCCTGTAGCAGCGAGGTGGCCGTGAGATTTTGCTCAATGGTGTAGCGCGAGCCAAAAATAAAACAGAGTTGGGCTTTTGAAAGATCAGAGGAGGCGGCAGACCAGTTGCCCTGCTGCCAGAGGTGTTGTGCGGTTTTCATACGGGGGCCTTTTGTAAGAAGCACAAACTTAGGGAAATGTATGAATTGATATATAGGCAGGCAGCCGTTGGCACAAAGGTTTAATGCAAAAAAAATACGCCGCAATGAGTGCGGCGTATTTTCTATGAATGATGATTGTCTTAGAAGTAGCGTGTGCCGCGGTGATCTTCAATATCGGCTTCGTCGCGGAGTACTTCGGCAGCACGCGAATCGGCCTGGTTGCCGATGGCGCTGGTGGCCGACTGCTGACGAGTTTTTACATCTTTAAGCGGCTCGGCGGGTGTAACGCTGTTGATTACCACTACATACACACCCTGATCGCCGGCAATGGGCACAGAGAGTTTGCCGGTAGCGGGGTTGCCTGCAATCCAGCCTACCACGCGGCCTTCGTTTCCGGCCATGGGCAGTACGGCATTGGCAAAATTGGCGGTGGCATCAGTAGGTGTAAGTTTCAGGTTGGCCGCCCAGGCATCAATGGTAGCTGCCTTTTTCGAGTTTATCTCTTTGGTAAACTGCTCTACTTTTTTCTTCTTGCGCACTTCGAGTTCGCAAATGGTGCGTACGTCTTTATCTTCGAAAGGCTTGGTGCCTTTTTCGGTGATTTTGGTGAGTACGCACACTACATATTTCTTGGCACCGGTTTGCTGATTGTCCGAAGTGAAAGGTTCTGATACCGAACCAATTTCGGTTTTATCGGCAAACATCCACTGAACTACCGGGCGGGGCTGATCGATGCCCGAAATGAAGCGGCTGCTTTCGGTAATGTTATCGCCGGGCTGTTTGGCCAATTTACCGTCGGTTACGGCTTTGTTGAAGAGTTCGAGGTTGTTGTTTTTACCACCGAATTCGGCCGCTTTGGTAAATACGGCAGTAATGGTTTGCTCCGAAGGTTCGGTTTTGCGTTCAATGCCTACCACTTCGGTTTTGCGGCTTTCTTTGGTGCGGTCGAGTACCTGAATTACGTGGTAACCGAACTGTGTTTCCACCACTACCACAGCGCCTTTCGGGTTGTTGAAACCGGCATCTTTGAAGGGCTGTACAAAACCGGTTTCCTGTGTAAACCAGCCGTAATCGCCTTTGTTGCCGGCTTTCGAGCCCTGGTCGTCGGTGAGTTTTTCCACCAGATCTTCCATTTTCTTGCCGCCTTTAATCACTTTGGCAATACTGTCGGCGCGGAGTTTAGCCTGTTCTTTGGTGCGTGTGGCTTCGGCTGTGCCGCCTTTCATGGCTACCAGAATGTGGCGCACTTTGGCCGAGTCCGACGAGAAACGCTGGCCGAGCACTTTGTAAATCACATTGTTTTCGCCGATGCTGAACGGCCCGAGTACATCACCTGCATTGGCTTTGATAAACATGCTGTCGGTTCCTACGGGATAGGTGCCCGGACGCAGCATTTTAGAAGTATAAGCACCGTCGGCCGAATAGCTTGCCACAAATGCAGTGTCGTCGCGGCCGGTTTTGGTTTTGAAATCAGCCATCAGGCCGGTAAGCTCCTCGCGCTGTTTGGCAATATCGTCGGCGGTGGGCAATACATCAAAGCTCACAAACTCAATCGAGCGGGCATCTTCGGCCTGCTTGAATTTATGCGGATTGGCTTTGTAATACGCTTTCAGTTCTTCGTCGGTACACTTAATGGTAGAGTCGGCAATTTCGCTGTAGCGTTTTACAAAGTATTTGAACGCATAGTTGGTTTTTTCTTCTTTGTCTTCGCGTATGGCCTGGCTTTGTGTTACAAAAAGGCCTTTGCGGATGAGCGTATTGTATTTTTCGCGCACCAGACGTTTCTGCATTTCCTGCTCAATCTTTTCCCACTGGGCAATGTCCTTGGGCTGGAATTTTTTCACCAGATCGCGAATGGCTTTGCCGTTGAGCGAACCATCGGCATTGGCATACTGCGGGGCAATCTGCCCGCTTTGCGGATCCTGGAAATACTGACGCATGAGGTCTGAAGGCTTGTCGCCCATCATCTGCTCGGCCAGTTCGTCGGTGGTTACCATAATGCCCAGATCGTCATACTCGGGCTGATACACAAGCTGGTCGATCATTTCGGCCCACACGCCGTCTGAAAGCTGCTGGCGCTGCTGCTCGCTCATGTTGTTGTCGTCTGAGCTGTACGACTTTACTTTATTGTCAAACTCTTTGTAGGAAATGGAGCTTCCGTTAATGGAGCCCACATCGCCGGGGCCACCGCCCCCCATGAGTCCTGATTGTCCGCTGAAAACATCAGTCAGTACAAAAGCCAGAATGGCTACAAAAATGATCCCTACCAACAGGGCTACACGGCTGCGTATGCGCGATAAAATGGTCATGGAATGATGACGTTTAATTGAATTCGGGGCACGAATATACGATTTGTCGGTAAAATCCCGATAAATCGGTTCGTGTTTGGCGTTAAATCTTTGTTTTTAGGACTGAGGTTCAGGGTTTTTGCCTTGACTGCGATTTGTTAAATCGCCGGCGCAGGCCATACATTACACCGGCCAGCACGGCCATGCCCACGGCAAAGTAGCCGTTATCGGTTTGTTTGGTAATGAAAAACCATGCGGTAAGTCCGGCGCAGATAATGGCCAGTACCAGCCACATATATTCGGAAAAGCGGAAATATGAATTCATTTGGGAGAATTATCTGAATCTGGAAGTGCAAATATACCGGTTACCTTCTTGAAACGATAATTGTTAAAAGTCTGGTCGGCTCTCAGCCCTTCGCTGTGAATGATTTGTGAGCCGCTGGTCACCTTTACTTTTTTATCGGTATAAATACTGTCTATGCGGTCGTCCCAGAAAAGTTGTTCGGTTTCCAGTTTCTCGCCCTTGGTGTTTACCACCACCACGTTATTGCGGGCTTCCATGAGGTTGGTACGCTCGTTTCGCACGGCATAGCGGGCCGATATGGACGAGTTTACCTTCATATCCTCGTCGTAAAACTCCACTTTCATGCCTTTGGGCATTACGGTGCGCGGCTCGGAGCCGGCGTAATCGTCAATTTGCGGGGCAGTGAGCTTTATTTTAAGCCGGGCACTGTCTGAATAGTACAGTGTCACTTCTTTGGCCGTTTGCAGGGGTAAAGTGTCTTTCTGTGTAAGGCGTTTCACCTCGCGCGGGTCGTTCGAGCAGGCCGCAAGCAGGAGAAGCACAATACCGGTTGCAGCCCGCATCATTAGTCGAAACGATAACGGTTAAACCATTTGTCGTTAATGGTTACGCCCAGCGACACGCGAAAGAAACTTTCCTTCACCAGATTGTTTTCGATGGTGCCCCGCTGCCCGGCTTCCAGCGCCAGACTCACGCGCGAAACGGGTTCGCCCAGCCTTGTGCGGTAGGGCAGGGGAAAGGCAAAGCCCAGGTTTACGGCCACTTCGTTAAGCCCCACATTATTAAACGTGAGCGAAGTTTGGTGGTAGCGCGCACCGATACGGTATTGAATAGCGGTAAAGAAATTTCCACGGCCTGCGGGTTTGGGCTGTATCTGAAATCCGGCTGTGGCGCGAAGGCTGTTTCGCAAACCGGGATTTACATCGAGTATGGTAAGGCTTCCCCATTGCTGGGCCATAAGGTCGGCCTGAAACATCCAGCGGTAATCGCGCTTAAAGGCAAAGCCCACACCAAACATGGGCGGCATTCTTACACGTCCCGGAATGCCGTTGAAGTTAAGCACGGTGTCGAGTATGCGTTCGCCTCCGTTGCTTATTTTGTAGCGGTCGGCCAGAAGCTGGTAGCTTACCGTGAGTTCGGTAGCCGGCGCAAACACCAGCCCGAATGTGCCGCGAATACCGTTGCGTTTTACAAACAGCGGTGCAGTCTGGCTTTTTCCGCCGGCGGTATAGGTAAATGTGTTTTTGAAAACCGATTTATCGGTAACGGCCGAGTCGGGAAGGTTTTCGTAAATCGGATTGAGTGCTTTGTGGAATATAAAGCCGTATTGCAGGCCAAAGGTGGCATATACATCGCGGAAAAGAATGCTGCGGGTAACGCGGGTGTTGTAGCTGAACAGCGAATCGGGGAATTCGTCGCGGCGCACATTGTTGGTGGCTCCAAACAAATACGATACCTGCACGCCGATTGAAATATTGCCCAGCGCATTCAAACGTGCCATTTTGGTTTTCATGGCCGTGGTATCGCCTGCGCGGCGCTGTAATTCGTATTTGTCGGAAAGCTGGTAGCGTTTGGCCAGCCCGGTAAACGGACGGAAAGCATGAGAGGTATAAACCTGATTGATGCCGCCCGAACCCTGATATTTATAGGTAACCGTGCCAATATTGGGCTCTTCGGCCGAGTTTACCACGTTGTAGCCCACCGTAGAATAAGGTGCAAAGCCCAGCGATGCGCCCCACCAGGGTTTAACGGGAAAAGCCAGCGTCATCTGCCCCAGCGAGGTGCGGTTGAATGTGCCGGTGGAAGTGGCATTCTGAAGCTGAACGGTATTCGAAACCAGCGATATTTCGTAAGTGGTAATGGGCACCGAAGTAAGCGAAGCCGGATTGGCATGGTTGATATAAATTGGCAGCAGCGAGTCGTTGCGCAAACCAATGCCGCCACCGCCCAAACCCTGGTTGACCGGCCCTGCGAGGTAGTTCAGTTCGCCCAGCCCGAAACGTGAGTAAGGCGAAACGGTTTGCAGCACGGCCGGATTCTGAGCCGTAAGATTATCAACCGAAAAAAACACGGCCAAAAAGCAAAAAAACAGGGTGCGCTTTGCGCTAAAGGTTGGATGCATGATACTCTAATATGCGGTTGAGCCCTTCCTGAACCAGAAACGGGCGTGCAAAGATGTCATTTTTCAGGCCGTTTGCCAAAACCGAAGCATCGCCGCCGCCAATTACGGCTGCCAGTTCGGGGTATTGGGCCTTTAATTCGAGGTAAAACGCGTTGGCCTCAAGTTGTGCGGCATACACAGCGCCGGTGCGCAGGGAAGTGTCGGTATCAGTAGCCGGAAAAGCCACCGGCCCCTGCATATCCACCAGCGGCAGCCTTTGCGTGTATTCGTGCATGGCGCGCAGCCGCATACCAATGCCCGGCGAAATTGCTCCGCCCAGAAACCCGCCCGCTGCCGTGGTAAAGTTGTATGTAATGCAGGTACCCGCCACAATGGCCAAGACGGGCCGCCCCGCGAAAAGTTGCCCCGCCGCGCACGAAGCCGCTATGCGGTCGTACCCGAGTGTATGCGGGCTGCCGTATTTATTGGTAATGGGCAGCCGCGTATCGGGCCCGAGGCGGTGAAGCGGAAAAAAATCGGTCAGGGCATCTTCCAGCCCCGCATCATCGCTCCGCACCGAGGCGAGGATGCCCGCCTGCACCGGCTTTCCGCCCGCCACTTCCAGCACGGCATCGGCAGTGGGCGTTTCCAGTATGTGGTGCTCACGCAGCGCCCCGTCAAAGAACAAACTGGCTTTGAGGCGTGTATTACCGAAATCAAGAATAAGATTCCACGGCATGCGCGGCAGGTATGAGTTTGGAGCGCAAAGGTAAGCACACCGCCCGCAAAACACCCTTTTTTAACGCGATTTGCGGGGCAAATGTCGCTTTTAATAAAAATAATTCGCTGTATTTGAGCCTGCTGCACACCAAAACGGATATTTTTTTGCAAAATGAATTTTGTGTGTACATTTGCAGCCCGACAAAGCTGGTTCGATAGCTCAGTTGGTAGAGCAAAGGACTGAAAATCCTTGTGTCGTCAGTTCGATTCTGACTCGAACCACACGGTTAATTCCCCGCAATCTATTTGGTTGCGGGGATTTTTTTTGCCGATTAGGAGAGCCGGACGGATTGAATTTATAGCCGCGATTGCAGCGGAAATTCTGTGGCCGCAAAATCAACTGCAGGGGGACTAAACTCTCCGAGAGTTTTAAAACTCTCGGAGAGTTTAGGTTAGGGGTTTTATTTTTTGATTTTGCGGCCACAGAATTGGAGCGTAAAGCGCGAGCCGAAAGATTGTTAATTGTGCCTGACGGTTCGCTCCTCCCATGAATTTGCCTTTCTGACTTTTCCGTTATCGTTCGTCTTTAAGGCGGGTGACTAAGTAGTTTGTGAAGACAAACCCTCAGTTAATCCAACCAGATTATCTCGTGTAAGGTACCGGAGGTATATTTTATTTAGATTCTCATTAGGATAATTCAGTTACTACGTTTAGATTAAAATATTTATATGGAATTAATTGTAAATTTACCCTACAGTCACTTACCTTTCCCCAAAAAAATAAATATGAAAAACAAAACACTCTTAGTTTTAGGCATTATTGCAATTCTGGGTACCGTAACCCTTTTCTCATTCCGCTATGCAGAAGACAGCAAAGCCAAAGAAACCTATTGCATGATTATGGGCACGAGGATGCTCCTCTCCAACAAAGTGACCATTACCATTGATTACGGACAGGAAACCAAAATCTTTTCCGACACCCGTATCAAGGACGAAACAGGCAAAGTAGAGAAGTTTAACAGTATGATTGATGCATTGAATTATATGAGCGAGCAGGGGTGGGAATTTGTGAATGCTTATCCTATTACAACAAGCAACAGCCTGGTTTATCACTATATTTTAAAGAAACAGGTGAAAACTGCTGACGGGAAATAATTTTGGGTTAAAATATTTTCAATTGATAAAGCACCGCCCCTAAATCGGGGCGGTGCTTTGGGTTGTTTTCTGCAATAATTTGTTGGGAATTAATTTATAGGATTAATTATTGAAAATTATTCATTCTCCCCCTTCTTCTCCTTCTCTTCCTCCACCACAAACAACGGAAACCGCTTCTTAAAAAACTCCGTAAACAACCACCCCAGCACAAACGCCACCAGACTGCCGTAAAGCACCTCGCCCGTACGCATGAGCGCGGTGAGCAACGAATCGTCCCACGTAAAATCTTCGGGCAAAACGGGCATCATGATAATGATTACCGTTACCGGTGCCAGTTTCCAGCTTGAAGGATAATTGGGAAACGACACCGCCACCAGCACCGAGGCAGCCACCGCGCCAATCATGGACCAGAAGTTAAGCCCAAAAAGCGCGATGAAAATAAGGCCAATTGCACAGCCCACCACGGTGTTGATAATGCGCGACACCATGCTCTGGCGAATGCTCGTAAAATCGGGCTCGCTTACGATGATGACTGAGATGATGGCCCAGATTTTCTTTGTGTCGGTAAGGTAAAACAGCGACCACCAGGTGATGAGGCAACCGAGAATGATGCGGGCCGCGTAGAGCAGGGCCGGGAGTTTTACACCGGGTAAGGTCATGTCAGGGCAAAGGTAACACGCTGTGAAAGATTACAGCAGCCTGCAGCAATTAAAACGGGTAAAATAAAAACAGACACTTTCGTAGAGTTGTTTTTTTAATTTGCTGTTAGTCAGTTGATTTCGATAAACACTCTCGTAGAGTTGCTGGTTGAAAAATCTCATGCATTCCCTCCAAAAAAACACCGCATACTGCCGTGCCGGCAATATGCGGTATCTCTTGCAGGTAAAACTTACTTGTTGCTTTCCAGCACTTTCAGCAATGCCTCACCCATACCCGTTGCCGATGCCGGATTTTGTCCTGTTACCAATCGTCCATCAACCGTTACATGCGGCTGCCAGAGTGGCGATTTTTCGAAAATGGCTCCGCGCTCGCGCAGCCTGGTTTCGAGCATAAAGGGTACAACCTGATCGAGTTTTACGGCAATTTCTTCTTCGTTGGTGAATGCGTTTACTTTTTTGCCATTTACCAGGTAGCTTCCGTTGCTCAGTTTTACATTTACCAGTCCGGCAGGGCCGTGGCATACGGCGGCAACTGCGCCTCCGTTTTCGTAAATTGAGGCTGCAATACGGGCCAGCGCGGTATCATCGGGGAAGTCCCACATGGTGCCGTGACCTCCGGCGTAAAATAGGGCTGCGTATTCATTCGGATTTACCTGGTCGGGACGTTGGGTGTTTTCTATTTTGTGGCGTTCGGCGGTGTTTTCCCAGAACTCTTTGTTTATTGCATCAGTAAGGTTGAAACCATCAACCGGAGCCTTGCCGCCTTTCGGACTCACAAACTCAATTTCGTAATTGGCATCGTGCAGCACTTTCCACGGGTGTGCCACTTCCGATAAATAATAGCCTGTAGGCTGGCCTGTGCTGCCTTTTATGCCATGACTGGTTACTACAAATAGCACTTTCTTTTTCATTGCGGTGTGATTGTTTGATGAATAATTTTCGGGTTGATTGGTTCGGCTGAAGAGTAAAACAATAGCCGAAGAAGCCAGAAATAATCCGGCAAGGAGCAGCGTGCGCTGCATTGCTCTGTTCATTTTCATATATTGATTTGTTGATTTCACACTGCAAAGTTGCTGTGTGTGTGAAAAGCGGCACAGGACATAGCGCACAAAAAAAGTGTGATGCAAATCACACCTTATTTCGATCCAAGCCGGCTCAATGTTTCGCGCGATACGCCGAGATAGGCGGCCAGCAAGGTTTTGGGGATTTTCTGTATCAGTTGCGGCTGCTGTTGCAAAATTTGTGCATAACGCTCGGCGGCACTGGTGGTAAGTAAACTCAGTATGCGCTGCTGTAACGCCACATAACCTGCGCTTGATTTTTTGCGGAAAAACCGTTCCATTTTGGGCACTTCCACGCACAACTGTTCGCGGGCGGACAGTGAGAGCGAAAGTACTTCACCGGCTTCAATGCAATCGATATGAAGCGATGCCGGTTGTGCGTTAAAGTAGGCCTGATAATCGGTAATCCACCAGTCGGCGAGGGCAAACTGAAGTATGTGTTCTTTTCCGTCGCTGCCTGTGAGAAATGCTTTCATGCAACCGCTCAGTACAAAAAAATCGTCATGTACCGAATCGCCGGCCTGCACCAGATACTGATGTTTACGCACATTGCGGTGACGAAAAAACGTGAGTACCGATGAAAATTCTTCATCGGTGAGCAGGACTATTTTTTCGATGTGCTCGCGTAGCGGATGCATCAGGTAAAGATTATGTGCAAAGGTAAGGCTGTGTGTATCGGGAAAAGTATTTCCAGCTAAAAAAACGAGGATGTCTCTGTAAAAGACACCCTCGTAGAGTTTAAGACCTCGCAGAGCGATTATTTCGTCACAATTTCCTCCAAATGCAAGCCATCGAGCGCCAGTACGCCATACACCCGCACGGTCTTTTTCAGTGAAACCATGGCACCTTTGTTGTCGCGGATTTTTACATCGGCCTGCGACCAGTTTTCGGCGAGGTCTTCCATTTGGTTGTTGCCCGAACCGGTTACCACTTTAACGCTGAATTTTTCGCCTTTGGCATTCACCAGATCAATGCTCATTTCCTGGCCGGTGAGCACAAACATGGGCACTTCGAGTTTGCCTTCGAGGTAGAAAGGCTTGCCGTAGTTTTCTTCTTTCTTGCTGGCATCGGTGGTGAGTTCGGGCCAGTTCATGGCGGGGTAATCGGCCGATTTTTCTTCGACTTTTTCAATTTCGGTTGCCGTGAAAAAGAGGGTGTATTTTTTGGGGTCGCTGTAATCTTTGGAGGCATACATGCTGCCGGTGAGTTTTACACGCTCGTTTAGGCCTACGTTATTTCCGTTTTTGTCGGTAATGGACACGTCGGACGGCTTATAGTTTTCGGGCAGCGACTTCATTTTGTTTTTGCCCGAGCCGGTGGGCATGTTGGTGTAAATGTCTTTGCCGGTCATCTGGTTGCGGCGGCCGTAAAAGTTCATGCTCTGGCCGCGGTCGCTGGTGGAGGAAAGCTGGGGCAGTTGCAGGTAGCCTTCTATGCTTACGTTGTGGGTAAGGCTCAGGGTATCGGCCAATGCCTCTTCAAAACTCATGGCTTTGGGCGGCAGCTTGGCCAGACTGTCTTTCATACGCTGCTCGATTTCGTATTTCGAGAGCTGACGGTTGGCATCGCCGGCAGTTGAACGATTGTCATTGTTTCCTCCGCAGGAGGCAAGGGCAAGTACCAGAATGGTGGCCGGAAAAAGGAAGATTTTGTTCATCGGATTGCTTCTTGCGGGTAAATATAGGAGAATTGACACAGGCAAAACGTGGGCGGATTTTGTATTTTTTTTAACTTTCCAAAAATCCGGTACGCCCTTTGCCAGCGTATATGGAACATCTCCAACCAGTAAGCCTCATGAAAGCCAAAATTGCCGCCTTTCTTATTGCCGGGTTTCTTCCCGTAATAAGCCTTTTTGCTGCCCCACCCTCGCACACCGCGTGGGATAACCTGCTCAAAAGAAATGTAACTGCCGATGGCAAGGTCAATTACAAGGCCTTTATCCGCGATTCGGTGGAACTTAACAAGTACTTAAAACTGCTCAGCGATAATGCGCCCGATGCTTCGTGGAGCGCCAATCAGGAAAAAGCATTCTGGATTAACGCTTACAATGCCTTTACCGTTAAACTCATTATCAAATATTACCCCATAAAAAGTATAAAGGATATTGCCGGAAAGGTTCCTTTTGTAAATACTCCGTGGGATATTAAGTTTATCAAAATCGGTAAGGAAACCCTCGACCTGAACAATATCGAACACACCAAACTCCGCAAAAAGTTTAACGATTACCGCATCCATTTCGCATTGGTGTGTGCCTCCAAATCGTGCCCCATACTGCTCAACGCAGCCTACACGCCCGAAAAACTCGAAAGCCAGCTTGATGCACAGGGCCGGGCTTTCCTGAAAGACACCAAACGCAATCAGGTATCGGCCGCCACGCCTAAAGTGTCGAAAATTTTCGACTGGTATGCGATGGATTTTAAAAAAGGTACTTCATCGGTGATTGATGTGATTAATAAGTATTCGGACGTAAAAATCAATGCCAATGCGAAATTGGAATACCTTACCTACGACTGGACATTGAACGAGTAGCGCATTGCCGCATTCCCGAAAAACGCTGAACCACCCATGAACGAACCTTCCGCTTCCCAACCACTTGTAATAATAGGTAACGGCATTGCCGGAATTACCTGTGCGCGGCATGTACGCAAGCGCAGCCCCAGGCCGGTAGTGGTTATTTCGGCCGAAACCGATCATTTCTTTTCACGCACCGCGCTCATGTACATATACATGGGCCACATGAAATACGAGCATACCAAGCCTTACGAAGACTGGTTCTGGGTAAAGAACAACATTACCCTTGTACGTAAATATGTGGTGCGTATTGATACCGAAAAACGCGAATTGCATTTCGACGATGAAACGCGCATGATGTATGGCGATCTGGTGCTGGCCACCGGATCGAAATCGAACTTTTTTGGCTGGCCGGGACAGGATTTGAAAGGCGTGCAGGGACTTTACAGCTATCCTGATCTGCAGCGCATGGAAGCCGATACGCAGGGCATATCACGCGCAGTGGTGGTGGGCGGCGGACTTATAGGCGTGGAAATGGTCGAAATGCTTCACTCGCGCGGCATACACGTTACATTTCTGGTGCGCGAAAGCGAGTTCTGGCGCAATGTGTTGCCCGCCGAAGAGGCTGCGCTCATAAGCCGTCACCTGCGCGAACACGGCATAGACCTGCGCCTGAACACCGAACTTAAAGAACTCCTGCCCGATGCGCAGGGACGTGTACGCGCCGTCGTAACCTCGCAGGGCGAAGAAATTGCCTGCCAGTTTGCGGGCATCACCGTGGGCGTTAGTCCCAATACCGAAATGGCCCGCCAATCGGGCATTGCCTGTGAGCGGGGCATTCTGGTAAACGAGTTTTTCGAAACAGAAGTGCCGCACGTTTATGCCATTGGCGACTGCGCTCAATACCGCACGCCCCCGCCCGGCCGCCGCGCCATTGAGCCGCTCTGGTACACCGGCCGCTTTCATGGCGAAACACTGGCACTCACCCTCACCGGCAAACGCACCGCATACCAGCCAGGGCCCTGGTTCAACTCGGCCAAGTTTTTCGACATCGAATACCAGACCTACGGCGATGTGAAAGCCAATGCCGCCGAAAACGAAAAAGCATTTTACTGGGAACACGCCGGCGGCAAAATGAGTTTCCGCGCCGTGTTTGATGCGGCTTCACAAAAACTCATCGGCATAAATGTATTCGGCATACGCCTCCGCCACGAAATGTTCGACCAATGGCTCCGTGAAGGCCGCACCGTAAGCCACGCCATAGAACATCTTGCCGATGCCAATTTCGATCCCGAATTTTACCGCACATTCGAGCACGAAATTGCCCGCGCATTTCATACACAAACCGGAATAACAATTACACCCCGGCCCAAAAGCCTGTTACGCATTTTTAAACGCCCCCAATACTCATGAAAAGCGCCGAACCAAGTCTCTCCCTTGCCCAGCCGCACCCCGAAGGTGTGGGAATACTCAGGCGTTCGGGCTTTGCACTGGCGCTGGCGGCTGTGGCCTACCTGTTGCTGGCCTGGGCTAAGCTGGTGCCGGTAAATGCAATTGCACTCACCGTTACGCTTTCTGCTATTGTAATCGGGGTTACTGTGTATGCCTGGGATCTTTACCGCAATGTGCCGCCGGGAATAAAAAACAATGGCGTGTTTACCTCGTCCATCACCAACGGCGGACTATGGGGCTGGGTGGCCGGAATTATCCTCACCGCTTTTTATGTGGCGCTGTACTGGTTTCCCGAAACATTGGGTTTGGGAAAAGATGGCAGCAATACGGGCATTGTGGCCTTGTTTGATCCGCTTAAACGGTTTTTCACCGGCAGCAATTCCACTTCGCAGTGGTTTGTGTATGGCACACTTTACACGGTGGCCATTGTATCGCTGGGTATAAAGTTTATGCTGAAATACAGGCACAACCGCTATCAGTTAATCAGAACTTCGGTGGTGATGGTGTCGCAGTTGTTTCTGGCCTATCTTATTCCCGAAATCCTCGAAGGACTTACCACCGGGCAGGCCTACTTTGCCAAAGACATCAAAAACATCTGGCCGCTTAATTATTACTTCTTTTACGACTGGCACCTCAACGGTATGCTCGAAGGCGGTGCGCTGGGGCGTTTGTTTCTGATTGCCGGGTTGGTACTGTTCCTGATAGGCACACCCATACTTACCTATTTCTTAGGCAAACGCTGGTACTGCTCGTGGGTATGCGGCTGCGGCGGTTTGGCCGAAACTGCGGGCGATCCTTACCGGCAGTTGTCGTCGAAAAAAGTTTCGGCGTGGAAGATCGAGCGGTGGATGATTCATGCCGTGCTGGTGCTGGTAACGATAATGACGGGAGCCACGCTGTACGGTTATTTTTCAGGTCAATCGGAAATACTCGGATTGAGTATTTACAATTATTTTCAGAAGCCTTATGGCTTTCTTATTGGTGCTGCTTTTTCGGGAGTAATTGGCGTGGGTTTTTATCCGGTGCTTGGCAGTCGTGTGTGGTGCAGGTTTGGTTGTCCGCTGGCCGGGTACATGGGCATTATTCAGCGTTTCAAATCGCGTTTTCGCATTACCACAAACGGCGGGCAGTGCATTTCGTGCGGCAACTGCTCTACGTATTGCGAAATGGGAATTGATGTGCGGGCCTACGCGCAGAAAGGACAAAACATTGTACGTGCCTCGTGCGTGGGTTGCGGAATATGCGCCGCGGTGTGCCCGCGCGGTGTGCTAAAATTAGAAAACGGCCCCGAAGAGGGACGCATTAACGACAATCCGATAAGTATTGGCAACGACGGTATAAAGCTGAACGGATTATCCTGATCTTTGCGGTAAATGTCGCGCACAGTTATAGATGTATTGCTGCTGGCCTGTGTATGTCTTTATGCGCTGGGTCTGTTGTTTGTAAGCCTTTACACCATTGCGCAGGCCCAGTTGCTGTGGCGTTATCTGCGCAAGCGAAAGCCTGAAGAGGTTTACCTGCACAACGATTCGTTCAGGCCGTTTGTCACCATACAACTTCCTGTGTACAACGAACGTTACGTGGTGGAGCGCCTCATTGATGCCGTGTGCCGCATACGTTACCCGCGTCACCTGCTGGAAATACAAGTGCTCGACGATTCTACCGACGAAACCACTACACTGGCAGCAGCCAAAGCGGCAGAGTGGAATGCGCAGGGCGTGGAAGTAATTCACATCCGCCGCCCCAACCGCAAAGGCTTTAAAGCAGGCGCACTCAAACACGGCTTAGCCACGGCCCGCGGCGAGTGCATAGCCATTTTCGATGCCGATTTTGTACCCGGCGAAGATTTCCTCGAAAAAACATTACCCTACTTTGCCGACGAGAAAACCGGTATGGTACAAACCCGCTGGGGACATATTAACCGCAATTACAGTATTCTCACCCGCCTGCAGGCCTTTGCGCTCGATGCGCATTTTACGGTAGAGCAGGTGGGGCGCAACATGGGTGGCTTCATCAACTTCAACGGCACCGCGGGCATCTGGCGCAAAGCAGCCATTGAAGATGCCGGAAACTGGGAAGACGACACTCTCACCGAAGACCTCGACCTGAGTTACCGCGCCCAGCTTAAAAACTGGCAGTTCATATACCTCGAAGACACTGTTTCGCCCGCCGAACTGCCACCGGTAATGAGTGCCCTCAAATCGCAGCAATACCGCTGGACCAAAGGCGGGGCCGAGGTGGCCAAAAAGCACCTTGCGAATGTAATTAAATCACCCTTTTCGTTTGGGAAGAAATGGCATGGTGCTTTGCATTTGCTCAACAGCGCAGTTTTTATAAGTGTGATTATAACTTCGCTTACAAGTGTTCCACTCTTATTTGCCAAGCGCGATTTTCCGTCGCTTCAGCCAATGTTTCTGGTGGCCACGGTGTTTTTGCTGAGTTTTGTGGTGCTGGGTGCAATGTATTATGTGTCGAGCCGCAGTTATTTCAGGTCACAGGGGCAGGGTGTGTGGCAGTTTTTATATACGTTTCCGGTGTTTCTTTCGGTGTCGATGGGGCTTTCGCTGCACAATGCGGTGGCGGTGATTGAAGGGTATGCCGGACGAAAAACGCCGTTTGTGCGCACACCCAAATTCAATATTCATACTCAGGCCGACAGGTGGAAGGGTAATGTTTATCTGCGCAATGCCTTTACGCCGCTGGTGCTGGCCGAGGCTTTGCTGATGGGGTATTTTGTGTATGGAATTGTAACCGGTATCCGTTTGGGCGATTATGGGTTGTTGCCGTTTCATGCCATGCTGGCGGCGGGATTTGGGGCGGTGTTTGTGTTCTCCGTATTTCCCGGGCTGGCTGTTCGTTCGGGTGAAGATAAGGCCGGTGTGGTTTCGCAGGGCTTCTGATTTTTGACAGGAGCGGATCGTTTTCCCTGAAATTATTGTTTAAATGGCGTTTTCATCCAGTTCATTTGTGAATGAAACTTGCGTGGAAGCCACTTACTCCTGAAATCTGACCATCTGTAAATTGATATATTGAAAGTGTGTTTAATATCTAAAATTTGTATTGACTTTTGTTTTTCAATGTCTTAATTTTATTCTGTAATCAATATTTTGTAACATTTATTTACAATTACTCAAATGCTGTCACCCCCCTCCTGCAATCCCGGTCAGCCTTTTGTAAAGCTCGACCCGAACGGACAGGCTTCCGTTCTCAACTACAACCTGCCTTCCGAAACCTGTTTCGAACTCAAGGGCTATATTGATATTAAGGTGAATGCCGATTGCTGGTCGGATTTCGCCAAAGCGGTGCCCGACGATAATTTCTGGGACGGCACACGCGATTTTTCGGCGGCGCAGGTGGCCGAACTGCTTAACGACGATATTTTGGGAGCATCGGCCCGTCCGGCTGTAATTAATGCGCAGGCACTGCAACGGCTTTCTCTGGCAGTTCCGGCTGAGATGAAACATACAGCGCAAACAGCCAAAGCGGCTCAGGGCGCACAGGTGAAACATACACTCAAGGCCGAAAGCGATGAACTGATGATTGCCGGTTTGCCAGGATCTGTGGTTATCGGACAGGTATTAAAAGGGCGCAGGCCCATTATCCGTCCCAATTTTTACGGCAAACCGGTAATGACGTTTTTGCCGCGTCCCAAAGCCCCCAGGCCTCGCCTTACGCTGGTGCTGCATTATAAAGTATGCACATTTGCGGGCAATTATGGCGCAGGCAAAACGGTAAAAACATTTACCCTGCTGCCCGGCGAAGAAACCACAATAAGCATTACCACTTTTCGCCACGACGAGGAAAAACGCAGCCGAGCCGAAAGCATACTCGACTCTTTCAGCGAAAGCAGCGCACAGGAGTTTCAGCAAACCATTGAGTCGCAAAGCGGACGTGATCAAACCTACGGCTCGTCGAGCAGCAACAGTTCGGAAATTGGCGGCGGCATCAACCTCACTTCGATAGGCGTTCCGGTTGATGTAAGCGGCGGTGTTACCAACGGCTCCACTACTTCCAATTCCATTACCGAACACGTCAGCGCACTCAACTCGGCACTTAACACCCATTCGAGCCAGGCCAGCAGCAACCGCGATGTATCTGTAAACACCGAAGTAAGCAGCAGCAGCATAAGCGAGCAAACCGAATCGACCGTGCGCCGGCTCAAAAACATCAACCTCAGCCGTGTGCTCAACTTCGTGTTTCGTCAGCTTTTGCAGGAATACATTACCATTACGTATCTCGACGATGTATCTGTTGTATTTTCCAACGGCTACCCCGAAAGCCGCCGTGTAGCCAAACTCTCCAACATAAACGATTTGCTGGCCGAGGTTCTCAAAGACGGCCCCGTGGGGTCGCCCTGCGCCGATACCATTAACAAAACCCGCAAAGGCATTTTCCGGCAGTTGTGCAACATATTCGATCATACCGGCACACGCGTATCGTTTATGGAATGTATTACCGAAACCCTTAACGACTGTTGCGGCGGCACCGAACCGCCCATTACCAACACGTATGCCCGCAAAATCCCTTCACTCAGCCAAACCGCCGAAGGAAAAACCGTACCCGGCATCATCCTCGACGTAAAAAAACGCATACTCCGCACCGATTCGCTGGTGGTGGATGCACTGCTTGGCCAGGGCGAAGCACTCGACTGCTACAACCAGCACCTGCAGGCCATTGCCGTAAACAAAGCCCAGTTGGACAACGACCAGCAAACCCAGCAGATACAAATACTCACAAACATCAGCGACCCGCTCCAGCAGGCCGACAAATACAAAAAGGTTTTCGGCCCCTGCTGCGATGTGCCACAAAGCGGCTGTGGTTGCGGGTGTAATGATACACAGGCAGTAAAGCCCTGAGTGAAATAAATATATGGTTGAACCTGCCCGCCGGGGATGTGTGATGTTTCCGGCGGGTGTTAAATACAAAAGCTATGGTTAAGTTTAGAAATCCGTGGGGTGAAGGTGGTAAGTATCATATTGAAAATATCGAAGATACTTTGAAAGGGTGGAAGGAAGAAAGCGAATTGGAAGGGATGGCAGGTGCCGGAACAACAACTTTTTTTGTTGTTTTTAGATCACGATCCAATTTTGATGAATCATTAGACGAAACAATTAATTTGACAAGAGGCCAAATCCGGTTATTGGCAGAACTTCGAAACCTCTTATCAAGAGCAGGAACTGATGTGACTACTTTAAAAATAATAGGAACAAGTACTTCCGCATATCTGAAAAGTATGCAGCCAGCTCGTGATGAAATTGTGTTGGCGATACGGGAAGCTAATTTAAGATCATCATTAATTGCCACATATATAGATCCCACGTTTACATTTTACCCAACAACAAACGAGGTTGATTCTGTAATTTCTGATCTTGATTCTGGAATACCAGCCGATGAGGTTGAAGCAGATATAAGAAACAAAGGTTATCTTAATTTTCAGGCTGATGACTCGGTTAAAGTATCGCTACTTTTTAACGAGTCAATGTCTAATAAATTAAGCAAGAAAATTAAGAAAATAGCACTAAGTTTAAGTACTGAAAGACCATATTGAAATGAATAAGATCATACCCATTTTGTTGTTATTATGTTTCCCGGAGTTAATTCCTGCTCAAAATCTTGTCCTTAATTCCGGTTTTGAAGCAAATACACTTTGTTCTGTAACAGATTCGTCCATTCATCAGAACGTTTTTTCCCGCCAAAGGACACCATTGGATAACTGGATAATTAATGATGTAATATACCGGAATGCTTGTGCAACACACTATTATAAATTCAGAAATACGCCCCTTGAAGAAAAATATCTGGTATATAAAGGTGCTCATACAGGTAACGGATATCTCGAATTAGGGTTTAATTATGCAATAACCACCATTAATTATACTTCCTATTCAAATAGCTTTTCATGGGCAAAAACTACACTGAGTGAGCCACTGCAAAAAGGGAAAAAGTATTTGGTTGAAATGTTTGTAAGATTGGATAGCAATTCTACTGTTTGTCAGAATGACTTTGGGTTTGATTTTTTTGACCATTCAGATAGTTTGCTAAATAGTCAGCCGTTTAGTTCGCGGCGATTGGAAAGAGCAGATGCGGATAATAAGAATATTTCCTCGCTATATCTCGATAATACTTCACAATGGATAAAAGTTAAAGCAGTTTATATTGCGAGAGGTGGGGAAACAATGTTGCAGATTGGAGGTATAAGAACTGCTGTGGCTACCAGGGAGGTTAATGATAAAAATGCCTTTATGGTTAAGTTCAGGAAAAACTATGAAGAAAAGTCGAAACATTATATTCGTAAGGCTAAAGCAAAAGAAATAAATAAAATGGCAGAGGCAGAATTTCGGAATCAGCGTAAGGCTGTTTACCATTTGGATGATGTGAGTGTTACATTAATAACAAAAGAATGAGGTACCTTTTATTGCTGTTTTTACTATCTTGTACCGCCCCGGATAAGCGAAATGCTGATATGGCGGATAGTAGGTATTCTGCTTGTAAGATTGATATAAAGACCGAATTATTGAAAGGAATTATTTACCTCGATTCAAAACGAAGTATTATTTTCGATTACGATAGTGCCGGTTGGCGACAAAAAATACATCTTCAGCCCTGCGATACTATTGTCAGGAATTATACTTACACTTCTTACGATCAGTTTATCAATACAAGGGCAGGACAAGAGTTTACTTGCAAAGTTGCTGTGGAAGGGTATTATAGTGCCAAACATCAGAACGGCGTACCCAGAGATACATTTCGATTTTATTCTATTGCTATTTTAGATTCTTTACCATGATTTTGGGAATCAGACACTTATTTCTCCTTCCTTTCTTTCTTGCAATAGTTTCCTGCAAGAGCAGAAACGTAAATACTGTTGTACAAACTATCGATACCAGAGCTAATCTCCGCTCTTACAAAGGTAATATTGATAAATATGACAGCACCGGATTTACTTTGCTCATGCACATTTGTTTGAGCGGGCAGAGGCCCGGCCTGGCAGAAGAATGTTTGAAACGTAAAGCCAATATACTTTTACCGGCAGCAGCCAGCAAATCAGGTTTTACGGCCGGATTTACGGCCTGTCATTATATAACCTTTCCTTCGCTTTCGGAGAGTAAATTACCCGGAGGCAGTGATAGAAAGACCGAAGCGCAAATGATTGCCCTGCTGGAATTGTTTCACCGCTACAGACCAGAGTTTGATTCGCTGATTGATGAATATGCGTTTATTTCGTTGCTCAAATACAATAATTTTTGTGCGACGGAAAAGGTTTTTGTATGGTTGAAGCCGAAAATTAATTTGTATAAAACAGATACGGCCGGGAATACATTGCTTCATACCGCATTGTTGTTTCAGAAATATGATGCGGCCTGTTTTCTTGCTGCCTCAGGGCTTTCGCCCGATACTAAAAACAAAATTGGAGAGGATGCCTGGGCAGTTATTGAGCGAAATTGCAAAGGCAATGAATGTGAAAGCTATAAAAGTGCGTTGAAACAAAGTGCTTTGCTGAAACAATACCGAAGATGTGAGTAAATCATCATCAGCAAAGTTATGCCACGATTAGTTCTGGTTTCAAACTCAGTGCAGAATTGTTAACCGATGCGTTTCTTCCTTTAACCCGTTTTCCGAAATTTTAAGCAGATAAATTCCGGCACTCAGTTGGCCTGCATTCAGTATTGTTTCGCCGGGAAGAAGTTGTGTGCTGAATACTAACCCGCCATTCAAATTATAGATTGTGATATTTTTTCGCGTGGTTAAATCGACACTGCGCAATACGAATATCCCATTTCCCGGATTCGGATAAATGGTTGTTGTGTGGTTTGTTGCGGGAGATATTGATGTGGTGAGGCTTGCAGCCTGCACAAGCTGAATGGTATCGCTGAATGCTCCTGCGGTAATAACTGCGTAACTGCTTCGTATGGTGTTGCCGGGATTCATTGTGCAGGTAATTGCGGGTGTGCCGTTTCCGGTGCCTGATGAGGGTGATATGCTTACCCACGATGCGGGCGAAGAAATTGTCCAGCTGGCCCAGCTGAAATAGGTGATGGCTGCCGGTTGTGTGCCGCCAATATCGGCATACTGCAGCGTGTCGGGATTGGTGCCAAGCGGCGAGGCTTCCTGCATGACCACAATGGTGTCGATATCATTGGCATTCTGAATAAGGATATGACCATAGCGAATGCCGCCGTTGTTGACTTGTGGTGTAAACGTATTTCCATCGGCAAAAGCGTAGTAGCCGGGATTTCCCGCACTCAGTGCCGTGTTTATCCAGGGTACATTGCTGCTCATTGTCCAATTGAGCAGCGAGGTAAATTCGAATGCTGTGGCTCCGGCCGATGCGGTAACAACAATGGTATCGGTTCCGGTTTCGAGCTGGCCCTGCAACGGACGAATCATGAAAATGAAATTTGAAGGGGTGAATGTTCCTGCCGGTGTAACCACGCTGTTAATGGGGTAATATCCATCGTAAGTACCGCTCCAGCCAAAATTGATATGAAATTGATCAAGTGCATTGTAGCCATCGATGAGGTAAAAATGATTGCCACCTTTGCAGTACACCGGCCGGCCGGCATCTAATTCCAGTTTTATGGCATCAATAAGTTCCTGCGTGGTATTGAACAGAAATACTGCTGAGGAATACATGGCCGGTGTATAGGCAAAATAGCGCTTGAGCACGGCTGCGTCAAAAAACGAGTTTGAGCTTACTCCGCTGTATTGCATATTGCATGCAGCCCCGAGGTGATAAAGCAGTTTTGCCACCTCGCTGTTTGCAGCGGTTACATTATTGGGCATTGCTGCATAGTTATATGTCTGCGCTGTAAAGTTTACACATTGTGAAGGCAAATTGGTATTGCAATGCGAGCCCAGGCCGTTTACCGGCCAGGCGTAGTATTTGCAGATCTGGCCCATTGCCGTGGCATTGCAGCCTGTGTATGCGCGCCCGCATGAGCCGCCCGAACTTACGGTGGGGCAGGAGTCGTTGTAAAAGCAGGTTTGATTCCAGGTTGTAGCCATAAACGGTGCAACCTGCGCGAATGCGTGAACTGAAAGAGCAAAAATGCAGAGGAATAAGAATTGTAAAGATTTTTGCATGACGAATCCGGTTTGAAATTAAATATAGAAAAATAATTTCACTATTTCGGAGCGCATCTGCATCCCCAACTCATTCTTTCGGTCGTCTCCTGGTTTGCAGCGGCAGTGGTTACTTATACACTTTCTGCCCCCGCGTAAGCCACACTCCCCAGCTCTTACTGTAGGCATGTACTTTTTCTGTAGTCTTCCCTGCATTGTCCACCACTTTATTTCCCTGATTTACCCACTCAAAAATTCCTCCGTATAAATTAGACACGTTTGTGTAACCGGCTGCGCGTAGCTTTTCGGTAATTTTTTCGCTGCGGTAGCCTACCGAGCAGTACACTACAATGCGTTTGTCTTTGGGAATGTCGGTCAGTGAGGCGATGTTGAATTTATCGTAGCCTACGTGGCGGGCGTTGGCAATGTGGCTTACGTTGTATTCGGCTATTTCGCGGGCATCGAGGAGGAGTACGTTATTTGCGCATTTTTCGAGCGAGTCAACGGTAATTTCGGGGACGCTGTGTTTGAGCAGGGTTTTGAGCATGGCGTTGTAGCTGCCGCTGCCTACCTGTGCCTGGCACGAGGTGAAGAGCGAGAGCACACTGCCGAGAAATATTATTGCGCGTACCATTTGGCGATGCATTTGAGTGCGGGTTTGTTTTGCGGGGTGAAATCGTTGTTGTACAGGCCGCCGGTGTTTTTTTCGGCGTGCCATTTCCATACAAACCCGCCGGCAAACCAGTGTTCGGGTACAAATGTACGCAACAATGCTTCGTAGCAGTTTTCCTGCGCGGCAAGATTAACGGGTACGTCGGTATCGGAAACCCAGGGTTGTGCGGCAGCGTGGTGGCAACTGCGGTAGCCGTATTCGGTGAAGAGTATGGGTTTGCCGGTTTTATCGGCGGTGGTTTTGAGGGCCTGGGCGTAGGGTTTCCAGAGAGCGAGCAGTTCGTTTACGGCGGGCGTTTGGGCTTTGCTGAGGGGGAAATAGGCATCTACGCCAATGTAGTCGAGCAGGGACCAGTGCGGGAAGTTTTGCCAGGCGTCCCAGTTTTCGGCGTAAGTGAGTTGGCCTTTGTACACGCTGCGCACTTGGGTAATGAGTTGTTGCCAGTAAGCGGGACGGGCTTTTACGAAGGCGGCGAGTTCGGTGCCGATGCAGAAGATTTCGGCCCGGAGCGAATCGGCGAGGCGGGCGTAGTGCAGGATGTAGCGTGTGTAGTTGAGCTCGAATGCGTGCCAGGAGGCGGTGTCGGTGTAGGCGAAATTGCCGGTGAAGGTGCCGCCGCCCAGCCAGAGCTGTGGTTTGAGCATGATGCGTTGCTGCTGCTGCCGGGCAAGTTGTGTGCAGGCGATAATGCCGTCGCTGCGTTCGCCCCACCATTGGCGCGGGTGGTTGAACCAGATTTCGGTTTTGCCCTCTGGCACAAATGCGTAGGGGATGAGTGCCACCCAGTTTCCGCCGCAACGGCGCATGGCACTGAATACCGACGAGTCGGCCGGTTGTGGCGGGGCTTCGAATCCGAATCCGGTAATGAGCGGTGTAGTGCGACGTGTGGTGCTTTCGGGCGGGGTGTTGTTGGCGGCGGTGGCCGCGGCGGGTTCGCTGCACGAGTGTGCGGTGCACAAAAGCAAGGAGGCAGCAAGCGAAAGTGCAAACAGCAGCGGTTTCATAGTATAAAGTTAAGATTTTGAGCGGGGACTCTGCGAGGGTTTAAACTCTACGAGAGTTCCTCCCCGGGGGGCGGTGCGGGGCGGGCGGGGGAATGGGGGCGGGGGAGCGGACGGTTTTTTGGAAAGCGGAAGATATTTGCTTAGCCCCGACAGGAGCGGCACCCCGGCTGCCGGTATGCCGTTTTTGCGGAAATGCTGCCGGAGTATAGCGGATGGCGGGACAGGTGGTGTTTTGTGGCTGCTGCGGATTGTGCTTCTGATAACTCTACGAGGGTTTAAACTCTACGAGAGTCCCCCCCGCCCCCGCGCTGCGAATAATCCCTCCAACAGCCTATCTTGGTATATCGCCGCTATGCGGATTGTGCTTCTGAAAATTATTCAACCACTCTACGAGGGTTTAAACTCTACGAGAGTCCTCCCCCTGCGCTGCGAATAATCCCTCCAACAGTCTATCTTCGTATATCGCCGCTATGAACAACCCTCCGGTTATTGACGTAATTATTCCCGCATACAACGAAGAAAATTCGGTGGGTAAAGTCGTGAATGCGCTGCCGCGCGAAATGCTGCGGCACATTATTGTAGTAAACAACAACTCGAACGATGCCACCCGCGCCAATGCCGAAAAAGCAGGTGCCGTGGTGATGGACGAAAAACAGCAGGGCTACGGTTTTGCCTGCCTCTGCGGCATGGCGTGGATAGCGGAGCAGGTGGTAAAGCCCGATATTGTGGTGTTTGTGGATGCCGACTATTCGGACCGGCCGGAGGAGCTGCCCAAATTAATAGAGCCGATACTACACAACCACTGCGACCTTGTAATTGGTTCGCGCGCGCTGGGCAACCGCGAAAAAGGGTCGATGACTCCGCAGCAGGTATTCGGCAACTGGCTTGCCACCACGCTTATGCGCTGGATGTACGGCGTACGCTATACCGACCTGGGCCCGTTCAGAGCCATTAAATATGCCTCGCTGCTGAAAATTGGAATGCGCGATACCACTTACGGCTGGACAGTGGAAATGCAACTCAAGGCCGCCAAGCTGAAAATGAAAACGGCCGAAGTACCGGTGACTTACCGCCGCCGCATTGGTTTTTCGAAAATAAGCGGCACGGTGAAAGGCACCATACTGGCCGGCTACAAAATTATTACCACCATTTTCCGCTACTGGTGAAAACCGCTGCCGCATATCGTTTGCGTAGTGTGCTGCTGATGCTGCTGGCTGCCGGTATTGCCACGCTGGGCTACCTAACGCCGCGTATCGATACGCTGCAACTGCTTGCACTGGCATTTGCCTGCAGTGCACTGGCGTGGTGGCTGTACCGGCATACGCCCGATGAGGATGTGCCGCAACTCATTAATGCTTCGCTGGTACTGCGGTTGCTGCTGCTGTTTATGCTGCCCAACCTGAGCGATGATTACTTCCGCTTTATCTGGGACGGGCGTTTGCTGGCAGCGGGCGAGGCTCCGTTTGCGCATCTTCCGCGCGAGTTGCTGTACACCTCTTCCGCCCACTCCTCCAACCTTACGCCTGAGTTGTTTGCGCAGCTTAATTCGCCCGATTACTTTACCATTTACCCGCCGGTGGCACAGGCCACGTTCTGGCTGGCGGCAAAGCTGTCGCCGGAGAGTGTGTATGGGAGTGTGCTTGTGCTGCGGCTGATACATATTCTGGCCGAGGCGGGCACGCTTATTTTGCTGCCGCGCTTGCTGGCACGTATGAATATGCCTGTGCGCAATGCGTTGCTGTATGCGCTCAACCCGCTGGTGATAATTGAGCTTACGGGCAATCTTCACGCCGAGGCGTTGGTGGTGTTTTTTATGGTGGCGGGTTTGTATCTGCTCAGTTTTGGGCAATGGCAGCGGTGGGCGGTGATGTGGGGGCTGGCGGTGGCTTCGAAACTGATTCCGCTTTTGTTGCTGCCGTTGTGGGTGCGTATAGTGGGCTGGAAGCAGGCAATAATGTATTCGATAGTGGCGGCGGGCGTGGCGGCGGTTTGTTTTGTGCCTTTGCTGGCCGATGGTTTTTTGCCGCACCTGATGAGCAGTGTGGATTTGTATTTTCAGAAGTTTGAGTTTAATGCCAGCGTTTATTACTTAGTGCGTGAAGCCGGATTTGCAGTGAAAGGGTACAATATTATTGGCACGGCGGGGCCTGTGCTGCTTTTGATAAGTTTGGTTATTATATTGTTTATTGCGCTGCGCAGGAGTGAAGGAGATATGATTGCTGTTTTTTGCCGCAAGGCTGCTTTGGCTTTGATGGTTTATTATGCGTGTGCGGCAATTGTGCATCCGTGGTATGTGGTGCCGGTGCTTGTGCTTTGTGTGCTGGGGCGATGGTGGTTTGGGGTGGTTTGGTCGGTGATGGTGTGGCTGAGTTACGCGGCTTATACCGTGAACGGCGTAAAGGAAAATTACTGGCTTGTGTTTGCCGAATATGCAGTGGTATTTTCGATAGTGATAATTGAAATAAAAAAAACGGCTGCCACAGGAATAAGTGACAGCCGTGAGAAATAAAAAAAACAGTGCTCAGATCTTATGTTTGATCTGGTCGAGCAGTTCGATGAAGGCAGGTTTACGGCGGATTTCGGGTTCCCAGGCGAGGCCCATGTTTACGAGGTCGATGGTTTCGGTGATGGTGGCGCCTTCTTTGCCTTGCTGCCGGGCGAGAATATACACGGTATCGGAAATGGCCATGGCGTTTTCCACGTCGTGGCTTACCACAATGAGGGTGTTGTGCTCGTGCATGCACGATACTTTGAGCAGAAGATCTACCACGCGGTCAATCATTATCACATCCAATCCCGAAAACGGTTCATCAAACAAAATAAAATGATTGCCGGCCAGCACCTGCTGCAAAATACTCACACGCTGGCGCTGACCGCCCGACAGTTGCATGGGGTATTTTTTGAGGTGATCGCGGAGATCGAAGAGATCGGCTTTTTCGTTTATTGTGTCTTTGATGTCTTTATCGCTCAGCTTCCGGCCCGATTGTTTGAGGCCGATGGTGAGGTTTTCAAGTACCGTGCGGTGAGTGAACAGGATGTAATTTTGTGGTACAATGCCCATGTCGCCGGCTTTTACGGGGCGTTGTTCGGCATTTATTTTTACTGTGCCGGTGGTGGGTTTGTTTAATCCGGCGAGGATTTTAAACAACTGTGTTTTACCAATGCCGCTGCGGCCGATGAGCGAAACTACCTGGCCCTGATTAACACCCGGACGGGTAATGTTGCGTATGGTAAAATTTACATCGCGCAGAATGAGTTTGTCGTAGCGCAAACTGATGTTTTCGGCGCAGAGTATTACTTCCTGCCGGTTGTGGTTGGCATGATTGCCGTTTCCGGCGGGCTGTTCGTGCGGTGATGCGGGCTGGTCGGTGCTCATTTTGCAGTTTCGATTTTGGTGTAGGGAAATAACCAGCGGCGCAACTGGCCGAGCAGTATATCAAACAAAATACCCAGCACAAATATTACCAGCAGTATGGCAAATACCTGCGCCATATCCACAAACTTGTTGGCCTTGATGAGCAGTGTGCCCAAACCGCCTTCCGACATGCTCAGTCCTTCTACCATGGTAATCATCATCCACGCAATGGCGAAGTTCTGGCGCATTACTTCGAACACCTGATCGAAACGGCCCACAATAACCACTTCCCACAGGATCTGCCAGTTGTTCATGCGCAGTGTGCGGCAGAGTTCGTATTCCTGCTTATTTATGCCTTCGATGATGGAAAGCAGCGAGGTGACAAAAAACGGTACAATGCCAAAAATGAGCAGGCTCATTTTTAGCTGGCTGCCGTTGTCGGTCATAAGCGTGAATACGAATATGAGACCGGTGAGTGTGAGGTAGCGGCATTTAATAATGAAATGTGCCACCGGATTAAACACCGGAATAAGTGCGAGGTACGACACCGCCAGCGCAATGAGTATGGAAATGCCCATGCCCTTGAGCGTAAGGAAAAGGCTCGACATGAAATTGTCGGCAAAAGAGAAATTCGGATCGCTAGCCACACGCCCCAGCGCGTCGAGTACTTTGGTGGGCGAGGGAATGAGACCGTTGCCGGAAAGCTGCCAGATGAGCAGGGCCACAATGGTTTCGGCCACTATTAAAGTAAGTACCGTTTTCCGACTGATGGCGGAAAACGGTACAAAGAGTTTTGAGAGATCGTTCATGTGTGCAGTTCAGGTTTGGTGTTCACTGCTTTGGGTGCGGCTTACTGGCCCAGCACAATCTGCACGCGGCGGTTGCGTGCTTTGCCATCGGCCGTTTTGTTGTCGGCAATGGGTTGCGATTGACCGAAGCCTTTTGTTTCCACGCGGTTGGCCGCAAGTCCTTTGCCGAGCAGGTAGTTTTTCACGGCATTGGCGCGGTCTTCGGAGAGTTTCTGGTTGGCGTCGGCATTGCCGGTATTGTCGGTGTGGCCGTAGATGCCCAGTTTGAGGCCTTCGGCCACAATGGCGCTCTTCATGATCTCGTCGAGTACGGAGTACGATTCGGCTTTGATAACGGCGCTGCCCGATTCGAACTCGATGCTGTATGATTTCGACGACACGGTTTGTTTCATTTCAGGTGCATAATTTACCTGAATGGTTTTGCCTTCGAGGAGTTCGGGATGGTTGGAGCGCACGGTGGCCACAAACGATTTATCCACCACCTGCTGGTAGGCCGGATAGGTGGCCATGTATTCGGGATACATTTTGGCCAGAATATCGCCGAAGGTGGTGTACACGGCTTTGTAGCGGTCGATGCCGTCTTTGCCGAGGCCAAACATATCGGAGCAGTCGCTCAGGTTGAATGCCATTGAGCCGCCCAGCGATACTTCTTTGCCCTGTATGTCTTTTTCCACCACACCGTCGTAGTATTTCATCCAGTACGCACCGGTTTGCTCGTTATACACTTTGGCAGAAACGTCGGCGGCAAACGACTTGGCTTCTTTAAACGAACGCACCTGGTCGCCGGCCTGTGAAAGTGCCACAATGATGTTCTCCACATCGGTGCGGTGATCGTTGAGAAATTTCTTGATGGAAATAGTGATGTTGGGCATCTGGGTAGAGTATTGCTTTGTAGAAGCAATGGTTACCAGTCCGCCTTTTTTCTGGGAAATGTTTACGTCGCCGGGAGTCCAGGTGGCTACGGCGTCAACACCTACTTCAATTTCCTCGCTGGTTTTCAGGCCATCCTTCACAATTTTGCGTTTTTCCTTGTAGCCGGTAATGTACTTTTCTGCAGCCTGAAGAAAGTCATTTGCTGCAATAAGGTTAATCGCATCTTTATCGTAAGAGGTTTCATCGGGATTCACTTTCAGGCCATTATCGCCGGCCCATTTGAGCAGGATATTCATATCACCGTCTTTCATTACGCAGGATACCGTGCGGCCAATGGCGTTTTTCGGATCGGCTTTCCACGATTCGGGGCCCATCAACTGGTCTTCGCCATACGATTTGCCCATTGCGTAAAAAGCTACCGGCTGGTATTCGGGGCCAAGTGGTTCGAGCTCTTTGCACAAACCGGCAAAGAAAGCCGGCATACCATCGCCCATAAATGAAGCGAATACGCCAGGCGTATTGGGATTCTCTTTATACTCCTGTGCAAACTTCACCATATCGGTAATAGTCTTAAAACAGTCGTCCTGACGAACAACTTCCACCTGTACTTTGGCGGCATCCATGAGCGAGCCTTTGGTGGTGTTGGCACCGCCGTTGGCATACATGAGCGGGAATTGCGAGTTCCATGCCATTACTTTCCAAACAATTTTGGTTCCGCCGTTGGCCGCAGGTTCAGCACCGGGGAGCGGGAGTTTGGTGGCTTGTCCGGTAAGCGAAGCATTGGGCTCGTCGGGCAGTGCCACTACGCCAATGTTTTGCGATTTTTTGGCCTCGGTGGGACGTTTGTCCCACCAGAATACTTTACCGGCGTAAATGCCACCGAGTACCAGTAAAATAATTGCAATCTTTCCTGCAGGTTTAATTTTTGTTGCCATGTGTGTATGTATAATTTGGGGTTAATGTTTTACTGTAACAAGTCGTTGTAATTATTGGTTCCGCTGATGTTTCCGCCCTGTTGTGTGGGAGCCGCGCTGTGGCTGCTGTGCTGCAAACGGAACTTCTCATCGCCGTCAAACTGTTCAATCATTTTCAACCCTTCCTGCTCGTAGGTGGCATTGTCGAGGTCGATGGAACGCATGAAGTCTGACGAGTAGCTGATGGCTTTTTTCATGTTGGCTAATTTGGTGGCAATATCTTCCTTGAGATATTCCATAGACTGTTCAACCATGAGTTTCTTTTCGGGATCGCCGTTAAAGATTTTCATGGCCGAGGTAAGTGCCTTGTTGCCGGAGGTAACCGATTTGTACAGGTCTTTTTTCAGTTCCAGTTCGTTCTTGGCATCCTCAATGAGATACGCACTGTTTTTGTGAATCTTGGTGAGGTAATCGCCAATGCGGCCCAGGTTGTCGCGTATGGGCGAAAGTTGTTTGATGTACTCGTTTATGCGGCCGATCTGGCGGGTGGCGTTGCCCAGTTCGGGCAGCATGTTTTGTTCTTTGGCCACCTGTGCCTTGCTCATGAGTTTCTGCAACTCGCGTTCTTTCTCGGTAATCTTGAGCTGGATTTTTTCTTTCTGCCCTTCCACGTCCACGGTTTGCTTGTACAGCTTTTCGCGCTGCTGCTCCATGTCCTGGATGTAGTCTTCGGCAATAATGAAAGGATCGAGCTGGATTACCAGGCCCACCAATTTGCGCATGAGCCATTCGTAGAAATAATACAGACTCAGGCGGAGCTTGCGGTGAGTGAGGCAGTAAATAAGAATACCGAGGCAGGCCAGCGCCACGCCAAAGTTGAAGGTATTCCATACTACTTTGGTGAGAATCGGAATTACGTAGTAGCCAATGGCCACCAGCACACCGATTCCGGCAATGATGCCGAATTTTCCACCGGGACGGTTCCAGTAGGAACGAAGTTTCTCCTGTCCTGCAGGGAATATGTTTGTTTCCATAAGGCTTAAAGAAGGGTTTTGATTTTTTCGATGTCGCTGCCGATTTTGTTTATCATGGCGTTACAGGCCATGTCGTAACCGCTTCGGCTGCTGTTAAGCCTCGATTCTTCATCAATAATCTCCTTCTTCAGGCTCATGATGCGGGTTTGCGCATCGCTTATTTCTTTGGTGAGCTTTTGAATAAGCTCGGAGTTGGACGCAATTTTCTGTTCCAGGTCTTTTACAGCGGCCTGCCTTCCGGAAATTTCTGTACCGGCTTTGGCGGCAAAGGCTTTGTCGAAAGCGAGCTTGTCTTTCTGTATCAGTTGCTGATAATGCCCGGCAGTTTGCAGGAGTTTGTCTTTGGTAAGTCCCTGAATGCTGAGCGAGGCAAACGTGGCCGAAAAGCGTGCTTTTTCGTCGGGGATATGCTGCTCGAGCGTATCCATTGTTTTCCAGAACTCATAATAATCGGGGCCGGGCAGGTTGGCTCCGTCAAAGAGTTTGTCGAAGTGCTTTTCAAACTTGTCAAGCTCATCCTGATTAAGCGGAGCAGCGGGGCGCGGTGTGCCGGTGCCCATGCCGGTACTTGCCACCGGATTGGCAGTTGCAGAGAGGTTAGGGGTTACCGGATCGTGGTTTGATCCGTCGTCTTCAAACTCGACGAAAAGTCCCATTGCTTTTCTGAAAAAACTCATAGGAACAGGTGTTTTTAAAAATGTGCATCAAAGATACATTTTTTAGCCCCCCTGCATAAAAAATTGGCACAGTGTCCATTAAAACGTAAAAAGCCCGGCCTCCGGTTCCAGAGCGGAACGGAGGCCGGGGGATTAAAAAGGGATGTGCAGTGTTTGGCGGGTTGCCGGTTATTCAATTACGAGGCGTTGTGTTTCGGTGTTTCCGTTGCTTGTAATGCGGCAGAGGTACAAGCCTGCGGGCTGCCCGGTAAGGTCGAACAGGAGCGACTTTTCGGTGGTTTGTTCGCTCATGATGAGTTGTCCGTTCAGGTTGTACACCTGCACCCGGGTTTGTGTGCCGCTCAGGTTGCTCAGTGTAAAGAGTCCCTGCGAGGGATTTGGTGCAAGCACTGCGCTGGCGGGCAGTTGTGTTTGTGTGTTGTTGCCGAGTATGGAGAGCAGGTAGCTCATGTTGTGGGGCAGGTTTGACTCATTGTAGGTGCCCTGGCTGGTGACAATGAGTTCGGGCGATCCGTTGGTGCGGCAGGTGGGGCACATCATCATCAGTTGTACTTCTGCTGTCCAGGGGCAACTGGCTGTCCAGGTGGCGCGGGTAACGCGGTAGGTGTGTCCGCTTTCAAAACGACCGGCATTGGCACTGCAACCGAAATTGGCGGGGTTGCTGTATCCGTTGTTGGCCGAGGTGTATGAGGTAAGGTACGAGTAGTTCTGGAAACTGGTTGTGCCAGCCGAATTCCACCAGCATTGCGGGTTATACACTTTGGTGTTGGGAATCTCGTTGCCGTTGGCCGGATCAATTTCTACAATGTCCCAGTAGTAGCTGATGCCGTTTGCACCGGGGTTGATAATTGGTGTGGCACTTGCGGTGAAGTACGGATTGCCGCTGGTGGCGCTGGCGGTGAGGGTAAATCCGGGGTTGTTGGTGTTGCTGCGTGTTACGGTGTAGGATGTGCCGGCCGAGCAGCCCTGAGCAGTTACTGTAACCGTGTAAGTTTGCGAACCAGCCGGATTTACATTTATAGATGACGTGGTGGCTCCGGTATTCCAGCTCACAGAGGTGTTCTGGCTGGGAGTGTAGTTTACCGTAAGTGTGGCTGACTCGCCAAAGCAAAGCGGATTGGGCTCCGACGATGTAATTACGGGAGTGGGCGAGCAGCGGTAGTAGATTATCCGATTGGCAATGATTCCGCGGCAACCGTTATCGATATACAGTTTTACATTGTAGTACTGATTGCAGGGAAGGTTTGAACTGGAGGGGAAAGTAAACGGCCCGGGAGTTCCGGTTGTGGTGGGGCCTGTCCAGTTGTATCCACCCGCAATGGCTGCACCCGAGGCATCGCACTGGGTTATTTCCCACGAGAAATCTATTACATTGCCTGAAACGTTTGCACTTACAGTAATCGGACTTCCGCTGCAGTATTGTACTGAACTGAGAATATTTGCAGTACTGTTGTCGTAAAGTCCGAAGCGTTTGTGAAACAGGTTGTTGTTTTCATACCAGCACACTGTAAAAGAACAGTCGCTTACGTCGAGTACAACATTTTTCATGGTGTTGTTGGAAGTACTAACCGGATATTCAGGGCCAACGGTTACACCCAGCGCATTGTATTGCTGAAGATAAATGCCAAGGAAGTTGCTGCCGCTGTATTTGGGGAAGGCCACCACATATGTGCCCGCATCGTTTATTCCAATAGAAGCGCGGTTGCTTTTCATCAGAATATCGGTGGTGGTAATGGGCGAAAGATAAACCGGAGTTGCTGTAGTATTTGTTGACGGTGTATAGGTGTTGATCTTCGTACGCACCTGTTCGGTATAGGGCGAATTGGATACAATAGATACATCAATTCCTACTGCAACCACGTCGCCGTTGGGTTTTACCGCGAAAAGCTGACGGGTATTGTTGCCGGTGGTGCTGAAAGTAGAATAGATGTTTGCTCCCGAAGTATTGAAAAACTCCATTTTGGGACTGCCCGTGTTACCATCCTGATACGAAATGTAAAAAGCATTACCGGGAAGTGAATGGATTACCGGATTGTAGAATCCCTGATTGGATGGGGTATCCTGTACGGTAATACGCGCACCATTTGCAGTGCCACTTGCCAGATAACGTTTTACATATACCCGCTGCGGGGTAAAGAAATAGTGGCCGCTGATGTAAGTAATATTAAACGAACCATCACTGGCAATGTCAATGTCAGGGAAAACACCATAATCTACAAACACGCGTGCGCCGTTTACCGTGCCGTTTGCATTGTAACGCTGGTAAAAAATTGAACAGAAGTTGGAAGAGGTAACTATCGAGTTGTTGTTTTCGGCATATACAAGAATGTAGCTGCCATTGGTGTTCATGGAAACTGCAGGATCAGAATCTCCTCCGCCAGAAGCCGGCGGGGTATTGTTGGCTACCACCTGCGCTGCCGTATTGGCTGAACCCGAATTGGAATAGCTTCTCGTGTACACTTTCTGCAGCGACGAAGCCGGTTGCTGTGTCCAGGTTATGGCATATTGTCCGGAAGCATTGCAGGTTATGTCATTTCCATAGTACTGATAAGGGAAAGTGGCAGTTAATGTATTGGTTTGTACGTTACCCGAAAGAGCTATCTGAGCTGAAGCTTTTTCCGGTAAAAGCGCGAGAAAGGCTGAGGCCACAAGCAGGCCCATTTTAGTCATTTTGTTTGTCATTTTTCTTTGTTTTACAGGGGATGTGCAGAAAACGCGACAAAACTAAATGCCTTTTCAAACTGTAATCAGGTCAATTGAAATTCGTCCGCTTTCGGCAGACATTCGTTGGGGTTGGCTGTAAATTCGCAGTACGGGTTTTCCAGTATAGTGGTTTTGGGGGCTATAAAATGAAAAAAGCCCGGACTGTGGTTCCGGGCAAACACTGGCCTGAAGGTTAACAAGGGTGTGACGAGTTTGGCTGTGAACGTTTACTGAGGCAATAATACCTGGCTTTGTTTAAAATTATTCCAGATTCAAAATCTTAAACAACTGTTCTTTCTTTCTCACGGCAAGAGGCACATTCGATTTATCCTTCAGAATAACCGATGATTCAGATTTTTCGTAGCAGAAGAAATAATCGAGATTGACAATATGCGACTGGTGTGTGCGGAAAAAGTGGTGCTGGTCTTTCAGTGTTTCTTCAAATTCTTTGAGCAGTTTGGAAACCAGCACCTTGTTTCCATTTGTGAGATAAACAGTAGTGTAGTTGCCTTCTGATTCCAGCCTCACAATTTCGTCGCTGTTTGTGACATATACCCTTTCCTGTGTTTTGAGCACAATTTTTTTATTCCTCCCTTCGCTGTCGTGAACATTGGAGAGCAGGGCATTGATCTGCATTTTCAGTTCATCGTTGCTAACCGATTGTTCGGCTTTACGTACTGCGTTGAGCAGTTCTGAAGGAGAAACAGGTTTCAGCAGGTAATCAATGGCACTGTAATGAAAGGCGTGAAGGGCGTATTGTTCATGCGCAGTAATAAAAATAACTTTCAATGGTATTTGCGGAACTAATTTTAGTAAATCGAAGCCGGTTCCGTCCTGCATTTCCACATCGAGAAAAACCAGAGCCGGTTTTTTTTCGGTTAAAAGGGCAAAGCCTTCGGCCACTCCGGTAGCCTGTCCTGCAAGTTCAATCTGTGGCACAAACCGTGTAATCAGATTGGTCAGCAGTTCTATATTGTTTGGCTCGTCGTCTATAATTACAGCGTTCATCATACTCAGGTTAATTTGCAGGGTGTGGTAAACTTCACGGTTACACCGGTTTCGGTTTCACTGTATTGTTTATTGTCGGTTATGGTTATTTCGTGTGTGTGGTTATGGTTGCCGGAATAGCTTTCGAGTCTTTCGCGGGTAATGATGGTGGCCAGCGATTTGTGTGTTTTATCATTGGCCTGTAAATTCCCGCCACCGGCCAGCAGTCCGGGGCCGTTATCTTTTACTTCATAAATGAGTTTGTTTTCTTCCAGCCTCATATTTACTTCAATCCTTCCCCGTTTTTCATTCAGGTATTTCATGCCGTGTTCTATGGCATTTTCCACAAAAGGCTGGCCCAGCAGCGGGGGAATCATTGTCGAGTCGGGATCAAGAGCGGGATCGCAGTTTATTTCATAATCGAATTTATTACCGAAGCGCAGGTTCTGTAAATCGAGATAGGTGTGGAGGAAATCAATTTCGTCGCTTAGTTTGATATAATCTTCGCGCGAGAAATTAAGAATCATCCGCATGAGTTTCGAAAACTGCGCAAGATAATCGCCCGCCATCAGTGCGTCTTCCCTGAAGATGAAATTCTGAATGGCATTGAGCGAGTTGAACATAAAGTGCGGATTAATCTGCGAAACGAGAAGTTTCTGTTTGGTGAGATTGAGCTTTTGCTCGGCAATAATTCGTTTCTGACGGGTGTTTTTGAGGTAAAACAAGAATGAAATTCCCAGTACCAGCGCAACTCCTGAAGCCACGGTTATCCATATAATGCGCTGGTATTCGAGTGCGGCCGTTTTGGTTTTCAGTTCATATACAGCCTTATCGTTTATGACTTTTTCTTCGAGCATTTTTTTCTCATATTCATATTTCGTCTGCTCCTTGAAAAGTGCTTTTTCGGCCTGGCCGCTGTTCATACTGTCTTTGGCCCAGCTGAATATTGTATAATTATCGAGAGCAGCCTTGTAATTTCCCATTGAGGCATATATATCTGATAAAAAAATAGCTCCGCGTTTTACCATTCTCCAGTGTTCAATTTTTTTTGCAACCTGGATAGACTTTTCCAGCAGCGGAGGGGCTTTCTCAATCTCATTATTGAAGTAGAACAACCGTGCCTTATGGTAATAGTAATTGCAGATACCTATACTGTCGTTTTCACTGAAAGCCAGTTCCCCTGCTTTTTCGCGAAATGCCAACGATTTTTTGTAATCTTTGTTATGGAGATAGCTGTCGGCCAGAATTTCCAGCAACTTTATTTCAAGGTCTTTGTATCCCGCTTCCCGGCATTTTTCAAGATGACGCAACACCCTTTTTTCAACCGAATCCTGCCTGGATGCAATCATATTTTCCGTCATACTCAGGTTTATGGCGGCTATAATTTGCCTTCGTGCATTGGTGGTTTGCATGGTTATGGCATACGATTTTTCGTAGTATTTCAATTGCTGTAACGTATCGTACAGCACTCCGTACACCATGCCTATGTTATTATATATTGCAGCCTGTTCATTGATGTTTTTCTGCGCTTCAAATATTTTTAAGGCGTTGAAATAATAATTAAGTGCCGTGTCGAAATGATCCTGGTGGAAATGCGCAAGCCCAAGCTGGTTATAGTTGCCGGCAATGCTCCGGTCGTTTTTGATTTCCTGATTTATGGCCAAACTTTTATTAAAATAATCCTGCGCAATCATGTACTTATTCTTGTTCAAATAATATGAACCCATCATGCCATGATTGGCCGCCAGTTGTTTTTTATTTCCTGCTTTAACCGAAAAATCATGATGTGTTTTTAACAGAACCAGTGCAGAATCTGTTTTCTTTTGAATGTGAAATTCATAGATATAATCATTCAGTGCCTTCAGGCGCGAACTGTCGTGCAGCGATTTGTTGCTCCAGCATTTCCATAAAGAGTCTTTTTTATGTTGTGCATTGGCCGCAATACCATAAAAGACAAAGAATGTAAAAGCTAATACTTTTAACCGGAAGGTAACCCGGATTATTGAATTTGGCATAAAGAAGGAGATCTGAGTGCGAAAATACCTTATCTCGCTTCAACTATGCTGTATTATGTAATTACATATAAGAATAATGGATAATGAAATTCTGATTTTTGGGTAAAATCGGGGTTTGTTATCTCTTTATTTGGCTTTCGTAACACGTAATCCAGTCTTTCGGCTTCATTTTTTTTACAAGTGCAGCCAATAAATCCAGCGGCACATCTTCGGCTTTTTTAAAACGGATGCAGGATTTACCCATGTCTAATTTTTTCTTCGAATACTTTGGCCATTCGGCAGTAAACCAGTTGAGCAGTTCCTGATGAGCATAAATGCCCATGTGGTAAAATCCGATATGACTTTTTTGCGAAGCAATGGAAATGAAGGGCAATGGCAGCTTCGGATCGCAGTGATAACCGGCGGGATATAGGCTGTGCGGCACCACATAACCGATCATGCCATAGCTGATGGTTTCTTCAAATCCTTTGGGTATGTTTTTCAGCACGGTTTCGCGCATGGCCTGAATGATGGCTTTACGCTCGTCGGGCAGCGCGGCTACGTATGCGTCGGGAGTGGCGGGTTTGTGGCTCATGTGTTTGAGGTTATTGTGCAGTTTCTTCCATGTCGCCCAGAATTTTTTTTACTTCTTCTTCTGTGGCGTGTAAACGTTTTTTGCAGAAGGCAATAAGTTCGGAGGCGCGCTTTACTTTGGCCGAAAGCTCGTCGAGCGGAATGCTTTCGTTGTCTATGGCGCGGGCTATTTCGTTCAGTTCGCTTAGTGCGGCAGAATAGGTGAGTGATTCACTCATTGGCGGTGTTGTTTTTTACGAGTGTGGTAAGCTGACCGTCGGCAAAATGTACGGTGATTTCTTCACCGGCATTTACTTGTTTGGCAGTGGTAATTATCTGTTCGTGGCGCGATACGTAGGCATAGCCGCGTTTAAGCACATTGGCCGGATGCAGCAGTTCTACGCGTTGCGCGAGCAGGGCAAGCTGGTGATGTTGTTTTTGCAGCAGAAACGGTGCGCGCTGTGCCAGTACGTTTTTGGCCTGTGCCAGTGCATGGTGGGCGTTTTGCGTACTGTGCAGTGCGCCCGATACAATGCGTTGCTGCAGTTGCGAAATTTCGGCGGGGGCGTTGCGCAGCAGGCTGCGCGCGCCGCTGCGGGCAAGGGTTTCGGCGCGGGTGAGTATGTTGTTCTGGCGGTTTAGCAGACCGCGTATGCCGGTGGCCAGCGTGGCCGATGTTTTTTCGAGACTCAGCCGCTGCATGGCCAGCACACTGCTGCTGCGGTGTATGATGTGCTGATAGGCCGTGTTTACTTCTGCCTCAAACGCCAGGTTGTGCGACAGGATAAACTGTGCCGCTTCGGTAGGCGTTTTGAGCGATGTGTGGGCCATGGTGTCGGTAATGCTTTCGTTGCGCTGGTGGCCTATGCCGGTAATTACAGGCACCGGAAACTTGGCCACCGGCCAGGCCAGCGTAAAGCTGTCGAACGGCAGCAAATCGCTTTGTGCGCCGCCGCCGCGTATGAGCACCACCACATCAAACGGGCATTGCTGGTGCCGTTCGTACACCGCCACCAACTGTTCGCGCATCGATTCGGCCGCGCCTTCGCCCTGAAGCCGGGCAAAAAAGCCTTCCACTGCAAATCCAAAGCCCGAGGCATCGCCGCGAAGTTTATGCACAAAATCTTCGTACCCCGCTGCCGTGGCCGAAGTAATTACCGCAATATGCTGTATCACTACCGGAAGCTCCAGCGCCTTGTTGGGTGTGTGCCAGCGTCCGTTTACGAGTTTCACGCCGGGCTTTGAGGCAAGCTGCCGGTACGTTTCCTGCCGCTGCTGCTCAAGCTGCCCCAGCATGAAATGGTGGTCGATGTCGAGCACATTCAACCGCAAACCGGCCGTGCGGTGTACGGTTACGGTTACACGCATCAGCACCTGCTGACCGGCAAGATCTTTCACAAACTTGCCGGTAATATCTTCGAAATTCCTGAACAGCATAATCGGTTGCGGCGAAAGCACCGCCCCGCTCAGCCGCGCCGAAGGCATATTATCGCTGCCCTTTTCAATAAGCGTAAAGAAAATACGGTGGCCCTGATCGGTCACATCTTCCAGCTCGGCCAGCACCCACCAGCTTTGCCCCCTGAACGCATCTTCCAGCGCCCCGCGAACGAGATCCTGTAACTGCGACAGACGTAGCGCTGCTTTGCTCATACGCAAATATACAACTCCATTATCCCCAAACTTCACCCTTCGCACAAACCCTTTTACACCGGCATAAGCGCACATTAACCATATAGTTATGCGGGGCAACGGCAATTAGTTTTACATTTACGTTAAAGCAGCATTCTCCCCTGCGTTGCGGCTGGCACCTTAGCTCCACAACCTGATGAAGAAACGACTCCTTTCTTCGGTCATGCTTTTGAGTACTGCGGTTTTTGCGCAGCTTCCCGTTTCCACTTTCAATGCCAGCGGCACCGGCCGTATTGGCACGGTGCAGCATTATGTGGTGCCGCCATGTGTTACGCAGGTCGATATTGAAGCCTTTGGCGCACAGGGAGGCAATTCAAACGGCGGGGCCGGGGCGCGTGTAAAAGGCCGTTTTGCCGTAACGCCGGGTGATACCATTTACATGGCTGTGGGGCAGCAGGGCACAGTTAACGCCTGCGGCGGGGCAGGTGCTTCGGCGGGTGGCGGCGGCGGATCGTTTGTGTGGAAAAGCAACGGGCCTGCGCGTACACTGCTGCTGGTAGCCGGCGGCGGTGGCGGCGGCAATGCAAACTGGCCACAAGCCTGCCGCGATGGCATTGCGGCCGTGCTTTCGGCAGCGGGCACGGCGGGCGTTGGCACATTATCGGCTTTGGGCGGCAGCAATGGCAATGGCGGCTTTGGCAATGGCTCTTCGGGTGGTGGCTCGGGGGGCGCGGGATGGCTCTCGGCCGGACAAAATTCCACTTACGGCACCGGCTGCACTGGCGGACAAACCTGGCCTTTGTTTACCGGCGGCACCGGCTCCACCCTGTTTGGCCAGGCCGGGCAGGGCGACGGCGGTTTTGGCGGCGGCGGCGGCGCAGTGTGTGGCAATGGGGGAGGCGGCGGATATTCGGGCGGCGGCGGCGGCGAAGGAAATACCTGCCGGGCCGGTGGCGGTGGTGGCGGCTCGTTTAACAGCGGCACCAACCAAAGCAACACCGCCAATGCACGCAGCGGAAACGGACAGGTAATCATTACCCCGTTTCTTTCCAGTTATTCGGTAAATGTGCAGGTGTGGCCCTCGGCAGCCGTGTGCGCCGGAAATGCGGTGACGCTAACGGCTAATAATGCAGCCACTACACAGTGGAGCAACAATGTGATTAATGCGGTGCCGTTTGTGCCACAGTCGAGCAATACTTACCAACTAATTGCCACCAACTCCATCGGGTGTGTGGATACGGAGAATGTATCGTTAACCGTGCTTCCGCTTCCGTTGGTGAGCATTGCGGCCAGTCCGGGTGCGCAGGTGTGTGCGGGAAATATGCTTACGCTGAACGGCATGGGCGCGTCTTCCTATACGTGGAGCGGAAATGTCACAAACGGTGTGGGCTTTGTGCCTGCATCCTCGGCAAATTATAATGTGGTGGGCACTTCCGTAAACGGATGCAGTGCTTCGGCTTCCATTTCGGTTACGGTAAATCCGCTTCCCACTATTTCGTTCAACGCCTTTCCCAACGATACGGTTTGTGCGGGCGATGTGGTTACGCTTTCGGGCACAGGTGGCAGTTCTTATCTCTGGTCGAATAATATTCTCAATAATGTGCCGGTGGTTATGTTTAATTCAAACAATTACATAGTTACCGGATCAGATATAAATGGTTGTGTGCAAACTGCCACTGCACAAATTACCGTAATTCCCCTTCCCAATGTGAGCATTGCCGCTTACAACGATACCATCTGCGCAGGCGATACGGTTACACTCAGCGGCACCGGTGCATCTGTTTATACGTGGAGCGGCGGCATTTTAAACAACGTACCCTTTGCGCCCGAAGCCAGCGGCGAGTACATTGTTACCGGCACCGATGTATTTGGCTGTGTACAAACCGACACTGCTTCGCTCACCGTAAATCAGCTTCCCCCCGTAAGCTTTACCGCCACCGCCGATACCATTTGCGCAGGCGATACAGTACTGCTTAGCGGCAGTGGCGCAAGCTCCTACACCTGGAGCGGCGGCATTACCAACGGCCAGCCCTTTGCCCCCGAAGCCGGCGGCAGCTACACACTTACCGGCACCGACAGCAACGGCTGCACCGCCACCGCGCAGGCCGAAATTGTGGTGCATCTCCTGCCGGTTCTGTCCATCGCAACCCAGCCTTCCGCGTCGGTTTGTGCCGGCGATTCGCTGCTGCTTTCATGCGCCGGTGCGGGGAATTTTGTGTGGAATCAAAACGTAATTAATGGTGTTCCCTTCGTGCCGCCATTCAGCCAAACGTATCAAGTAACGGTTACCGACAGCAACGGCTGCATAAACACCGACAGCGTTTTCATTGCCGTAAATGCCAATCCGCCGTTCAGCCTCGGCCCCGATCTTGTGCTTACGTCGCTGCCCGTAAACCTCAATGCCGGTGCAGGATTTGCGGCCTGCCTCTGGAACACGGGCCAAAACACATTTACCATTTCAGCACCGGTGGCAGGCACTTATTGGGCAATGGTTACCGACAGCAACGGCTGCACCGCTTCCGATACCATTGAAATAATATTAACGCTTGGCCAAAACCAATTGGCCGCAGTGCCTGCACTTTCGCTTTACCCCAATCCATCGGTCGGTGTGCTTAACTTGTTTTCGCACGCATTGTACACCGGCACGCTCACGCTCGAAATAACCGATGCTGCCGGCAGGCGCGTGGCCGCTACACATTTTGGCGAAGTGAGCGGAACGTTTACCGCACAGCTTGATCTTTCGTGGCTCGGCAGCGGAAATTATTTCATTTCGGTAATTACCGATTCGGGGAAATGGGTGCAACTTTGGCAAAAGCTATAAACCGCTTTTGAGCATGAAGAAAGTAAAGCAGATACTTAAATATACTTCGGTGTTGCTGCTCGTGTGCATGATTGCTGCAGCCGTGTATTATTTCTTCCCCGAAAAAAAATTACCACAAGGCATTGTCATCGACCGCCTCGAAGTGTATAAATCGCGCCACGAAATGAAAGCCTTCAGCGGCAATCGTTTGGTGAAAACCTACACCGTGGCCATAGGCCGCAACACCACCGGCGACAAGCAGTACGAAGGCGACAAGCGCACACCCGAAGGCCGCTATACGATAAACGACCGCAACCCGAACAGTTCGCATTACAAAAATCTCGGCATATCATACCCCAACGATAAGGATCGTGCCGAAGCCCGGAAAAAAGGAAAATCGCCGGGCGGCGATGTGAAGATACACGGGTTGAAAAATGGGCGCGGGTATATTGGTAAATTTCACCGGTGGATGGATTGGACGGCGGGGTGTATTGCGGTTACCAACCAGGAAATGGAAGAGTTGTATGTGGCGGTGAAAACGGGGGCGGTGATTGAGATTTTTCCGTGAAACGGCTTTAATTACAGATTCTTTTGTATTTCCTGTTGTTTGGCAAGTTCAACTGCACGCCTGAATTTCTCTGCCAGCCATTTTTTCTCAGGAAGTTCAGTAAGATATTGGGCTACTTTAATTGTAGGTTCATTTATCATCAGCAACTCAATATGTTCGCTGTTACCTTCGCCGCAAAGTAAAAGTCCGATAGGTTTTTCTTCCCCATCCATCAACTCGTATTTCTCTAACCATCGAAGGTAAAGTTCCATTTGGCCTTTATATGCCGCTTTAAACTTTCCAAGTTTCAGATCAATAGCGATTAGTCGTTTCAGTTTTCTATGATAAAATAATAAGTCGAGGTAATAATCTTCCCCGTCAATAGAAATTCGTTTCTGGCGTTCAATAAATGCAAATCCGTCGCCCAGTTCAAGGATAAATTGTTCCATTTTTCCCACCAACGCATCTTCCAATTCACTTTCACTATGATTTTGTGGCAGATTAAGGAAATCGAGTATGTATGTGTTTTTAAAATACAAATCAGGATGATTGATTTGCTGTTTTTTGTGTGCGTTCAGTTGCGTACTTATTTCGGCTTGGGTTTTCCGGGCAATGGCAGTTCTTTCAAACAACATTTTATCAATCTCTTCTTTCAGCCTGCGAATGCTCCAGTTTCCCTCAGCACTCATAAGCATATAGTAGTCGCGTTTAACCTCATCATCAATTAAGGAAAGTTCAATCAAATGACTCCAGCTAAAATGTTGCGACAGTGTCGCAATATTTTTTTCTTCAAAAACAGTAGCCACCTTGCACATACGTGTTAATGCGGAGTAGGTAAATCCCTTGCCAAATTGTTTGGTTAATTCTTGTGACAGTGTTACAAGAATCTGGCTTCCGTATTCGGTACGGTTGTTTTCTTTGAGATTTCGATTGATAAAATTCCCAATCCCCCAGTACATGAGTGTCGTTTCCGCATTCAGGAATATTGCGGCTCTGCTTCTGGCCTGTTCAATAATTTGGGCAATACCAGGCAACAGATCTTTGATAGAGTTAACAATTAATTTTTGGTTCTTTTTCATGTTACAGGACGCCGGCTATATCAATTTATTAAACTTACTCATCTTTGCCTGCCTGGATATGGCAAATACGAATATACTATCCGAAAAACCCATTCGGAAAATAAAGTCTAAATTAATATACTGGGAATTTACCGCTTCAAAATCCAGGCACCCGAAACCGAGTCCTGAATAGTACGCATAAACCGCTCGGCCTCACTGCGCGAACTGAAGCTGGCAATGCTGATGTGGGTAAGTGTACCCTTTACATTCTGCAGCAGCGTGGTGGGATAGCCCTTCGACTCCAGCAGTTTGCGGTAGTTCTCGGCATTGGAGGGTACGCTGAATGCGCCGCCAATGACGTAAAATGTGCCTGCTTCGGCCACCTGCGCCACGGGTTGCGGCTTCTGTGCTTTTTCCACGCGGGTCGATTCGGGCGCGGCTGTATGGCGGCTTACGGGCACGGGCGGGCCGTTTTCGAGCGTAATTTGCAGTTGTGCCGAAGTATCGGTGCGAAGGTCGGGAGGAATGGGGAAACTGTCGGCGGCGGGCTGGAGTTGTTTAAACCAGTTTACCGGCAAGTATTTGCCACTGGTATTTCCGCTGTTCCAGTTGAAACCGGCCATTTGCACATTGTTGAGGCGTTGCATGGGCAGCCAGATGGCCAATACAGCCAGCGGAATCGCTATTGCGGCGGCAATGGCGCGGCGGCGGGTAACCAGCGGACGGGTCGTTACCGGCGGACGTTCTTCGGCTTTTATCTTGTTTTCGCGCGGGGTGAGCGGGCGGGTGGTTTCGGTTTGCAGAGGCTGCGGTTCGGCCGTGGTTTCGCGGATTACCGGCATGTTTTGGAACGTGCCCAAACCAAACGACTCGATGAGGAAATTCACTTCCTCGTCGGCCTCGAAACGTATGTTGCGCTCGGGATCAAGGCTCAGGCGGCCGATGTGGTGAAGATGCACCGTTTTGCCCGCTTTGAGCGCAGCCGAAGTTTCGGCGGCAAAAGCCTCAATGGCCTGCATCGACTCGCCAAAGCTGCACGGCACGGCCGAGGCTATGGCGTGGGCCAGCAAACCGTCGTTTTGCTGCAGGTGGCGGTTAAACACCAGTTGCTTCGACGGCGGATGAAAGGTGTGCTGGGCCGGATGGATACGCGCCGGGGCGTAGGTACACACGAAACCGCCAAATCCCGGAACCACCACACAATCGTGGAGGAACAGGAGTTCGCTGATGTAATGCGCTACGTTAACCGGATTTTCCATGGTCTGGTGTTCAAAAGTAGCCAAAGAAAAAAACAGGGCACTCTTGTTTTTTTGAACCGGATATTAACGGGTTAATAACAAGAGGGTTAGAGTTGCGGATTTTTTTCGGGGACGGGTTTTCCGGGGGATGGGCTTAGTTGAAACAAGTCCGGAGACTTGTTTCAACTAAGCGGAAAGTTTGTCGTCTGCGACGACTGAAACTTTCCGCAGCTTCGTGGTTTTTCGCCTTTGGCGACTGAAACTTTCCGCAGCTTTGGTTAAATGAGGCCGGCGGCGCGGAGTTTGTCGATGTCGGAAGGCACATCCACCGAAATGGTTTCAAGGTCGGTGAGTGCGGTGCGGATGGTGAAGCCGTTTTCGCGCCAGCGCAGTTGTTCGAGCGATTCGGCCATTTCGAGGGGCGTGGGCGATAATTTTACCAGATTGCGCAGCACTTCCATGCGGTAGCCGTAAATGCCGATGTGTTTGTAGAACGTATGTTTTTCGAGCCGTGCTTCCGATTCCACGCCACGCAGGTGCGGAATGGGCGAGCGGCTGAAATACATGCCCCGCTGCTGTGCGTCGAGCACTACTTTTATGATGTTGGGATTGTCTAAATCGGCAATGTCGTGCAGCTTTTTTACCAGCGTGCCAATTTCGGTGGCGGCATCTTCAAACAAACCGGCCAGCAAATCAATCTGGCCGGGATGAATAAACGGCTCATCGCCCTGTATGTTAATTACCGCGTCCCAGTTTCCGCCCAGCAGTTCGGCGGCTTCGGCACAACGGCTGGTGCCGTTCAGGTGATCGGCTGATGTCATTACCACCGTGCCGCCAAAACTCCGCACTTCATTGGCAATACGCTCATCGTCGGTAGCCACCGCCACCGTCGCCAGCTTTTGGGCTTTCAGCGCCTGCTCGGTAACGCGGCGAATCATGGTTTTGCCGCCAATATCGGTGAGTGGCTTGCCTTCAAACCGGGTAGAGCCGTAGCGTGCGGGGATGATGCCGATGATGTTCATGAGTGTGTATGTGTGAGTGGGCTAAGGTAAGATTTATGCGGGTGGTGAGGAAGAAATGTGCGGTGATGGATTTTCGGGGAAAGGCTTCAACTACCTGCACTTTATATAGGTTACTTTTTGGTAAGAGGTATCCCGCCATCTAAAATCAATTATTTGTAGTGTCAGATGCAAAGTGTCTTTTGAATATTTTCCATAGTATATTTCAGGCCTGTTTTTATCAAATTTTTTTGAATAAATGGTAATTAATTCTCCATTTATATACACTGAGCCTTTGGATTTGATTAATGCCAGACTGTCAAAGCGAAATCGAATGGAATCCCCAAGAATATTAAATTTAGTGAGCCCGATACAGTCTCTGCGCATGAGTTCATCTTTTTTCGCACAGTAATCAGCAGAATCTAATATTGTATAGGCCATAAAATTACTATCCAATAATAAATATTCTTTAAGTAAACCACCTTCAATAATAATTGTGGAACGATACATTCCATAATAATCGGAAGATTTTGCAGTTGCAGTTTTTTTTGAAATGCAACACTCTGCTGAAAGCCAACCGGCAGCCAGAGTTAAAAGTAAATAGAGTTTATAAAACCGTTCTCTCAATCTTGTGTAAATTTTTATGATGAAAATAGTTGGTAATTATTGCTTCTTTACGTAAGTGTGTTTTATAGATGTGTATTCTTTTCCATTGATAACCCGCACTTTGTCGTCGCAAAAAATCAATGTATCATCACTCCACTTATTTATGATATAAAATGATTTGTACCTGTATCCATAATACGAAATAGCAATACTGGTATCGACAGATCGGGGATTTGTTAAGATAACCGGGAAGTATGTGTCAATCAATTTATTTTGATTGTATGTGTTGCAGCAAATATTTTCCAGCACATTACCTTTTCTAAGATTCTTCACAGTGGCCGGAAACTTTTTTAAACTCTCACGATCATTACATTGGCTAAAAATCATTTTTTCGACAGGACAGAATTTATCAATGTCGATTTTTTGCGTTGAATCACCAATAACTGAATATTGATATTCCCAGGTACCTATTAATGTATTGCTATTAATTCTAATAAATGCCTGAAGTAAAAGCAGCGCAATAACTCCTGTTAATATGACTTTTGTTTTCATCATCTTTCAGGTATTCATACACATGATTATTGCCATATAATTAACGCGAAATCACCAACCGTGCATACCTTACCGTTCCGTCATTTACACGCAGCATAAGCATATATAAACCTGCATCTGCATTGGGCAATTCCAGCGCAAGCGGCATTGAACTGCCGGCGGGAATAATTTGCTGATGCACCAAACGCCCGTCGGCAGCAGTAATGAGCAGTTCGGCTTCGCGGCCTTCGAGGGCAGTTTGCACTACAAACGAGCCATTGCCGGGATTGGGGTAAATCTGCATCGCTGCCTGTTCATTGTTCGTGGCAATGCCTACATCAAGCAGATTGAAAGGCGATGAAAACGAGGTGCAGCCGTTTGTATCTGTGATTACTACATAGTACGAGCCATTTTGCGTGGGCGTATAGCTTTGCTGCGTGGCTCCGGGAATCGGATTGCTGTTGAAGTACCATTGATACGTGGCTGCAGGCGTAGAAGTAAGCACGGCTACATTTTGCGAAATTACCGGAACGCCGGGAAACGGAAACAGCGTTATGCTTACCGTATCGCTGCTGGTGCAGCCGTTATTGTCGGTGCCCACTACTACGTAGGTGGTACTTTGCGTGGGGCCGGCCACGGGGCAGGCAATGGTGGTATCGCTAAGTCCGAATGCGGGCGACCAGGCATAGTCTGTGGCTCCGGTGGCGCAGAGTGTAACTGTGGTGCTGGCGCAAAAGCCCACATCGTTACCGGCCGATACGTTGGGAAGCGGGTTTACCGTAACCGTAATCTGGCTCTGGCTGCTGCAGGTGTTGGCGTTGGTAATGGTTACCGTGTAAGTGCCCGATGTGCCGGTGGTAATGGTTTGCGAAGTGTCGCCGGTGTTCCAGACATAGCTTATGGGGCCGCCGGTGGTGTCTTGCGCGGTAAGCGAAACCGAATCGCCGAGGCAGATGCTGAGCGGGCCATTGGCCGTAATTTGCGGGCCCGGCAGCGGGAACACTGTTACGCACACCGTATCGGCATTGATGCAGCCGTATATGTTGCGGATAAATACCGTGTAGCAGGTATTGGCTGGTGGCGTGGCCACAGGGTTTGCAATATTGGCATTGTTTAGTCCGGCTGCCGGAACCCACCACACACTGTCGATTCCGCCAAACGACGATGCCGCCTGCAACTGCACCGAACCGCCCAGGCATACGGAAGTATCTGTTCCTGCATTGGCCGCAAGACGACAGAATTTCACCACGGCATAATCCTCGCCCGTGCCCGCCCCGCGGCTCATTCCGCCGAGATACACACTTCCCAGCGTATCGTAGCCAATGCTGTATGCCTGATCGGAGTTGTTGCCCGAACCGTTCCAGCGTTCCAGTAAAATCTGGTTGCCGAGACTGTCGTATTCGAGCAGCAGGTAGTTGTGATTTTGCCCGGCGGTAAACGAATAGCCGGTAACAAATACATTGCCCAGATTGTCGCAGAGCAGGTTTCGCCCGTCGTCGTAGTTAATGGCGTTACCGTCGTAGGTCTTTGTCCATACCGGTGTGCCGGTGGCGGCATCGTATAAAATGGTGGTACAGTCTTCGGCGGTGGAAGGGTTGCCCAGTGAGCGGCCTGTAACTGCTACTTTGCCAAAAGGAGTGAGGGCAATTTTGTTGGCGCGGTCGTTTTCGTTTCCGGCACCGTTAAAACTTTGTTGCCAGATGAGTGTGCCGGCGGTGGTGTAGGAGAGTGTAATGTAATTGTAGTTGGTAATACCTGTAAGTGCGCGTACGTAGCCGCACACAAACACGCGGCCGGTGTCATTTACCACAATGTCGGTGCCTTCGTCGTACACACTTCCCGGGCCGTTAAAACGGGTAAACCATTGTTGCACGCCGGCAGCATTGTACTTGAGCGTAATTATATCCTGGTTGTTTACGCTGTTGGTGCGTGTGGTGCCGGTTACATATACGTTTCCGGCAGTATCGAGTGTAATGGCTTTTCCGGCATCAATATTGGCTCCGCCGCCGGTGTAGCGGGTGGCCCAAAGCTGTGTGCCTGCGGGCGTGTAGGCAATGGTTACCAAATCGGCACCTGTGCCCGAACCGTCGCTGCTTCCGGTGAGGTAAATGTTTCCGGCGGCGTTGGTGGTAATGTCGAGCGGCTCGTCGTAGTTGTTTCCGGGGCCGTTGTAAATAGTGTCCCAGAGCAGCACACCGGCCGGATTGTATTTAATTACGGCAATGTCGTAATTGGTAACCGTGGTGGCTGTAGTGCCGGCTACAATAATATTTCCCGAAGTATCGAGCGTAATGGCGCGGGCCTCATCGAAATCGTTTCCGGCTCCGTTAAAGGACACTGTCCAGAGCAGGTTGCCGTTTTGGTCAAACCTGGTGGTTACAATGTCGAAATTACTGCCGTTCCAGCTTGTGCCGGTTACACAGGTATTTCCGTTAGCATCCAGCACCATGGCGCGGGCGCGGTCGGTATTGTTTCCGGCTGTGGAGTAGCGGGCAACCCATTGCACATTAAGCTGGGCGAAAAGGGGAGAGGCGAAAATGAATAATAATACAAACAGGGGTAATTTTCGGTGCATACGGAGTTGGGTTGGATTACTCAAAAATATAAGAAAAATTCGCAGCCCGCAAGCAAAAAGGGCATAGTGGTGTATCAGAAGTTCAGATGCAGGAAATTATATTCGCCCACGGTACGGTTCACCAGCAGCATTCCGCTTCTGGTGACAAACGAGTACAAAGGCATTGTACGCTGCCGTTTCAATTGCTGTGTGAGTTGCTCTTTCCGCATCTTTCCGTTGCTGTCTATGCGCACCAATGTTTGCTGGCAGGTATTGGCAATAACAAGGTTTTGCTGCACACCTGATTTGATATGGCCGTCGGGGTGGTCATTGTAAACCACGAAAAGCGCATTGTTTTGAAAGGTGTGGGTAATTCCCATAAATTCCCGTTCATCCATTGCCCCTGTTTGATTTACCGGAATGAGACTTGCCCATTTCATTCTCCCTTCCGGGGTTATGCAATAGGCAAAGCAGGCACCGTGTATATACATCGCGGTCTGGTTTTTAATTCTGCTACGCACCTGCCAGTTATTTGCCCAAAACGATATTTGGGGCTCCTCATAGCTGTGGTATTCGCCAATGAGAACCAGTTGGTTGCTGTCGGCCTCGTAGATGAAAGAAACCGTATGCAGAAATTCGCGCGAGGCGCGTTGTGCAGGTGTGGCTCCGGCGTAATGGAATTTTATATCGGCCGGATGAAATTCGTTGCGGATGAGTTTGAGGTCTTGCGGTTCGTAAAGGAAAAGGAACAAGCCTGCCGTGGCCTGCAATTTCGGATCAATGTAGTAACCACATACGGCCAGATTGCCATTACTTAATTCCTGCACATAGAAATCATGCACTTCCTTTTCGCCCATTTCGGGCCGGATATACCTGAGACCGGGTGTTTGCGACGAAACCACCATCAGCAAATCCGATTCACGTTGGGGGTTCACGCGTTTGCGCCATTTCACCAGTGCCTGGCCGTTTCTGAATTGTTGTATGCCCAGCAGCATATATCCCTCATCCATCTGAATGACCCGTTTGGAAATTACTTTTAAGGAAGTATCGCTGAAATAGAGTTCGTACCTGAGTAAATCGTTGCGCAGCGACAGGGAATCGGGGCTGTAAAACATCATGCAAAATCCATTGTCGGAAAATCCAAACTCAAGCGGATCAATAAGCGTGTTGTCGTCACGCATCAGTTCATCGCGCCTGAGTATGCGCGATGAATACAGTAGCGGGGCTTCGCCTTCGGGCTGAAGTGTATTCAGGTTTATCTTCTGTGCATAATAATAGTCGGCCTCGGTATTTTCTCTTCTGCGCGAAATTTCAATTAGCTGCGACGAGTTGAAAAAAGACAGAAGAGGTTGCCGTCCGCGGGTGCGTTTGAAGTTGTTGGTTACTGTCGCTTCGCGAACTGTCTGGAAGCTGTGATTGACATATTTATATGATTGTAAATTATTGTCGTTTGTAAGCAGATAATAACCGTTTTCGTCCTCCATCAGCAACCGGCACATATACCTGCCACCGGTAAAATAGTCGGTACTGTACATTTCTTTGGCCAGTTGCACCTGGGCCTGAGCGGCGAGCGAAAACAAGAGCAGGGTTAATGCAAATATTTTTTTCATATATTTAAATTAAAGCTAATTGATGCTAATTTAGCTATCAGAAATCAAATACGGTTATGTCCACGGGACGTATTTTTATCGGAATCGGTTTAGTACTCCTGCTTGTCGTTTGCGGCTGGGCAGGCTGGCTGTTTTTGCGCGATAAACCTCCGGTACTTCGGGTAGAAATTCCCGAAGAATTGGTAAACCTTTCCGAACCCTCGAAATTTGATGTGCAGCCGGTTGATCTGAAGCGGAATAAATTTGGCGATCAGTTGCAGGTATTTTTTCCTGCGGTGAAACGCGAAACCCGCGTAAGCGTTTATACCGAACAAAATTATCGGCGGCTCATGCAGGAAACCGGACAGGTTTCGCCGCTTTACCTTACCGATGCCGAGCAACTGAGAGCCGTTCATGGCCGGCCGGTGCTTAATTTTTCGAATCTGCCAGATGGGAGTTATTATGTGCATCTCTCATCCTGTAACTATGGCGGGTATTTTTGTTTCAGGCTGGTTACCGTAAAGAAATGAAATAGTTTATCGCATCATCACCAAACAGCTAAGTGCAGCAAGTTTATTTCAGGGTAATTTTCGAAATGGTTTTACCGGTTGCTTTGGAGGGTTTATCCATATCTTTTACTGCAAACTGCACAGCTTCTTCAATCAATGATTTTACCCTGGCGTTTCGATAATCTTTTTGTGTTTTTATGTCAATATGCCTGATTAAATTTCCGGTGCCGGTAAGGAGTTTGTGCGGATCGCGAAGAAGGGTTCCCTTATTAAATCCCAGATTGAGATGATTGGTATATATGGGCAACATGCAATACGCATCAGAAAGTCTTTCGGAAATCGAATAAACAGCCGTCAGGGCATGGGTATGATAGAGGATTTCGTTGCAGTCGGGGTTGATCTCTAAGATAAACCGGCGGATATCGCCAAACAAATCAATCAGCTTCTGATCTTTTAAGTTCAGCAGATGTTGAAAGTCGGGATGAAGTGGTCTGATGATATTCATCTTACGCTGTTGTCATATTGCATGGCACAAAACAGATTTCCTTCGGTGTCGAGAAATTTTGAAATCCATCCTACAAACGGGATTCCTGTTTTAGGCATAATCACCCTGCCTCCGTTTTGTACTACCTTTTCAATGGTATTGTCGATATTTTCAACGCCAATTGTACACTCCATGCCAATTACTTTTTCGGGTACCGGGGAGAAATTTCTCGATTGAAGGGCTCCGATGAGTTCTCCGGATTCGGTTTCATCGGTTTTTATCTGTAAAAAACCGGGCTGGCCATAAGAATTGAAATTCCAGTTAAATACATCGGCATAAAATTTTTGGGCACGTTCAATATCGTCGGTATAGATGGCAAAATGAGTGAGTTTGTTTTTCATGATATTGATGTTTGTGCGGAAATTATGTGCGGGAAAGAAATCTAAAAGTGCAAAACTCCGCTTCCCGCTGAACCAAATTATAACAAAAACGCCGATATCGGGTTTGTATGAAGCCAGACGGGGATTAAATTTAGTCGATGTCACCTGGTTATGGTTTTTATTAATCGGGCATACATATAAACAGGTAGTAATATGCAGTTAAAAAATTATGAAACCCCCAATGTGTATAGATTTGCCGGGTGTTTTTTGTGCTCCGCTTTGTTTTTTCTATATTAGCGTTCCATACCAAAACCTCACTTTTGAAAAGATTATTACCCCTGCTTCTGTTGTGGCTGCTTTTGCCTTTTGGCCTTCGAGCAACCCACGTAGTAGGTTCTTCACTTACTTACGAACATTTGGGCGGCTCCACCTATCGGATAACGCTTAAAATGTATCGCGACTGTTTGCCGGGAAACTCTGCCTTTCCGGGAAGTGTGCGTGTGGAAGTGCGCGATACAGCCGGTAATTCATTTTTACCCGACAGGGACATTACACTCAACTTCACTACGGCAACCATTGTAAATCCGGCCATCGACTCCTGTGCGGTTGATCCCGGCCTTTGTCTCGAAGAAGCCATTTATACCCGTGTGGTAAACACATTGCCTCCCCAGCCGGGCGGTTATCATTTATTCGTTCAGTACTGTTGCCGCAATTACTCGCTGGTAAATACCAATTCCAATTCCACTACCAATCTGGGCACATCGTGGTACACTTACATTCCCAACAATGCACAGGTAATAACTAACAGCTCGCCGGTGTGGGTGCAGCCTCCGCCCGTGTTTGTGTGTGCCCAGCAGCCCATCGATTTCGATTATTCGGCTACTGACCTCGACGGGGATTCATTGGTGTATTCGTTTTTTACACCTTATGAAGACGATCCGCCCACGTTTGTAAACGGGCAGTGCATTTTTCCCACCATTACTTTTCTGCCCGGTTTCGGGCCTGTCAATCCCACCGGCGGAGCCCCGCTTACACTCGATCCACAAACGGGTTTTTTGAGTGGTTCGCCTCCGTTTATCGGTCAGTTTGTGGCCGGCATTCGTTGTGAGGAATACCGCAATGGGGTGAAGATTGGCGAAATTGTACGCGACTTTCAGTTTAACGTGGTGTTTTGTCCGCCGTTGGCACAGTCGGTAATTGGTGTACCGGCGCAGGCCTGTTTGAGCAACAACAACACCATTCAGTTCGACAACCAGAGCACCGGCAACGCTTCCACCTGGTTCTGGGATTTTGGCGATACAACCGTTACTACCGATACCTCATCGTTGTTTGAGCCTGCTTACACTTATCCCGGCATTGGTCCGTTTGATGTAACGCTTATCATTAACCCAAACACGCCCTGTGCCGATACAACCGTGCTTCAGGTAGAGTTTTCGACTGTAACCGCGAACATTATTTCGGGCGCTGACAGTGTTTGTGTGGGTACTGCGGTGAGTTTTACCGACAGTTCATCGGTGAGCGGCAATGCCAGCATAACGGGTTACTGGTGGGATTTTGGCGATGGATTCCAGTCGAACGTGCAAAATCCGGTGCATGTGTATCTGTCGAGCGGAACCTATACGGTGCTGCATTCGGCCACCAATTCGCTGGGGTGCCAGGATACGGTGCCGTACATTATCAATGTGCTTGCGCCGCCCATTGCGCTGGCCGGGTCTGATACGGTGGCGTGTTACAACAATGCGGGCATAGGTTTAGGCGGCTCGGTGCTCAACGTTACGGGCGGTTTGTGGACAGGTGCGGGCACCTTCACGCCTTCGGCAACCGTGCTCAACGCCACCTACCAGCCCACTGTGGCCGAGCTCAATGCGGGTTTTGCCGTGCTCGCGCTGCAAACTACCGGGCCCACGCTGTGTTCACATGATGTCGATTCTGTACGCATCACCTTCGGCCCCGCACCAACGGCCAATGCAGGCGCCGATATTACCGTGTGTGTGGATACGCCTTATGTTAACGTATGCGCAAGCATTACACTGTCAACCGGCGGCGTATGGTCAACTACCGGCAGCGGCTCATTCAGCACACCCACGCAGCTTTGCACCGATTATTTCCCCAGCCAGGCCGACCGCAATGCCGGCAGCGTAATACTTTACCTCACCACCACCGGCAACGGAAACTGCCTGCCCGTAACCGACAGTGTACTGGTTACATTCACCGCCGTTCCTTCCATTGTATTTACCGTTCCTGATACGGCCTGCAGCAACGTGCCATTTACCATTACCGCCACAACCGGCACCGGCAGCGGCTACTGGACCACGCTCGGCGATGGCAGTTTCCCCGGCGGCGATACGGCACTTACCACCACTTACCTTCCCGGCCCCGCCGATTTGGCCAATGGTCAGGTACAACTCGTTTTCCACACACTGCTCAACGGAGGCTGCCGCCAGCAAAGCGATACAGTAAGCGTGGTTATCATTCCCGCACCCAACAGCATTTTCTCGCACAGCAATGTTTGTCCCGATGTGGCCATGAGCTTTACCGACCAGAGCACATCGGTAACACCCATCATCAGTTGGTTGTGGAATTTTGGCGATTCGGCTTCGGGTGCAGCAAACACTTCTTCGCTGGCATCGCCGCAACACCTTTACCCGGCAGGCGGATTTTACAATGTGTCGCTCACCACAGTTTCGGCAAACGGCTGCCCCGATACCGAACTGAGGCAGATATTTGTGTATCCATTTCCGCAGGCCGCATTCAACACAAACGGTTTCTGCCTCAAAGACGGCACCATTTTCAACGACCTTTCCACTGTGGACACCGGCAGCGTTACCGGCTGGCAATGGCAGTTTGGCGATAATTCCACCTCGGCACAACAACTGCCTTTGCATTATTACAACAGTCCCGGCGTGTATAATGTAAGCCTCATTGCCATTTCCAATTTCGGCTGCCGCGATACAGTTACACAGCCTGTGGACATTTATCCTTCGCCCACGGCGCAGTTTACGTCCAATCCGTTTGGCTATGGCAATACCATGCAGCAGATTCAGTTTACCGATCAGTCGTTCAGCAACATTGCAAGCTGGCTCTGGAACTGGGGCGATTCTACTGCACCTTCGGTAGTGCCCAATCCTTCGCACGCCTGGCAACAGGCCGGCACATATATCGTTACGCTGGTTGTGGCCGATACCAATGGATGTACGGATACTGCGCTTACCGAATACATCATCAGCACACCGCCCGATGTGCCCAGCGGCTTTTCGCCCAACGGCGACGGGCAGAACGATGTGTTTCAGGTTTTCGGCGGGCCGTTTACCAATCTCGAAGTGCGCATTTACAATAACTGGGGCGAACTCATTTTCACTTCCACCTCACAGGCCAATTCGTGGGATGGCACACGCGACGGCATTCCGCAGGCCGTGGGCGTGTATGTATATACGGTGCGGGCCACCACACCCGACGGGCGCGATTATTTCCTTTCGGGCGATGTAACACTGCTGCGCTGATGAAAAAGATGATTCACACATTTCGTTTGAGCGTGTGGCTGGCTGCCTGTGTGGTGTGTGTGACTGCACAGCAACTTACTGCGCAGGATTTTCACCTCACGCATTACGATGCTGCCAAAATTTATCTCAACCCGGCCATGACGGGCATGTTCGACGGGCGTTTCCGCATTCATGCCAATTATCGCAACCAGTGGACAGCGGTGGCTTCGCGTCCGTTTCAAACGGCGGCACTGGCCTGGGACAAACCGATACGTCGCTACGGGGTGGGTGTGCAACTGATGAATAACCGCGCAGGCATTGGCAATTTCAATGTGCTGAGTTTAAATGTATCGGGCGCATACGATTTGCAGCTTGATGATAATAACGAGCATCATGTAGCCTTTGGCATGTGTGCGGGCTTTACGCAGAAGAGTGTAAATTTTGGGCGGCTCACCTGGAACAATCAATATACCATGAGCAATGGCGGCGGTTTCGATCAGAGTTTGCCCAGCGGCGAATTGTTTGCCGGAAACGAGCAGCAGTATCTTCTCGATGTGAGTGCGGGTGCGTTGTATTACTTTGCGCGCGAACAAAGCCGTATCAATCCGTTTATCGGCTTTTCGGCATTTCATCTCAACCAGCCCAACGAATCGTTTTTCGGACGAACCAGCCGCTGGCCCATTCGTTATGTAATTCATGCGGGCGGGCGTGTGGGCATAAACGAACGCTTAACACTTCAGCCGCGTGTGCTTTCGATGTGGCAGTTGAACAACCGCGAACTTGTGCTTGGGCTGCTGGCCAATATTTACCTGCCCAACAGCGATTCGTACCTCATTGCCGGGCCCACGTTCCGCACGCGCGATGCGGCTATTCTTGAACTTGGTCTCAAACATGGCGAATATACTTACCGCATCAGCTACGACATAAACGTATCGACTTTGAAACCGGCTTCCAACAACCGTGGCGGCATTGAGTTTTCGGTGGTTTATGTGGCCAAGCGCAAATCGCCAGTGGTTCCACCTAACTGTCCGCGACTGTGATGAAACGCATAGTGCTTTTTTGTTTCACGCTTTTACTTGTGGTTTCGGCTGCTGCGCAGAGCCGTCGCGACTGGATGGAATTTGGTGACCAGGCTTTTGACAAGAAAGATTACAAACTGGCGCTCACCTGCTATCAGCATGTGGTTACATTTATGCCCGGCAGCGATCGTGATCTGGTTACGCCTTATGAGTGCAGGCCTTATGTGCCGCCGCGCAAAACGGTCGATTCGGCTGCGCTGAGCCGTGCTTCGCAAAAGGCCGACAGCACGCAGAAAAAACTTCCGCCCGTGCAGGGCAACGATCCGCGCACACGCTACGTAACACATCGCATTGCCGAGTGCTACCGCCTGCTGCACGATTACGACAATGCAGAGTTGTGGTATGCATTAGCCACACAAATTCCCGACGATCGTTTTCCCGAAGCGCGTTACTGGTATGGCATTGCGCTCATGAACAACGCGAAGTACAATGATGCTTCGAAACAATTTGAAACTTACCTCGCCACACTTCCGCAAGGCGATACCCGAATTGATAAGGTAACGCGAAACATAAACGGTTGTTTGTTTGCGCAGGACACGGCACACGTAAAGAAAGCGGTACGTGCCTGGCTGCTCGATTCGGTGATAAACGCAGGCACCACGGCTTTTGCGGCCACGTATTACAGCAACTCCGATCAGTTGCTCTTTACCAGCGGCCGTGTGGGTAATGTGAGTTCCGACTCGAAAAAACAAATGGGCTTCGAAGCCTTTACCACCGATGTGTATCTGGCCACGCGCGTAAACGGAATGTGGCTTCCGCCGCAGCAGATGAAAACCAATCTCGGTACACTCAATACTCCGGTGAACGAAGGTGCTGCCAGTGTATCGTTTGGTTTGCAGCATTTGTTTTTTACACGCTGGAGCGAAGACGGACAGGAATGCGCCATTTTCCTCAGCCGCAGTGTGGGCGAAGAATGGCTGGCTCCGCTTAAACTCAATTCGGTGGTAAATATTCCAGGCAAAAGGGCCATGCACCCGTGCATGTCGAACGATGGAACCACCTTGTACTTTGCTTCCGACCGCGAAGGAGGTTTTGGTGGTTTGGATATCTGGTCGGTGCAGATTGATGAAGACGGTAATGCCTCCAGCCCGGTAAACATGGGCCCGCTGATCAATACAGCGGGCGATGAAATTACGCCGTTCTTCCATTTCACTTCCGGCACACTGTTTTACAGCACAAACGGCATGGGCGGTTTCGGCGGATTTGATATTGTAAAAACTTCGTTCAATGCCGACGATTCGACCTGGAGCCAGCCGCGGAATATGGATGCTCCGTTCAATTCCTCGCGCGATGATGCTTACTTTGTGCTTGACCGTTTGCAGCAGGAAGGCTACTTCTCGTCTGACCGTGAAAAGTGCAGCACCTGCGGCCCGGCGGGCAACGGATATTGCTACCGTGCGTATCAGTTTCAGAACGAACCGCTGGTGTTCAGTCTCAAAGGCCATGTGTATAATGTAGAAACCAATGAGCCGATTGGCAATGCGCTGCTCACGTTTAAAGACATCAGAGGCGATCAGGAAACGTTTTACATCATTACCGATTCTGCCGGTTACTACGAAACATCGCTCACACTCAATCAGGAACTCTACATCAAAGCGCAGAAGAATAAGTTCTTTGGCGATGCCACCAATATTTCCACTGTGGGTCTTACCGACAGCAAACAGTTTGAGCACGACTTTTTCCTCACGCCCATTCCGGCCGGCGAAATTGTAATTCCGGGTATCGAGTATGATTTCGACCGGGCCACGCTGCGTCCGGAGTCGCAGAAAATTCTCGACGATCTGGTGAAGTTTCTGGAGCTTAACGACAACATCAGTGTAGAAATCAGTTCGCACACCGATGCGCGCGGCAGCGACAAGTACAATGAAAAACTTTCGCAGGAACGCGCCAAAAGCTGTGTCGATTACCTTGTTTCAAAAGGCATTTCTGCCGATCGTCTGGTGGCCAAAGGCTATGGCGAAAAGCAGCCGCTCATAACCGAGGCCGACATTAATAAACTACCCACCAAAGACGAACAGGAAGCCGCCCACCAGCGCAACCGCCGCACCGCTTTCCGCCCCATCCGCGAAGGAGTGATTATGGATAAGTGGGAAGGGAATATGCCCAAGTAATTTCAGCCCGGTTATAGTTTACCGCGTTCGATCTGATTGGTTCCTGTAAGCAGTTGCAGCAGTTCGTTTTTCTTTCTCCGGGCCACATCAATGGTATTTCCATTGCTCATAAGCACATAGCCGCCATCGCCTTTAATGTACTTTTCCACATGATTGAGGTTGATGAGAAAAGTGTGGTGTATTCTGAAAAAATCCTGTTTGTCAAGCAGCTCATCGTATTCTTTCAACGTACGTGAAACGGTATGTTTTTTTCCGGCCACGGTGTATATATGCGTGTAATTTGAATCTGCTTCGAGATATACAATCTGCGACCATTCCACAAAGATGATGCTGTCCTGACTGGGAATGGCCAGCCGTTTTATTTGCTGATTGAGTTTTAACTCAGACGAAAGAGTTTCAAATGCAGACCTGTAGTAATTCGTATTTCTTTTGTAAGCCTTTGCTACCGCATCTTGCAGGTCTTCAGGATCAATTGGTTTGAGCAGATAATCAATGGCACTGTGCCGCACGGCCTGCAGCGCGTAATGATCCCATGCCGTGGTGAAAATGAGCGCAAAATCGAGGTGATGTACTTTTGTAAGCACATCAAATCCGTTCATAAACGGCATTTCAATATCCAGAAAAATAAGATCGGGTTTAAGCCGTTGTATTTCATCTGCTGCATCCGGTGCGTGATGAATCAGCGACATTATGTGTATTTCGGGACAATACTTCCGGATGAGCATCATTAAAGTTTCGGCCCCTACTTTTTCGTCATCCACTATTATTGCGTTCATGTGTAGTTGTGTTAATTATGAAGATCGGGAATGAGAATTATTACTGTAGTTCCAGCTGAAGTGCCGTCGTCGTTGAGTTTGTCGATAATTTCGGCACTTATTTTTTTGTGATATTGCAAGCGGATTAATTCTATGCGCTCCATGGTGTTGTTTACACCCACAGGCTTGTGCTTCCTCGGCGAACCGCGCCGTAATTCCTCTGCGGCTTTTCGTCCAATGCCATTGTCGTCAATGCAAATTCGCAGCAGGTCGTCCTTGCGCATAATTGAAATATCGAGCTTCCCGATGCCACTCTTCTTCTGGAGCAGGCCATGCCAGATTGCATTTTCGGCAAATGGCTGAATAAGCATCGGGGCTATTAATGTGGTTTGTTTATCAATGCCGGGGTCAATTACAATGCTGTACTCAAAACCGTTCGAAAAGCGTAACGACTCAAGTTCAAGATACAACCGTATAGTTTCTATCTCTCTTTCGAGTGTAATGGTTTCCTGCTTCGAATTATCGAGCACATTACGGATGAGTTTCGAAAATTTGGTCAGCGATTTATGTGCCGATTCCGTATCATCGCGCAGAATAAAATGCTGTATGGAGTTAATTGCGTTAAACACAAAATGCGGATTCATCTGGGCTCGCAGCGCAGTCATTTCAGAAGTAATAATGCGCCGGTTTATCTGATTCTGACGATTAATTTTCTGTATTCTTAAACGAATAAAAAGTGCTACCGCCAGCGCCAAAAGTATTATGCTCAGGGCAATAAACCAGCCTTTTTTCCAGAACGGGGAAGCTACATAGAAACTATACCTGATTTTATCTTTGCTTCTCAAGCCGTCGGCATTTTCCGAAAACAGTTCAAATGTGTATTGGCCGGGTGGTAATGCAATAAACTGTACACTGGTAGCCCTGGTAGAATGCCATACAGTGTCGAGTCCGATCAGCCTGTAATAATATGTGAGTTTGCCGGGGTTACGATAATTAAGTCCGAAGAAATAAAGGGTGATATTGTTTTCATCCGGACTTAGGTTTAATTTTTCGGATGAGTAAGGTACTTTGCGTTCGCCAATCTTCACATATTCAATAAATAAGTTAAGTGTTGTTTTATGTGTTAAAGCCTCTCTGATATTAAAGCTAAACAACCCTTCATGCCCGATACCCCATATCTCTGAATATTTTAGAGATGCTTTCATGATATTGGTTTGAGGTACACCACTGTCTTTGCCATAACGTTTCACTTTCCACTCTCCTCTTTTCCTGTAAATCATACTTATCCCCTTGCCTGTAGATGCAATTATTGTATCGTTTCCGGCAATATTGACATGCTGGCAAATCATATCACTTAATCCGTTTTCGACCGTAAACTGCGTTACCTTTTGTTGGTGTAAGAACATTACTCCCGCACCTTTGGTGGCCATCCACAACCTGCCCGACTGGTCAAATCCCAGATAGTCAATTCGGTTTTTCAGCAGTTCATTTTTTTCGCCTAAGTATTCCCACTGTCCTGCCGAATATTTCCATAAACCATTAATACATCCAACCCACATATTGCCTGAGGAATCAAAACAAAACGTATTGGCACGTTTGGGCGTTGGTATTATTTGGTCTATTACCTGCGTGGCCTTGTCAAACCGATGAATGGCATAACTGTTTAAAATATACCCGCTATTGTTGTATTGTCCAGCGGCATAGGAGTATATGGCTACTTTTCCCTGTTCATGAACAGGCAGAAACTTCGGTGTTGAGCCCAGCACAAGCATTTGCGTTTTATGACTGCAAATAATAAGTGTGTCGGCCGATAATGGGAAAATATCAAGTACTGCTTCCGGTGCAGGTATGCTGCGGTTAGTCATATTGCCACCAGCATCACGCTCGCTGACAATTATTTCGTTTCCTGAGGAAGAAGCCGAATACAAACGATTTCCATAAATGGCAAAGGCTTTCGGGAAACTGTTTTCGCTGCAATTGTGGCCTGTATATGCCTTATATGCCGAAGAAGCAATGTAATATACACCCTTTTCAAGTGTGGTAAACCAAAAGCCACCATTCTTATCATGGCATACATCTGTTACTGTGGCAGGGGCAAGAAAATCGGGTGGAAAATCAATGTTTTTTTGAGGAGATAAAAGCAGGTTAATACCTCTCTTGTACTGACCTGTCCAACAGTTTTTGTCAATATCAATGCTCAGGCAGGTAGTAAACGAGGGTATTAATTCGAGTTTTTTTATTTGGCGATTTGAAATTGTGGCTCTTGCTTTAGCGGTTGCAATTACAAATTCGCCGGTATTTGTTTTTATTACCCTTACATTGGTATGGCTCAGTGTATCGGGGAGCGAAACAACGAAACTGAATGCCGCATACTGATAAAAAGAAACTTTATTCAGGTATTTATCAGTATTAATCTTTTGGTTCTTTACTGTATAGCCATATATCATATCCATTGCCCCCACATCCATTGCAAAATACTCTGTGGATGGGTTGATTTTGATCCACGATGCGTTTCTTTCTGTATATGGCGGGGCAATTTTAATTACTCCTTCCGAAAAATTTAGACCACAATAAATGGTGTCGTTTTCTGCGAGAGCCATTGAACAGATAATTCCCTTTCCGATATTCTGCACAATCCATTTATTGGCAGACACAGTGTGCATACTGTCATTCTCGAAATAAAACAGCTGACTTGTAATGGTATAAAACCAAATTCTTCCACGGCTGTCTTCATTAATCCCCATTACCGTATTATCAGGCAAACCATGCTCGGAAGTAAATTGCCTGAATGAATACCCGTTGTAGTATGCCACACCCGCATCGGTACAAAACCACATTATACCTTTTGAATCTTCAAACACTTTATAAACCTGCATCGATGGAAGGCCGTCGCTTACCGTGTATTGCCTGGTAGCAGGCTGTTGTGCATTAAGTGAAGGGCAAAAAATGCACAATGCCGTGAGTAAGAATACCCACAGCTTGATACCAGAGACGGAATAGAATAACCTTTTCAAACAGATACAGATTGATTTCTGCGGCTATGATACATAAAACGGATTAGCTGTGATTGTTTTTTTTAATAAAATAAAAGGTGCCACACACCTTGCCGGGGTCGGGCAGGCGTGTGGCTACCATAAAACCTATTGCGTAAGAATCATTCTTCGGCTTTCGGTTTCTTTGCCGTTTACTACAAGGCTGTAAATGAACATGCCGGCAAACAGGTCATTTCCTTCAATGATAATGTTTCCATTGCCGGTTCCCTGAATCGGAATGCGCTTGAGTTGTTTTCCATCCATGCTGTAAATAATACATTCGGCCGACTGCGTGTTTTCGGGCAGGAAGTAGCGGATTTCGGTTGATGTACTGAACGGGTTGGGCTGGTTTTGATACAGCATGGCCTGTCCGGTTTGGGGCAACGCGGCCGGTTGTGTATTGCTGCGCAGTTCGGCAAGTTCGGCTTTGAGGGCTTCTACTTCATTTTGTGTGGTGCGCAGTTGCGATTCCAGCTCGTTGTAATTGCCGTTGGGCATGAGTGCGGTCTGATTGCTCAGATACACATAACCGCTGTCGTCGGCCACCAGAATTCTTCCGGTGCCGTTGGGCAGATTGGCCAAACGCAAACCACTCTTGGTAAGTGTTAAACCCGATACATTGTTCACACTGCAGTTTACGTCAAGCGTGGTTAAAGGGCGGTAGGGAAAAGTAAAACCAATGCTCATTCGTCCGTCGCGGCGGGCTGTAATCAAGCGGGTTGATGCCGTGCTGGAAGTGGATACATAGGCCTGCACCCAGTCGCCTGTTCCGTCGTTGTCGGTGCCAATAATCCAGTCGTAGGCGGTGTTATTGGTGTTGAACGAAAGAAATGCTTCGTAAGTGCTGTTGTCGGGGCGATTGATGTGATAGCGACAGGTTCCGTCGCCGGTGGCGTTTACATCAAACTGTGTCGAGCCGGTTACATGCAGGCGGCGAGTGGCCAATGGGGCGGTAGTGTTTATGCCCAGTGTACCGCCGGTTGTAAGCACCATTTTTTGTGTGCCATTGGTGCGGAAACGGAAATCCTGCAAGTTGTTGGTGCCGATAAAATCAGCAGCACCCGCGCTGTTGCCGGTAAGCAACCAGGAGTTAGTGGTAAGGGTCGAAGCATCACGATAAGACACATTGCCCGATGCATCTGTAACCAGCACACGGGTTAAGGCGTTGTTCAGGGCAAGACCGTCGAATCGGAGTGTACCGTTGGTGTGAAACAAGGCGGTGGGAGAAGCCACTCCTATGCCCACAGTGAGCGGGGTAAGCGCCGGAGTTGAATTGTAGGCAATAAGCCGGTTGCTCGACTGGCCCACCCAGCCCTGGGCGTTAAGGCCCGCAATGCTTGCAAACATGGCTGCCGCAGCAGTAATAATTCGTGTATTTTTCATGGGAATCGGTTTTTGATTTTTTGTATTGAAAAGACCGAACGTTCAAAGACCTTTTCAATACGGACAAATCTATATCCATGAAAACTATTAGTCCAGCACAAATGAGTAACTGGCGGTAAAGTATGAGTTATGTGCTGGATTCGATGAGAAACCCTGGGTTGGGAAAGTCAGGATACCGATAGCAGAAAAAGTAAACGCAGTTATGCTTTTTTATTTTTATCAGAATTGTTTTTCTGCTTCTTAGGTTCGCCATACAACGTGCGAATCATACGTTTATCCCTGACGTATATATCGGTATAAAGAATAATCTGCCCTTCGCTGTTGGGAATGCAGGTGAAATACCGCACATGAATAGGAATGGGCTTGCGCACAGCCATAGTGCGCTGTTTGCCCGATTTCATATACACATCAAAAGTATCGCGGGGCATTTTCACACTGTCTTCGCGTATGAGGTAATAGGCAAGCTGCATGTAATTTTCGAGACGCATACAACCGTGGCTCAGTGCGCGGGTTTCGCGGTTAAAGTAGCCTTTGCTGTTGGTGTCGTGCATATACACGCCGTGCTTATTATTGAAATTGAATTTGAGAATGCCCAGCGCATTGTCGTCGCCGGTTTTCTGGCGGAATTTGTAGGGCAGGTTGTTCTGGCTGTATTTTTTCCAGTTTACCGAATTCGGATCCACAATATTTCCCGAGCGGTCGAGCACTTCGTAGCGGTTTTTGCGCAAATAAGTACTGTCGCGTTTTACGTGGGGCAGAATTTCTTTTCCGGCAATGCTGTACGGTACATGCCAGTAGGGGAAAAGAATCATCTGATTTATTTTGCTGTCGAGCTCGGGCGTTTGTGTTTTGGGTGCGCCTACCACAATGCGCGATTCCATAATCATCGAATCGCCGTCCATGACATGCATTCTGAATTCGGGAATGTTTACCCACACGTATCTTTCTTCGCGTTTGGGTTCAATGCGCCAGCGTTCGAGTGTGGCGGCCATTTGCCGGATGCGGTCTTGATAGGTTACGTTGAGTGCGCGCACGGTATTGCGTCCGGCTTTTCCGTCGGGCTCAAGTCCCACGCGGCGCTGAAAAGATTTCAGTCCTTCGGCCACCGCCAGCGAATCTTTTCCGTTGCGCGCCGTGTCGAGGTCGTGACCGTCCACAAGCCGGTTTACCAATGCTTTGCGGAAGGCCAGTGTATCGTCTTCCATTTTGGGCAGTACTTCCCACGACTTTTTACCAAACTCGCTGCGGAAACCGGGAATAAAGGCGCGGAGGGCTTTGTACTCGGCGTACTGCGGTTCGAGGGATTCGAACGTAACGGCCGGACTTTTTTGCTTCAGGGCATTGTTAAGCACGGCTACTAAATTGGTGTCGAGAATTTCGGCCCGCCATTGCCGTGTTTCGGCCGTGTCGTTTTGCATACGCCCCACCGATACGTGTACGACAAAATTGAAGAAGGCATCAGAGAGCAGAATTTCGCTGTGCGCCAGTTTGTTTACGTTGTAATCTTCCTTGGCCGAATCATAAGCCGTGCGCACCAAACTGTCGATGAGCGACGCATGATAATCGGCCGGAATAAGGCCCCAGTCCTCGGCATTAAGCAAAATTCGCCGCAGCGAATCGCCCGCAGGTGTGAGCGTGCCCGAGGCAGTCCACACCGGATTGAAACTGTTTTGCTTGTAAAAATCCTTAATCAGTCCGGGAGTGGTAACTGTATCGCCGTCTAAATTTATTTTCCCTGCGGCCGGAAAATCGTCCACATGTTCATTGAGGTATTTTTTCACCAGTTCGGTAACCCGTGCCGGATCATCCTCGGTAACCTGTTTTTCGTCTTTCGAAATAGGCTCGCTGCAGGACGCAATAAGCCACAGTAAAATCAATGCAGGGAGAAAATGTGTTTTCATGTAGTATGTGCCGCTACAAAATTAGGAAAATCGCGCCTGCTGCAAGTGCAATTTTATTGCCAGTTTTGGGAGTCATATTTCCTGTATTGCAATGGTATTTCCTTTCTGTTTCAGAAAAATCCATGAATCAGGGGAGTTTGAAAAAAAAACGCCCTGCCAGACCGGCAGGGCGTTTTACCTGAGTTAACAGGTTACTTATCAGTGGGTCACATTAAATTTACCACGGTTCAGCACTTCTTTTTTCTCGTCAATAATGGTGTAGTTATACACACCGGCGGCCATTTTCCAGGCATCGGCATTTACTTCGCCATTGTTAATGGTGTAGCGGCCTATTTCGCGGCCGGCCATGTCGTACACCACCACTTCGCGGGCGGCGGGGTTGTTGGTGCGGATGGTGGTAAACTCAGAAGCCGGGTTGGGGAATACGTTTACCGCATTCAACACCGAAGGATCGTTCATACCTACCCAGCCGTTGAGGCTGATGTCGTCAACAAACATGGAACTGTTGGTTTTGGGGAATAAATCATCGGTTGACGAACATACCACCACAAAAGAATCGGGCTGAACGGCTGCAAAAGCCGGATTGTAAACAAAAGGCATGTTGTAAAGTGTCCAGTTTGACACAGTGGTGCCTATTACCGTTCCGGCCACACCAATGGTATCGCGGCTTGTGCCGTTCCATTTGGTGAGGGCGGCAAAGAACAAACACGTATCGCCCGAAGGTGCGGGTGTATAGCGCATGTATGCCGAAATATTGGCCGGACGGGCCGAGTAGGCAAATCCCGGGAAAATGCCCTGTGTGGGGAAAAGCGTAATAGTGCCGGTAAGAGCAAGTCCCACAGTATCGGGAATATCAGCGGGAGCAGGGTTGCTTGTTAATGCGGCACTGGTAATACGCATACAGTACATTCCGCCGTGCGGATTGGTGGATTCGCGGAAAACAGTAACCGGATTACCGCCCAGCAGTGCATTGGAAAGAATATTCACCGTTGCCCAGCCCAAAGGATCGTTATAAGCCGGAGGCCCGGCCTGGCTGGTCCACGATTCGAAATCTAAAGTAGGCAACTGGGCCATGCCGGCGGTGCTCAATAAAGTAGCAGCCGCAAGGGAAAGTAATTTATTTTTCATCGGTTTTGGATATGTCGGATAATTGATGTGATTCAAATATACTGATAAACTTTTTTTCGCCCGACTAAAAAATGCCCGGTTCTTACTTGTTCATCAGTCAGCATTTTATACAAAAACCTGCATGTCGTATAGCTTTTTGTAGGCACCGTTTTGCCCGAGAAGCTGCTGATGGCTGCCGCGCTCAATGATTTTACCCTGTTGCAGCACGATGATTTCGTCGGCATGTTGTATGGTGCTCAGGCGGTGGGCAATGATGAGCGAGGTGCGGTTGCGCATGAGGTTGTTGAGTGCGTCCTGCACGAGACGTTCGGAACTGGTGTCGAGAGCTGAGGTGGCCTCGTCGAGAATGAGCAGGGGCGGGTTTTTGAGCACGGCGCGGGCAATGGCAATACGCTGGCGCTGCCCGCCCGACATTTTGCTGCCTCTGTCGCCAATGTTGGTCTGGTAGCCGTTGGGCATGGCCGTAATAAAATCGTGGGCATTGGCCACGCGTGCGGCGGCTTCCACTTCTTCCTGCGTGGCATTTTCCACCCCAAAGGCGATGTTGTTGTACACCGTATCGTTAAACAATATCGACTCCTGCGATACAATGCCCATGAGTGCGCGCAAGTCGTGAAGGCGGAAATTGCGGATGTTTTGCCCGTCAATTAGCACCTCGCCATCGGTAACGTCGTAAAAGCGCGGAAGCAAATCGGCCAGTGTGGTTTTTCCTGAGCCCGACTGGCCCACGAGCGCAATGGTTTTGCCCTTGTGTACCGTAAGGTCGATATTGCGCAGGGCATAGCCTTCGTCGCCACGCGTATAGGCAAACGATACATTGCGGTACTCAATGGCTGTTTCAAACGTGTGCAGCGACGCGGGCTGCGGCGGATCGCTGATGGTTTCTTCGGCATCCAGCACGGCATTGATGCGGTCGGCCGAGGCGAGACCTTTCTGCACATTGTTGTAAGCCTGCGAAAACTGCCGCACCGGCGTAATAAGCTGCGAAAACACCACCACGTAGCCAAAGAATTGTGCCGCGGGCAGGGTGCCGTCGCCGTAAAGCACAAGGCGGCCGCCGTAGTACATAATTACGGTCATTACGCACACAATCAGGAATTCGCTCAGCGGCGAGGCCAGATCGATGCGGCGGTAATTGCGCACCATGATGCGCGTGTATTCTTCGTTTTCGGTGCGGAAACGTCCGCTTACTTTTTTGCCCGCGTTGAATCCTTTAATGATGCGCAGTCCGCCCAGCATTTCTTCCATAAGCGAAAGCAGCAGGCCGAGTTTGGCTTTTGCCTTATGTGATGTTTTGCGCAAACTTTTGGCCACAATGGCCAGCAACCCGCCCACCACCGGCGTGGCGGCCAGCACAAACAGTGTAAGTTCGGGGCTAGCCCAGATGAGGTAAATGAGAAAGCCGATAATGGTTACCGGCTCGCGGAAAATCATTTCCAGCGAACTCATAATGCTCCACTCAATTTCCTGCACATCGGCCGTCATGCGGCTTATGAGGTCGCCTTTGCGTTCGTTGCTGTAATAACTCAGCGGCAGACGCAGGGCCTTGTCGTACATTTTATTGCGCAAATCGCGCACCACCCCGTTGCGTATGGTGGCCAGCGAATACATGGCTAAGTAGCGGAAAAGACTTTTGAAAAGGATAAATATTACCGCCGCAATGCAGATATAAATTAAGGCCTGCATCTTGGCTCCCGCCGTATCGGCCGATTTGGTGATGTATTCGGCCAGTTCGTAGTTTACACGGGCCACTAAGCTTTTGGGCGAGGTCACTTCCGGCATTCCGCCCGCCGCCACTTGCTGCAGCCGCGCATCGCCGCCCTGAAAAAGCAAATCGAGCAGCGGCATAATGGTAAGCAGCGAAAGCAGATTGAATATTACTGAAAGTATGTTGAAGAAAATGTTGAAACCGGCATTGCGCCAGTAGCCATCTACATATTTCAGTACCCCAAAGAATTTTTTCATCGGAGCAAAGATAATCGGAATGCGTGTGGCTTCGACAGGCTCAGCCACCGGGTTTGGTTGTGGCTTCGACAAGCTCAGCCACCGGTGTTTAGTTGTATGCAATACCGGTGGCTGAGCTTGTCGAAGTCACCAGTGTTTAGTTGTGTGCAATACCGGTGGCTGAGCCTGTCGAAGCCACCAGTGCTTAGTTGTATGCAATACCGGTGGCTGAGCTTGTCGAAGCCACCAGTGTTTATCTACTTCTTCTGCTGATCGGATGCAGGAACCTGCTCCTGTTTCAATTCTACGGGAATAGTCTTTTTCAACCCCAGCGTTCCGGCGCGAATCCAGCCTTTCACTTCCACATTGGCCTGTTTTTGCGCAATCACTTTTATGAGCGCAGGAATGCTCCGTATCACATCGGCCAGTTTCGCATTCACTTTTACGTGATATACCTCTTCGGTCTTGCGCTTGATTTTTACTTTCTCATTAATGGTCACTTTACCCAAATCCACGCCGCCTACTTTTACATCCAGTTCGGAGCCGAAAAGGGTGAAACCAATTCCGTTCGGATTATCGATTTTCATTCCCAGATCAAGAATAACCAAACCCTGTATCGGATCGAGTTTCAGAAACTTGATGCCTTCTATGCCTTTGGGTACAATGGGTTTGAGGCCGCAGCCGCTGAGGGTAAACAGGAGCGGAAGCAGCAGTAAAAAAGAAAACCGGCGGAGTATGTGCATGGGAGTTGTTTGATATAAAACGAAAACCGGTGCAAGATAGTACCTGCGCCGGTTTTACGGGTGTTAACAAATGCAATTATTTTCCTTCGTTTACATAATTTTTGTAAAACAGCGGAATGGTTTCAATGCCTTTCAGGTAATTGAACACGCCGTAATGCTCGTTGGGCGAGTGCAGTGCATCCGAATCGAGGCCAAAGCCGAAGAGGATGGAATCGAGGCCGAGCACACTTTTAAACAGGGCCACAATGGGAATGCTTCCGCCGCCGCGCGTGGGAATGGGCTTTTTACCGTAAGCCTCTTCCATGGCCGCACTGGCCGCACGGTAAGCAGCCGAATGTGTGGACACCACCACCGGCTCGCCGCCGTGGTGATAAGACACTTTTACCTTCACTCCGGCCGGTGCCAGATTGTTGAAATGTGCCGCAAACTTGTCGGAAATTTCTTTCGAAGTCTGGTTCGGCACCAAACGCATCGAAATTTTGGCAAAGGCTTTTGAAGGCAGCACAGTTTTGGCTCCTTCGCCGGTGTAGCCACCCCAGATGCCGTTTACATCGAGTGTGGGACGAACGCCGGTGCGCTCAATGGTGGTGTAGCCTTTTTCGCCGTGTATGTCGGCAATGTCGAGATCGCGTTTGTATTCTTCCACATCAAACGGGGCGCGGTTGAGTTCGGCACGCTCGTCGGCGGTAAGTTCGGTTACATTGTCGTAAAAGCCGGGAATGGTTACACGGTTGTTTTCGTCGTGCAACGCTGCAATCATCTTGCAGAGAATATTTACCGGGTTGGCCACCGCACCGCCGTAAACGCCCGAGTGCAGGTCGCGGTTGGGGCCGGTTACTTCCACTTCCATGTACGAGAGACCGCGCAGGCCCACATCAATGGAAGGTGTGTCGTTGGCAATAATGGAAGTGTCGGAAATAAGAATTACATCGGCTTTGAGTTTTTCCTTGTGCGCACGCAAAAAGTCGCCGAGGTTGGCCGAGCCCACTTCTTCCTCGCCCTCAATCATAAACTTCACGTTGCAGGGAAGTGTGCCGGTTTTGAGCATTACTTCCAGTGCTTTTACGTGCATGTACATCTGGCCTTTATCGTCGCACGAACCGCGGGCAAAAATGGCACCGTCGGGGTGCTTGTCGGTTTTGCGGATAACCGGCTCAAACGGGGGCGATGTCCAGAGTTCGAGCGGATCGGGCGGCTGCACATCGTAATGGCCGTACACGAGCACGGTGGGCAGGTTATCGCCCATGCGTTTTTCGCCATATACAATGGGATGGCCGGGCGTGGGAATAATTTCGGCATGATCGGCACCGGCGGCAAGAAGGCTGGTTTTTACCGCTTCGGCTGTGCGCTGCACATCGGGAGCGAATTTCGGGTCGGCGCTCACCGAGGGAATGCGGAGAAGTTCAAAGAGTTCGTTCAGAAAACGATCTTTATTCTGCTGGATATAATCGCGTTGGGTTGACATGCAGCAAATATAAGCCTACGCTTTCAAATCTCATCCCGGCAGGTGCCACGAAAAAATGCCCGTTGTCACTCGCAGCGCAACAGCGGGCAAGGTATTCGCCCAGAACAGGGAGAAAATCAGTAAAGAATAAGTTTTTGTACGCTCAACTGGTCTTGTTGCTGCACCTGCACCATGTACATTCCACGGGGCAATGTGCTCAGGTCAATCGTATTTCGCTGCACACCCGCCGCGGCCTGCGTGGCAAACACTAGTTCGCCCTGCGCATTAATAACCGAAATGGCGGCTCCCGACTGGTTTTCCTGCGGCAATGAAACCGTAACCAATCCATTGCCCGGATTGGGATAAAGCGTAAACGTAGCGGCTTCTGCCCAAGGCTGCGAAATACCCAGCGGAGTGGAAAGATCAATTTCCCAGATACCGCGGCCGTAAGTGCCCGCACGGAGTTTCATGGTGGGGTAAAAGATTTCCAGATCGGTTACCGACGTTTTGGGCAGGCCGGTTCCCCAGGGCTGCCAGGTATTGCTTATTGTATCGCGCATAAATACACCTGCATCGGTTCCCGCATACACCACGCCTCCGGGGCCCTGCTGATACACTAATGCGTTTACAGGCACATTGGGCAGGCCGGTGCTCCAGTTCAGCCAGTTTGCCCCGCCGTTTACCGAATGAAAAACTTTTGACGTGCTCACGTAGTTGCCGCGTGTAATCCACACCTTCTGGGCGTTGGTGGGATGTATGGTAATGGAGGTAATGGGTGCAGTACCGGGCACCGATACCGTTGACCAGCTTACGCCGCGGTTGGTGGTTTTATACAATGTGCTGCCTTGCGATACGTAAATGGTATTCGGGTCGGAGGCGGCAATCATGAGGCATTCGAGGGTGTTGCCGTTGGCTATGTTGCTGCTTATGGCTGTCCAGGTATTGCCCTGGTCGTTGGTCATCCACACCTCATCGTATCCGGCAATGAGTGTGAGGCGGTCCGAAGGATCAAGCATGTAGGGCGTAACCCAACTTCCTGTGGGCGTGCCGCCGGGAATGTTGGCGCTTATTTCGTTGTAGGTATCGTTTGTCCACTGATCGTTGGAGCGGTACAACATTCCGTTTATGTAGGTAGTGTAAATGGTGTTGTTGTTTACCGGGTCGATGGCCACTTCCATGGCATCGCCGCCGTTGGTGGCGCGCCACTGGCCGTTGTTCATGCGCAGGCGGCCGCCGTTGTCCTGTGTGCCGCCAATAATAAGCTGGGCGTTGGTTGGCGACTGTGCTATTTTGTAAAACTGCGTAATCAGCAGGCCGTCGGTAAGTTCGGTGAATGTATTTCCGCTTTCCGAATAGCTGTACACACCGCCATCGTTGCAGAAATAAATCATGTCGGGATTGAGCGGGTGAAATGCCACGTTGCGCTGGTCGGCATGTACTTCGGGGTAGGGCGGGTTGTAGTACCAGTAGCTTTTCATGTTCCAGTTTACACCGCCATCGGTGGATTGATACACATACACAAATCCGCAGTAAATGATGCTGGCGTTGTTGGGCGAAATGAGCAGAATATCGTCTTCGGGGCAGTCAGACACATAATTCAGGTTTGCGCCGTAGTTGTAGGAAATGTACAGCGGGTTGTTTCCGGTTGAACATTGCACGGCCAGCATGGCTGTGTTGGCGGGCGTTACGGCAATGCGAATCCAGTTGTAGTTTTGCCCGAAGTTGCTGAGTTGTGTCCAGGTGCTGCCGCCGTCGGTTGAGCGGAATACTTCGCTGGAGCCCCAGTAATCGTGCAAAGCAGCATATACATTGGAGGTGCCCGGCTCAATTTCCACATCCGAGTAATAACCGGCACGAACCACTGTCCAGTTTGCGCCGCCGTTTACTGTTTTGTATAAGCCGTTTGAAGTGGCGGCGTAAATTATCTGTGCATTGTTCGGATCCATGACCATGCCCGAAATGGCACGACCCTGCGAGAGCTGCCACGAGAGGCCGGTTGTATTCCAGGTAGCGCCGCCGTCGGTGCTTTTGTAAATGCCGAGGCTGTAATTCCACCAGCCCTGATGGTCGCCTACCGAAATGTAAATGTTGTTTGGATTGACGGGATCGACCAGACAACTGCCTACACTTACGTAGGGCAGCGCATCGGTGAGCGGGGTGTAGGTCTGGCCGCCGTCGGTGGTTTTCCAGAGGCCGCCAATGGGAGCGCCTACGTAGAATGTATTGGCATTGGTGGGATGAAAAGCAATGCAGGTGGTGCGTCCCATGCCGTTGTAGCCGCCATCGCACACAGTTTGCGAAATGAAATTCCACGACGGATTTACACTCATGCGCTGATTGCTTCGCAGGGCATCGGCTTCGGCCTGTGCAGCCACCACGTCGGGGAAATTGCCGTTTTCGTCGAGGCGGGTGTGCCAGTACCATTTCCAGCGCTGGTAGGCGTGGTAGGCATTGTCGGTAAAAGGAGGTGCGTTGTTTTGTGCGGCCACCGGGCCCGGGCGGGTCCAGAACGCATCGGCTTTGGCACAGATTTGTGCAAAATTATCGCCTTCGTTTACACCAATTTGCCGGCGGAAATCCTGTGCCGGTAAATTCAGCACAGCCAGCACTCCAAGCAGTACAGCCCCGATTTTTTTCATATCCTGAAATTACGCACAAAAATGCTACTCAGTTCAGGATGGAGCAAAACCGGTCAGTATCTGCAAACTATCGGATAATATTTACATGCCCGGTTTTTTTTCGGCGGCTCAGCGAACAATCGGTCTGGTACTCGATTACATACACATACGTATCCTGCTGTACAATGCGCCCGTTGCAGGTGCCGTTCCAGCCGGTGGCCGGGTTGGAGGTTTCAAAAATCATTTCGCCCCAGCGGTCGAAAATTTTCATATTAAAGTAGGAGAACCCGGTGCTGTAGGCCGTGAAAAAATCGTTGCGGTCGTCGCTGTTGGGCGTAATGGTGTTGGGTATGTACACAGCCGCTTCCGACGCAATGGCATCGAGACTTATTGCATTGCCGGAGAAAGTGCAGGAACTGTCGGCCGAGAAAAGCTGATACACATAGTTGCCCGTTTGTACGGAATTCAACTGTGTAATCCACAGCGAGTCGTTGTTTACCACGGTTCCGTTTGGCGAAACCCATTGTCCGGCCAAATTGCAACTGCCTGGCGGGAATAGCGCAGTAAGCAACACCGGATCGCCGCATTGTGCGGGGCCTGTGGACACAAGTTGCACCTGCGGCGAATTTACATTTACGGTAATGCTCAGTGTATCACCCCCGCTTTGTGGTGAGCAGGCATTGGCACAACCAGCGGGCAAACTGATTATGGCTGAATAGCTGGTATTGCTGCACGGCTCGGCCACCACACAACTACCGGTGGTGCTGCTGAGTGCATTGGCAGGTTGCCAGGCAACGGTAGCGCCCTGCGGAAGATTGTTTACACAAAGCTGTGTATTGCTGCACCAGTCTATCGGATCCTGTGTGCTGCTTATGGTGTAATTGCCGCCGCTGGAGCCGGGAGGTGTAATGCGTATATCGTCAATCTGCAATTCGTATTGCAGGTTGTTGATGGGCGGGCCCGCCATATACGGATAGATGAGCAATGTGTTGAAATTAGACGTGGGCGTAATGGTAAATGTGAGTTGTGTCCAGTTCTGGTTATTGATAAACGACGAATCAATAAGCTGACCAACTACGGTTTGGGGAGGAAGCGAGAATCCGTTTTGATTCTCGATGAAGTTATTGGTCATCCATATCTGCAAATGTCCGTTGCCGATTATTGCATTGGTGTTGCGCACCCACAGGCAAAGTTCATACGTTTGCCCCGCCAGAAAATTGAAGCAGGTAAACACGCCTTCGCCGGTACCAGAGTACGACCACATCCATATTGAACAGTTGTTGGTGCTTGTGGGGCAGTCGTTGCCAAACAAAGTGGGTGTGCCATGCGAAATATACCAGCCGTTTACCACATTGTTTGTCGTTGAATTCATATCGCCATTGGGTTGCGGTGCTCCTACTTCGTTATTTACAATGCAGTTTGGAGGTACCGCGCATGGCGACTGTGCCTTTACTCCGAGGCTCAATGAAGCAAAAGCCAGTATCAATAAGAAGTAAAAAGCCGGGCGCTTTGGGCTCATGGTGTATGGGTTGGAAGCAATTTAATGTATTTCAGCTCATGGATAACAGCTAATTTACAAATTGGTTGACCCGAATGAATTAAATTTAGCGTTGTTTAGTAATGTTACTTATGTACAGTAAACTGATTTATGTGGAGAATAAATCGCGCGGACTTTCGGGTGCTGCGTGGATTGGGCGTGGTTTTTTTACCCGCACCCGGCAAACTGTTTATTTCAACGGAAAGGTTTTTCAGCGCACCAAAGGATACAAATACAATCATTTTGATGTGGAAACCGGCGATCTTTACTGGATTTCGGGGGTGAAAAAAGATGGCACCGACAGATTATATAACGAACGGGTGGAAATAATTATGGATGAGAATGTGGTGGAAGAATACCTCGAAACCACAGGATTATCGGCATTACCAAAGAATAAGTTTGTATTGGAGAAACTGAACAATATTCCCGCAAAATCAGTTTCCGAAGAACTTTTTCATGCACCTGCCCGCGAAGATGTGAGTTTGCTCACAGATATTCCTGAAAATGAATTGACAGACGAACAGTTATCAATTCTTGCAGACTATTACGAAGAAATAAGACGGGAAACACATAAATCATACAGGCAGCAGTATGTTCAGGCTCTGAAGAGATTGGAGAAAGAACAGGAAAAAAGATTGAATAACAGCAAGTATGAAATCAATTAATTTTTCTTTATCGCCCGCCCGCGCAACCGCTCAAAAATCCACGTCACTCCCAACAACATTATCAAATTATACAACAAATCATCGGCCGGAATTGTCCACATGCGTATTCCCAGATTTTCCGCATCATTATACCACACCACCGGCTTCGAAGTAAGAATACCGTTGCAGATAAAAAACGGCAACAGCACCACCACATAACTCATCCAGAAACGTCCCATCCATTTTGCTTTTTCCACAAAAAGGAGAAACGCCAGCAATGTACCCGAAATTAATCCTGTCCACGAAGTATAATACCTGTCGAGGTGCGTAAAACCCACCACAAACGCAATAACCATTACCGAAGCGGTAATCCATTTATGTACATTTTGGAGGTAATCTTTTTTGATATACGCTTCGAGGCAGGCGTAAATAAAAATGCAGCAATAGGGAATGGTAATGAAGAACAGCACTTCTTCAAGCGGGAGATTTACCAGATAATAACCGAGCACATATTCGGGCGTAAAACCCCATACACCGAGGCGGGTAAAATAAATATCCCAAATCACAAACAGCGCAGCCACCAAAAGAATGGCGGGAAAAAGGTATTTCCAACTGCGCCAGAAAGCCACTTTTTTATCAAAACTCAGCAAAAACGGGAACGTAAACGCCCCGACATGCAGCATGATGTAGGTGAGATTGGGACTCATCCGGCCTGTTCTTTGTAGCCCTGGCGGAAGTAGCGCATGGGCACAATAAGCATCCCGAAATTTTCGCCGTCTTCCTTGCCCAGGTATTTATGATGGATTTTATGTGCGCGGCGAATGCCGAGTACATATTTGTTGTTCCACTTGCGCCAGATTTTAAAACGCTGGTGAATAATAATATCATGCACCAGAAAATAACACAGCCCGTAAAGCGCAATACCGATTCCGATAAACAGCCTGAAATCGCTGAACATAATTCCGGTCATGAAACAATAGGCGCTGGGTACGGCGAAAATGAGGAAGAACGAATCGTTCTTTTCAAACCATCCTTCCTTGCCCTGATGATGATCGCGGTGGAGATACCATAAAAAGCCGTGCATCACGAATTTATGGGTAAACCACGCCATAAATTCCATGAAGAAAAACGTGGCAATTACAATTCCGATGTTGATAAGGATATTCATGAAAACAATGCAGTTTGGAACCTGTACAAAGATGAACAGAATTTACCGGAAAATGTTCACCGCATTGAGCACAATAAATAACAGGGCCTGGAGGCAAAATACGGTTACAGCCAGCGCATTGCGCGGATTTATGCCCAGCGTAATGCCCATAAGCTGCAGGAAAAATCCCATTACAAACCAGGCCACATAATTTCGCACCGGGGCCAGACCACCCTCGAAGTACCAGAAATTGAGCGAAGTGGCCAGCGGTTCAATGAGTGCATCGAGGAAGGTCATGAGCGCGGCACCAATTAAAGCCCGCAGCCATACCTGATTGCTCATGCGCGAGGCAATGGCAAAGGCGCACACGGCTGTCATCCACCAGTTTACGGCAATCATAAGCGGCACACCGCCGGCGGCAAAGCCCAGACTTGGGCCGTAGGTATATTTCCCGAAAATTACGCCTGTGCGCACGCCCATAAGTTCAATACCAAATCCGGCCACGGCACAAAGCAAACTCCAGCGCAGGTAATTGGCATCGGCCCCGGGCAAAACGGCTATGAGCAGCCCGGCATTGAGCAGCAGGTTGAGCGGGGTAAGACGCGGAAACCAGTCGGGAAAAAGCAGCATACCGCCAATGCCCACTGCGGTGAAAATAATGAGCACGATGCGGGCATACAGCAAATAGCGTTCGGGCAGGAGCGGGAAGGTGAGTTTCACTTGGCAGAATGTTCGGCGATGAGTTGTGCGGTAATTTTGCCCGAAAGCAAACAAAGCGGTATGCCCCCGCCGGGATGCACACTGCCGCCGCAAAAGTAAAGGCCTTTTATGGATTCTGAATAATTGCGGTGGCGCAAAAACGCCGCCATCTTCGAGTTCGACGCATTGCCGTAAAGCGAACCGCGGAACGAGGAGGTCATTTCCTCGATGCCCTGCGGTGTCCACACGGTTTCGGCGGCTATGTGCGGGGCAATGTCGGTATGCAGCAGGCGGCCAAGTTTTTGCAGGATATGCTGCCGTGCCTGCGCCACGCGCTCGTCCCATTGGCGGCCGTCGTGGTTGGGCACGTTTATCATCACAAACCAGTTTTCGCAGCCGGGCGGGGCATCGTCGGGCTTTTCTTTGGTAGTGATGTTGATATATACTGTAGGGTCGTGGTAAATCTCACGCGCTTCAAACAAACTGCGAAACTCGGCTTCATAGTTGGCCGCGAAAAAGATATTGTGCAAATGCAGTTCGGCAAACTGGCGGTTTATGCCCCAGTAGAAAATGAGGGCCGACGACGATTTTTCCTGACTGAGCAGTTTTTCGGGTGCTTTTTGCGTGGGCAGGAGGCGGCGGTAGGTGGGCGTCATGTCCATGTTGCTTACTACCATGTCGGCGTGTATTGTTTCGTGGCCGCAGCGTACGCCGGTGGCTTTGCCTTGTTGCACCACAATTTCACCGGCTCGTGTGCCGAAGCGGAATTGCACGCCCTGCCGCAGCGCGAGTTTGTAAATGCTGCGTGTAATATCAAACATGCCTTTCGACGGAAAAAAAGCACCGATGCCGTGTTCGATGTGCGGAATTACATGCAGCATGGCCGGGGCGCGGTACGGGTCGCTGCCGTTGTAGGTGGCAAAACGGTTGAAGTATTGCACCAAACGTTTATCGTGCAGGCGGCCTGCGTTTAGCTCATGCAGTGTGCTGCCGAGTTTGTAAAACGGCAAACGCAGCAGGGCTTTGAAGGTGTCGCGGTCGAGGAAATTGCGGAGTTCGAGGCTGCGTTCCATAAACAGCCTTCCGGTAAGGCGGTAAATTTTTTCGCTGCGGTCGAGATGCGCCAGTGCCGGAGCCGGATCAATGCCCAGCTTTGTGCGCAGTTCATTGGCAAAAGCCTCGCGGCTGGCAAGGGCATGAAAGCGGGTGCCGTCTTCGTAAAAATACGCGCAGTTTACCTCTAACTTTTTGTACTGAAACTGCGCCGGATCTTCGCCGCAAAGTTCAAAAAGCTCCGTCACATACTGCGGCATGGTAAACAGCGAAGGCCCCCGGTCGAACCGGTAGCCGTTCAAATAAAACTCGCTCAGCTTCCCGCCCGGCCCCGCAGCCGCTTCCAGCACGGTCACCGCATGGCCCGCCCGCGCCAGCCTCACGGCGGTGGACAAACCGGCAATGCCGCTGCCAATTACGACTGCTTTCATACTGCGATGTTACGTAAAACCGTGGGAGAAACAGGCGGGGAGGGGAAATGTTTAAATGCAGGGGGTAACCCTCGTAGAGTGTTTTTCTTTTAGGGTTGAAACAGAGGTATTTGCAAAGGACACTCTCGTAGAGTTATCTCACCGATTGTTTACCTTTCCATCTTTAATCCGAACCATGAAAATCAGTTCACTTTTTCTGCTGCCGCTAATACTGATTAGTGTGGAAAAACCGCCCTCCTCATTCAATCCCTCACAGCCGTTTCAACTGATTAATATTTACACCAGTCACAATTTCGAATCAAGTGGCGATACGGTTGATTGCAAACACAAACAACTTACCCCGGCCCGGCTTCAGACTGTTATTTCAGGCTGTAAGCCGATAAGCGGAGAGCAATTTCACAGCGATTTTTTAGTTTTCCCCTGCGGCTATCACTGCCAGATTGTACAAAAGCAGGATACATTTAACTGCCGGTTCAATATAGGAGGATGGATGTATCTCGAAAATTCCGATACCACTATAATCTATGGTAATTATTATCCCGCGCACCAGAAATATTTCATTGGAGGGCCGTTGGAACGATAAGAAAAAATATTTAGGAAATAAACCCTTTTTGCTGTACTCTATTTCCCCACCGCATCTCTCGTTTGCCGCGCACTCAATTCCTCTACCACCTTCTCATAAATCTCATCCAACACATCCGGCTGCGCGGCATACCACGTCATGCTGCTTTCGTACTGCTTCCACGTAACCCCATGCTGCTTAAAAATATCATAATACGCCAGCGATTTTCCGCTTCCCGGCACGGGCACGGCAATGGGCGTTACAGGTTGTTTGGGATTGTTAATCTCGCCCGGACGTAGCGGGCGCGGGGCCATTACGGGGCTGCGCATACCGAGGGCGGCTTCGAGCAGGTGTACATCGGCCAGCACTTGTACCAGCTTTTCTTGTTCAATCAAATCGTCGGGCTCGGGCGGCAGTTGCGGGCCTTCGGGGCCTGAACAGCCGAGGGCAAGTAGCAGAACGAGCAAAGCAAAATACCGGTGCATGGCACAAAGGTAAGGAAATGAATATCTTTGGACTAAACCAAACCCGAACACAATGAAACGTGCTCTGCTCTCTGCTCTTTTGCTGGCCACCGGCTTTTCGCTCCATGCTCAGATTGATATGGGTGTGCCCGCGGCCACCGGCAAAGGCGGGGTGTCCACAGCCCTGCTGCAAAACTGGGAAGTAATAGGCATAAACCCGGCCAACCTGGGCTGGAGCACCAATTACAAATTTTCCATCGGTGTGCTCAACTTCGGCTTCTCGGCCCAGTCGCGCGCGCTCGATGTAACCACATTGCGCAAGGCATTTACCAACCCTTCGGCCCAGTTTACCCCGCAGCAGAAGCAGGAGTTTGCCAACCTGTTTTCTACTGCCGACGGACTCAACATGCAGATGCACGTAAACTGGCTGGCTGCCTCCATTGCCTTCCCGAAATTCGGCGGGCTGGCCATTAACCTCCGCGACCGTGCCTTTGCGCATGTGGGGCTGAGCAATAACGCCGCCGATATTCTCTTCAACGGCGTCAACTCGGCTCCGTATCAGGACAGCACCATCCTCAACCAGAATATTTCGTCGGTGTTCGACGGCACCAACGCCAGCCTGCTGCATTACCGCGAACTCAACCTCGCCTACGGCCGCCGCATTCTCAAAGCCGGAACCGAAGATGCGGAAGGCGTTCCCGCCATTCAGCTTTTTGCAGGAGTTGGAGTAAAATACATCTGGGGCCTCGGCAATATGGATGTGGACGTGCAAAACGGACAACTCAACGGCCACGCCTCATTCGTAAACAGCTACAACATCAACTACGGCAACCTGCAAAACTTCACCCCGCAAAGCACCGACCTGCTTTTCGACGCAGTAGGCAAGGGCATTGGCGTGGATGCAGGTGCATCGGCCATCATCAACAATAAATTCCGTTTCGGTGTTTCGGTTACCGATCTCGGTTCCATTACCTGGGGCAGCAATGTACTCCTCACCAGCGACACGCTTATGCCCGCGCTCGACAGCACCAGCACCGGGCTTAACTCGTGGGAGCTGGGCAGCCAGAGCGGAAATTTCTTTGGCCAGAACGGCTTGCTGAACGTGGCACCCGGCCCCGATTACACCACCGCACTGCCCGCCCGCCTGCGCTTCGGAGCCAGTATGCGTGTGGGCAAACGCATCGACATTGGTGCCGATTACGTAATTCCGCTCAACAACGAACTCTTCAACCTCGGCAAGCCTTACCTGGCCGTGGGCGGAGAAATAAATGTATTCGGCACGGCCAAATTAAGCCTCGGCGTGTCGGGCAACAGCGAGCTGGGGTGGTCGGTGCCGGCCGGCTTTACCATTGGCACCTTTGGTATTTTTGAAGTGTATGTGGCCACCGGCGATGTGCTTACGTTCTTCACCAAGAACGATAATCCGCACCTCTCGGTAGCTGTGGGCGTATTGCGGTTTAACCTGAAAAACCCGCTCGACAACGACAATAAATAACCGCAATTATAGCTGCGATTACTATGAGTTTTGCCAACAAGGTGGTTTGGATTACCGGCGCTTCTTCGGGCATTGGCGAAGCATTAGCCGTGGAGTTTGCCCGGCAGGGTGCCACATTGGTGCTTTCGTCGCGCAGGCAGACTGAGTTGGAACGTGTGCAGCAAGCCTGTGGCCTCGGCGCCGACCGCTGCCTCATTCTCCCGCTCGATCTGGCCGATACTTCAGAGGTGGATGCACTCACGCAGCAGGTGGTGAAAACCTTTGGCCGCATTGACGTGCTGGTAAACAACGGCGGCATTTCGCAGCGCGCATTGGCCAAAGATGCGCCGGTAGAAATTGACCGCCGTATTATGGAAGTAAATTTCTTCGGACAAATTGCCCTCACCAAAAGCGTATTGCCCGTAATGCTTGCACAGCGCAGCGGCCATATTGTGGTGATGAGCAGCATTGCCGGTAAATTCGGCTTCTGGTACCGCACTGCCTATTCGGCCTCGAAACATGCGCTGCACGGCTTCTTCGAGTCGCTGCGCATGGAAGTGGAAGGCGAGGGCCTGCAAGTACTCATTGCCTGCCCCGGAAAAATACGCACCGACATTTCGCTCCACGCCCTGCGCCCCGACGGCACCGCACACAATGTAATGGACAAGAGCCAGGAACTGGGAATGCCCGCCGACGAATGCGCCCGGCAAATAATTGTTGCCATGAAAAAAGGGAAAGAAGAAGTACTCATCGGCGGCCGCGAAATTAAGGCGGTGTGGATAAAGAGGCATTTTCCCGGGTTGTTTGCAAAGATTATTCGTAAGCAGCCGAAGGAGTGAGTTGTAGTGGTTTCGACAGGCTCAACCACCGGGACAGGCTCACTTCGACAAGCTCAGTGGCCGGGTTTTGACGGGCTCACTTCGACAAGCTCAGTGGCCGGGTTTTGACGGACTCACTTCGACAAGCTCAGTGGCCGGGTTTTGACGGGCTCAACTACCTCGACAGGTCCAACTGCCGCGTGGAAGTGCTGCGTAGTATTTTAGTTCGGTACCAAATTTTGAAACACCGGGCGGAATGAATCTCTAGCCCTGATTGCAGCGGAAATTTGCTAAAACAAAAATTGTACAATGCCCCTTCGAGGTCTTTTTTGACCTCGAAGGGTTAACCAACCAGAATTATATTTTTGTTTTAGCAAATTGTAGCGTAAAGCAGGAGCCGAGCGGGACTTTATTGAGCAATAGTTTCGCTCCTGATTATATTAACTATCTGCAAATAAATTATAGTCATAGGTTTGAAACAATCGGGATAAACGCAGAAAAACACAATAAATAAAACCCCAAATATCTCACAAAGGCCTCCATCGCATAAACCGAATCAAATAGCCCTCCCGTACCAACCACGTATCAAACGTTACAAATCCACGTTTTTCATAAAACGGAATATTCTTATCCACCGAAGTTTCGAGATAAACTTCCTTCCGTTCATCCTGCGCCCGCTGCAATAATTCATTTAGTAATTTACTGCCCGAACCACTTCCCTGCGAATCGGGTTTTGTACCAATAAGAAAAAGATAATAATGCGGATATGCGGGACGGCGCGAAGAAACCTGTTTGTCTTTTTTAAGCATATAAAACAAGCGCCGCCAACCAATAGCCCGATGCACGAGTGTAAGCTGTGCCAATGTTTCTTTCAGAAAATTACTTTTAAGCGAAGGATCATAAAACACGGCTGCCGATTTTCCGTCATCGCTCACAAACAACCCGTTTCGCCGATGTCCAAGCCCCACCGAATAACGCATGAGATGCAGCAAACGCGCATTGCGGCGGGAGTCGTTTAAAATAGTGTCGTTTACACTGAGGTTGCTGTGGAAAGCGGCGGCAAGAATTTGTGCGGCAGTTTCGTGGTTCATGAATTTCAGCAAATGTGTTTCGTCAGAGTGATCTGGTCATTTCTTCTGCTTCGAAAATGCGTATCAGTAGTTTTTGGGCACGCTTAACCTCGTACCGGAAAAATCCAAAGACGATGAGATAAAACAGAAGCGGCATTGCTAATGAAATATACATTTCGGGTCCAACGCCAACTTCTGACTTAGATGTAATTTGATAGAATATGCCGGTTAGAATAATTATAATTAATGGGAAAATGAGGTATAGCAATTTCGGCAAACGCATTTTTATTTTCATCCGGGTGCGATTTCCTGTCAGCTCATAATTCCCTTCCAGCATTGGCAAAAAATGGTTCCGATAATTGATAATTCTTCGGATCAGAAATGATTCATCACTATACCTGCCTTCGAAAATATGCTGTGGTTCCTGTGTGACAAAACTGTTAAACAGATTATCCCGCTTTAACACATAATGCTGAAGCCTTTGGTGTACTTCGTACACCGACAGGCGGGTTTCCAATGTAAGTTTATCGAAAAAGAGAAGTTTCATTTTCTTCAAATCAATATAGAGTAGTGTTTTTACTATACTCCTGATTGCTTCACAATGAATTTCGAAAATAGGTTATTGACCTATATTTCCTGCGATTCGAAGATACGTATGAATTTTTTTCTGGTCTTGCTTACTTCATTTTGAACAAGAAAACAGGCGAATCCCCATAAAGCGATTATCAGGCAGCAACTCATGATTTGAGATTCACGGTCATTATTTCCGCTAATTTCCGGAAAAGGTAAAAAAGAAAGAATGCCCACAATAAGAATAAGACTGAGGAAAGTATAATGAATCCAATGCAACCGGATTGTGATTTTGATTTCTGTGTGGGTTTCGTTTTGCCCGTATTCGCCAATAATGAGCGGAAGAGAATATTTCACCAAAGGGTTAATTCGCCTGATACGAAACGAATATCCGTTGAAACTCCCCGAAAATTCGTGCTGGGGCAAGCGGTGTGCCAGACGAAATACAGGATGTTCGCGGGTGAGAACGACCTGTTTGAGTTTGTCCACTACAAATGCCGGGTCCCGGGCAGTACTGAATTTGAGTTTTGCGAAAAGGAAATTGGTAATCATCATCGATTCTATTTCACCAAAATCCTTGCCTCCAGCATATCACGCATGGCATACGCCACGCCTTCGCGCCCAAGTCCCGAGTCTTTCACGCCGCCGTAGGGCATGTGATCGACACGAAATGTGGGTACATCGTTTAAAATAATTCCGCCCGCTTCAATTTCTGCGAAAGCAGCATCCATTTCGCGCACGTCATTGGTAAACACACCGGCCTGTAAGCCGAAACGTGTGTCGTTTATCATGCGCAGGGCATCGGCAAAGTTTTCGTAAGGTTCGATAATTACTACCGGGCCGAACACTTCTTCGCACACTACTTTCATGCTATTGTGTGTGCGTGTGAGTATAGTGGGCGCGTAGAATGCGCCTTCGCGTGTGCCGCCGCAAAGCAATTGTGCGCCGGCCTGCACGGCTTCATTTACCCAGTTTTCCACGCGCATGGCATTGGCCTCGTCAATCATTACCGATACATCCACGCCGTCAATTTCGGGCTCGCCTGCGCGCAGGCCTTGTGTACGCTGCACAAACGCATTGGCGAAGGATTGAAAGATTTGCTGCTGCACAAATATGCGCTGTGCATGAATACATATCTGTCCCGAATACGCAAAGCCGCCGTTTATACATTTGCTTACGGCCTGCGGCAAATTGGCCGTGGGCGTTACAATTACACCGGCATTGCCGCCGAGTTCGAGTACCACTTTTTTCTTTCCGGCTTCGGCTTTCATTTTCCAGCCCACCTCGGGCGAACCGGTAAAGCTGAGCAGTGCAAAACGTTCGTCGGTAACAAGCTGGTTGCCGGCGGTGCGGTTCATGGGTAGTATGGACACTGCGCCTTTGGGGAGTTCGGTTTCGTCGATGATTTTGGCCAGCTCAAGCGTGGAGAGTGGTGTGGACGAAGCCGGTTTGAGCACAATGGGACAACCTGCGGCAATGGCAGGTGCAATTTTGTGAACGGCAAGATTGAGCGGAAAATTAAACGGCGCAATGCCGGCCACGATGCCCACCGGAAAATATTTCACCCAGCCTTCGCGGCCTTCGCCGGCAGGTGTGCGGTCGAGTGTGAGATACTCGCCGGGCAGTCGTTTGGCTTCTTCGGCGGCGTCGAGAAAGGTTTGTGCGGCACGCAAAATTTCGGCCCGCGCATAGCGTATCGGCTTGCCCGATTCGCGGCAGAGAAGCTGTGCCAGGCGATCCTGTTTGGCGAGGATGCTGTCGGAAATTTGACGCAGAATCTGAAATTTTTTCCAGCCCGGAAGCTGTTGCATTTCCTTGCGCACGGCCTGCGCGGCCACAATGGCAGCATTCAGCTCGTCGGCTCCGGCCAGCGATGTGGTGGCCAGCAACTGATTGGTGTATGGGTTATACACTTCGAGCGGCACCGGCGTATCGGTGAATTTTCCTCCGGCGTAAATAGGGTAGTGCGGTGCAGCCATGTTTACTGAGCCTGATATACGTGTGTGTCGTTGATAGCGGCTTTTACTGCGTCAATACTCAGCAGGTTTTCGTCGATGTCGAATTCGGCGTTTCCGGTTTTATGATCTACGTGTATATTGGTGGCGCCGGGCATTTCTGCGATGATGTTTTTGACGAAATTCTCGCAGTGTCCGCAGGTCATGCCGGTGATATGTAGCGTGAGATGTTTCATATGGTAAAGTTACAAATAGGCTGCATTGCCCGGCCGGTTATTTATTCGCCGCAGGGTAAGGCTGCAATGCGGCAACACTGTATCTTTGCCGCTTATGCAGCAACGCAGCGTTCTTCAATGGGTTATTTTTATTGCACTGGCGTTAACCTGGGGCAGTTCGTTTATACTTATGAAACGCGGCCTCGATGTATATACGCCTGAGCAGGTGGCTGCGCTGCGTATTGGCATTGCGTTTTTGTTTTTGTTGCCGCTGGCTTTCCGGTATTTCCGAAGTATTAATCCCAAGCCCTGGGCTGCGCTGGCGGGCATGGGCATTACGGGCAATCTTATTCCGGCTTTCCTTTTCACCAAAGCCGAAACCATGATAAGCAGTTCGCTCACGGGTATGCTCAATTCGCTCACACCGCTGTTTACGCTGCTGGTGGGGCTGAGTATGTTTAAGCGCAAAACCAATGGCTGGCAGGTAGCGGGAACGCTTATCGGGCTGGCGGGTGCGCTGGCGCTCATTGCCACGGGCAGGCAGGACGAGCATCCCGGCAATGTATGGTTAGGCAGTGTGCTGGTGGTGATTGCCACATTTTTCTATGGCATCAGCGTAAACATTATCAAAGCAAAACTCGACGGTGTGAATGCCGTGGGTGCCACTGTGCTGGCTTTATGTATTATTGGCCCGGTGGCATTGGGCTATTTGTTTACCACCGATTTCGTACACCGGCTTACCACTCATCCTCAGGCGTTGCAATCGTTGATGTTTGTGTGTGTGCTGGCGGTGTTTGGTACGGCGCTGAGTGTGATTGTGTATAATATGCTCATCCGCGATGCAGGGCCGCTGTTTGCTTCGTCGGTGGCATACCTGATTCCCGCAGTGGCCATTGGCTGGGGCATGACAGACGGAGAGGCTTTCGGGCTGTTGCCGCTTTTATGTATAGGGGTAATTCTTACCGGTGTGTGGATGGTGAACCGCAAGTGAATTATTTGCATCTTTATCCAACCTGTTTGCCAAAGCACACATGAAAAATCAGGAACACTGGAAAGCCAAACGATTTGTACGCGATAAAAAGGGCCGCATCATTGGCACTTACAATCACAAAATTATTGGCAATGCCTACGAGCCGGTTATACGCAAATATGCCCGCGGACGTTTGGGCGATGTGGGCTGCGGCGATGTGCCTTACTACATTTTCTACAAAGACATAGTCAGCGAAACGATTTGTGTAGATTGGGGAAACAGCCGCCTCGACATTTCTCACCTCGATTTCGAAGCCGACCTCAACGAAGGACTCGGCTTCCTCGAAAGCAACAGTTTCGATACCGTACTCTGCTCCGACGTACTCGAACACATACGCAAACCAGAACTGCTTTTTTCGGAAATGATACGCATCCTCAAACCCGGCGGACATCTCATTCTCACTGTTCCGTTTTTATACTGGCTGCACGAAACCCCGCACGATCATCACCGCTACACCGAGTACAAACTCAAAGATTTCTGCGCCACCAATAATGCCGAAGCAGTTGAGCTTTTTCCTTATGGCGGTCTGCCCGAAGTGCTTTTTGATCTAGTTTCGAAGGGTTATCGTTTTGGGAATTTTCCGATGCAGAAACCGTTTTTCTTTTTCTGGAATGGTTGGGGAAAGTTTCTTTCGCGGAGGCGTTTTGTGAAGAAAATTTCGGAGCGAACCAAGCGTACTTTTCCGTTGGGGTATGTGCTGGTGGCGAGGAAAGCCGGGTAAACAGATTTCTTATTGACGAAAAGAGATCATAACGTAACAGTTGGAATAGAACTATCCATTGTATGTCGATGAATCATTACTGATTGCTGGATCACCAGACATTCGCTTACTTCTTGGACTGAAATAAAAAATAATTATTGCCGAAACAAGACAGAATTGTGGGAACAACAAACTACGCCCAGGAGCCACATCCGAAAGCAGGTAACAAGTCACAAAAATATTCAGCAACAAAGCTCCAATTAATCCCGCAATGACTAATATATTGTTTAACCGGTTGTGCAGCGTTTCACCGATTTCGGCTTTAAATGCGGGTGAAGTGAGCAGGGTAAGAAAAAGTAAAGTGGCCCATCCTGCATTTTTCAAGAGAATCCAGCATGAGTGTAACGTGTTTTTCAATGCCTGAGTAAAATTAAAGTCGGGCAACTGATTCAACCTTATATCTATTCCCGGAGATAGGAGATTGATAAAAAGGGCAATCAATAATCCCAGGATTCCTGAAACAAGCATTGCAGATACTTTTCGTGATGAGGCAACCTTATAAATCAATAACACAGAGAGTAAAGAAAGTGTGGTAATGAGGTTCGATTCTGAAAAACTTCCCGCAAAAAGTGCAAGAAAGAAAAAGGAAATTATCTGCGTTGTTTTATTGGTATAATAATATCGGATAAGAAATGCAGCCGAAGCAATTGTCAGGATAAAAGATACGGTGTGTACTGCACTAGCCGCAATCCAGTGCCATGCTTCACTGCTTATTTTGCCACGATCCATATAAAAGAACAATGCAGAAAGGGATGCACACAACAACGTGTTTCGGGATATCACCAACCGCTCATTATAGTTGAATAATATTGCACGGAGGAGTTTATCAAGAGAAAATATAAATGCAATTAACAGCAGGAATTGCCAAAAAATAAAAAAAGGTTTCCCTATAAAATTTCCTGTTTGGTAAACAGTGCAACAAATAATATGCGCACCTAATCTTCCATTCTGTTCCTGATAAAAAAAAGAAACAGCCCCTGCAATCCCTTTTTCTGAAACCTGTTGCGTGAAAAAAGCATCATCTTCAGAAAAGCGGTAGGAAGTACTCTCATAGGTGAAGAAAAACAACACCACAACAGAAAGAACCACTACAAACCAGCGGCTCCAGCCTGAATAAATTTGTTTCACAGTTTAAATATAACCCTTTTGAAAATCACGAATTGCATAATTCGGTTTTTGCAGTACGGTATTCCTCTATCATCCGCTCAATAATCACCTCACAAGGCAAAATATCATCAATCAACTCCGCCGATTTCCCCGCACACCACAACCGCTTATAATTATTGGGCAGCACCGATTGCTCCAACCGTTTCATCCCCCGCACATGCACCAGCATTTTAAACCATTTTTTAGTGCGCGGATTATTACTCATAAACCGCTCGAACCAGTTTTGCTCATAGCCCATGCGCTTGGCTTCGGGCGTATCGATAATGGTACAGGGTGTGCCCGAAAGTTTGGTGGTCATTACAATATCGTCCATACCGGCGTTTACCACGGCCTGTTTGTAGGCATCGTTTACACCGGCTTCGGTGCTGGCAATAAAACGTGTACCTACCGATACGGCATCGGCTCCGAGCACTTCGGTAGAAAGTATTCCGCGGCCATCGGCAATGCCACCTGCGGCGATTACAAATTTGCCGGGGAATTCTTTGCGGAGTGCGGGCACCAGTATTTGCAGCGGGTGCGGCCCGGCATGTCCGCCTGCGCCCTGCCCCACGGCTATAAACCCATCGCAGCCCAGCGAGGCGGCTTTGCGGGCGTGGGTAAGGTTGGTCACATCGCAAAGCACCATTGCACAGTAGCTGCGGGCGGCTTCAATTACCTCTTTGGGGCTGCCCAGCGAGGTAATGTACACCGGCACCCGTGCAGCCACGCACAGGGCCAGGTGCTTTTTATAGAGTGGGTTCGATTGCTGGGTGATAAGGTTTACCGCGTAGCTGCCGCCGGGATGCTGCGCCCTGAAGCTGTTTAAACGTTGCAGCACTGCCTCCAGCTCGCCCTCGTTGCGGTAATTGAGCGTGGGGAAGGCCGCCAGCACACCGGCTTTCATGCCGGCTTCGAGCATGGCGGCATTGCTCACCAGAAACATGGGAGCCATTATAAGCGGGTGCCGCACACCGGCCGTTTCGTTAAAACTGCGTTTCATAAAATAAAATTAACTAAACTTTCATTAGTTTTTATGCGTGCATAATAAAATATTTCCTAACATTGTTTTCAGTATGCCAAAGAAACATACCGAAACGGTCGATTCGAAGCTCAAAACAGCCTGGCAGGTGGTGAGTCGTATGTACAATGCCGAAGCGGCTTTGCACAACGCCACCATTGCAATGGCGCATTTTCTGCTTAATGTCGACAGCACTCAGGGTTCCTACGCCTCCGATATTGCCCCGCAGCTTGGCATGGAACAGACCTCGCTCACCCGCCTTATCAATTCGCTCGAAGAAAAAGAACTCATTGTGCGCGAAACCGATAAGGATGACCGACGTAAAACACTTATCCGCCTCACTGCAAAAGGAATTGCGCAGAAAAACGAAGCCAAGGAAGTGGTGCGCGATTTTAACAAACAACTCGAAGCGCGCATCGGGGCCAAAAAAATTTCGGCCCTGTTTAAAACCATCGATCAGATAGTAGAAATTGCCGAAGAGCGTTACCGCTCAAATACACAAAACGGACATGAAACGCAAAATTCATAAAATAGCCGTGCTCGGCTCGGGGGTAATGGGTTCGCGCATTGCCTGTCATTTTGCCAATATCGGCTGCGAGGTAATGCTGCTCGATATTGTGCCCAAAGAGCCCAGCGATGCCGAAAAAGCCAAAGGCCTGAGCCTCGAAAGCAAAGCCGTGCGCAATCGTATTGTAAACGACGCACTGCAGTTTGCCCTCAAATCAAATCCTTCGCCCATTTATCATAAATCGTTTGCCGCACGCATTACCACCGGCAATTTCGATGATGATATGCCCAAAATTGCGGGCTGCGACTGGGTGATAGAAGTGGTGGTGGAAAATCTCGCCATCAAAAAAACAGTGTTCGAAAAGGTCGAGCAGTTCCGCAAGCCGGGCACACTCATTACCTCCAACACTTCGGGCATTCCCATTCACCTCATGACCGAAGGCCGCAGCGACGATTTTAAAGCGCATTTCTGCGGCACACACTTTTTCAATCCGCCGCGCTACCTGCGCCTGCTCGAAATTATTCCCACACCGCACACCCATGCCGATGTAGTATCGTTTCTGATGCACTACGGCGAACAGTTTCTGGGCAAAACCACCGTGCTCTGCAAAGACACTCCGGCATTTATTGCCAACCGTGTGGGCGTGTTTGGCATGATGGCCACCCTGCACATTGCGCAGCAGATGAAACTTACGGTGGAGGAAATAGACAAACTCACCGGCCCCGTGCTTGGCCGCCCCAAATCGGCCACATTCCGTACGGCCGATGTGGTGGGACTCGACACGCTGGTAATGGTGGCCAACGGCCTGACACAAAATTGTCCAAACGACGAAGCCAAAGACCTGTTTGTATTGCCCGCATTCCTGCAAAAAATGATTGAGCAGAAATGGCTGGGCGATAAAACCGGCCAGGGTTTTTACAAGAAAGTGAAGACCGGCGGCAAATCGGAAATTCAGGCACTCGATCTCGAAACGCTCGAATACAAGCCTTCGCAGAAAGTAAAGTTTGCCACATTAGAACAAACCAAACCCATTGAAAATCTCCGTGACCGTATTAAAATACTCGTGAGCGGAAAAGATAAGGCCGGCGATTTTTACCGCGCCACTTTTGCCGGTTTGTTCCAATATGTATCCAACCGCATTCCCGAAATTTCCGACGAACTCTACAAAATAGACGATGCCCTGAAAGCCGGATTTGCGTGGGAACTCGGCCCGTTTGAATACTGGGATGCTATTGGCGTAAAACAGGCCGCCGAACTTATGACAAAGGCCGGAAAAGCCCCTGCCGCATGGGTGGGCGAAATGCTGGCCGCCGGAAACGAATCGTTTTATAAGGTGGAAGACGGTGCGAAAAAGTACTACGACATTCCATCAAAATCATACAAAACAATTCCCGGTACCGAAAATTTCATTTCGCTCGAAAATATCCGCAGCACACGCACGGTTTGGAAAAATGCAGGCGTAACCGTTACCGATCTCGGCGACGGAATTCTCAACTGCGAGTTCCACACCAAAATGAATACCATTGGCGGCGAAGTGCTGGCCGGAATAAACAAAGCCATTGACCTGGCCGAGAAAGATTACCGCGGACTTGTAATCAGCAACGAAGGGGCAAACTTTTCGGCGGGAGCCAATGTGGGCATGATTTTCATGCTGGCCGTAGAGCAGGAGTGGGACGAACTGAACATGGCTGTACGCATGTTTCAGAACACCACCATGCGCATACGTTATTCGTCGATACCGGTGGTGGTGGCTCCGCACAATCTTACGCTGGGCGGCGGCTGCGAAATTTGCCTCCATGCCGATGCCGTGGTGGCTCATGCCGAAACGTATATCGGGCTGGTGGAATTTGGCGTGGGCGTTATTCCCGGCGGCGGCGGCACCAAAGAGTTTGCCGTGCGCCTGAGCGATGCGCTGCACGAAGGCGATGTGGAACTGAATACGTTCCGCGAAAAATTCCTCACCATTGGTCAGGCCAAAGTGGCCACTTCGGCACACGAAGCGTTCGACCTTGGCGTTTTCCGCAAGGGAATTGACCGTGTGGTGGTATCGCGCAGCCGCCAGCTTGCAGAGGCAAAGGCCGAATGTATGCGTCTGGCCGATGAAGGCTACACCATGCCTGCACGCCGCAAAGACATACGCGTACTCGGGCAACAGGCACTGGGCCTTGTGTATGTGGGCGCAAACTCGATGCGCAGCGGAAACTACATCAGCGATCACGACCAGAAAATTTCTGAAAAGCTGGGCTACGTACTTGCCGGCGGAAATCTCTCGCAGCCCGCCACCGTGTCGGAGCAATACCTGCTCGACTTGGAACGCGAAACATTTTTACAACTCTGCACCGAGCGCAAAACACTCGAACGCCTGCAAAGCATTGTAAGCGGCGGCAAAGTATTACGCAATTAACGCATTAAAAAGTATTCCGATGAATGCATATATCGTAGCCGGTTACCGTACTGCCGTGGGCAAAGCGCCGCGGGGCATGTTTCGCTTTTACCGGCCTGATGATCTGGCGGCAGTGGTCATTCGCCACCTCGTAAATTCAATTCCCGGTTTCGACAACAACCTCATCGACGATGTGATTGTGGGCAATGCCATGCCCGAAGCCGAACACGGTCTCAACGTGGGCCGTCTCATTTCGCTGCTTGCGCTGGATACTGATAAAGTGCCCGGACAAACAGTAAACCGTTATTGCGCTTCCGGTCTCGAAACCATTGCCATTGCCAGTGCAAAAATTCACGCAGGCATGGCCGACTGCATTGTGGCCGGCGGTGTGGAAAGCATGAGCCTGATACCGATGGGCGGATGGCGGGTAATTCCCAATCCGCAAATAGCAAAAGATCATGCCGACTGGTACTGGGGCATGGGCCTCACGGCCGAAGCAGTGGCCAAAGAGTACAATGTGTCGCGCGAAGATCAGGATGCGTTTGGGTTTAATTCGCACCGCAAGGCTGTGGCGGCAATTACTTCGGGCAAATTCAAGGACGAGATTGTGCCGGTGAAAATTACCGAAACCTATCTCGACGAAAACGAAAAGCGCAAAACCCGCGAGTACATTGCCGACACCGACGAAGGCCCGCGTGCCGACACTTCGCCCGAAGCATTGGCCAAACTCAAGCCCGTATTTGCCGCCGACGGTTCGGTTACAGCCGGCAATTCGTCGCAAACCAGCGACGGTGCGGCCTTTGTAATGGTGGTGAGCGAGCGTTTCCTCAAGCAGCACAACCTGAAACCCATTGCGCGCATGGTTTCTCACGCGCTGGCCGGTGTGCCGCCGCGCATTATGGGCATCGGGCCGCTGTATGCCATTCCGAAAGCCCTCGAAAAAGCCGGATTGAAAGCTGCCGACATTGATCTTTTCGAACTCAATGAGGCGTTTGCGTCGCAGTCGCTGGCTGTGGTGCGTGGGCTGGATCTTAATCCTGATAAAATAAATGTAAACGGCGGTGCAATAGCACTGGGCCATCCGCTCGGATGCAGCGGGGCCAAACTTTCGGTGCAGTTATTCAATGAATTGCGCCGTCAGAATAAAAAATACGGAGTGGTAACCATGTGTGTGGGCACCGGACAGGGTGCGGCAGGTGTGTTTGAACTCCTTTACTAATAATCGTATTTATAATCGTAATTAATTTAGTCATGGCAACCAATTCAACCAAAGGCGGCGAGTTTCTGATTAAAGAAACACCGGCACAGGATATTTTCATTCCCGAACAGTGGAACGAAGAGCAACTGATGATGAAACAAACCTGCGAGGATTTCATCGCACAGGAAGTAATTCCGTTTTTAGACCGTATCGACAAGCAGGAAGAAGGGCTGGTTACATCTATTCTCGATAAAGCGGGCGAGTTGGGCATTCTGGGCATTTCGGTGCCCGAAGAATACGGCGGACTTGGTGCCGATTTTGTGACTTCGATGCTCACCACCGAAGTAATTGGCACCGGGCATTCCATTGCGGTTTCGCTTTCGGCGCATACCGGTATTGGTACGCTTCCTGTATTGTATTATGGCAATGAGGAGCAGAAGAAAAAGTATGTACCCAAATTGGCTTCGGGCGAGTGGAAAGCCTGTTATTGCTTAACCGAACCGGGAAGCGGTTCGGATGCGAACAGTGGTAAAACTTCGGCAAAACTTTCGGACGACGGGAAATACTATATTCTGAATGGTCAGAAGATGTGGATTACCAACGGTGGGTTTGCGGATATTTTTACGGTGTTTGCCAAGATAGACGATGATGAAAACCTATCGGCATTTATTGTCGAAAAATCGTTTGGCGGCATTACGCTCAATCCCGAAGAGCATAAAATGGGTATCAAGGGAAGTTCCACACGTCAGGTATTTTTCAACGATTGCAAGGTGCCGGTTGAAAATCTGCTTTCGGAGCGTGGTAACGGATTTAAGATTGCGGTAAATATTCTCAACGTTGGCCGCATAAAACTGGCCGGTGCCTCGGTAGGTGGTTGCAAGGCTGTGGTTTCGCTGGCAGCGCAGTATTCGAACGAGCGCCAGCAATTTGGCCGTCCTATTTCCAAGTACGGAGCCATTCGTTTTAAGCTGGCCGAGCAGGCTGCGCGTACGTATGCGGCCGAGAGTGCGGTATATCGTGCTTCGCAGAGTATGGAAGATGCCATTGCGGAGCTCAAGGCTTCGGGTATGGACGATGCGAAGGCCAAGCTGAAAGGCATTGAGCAGTTTGCCGTGGAGGCTGCCATTTTGAAAGTACATGCTTCGGAAGTGCTGGACTATGTGGTGGATGAAGGTGTGCAGATTTACGGCGGCATGGGCTACAGTGCCGAAGCACCGATGGACAGGGCTTACCGCGATGCGCGTATTAACCGCATTTTCGAAGGCACCAACGAAATAAACCGTTTGCTCATTGTGGATATGCTGCTGCGCCGCGGCATGAAAGGCGAGCTCGACCTGCTGGGCCCTGCTCAGGCTGTGGCTGCAGAACTCATGAGCATTCCCGATTTTGGCGAGCCCGATGAAACGCTGTTTGCCGCCGAGAAAGCGCAGATTGCCAATTTCAAAAAGGCTGTGCTTATGGTGGCCGGTGCGGCGGTGCAAAAACTCATGATGACCTTGAGCAAGGAGCAGGAAATACTCATGAACATTGCCGACATGGGCATTGAAACCTACGTGGCCGAGTCGGTAATGCTGCGCACCGAGAAATTGGTGAGTATGCGCGGTGCCGATGCCTGCAAGGAACAAATTGCCATGATGCGTGTGTACATAAGCCGTGCAGCCGATATTGTTTCGCTTTCGGGCCGCGATGCGCTGAACAGTTTTGCCGAGGGCGACGAACTGCGCATGATGCTTATGGGCCTGCGCCGTTTTACCAAACAGCAGCCGTTTAATGTGAAAGAAGCACGTCAAATGATTGCGCAAAAACTCATTGCCGAAAACCGTTACTGCTTCTGAGATGCACGGCAAACGGGTTTTTTATCAGGGGCAGGTGCTCTGGTCGCAGGTGGATGCCAACCGGCATCTGCGTCACTCGGCTTATGCCGATTTCGGTGCGCAGGGGCGTATTGAGGCATTGCGCTCGGTGGGAATTACCGACGAGAGTTTCCGCGAATTTCATATCGGCCCCATTTTATTCCGCGAAGAACTTTTGTACCTGCGCGAAGTACAGCCCGGCGATACGCTGCACATTACCTGCGAAGTATTGAGTATGCGCAGCGATGGTTCGCGCTGGTCGTTCAGGCAGGAAATGTACCGCAGCGACGGCGTGAAGGCCGCACAGATAAATACCGACGGCGCCTGGATTGATACGCGGCACCGCAAACTCTCGGTCATTCCCGAAACATTGCGCACGCTCTTTCACACCCTGCCACGCTGCGAAGAATTTACTTTAACCGACTGACATGAACACGGCACAACTCCTGCACAAAGCAAAAACATCGGCATTCTGGCGACAGTTGCTCAACATGGCTTTGTGGCGGGTGGTGCCGTTCAACAAAGCGCACCGTCCGCGCATTACCTCGCTCACCGACGAGGAAGTGCGCATGGAAATGCCTTACATACGAGCCAATAAAAACCACGTAGGCGGCATACACGCCTGCGCCCTGGCCACGCTTTGCGAGTATGTATGCGGGCTATGCCTGCTCACGCATCTCGATCCGAAACAATACCGTATTGTAATGAAGAGTTTGCAAATGACTTATCACTATCAGGCCAAAACATCGGTGAAGGCAAAGTTCAGGCTCACGCCGCAGTGGGTGGAAAAGGAAATTCTGCAACCGCTTCAACAAACAGAAAGCCTGTTTACCGAGTTTCAGGTAGATGTGTACGACGAAAAGGAAATGCACATTTGCACGGGAATTATCAACTGGCAAATAAAATCGTGGGCGCAGGTGCGCACTGGAAAATAATTTGTTAACCAAACCTCAATTTATTGTCAATAGTATTAATTGTATTCAATATATTGCAATCAACCACCAAAACCAACTACCAAAACCAACTACCAATGAAAAAACAATACCTTACACTTGCTATGTGTCTGGGTGCGGGTTTATCGGCCAGTGTTTCGGCACAGGGCTTTCAGGTAAACCTGCAGGGACAAAAGCAACAGGCAATGGGCAGTGCCGGAACCGCATTGCCAATGGATGCGGCAGCCGTGTTTTTCAATCCGGGCAGCGTTTCGTTTCTCGATAAAAACCACATTACTGCCGGAGCCAGCGCCACCATTGGCAATACTGCTTTTCAGGATGCCAATACAAACGCCGTGTTCCGCACCACATCGCCGGTAGGTACTCCGTTTGCGGCCTATGCCGTGTATGGTAAGGCCGAAAGCAAACTCAAATTTGGTCTTGGTGCCTACACGCCTTTTGGCAGCACGGTAACCTGGGAAGATGGCTGGACCGGACGTTTTATTCTCACCCAGCTTCAGTTGCAAACCATTTTTATACAGCCCACGGTAAGCTATAAGATTACCGATAAAATTGGTTTCGGTGCCGGTTTTGTGATTGCTCCGGGCAATGTAAACCTGCAGCGCGACATTCCGGTTTTCGACGGCACCAACTATGCGCGTGCCGAACTCGACGGAAGTGCTTTGGGTTATGGTTTCAATGCCGGTCTTTATTTTCAGGCCAATGAAAAACTTTCGTTTGGACTTACCTATCGTTCGGCCGTGAAAATGAAAGTAACTGACGGAACCGCCACATTTACCGTACCGCCTTCGCTCGATGCCAATTTCCCCGACGGTACATTTACCACCGAACTTCCGCTGCCGCAAATTATCAGTGTGGGCATAGGCTACAAAGCCTCCGACAAACTCAAACTCGCTTTCGATTTCAATTTCGGCGACTGGAGCGCATACGATACGCTGGCGTTTGACTATGCCACCAACACCACATCGCTGCTCGATACCAAATCGGCGCGGATGTATGAAAGTTCGTTTGCATTCCGTCTCGGAGCGCAGTATGCACTTACCGAATCGTTCCTTGTGCGTGCGGGTGCGGGCTATGCTATTTCGCCCATTCAGGACGGTTACATTACGCCCGAAAGTACCGATGCCAACCGCCTCAATCTTACAGCCGGTGTGGGCTACAATATTGGTCAGCATCTTACTTTGGATGCCTCCTACACGTTTACACAGCTCAAGCGCACCGACAAAAACCTCGAAAGCAACCTCGACGGAACATTCAGCACGTATGCTTCCATTCCTGGTCTTTCCATATCGTATCACTTCTAATGCCTGCCCACATGAAACAGTTGAAAACACTCTCGCTGGTGCTGTTGAGCAGCGCAGCACTTATGCAATCGTGCAAACCGGAGTTTGACGAAATTACGCCCGACAAGGGCAACCTGAATGCGGCAAAGTACGTGGCCATTGGCAACTCAATAACCGCAGGCTATGCCGATAACGGTCTTTACTACAAAGGCCAGCAGGTGGCTTACACCAACCTTCTTTCCGAACAGTTGAAACTGGTGGGCGGCGGCGAATTCAAAATGCCTTATGTGCCCGAAAGCTCCGTAGGCATTGGAGGTTCGTTAAATGCTCCGCTTAAACTTGGGTATGCCACCGACTGCCGCGGAGTAACGAGCCTCGCGCCGGTTCCCGTGGCCGCCAGCGGCGATTTCAGTATCTTCCTCAACAGCATTGCCGCCAATGGCCCGTACAACTGTGTGGGCGTGCCCGGTGCGCGTGCGGTGGATGTAATTTATCCCGGCTATGGTAATCCGGCAAACGGCATTGGTCTTTACAATCCGTTCTTTACCCGCTACACCAACGATCCGGTAAATTCGTCGATGCTTTCGTATGCTGCGGCGCAGAATCCTACTTTCTTCTCGCTGTTCATTGGCAATAACGATGTGCTGGGTTATGCGCTTTCGGGCGGAACAACTGGTGCGGTTACTCCTTCGGCCGGTCCGGCCGGTGTGGGTTTTGATGCCAGCATTGATTTGATTGTGAATACCATGACCACCAATGGTGCGCAGGGCGTAATTGGCAACGTGCCCGATATTACTTCCATTCCCTATTTCACCACTGTGCCGTGGAATGGTCTGGCGCTCGATGCCACGCAGGCTGCACAATTGTCGGCAGCGTATGCGGCATTGGGTATTTCGTTTACGGCCGGGCCCAATGGTTTTATCATTGAAGATGCCACTGCACCGGGCGGACTGCGCCAGATTCAGCAGGGCGAACTGGTGTTGCTTTCGGTGCCGCAGGATTCGCTCAAATGCGCCGGATGGGGAGCCACACGTCCCATTCCCGACCGTTATGTGCTTGATGCGGGCGAAATTGCACCCATCAACGCCGCAGTGGCTGCATACAATGTAAAACTCCGCAACGTGGCCGATGCCAAAGGACTGGCGTTTGTGGATGTGAATGCGTTTCTGGCCTCGGCACGTACAGGTATTGTGTATAACGGAATTTCGGTAACCACCACGTTTGTATCGGGCGGCGGATTCTCGCTCGACGGTGTACACCTTACACCGATTGGCAATGCGTTGCTTTGTAACGAGTTTATCAAAGCCATTAACATGAAATACAATTCCACCATTCCGCAGGTGGATGCCACGAAATATACCGGTGTGGTGTTTCCGGCCAATTAATTGAAATAATACTATATAAAAACCGGCTGTTTCGATTTTCGAAACAGCCGGTTTTGTTTTTTTAATTATTACACCGAAACCACCGAAATCATATCCTTGCGCACAAATCGCGTGGAGTTGTCGGGAGTGGTGCCGGTAATGTTTATTACGGCATTGAATGTTCCCGTGTTTCTCAGGTTGAATGCAGTGTTGTAAATAGGGCCATCGGCCAGTTTGGGTGCTTTTTGTCCGGAGGCTTTAAGCAAATCGGCCAGTGTGGCGTTGTTTACTTTTTCTTTCAGCGATGCGTAAGAAATAGTGGGTGTAATTTCTGTTCCCGCGCTGAAAATTCCGGGTTTTCCTGCGTTGATTAATTGGGCATTAAGCAGTTGAAGTTTTCTGAAATCGGTGGATGAATCTTTGTCTAATTTACCCGGATCTATTTTCTTCAGATCGGCCGCATGTTTTTCGAGAAGCGACCGGATATTGCCCGAAGGAATGTTGAGGTTAACCCGGTAATTGCCTCCTGCAAATGCTTTATCATTGATAAGTAATTGCGAAACCAGATTGAAGTTCATTCCCTTTTTCATTAATTGAATGGTGGAAGGGATGTAAAGCCTGATGGGCGATTTTACAAATCCGCCCACTGTAAAACGGGTATGTGTTTTAAGTGTGGTTTCTACTTCAATGGTCCAGTTTCCGGCAGCCGGTTCTTCGATGCGGAGAATGACATAACTCTTGCCCACAATGCGCGATACGAGTGTAGATTGCGGATGCACCTTGCGGCCTTTGGGGTCGATGAGGCGAACGGAAATCTGCGTGTTGCTTTTTGGAGCGTGCGGTGTGAATTTCAGGTTTTCGGTAAACCAGTTTACTGAAAACGTCACGCACTTTGCTCCTTTTTCTACAAACGATTTTACAGTGGCGTAGGATGCAAATGCAGAAGTGTTTGTAATGATGCTTTCGTCGGCATCGGCAATTTGTCCGCGGATGTAATTGTAGATTTCGCCGAGGTCGTCAATATCGGGCATCATGTAATAGCGTCCGTTTGTGCGTGTGGCAATTTCCTGCAGGCTGGCGGCATCGGCGGCGGCGCCCATTGCGCAGGTGTACACGGGCATGTTGGCGGGCCATCCGGCATTTACAATACTTAATGCTGTGGGATTTGCCGAGTTGCAACCGCCGTTGTCGTAACCATCGCTGAGCAGCACAATGGCTTTTTCCTGATCGGCAGGGCCGGTGTTGAGCAGGTTGCGTCCGTTTTGCAATCCCTGCCCCATGTAGGTGCAACCGCCGAATGCAATGGCATCCACCGCATTTTTGGCGTTGTCTTTTTCGGTGGTGCTGTTTATGGTCACGAGGTTGCCCGCGTTATGATATTCGTTGGTGGCTGTGCTGCCAAAACTTACCACGGCGGTTGAATCGTTTACCGAAAGCAGGTCGATAAAGTTCTTAGTGGTTACGCGTGTGATGTCCACATAGCCGTAGTTCACCATACTGCCTGAGCGGTCAATTACAGGCACCACACACACGGGATTGTCCACCGTGCGAATGGCATTGTCAATGACATACGCAAAGTCCTGCCAGGGTGTGGCGTTGGTAAACGGAGGCTGGGCGTTGAAGGTAACGCTGGTAGCCACAATGCGCACACGGTATTTGCTTATCGGGTTTTGAATGTACACGCATTCGAGGTTGTTGAGCGCATCGGCCGTTCCGCCGGTAGCCGAGAAACCTGCGGCGTTAAATACATTGCCCAGATAAAGCTGGCCGACAGAGCCATCGCCCAAAATTTCCTCCACTTCCAGGTTGAGGTTGTTTACAATGGCCGGATTGGCATTGGCTGCGCCGGGCGCATCACTATAAGCCATTGTTACACGCAGCGGTTTGTTTCGGTCAACTACAATTATTTCGCGCACATACGATTGTCCGTTTGCCGTAAACACCACATCGGCCGTATTGCGGTCGAAGAAAATTTTCGGGCCGCGGTCGGTGGTCTGGATGAGTATGTTTTCGAGGCTTACACGTCCCCAGCCCTGATCGTTGTTGGGGATGGCGGTGAGGGCATTGGGGTGAAGCGCATTCACTCCTGTGTTGGTAGCTGCCGGGTTGACGTTGCCGGTAAGCCATACATACAATATCTGGGTTGCGTTGTCGTAAAACCAACGGCCGGCTGCATTCACATTGGCCAAACTGGCCTGCAGTGTCATGGCTGTGTTGCCAAACAGGAGTTGTGCAGGAGCAAAAGGCAGCGGACGACGATATACGTTGCCTGCATGGTTTACCCAGTTTGCTGTATCGACCGGGCTTTGACTATTGTTGAGGCGTTTCCAGTTTTGTCCGCCCACAAGGTCAATAGCTCCATTTACCAGTGCAGCTTTGAGCAATGCGGGTGTTGGAGTTTGGCCTGCTGTGCGGTTGCGCCACCATTCAATGAATAATGCGCCAAGTCCGGTTACAGCCGGAGTTGACATGGAAGTGCCTGTTTTTTCGGTATGCTGGGCATGGCTGGTGCCGCCGGTATCCTGATAAGATGCATTTCCGCTGGCCGATGAACGGGTAGAAATAACATTGGTTCCCGGTGCCACCACGGTAGGAAACAAACGTCCGTCGAGCGAAGGGCCGCGGCTTGAGCTGCTGAAAATTCCGCGTATGTCATCGGAGGGGAACATTTCGCCCGGGCGTGCGTTGAGCGAATTGCCAACCACTACGCCATTCTTAATTTCATGTGGTGTGGTAAGTGTGTTTGTGGCCGAGTTTCCCGCATTGCCGGCCGAGAAAATGAAATGCAGTTGTTGGGTTCCTGCAGCAGCCGTGTTTGCATCGCGTATGCCACTGTCTATGGTGCGGCAGTTGTTGGTGTAGCCCAAATTGGGGCCTCCCATGTTCCAACTGTTGTTTACAATTTCGGAGTTGTTTGTTACGCAACTCTGCATCATTGTGGTTAAGTTAAGCGTACCATTTACGTCAATGGCATTAATACTTCCTATCTGCGCAGCAGGTGCAATGCCCATGCCCAGCAGGAAACCCTGCGGGTCGGCATTGCCGGTGGTGGCATTGCCTGCAATAATTCCCGCTACGTGTGTGCCATGACCGTTTGTATCTGTAGTGCCGATTCCCGCTGTCTGGTCGAGGAAAAAAGCGAGTCGCCCGCGCAAGTCGGCATGAAGTGTGGGATTTCCCGGCGAAGCATCGTTGGTGTCGATACCGCTGTCGCACACAGTTACAGTTACACCTGTGCCACCTGTTAAGCCAAATTCAGTGAGCTTGTTCTGATAACCGGTAACCGGCAGCGTATTGGGCGCCGGAGTGGCATCGAGTGCTTCGGCAGTGATTTGTGCGGTGCGTTCATCGTCGGGCTGTGCTTTTACTTCGTGGTTAATCCAGCGCACGGCAGGATGAGTGGCAAGTGTGAGCAGAAGTTTGGCATCGGCTTCGGCTACGAAAGTGTGGTAGATTTCTCCGCGAAGATTATCGGCAGGTACTTCGAGTGTAATTCTGGCTTTGCCGTCGGTAAGCAGTTTTTTTACATCGGCTGCTGCGGCTGTTCCCAATACACCAATGCTGAGGGATTTGATTTTTCCACTCATCTTCAGCACGGCTGCGTCAACCCGGTAAGCCGGTTCAAACGGGCCATACCAGGCAATGGTGTCGAGTTCTTTGAGCCGGGCAATGGTTGCCGGAGCACCGGTAACAAACAGCCCGCATTCGCCTGCTTTTTCAATTACGCGAATGCCTAATGTTTCTACGCCTTTAATCCAGCTCTGCACGGGCGGAGCCATAAACTGAACAAGGTAATGTGTCCAGGTTTTAAGGGCAGTGCTGTTAAGCGTAAGTTCTTTGGGCAGGGTGGTGCTTTTCTTTAAGTCGGCGGTGTTAATGGTGTAATTGCCGATTTTGAGCAGGTGTGCATTGGGCAGAAGCTGCACACGATAGCCCAGTTTCTGGATGGCATCGGCCTGCGCGGGTTCTATTTCGGTGAGAATGCCCTGAGGCATTTCGCGCAGTACGGGCAGGGCAAGTTTGCTGAGTTTGGTTTTACTGAAGACCGGCCCGGTAACTTTTTCGTTTTGGCCGCTTCGCTGTGTAATGATGGCTCGTGTTTTCATGGACAGAGGATTTTTGCGGCAATAATAAAAAGGTTGAAAACGCGTTACCTGAAAAGCATAGCCGTAATTGTTAACCGAAATACTTTACCGGATGCAGTGTGGGATGAAAATGCCTGTTTTTACTGCATTTGTAAAGTAGATCTGTTGATTTTTTCCGGGGCTGTGAAATCCGGTTTTCTGTCAGTTCTCTCTCCCGCCTGGCCCGAAACTTCGTTGTATATTTACATCAGGCAATATTTATCGCATGAAATTTTACCGTTTTCTAATTCTGTCGGTGCTTATCCTTTGCGGGTTCAATGCGTATTCGCAAAGCAGCGAACGCTATTTTACCGGCGGGGCCAACGTGGGCATGTTTGGCTGGGCACCATCGCCTCAAACCAAAATAAGCGGCAACAGGCATTACAACCGTACTTTAAATCCGGTAATCGGTTCGGTGATTGACAACAACGGGCGTTCGCATTTTTCGCTGCTTACCAATACAACAGCAGGGCTTACTGCGGGCTACATCAGGCGCAACGGAATAAACAAAAGCTACACCGGCTTTTTTGCCGAAGTACAGGCCAACCGAATCTGCTACACGTTTGATCCGCCCTTTGCTTTTTCGGTGCAGGGCGATACGTTTGGCGGCTGGCTGCAAACCGACCGTTACCTGAAATACGGCGTGGGTGTGGAATACTCGTGGTACCGCGGCAATACAGTTTCCAACGACGGCGAACAGTTTTTCTACAGCCGCCTGGGTTTCAGCCAGACCAATTTTCACCGCAATTTCGACCGGAAGATTGAACTTGGGTACGTGGAAGACTGGCGCGAAAACGGACGCGGCATGACCTCGCGCATTGTAGCCTACAACCCGCAGAGTTTTATGCTCAGTGCCGAATTCGGTATGCGCAATTTTGCGTTTGACCGGAGCCGGATGCTCGATTTTGGCGTTGCCCTGCATGTGCCATTCCAACATACCTATACCGAAGAATATGAGTTTTACGAAGGCAATGTATCGGTGGGGAAAGGCCAGTTGAAATACCTTGGCGGTTCGCTCAATTTTTCCGTCCGCTACTCATTCAACTACCAGTTGCCCGACCCGAAACCCAAACCCGAAAAGCCCGAAAAGACAGACACCACTTTCCTTGCCACCACCGTAGATACAACGGGAATGAATCTCGATGTGCAGGGACAGATGAACAGCGGGCAGGAAGAAATAGAAATTGTGGTGTGGGATAAAAACGAAATAGACGGCGACCGCATTACCCTCATTGTAAACGGCGAAGTGGTACTCTCGAACTACACGCTGAAACGCCGCAAGAAAGTGGTGAAGGTAAAACTCAAACCCGGTCAGAACTATGTGGTGATGCGTGCCGAAAACCTGGGCACACGCCCGCCCAACACCGCCGCAGTGGAAGTACGCACCCGCGACAAACGCCGCAACGTGACACTGGTATCGACTAAAGAAAAAAGCGGGGCGTTAGAAATTACATACAATCCATAAGTATTGTAATTTAGGCCAATGAGTAAGGCCCTCTCGCTGCGGCAGTGTATCGACGGTTATTATCCGCTTTCTCCGCCGGCATTCGATGCATTGAAGGAAATATTTACCGAAACCGAATTTCCGGCCCGCTCGCACCTTATCCGTCAGGGAAAGGTATGCGATCAGGTTTGGTTTATGGGTAAAGGTCTGCTGCGTTCGTACTACACGCACCGCAACCGCGAAATCACCACCTGGTTTGGCAACGAAGGCGATTTTATTACTTCCTTCTACAGCATGTTTACCCGGCAGCCGGGCCACGAAAATCTTCAGCTCATTGAAGATGGGGTGTTTTACCAAACCTCGTTTGCTGCATTTGAAACTCTAATGGAGCAATATCCCGAAACGGGTTTGCTTTACCGCAAAATTCTCGAAAGCGGTTACATATACTGGGAGAAACGCATCATGCTGCTTCAGTTTATCCAGGCGCGGGAGCGATACGATCATCTGGTGCATCATGCTCCTGAACTTATTCAGCGTGTGCCGTTGCAATATCTGGCTTCGTATCTTGGCGTTACCCCCGAAACGCTGAGCCGCATTCGTGCCGAAAAAGACAGTGCTTGACATATATCAATTCGTTTTTTGCGGTATGTCAAGAGCCGTGTGTGCTGCTTAATCTTAAATTTGAAAGGCTGAACCATTATCGTAAGTTGAAACATCGTGTACGCATACTTCTGTGTTTACTTTTCCTCGGTGCCATGCCGTTGCGTGCACAGTATTGTCTGGCCACAGCCACCGGCTCGTGTTACCGTTATCTGGGGCAGGTAAGTTTCGGCACCATTAACCAGACCACACAGTGTTCGGATTACACGGCGTTTTACTGCAACTGGTCGGCCACGGCCTCCAACACGATGCTGCAGGGGCAAACACAATCGGTTTCGCTCACCAATACGAGTTCGTACACCACGTATTTCCGTGTTTGGATTGACTGGAACGGTGACCTCGATTTTTTTGATGCGGGCGAAAGTGTATTGACTTCTCCCGCCACGCCCTCGTCGGGTGTTTATACGGCTTCCATTACTTGTCCGCTCACGGCTACGGTTGGCACCACGCGTATGCGTGTGAAGGCCGATTATTACAATAATTTTGGCGGCGGCCCCTGTGCCAGCAGCACCGAAACCGAAACACAGGATTATGGTATTGTAATTACCGCGCCGCCTCCGGGCAGTTTGTTCGGGCAGTTGAATGAGTATGCGGCGGTGACTTCCATTTGCGGAAGCGAGTTTACTGTGACTTCGGTAGCGGGCTTTGCGGCCGGCGATAAAGTACTGGTGATTCAGATGCGCGGGGCAACGATTGACCTTACAGCTTCCTCATCGTTTGGTTCGATTACCGCGCAGAACAGTGCGGGGCTGTATGAGTTTATGACGGTAAGTGCGGTATCGGGTTCGGTTATTGTCATGGCGGAGGCTCCGCAGTTTAGCTACAATACGGCCGGGCAGGTGCAATTGGTAAAAGTGTATTCTTCGTCGCTGGGGGTGAATACGATTGCGGGTACGGTTACCTGTTCGGCCTGGAACGGAAGTACTGGCGGCGTGGTGGTGATAGATGTGAGCGGCACACTTACTTTTTCGGGAAATATTGATGTGAGCGGAAAGGGTTTCAGGGGCGGTGCGCCCGACAATGCGGCCTGGGGTTGCAACAACGCGGCTTCGTATGGATATTTTTATGGTACTACTTCCACATATTCGGCACCTAAGGGCGAGGGGATAGGCTCACAACTCATTACCACTACCAATGTGGAAGGTCGCGGGCGTGCGGCCAATGGCGGGGGGGGAGGGAATAACGTAAATGCAGGCGGCGGTGGCGGCTCGAATGGTGGGGCGGGTGGTTTTGGCGGTTATCAGTGGGTTTCCTGTATCGATCCTTCGCCGGCATCCACGCAGGGCATTCCGGGGCTGAGCATGGCTGCTTATTACAGCAATGCAGCCAACCGCATATACATGGGCGGCGCAGGCGGGGGCGGACATGCGGGTGCCAACGTGAGCGGGGGCGGTGCGGGAGCCAATGGCGGTGGAATTGTAATTATACGTGCGGGGGCCATAAACGGCAGCGGAAGCATATTGGCCCGGGGCGATAATGCGGTGAACATAACCGGGCAATGGTCGGGTGGCGGCGGCGGTGCGGGTGGTACGGTGCTTATTGCGTGCAGTTCGGTGAGTGGTTCGCTGGCGGTGAATGCTTCGGGCGGAAACGGCGGGCATAGCTGGTGGCCCAGTGTGCTTGGGCCGGGTGGCGGTGGTGGCGGCGGTGTGCTTTGGGTGCAAAACGCCACAGTGCCTGCGGCCATAACGTACAGCAGCAATGGCGGCGCGGCCGGTGTGTGGCAAAACGGTGTGCTGCCCTGGGGCGAAACAGCAGGCAGTGCAGGCATTTCGTTAACCTCGCTTAGTATGCCGCCCCAAAGCAGTTTGCCGCAGGTAATTTGTACCGTGCTGCCGGTAAACTGGCTGCGTTTTGAAGCTGAGTCGGTGTCGCCGCAGGTGGTGAGACTGTTGTGGGTGGCGGGCAATGAAACGGATGTGGCCGGCTATATCGTGGAGCGTTCGGCCGACGGACAGAATTTTGCACCGCTTGCACAACTAACCGCGCTTAACAATGGTGCTTCACAAAATCAATACATCAGCCACGACGATGCACCCCTGCCGGGAATAAGCTATTACCGAATCCGCCAGAACGATTTTAACGGTCAATACAGCTACTCGCGCATTGAAGTGGTGCAAACCGAAAGCGGCATTGAAGAAAGTCTGGTGATATGGCCCAATCCGGTCAACGAATCCATTCAAATATTATTTAACGAGCGTTTTGCGGCCGAATCGCATACGCTTACCTTTTACGATGCCACCGGTCGTATAATTGTCACTGTGCCAAAGCCCGCAGGCTTGCAGGTAGTGCATTTCAATGTAAGCGATTTTGCACAGGGCGTTTATTTCCTTCGTTGCTCCTCGCAACAATCAGCCACAATTATTATTGAGTAATTCCACTTTAACCGGAGAATTACACCGGAGGCTTTTTCTATAAAAAGAAAGGTTGGACGGGGTATATAAAAATGAAACAGCGCGTCTAACCCCTTAAACGCGCTGTTCCGAGATGTTGGCTGATGCACCTAACCCCTTAAATGCATCATGCCTTTTTCGATTACCGGGCGGTAATCAGTACAAAAGTAATCATAAAACAATAATAACAATACACGGATACGATTTTTAGTGTTAAATAAAGGTTTACCATTAACCCTATTCAGAAAAAATTGATAGATCACCGACCTTCTCTTTCTTAGTAAATTCAACGTTGTAAAGGATTTCCGGGGTAAATTTTCTATTGAATGTCAAATTCAATTACCAACTTGATCTGTTGAAAACTTGTCTTTCTGATGACAGCAAAAAAATGTGCTATTTCTCATTTTAGTTTCTAAATCATTCAAAAATCCATGAAAAAACACCTTTTTTTAGCACCCGCCGGGCTGGTTCTTATCGGTGCCGGGCTGAGTATGGCCATAGATGCCGGTTTTGTAAGGGCGGCGGGCGGAAGTTGGCTGCTTTACGGTACGCTGGCGCTGGTAGTGTTAAACAGTGGCATCAGCATTTTCGGGCGGGCGGTGGTGGAGCAGATCAGGCAGGAGCGCAAATCGTAAACTCCTGCCGGGGTTTGTTACCTTTGCACCATGCACAAAGCCGGTTTTGTAAACATTGTGGGAAATCCCAATGCGGGGAAAAGTACGCTCATGAACGTGTTGGTGGGTGAACGCCTGTCCATCATCACCCCCAAAGCGCAAACTACGCGTCACCGCATTCTGGGTATTGTAAATGCCGACGATTACCAGATTGTGTATTCCGACACGCCCGGTATGCTGCGCCCGCGCTACAAAATGCACGAAGGCATGATGCAGTTTGTAGGCACGGCTATTTCCGATGCCGATGTGCTGCTGTTTATGATTGACCTTACCGACAACGAACCGTTTCCGGAAGACCTGTATAAACGAATACTGCACACCAAGGCTTCACTGCTGGTACTGCTCAACAAAACCGATGCGGTAAGCGGCGAGAAAACACAGGCCGCCGTGGCTCACTGGAAGGCCGAGTTGCCCAATGCCGAAATATTTACACTCTCGGCATTGCACAAAACCAATGTGGAGCAAATTTTTGCCCGCATTCTCGAACTTCTGCCCGAACATCCGGCCTATTACCCCAAAGACGAACTCACCGACAAGCCCGAACGCTTTTTTGTAGCCGAATTAATACGCGAAAAAGCCCTGGAGATTTACGACAAGGAAATTCCCTACTCGATAGAAGTGGTGGTGGAAGAATTCAAGGAAACGGAGCAGATTATCAGAATCCGCGCACAGATTTATACTATGCGCGAAACGCAGAAGGCCATCATTATCGGGCATCAGGGCAAGGCCATAAAAGAGCTGGGCACACGGGCCCGGCTGGCTATGGAGGAGTTTCTGCAAAAGAAGGTTTTTCTGGAAATGCACGTAAAAGTGGATAAAGACTGGCGCGACAGCGAACGCAGGCTGAAAGCTTATGGCTATCTGCCGCGGTAAACAAGGCCCGTTTTCCGTACCTTTGCGGCCATGTCGAACCTTGTGGCCATTGTAGGCCGCCCCAACGTGGGCAAATCAACCATTTTTAACCGCCTTACCGGATCGCGTCAGGCTATTGTAGATCCCACGGCCGGCGTTACCCGCGATCGTCATTACGGTCATGCCGAATGGAACGGCCGCCGGTTTTCGCTGGTGGACACCGGCGGGTATGTGCAGGGCTCCGACGATATTTTTGAAGATGAAATTCGCCGCCAGGTAAAAATTGCCATTGAAGAAGCGGCCATACTGCTGTTTGTGGTGGATGCCGTAGAAGGCATTACCCCGCTCGACGAGGCCGTGGCCGATTTGATACGCCGCAGCAAAAAGCCCACGCTGCTGGTGACCAATAAAGTGGATACGCCCGAACGTATAGCCCTTTCGGCCGAGTTTTACAGCCTCGGTTTGGGCGATCCGTACAGCATTTCGGGCATAAACGGCTCGGGCACGGGCGAACTGCTCGACGAACTGGTGGCCCAACTTGGCCCCGAACCTGAAGAGGAAGAGAACACCCTGCCCCGCTTAGCCATTGTGGGCCGCCCCAATGTGGGCAAATCGTCGCTTGTAAATGCACTTATCGGCGAAGACCGCCACATTGTGACCGAAATTGCCGGCACCACACGCGATTCCATCGACACCCGCTTTACCGGTTTTGGTTTTGATGTGCGCCTCATTGATACCGCCGGACTGCGCAAGAAAAGCAAAGTACACGAAGACATCGAGTTTTATTCGGTAATGCGCACCCTGCGTGCCGTGGAAGATTGCGATGTATGCCTGCTGCTGGTGGATGCCACACAGGGACTGGAAGCACAGGACATGAACATTTTCCACCTCGCCATTAAAAACAACAAAGGCGTGGTGATTCTGGTAAACAAATGGGACCTGGTGGAAAAAGACACCAAGACAGCCAAAGCATTCGAAGAAACCATCCGCCAGAAAATAGCGCCGTTTAAGGATGTGCCCATTTTGTTTATTTCGGTAACCGGCAAGCAGCGCATTCTGAAGGCGCTCGAAGTTGGTATGAAGGTTTACGAAAACCGCAGCCGCCGCATTGCCACTTCGAAACTCAACGAAGTGATGCTGCCCATTATCGAAAACCAGCCGCCGCCCTCGCTCAAAGGGAAGTATGTGAAAATTAAATACGTGATGCAGCTGCCCACCAAAACACCCATGTTTGCGTTTTTCTGCAACTTGCCGCAGTATGTAAAAGATCCGTACAAACGTTTTCTCGAAAATAAAATCCGCGAGGAATTCGATTTCAATGGTGTGCCCATTGCCATTCTGATGCGCAAGAAGTAAGCGCAATTCTACTTTTCAGTTTCCAGCATGTGCAGAAGTTGTTTTTCTTCTTCTGCATCCAGCATACGCCAACGGCCGGGCTCAAGATCGTTCAGGTGCAGGTGCATGATGCGTATGCGTTGCAGCCGCGTTACTTTATAACCGAGCTTACTGCTCATGCGCCTGATTTGCCGGTTGAGTCCCTGCGTGAGAATGATGCGGAACCGGTTGGGTTGGTTTTCTAAGGCCGCAGTATGTGCCGGACGGGTGAGTTTGCCCATTATTTCCACACCGGCAGCCATTTGTGCAAGGAATTCGGGTGTTACGGGCGCGTTTATTTCCACCACGTATTCTTTTTCCTTATTCATTTCGCTCCAGGCAATGTGTTTGAATACTTTGCCGTTGTTGGTCATGAGCAGCAGGCCTTCGGAATATTTGTCGAGGCGGCCTACGGGGTAAAGCCGTTCGGGAAAATGGAAGGAGGTGAGGAGATTATCGGCAATGCTGTCGTTGAGGGTGCATTCCACGCCGCGGGGTTTGTGAAAGAGCAGGTAGATGAATTTTTTTTCTTCGCGCAAAATTTTACCATCGAGTGTAATTTCTTCGTGATGGTCAATTTTGGCCGAGGGCGGCAATGCCATTCCGTTTACGCGCACCCGTCCGGCGCCGATTACCAGATCGGCTTCGTCGTTGGTGATATGTAATGCGCGGGAAATAACCGTGCGCAGCCGCAGAACAGACATAAGCGAATCGCTTGGAGTGAGCGATCAAATTTAGTACGATAAATTATTCGGGCGGCTGTAAAGCAGTTGCAGCACGTTAATGTTTCGCATGGCAAAAGCGGCTTCGCAGTAGCAGAGGTAGTAATTCCATTTGCGCGCAAAGCGGTCGTCGAAACCGAGTGGTTTTATTTTGTCCTGCGCGGCGTTGAAATTGTTTCGCCAGAGGGCCAGTGTTTTTGCGTAGTGTTTACCGAGGTCTTTTGCATCGAGCAGTGTGAGATCGCCGGTGCGGTTTATGGCGTTGTTCATGGCACCGAGCGAGGGCAGGAGCGAACCGGGGAAAATGTGCTTCTGAATCCAGTCCACACCGGTGCGAAGGTCATCAAACCGCGAATCGGGGCAGGTAATTACCTGCAGGGCCAGCAGTCCGTTTTGCTTGAGAAGTTTGTGACATTGTGCGAAGTAGGGTTCGAGAAATTCGGCGCCCACGGCTTCGAGCATTTCTATGCTTACAATGCGGTCGAAACTGCCGCTGATGTTGCGGTAATCTTCGAGGCGGATTTCGATGAGGTGTTCGAGCCCGGCGGCTTTTACACGTTGCTGCGCCAGTTGCTGCTGTTCTTTTGAAATGGTAATGCTGGTGACTTTGCAGCCGTAGTTTTGCGCCATGAAAATGGCATTGCCGCCCCAGCCGCTGCCAATTTCGAGTACGTAGTGTTCGGGCCTGAGATGCAGGAGCGAACAAAGCCGGTTGTACTTGGCGTGTTGAGCTTCTTCGAGCGACATATCTTCGCGTTCAAACCATGCGCTCGAATAGGTCATGGTAGGATCGAGCCAGGCGGCAAAGAACTCGTTGCTCAGATCATAATGCTCGCTGATGTTGCGTTGCGAACCGCTGCGGCTGTTGGCACGGCGGTTGTGCGTAATGCGGTTCCAGAAACGAAGCACGTTAAGCACTGTGCCTTTTGCGCTGCTGCCTGATATGGTGGGTGCATTATCGATGTTGAGCAGCATCCACGAAATTACGGCGGTAATGTCGGGTGTGTTCCAGAGTCCGTCCACGTAAGTTTCGCCAAAACCAATATCGCCATACAGCAGGCAGCGGCGGAAAAAATCAGCGTCGTTAATGTCGGCACGGGCGTGTATGCCGCCGGTGCCGTCGCCAATTTGAATTTCTTCGCCCGAGGGCAGGCGCAGTTCGAGCCGTCCGCGTGTCATGCGCATAAGCAAACCGAGAACGGTGCGCTCGTAAAACGAACGGCTGGCAGAAGTAAGTACGGCAGTTTGGGACATAACAGGTTTGGATAAATCTACGCGAAAAACCACTGCGCAGATTGGCTGATCCGGAAATTTACAAATCTTTATCCCACAAAAGTTTTCCCGTTTTCAGGTCGATGCAGCACATCTGCAACTGACTAATTGCAATGAGTTTGTCGTTACTCACCTCAAACCACTGGAAACGGAATTGTGGGTTTCCGTCGGAGAAAACGGTTTCGAATGCGCCGGCGGCATCGGCTTTGTCGGGGTTGAAGAAATACCGGTTCAGGCGCAATGTCCATTTTTCGCGTAACTGGCTTCCGGAAAGGATTTCGAGCGAGGTAAGCAGCGTTTTGCCGGTATCGGTTACATCGCTGCAATGCCAGATGAAGGCATCGTGGCCATAACGCAGTGCTGTGTAGCGGCCAAACGAGGAGGATTGTCGTTGTACGTCTTTTTTATCGCGCATCAGTTCGGCGGTGTCGCGTTGCAGGTCGCCGAGTTTGTAGTATGCGTCACGCTCGCCCGGGCTCATGTCTGAGAGCCATGCGGTTTTGGGTGCAAGCCGTGGGAATTCCTGCTGAATGGATTTGATAATTGCGCTTACCGAGTCGATCTGCCGCTGAAACTTATCGGCCAGTGCATATTGCAAACCTGCAATACTTCGCAGGTCTGATGACATGAGGAATTCGCCGTTGAGGTACGAGTTCTGGAAAGCCGTGGGTTTGTAATTGTGCTGAATGAGCCGCCGCGGTTCGCCCGAGAGATTAAGTGTACTGTCGTACAGCCATTGCATCGACGAGTTTTTGGCCGGGTTGGTTGATGTCCAGTTATCGTTGCATACAATTTCGTCGTTGGTTTTTTCCAATGTGCCGGTTTGCGGGTTGTAGCGGTATCGGAAGCCTGAGAGGTCGGTAACCATTACATTTTTCTGATCGGCGCTCATACCGTAGTGGCGGCTGATGAGGGGCCATTCGCACACGGCAAATTTGAATCCGGCAAACGGGGCGGCGGCGGTAATTTGTTCCTGCGTTTGAATTACTTCGAGTGTTTTTGGGCTTCGGGTGTGGAAGCCCAGTTCGGGGTTCATGCTGAAGAGCCAGATTTTATCGTGTGCAATTCCGAGCACGAGGCATTCGCCTTCTTTTTGTCCTTCGCCCAGTTCCACGCGCGCCAGCAATTCGCCCGTGGCCACGTCGTAGGCCGAGAGGCGATACTCGGAATAGCCGGAGATGCGTGTAATTCCCCTGCCGGAAGATTTGCTGGTGGCCTGGAAAATTTCTTCGCGTGCAATGATGCGTGCGCCGGAATTATCGCTGTAAAGCAATACGCATTTAATATCGTCGGCACGGTCTTCCATTACGTTTTTGTGGAAACAGGAGCCGAGTAAAACGGTGAAGGATAGCAGGAATGTAAGGCGGGAAAGCATGGGTAAATTTAGAAAACTGTTTGAAATTATCTGTATAAAGCCGGAAATATGGTTGCCGGGAAATGATTCGGGAGAAAATTTCAAATTTTCTCCCGAATATTTTTAATAGGCTGTGGATAGTTATTTGTGGGGATAATTTATCGGTAAACAATTCATTTAATCTGATGATTGAATAGTGATTTGTGAGGAATAGGTTTGCAGTGTTTTCAATAATTGTCACACACTAAAAACTAAAACCTATGAACTTAATTCGAGTTGTAATCGCTGCACTTTGTATAGTGGGAGCTGTTTCTGTATTTCTGCCCTGGACAAGTATATCTTTTGAGGGAGATGGCTTTGTAGGGTCCTTCTTGAAAAATGATTATGTACAAAAAACGTATGATGATATAAATGAAATTTCAGGAATGGAAGCATTACCCCCAAGAGAAGGAACTAGTTTTAAAATGAGTACTACAAAAGGATTCAATGGCATGGGTAAACTTACACTTGTTCTATTTGTACTTACTGCAATACTTGCCTTTCTGGGGGATGTGCATAAGGAAACATTTGATAAAAGTTGGAACTGGATAATGTCTTTATCAGCAGGGAATTTCGGGTTGACATTAATTTTCACAATGCTAACACCGGATTTAAATACTGGATTTGCCAATATCCATTTAACTTATGAATTCGGCTACTGGCTGGCCTTAACATGCGCACTGTTAGCGGCAGGGCTTGTTGCTTACAGCAAGTCTGCATCACAAAATATTTTCCGGAATAAATTTTTCCCCACATCAAAAACAGCAAAACCCGCTCAGGGCGAATAGTTGAAGCGCCCATTACTCCGCTTACTTCCCGTAAGGCCGCATCACATCCCGCTGCAAATCGGCGTGATCGGCCTTGCGGAAGAAGCGGATTTTTTTCAGCCACAGCCTGAACGCGTGCCAGTGAATGAGGCCAATTACCTGCAAGGTGATAAACGGAAAACGCAATCCGAAACCGATAAGTCTTCCCGCAGTCAGCGGTTTTCGTGTGCCGGTGAGTGTACTCAGGAAAAAGCGTTTATCGTTTTTATAATCGTCGATGCGGATATTCAGTTTGTCGCCGGGAATTTTCAGGTGGAAATCAAACTCGGCATCATGCTCAATAAACGGCGATACATAAAAGTATTTGGGCTGCCGTTTATGAAATTCATTTCCGTTGAAATGCGAACGGTCGAGCAGGTACATTTTCATTTCGTGGTAAGTGTTCCGCACTTCGGCCACCACATAAAGCGGTTCGTCTTTTTCATCGAAACAGTAATAAAACGAAACCGGGTTAAACACGTAGCCCAGCACCCGCAAATGAGTGAGCAGCATTACTTTTCCGGGCATTTGTGTGATGCCTTGTTCCCGGAGCCAGTTGTTGAGTGATTCGCGTAAACGTATGGGCTTTGCAGGATCGGTCTGTAAATGATCCTTATCGTAAAAAGAAAAAAGGTTGAAGCGGTTGAAGCCTGTAACGGGAATGCGTTTCAGGTCGTTCTCCAGTGTGTCGAGATTAAGGTAAAAGAAAAACAGGCCGTAGTGAAACCGGTGTTTTTTAGGTTCCAGCCGGTGGTGCATTACAGTAGCCCGGTACAAACAGGATTGCATGTATGGATAAAGATAGCAGAAGTATTGATATTTGCAGAATACAATTATTTTTGAGTGAGACTATGATTGTTCAAATGACGAATCAACCTTGTAACCTCCTTACGGAATTTTGCAGAATTTTACTTTTCGTATTTCTGATATTGGTTATGCCGGATGATTTGAAGGCAATCGGGCACCGGCCGGTGAAGCGTTTTACCACCGCCGATGGCTTACCAAGTTCTATAATTTACACTGTATTTGAAGACTCAAAAGGTTTTTTGTGGATTGGAACTGATGGTGGTGTTGCGGTTTATGATGGGTATAAGTTTAAAACATATACCGAAGCAGATGGGTTGGCGGGTAACTCAGTGCTTGAAACAAAGCAAGACAGAAAAGGACGTATCTGGTTTAAATCATCGCGTTCAGGTTTTTCATGGTATGAAGATGGGAAGATTACTCAATGCAGCGTAAATAGCGAGTTGTTGAATGATTATCAGTTGAATTTTAGCTTATGTATTTCTTTTTTTATTGACGAGCAAGACGTGCTCTGGTTAAGTTATGCAGATTCAAAATATTATTTTAAAGTGTTACCGGAGAACAACTGGGGGAAGCTGATTCCTGTATTGATAACTCCCGATCAGGGATTGGCCTGGGTGAAACTCATTGATAAGGAAAAAAATCATTGGCTGGCCGGATTTACTGTTCATGGTAAATCTGATTCGGTTCTTTGGGTAAATCTGACAGGGCAAAAAAAGGTTGCTGTAAAAACAAAAAATATTAAGCAATATTATCAGTCCACCATTCGCAAATTATTTGCTAATGATCAATACTTATTTATTTCGGTTGAGAATAATTTATTCAGGATAGATGAAAATGGTGGCCATGTTTCACTTGTTCTCCCGGTAAAGAATATATTGTGTGCTTTCGAAGATGATAATTGGTATTATATAGGAACTACAGATGGAGGTGGTTGTTACAGAGTCAGCAAAGCCAATTTCCCATATTCACAGCCAGAGATAATTTTCAAAGGGTTCATTACCGGATTCCTTATAGATAAAGACGGAGGGTTCTGGTATTCAAGTTATGATGATGGTTTGTATTATTCGGCATGGCCTTCGGCAACAGTGATAGATAAGACAGATGGCCTTAGTTCCTCTAATTCCACACTGTTGTGTATGCGAAAAGGTGTACTGTACGTGGGGCATCCTCAGGCATCTTTCAGTTCAATATACAAAGACTCGATTTATATTCATAAGAATAACATACTCTATGGCATGGCTGATGCGCCCAATGGCGATTGGGTCATTATGGGGAATTCTTCCGGCGTGGTTGGATCAGATGATGGTGTTTTATTCAAAGAGATAAAAAAGCCTTTTTATTGTTCAGATCATATTTGCAGAATTTTGTATTACACTTTCTTCAAAGGCAAGTTATTTGGCAGCTCTTACGACGGATTTTCGACAATTGACTTTGACAGTTCAAAAAATAAAGATCATGTGTATGTAAAATATCATTTAAATGCGTTGGCTAATATTAATGATTCAATATTGATTTTAGCTACAAATTCGGGTTTATTCAAATATCAGCATAATGCTCTTTCTCTGGTGAATATTAATGATTCGGCTTTTTTGCTTCCCATTTTGAAACTTTTTGTCATTAGAGGCGATCATTATTTAATGGGAACTAAAAATTCGGGACTGTTTGAGTGTAAAGGAAATAAAATTATACGTAGCATATCTATACAAAACGGGCTTCTTGCAAATGAAGTGCGGTCTATTTGTCTTTCTTCTGGCGGAAATATCTGGGTTGGCACAAACAGGGGTGTTCAATTGCTTTCGCCCCAGTTTAAAGTTTTACATACAATTAATTCTGCTTTTGGTCTTCCGGGTAATGAAGTAAATTCAATTATAGAGGAGGATAGCATTATATATATCGCCGCAAATCTTGGGGTTTTGAGTTTTCATTTGGCAGAATTGCCGATCCGGAACAGAAATCGTATCATTTTAATTAATAAAATAGTTGTTGATGATAAGGTTTTTATGCATAGTGAGTTTGATAATTATCAGCTTGATTATTGGAATAACTCGCTTCGGATAGAGTATGTAAGTGTATTAAAAGGAGGAGGCGAGGCATTGCAATATCGTTATCGGTTAAATGGGGAAAAATGGGTAAATACCCCCAATACCAACCTTGATCTTGTAAGTTTAAGCCCGGGCGATTACAAACTGGAAATTCAAAGCCGCTTATTGGGTTCTGAATGGGGAAGATCATCATTTCTTTCTTTTTCTGTTTCTTTTCCTTTTTGGCAGCAATCATGGTTCCGGATTCTGATATTGTGTATGCTGGTTTTCTCTTTTTATATGATATATCGTTATTACCGGAAAAGGCAGCTTATCAGAGAGCAACAACGTCTTGAATTTACACGCCAGCTTGAGCAGCTTCGTCTCCAGGCCCTTCAGGCGCAAATGAATCCACATTTTATGTTTAATGTAATGGGGTCAATACAGCATTTTATCTTAAATAATGATTCTGCCAATGCCAGCAATTATCTTACTCGTTTTTCGCGGCTAATCCGCAATGTACTGGAACAATCATCGGCCGAACGAGTTGGTCTGGATCAGGAACTTGAAACCTTAAAGCTATATCTGCAGCTTGAGGCGTTGCGCATGGAGCGTTTCTCCTATTCAATAGAGGTGGCAGATACCGTTCACGTCGGAGCCTATCTTATCCCGCCCATGATTATCCAGCCATTTATTGAAAATGCAATCTGGCATGGTTTAATGAACAAAAGCGGGGAGCGAAGCATCGTGGTTCGGGTATTGCACAAAGAAAGCCACAGTTTGGTCATTGAGGTGGAGGATAACGGAATTGGCAGGAAAGCAGCCGCGCTTATTAAGACAAAAAACAATAAATTGCATAACTCAAAGGCCATGGAACTGATCGAAAAACGCATTGATGCGCTTAAGCATCTTTATCAGGAACAAATTTCTGTAAAGATTATCGATATGGTGGCTGAAAGCGGGGAAGTAATTGGTACAAAAGCACAAATAACAGTAAGTAAAGTATGACCATAGAATCGATCAGGGCTGTACTAATTGACGATGAGCCCAAAATGCTTGATGTACTGAGCAAGATGCTCGCGCTGCATTGTCCGGATATTACTATCGAGTCAACTTATACTTCGCCGGTAGAAGCATTAAAGCAAATAAATGAAGTGAATCCTGATGTGGTTTTTCTGGATATTCAAATGCCAGAACTTACCGGTTTCGAGTTTTTGGAAAAAGCAGGAGTTCATTCATTCAGGGTGATTTTTACCACGGCGTATGATGATTATGCCGTGCAGGCATTTCGTGTAAATGCGCTCGACTATTTGTTAAAACCCATTGACAGTGAAGAATTGGTACAGGCTGCCTCCAAACTGGAAAAGATTATCCGTCCTAAACCACATGATCAATTTGCCGACTTCAGGCAGTTGCAGCTTGCCCAAAGTCATTTTAAACTGCCTGTTGCGTCGTCAGACGGTATCAAACTGGTCAATCTCAACCAGATTATTTATCTCGAAGCGGATAAGAACTATACGGTTTTTCATTTTTCAGACGGGAAACAATTTATTGCATCCAGAAATCTGGCTTATTTTGAAAGTCAGTTGCCCGCTTACTCATTTTTCAGGTCGCACAACAGCTATATGATAAATCTTGCTTTAGTCGATCGATATATCCGTGGGGAAGGTGGTTTTGTGGAAATGTCTAACGGAAAACAACTTGAGGTTTCCCGCAAGCGTAAAACAGAACTTCTCCAACTTCTCCGTATAAATTAAAAAAGAACGGCTGTACTGTTTGCACAGCCGTTAGGGTTACATTGCATTTGGGGGTTAAGCAATGTGTTTGATTTGTGCCCGGTAACCAGATAATATCCTGATTATTGACGATACAAATGTAAGTTGGAAAACCAGGCCGGTCAATGAGGATTGTATGGATGACGGTTTTCATTGTACCGTTGACGAACAGCAAAGAGGCTGCTTCTTTTCGAAACAGCCTCCGTGCATGTTCGGAAATAAATACGAATCAGCGTTGTATCATCACCGGCCGGTTAAAATTGCCTTCGGCTGTGATTATCTGCAACTGATATATGCCGGCAGGCAAAAGGTGTACGTCGATTACAGCAGTGCTGGCATTTATTGGCTGGCTGAGTACCGGCTGCCCAAGCATATTGTAAAGTACAAGTGTGCCTGATACAGGTTTATTGATATTCACCTGCACAAATTCGCTGGCCGGAACAGGATATACTTCGCCACGAAGCAGCGGCTGTTCGGCTATGCTCTGCGGATTAATAATTGTATTTACCGTGGTATTTGTGACTATTGCCGGGTTAATATCGAAATAAATATGCGCTGTATTGGTGATTATGGTATTCACCGGCAGGTTTGCATCCTGGGCAATGGTGTATCTGAGCCAGCCATGACTTAATGGCTCGTTGCTGTTGCTGTCGGGCAGGTTGATGTTGTTGAAGTTGAATTTAAGTACATCGCCGCTCAGGTAATCTACTTCCATTGTATGCGTGCTGCCGATGATTTGCAGTGTAGCCGGGTTCAAATCACTGTCGAGTGTGTCGAGAATGAAAATGTTGTAGACTACATCGTTTCCGGTGTTCTGGAAGTGAATGGTATATTCGTGTGTGCGGTTATTGAGTACATCGCCATTGGCCAGCATACCGGGGGCGCGTACTTGTTTTATGTTGGGATCGTAGGAGTTGGTCACCGGCAGGCAAATACTGGTTGTGTTGTTTGCCGGGTTTATATCCGTAAGACTGGTGCTAACAGACAGGGAAAAACAGAGTGTGTCGCCAATTTGCGCTGAACTGTCGGTATAAATATGGATACAATCCCAGTCAAACAAAAACAAATTGTTTGCCGCAGTACTGTAGCTCCACGTTACGGTGTTTCCGCTAATTGTGTAACTGATGGTTGTATCACAAAACCCTGCAAAACTTGTCAGCGGATCGAGCACAAGTGTAATGTAGCCTGAGTCGGCATTTGCCTGACAGTTTTGGGTCATCAGTCCTCCCCAGATAGTTCGCGAAGTTGCGGGACGCATGCTTACTCCAAATAAAACTGCTTCCGCATCATACCCTGCCGGGCAAATGAAACCGAAGTCCTGTGTAATTGTTACCGAAGGAGTAACAACAGCCGTTACTGCCGGTGATTGTGAACAGGTCATTGTATAGCCATAAAAGGCTATCATATTCATTTCACTTACGGTATAGGTACCGGGCAATAAATCTATTGAATAATAGCCACTGCTGTCGGTATAATCTATGGTCACCAGTGTATTGTTCTGAAATACTGCCACTGCTCCTCCGTATGATATTCCTTCTCCCTGATCGTACTGGCAGTTTGTATTATTGTCTAAATATAAATAGCCCGAAATTGCTCCGCAGGAATCATTCAGGTCAACCACATTCGGCATCTGTATAGTGTCTGTGAGGCCTGTGGTGAGTTCTGTTACAATCATCATTACGCTGTATATACCTGGTCCGGGGTATTGATGTGTAAGGTAATATGAGCCTTGTGCAAACGGGCCATCCATATACAGATAAGGCGAAAAGATACTGTCGTTTCCATCGCCAAAAAATACATGCGCCTGTATATTCGGGTTTGCGACATCCGAATAAAACATGGTGAATGCGCGTAACAGCACAGTTCCATTCACTGAATTATAACAGATTGTGCCCGCCGAATCATCTATACCCGAGAAAACAAACATGTTGGTATCTCTGAGAGGGAAGTCAATTACATTGCTGGAAGAGGCTGTAAACGCAAAAGAATCGGTGAGTGAGCAGGAGAGTTCGGGAATCCGGTAACCGGTTCCCGTATATATTTCGGGCTGAATTTTATAGTTTATGCCACTAAGTACTGAGGAAGTATATTCCCCGCCGCTGTTGGTGTAGATAAATTGACCAGCCTCGTAATCATTCGCCCATAACCTGATGATGGATGAAGACAGCGAATCATCGCCGGCATCGAAAGTACAATTGCTGTTATTGTCGCGATAAATTCTGCCGGTCAGATTATTGCAGTTTGCAGTCAGTGTTGCTCCATTTACCCAGATTAATGTATCTGTTGTATTATTGGGGAAGTTGGCAATAACTGTAATAGTATAAGCACCAGGGGCAGAGTATGTATGAGAAAGATAGCACTGCGCGTAATTACCGATAAAATTCAGGTTTGGGAAAACTATCTGATTAAAAGTTTGAACGGGAGTAGCATCGCCATAATCCACAATAAACTCTACCGTGTCGGTATATGGAATAAACGGCTGTGCGCTTGCCAGAACGCTTCCCGATACTGATCCGGTAACATTAAAACATCCGGAACTGTAAATGCCGGAAAGGTGCGGTACAATTGTTTGCGCTTTTATGCCCTGATGAATTCCGAGCAAAAGGCTGAAAAGGAGAAGTAGTTTACTTTTCATGTGTTGTAAGGGTTAGTTTATTTTGTATTAACAATGCAAAATTAATGTGACTATTTGAAGTTGACAGTTTAATGTAATTAATAATTACGCACTCAAAAAGAAGGTTTCGGCTGGTTTAACAGCAGTTTACACAGTTCAGTGGCCGAAAGCAGTGCATCTTCATGAAAGCCGTATCTGAAATAACTTCCGCAGAAGTACACATTATCTTTCCCGTTCAAAGTTTGTAATTCAGTCTGCGCCTGCTGTGAGGCCACGTCGAAAAGCGGGTGTTCGTAGTCGATTTCGGTGATTACTTTTTTCGGGTCAATGGCATCGGCACCGTTTATCGACACGAAATAATTGCGTTTGTCTGATACGCCCTGCAGGCTGTTCATCCAGTAAATGGTGGAGGGCACAAGGTTGCTGCCGATGCGGTAATTCCACGACGACCATGCGCGTCGGGTGCGGGGCATTACGGTTTCGTCGGTGTGTACAATGGCGCGGTTGGGCTGGTAGCGGAAGCAACTGAGCAGGCGTTGTTCGGCCGTGGTGGGTTGCTGGAGTATGCGCAGGGCCTGATCGGCGTGGCAGGCTAGGATTACTTTGTCGAATTCCTGCGTGTGCCCGTGTTGTGTGCGCACTTCCGCTTTGCCGTTGGGCAGGCGCGTTACGGCCACGGCGGCATCGTTCAGGCGGAGGCGGTCTTTGTAAGGGGCAATGATTTTATCGCGGTACATGCGGCTGCCTCCGTTTACGGTGTACCACTGGTGTTGTGTGTGCAGACCGAGAAAGCCGTGGTTGTGGAAAAAACGTACCAGGGTTTGTGCCGGGAAACCAAGCATTTTATCGGGCGGTGTGGACCATACTGCGCCGCTCATGGGTATGAGGTACTTTTCAAGAAAGTCGTTGCCGAGCCCGAGTGAGTGGCAGAAGTCCTTCACGCTGAGATTTTCCACACTGCCGCTGGCAAGCAGTTTCACACTTTCGCTGTTGAAGCGCGAAATTTGCAGCAGCATTTTTATAAACCGCACATTGAATACGTTTTTTCTTTGTGCAAACAAACCGATAAGCCCCGAACCGCAGTATTCAAGCCCGCTCTGCAAATGCTGCACGCTGAACGACATGCTTGTGGGTTTGGTGTCCACACCCAGTTCGTCGAAAAGTTTGGTGAGCAGCGGATAAGTAATATGGTTGAACACCATAAAGCCCGTATCGAAATACACGGGTGTTCCGTTTTCGTTTACCGAAATGGTATTGGTATGTCCGCCGGCATAACTGGCCTGTTCGAAAACGGTAATGTCGTATTGTTTGTGCAGGTAGTAACCGCAACTCATTCCGGCAATTCCGGTTCCAATGATGGCGAGTGTAGGCAAGGCAGTTATTCTTTGTTTTTTGTGTCGATAAGTATGGTTACCGGGCCGTCGTTGAGCAGTTCTACTTTCATATCGGCCCCGAAAATGCCCGATGCTACAGGCTTTTCGAGAAGGCCGCTCAGAGTGGTTTTAAACTCTTCGTAAAGCGGAACGGCCACCGGCGGTTTGGCAGCACGAATGTAAGACGGACGGTTACCCTTTTTGGTTGCCGCATGAAGTGTAAATTGGCTCACAATCATCACATTACCGTTTACCTCGCGTACCGATAAATTCATTACACCCTCACTGTCGGCAAAAATGCGGAGCGACACAATCTTTTGTGCCATCCATTGTATGTCATCGTGAGTGTCAGCATCTTCGAAACCGGCAAGTATAAGCAGTCCGGGCCCGATACGGCTGTGTTCACGGCCATCGATATGCACCGATGAGTGAGTAACTCTTTGTATAACGCAACGCATAGTTTGCGAATGTACGAATACGTGATCGTTACAGATGTGTGTTGCAACAAACTATTTTAGTATTCAAAAATCAGAATTAAAATTATTCAGGATATGGAAATTTTACTTCACTGATTTCCAATGTAAGTATCGGTTTATGACACATTAATATAGGGACACGCTGTAACATTAAGGTGCTAATTGCGTTTACTCACACGAACCGGATAATTATTTTCTCCTGTATAATTTCCGCCAGTTTTTTTATTTCAGATTAAATCATATATGACAACTTTTTTGTGTGGATTGCGTCCTTCAAATAAAATTTAACACATTGAATTTATCCTGATTTATCAGGCCCTCCGGTTCAATAAATACACACCCCTTATTTATTAAACAAATGACTGAAACATGCATAAACGCCTCCATGCTGTGCTTGTCGATGATGAGCCATTGCAAATAAATGTACTCGGCAATTTGCTTCAAACACATTGTCCTGATATCCATGTTATTGCCACATTCAGTTCGCCGCATGAAGCACTTGAAGCGATACCGGATTTAGAGTTCGACCTGCTTTTTCTGGATGTGGAAATGCCTGTTATGACTGGTTTTGAATTGCTTGAAAAGATAGGTGCTCATTCGTTTCGTGTAATTTTTATTACCTCACACGAAATTTATGCGGCCAAAGCATTCAGGGTTAATGCACTCGATTATTTGCTTAAACCTATTAAGGTCGATGAGTTGAAAACAGCGGTTAAAAAATTTGGCAAGGAAGTTTTGCGTGAATCTTTACCACCCCGCGCCAGTTCGCCGCTTCAGTTTGTGGAAAAACAGCTTATGCGACGCTTGCCGATAGCTGCATCCGACGGAATACATATTGTGGATATTGATAATATCCTCTATCTGGAAGCCTCATCCAATTACACTACGTTTTATTTACGGCAAGGAAAAAACATTGTGGCATCGCGCAACCTTGCATTTTTTGAAAGCCAGCTTCCTGAAATAAAATTTTTCAGAACACATAAAAGTTTTCTTATTCACTTGCGCTATATACACCGGTATATAAGAGGCGAGGGCGGATTTGTGGAGATGACAGATGGCCGGCAAATAGAAGTTTCGAGAAGGCGTAAGGCCGATCTTTTGCGGGTTTTAGAAGTGAGTTAAGTAAAAAAAGAACAGTCTCCGCGGCATTTGCAGAGACTGTTCTTTTTTGCATTTCTGTTACAGACTATCGGTTAATGATAAGCCGGTCTTGTTTAACCATTTTGTTGTTTATGGTAAGCTGATAAATGTAGATACCATCTGCAAGTTCATCGAAGCTAAGTTGCTGGCCCGATGCGGTGAGGCTGCGCACGGCTACCTGGCGGCCGCTCATATCCAGTATCTGAACCTGAACCACATCGGTTTCTTCGGCCTGGTAGCTGAATGTAAATGTTCCGTTGCCGGGGTTGGGGAATACATTTGCAGATGAATTAGCTTCCTGCTGGCCGGCACCCGGGTTGGCTAAGCGGCAATTGAATCCGGTAAACAGCAATTGATCGGTTGAGACCTCTCCGCATCTATTTGTCATTGTCAATGTAATAGTATATTGTTGAGTAGATGAGGCAACACTGATTACAATGGGTTGTGCAATAGTGCCACTGCTGAGTGTGAGTCCTGCAGGCGATACTGACCAGGCATAAGTGGCTCCGGGAATAGCCGGTGTACCTATTGCTGATGTTACACATCCACCATCAGGGCCGGCATTTGCCACCTCTTCTCCGCAAGGAGCTTCAAAGCAATTAATCTGAGATTTGGGGAAGAGTTCAGATACAACTTCCATTCTTGCAGGAATTGTGAGCGTTCCGTTTACTGCGGTAGCTGCTGTTTGCGAGGTAATGTTGTTCGACTGAAGTGTAAGCATTACATCCAAATAGGTGCAGGGAGGTTCTTCTGTAGCACCCGAACTTTTGATGAGTTCCAGACGAATATCTGAATTGTATTCTCTGCGATAACCCAAATAATGATGTTCATTATTGCGACGCGAAATCAAAAGTTCGGGAGTAAAGATTTCAGGCATGGTCGATGAATTTCCCAAGCTCATAAATGGGGTGCCAAAATTGTTGAGTCCGCCACCCGGAACCTCATTACACCGGTCGAAATTAACAGCACCGGTTGTAAGATTCAATTCGGCAATAAACGGTATCTTGCTCATTACGGTATTGCCTTGTGCATCAATTACATTTACTCCTGCCTTCAGGCCCGCCACAGTAAGTACATTTGTGGTTGAATTATCAATTTTAATCGAATATCCGTATGCGTCAATAAACGACAGATCCAAATAGCTGTATCTGCGGTTTGTAGCGGGAAGTGTAGTACCATTGAACACAGTTACCATAAAACCATGCGTGCTTGAATTATTGGAAAGCACATACAGTTTGTTTACTGCTGCATCATAAGCGGCTGATGCTCCGGTTTCAAGTGCAGATGATGATGTGGTTTTGAATGATCTGTCGAATGCAATTGCGCCTGTGGTTTTATTCAGCCAGATTGCCATAACTGATTTTGTGCCGCCTGTAGATGCGCTTTGGTTGCGCGATCCGGTAATGAAATATCCGGAAGATGTTTCAATGCCAAACTCACACATATCCCAGTCGTTTGACTGTGTGGCCGATGTGTTAATGAATTTGCGCCAAACCACATTAAGACTTTGGTTGAGCTTTAACACAATTCCCTGCTTTGAACTGCCGCTTTGTGTACCCGCATAATAAAAACCCGAAACAATAATGTTGCCATCCTGAGTTTGAAAGGCATGGAGTGCATTGCCGGCCAGGTTTGAACTTACGAAAGGGCTTTCGGCCAATAAGTTGCCGAAACGGTCAACGAGCCATACATGCGGGCGAATAATACCACCCTGCAAAGATGCTCCTGAAAGGATGTAGCCAGAGTTGGTTCCCCCAAAATCAAAGCTGTTTACGTTATAACAGTATTCATTGGTGCCGCCGTTTATTCTCGCCGACCAGGCTACTTTTCCCACACGGTCATATTCGAGGATTTCAATATCAGCAGTATCAGATGGTGTGTTGGTACTTGTGACCAATGTACCTGCTGCAATAACCCCAAATGGATCAATTGGATTGCCTGTGAGGGAATACCCAAGCATTTTTTTTCCGTTTGTATAAACGGATGTTTGACTGTCTGCACTAAGAAATGTAACTGAACATAACATTGCAGCCGTAAGTAGTGTTTTAATTTTTGTTCTCATAGTCGTATCTATTTGTTTTGGCTAAAAGTATTACTGCACAATAGCCAACCGCAACGGAAAATGAGCCGTTGGCGGAATTGGATGTAGGAGCGGAGTGATTTTTAGTCTAAGCCTGTAACGCACAAAAACAAACGGTTCCACACATACCGATAACCTGATCGGTTAATAATTTATTTATTGAATAATATAATGATTATGAAATGATTAAGAGGTGATTATAGCGCATATTAAATTGCCGTCTGTATATTACCATTGCGCATTTTTCGTTTTAGAATCAACTCTTTTATTGAATAGCGTACTTAACTATACATTGCTGAGAGAATTGAGTAGAGCAAAAATGCTCCGGAAAGTAATCCATAAAACAATTTTCAGAAAAGTATCGCTACATACTCACAAACACTTCCTGCAACGTTTTCCCCGTAGCCCTGCTCTGCAGCCAAAGCCCGGTTTCGTCCATGAGCAAATCGCGCAGGCCTTTGGCGGCAAGCTGGCGGTGTTCTTCGAGGGCGGTGGCGAATGCCTGGCGGCGTTGGCGTTTGTCAGCGGTTTCGGTGAGGTTGCGGAGGGTTTTGAAGAGCCATTGTTCGAATTGTCCGAAGAGGTTGTGCTCGCGCAGGTGGCGCTGGGTGCTGCGCATGAGCGAGTCGAGGAAATCGTCGGTGCGGTTGAGTTCGAAATGGAGAATGAGCTGAAACAGCCTTGCGGCATGTTGTATGTCGCGGCGCACGTCGGGGTGTTCGCGGCGGCGCAGTACGTTGAGTACGCGCAGGGCATCGCTCATGCGTTCGTTTATGAAATAGAGCATGACCACGTTGTAGCGGAAGCTGAGCATACGCGCCACGGGCAGCTTGCGTTCAAACATGCGCAGGCCGTTTTCAATTTCGGGCAGCAGTTGCAGGCCTTCTTCGGGGCGGCGGCTGTTCATGAGGTAAATAAGTTCGAGCAATACACCGTTGCGAAACACCTGATACCGCACCTCGCGCGAAATATTTTCGAACGATTTCATTTTGGCAATCAGAGCCGGGAACTCATCGAAAATGCCCAGCTGAAAACAACTGGTGATGTAGTTGTTAAGCACGTTTATATAACGTAATACCTGATCGCGTTGCTGGTGCGGATAAGATTCGTACAGCGCAATAATACGTTTGCGCTGGCTCCGCGATTTTTTATGATCGCCTTCGAGTGAGGCGAGGTCGGAGAGAATATTGAGGCGCAGCACTTCGGCGCCAAACGTATGTGTTTCGCTTCGTTTGCGCACGAGCGGATGGGCGGCAAAATCGGCCACCACAAACTGCCGGTCGGCGGCGGTGGGGCGGCTGGCACTGCGTATGTGCAGGTGCAGACGGTCGTAAATGCGGCGCAGTTCGAGTTCGGTTTGCCATTGGGCCATGGCCAGGTTTTCGTCGGTTTCGAGCTGGTCGAGCAGGGTTTCGGTGTGACGGCTTTGCAGGAGCCTTACAATTTGTCTTTCGGCGGCCAGCAGTTCGAGCATCAGTTGCGGCTTTTCGTAATGCGCGGCAATTTTTTTGGTTTTCCGCAGCATGGCCTGAGCCTTGTTTACCAATCCTTTTTCGAGCAAAAAACGAATATCGTGCAGCCGCGCTTCGAGCATACGATGCGTGTCTGACTCGTCGGCAAACTGCCTCATGCTGCGCAGGATGAGTGCCGAAAGGTAACTCTTGGCCGCCCGTAGCGCAGGTTTTCGTCCCTGAGCTTTTAAACGCTTAGCCACCACACTTTCGTCGTAATCCATTTCAGCCGCCACCTGCTCGTCTATGGCATCAAAAATCAATACATAATCATTCGTTTCGCCCACCACATGCCTCCGGGCAAACAACTTGAAGTAACGTTTTTCGGTGGGCGAAAGGCTGGAAATAAGCTGAAAAAGCCCTTTGTCTTCCTGCATGAAGTCTGATTTATAGGATAATGATAAACATTTAAAACCTAATTTAAAAGAGGTTTTGATAGTTTGAAGTCAATTTTAGAAACCTGATTTAAAATTAAGATTGGTTTCCCCTGCATCCCCCATCCCGATACTTTAGCCACAGCATAATACCCAAAGCCATGAAAACCACATCTGTTACCCCCGAAAATTCCCGCCCCAGGCATACCTTATCGGTGCGCGAGCCCAAAGCCCGGCTCCGCAAGCGACGCAACGATAAAACGGATGCGGTTTACAGTGTAGAATTTATTCTGCTTTCGCCTGTAGCCTGATACCGGCGGCCGTGAAGCTCATCGCGGCAATAAATTCGCCAGAAATTTTCAGGGAATTTTGTTTTGCTTTGTCCGGTAAAAACCGGAAACCACAAAGACTCAACACACTTCCGAAAGAAAATTCTTCACCCGTTCATCAACCAGTCAAACCTTAATACCAGAAACAACAATGAAAAACCTCTTTCTCAGTCTTTCAGCATTTCTGCTGCTGCTCATCGGCGTTAGCTCCTGTTCGTCGGATAAAGAAGCCGTAGTGTATGAAATTATCGGCACCACCGATCTTTCCGATGTAATTATTGTACATCACGAACCCGAACCTTGCGATACGATCGTGAGTCATAAATCAAAAGTGGGCGATTCGCGCGATCAGTTTCGTTTTTCGCAGGCAGCCTACAACATGACCTTTGGCTGCAACTGCATCAATTTCGTGCCCAAATCGGGTGGTGCAGCGCCTACCACCATTCAAATTAACAACGGGGTAAAAGTCTGGACAGACGGAAATGACTGGGCCGTTTGCCGGATGCCCTGATTGCGTGGCCGGCCGGCGTTGAGCACCGGCCGGCTTTTTCAGTTTTTACGTTCTTTGTTTAGTCATATTCCTTTTCGAGTTCATCGCCGTTTATAATGGCCAGGTAGCACTCGTAGCGGGTAAGGGCAATTTCGCTGTTTTCCACGGCATCGCGCACGGCACAGCCGGGTTCGTTTAAATGGAGGCAGTTGTTAAAACGGCATTGGCCGAAACGTTCGCGCATTTCGGGGAAGAAATGAGAAAGTTCGGCCCGCTCCAGATCCACAATGCCAAATTCCTTGATGCCGGGTGTGTCCACAATCCAGCCATCGCCCAGGCGGTGCATTTCGGCAAATGTGGTGGTGTGCATGCCTTTGCTGTGCGCTTCGGAGAGTTTGCCGGTGCGCAAATCAAGATCGGGACGCAGTGCATTAATGAGTGTGCTTTTGCCCACGCCCGAATGCCCGGCAATGAGGCTTACCTGTGTGCTCATTTCCTGCCGCAGTTCGTTCACCTGCTTTTCGTCGGTGGCCGAAATAAACCAGCAGGGGTAACCCAGCCCGCGGTAAAGCTGCATGAGTGCTTCCACATACTCGCAAAGCTCCTCGTCAAGCAAATCGCGCTTGTTGAAAATGAGCGAGGCCGGAATCGAATAAGCCTCGGCAGTGACCAGAAACCGGTCGATAAATCCGGTTGATGTGCGCGGCTCAATTAGTGTGGCCATCACATAAGCCCTGTCGATATTGGCCGCTATAATATGAGTTTGCTTGGAGAGCTTGGTACTGCGCCTTATGATGTAATTGCGCCGGTCGTACAACCGCGATATTACATAATCGCCGCTGCGTTCGAGCTGCACGTCCACACGGTCGCCCACGGCAAGCGGATTGGTGTTTTTGGTGTTCAGCCCTTTTATGCGCAACTGTCCCTTCATGCGGCATTCCACACTCAGGCCGCTGTCGAGATACACCAGATACCAGCTTCCGGTCGATTTAATTACTGTTCCTGCCGTTGAACTCATCATACCGGCTACGAAACTACACAATAAACACAGCATATACCCTTACACATTTTGCCATGATTCCTGCCGAACGTCACCTGGCAGCCTTTCTGAGAAAGAAACGCTTTGCCGAACCTGTTGATCTTGTGATTGACGGTCAACTCCCACAGGGCCTTCTGGCCGTTACTCCCGAGGCTGCCGATTTCAGTCTCGAGTATTTGCTTTTTGTATGCAAGACCGAGCGCCTCAAAGGGCTTGAGCAAATCGTTACCGGACTAATCCGCAGCTCCACCGTGGCCGAAAAACTGCAGTTTGCCTACGGCGGCTACGAGTTTATGGTACCGCTGGCGGCCGATGAAGTGAACGAATGCGAAAACCGTTTCTACCGAAAACTCAGTTTCCCGGTAGAAATATGGCAATACCGCAAACTCTACACCGGACAAAGCCACACCGGCGAGCCCATGTACAGGCAGGTATTTGTAAAATGCCGCAAACTCATAAGCTATTACCAGTGCGAACGCCAGGCCGCCGAATATGCGGCCGTGAGCTGAGCAACCGTTTTTTTTGCATCCCCTGTTGCGATGCCTGTTTCCGCCCTGCCGGAGCAGGCATCGTGCATTTACGGAACCACGCAGCAATACTTTCCCTAAAACCGCGTTGATTTCTTACTTTTGACATCTAATTCATTTCATCAGCCTGTGTCGATAAAAGTTGAATATATCTCCAAGCTCTACGGCAAACAGCGTGCGCTTGACAATGTTTCGTTTGAAGTAAAAACGGGTGAAATTGTGGGCTTTCTCGGACCAAACGGTGCCGGTAAATCCACCATGATGAAAATACTCACCTGCTTTATTCCGCAGGATGCCGGACAGGCTTCGGTAAACGGTTTCGATGTGGCCTCGCAATCTATCGACGTGCGGCGGTATGTGGGTTATCTGCCCGAACATAACCCGCTTTATCTTGATATGTATGTAAAAGAATACCTCGAATTTATTGCCGGTATTCACAAACTGCCCAATAAAAAGCAGCGGGTAGATGAAATGGTGCAGCTTACCGGTCTCGAAATTGAGCAGCACAAGCGCATTGGTATGCTTTCTAAAGGTTACCGCCAGCGTGTGGGCCTTGCACAGGCGCTCATACACGACCCGGCCGTGCTTATTCTCGACGAGCCCACCACGGGTCTCGATCCCAACCAGCTTGCCGAAATACGCGAACTCATACGCCGCATCGGACAGCAAAAAACGGTAATGCTTTCCACCCACATCATGCAGGAAGTGGAAGCACTGTGCAACCGCGTTATCATTATCAATCAGGGCCGCATTGTGGCCAACGACGAAACTTCCATCCTCCAGCAAAACAACCAGAACCGCATGGTGGTGCTGGTGGAGTTCGACAAAGAACCAAACCGCCACGATCTGAAACGCCTGCCCGGAGTGGAAGAAGTGGAACAACTGCGCGGAAACACCTGGCAAATTATTACCGCCGCCGACAAAGACATACGCCCCGATCTTTTCCGTTTTGCGGTTGACAACAAACTCACCGTGCTCGAAATGCAGCGCGAAGAGCGGAAGATTGAAGATGTGTTTAAGGAACTGACCGGGAAAAAGAAAAAGTAATTCCCTACGCTTTTCTGATGCGTAAACAGCGGTAACGCTTGGTGTTTACTGACTGATAACTGTCTGTCACTTCGCGGAACACCTCATCGCTCGTGTGCCATTTCAGCGCCGTGACGATGTAGCGTTTGCCCGGTTCAAAAAATCCTTTTTCAAACGTATTTACGCAGGGCACGGCCACCAGTACATCGCGGTATTTTACGCCGTTGTCGAAATACCGTTCGGTGAATTTCAGCATTACGTACATTTCTTTGTGCGCGCTGTCGCAGCCGGGCAGCAGGGCGGGCAGTTCGGCCAGCGTGACAATGAGAATTGTGGAATCGCCGAAGTTTTCTTTTTCGGGATCATCTATGCGAATGGGAACGGTGTCGGGGGCATTGTCGATGAAAAAGCCGGCGTAGTTTGGCGGAGGTGCTATTTGGCGCAGCCTTATGTAGTAATGCACAGAATCGCCTTTGGGGCTGCGCCAGCTGAAAAAGCCTTTGCCGCCTTTGCGCAGGAGTTTTATGGCATTGCGGAAACCGGGATCGATTTGTTTTTCACAGAGTTCCACATGATAGCCTTTGCGATATTGTCTGAGGCTGCTTTGGGTAACCTGCTGGCGGCTTTGGTTGTATTGGCAATAGTCTATTATGGCAATATTGCTGTCGCCGGGGAGAGTTCCTTTTCCGGGTTTGATAAGCGAATAACGAATACCGGACGGGGAAGTTTGGGGCGTGTTCATTTTCCAGCGGGGTGCTTTGGCCGAGGCAAACGAATAACAAAATGAGCACAGAATCAAAATGATAAGCGTCGCTTTTTTCATCATTTACAAAAGTCAGGAATAGTTTGAAATCAGGGAAATAAGCTAGAAAATATTCTGACTGCAGATCCGATTGTGCTGTAATGGTTGTAAATTAATTATTGTAAATACAAAAAAAGCACGTCTATGTACAATTATTTCAGGTATTCAGTTTTGATTTTCTGTTTTGCAGCCCTTGCAGGATGCAGGCAGGAAGACCCCCCCGATCCTTCAACAAACAATACGGGCAGCGGATCGGCTGGAAGTTCAACCACCTCGCGAAACTGGGCGGGCGAGGAATATCTTCTCGATCAGGCATCCGATTCACTTTCCGGCGATTCGGCTTTTTCGCCTGTTTATACGCTTCAGGACACCTTGTTTTTTCTCACTGTGGATAAGGTGAAATTTAGGGGAGATACCTTATCCTATATCGCATTTTCGCCAACCATGAGCCAGAATCATCTCATCTTTCAGGTGACGTTTCCTGCCTATGGCAATTTCCGGTACGATAATTACAACATGCCGCTCAATATGTTGCCTGATACCATTTCAGCATTATCGGGCAATACCCCGATGTTCCATAAACTCCGGATGCGACGGCTTTAGAACTGAGATTGTGCAGATACAGATAGCAGGAACGTTAAAAAATTGTACTTTAGCGCTCCAATTCAAATCCGTATCTATCAATGTCTTATCTCTTCACTTCCGAGTCAGTTTCGGAAGGTCACCCCGATAAGGTGGCCGATCAGATCTCAGATGCCATTATCGATGCATTTCTGACACACGATCCCAATGCCAAAGTGGCTTGCGAAACCTTTGTAACCACCGGCCTCGTAGTAATTGGCGGCGAAATCAAAACCACGCCCGAAGCCAAAGGCAAAGTGGATGTGCAGGAAATTGCGCGCGATGTGATTCGCCGTATCGGTTACACCAAATCTGAATATCAGTTCGACGCCATTTCCTGTGGCATTCTCAATGCCCTGCACGAACAGTCGTCAGACATTAACCAGGGCGTAGATCGTGGCAAGGAAGCCGAACAGGGCGCCGGCGATCAGGGAATGATGTTTGGTTTTGCCTGCCGCGAAACCGACAACCTGATGCCCCTTCCGCTCGAACTTTCGCACATGCTCCTGCGCGAGCTGGCCAAAATTCGCCGCGAAGGCAAAACCATGAAGTATCTCCGCCCGGATGCCAAGTCGCAGGTTACCATTGAGTACGACGACAACGGCACCCCGCTGCGCATTGATACCATTGTGGTAAGCACCCAGCACGACGAGTTTGGCAACGACAAGAAAATGCTCGACCAGATTCGCAAAGACATTATCAATGTACTGGTGCCCCGCGTGAAAAAACTGCTTCCGGCCCGTGTGCAGAAACTGTTTGGCAAAGACATCAAATTCCATATCAATCCCACCGGCAAATTCGTAATCGGCGGCCCGCACGGCGATACCGGTCTCACCGGCCGTAAAATTATTGTGGACACCTACGGCGGCCGTGGCGCACACGGCGGCGGCGCATTTTCGGGCAAAGACAGCTCCAAAGTAGATCGCTCTGCAGCCTACGCCACACGCCACATTGCCAAAAACCTGGTAGCCGCCGGCATTGCCGACGAATGCCTTGTGCAGGTTGCCTACGCCATTGGCGTGGCCGAGCCCGTGGGCCTGTACGTAAACACCTACGGCACCTCGAAAGTGAAAATGAGCGACGGCGAAATTGCCGCCAAAGTGGCCAAACTGGTGGATATGAAACCCGCCGCCATCGTAAAACGCTTCGGTCTCAAAAACCCGATCTACGGCGAAACCGCTGCCTACGGCCACATGGGCCGCACACCCGGTGTGAAAACCGTAAACGGTAAGAAGTATGATACTTTTGGTTGGGAGAAACTTGATCTGGTGCCTGCGTTTAAGAAGGCGTTTGGGGTGAAGTAAGTGATTGACTTTAATACAAAGAATCGCCACGGCTTTTGTCGTGGCGATTTTTGTTTTACCCTGCTCCCCCCTCGGCTCCGCTCGGGGTGACAGGGCTTTTTTGTTTTTGATGTTTTTGTTTTATGTGTGTTGTATGCTTTTTGTTTTATGTGTGTTGTATGCTTTTTGTTTTATGTGTGTTGTATGTTTTATGCTTTGTGTTTGTTTGATGATGAATTATTTTGCGCTGTTTTAAATTGTGATGTCTCTCAGAAATGCAAAAGCAAAACCTGTTTTGAAAAACGAAAAATCTCCATATTAAATATCTTCAGCGAGGTAAAATGCAAAACCCATGTCACCCCGAGCGGAGTCGAGGGGGGGCAAGGGTTTTGTATTTTCGTACTATGCCCACCTTCCACGATTTCGAACAGCTCGACATACGCACCGGCACCATAATCGCCGCCGAACCATTTCCCGAGGCCCGCAAACCGGCCATTAAACTGCTTATCGATTTCGGTGAGCTGGGTGTAAAAAAATCATCGGCGCAGCTTACTGTTTCCTATTCGCCGGAAATGCTGATCGGGAAACAAATTGTAGCCGTGGTTAATTTCCCACCCCGGCAAATTGGGCCGTTTGTGTCGGAAGTGCTGGTGCTGGGTGCTTTGGGCGATGATGGTGATGTGATTTTGCTGCGGCCCGACAGGGATGTGCCCAACGGAAGCAAAATTGCCTAACGGATAAAGCCGCGCTGGCGCAGGTGTTGCAAAATAGCTTCGGCCTCGTGCTGCGAAATGCCGGCGGCAATTTTTACTGTTTTTCCCTGATGGGTGAAGTGAATGGAACCTGTAATACCCAGCCTGAACCAGCCTGCTGTTTTGGAATAACTCCGGTAGCGCGAAAAAATATAACTCATATCGGCACTGCGGCTGTCATTATGCGTGGTGAAATCCTGATTGGATGTGTGCCGGTATTTTTTTCGCGAACCAAATAATGAGCCTTTCTTTTCCTGCGTAATTTCTGTGGAGGTGACAGTGATAAATTCTTTACCCCAAATGATCCAGAGCAGGAACCTGAACTGAATAAGTGAAAGGGCTGTCCAGATGAGGCCCCAAAGCACGCCAATCCATTGCGGAGGGGCGTTATTTTCGGCAATGAAAAAGTATGAGGTGAGGTACACGCTGAATATGGCTGCAGAAAGGGAAACAACCTGAAGCAGTACAAACGGCCAGTTGGTTTTTACGGGAATGCTGATTTCTGTGTGCTGGCTGCTGTCGGTAACAAGGGCACGAAAAGGTGGTGCGGTTTCGGGCATACGGCAAATTAGTAAAATGTAATCATGTTTACTTTAACAGCCTGATACTTTCTTCTGCATTCTTGAGCACCATTCCCAGTTTCGCCAAATCGCCCGCCGATTCGACCTTGCGCATGCTTTGCAAACCGGCCAGATTATCATCACTCACCGGGAGTTTAATGCCCAGCATTCTTGCCATACGCAGCAGCAGTTTTACCGGAGCGAGGGGCAAATTGATAAATTTTGCATGAGTATTTGCGTCGGTCGCAACCAGTTCGAAAAAATGTTTGTAGGTAATGGCTTCGGGAGTGGCAATGGTTACGATGCCTTTTACGTCAAGTATAATAATTCGATGCAAAGCGATGAGTAAGTTGCTGACATAAACCGTTTGCAGAGGCTGGTTTCCGCCGTTGAAAATTGGAATGCGTTTTCCGGCGGCAATGTGTTTTTGCATACTGGCAAACAAACCGCCGTTGCCAATGACTAAACCTGGCCGAACTACCGTGCCGCCATTTTCGAGCACCAATTTTTCGCAGGCAAATTTCTGACGGCCGTAAATGGAAACGGCATCGGGCAGGGCAGAGAGGCTGGAAAGGAATATGAACTGATGCACACCAGCCTGCTTTGCGGCTTCCAGCAATTTGCGGGTGCCGTTTACATTCAGTTCGTAAGCGCGATTATTTTGCTGTGCAGTAACGAATGCGGCGTGAAGTACAATGGTTGTATCTGTTGGCAGTTGAAGCGGAGCGGCTGTTTCGTCTTCGAGGTCGAAGTGCAAGTGTGTATAGCCGTTTCGGTGTGGTTTTCTGCCTGCTGAGATTACGCTATAACCACAATGCATGAAAAATCCGGCAGCGGCACTGCCGATAAAGCCACTGGCTCCGGTAATTACAATGACAGGCGCATTCATGACTTAATTACATTTTGCGCCACGCGGTGTGCGTTGGCCATGAGCGAAAGCGTGAGTCCTTTGGCGGGAAGAAAACGAAACCCGCTTCCATCGGCCACATATACATTGTTTGTGCCATGCAGGCGGCCTGAGGGATGCAGTGTAAATGCCTTTTCGGTTTCGGCAAACGGCAGGCAGCCTGCGTAGTGAATGCTGGAACCGTGGCCGGGGTGTACGGTTTTGAGTTTCCACGCACCGAGGCGGCGCAGGGCTTTTATGTACAACTGTTCGCGCTGCTGCACGGCGTTTTCTTTTTCGGTGCTGCGCGTGTAGTTTGCGTTAAGTACATCGCCGGTGGGCGTTTGTGCCGATGGGGCGAGTTGCAGCCATTGTTCGCTGCCGGGCGTTTCGGGGTGATGGATGCCGGCGATAAGCAGCGCAGGAAGCAGGTATTGCTGAATGATGCGGCCATCGCGAAAATTGAGCGGCGTTTCGCGCAGCAGGCGGAAGAGCAGCAGCGAGCGATATGTATATAGCGAAGCCATAGCCACATTGTGCTGCAAACCATCGGCATCATGAAAGAGCGAGAGTTGTGCGTAGGCAATGTTTCGCTCGTTCATGCTTTTGCCCAGCATGGAAGGTACAATGCAGGGCATGTAGGTGTAAGGGTTGCAGAGCAGCGGAAGTTTTTCGTTTTTGCCACCCGGCAGCGAACGCAGCACAATGCGCGCCGTGCCCAGCACACCGGGCGAAAGCACAAGGCGTTTGGAGGTAAATGTTTTTGTTTGCCCGCTGTGTATGTGTATGGCTTCGGTATGCACTGCGTCGTGCGTATGCGTAAAGCGCGTTACCATCCACCCGCTTTCGATTTGCAGGCCGGGCAGTTTGCGGAGTTGTGCTATTTCTACCTGCGGCCTCCAGGCAGAGTGGCCGAGGTTGTCGTAAAATTCCATGTCGCGCAGTGAAGTGGCGCTGCGCTGGTCTTTGTTTTGCGTGAGCAGTGCCAGTGCAGGCCGTCCGAGGGCAAATCCGTTTTTGCGCAGGGCATTGCGCTGTATGCTGTATTTATGAAGCAGCTTTTGCGCCAGCGCATCGGGCGGAACCGAGGGTTGTGTGCCGGTGAGGTGCGCAAAGGTATAAGGCTGTGCATCGTCGGCGGTGGCACTTATGCCAATGCGGCTGCACACGGTTTGCGCGGCATGGTGCATTTCGGCGACGGGCAAACCGGCGGCCTGCAATTCGGCATCGGAAAACACACAGCAGCCCAGTCCCCAGCCACCACCGAGGCCGCCTTCGGCAAGGCTTTCGATGGGAGCGAAGGTGGTGGAAAGCAGCGGCAGCAAACGCGCGGTGTGTTCAATAAGGTACCGACGTGCGGGAGTAAGTTGTGCGCCGGTGCCGATGTTGCCCTGCGGTACGCTTTCAAATGCATCGCCGAGGAAGTAGCGGTACTGCTGTTCGTCGTTTTTGCGAAGTGCGATGAAATCGTGTGGAGGTTGCAGGGCACTGTATTTTTCGTCGCGCACGCCGCCATCGAGCACGAGCACACTTAAACCGGCTTCGGCCAGTGTGCGTGCTGCCATTACGCCGGTGCATCCCGCACCCACCACAAGCACATCGGGGGAGTTCATAGCTGAAAGATCGTTATTTCTGCGAATTATGGCGGGGGCGGGGTGGAATTTTATTGCTTCAGGTGGTCAATCTCGACTATCGCTCGATTTTTGAAATGGAACGCTCGATTTTAAAATGGAAAGAGGAAGTTATTTCTAGCCGGGATTGCAGTGGAAACCCGGCCGCAGCAAAAACAGTTCGGATGCTCAACTCTGCGAGGTCTTTTTTGACCTCGCAGAGTTGGAGTTTATTTTTGTTTTTGCTGCGGCCGGGTTGGAACGTAAAGCCCGAGCCAGACGGTATTTTATTGCTTGGCAGGTTCGCTCCCCTTTTAAATAATTATCGGTAATTTATCCAACGACACCCTTTTTTTGACCTACCACCTCATACCTTAGCCAGTATAGCTTTGTAATAATTATTTATGACACATACTTTTTGCAGCTCAACAAGTAATTCACTTAAACTAACTTACAATGAAAGCAAATAGAACTTTACTGCTGCTGTGTGCATTATGGCTGTGCGGTGTGGCTGCTGCGCAAACTACGTGGCAAACGCTCAGTTCGGGCACCACAAAAAATTTGCGCGATGTATTTTTTACCTCGGCCGATACAGGTTATGTGGTGGGCGAAGACAGTATATTACTACGCACCACCGACAGAGGCAACACCTGGACAATACTCAACCCGGTGACTAATCTGGCTCCCGGAAACCTCAATGATATATGGATGTGGGGAAGCAATGGAGTGATTGCTCCCCAATATCACGGTGGCGATTTAAAACAAACCACCAACAACGGAAATACATGGAGTAACCAAACCGGCCCCGGCTCGCTGTGTTTTCCGGATGGGGTATTTTTTGTGAATGCCAATGAAGGTTATTTGTTTGGCACAGGTTGTTTTAACGGTGCTTATGTGTCGCGCTGGAACGGCAGTGCGTGGAGCAATGCGGAGTTGCTTTATTATGGAAGTACTGCGCAGGCGGGTTACCTTGGCATTAAGGGCGTGGCGTACAGTCCGGCATCGGGGCGATATGTGGCTGTTGGCGACAGTGGTAAAATATTTTCGTCGGCCGATGGTTTTGTGACATTTGATACGGTGAATGTGTTTTCGGGAGAAAATTTTACGGCGGTAGATTACATTGGCAATAATTCATTCATTGCTGTGAATGAAGGCAACTCATTTAATAATGTGTGGATATCGACCGATGGCGGACAGAGTTTTGTGCCCGATCCGAATTTTGTGTTTACGTTTTACTATCCCGGGTTTTACGATTTTGAAGCATTGCCCAACGGTTTTGCGGTGGCCGGCGGATATAAAACCACGCTCGGAGGTGGTTTTTTACAAATCCGCTTTGCCTCTACAGGCTGGGGATCCAGCAGTTATGAACCGGTAGATCAGGTAGTGCGTGGTGTGTTTGTGGTGGACAGTACGCTGGCCTTTGCCGTGGGCGACAGCGGAGCCATTTACCGTTACTCGCTGCCCACCACTGTGCAGGTACAGGAAATGGAAACAGTTGCGCTGGACATTTATCCCAATCCGGTTTCTTCGCTGGGAAATATTCAACTGAATGCTTTCCGCGACAAAGCAGTAATGATTGATGTGTTTGATGTAACCGGCAAACAAGTGTATGGTTTGCGCGATGAACGGTTTACGGGTGTAATTTCTGTTTCGGCAATTACTTCAAGCCCCGGAATATATATACTGCGCTTGCGCGATGAAGCGGGAACAAATGCCGTGGCGCGTATTGTGGTAAGCGAATAGAGTTGTACATCCCCTCCAGAATGGAAACAGCCCGGCACCACGCTGCAAATGTGTGCCGGGCTGTGACTTTCATGACTTACTGTCCGCGACTTTTCAGTTTTTCGTATTCCCGCTCAATAGCATCACTGCCATTGTTTATGTAAGCGCCGAAAAAATCGAAAGCCAGTCCGATGCCCCAGCCCAGCATGGGGAAAACGGGCCAGGGGAAGCCTTCGCTGTGTTCGCGTCCGGTAAAGAACCAGACGCACCAGAGAAATGTATTTACAAGAAGGTAAATAATAAGGTGGCGGCGAAAACCCACGCGGCGTTTGGCCTTTTTCCAGAGTTCTTTTTCGCGCTGCTGTTCGAGTGGTGATGTGGTGTTGCTCATGGTTTTATTTTCGGTTTATGTATTGCTGTAATGCGTCCACGTAGGCGGTAAACGCCTTACGTCCTTTGGGCGTGATGCTGCACTGGGTGAGCGGGTAATTGTCGCGGAACGATTTTTCGATGCTGATGTAGCCAGCTTCTTTCAGTTTGCTTAGCTGTACGCTGAGGTTTCCGGCTGTGGCTCCGGTAACTTCCTTTAAGTATGCAAACTCTGCCTCCTTCACACCGGCCAGCACCGACATTACTGCCAGCCGCAGTTGCGAATGAAGCAAAGGGTCGAGGTCTTTAAACGGCTTCATCAGTACTGTTCAGAAATTTATTGCGCAGTAAATGTCCCGGAATAATGAAACCACCCAGCACCGCCAAAGCAAGCACCAGCAACTGATGCGGCGAGGGCACAAAAAACGAAAGCACGGCCATGCACCAACTGAAAATACCTCCGGCCACTAACCAGCGAAACCGCAACGCACTGCCCGACACAAACAGCCAGATGCCATAAATGACCATTACAAACGGATATGTGTTTTCCCAGCCCACTTTCCAGATGCCAAAAAACAGAATGATAAACAGACTTGCCAGATAAGCAATAACCAGCTTATTGAGCAACTCCTGCGTGTAAGTAGTAACCGCAGGTCGCGCACGTTTCATTTTTGAACTGATGATGCTGGTTGCCACACCGCCCAGCGTCATAAACACCGCCCAGGGCAGAAACGCAATCTGTACAGGCCCGAGTGCCATCCACAATATATAATTAAGTGTGGCGGCCAGAAATACTAACCAGCCCCAGAGCAGGTAAAACACGCCATTGTCTTTTACCTGATGCTGGGTGCGCTCCAGCATGGTACGTATGAGTTTTACACTTTCCTGTTCCGAAATGGGTTCGTCGTTCATTGAGTTGGAATTTTTTTGACAAATATAAAGTAGTTTATATTGTAGACCAAAATCCGGCCGGAATTATTTTCTCCCTTCCTGCTTTCGGGGTTGGGTCAATTATATTGCCAAGGCCACAAAAAACGGGCTTCCGGGCTTCTGTGGCCGTGATATTCCGTACCTTCACCAACAGAAAACCGACCCTGAAAATTTACATGCGCTTTCTGCTTTTTTTCGTTTTGCTGTGTACGCTTGAGTTGGCTGCCCAGCCGCGACAAACACTGGCCGGGGCCATTACACGTCCGCTGGTTACACCCCAATCGGCTTATTTGCCCGAGCCGGGTGCTTCGCTCAATCATACGCAGATCATGTTTGAGTATCCGGCCGTGGAAAATGCCGCGCTTTACCGTGTGGTGGTGGAAGAAATAATTGCCAACGGTAAACAGGAGCCGACCTATAATATTGTGGCCGAACAAACAGACCGCTCCACCGCCACATTGATTAGTAATTTAAAGCTGGGCAAAAACTACAGGTGGCGGGTAATTGCATTCGACGAAAAAGGAAACTCCATTTCAAAATCGCAGCCGCTGGAGTTTAACACCGCCGTAATAAACTGGGACGATACACAGCGCAATATTTTGCGTGTAACCAAAAACACCACCACCGACAGCGGGCTTGTGGCCATTGATTTTGCAAGATCGGTTTACGACCGGTCGGGCAATATTGTGTGGGTAGTGCCCGCAGTGGAAAATAAAATTGGGCGCGGAGATATTGTGCGCGACCTGAAAATTACACCACAAGGCACATTTACTTTTCTTGCCGACCGGAATGCGTTTGAAGTAAGCGTTGACGGACAGATTCTATGGAGCGGCCCCAACAACAAAGCATTACGAAAGAATTCGGGAACTGATTATTACCACGGTAATGTAATACGCACGGCTTCGGGAAATTATTTTACGCTTGGCAATGAGGCAATAAAAACACCCGTAAACGGAAACGATACAATTTTGCTCAACTATCCTTACATCGCAGAATATAACTGGATGGGGCAGCAAACATGGATGTGGTCGTCGCGCAATTATTTCAGGCCGGAAGAACTGATTGTAAACCCCGGCAAAGGCGTAACTCCCTATTCGAAAGGATTTATGAGCAGCATAAGTACCGACGCAACCGGACAATACATTTATGCCGGTTTCCGGATGCTGGGTATTGTACTTAAAATTGAACGCATTACCGGCAAAGTCATTGCCCGCTATACCGGTGCATTTTCCAATATTCACGATGTGCAATTTGCGGGTGGCGATACGTTGCTGGTGTTTAACAACAACGGCGATTCGCTGCGCAACAATGGCAACTCCACTGTGCAACTGCTGCAAATGAAGCCCGGCAGCAACGAACTCATTACGCTCTGGGAATTTGATCTGCGCCGCGATGCAGGCGCTCCGCGCAATGCAAACAGGTATGGCAATGCCGAATTGCTGGCCAGTGGACACATACTCATTGGTGGCGGATCGCTGGCGAGGGTGTTGGAAGTAAAGCCCGACAAAACCATTGTGTGGGACGCATTTTGCGAAAACTGGAATCCGCGCAGCAAACGTTTCGAAGAGTTTCAGCATACGCGGGTGCATTACACATCGTCGCTTTATCCCTGTTATTTCACCGTGCGGCAGCTTGTGGGTAATGCGCGGTTTGCCCTCACCAACGAGGGCAGCGAAGACGATACTTACACCTGTACGTTTCAGTTTACCGACCGCAATACCTCTAAAGCTGCTTCCACATCGATGCAGCGGGTTTTTGTAAACGCCGGAAACGAAGAAATAATTTCCCTGCCTGCCGATGTGATGCAGCGGGCATCGGGCACGGTGGAAGTAAAAGTGGTTTCGGTGGTTAATCCGCAGTTTGTGCGAAAGCTGGTGCTTCGTGTGAATTAATATGCGGAGTATGCTAAACGGGCCGGCAAAACGTTTTCTGAAAATGCGATGTAACTTTTTAACTGGTTTTGTATTATTATCACGTATGCGTGCAACAGCCCTGTGGTGTGTAATGCTTATGTGTGCGGCACTGCAAGCACAGAACCGTGCTGCGGTGGTTTCGCAGTTGAAGAAGAATAGTTTGCAGCCTGTGCGTTATGCGCCCGATGCGGTGTGGGCGGGCAGGCAGGTAATTTGGCTGGAAATGCCGTTTGCCTCGTCGGGTTTTATTCATCCGTCGAAAGTGGCGGCTTTGCGCGGGATGCAGATTGAGCGTGTGGATTTGGTTTATACGCAGTTTGCGGTGTCACCTTCATTCGATCAGCAAACGCTGAACAACCGCCGTCTTGATGAATTTCAGCGATTGCTGCCGGGCGTTTTTGCCAATGCGCTCACCGAGTGGCGGCTCGCAGGACAAACCGGAGCCACCTCGCCCGAAAGCGGGCGTACTTTTTTTCATGGCTTTGTGGTGGTGGTGCGCGAAAAGGCATCGCCCGAACTGAGCCGCAAAGAACTACGCTTTCTCGATTCGCTGCTGGGCGGCGGTGTGCTGGTGCCCGTTGGCACTGAGCCGGGCGCAGGTGGAAGCAGCACTGCCGATGGTGCGTCTTCACTTAAGGGTTCCACCGGAATTATTACCATAAACGGAGTCCCGTTACGCATTCGCCGCAGCATTCCCGACGATAGTTTGCGTTTCTTTCTTCGCTCTACATACAGCGATGGCGACGTAGTAGAAGCCCGCTGGACCGACACTTCGCACACCACCATTGCATACACCGAACGCTACAACGATCACCGCATGAAACGCACGGTGAAGCTTTCGGAAGACTCGCTTGCCCGGCTCGGGCCGCGTTCGCGTTTGCTGAGTGGTTACAGCAAACTCAATCCCGATTCGGTTATCATAAGCACACTTCGTCGCAACAACTGGGGAAACATTGCCATTGTATGCGATGTTACCGGCAGCATGTCGCCCTACACTGCACAGTTGTTTGCCTGGATAGAACAAACGCAGCGTGCAGGACGTTGTTCGCATTACCTTTTCTTCAACGACGGCGACCGCAAACGCACCGGCGAAAAAGCAACCGGCAAAACCGGCGGACTATACCCGATAAAAAGCAGCAGCTTCGATTCCGTTAGCCGCAAAGCCGGTGAGTGCATGAATGCCGGCGATGGCGGCGATATTCCTGAAAACTACATTGAAGCCCTCCTGGCCGCAATCAACAAATTTCCCGCCACCACCGAAATCGTACTCATTGCCGACAACTGGGCCAGCCCCCGCGATCTGGAGCTGTTTGAGAAACTTAATCGTCCGGTGCATATTATTCTCTGCGGTTCGCGCTCGGGTGTGAATATTGATTACCTCTTTCTGGCGCGGCAAACGGGCGGTTCGGTGCATACCGTAAATCAGGATATAAATAATCTTGGCACAATGAAAGATGGGGAAATTGTGCAGATCGGACGGCAGCGTTTTATTTTGCGCGATGAGCGATTTATTATGATGACGGATGATTTGATTTTTAACTAGAACTCATCTCAAAATTACACTTCCGGATCTTGGACAGAGTCGCCAACTATGCCCTGCGAAAAGATGCTCGCCATAGCGAAAAATACTTGGAAAAATCTCGAAAAGTAATTTTGAGATGAGTTCTAACCATTGACTGGTTTAGGTTCAATTTACTCTTCAATATTTTTTTGAAGAAAAATATTTTCTTCCAAACAGCAGTAGCCCCAAAAGGAAAGAAACCCGAAAAATTTTCCCTCCCGCGGTGACTTTTTTCTATTCCAGGTATTAATAATTAAAAGCCACAGTTTTTCAACTGCGGTGAAGCGATTTTTATTGCCACAGCAAAAAGAAACCGTGTGTGAAGCATAAATTGAGATTACCGGGCCATGCTCTTTCACGCACATTTCCCGGAGCCAAAAGCTCCGGGATTTTTATCTTTAACGCATGGAACAGCCCGAACTTGCCCGCCACGTAGTGGATAAAATGTATAACGGCGATGCATTCAGCCAGTGGCTTGGCATTGAGCGTGTGAAAGTAGCACCCGGCCATTGCGTGCTGCGCATGACTGTGCGTCCCGAAATGACAAACGGCTTTGGCATTGCACACGGCGGCATCACCTATTCGCTGGCCGACAGTGCGCTGGCGTTTGCGGCCAATGCACACGGGCGCATGTCGGTTTCGGTAGAAACGTCCATTTCGCACACCGAACAGCTTAAAGCTGGTGAAGTAATTACCGCTACCGCCGAAGAAATGAGCCTTACCAATAAAATTGCCATTTACCACATTACCATACGCAACGCTGCCGGAAATACCGTGGCCCTTTTTAAAGGCACGGTTTACCGAAGCGATCGGGAATGGTTTCCGGCACAATCCTGATTCCGGTACAATCAAAAAAATGCGCTGCACGATTTTTTTAACGCACGCATCACTGCTTAAAAACAAAAATGGCTGCAAGCAATTAAGCTTACAGCCACTTTCGTTTCAAGGAAGGTTAATTATTGCTTCACCAGTTTTGAAACACTGGTTTTTCCGTCAACCGTAAAGCGAACGAAATACACGCCGCTGTTCAGATTTTCGGTTGACCATACAATACGTTGTTCGCCGGCAGTAAATACGCTGCGGCTGAGTGGCGAAGCCACCAAGCGGCCCGAGGCATCAAACACGGTCATTTCTACCATGCCGGTTTGAGCGGCATTCCAGGTAAATGTAACGGCTTCGGCAGCCGGGTTGGGATACATGCTCAGTACATTGGTGCCGGGCAATTCGCTGATGCCCACGTTAAGCTGGGCAGGAGGGAAGGTTACGTTGTCAACCCAGGCGCAGTCCTGTCCGTCGGAATACACATAGTCTTTTTCGTAAACCCAGCGGAAGGAGTGTACACCGGCAGTTACCGGGAATGCAATGTACGACCAGTTTACAGCGCCGCTCCAGCTTCCCACCATCTGATTGTCGATGTAGAATTTCAGGAAGTCGTAAGTGGCTTCCGACGATACTGCATACCAGAACGCGATGCTGTCGTTGGCCAGTACGTTGGCGGTAATGGCCATTTCAGAAGTTTGTGAGTTGGCAATTGCGCCTGATTTCGAGCAGTAAATTCCGTCGAGGGCGTTGTCGGTGGTGGTAATCCACGGCAGGTTGCCGGCCAGTGTCCACGGGAATTGTGTGTATGAATTGCTTTCGAATGTTTCGGTGGCAATGCCCACAAACTCCTGGTAATTGGCCGTGGCCGAATAACTGCCTGCGGTAACCGTGTAGCTCAGGTCAACTGCGGCACCAATGGAAGCCGAAGACGAAAGCGTAACACTGAATATGGCGTTAATGCTGCCGTTGATGTTGATTACACCCAGCGGCAGGTTGTTGTTGTTTATGGTAATGAACGGGCTGGTGCTGCTCAGTACGCCGGTTGCGTTGAGTGAGTTGCTGTGGCCTGTGTTTCCGGTAGGAATAAGTACGTTGAACGTTTCGCCGGCATCCATTGCATTGTTGCCATTGCCCAGCGGGTCGTTGATGCCGAGTGAGCCGGTGGTAAGTACCGGTGCCTGCAGGGTAAGGTTGAAGTTTGATGTCCACGAGTTCGATGCCGCATCGGTAATGGTGAGGGTAAACGGAACGATGTGCTGGTCGGCAACGTTGTTGGCAATGGTGAGTCCGTAGGCATTGGCCTGCAGTTGTGTGGCGCTGGCGTTCATGTTGCCGTAGTTCTCGGTATTGTCGGTAATGGTTACGTTGGCATCGCTGGTGCTGAGTACCGCGGTAACGTTACCGGCCGAGGCCACACCAATATTTTGCAGGGTCACATCGAGTGTAATGGTTTCGCTGAAATCGGCCAGGTTGTTGTTGTTGCCGGTGGGATCGTTTACCGTTACCAATGTGTTCTGCACATACGGGCCGGCAGGAGGAATTACGTTTACCGGACCCTGATACGGCACGTAGTTGAATGCCACGGCGGTGAGCGTAACCTGCGCGGGAGAAGCAACAGGCGATGCAAAGTTTACTGTAACGTTGCCGCCGCTTACCACACCCGAGCCAAGAATCTGACCGGCCTGCCAGAGTGTAACAATAGCATCGTTTACGTTGCAGGCAGCAGTAAATGAAGTGGCACCGAGAATCATGCTGGGCGCGTGTGTAACGGTCATGGTGGACGCGTCTTTTGTACGCACCATTACCGAAGGATCGCCGAAGATGGTCCATGTATCGGTCATGTCTTCGCCGCCACCGCCGTAGGTATCGTTCATTTTCATGCAGCCGTTCATGGTAATGCCGCCAAAGCTGCGTTTGATGTTCGACGAGTATGTTTCGATGAGGATATCGTTCATCTCGTCCTGGCCTTCCATGGGCGGATTCCAGCTTTGGTTAATGGTTGACATGATAACTGCCACAGCGCCGGTGGGCACGTCGGTAGTAGGATGTTTGGCGCGGATCCAATGTTCGGCGAAGCAGGTGTTGTTTACAAAGTCGCCGTTTACGCAAGCTACCGAAATGATGAACGGCCACACATCGGTATTGGTAAGCTGATCGACTTCGGTGCTGGAGAAGCCAGTGGTGGAAAACGACGAAGACGAGCCGTGGCCGGTGTAGTTGATAAGGCCCACGCCGGCGTTTACGAGCGGAGTTACATCGGCATCGGTAGGATTGCCCGGCGCGTCGCCGCCACCCTGTGAGCCGTCATATACTTCGTGGAAAGTGGTAAAGGTGTAGGTGAGCAGGCTGTTGCCGATGTTGCGTTCGTGCTCGTAATCCATTTCGTTATCATCGCCGGGGCCCTGGTCGGAAGCAATGCCGAGGCAATGTGCGTAGTGCGTATCAACTACCGGATTGCGTTCGTAGCTGATGGTGCGGTTTACCATAGTGGCCAGTTGCGTGGTATTCTCGGCCGAGAAACGTCCGATGAAGCAATCGGGGTAATGGTCGCTGCCTACGATATACACATAGTCGTTGTCTGAAGGGCCTGCTGCGGTTTGCGAAGGAGTAACCTGTGCGGCATCGCCGGCAAGAAGAACAAATGCAAGCGGGTGTGTATTGTAGAAGTTGGCAATGTAGGCTTTAATGGCGGTGGCGTTGTTGCCAATGGTGGCCACATCAACGGCGGTCACCTGAATGCCGCGCTGCATTTTCCAGTCGATAAACGGTTGCAGTGTGCTCATGTATGAGGCGGGCGCGATGAGAAGCATTTCGCCGGTTTCGCCTACGGGTGTGTAGAACGAAGAAGTAACCTGCGGGAAGTTGGCAAACTGGCGGCCGTAGATGGTGCGGAATTCGGGCGAAACAGAGAAAGAGGTGCGGCTGAGTTCGTTAAGACCTTTTCCGGCCACCGATTTTACTTTCACTACCATTTCGGTATACACACGCAGTGTGCGTGTGGCCGGGTTGTAGCGGAGGGGGTGAAATACTACGGTTTGTCCGCGGAAATCGCGGGCAATGTAGGGTGCGCGGAGTTCTACATCGGAGGCGGGGAAAAATTCGTTGCGCGAATATACTTCGCTGTAGGTGTAAGGTACGTTAGCCGGGTTGATGGTGCGGTCGAAATTTCCTTTGGAGGGAGCCACATCAATATTGTTGTATTCCTCCACCGTGCTGCTTACAATTTCAATTTCTGTCTGGCCCTGATCGGGGATGATGACAGAAGCGGTGAGTTTGTCGAGCTCAGGCGCACCGGCTTTCAGGAGCGGAGTTCCGCCACCGATATGGGGCAATACTGCATTGCCGCGCGGTGTGGTAACCTGGTCAAAACTCACGGCACCGCTGTTCATGCGGAGCACTGTTTGTCCGTTGGAATGGCTTACTACTGTAATTGAAGATTGCTGAGCCATGGCAGGAACAGCACTTACGAGCAGCAGGCTAAAAATGCGGATGATTTTTTTCATGCAAGATGCATTTATGTGGAATGGAATGTTGTATTGAGCAGGAAGCAATATCGGAAGAAAATCGGGTTTTTCAAAGGGGCGTTTTATAGTGTTCTGATTTGAATTTCCGGATGGGGACTAAATATTGCCTCCGGCGTTAGGAAGTTGCTAATGTTTTGGCGGCGCAAACGCATTAATTCGGCTTATCGGCCATAAGACATTACCTTTGCTGACTTTTATACACTGTTTATGAAATCAGCCTATATAATAGACGGAGTTCGCACCCCGGTTGGCAATTTTGCCGGCACACTGGCGGCCGTGCGTACCGATGATCTGGCAGCCCATGTACTGCGCGAACTTATGGCCCGTCACCCGGGTCTGGATCCGCAGCAAATTGGCGATGTGCTGCTGGGTTGCGCCAATCAGGCGGGCGAAGACAACCGTAACGTGGCCCGCATGGCACTTTTGCTGGCCGGAATGCCGGTAACCGTGCCGGGCGAAACCGTAAACCGGCTTTGTGCGTCGGGCCTTTCGTCTTCCATGGCGGCGGCGCGCGTAATTATGTGCGGCGATGCCGAACTGATTGTGGCCGGAGGCGTGGAAAACATGACCCGCGGGCCGTGGATTATGTCGAAAACATCAACCCCCTACGGCCGCGATGCGCAGTTGTTTGACTCCAGTTTCGGCTGGCGGTTCATTAACCCTAAAATGAAAGAACAATACGGTACCGACGCTATGGGCGAAACCGCCGAAAACCTGGCCGACCGCGACAGCATAAGCCGCGCCGATCAGGACGCATTTGCCCTGCGTTCGCAGCAGAAAGCCGCCGCCGCACAGGCACGGGGGCGTTTTGCCAAAGAAATTGTGCCCGTAAGCATACCGCAGAAAAAAGGCGATACACTGGTTTTCGCACAAGACGAATTTATAAAGCCCAAAACCACCCTCGAAGGCCTTGCAGCCCTCAAACCCTCGTTTCGCAAAGACGGCACCGTAACCGCCGGCAACGCCTCGGGTCTGAACGACGGAGCCGCCGCCCTGCTGCTTGCCTCCGAAACGGCCATTGCTGCCAACAATCTTACACCGCTGGCGCGCATTGTGTCTATGGGTGTAAGCGGCGTAGAGCCGCGCATTATGGGCATTGGCCCGGTTACAGCCGCCAACACGGCACTCAAAAAAGCCGGCCTCACCTGGAACGATATTGACCTGATAGAACTCAACGAAGCATTTGCCGCACAAAGCCTCGCCTGCCTCCGCGCCTGGGGCATAGCCGACGACGATGCCCGCGTAAATCCGAACGGCGGTGCAATAGCCATTGGCCATCCGCTGGGAATGAGCGGAGCACGTATTCTTACCTCGGCTGCCATTGAACTACAGGAGCAGCAAAAACGTTATGCGGTGGTAACCATGTGCATAGGTGTAGGGCAGGGATATGCCGTGGTGATAGAGCGGGCGTGAAGAGCTGTTGAAAACTTATTTTTTGTGCAGCCGCCGTATTCTAAAGAATACGGCGGCTTTATATGTGGTTGATAACCAGTGCGACAAAATACATTTGGATTTTTAAAAAACCGTTGTACGTTTGCAGCCCTTTTTGAAAATAGAAGGATAGGAAAAAAAGAGATGAAAAAATTTGTTCCCAATTTGGGAAATGTTGTACTTTTGAAGTATGGAAGAAAATGAGAGTGGTAGCAAAACGAACATTGAGAGAGTTCTGGAGTAAACACAGTATTACAGAGCAGGCGTTAAAGTCATGGTATCAGGAAGCTGAACATGCAAACTGGGAAGGACCGGGCGATATTAAGAAGGCCTATCCTTCGGCCAGTATTCTGGAAGATAACCGGGTGGTGTTTAACATTAAAGGAAATCATTACAGGCTGATTGTAAAAATCAATTATGCATATAAAATGGTGTGGATACGCTTTGTGGGTACACATGCCATGTATGATAAGATTGATGCGCGAACGGTTTGAACATGGTTTGGGAGGAGTTGTATTAAACCGTCTGGGGTGCAATTAAATTGAAGGGGTAGTATTACAATTAAATGGAGGATTTATTTATGAAGGGTAAGAAAAATAAGAGCGGGCAGCAGAAAGTACAGGCGCAGGTTTTTTGCGGTGTTATTGCTGTTCGTGCAGAATATGCCGGTATGGGGTATTGGCCGGGAGGTATGTATTCAAAAGAGAAAAGCAGGCCTCAATCAATACCCGGAAATGATTTTGCCATGATGAAGCCCATAAAAACCGAAGCCGATTACCAGCGTGCGCTTGCCCGCCTGGAAGAAATTTTTGATGCAAAACCGGGCTCCGCAGAAGGTGATGAACTTGAAGTGCTTGGCATTCTCGTAGAGCACTACGAAAACCAGCATTTCCCTATTGATATGCCCGATCCGGTGGAAGCCATTCAATTCAGAATGGAGCAACTGGGTTTGAAGCAAAACGACCTTGCCAAATTAGTGGGCAGCAAAAGCCACCTGAGCGAAGTGCTTAACCGTAAGCGCAAACTTACCCTCGAAATGATCCGCCGTTTGAGCAAAGCTCTGGCTATACCGGCCGAAGTGCTGATTAAAGCGTATTAGGCCATTTTAGTGGAATTGAATGGACGATAACGAAGCACTCAGTTTAGATAATTTTCGCAACGAGCTTGACGAAAATGTGCTGGAGCGCGGCTGGTATTATTTCAGCAGTGGCTGGGTGAAACCGCCGCGTATTGTGTTGCCCGGTTTTTATGAAGTGCGGGTGGAAGAGGTAAATCCTCATGCAGTTTCGTTTACTTACGAAGACGAGGTGTTTACCGACATCTTCTGTACCTGCGAAGACAGAACTCATGACGTTTGCCGCCACATGGCTGCGGCGTTGTTTTATTTTGAGGCAGAACGTGAGAAGCAGATGAAGCCGGTTGACTGGGAGCAGCTGGAGCAGGAAGATTTGAAGCGGAGAGAGAATGGCAACTGAGTATTACCCATCTTTTCCTCTTTACAAAAGGCATTTTTATAGAACTTATCCGACAACAAACATTTACAACCGAATACAAGCAACAACAACGGCTTCCGTATCTTTACAAAAATTAGTTTTGCTGCCGATTTCATTTTACACGTATTTATTCATTTAACGAAAAAGCACCGATGGACTTATTTACAGCAAAAGCAGCCACCACAGAAAGCCTTCCATTAAGAGAGCGGGCAAAACAGGCATTAAAGGATTATTTTGGTTACGAACAGTTCAGGCCCTTACAGCAGGATATTATTGATTCGGTTTTGGCGGGGAAAGATACGGTGGTACTTATGCCTACGGGCGGCGGCAAATCGGTATGTTTTCAGATTCCGGCTTTGCTTAAAGAGGGCGTTTGTATTGTGATTTCGCCTTTGCTGGCATTGATGAAAGATCAGGTGGATGCGTTGCGGGCGGCGGGAATTGGCGCGGGGGCGCTGAACAGTGCCGTTTCGCAGGGCGAACAGCAGGACTTAGTAATGCGTTGCCGCAATGGCGAAGTAAAACTGCTTTACCTCTCGCCCGAACGCCTGCTCAGCGACCTTCCCTGGCTGAAACAGCAATTCACGATAAGCTTTCTGGCCATAGACGAGGCGCATTGCATCTCGGCCTGGGGCCACGATTTCAGGCCGGAATATACCCAGTTGCATCAACTGCGCTCCCTGCTGCCCGACGTGCCCATTATGGCACTCACCGCCACGGCCGATAAAATAACGCGGCGGGACATTATCAAGCAACTTGCCCTGGCCGAGCCCAATGTGTTTGTGGCCTCGTTCGACAGGCCCAACCTGAGTCTGGCCGTAAAGCACGGTCTGGGCAAAAAGCAGCGCGACGGAGAAATTGCCGATTTCATAGCCGAACGTCCCGGCCAGCCCGGCATTATTTACTGCATGAGCCGCCGCCTCACCGAAGAGCTGGCCGATACGCTGAAAGCCGAGGGAATAAACGCCGCCTGCTACCACGCAGGCATGGACAATACCTCGCGCGAACGTACCCAGCTCGATTTCATTCACGACCGCATTCAGGTAGTGTGCGCCACGGTGGCTTTCGGTATGGGCATCGACAAGTCGAATGTGCGCTGGGTGATTCATTACAACCTGCCCAAGAACCCCGAAAGCTATTACCAGGAAATCGGTCGAGCGGGGCGCGATGGTGCCCCGGCCGATACGCTGCTCTTTCACACGGTGGGCGATCTTGTGCTCCTCTCGAAATTGGCAGCCGAAAGCGGTCAGCCCGAACTCAACGCCGCCAAGCTGCAGCGTATGCAACAGGTGGCCGAGGCCAATATCTGCCGCAGGCGCATCCTGCTCTCGTGCTTCGGCGAAACTGCCGCCAACGACTGTGGCAACTGCGACGTATGCAAAAATCCTCCCGCCTTTTTCGATGGCACGGTGCTGGCGCAGAAAGCCCTCTCGGCCGTGGTGCGCACACAGGAGGAGGCCGGCATTAATATGCTGGTGGATGTGCTGCGCGGATCGTCGCGCGCGGAACTGCTCGAACGCAATTACCACCAGATTAAAACCTGGGGAGCCGGCCGCGATGTGTCGTTTGCCGACTGGCAGCAGTACATTCTGCAATTCATCCACCTCGGCCTTCTCGAAATTGCCTACGACGAAGGCTTTGCACTGAAAATAACCGACACCGGCCGCGAAGTGCTCAAAGGCCAGCAAAATGTGCAGTTGAGCACACTCGTACATCAAACCCGCGAAGAGAAAAAGCAGAAGAAGGAAGCCCGGCAGAAGCAGCGTTTCGCGCAAACCGTTGCCGACGACACCACGCCCGAAGAACAACTCTTCCAGCAACTGCGCCGCCTGCGTCTGAGCATAGCCAACGAAGAAGGTGTGCCGCCCTACATCGTATTCAGCGACCGCACCCTGCGCGAAATGGCTGCCGAGCTGCCCCAGACCGAAGAAGACATGATGGCCGTTTCAGGCGTGGGCAGGCATAAGTTTGAATTGTACGGTCAGGTATTTATTGAGGCTATAAAAAGCTTTGCCGGTGGAAATACCGATAGTCAGGGTGAAGCATCGGTATCGAAGAAAAGAGCCCGCGGCGACAGTTACCGCGACACATTGGAACTTTACAAACAGGGCCTCAATGTGGAGGAAATTGCCCTGCGCAGGCAGTTGAATCCTACTACCATCTGGTCGCATATTGCACAGTTATATCTCAACGGCGAGCCCATGAACATCAAGGATTTTGTGACTGACGGGGAAATTGCGAAGGTGAAAATTGCATTGGAGAAATTGGGCAAGGTAACTGCGCTCAAGCCTGTGTTTGATGCATTGGGGGGCGATGTGCCTTACCATAAAATCAGGCTGGCTATGGCGTGGATAGAGAAGAACTGAATATTACTGAAAAAAGTTACAAACTTTTTTCAGTAATACATTCGGTTTCTCTCGTCTCAGACGAGGTAAACCGAATGCAGCCGCAAACAGCTACCGCAAAGCGGTAGCTGCGGAAAGTTTCAATCGGCGAAGCCGATAAACTTTCCGCTTTTATGAAAAAAGTTTGTAACTTTTTTCGTGTACACAGCAGGAAATATACATGTCAATTATTACTATTAAATATAAAGATTTTACACATGAGCAACTATAAATTTCACGATCCGAATTTACCTTATTTTGTAACCTTCACAGTAGTACGCTGGGTTGATATTTTTACACGAAAAGATTATCGGGATATTATTGTGGAAAGCCTTTGCTATTGCATTAAACACAAAGGTCTGAAAGTACATGCCTGGTGCCTTATGTCAAACCATCTTCATCTGATAATGAGTGCCGAAAATAATACACCCGGAGCAATAATCCGCGATTTCAAAAAATACACGGCCAAACGAATTATTAAGCACCTCGTCACTCACCCAAAGGAAAGCCGGCGCTCATGGCTGTTATGGATTTTTGACAACGCAGGCCGGGCAAATCCCGACAACACCTATTACCAGCTATGGCAAAACGAAAGCCATCCCATTGTACTTTACTCGCCGCATGTAACGGCTCAAAAAACGAATTATATTCACCAGAATCCGGTAAAAGCCGGTATTGTTTCACAGCCCGAACATTATATCTATAGCAGTGCTGTAGATTATGCAGGCCAGAAAGGTCTTATACCACTCGATTCGTTAGCTGCTTGATGCGGATAAGCAGGAATACAAAGTACCGGGTAATCTTCCTGCAATTTGTTACCCTGAATCGCACCTCCTGCAAGGTTTTTGCTGCCACTTACAATAACCGTTTAACTTTTTCCCACTTCGGGCGTTATGGATAAAAAAGCCGGGTTTTCCCGGTCTGATTTTTGCAGTTAAAATTCAGGAAAGTAAATCTGAAACAAGATTCACGGCCCGAAAGAAAGTTTACATTTGTAAGACCCGCTCCGGGAAACCGGGGCACAGCGCAAAGACACATGACAGCAAACGACCTCATTACCGACGATATACCGCCGCTTCGGATTGACGATACGGCTGAGAAGGCTTTGCGCTGGATGGACGAATTCCGGGTTTCCAATCTGGCGGTGGTAAACGGCACCGAATTCGTAGGTATAATTTCCGATTCCATTCTTCTCGACTTCAACGACCCCGATGCACCCATCGGCTCGCAGCGTATTTCGCTGGTGCGGCCGGTGCTGTTGGGTACGCAGCATGTATATGATGCGTTGAAACTGATGGCGGAACTTGGCATCGACGTAATTGCCGTAACCGACGAAAACGGCCATTACTCAGGCACCATCAGCATACAGCGTCTGGCCGAGCGCATGGCCACACTGGCTGCAGTGCGTGAGCCGGGCGGAATTCTCGAACTGGAAGTAAACAGCATGGATTACTCGCTTTCGCAAATTGCCCAGATTGTAGAGGGCAACGATGCAAAGATTCTCAGCGTGTATGTATCGCCCATGCCCGACACTTCCAAAATTCTGGTGACACTGAAAATAAACCGCGAAGACCTTTCGCGTATTCTGCAAACCTTTGCCCGCTACAACTACACGGTACTGGCCACGCATCATCAAAGCGAGTTTACCGAAGATCTTAAACGACGTTACGACGAGTTTATGAACTTCATTAATATGTAATACAGCATACGCAGAAACGTCCTGCCTGCCCGCAGTAAATACGGGTATGCGGGGCGTTTTTGTTTTATGTTGTTAACTTAGGCTTTGCCAACCGGGCATTTTCATGCGCCTTTTCCTTTCTGTTATCGCCCTGCTTACTGTGTTTGCGGCTGCCGCTCAGGATACTGCGCGTGTGGTGGTGAGCACAATTGTGGTGCGCGGCAATACGCAAACCAAAGTGCCCATTATTTTGCGTGAGCTTACCTTTACCGAAGGCGACACGATAGCTGCCACGCAGGTGGCGGCCGAGATGGAACGTTCGAGGCAAAACCTCATCAATACCTCGTTGTTTAACACGGTAAGCGTGGGGCAGGTGTGTATGCCCGGCGATACGATGTGTCGTGTGGTAATGGTAGAAGTTACCGAACGCTGGTACACCTGGCCCACACCGCTGTTTGAAGTGGCGGAGCCCAACATCAATACATGGTGGCGAAACGGCCACAACCTTGCCCGCGCCAGCATTGGCGGCTACCTGATACGCAACAATTTCAGAGGCCGCCGCGAAACGCTGCAACTGAAAGTACGTGTGGGCTATGCCCCGCAGCTTGGACTTACCTATGTAGTGCCGTATCTGAACCGCAAACAAACGCTCGGTTTTTCGGTATCAGCCGCATACTCGCAGGTAAAAGAAGTGGCCTTTGCCACCCGCCAGAACAAATGGCTGTTTTACCGCAGCAACAACACCCCGCTGCGCACCGAAACCACCGCCTCCGCCGCCCTGGCCTGGCGCAAAGGCCTGTATCTGCGCCAGACTTTCGAACTGCGCTTTACCGACCTGCGCATAGCCGACACCGTGCGCACACTGGCCCCCGATTACATTGCCGGCAACAACCTGCGTATGCCGTATTTCAGTTTTTCGTGGAGGCTTGTATTTGATAACCGCGATTACAGGCCATATCCCCTGCGCGGCACTTACATAGAACTTGAAGCCGGACGCATAGGTTTTGCAGCGCGTGGAAAAGAATCGCCGGAGGTGAATTTGCTGGTGGCGGGCCTGCGCAGGTACATTCCGCTGGGCAAACGCTGGTTTGCAGCCGGTATGCTGCGTGCACGTTGGATGCCCGGCCCCGTGCAGCCGTATTACATGCGCCGCGCCATGGGCACCAGCGTATATGTGCGCGGCTACGAATACTATGTGATAGACGGACAAAGCTATGCCCTGGCCAAAGCAACCCTGCGCTTTCAGTTATTGCCCACGTACATGCTGCGTTTTAAATGGTTCCCGATGGAAAAATTCAACACCATACCCATTGCCATTTACACCGGAATTTTTACCGAAGCCGCCTACGTACAAGACCGCAGCAGCCAGCCCGGCGACGATAATTTTCTAGGCAACACCTGGCAACGCAGCATCGGCGCTGGTGCCGATCTGGTGACGTATTACGATCTGGTTTTCCGCGCCGAATTTGCGTTTAATCATCTCGGCGAACGCGGCATTTTTTTACACGCCATAGCCGCATTTTAAAAGGGCCCCGCATCCGCGCGAAACGTCCTCGAACGCACGATCCACCTCGATCCTCGCACCCGCGCAAAGCATCCCCGAACGCACGGATCCCACATCGATGCAAAACATCATCCAACACACGAATCCCTCGCACCTTCGTGAAGCATCCTCCAACACACAAATCCCCCGCACCCTCGTGAAACATCCTCCACCGCACGGATTCCGGGGGAAACCCCCGGATTCCCGTAGCCGTGCGAGGCATCGCACGGCGTGCAGAATGTGATACGCGGAATGCGGAACACCCGCGCAAAGCATCTCCCGAACGCACGGATTCCACATCGATCTCAGCACCCACGCGAAACATCGTACAACACACAAATCCCCCGCACCCTCGTGAAACATTCTCCAACGCACGGATTCCGGGGGGAACCCCCGGATTCCCGTAGCCGTGCGAGGCATCGCACGGCGTGCAGAATGTGATACGCGGAATGCGGAACACCCACGCAAAACATCCCTGAACGCACGGATTCCACATCGATCCCCGCACCCGCGCAAAGCATCTTCAAATACACGAATCCCTCGCACCCTCCTAAAGCATCCCCCAACGCACGGATTCCGGGGGGAACCCCGGGATTCCCGCAGCCGTGCGATGCATCGCACGGCGTGCAGAATGTGATACGCGGAATGCGGAACACCCATGCAAGGCATTGCACGATGCGCGGAATACAGCGTCATGAATACAGGTATTTCAACGCACGAAAGGAATGAATTTCCAGCCCTGATACCCGCGGAAAGCCCGCAAGGTGCAGGCTGCTTTTTATGTAAAAACTACTGAGGACTTGCAGCGGGTAGCAGGAGCCAAGCCGTTTTTAATTGCTCCAGATAGTTCGCTCCAAAAAAATCTACAACACACTATTCTCTTCAATAAACTTCAACACCTCATCACGCCCCGTCCCCTTTTCGGAAGAAGTAATAAACGTAACCGGAAGCTCCGCCCACTCCTTACGCATTTCGCGCTGATAATCGGCCACGGCTTTGGTTACCGCAGTTTTGCCAATTTTATCGGCCTTGGTAAATACCATACAGAATGGAATCCCATTCTCGGCCAGATTGCCCATAAACAGAAGATCAATTTCCTGCGGAGGAATGCGTATATCCACCAGCACAAACACACAGATAAGATTGGTACGCCCCAGAATGTAACCGCTTATCATCTTATCAAACCCGGCGCGTTTTTCTTTCGATACTTTGGCGTAGCCATAGCCGGGAAGATCAACCAAATACCAGTGTTTGTTGATAAGGTAATGATTGATAATCTGCGTTTTCCCCGGCCGGGCCGAAATACGCGCCAGTCCGTTTATTCCGCAAAGCATATTGATGAGCGACGATTTGCCCACGTTGGAGCGGCCAATGAATGCAAACTCGGGCTTATCGGCCGGAGGGCATTTTTTTACGTCGGCATTGCTGGAAATGTAAACGGCTGAGGAAATTTTCACAGCGCAAAGATAGGCTTTGCTGCCGAACGTGAATCAGCGGCGGCGAAAGGGGTAAAGCAACTGGCCGAGAAAGGTTTTGGGAAACTGTTTCACCCGCTCAAACCCAAGCGGAATATCGCGCCCGGGCGAAGGTATGCTGGCCGTGCCGAAAAGATAATCCCACACACTGAGGGTAAGCCCGAAGTTGATGCCGTACTTATACTTTTCGGGCCAATGTTCGGCATGATGCCAGATGTGCATTTGCGGCGAATTGAAAATGTATTTGAGCGGCCCCAGCGGCAGGTAAATATTGGCATGATTGAGATGCCCCACAGCCAGCGTAAACAAATGCACCACCAGAAAATCCTGAATACCGAAACCAATCATGGCCAGCGGAATGTATTCGAGGGTGCGGTACACCACATTTTCCATCCAGTGATAGCGCAGGTGCGCCGCAAACCCCATTTGCTGCACCGAGTGATGCACTTTATGCACTTCCCACAGCCACGGCACACGGTGCAGGAGCCGGTGAATATTCCACTGCACAAAATCGCGCACCACAAAAAGAGTGAGCAGTTTGGCCCAAACCGGCCAGTGCACAATTTCAAAAGCCACAATATTTTTTAACCCAAACAGGCCGATAAAATCGTTGAACAATTCCACCCCCACCATTGAAATTGCGTTGAACCCGATGAGCGAAAAAAGAAAAAAATTAAAAAACATATAAAACACATCTAACCAGAAATCCTCGCGTATGGATTTTTGCTGTGTGCGCCACGGAAAAAGCAGTTCGAGTGCCCACACCACCAGCGAAAGGCCGATGAGCCAGTAGAAATAATTAGTCCACGAAGGGTGCAGGATTTCGTGAATGAGGTATGAGCCGTATCCGGCGGTGCTGTTCCAGAAAATATCGAAATACTCTTTCATGGTGTAACAGGCACGAAGTACGTAAACTCATTTGGCGGCGGATGTAACCAAAGTCACCGGCTGTTTTTTTCGGCCAGGTACGAGCTTACATGCCGTTCTTTTTTCGAGTCGTAAATATCGGCAATAGTTACGAGAATACCGGTTTCGTCCACATCGCCGAAATGATCGTTTATGGCGGTGCCGAAGTTGCGCATGGTGGCACTCAGGTTCATGTAGGCGTTTACGAGCGGGGGAATGTTTTCGTCGAGTGCGCGTACATGCTGGTTGAGAATGCGGTGACCGTCTTTGTAATTCTGTCCGGTCAGTTCGGCTTCGAGTTCGTTTACGGGGGTGTTGCGCAGCACGGGGCGGTGAGGCCACACCAAATTTTCGGTATCGGGAAAGTAGTGATCCATGAAGTGCAGAATGTAATCGCGGGCGGTTACATTGTAGTGGCGGTACATGGTTACTTTGCCGAAGAAATAGCTGATGTCGGGATTGTCGATGACTAATGCGCCCAGACCATCCCAAAGGTTATCGAGCGAAAACAATCCTTTGCGGTTGGTGGCCGAAGGCTGGTAGGCGGGCTGCACAAACGAGCGGCCGAGTTCGATGGTTTTGGGCAGGTATTCGTTTTCAAATTTCGGGCTGAAGGCAAACAACTCCATGGTGGCGAGGTTGTATTTGCCATCGGCTTCGCGTGCGTCGGCGCAGCGAATGAAACGGTAGCCGCCCACAATTTCGCGGTCGGTCGGATTCCACACCAGCAACTGCTCGTAGCATTTTTCGCAGGTGTCGAGTTCGTCGAGGTCGCAGTCGAGCCCGGTGCCACCGCCGGCGGCCCTGAATGTTACTTCGCGCAGGCGGCCAATTTCGCGCACGGTGTGGGGCGCGTTGTGAACGTTTACAATGTACAGGAGGTTATCGCCATTGTTGGTGCGGCGGATAAACGTGTTTTCGTTGAGTTCCTGCTCAATAAGAGCGCGGTCAACAGGCGGAATAACGGGCTGCATCATGCAGAAGCGTTTTGTGTGGGTGCCGATGGCTGAAACTCAAGTTCATGTTTCCCGCTCCCGATGGCATACACATGCGCTTTTATGCGTGCCGACCATTCAATCGGGTTCACATCGGTACTGAGGGTTTCGGGCATCACCGGTTTGCCAAATATAATTGTAATTGTTTTGCCTTTCTGCTTATACATCTCATCCACCAGGTAAAACATTCCAATATTGGCCTTAATGCCCAATCTGCGCCGCCACACCTCTATGTTGTAAAAGAAATTGGAGTTGCGCCCTTCAATAAACGTGGGCACAATGGGCGACTCATTGCGCTGCGACTGGGTAATGAATGATTTCTTCCATATCAGGTCCTCAATACCATTGTCCTGCTTGCGCGAAACCAGCCCGGCCGGGAAAATAAGCACGGGCCTGTCAGACGCGTATGCTTTGTTGATCGAATCCATTGCATACTGCGCACCGTGTTTGTTTACCGGCACAAACAAATCGTCGAGACTTTTCAGGTTCATGAGTATATCATTCACCAGAAACTGAATATCGGGACGTTTTTGTCCGGCAGCTTCCATGAGAGCCAATCCGTCCAATCCGCCCAGCGGGTGATTGGCCGCGATAATACATTTGCCCGAAGCGGGAATATTTTCGAGGCCTTTCACCACCAGTGTAACGCCAAACTCTTTCAGCACGGCGCGCACAAACTCGAAGTTTTTCAGGTGGCCGTTTTGGGCCATAAACGCATTTACATCGTTTTCGTGCAGAATGCGTTTTATGTAACGCAGCAAAAATCCCGGCAGCCATTTAAGCAGCCGGGGATTTTTGGAAGCAATAATCTTTTCAATGTCGATAAACTTCTCAGCCATTGGCCCAAAGGTACGCAGCGTTTTGAAAACAGCATACAGGGCGGCTTCAGCCTGTTGATTGATCTTATCGAAATCAACAGGTAAAGCCGCCCCGAGCAGTTAACCAAACAAAAAGCGTTTATTTCTTAGGTTTCTCAGCCTCGCCAATGCGTTTTGAACGTGGCTTGCGTGCGATCAGCGAATCTGATGCGGCATCGCCAAGCAGGAAAGTGAAAATCTGGTATTCCTGTTGGGCAAAAGCTTGGTCGGCAGTGAAATACTGCGGGAAGCCAAAGCCGTGGCAGCTTACGCAGTTCGATGCAAATACGTTGCTGCTATAATTAGTCTGGGCATAGGTTTCCATAGTGATATTGGGCAGCGGAAATGCATTTACAAACACACCGGGAGCATTAGGCACAGCCGTATTGCTGTTGCCGGTGGGCACCTGATTAAGCACACCAATCATACGATAGTACTGCCACACCGTGCCGCTGAACAGGGCTTTGTAAACCTGATTGAGCGAGTCAACCAACTGATCGATGGGTGTAATGCGCGATACATTGACCGGCGGAAGTGCAGGCAGTCCTTGCTGTGTGGCCGAAATTTGCGGGGGCAAACCGGTTGTACTGCAGTTGGTGGTGTTGTAGCAGAATCCTGCCGGATAGGGCGGAGCAGGTGTGCCTGACGGGCCCGGATTAAAGGTGGGTGTGGCCGGCGGAGTGCCGCCATACGAAGGCATGATGGTGTCGTTGTCCACATGCTCAAACGTGGCCCAGAACCAGGTGTTGTGCGTGGAGCGGGTGAGGCGGAGAATGTGCAGGCCCACAAGACCAAGCTCCACCGTATCGGTAAGGCCGCCGGGCAGATCGCGTATGGCCAGACGTTTAAAGTAGCGCGCACGCTGCGAGGCTGGCATGTCTTTGGGAATTACACGCCACGCGGCTTTGAGTTCGGTAGCACCGTAACGGGCCTGCGGAGGAAGCGTGCTCATGAGCGCTGTGTCTGCATCTGAGTTTGGGCCTTTGGGCGGAATTACAAATGCCGAATCGCTTACATCCACTTTCTGGTTGTAACCGTTGTAGTAGCCGGTACTGCGCACGTATTCATATTCCGACTGGTTGACGAGAATTTCGTACGTCACAAAATTGGAGTCCTGATCGATGAGTGGATAATTACCGTCGGCCTGATCAAACTCGCCGGGAAAACCGCCGGTATTTGCGCCGTTGGTATCCACAGGAATTACTAACGGATTGCTGATTTTTGAGAAACTGCCCAGACGTTTAGTTGTAAAATTTTGTCCTAAGGTGTTCCAGGGACCAGGATCCGATGCGTTTGAGGGAAAGGTTTGCTGCTTGTTTTTGAATGTTTCCCAAACAGTAGGAAAGTCTGCGCCGAATGCTTTTGTGGTATCAGGCAAACCGCGCTGGTCGAGCCTTGCAGGCCAGTTGAGCGCAATAAACGATTGCCATCCGAATATTGTAAACTGAACCTGTGTGGCAGGCGAGTCGGGCAAATCAACCGGAACATTCCAGGTGAGTGCAGGTGTGAGTGGTGTAGTGGTGGACGAAGTGGTTTCGGTTTTGCCGCCGCTGCACGAGGGTTGCGAAATGGCCAGAATAAATCCGGCACAGAGAAGGAAAGATAAAAATGTAGTTTTCATGAGTAAGGTGTTGGTGGTGCTAACATATTTGCTCTTTGCTGAAAAATTCAGTGTCTGTTGATAAACCCCGAAAATCGCGCAGAAATACCCGCGCATTACTACCTGTCTTGATTCACAATCTCTTTTTTGCCGGGTTTGAGTAATTCGATTTTCCCGGTAATCTCTCCCACCATTTCCCACCGGACAAAATTGATACCTGTATAATATTTTTATATAATGCTGGTTTTCAATATTTTATTACTTGTTCAAAGTTTCCTGCCAAAAAATAGTTTTTGATCCATTATCTATTTTATTAATTAAATTTAATAGCTGTGTATTATAATTTATAATAAATTGAAAATCATGTAATAATTGATTTTTTTTGAATCCTTTGAGAAATATAATTTTATACTAATTCCTGTTTTTGGAAATAAAAGAGTATCTCCGGAATTTTCAACCTTCTCCAAAATTCTCCCACCGGTTTTTCGAAGCTGCTTTCTGTTGTAATTAACATGAAATAAGCTATTTAGTTAACCTTCAATTGTTAATTACCAGGCCAATTTCCGGGGTTTGTGGGAAAGTTTTCAACAAAAGTGGGGTAAAGTGGGGAAATGTGGGGAAGATTCCGCTATTTTGCAGTTCTGAAAACCAGAAAACTCATGTTGAATCTCATTGGCGTGTATGAATGCAGTTTGGATGCAAAGGGGCGTTTGCTGCTCCCTTCTGCGTTCAAAAAGCAGTTGCAGCCTGTGCTGGACAAGGGTTTTGTGGTGAAGCGCAGTGTGTTTCAGAAATGCCTTGAACTCTACTCGATGGACGAGTGGACAGCCATGGTGAAGGATGTAAACAAGCTGAACCGCTTCAAAAAGAAAAATGTTGACTTCATCCGCATGTTTAACGCCGGTGTGAAGCCCGTTGAGCTGGATAATACCGGCCGTTTGTTGCTGCCTAAAGACCTGATGACGTTTGGAGGAATCTCAAAAAACATCGTTATGTCGGCAGCGGTAAACATGATTGAGATCTGGGATAAAGACCGCTACGAGCAGGCTATCAACGATCCTTCAATCGACTTCGGCGATCTGGCCGAAGAAGTAATGGGCAGCATGGGTAACCGTAACGATGATGTTGAGCTACCATAAACCCGTTCTTTTCCATGAGAGTCTGGAGGCGCTGGCCATCCGTCCCGATGGGGTGTATGTGGATGTCACCTTTGGCGGTGGCGGACACTCGCGGGGCATACTGGAGCAACTGAATGAAAACGGCCGTTTGCTGGCTTTCGATCAGGATGCCGATGCCGAAGCCAATGTGATAGACGATGCCCGCTTTACGCTGGTGAGGCAGAATTTCAGGTACCTGAAAAACTTCCTCCGCCTGCACGGCATTGCAGCCATTGATGGTTTGCTGGCCGATCTGGGTGTGTCGTCGCATCAGTTTGATGTGGCCGAGCGTGGTTTTTCCACCCGCTTCGATGGCCCGCTCGATATGCGCATGAGCCAGGCACAACCGCTCACAGCCGCCGATGTGCTGGCCGCAAGCGACGAAGTGCAGCTCCGCAGCATATTCCGCCAGTATGGCGAAGTGGACAATGCCGCACAGCTTGCCCGACGCATTGTACAGGCCCGCAGCGAAGAAGCCATTGCCACCATTGCACAGCTCAAAACGGCAATAGCCCCGTGCATGAAACGTGGCCGCGAAAATCAATATCTCGCTCAGGTGTTTCAGGCCCTGCGAATCGAGGTAAACGGCGAACTCGAAGCACTCAAAGCCCTGCTCACACAGTCGGCAGAAGTGCTGAAGCCCGGCGGACGGATTGCGGTAATAAGCTATCACTCGCTCGAAGACCGGTTGGTGAAACACTTTTTCCGCACCGGCAATTTCGACGATGAAGCCGAAAAAGATTTCTACGGAAATCTCATCCGCCCCCTCGAACCGGTAAACCGAAAGCCGGTAACTCCGGGCGAAGAAGAATTGGAAGAAAATCCGCGCTCACGCAGCGCAAAATTGAGAATCGCAGAAAAACCGCAACCGGCGGCATGACAAAGAACACGATAAAGGAAAAACCGCAGGCACAGCAACCCGCTGGCAAGGCTGCCCGAACGGCAAAGCCCGGCCGCGTGGTCCGCACGGTTGGCTCAGTAATGAGCGGCTCTTTCCTCACCCGCGAATCGGTGATACGCTCACTGCCGTTCATCTTCTTCGTTACGCTCATCACGCTGCTCTACATCGCAAACGGTTACTACGCCGAAGAACAGATACGCAAAAGCAACCGCATTACCAACGAAATAAAAGAACTCCGCTCGGCCTACATCATTACCAAATCCGATCTCATGTTCATCAGCAAACAATCGGAAGTAGCCCGCCGCACGGCCGATATGAACCTCAAAGAATCGCTCGAACCGCCGCAGAAAATAGTAATCACCTACCCGCTGGTTGCCGATACAACCAAAAAGCAGAAATAAAAATGGAAATGCAGAAAGACATACTTCGCCGCGTGTACGTTGTGTACATCTTCAGTGCCGTATTTGCACTGGCGGTGGTAGGCCGTGTCTTCTACATTCAGTTTGCACAGGGCGATTACTGGAAACAGGAAGCACAAAAATTTACCGTGCGCGAAATGGACATTGAAGCTGTGCGCGGAAACATTTTTGCCATCGACGGAAGTTTGCTCGCCACTTCGCTGCCGTATTACAACATTGGTGTGGACACCCGCGCCAATGCGTTCATAAACGATGCCGAGTTTGAAGACAGCGTGGCCAAACTCACCCCGCATCTCGAACGCCTGCTCTCGCCCTACCAGCGCAAAACCGCACGCGAATACACCCGCGAACTCCTGCGTGCCCGCAACGACAGCGACCGCTACGTGGAAATATGCCGCGGCGTTTCCTACAACACGCTGCAGGATCTGAAAAAACTACCGCTCTTCCGCTGCGGTCGCTATCGCGGCGGATTCATATACATACAATCCAACCGCCGCGAACTTCCGTTCCGCACACTGGCGGCGCGCACCATTGGCTATATCAAGGATTCGCTCAAGGTGGGTCTCGAAGGTGCCTACGATTCGCTGCTTACCGGTGTGGGCGGAAAACGCCTCATGCGCCGCATTGCCGCCGGGGCCTATATGCCCATTAACGACGAAAACGAAATTGAACCGCAGGACGGCAAAGACATTGTATCTACCATCGACATCAACATTCAGGACGTGGCCGAAAATGCGCTGATGAATTCGCTGGCCGAGCACAATGCACGCTACGGCACCTGTGTGCTCATGGAAGTGGCCACCGGCGAAATACGCGCCATTGCCAACCTCACCCGCGCCGACTCGGGCGTATATCGCGAAAGCTACAACTACGCCATTGGCGATGCGCGTGAACCCGGCTCCACATTCAAGCTGGCATCGTTGCTGGTGGGCATGGACGAAAACCTCATCGATCTCGACGACAAAGTGGATCTCAACGGAGGCCAGTACAAATTCTTCGACCGCACCATGAAAGATTCGCACGCGCCGAAGAAAAACCTGGTCACTGCCGAAGAGGCTTTCTGGGAATCGTCGAACGTGGGTATTTCGCGCCTGGTGCATAAAGCCTTTGCGCGCAACCCGAAGAAATTTACCGACGGCCTGCACCGCATCGGTCTTGGTCAGAAACTCAATGTGGCTTTGCCCGGCGAAGGAAAGTCGCGCGTGAAAGACCCCAAAGACCGCGACTGGTCGGGCGTTTCGCTGCCGTGGATAAGCATTGGTTACGAATCGCTCATTACGCCCCTGCAAACACTTACGCTTTACAATGCCGTGGCCAACAACGGCAAAATGATGAAGCCCATGTTTGTAAAGGAAGTGCGCGACAAAGGCCAGGTAATTCAGCGTTTCGAGCCGCAGGTAATAAACCCGGCCATTGCCAAACCGCAAACCATTGCCAAAGCCCGCCGCCTGCTCGAAGGCGTGGTGCAAAATGGCACCGGCAAAAGCATGGGCAGCATTATTTACAAAGTGGCCGGAAAAACAGGCACTGCACAAATTGCGCAGGGCGGTATTTACAAAGGCCAGAATGGTGTCACCTATCAGGCTTCGTTTGTGGGCTATTTCCCGGCCGATCAGCCCAAGTACTCGTGCATTGTCATTGTAAACGCGCCTTCGGGCGATGCCTACTACGGCGGCGTGGTGGCCGGCCCGATTTTCAAACAGATTGCCGACCGCATTTACGCCACCGAGCTCGACATACACAAAGCCGTAAATGCATCACCGATAATGGCCTCGCTTCCGGCTGTGCAGAAAGGCTTTGCGGCTCCCACGCTCATGGCAATGAAACAAATCGGTCTTCCGGCTCCCGCGCAAACAGGAACTGTAACCGCAATTAAGGTTTCGGAAAACCGCTACACCGCCACCGCCATTCAGCCCGATCAGAAACTAAGCGCGGGTACTATGCCCGATTTGAGCGGAATGACAGCCATAGACTGCCTGGCACTGCTCGAAAACAGAGGCATCCGTGTAAAAATTATGGGTTCCGGAACCGTAAGCCGCCAGTCGCTTGCACCCGGAACGCCGGTTAAAAAAGGATCAGAAGTTATTCTCGAACTCACACTATGAAGCTGCTCCGCGACATACTGTATAAAGCCAGCCTGCTCGAAGTAACAGGATCAACCAACGTGGCCATTACCGCCATGACGTTTGATTCGCGCAATGTGGAGAAGGATGGATTGTTTGTGGCCGTACGCGGCACGCAGGCCGACGGGCATGGCTTTATTGCAAAGGCCATTGCAGCGGGCGCTGCGGCTGTGGTGTGCGAAGAACTGCCGGAAGAAATCAATCCGAAAATTACCTACGTGAAAGTGGCCGACAGTGCGCAGTCGCTGGGCATCATTGCCGGTAATTTTTACGATCAGCCTTCGTCGCAGCTTAAACTCATTGGCGTAACGGGCACAAACGGAAAAACAACCACGGTTACATTACTGTTCCGCCTGTTCCGCGCGCTGGGCTACAAAGCAGGTATGCTTACCACGGTGGCCAACATGATTAACAACGAAGAAATTCAGGCCACACATACCACGCCCGATGCCATTACGCTTAATGCGCTGCTGCGCCGTATGGTTGACGCGGGCTGCAAATACGCATTCATGGAAGTAAGCTCGCACGCACTGGTGCAGGGCCGCGTGGCAGGAATTCAGTTTGCCGGTGCCGTGTTTACAAACATTACACACGATCACCTCGATTATCATAAAACCTTCGACGCTTACATCAAAGCCAAGAAGATGCTGTTCGACATGCTGCCTTCCGATGCCTTCGCGCTCGTAAACCGCGACGATGTAAACGGTGCAGTAATGGTGCAGAACACCCGCGCACTGAAACGCAGCTACTCGGTAAAAAATGTGGCCGATTTCAAATGCCGTGTCATTGAAAATCAGTTCTCCGGCCTGCAACTCAGCATGGACAGCACCGAGTTCTGGAGCAAACTCATTGGCAGCTTTAACGCATACAACCTTACCGCCGTGTATGCTGCGGCCATGCTGCTGGGGCAGGACAAAATGCACACGCTCACCACGCTAAGCACGCTGGGCCCGGTAGAAGGTCGTTTCCAGTATGTGCGCAGCAACAACGGTATTACCGGCATTGTGGATTACGCACACACGCCCGATGCGCTGCTCAATGTGCTAAAAACCATTGCCGACATACGCACCGGAAACGAACAGGTAATAACTGTAGCAGGCTGCGGCGGCGACCGCGACCGTACAAAGCGCCCCGTGATGGCCCGCATTGCCTGCGAACACAGCAACCGCGTACTGCTCACTTCCGACAATCCCCGCACCGAAGACCCGGCCGCCATTCTGGCCGAAATGCAGCAGGGAGTGGAATTGCAGTACCAGCGAACCACCCTTTCAATTGTCGATCGCCGCGAAGCCATACGCACTGCGGTGGCGCTTGCCAAGCCCGGCGACATTATTCTGGTGGCCGGAAAAGGACATGAAAAATACCAGGAAATCAACGGGGTGAAACATCCTTTTGACGACATGGCCATACTGAAAGAAACACTTAATACCGAAGACTGACATGTTGTACTATCTCTTCGACTGGTTGAACCAGAGTTTTGATTTCCCCGGGGCAGGTGTATTCCGGTACATCTCGTTCCGTGCGGCCATGTCGGTAATAACCTCACTTATTATCACGGTTCTTTTTGGTAAGCGCCTCATTCGTTTGCTGCAAAAGAAGCAGGTGGGCGAAACCATCCGAGATCTGGGTTTGCAGGGACAAAACGAAAAACAGGGCACGCCTACTATGGGCGGTTTGATTATTCTTTCGGCCATTGTGATTCCCACCTTGCTGTTTGCCAAACTCAGCAACGTGTATATCATTCTCATGCTCATTACCACGGTGTGGCTGGGCGCCATCGGTTTTATCGACGATTATATTAAGGTATTCAAGAAAGATAAAAAGGGATTGCACGGCAAGTTTAAGGTAATGGGGCAGGTAGGCCTCGGACTTATTGTAGGGCTTACACTTTATTTCAGCGATGCGGTGGTGGTGCGCGAAAAAATTTCGACCGATAATAAGCAGATGCTTTCGCTCACCAGCGACCCCGGCAAACTCGACGACGGCTGCGCCGATCTGGGCTTTCCGGAATATTCGAAAGCCGAAACCAAATCGCTTATCACTACCATTCCGTTTGTAAAAAACAACGAGTTTGATTACAACGATATTCTCGGTGTGTTTGGCGAAACGGCGAGGCAGTATGGCTGGATTCTGTTTGTGCTTATCGTGATATTCATTATCACAGCAGTATCAAACGGAGCCAATGTAACTGATGGGATAGACGGACTGGCGGCGGGCACTTCGGCCATTATTGGGGTGGTGCTGGGCATTCTGGCTTATGTATCGGGCAATACCATTTTTGCCGATTACCTCAACATCATGTACATACCCGATACGGGCGAGCTGGTAATATTTATCGGTGCGTTTGTGGGTGCCTGCATTGGTTTCCTCTGGTACAATGCTTTTCCGGCGCAGGTGTTTATGGGCGATACGGGAAGTCTGGCACTGGGCGGCATTATTGCCACGTTTGCCATCGCCATCAGAAAGGAAATGCTGATACCGATTGTGTGCGGAATTTTTCTGGTGGAAAATCTTTCGGTGGTGTTGCAGGTGGCGGTGTTTAAGTACCGCAAGCGCAAATACGGTATCGACTATGCGCGGGCAAACCGGTTGTTTCTCATGTCGCCGCTTCACCATCATTACCAGAAAAAAGGTTTTCACGAATCGAAGATTGTTACCCGATTCTGGATTGTGGGATTGCTGCTGGGCATTGTAGCCATTGCCACACTCAAACTTCGGTAACGATAAAATAAATAAAAGGAATTGTCAATGAAACGAATGGTCATACTCGGCGCAGGCGAAAGCGGAACAGGCGCGGCTCTTCTGGCTCAGCAGAAGGGGTATGAGGTATTTGTTTCCGACAAAGGGGCAATTCACGAAAAATACAAGAACGTTCTTTCACAACATGATATTCGCTGGGAAGAGAAGCAGCATACGGAAAGTCTGGTGCTCAATGCCGACGAAGTAATAAAAAGCCCCGGTATTCCCGGCACGGTTCCGCTGGTAAAACAGTTGCGCGCGCAGGGCATTCCGGTGATTTCGGAGATCGAATTTGCCGGACGTTACACGCAGGCAAAAACGGTTTGCATTACCGGCAGCAATGGCAAAACCACTACTTCCACGCTTACGCACCACATACTTACCAAAGCGGGTTTGAACGCGGCACTGGGCGGAAACGTGGGGCATAGTTTTGCCAAACTGGTTTACGAAGGCGGCCACGATGTATATGTACTCGAACTGAGCAGCTTTCAGTTGGACGATATGTATGACTTCCGCGCCGACATAGCCGTGCTGCTCAACATTACGCCCGATCACTTAGACCGCTACGAATATCAGCTCGAAAAATATGCCGCCGCGAAGTTCCGCATTGCGCAGAACCAGCGGCCTGATGATGCATTTGTGTATTGCATAGACGATGAAGTGACGATGAATGAAATGCACAAATACACCATCAATGCAAAGCAATACCCCTTCAGCATAAAGCAGAAACTGGAGCAGGAGGGAGCATACCTGAACAACAATGAAATCATTATTCACATTAATAAAAACCCATTTACTATGACCATCGAAGAACTCGCGTTGCAAGGCAAGCACAACGTTTACAACTCGATGGCTGGCGGAATTGCATCCCGCCTGCTGGAAGTTCGTAAAGAAGCCATCCGTGAAAGCCTTTCCGACTTTCAGAGTGTGGAACACAGACTCGAGTTTGTGTCGCGCATTAACAACATCGATTTTATTAATGACTCGAAAGCTACCAACGTAAATTCTACCTGGTATGCGCTCGAAAGCATGAATACGCCGGTGGTTTGGATTGTAGGCGGCGTTGACAAGGGCAACGATTACACTGCGCTGTTTGAACTGGTGCAGTCGAAGGTGAAAGCCATTATCTGCCTCGGCACAGACAACAGCAAAATTATTGCTGCCTTTAACGGCCGTGTGGAAACTATTGTTGAAGCCGGTTCGGCACAGGAAGCCGTGGCGCTTTCGTACCGCCTGGCCACTAAAGGCGATACCGTACTGCTTTCGCCCGCCTGTGCCAGTTTCGACCTGTTTGAAAACTACGAAGATCGTGGCCGTCAGTTCAAGGCTGCGGTGCGTGGACTTTAATTATTACACTTATTTCCGTGACCATGGGAAACCACGAAAATAAAATCAAGCCGCAGGAAATCACCCTGCACGAGGAAATGCTGCGCATGAGAATGAAGGCGCAGGGCGACAGCGCACATCACCTCGAAGTAATTGCCGAACGTCAGGGCGTAAACTGGATCAATCACTCCATAGCCACAAATACCGATCTGGTGTGGATGGCACTGCGCGATGTACCCGGCAATGTGGTGCTCATTATGGGTGGAATTGACCGTGCCGAAGATCACGAAAAACTCGCTTCGCTTGCCGCCGAAAAAGTGAGTGCCGTGATTTGCATGGGTTCCACGCCGTGGAAATATTTCAAGGCGTTTGCCGACATCGTGCCCATGATTATTCAAGCCGCCGATTTGAAAGATGCGGTGGACAATGCCGCCATTCTGGCGCGGGGAGAAGTAAAAACTGTGCTCTTCGCGCCCGGATGTCCGAGCTACGACCCGTTTGACAATTACAAAAACAGGGGCAACCGTTTCCGCGATACGGTGAACGCCAAATTGAATGCCTAACTCATACACAGCCAGCAGTAAAAATGAATCTCTTCAGTTATTTCAAAGGCGATAAGGTGATCTGGATGATCGTCCTGCTGCTGTCTTTGCTTTCGCTGCTGGCAGTGTACAGTTCTATTGTAACGCTTGCCTACAAGCACCACGAGGGCGATACGGAGTATTATCTTTTCAAGCACGGTAAAATTATTGTGCTTGGCATCATACTCATGTATTTCACGCACCGCATACGTTACACCTATTTCTCGCGCATTTCCCAAATCCTGCTCATCCTCTCGCTGCCGCTGCTGCTTTACACGCTGGCCGGTGGTACAAACCTTAACAATGCCGACCGCTGGATTGCCATTCCCGGAACCGGTCTTACGTTTCAAACTTCTGACTTTGCCAAACTCGCATTACTGATGTATCTCGGTCGTGTGCTTTCGCAAAATCAGAATGAGCTGAAGGATTTCAAGAAAGTGCTCATTAAGATTATGGCTCCGGTGGCCGTAGTTTGTTTGCTCATTCTTCCTGCCAACTTTTCTACCGCTGCATTACTGTTTACCACCTGCTGCATTCTCATGTTTATTGGCGGTGTATCGCTCAAACACATTGGCAAGGTGGCCGGAATTGCAGTGGCAGGTTTTGCATTGCTCATACTGCTTGGCGCAGCTTTCCCGAAAGCTCTGCCGCGTTTGGAAACCTGGAAAAACCGTATTGTAAACTTCGTTACCGGAAACGAAGCCGCCAACGACGATAAAAATTTTCAGTCGAATCAGGCCAAAATAGCCATTGCCACAGGCGGTGTAACCGGAAAAGGTGCGGGCAACAGCACGCAGCGCAATTTCCTGCCGCATCCGTATTCCGATTTTATTTACGCCATTGTAATTGAAGAATACGGCTCGCTCATTGGCGGAATTGGTATTGTGCTTTTGTATCTCATTCTTTTATTCAGGGGAATAAAAGTGGCTACCAAAAGCAAAAAAACATTTGGTGCCCTGCTGGCATTCGGGCTTTCGTTTCAACTGGTTTTTCAGGGACTTATAAATATGGCTGTGGCCGTAAACTTGTTTCCGGTTACCGGCCAGCCGCTGCCGTTTCTGAGCATGGGCGGTACATCGCTGCTGTTTTCGAGCATTGCGGTGGGCGTAATTCTCAGTGTGAGCCGCGAAACAGAAACCGGTCAGGACGCACAGCCCGAAGAAAGCGAGAAAGGAGGTGAGCTTGCCACCGCTTAAATTTATACTCAGCGGCGGAGGAACAGGCGGGCATATTTTCCCCGCCATTGCCATTGCCAACGCACTAAAAGCCATGCACCCCGATGCCGAGTTTTTGTTTGTGGGTGCAAAAGGCCGCATGGAAATGGAAAAAGTTCCGGCCGCCGGATACAAAATAGAAGGTCTGTGGATTAGCGGTTTGCAACGCCGCTTTACACTCGACAATCTCTCGTTTCCGTTTAAAGTAATCAGCAGCATTCTTCGCGCACGCACCATTCTTCGCCGCTTTAAACCCGATGCTGTAATTGGCACCGGAGGCTATGCCAGTGGGCCCATGCTGCGTGTGGCTGCACGCGCAGGTGTGCCTACGCTTATACACGAAGGAAATTCCTATCCCGGCATTACCAGCAAAATTCTGGCCGGCAGTGTAGATCGTATTTGCGTGGCTTACGATAACATGGAGCGTTTCTTCCCGAAAGAAAAACTCCTTGTGACCGGCAACCCGGTACGTCAGGATATTTTAAAACCCGATGGAAAACGTGCGCGGGCATTGGAAATGTTTAAGCTCGACGGCGAACGTCCGGTGGTGCTGGTAATTGGCGGAAGCCTTGGCGCACGCACCATTAACGAAGCCATTGGCGCAGGTCTGCAGCGTTTGAGCGAGGCAGGCATACAACTGCTCTGGCAAACCGGCGAAGCCTGGGCACCCAAAGCCAAAGAACTTTCGGCTAAATTTACCGGCAACAATATTCACGCACACGCATTCATCCGCGAAATGGATTATGCCTACGCAGCAGCCGATATGGTGGTATCGCGCGCCGGTGCAAGTTCTATTTCCGAACTGGCATTGGTGAAAAAGCCGGTTATTTTTGTGCCTTCGCCTTTTGTGGCCGAAGACCATCAGACCAAAAATGCAATGGCGCTGGTAAACAAAGGTGCCGGTTTGCTGGTGAAAGATGCCGACGCAAACAATACGCTGATAACCGAACTTATTAAACTGGTAAACGACAGCGAACGCCGCCATCAGTTTACCGCAAACATAGCCTCTCTGGCCATAGCTGATTCCGCAGAGCGCATTGCCGCCGAAGTATTGTCGCTCGTAAACCGCCGTAAGTCATGAACCTGAACGCCTGCACACATATGCATTTTCTCGGCATCGGGGGCATTGGCATGAGTGCACTGGCCCGGTTCTTCCGCGCTATGGGCAAGAGTGTGAGCGGTTACGACAAAACCGAAACTGCACTTACCCGTGCATTGCAGCAGGAAGGCATCACAGTATATTACGAAGAATCGCTGCAACGCATTCCGCTCGAACTCAAACACGCAGGTGCCCGCGAGAAAACAGTTGTGGTGTACACGCCCGCCGTTCCTGCTGATCATGCAGAAATGCAGTGGTTTCGTGAACACAACTATGTGATGATGAAACGTGCACAGGTACTCGGCCTCATTGCCGAAGCCACACGCACCTTTGCCATTGCAGGCACACATGGCAAAACCACCACCACCACGCTCACCGCACACCTCATGCGCTGCGCGGGTATCGACTGCTCGGCTTTTCTGGGAGGCATTTCGGGAAATTATGGCACCAATCTTTTGCTCGGCAGCAACCTCGGTAAAGCCGAAGTGAATGTAAACAACAATGTGGTGGTAGTGGAAGCCGACGAATACGACCGTTCGTTTTTGTGGCTGCATCCGGTCTTTGCCGTAATTACTTCGGTAGATGCCGACCATCTCGATATATACGGCAATGCAGAGGAAATGTATGCCACCTACCGCAAGTTTGCCTCGCAGATTCAGCCCGGCGGATTGCTGGTGACAAAGCCCGAAGTAGTGGAGAAACTCGCGCTCGGCAATGCGCAGGATGTGGCCACGTATTCGCTCAGCGACAGCAGTTGCCATTACTACGCATCCGACATCCGCATCGAAAACGGCTACTACGTATTTACACTCAATCATCACCATCATCGCTGGGAAGACCTCACGCTGGGCCTGCCCGGAAGGCATAATGTGGAAAATGCGGTAGCCGCATCGGCACTGGCCATAGCAGCCGGAGCCAATGAAGACGGTGTGCGTTTGGGACTGGCTTCGTTTAAAGGTGTGGGCCGCCGTTTCGAGTATCGTTTCCGTGCTGAGCAGAAAACGTATATCGACGATTACGGCCATCATCCCGCCGAACTCAATGCCGCAATTTCATCGGCCCGCGAACTTTTTCCGGGACAGAAAATAATGGGCATTTTCCAGCCGCATCTTTTCAGCCGCACGCGCGATTTCATGCAGGAATTTGCCCAAGTGCTGGCCACGCTCGACGAAGTGCTGCTGCTCGACATTTATCCCGCGCGCGAAAAACCCATCGACGGAATTACATCTGCCGCGCTGGCACAGCTTGCCGGTAAAAATGCGCGTGTGGTAAGCAAAGCCGATGCTGTACAAGCAGCTGTAAATACTTCGTGCGGTGTGGTGCTTACACTCGGTGCGGGCGACATCGACCAGTTGGTGCAGCCCATAGAAAACGCATTACGTGAAACCTACACACCGTTAGAGCCATGAAACGCATACTCAGCATAATACTCTGGGCAGGGCTGGCCGTGGCGGCAATAGCGGTAACGGGTTTTGCGGTGAAACGTCACAATGCACGCACCTGCAGCAAAGTAAATATTACCATAAACCGCCAGCCCCGCGCTGCCGATCAGTTGTTTATTACCAACGACGATGTGCAGCGCCTGCTCCGCGAAAATGGCGATGTGCCGGTGGGCAAACCCGTTTCGGAAATCAGCATTCCCGCGCTCGAAAAATGGCTCAACTCGCTGCCCGCCGTGCAAAGTGCCGAAGCATTTATGGGAGTTGACTGCGAAGTAAATATTGTAATTCAGCAGCGTCGCCCCATTGCACGCGTCATTACCAAAGCACACGAGTCGTACTACATCGACGATCAGGGAACGGTAATGCCGTGGATGGCGGAGTACACGGCGGCTGTAACACCCGTTACCGGAAACATCACCGAAACTTACGGCCGTTTGTTTGAGCGGAACCTGAAAGCAATTTCGGCCGATTCGGCCCTGCGTTCGCCCATTCTTGCCGATGATATATGGCACCTGTGCCGGGTTATTGACAACGATACGTTACTACGTTCACAAATTGCTCAGATTTACATTCGTGAGGATCGTAACTTTGAGCTCGTTCCGCGTGTGGGATCCCACCGCATTGTTTTGGGAAATATTGCCCGGCTCGACGAAAAATTTGCCAAGCTGCGCGTGTTTTATACCGAAGGTTTGCGGCACACCGGTGCGTGGGACAAATACTCAGTCATCGATCTCCAATACGAACACCAAATTGTTTGCACTAAAAAGACCATAGCCAATGGAATCTGAAATTGTTGTAGGCCTTGATATCGGAACCACCAAAATTGCAGTGCTTGTAGGGCGCCGCACGGGTCATGGTAAAATAGAAATCCTCGGCATGGGCAAGGCAGAGTCGCTGGGCGTGGCCCGTGGCGTGGTGCTCAATATCGACGAAACCGTGCGCTCAATTAAAGAGGCCGTGGCCGAAGCCAGCAACAAATCGGGTGTGGATATTAAAGTGGTGAACGTGGGCATTGCCGGCCAGCACATCAAAAGCCTGCAACACCGCGGCATGAAAACCCGTCGCAGTATCGACGATGAAATCAGCCAGAAAGACATCGATGAGTTGATTGATGATATGTATCGTTTGGTAATGTCGCCCGGCGAAGAAATTATTCACGTACTGCCGCAGGAATATATAATTGATGCCGAAGTGGGAATCAAAAATCCCATCGGCATGGCCGGCACACGCCTCGAAGCCAATTTCCACATTATCACCGGACAGGTGGCGGCGGCAAAGAATATATACAAGTGTGTAAACAAAGCCGGTCTCGAAGTGGCCGACCTTACCCTCGAACCGCTCGCCTCGGCCGATGCCGTGCTGAGTGATGAGGAAAAAGAAGCCGGCGTGGTGCTGGTGGACATTGGCGGCGGCACTACCGATGTGGCTATTTTTCACGACGGAATTATTCGCCACACTGCCGTAATTCCCTTTGGTGGCAACATTATCACCGAAGATATCAAGGAAGGTTGCAGCATCATCAAAACCCAGGCCGAGTTACTGAAAGTAAAATTCGGTTCGGCACTGGCCAGCGAAAATCAGGAAAACGAAATTGTATCCATTCCCGGTTTGCGTGGCCGCCCGCACAAAGAAATTTCGGTAAAAAACCTTGCGCACATTATTCAGGCGCGCATGGAAGAAATTATCGAACATGTGTATTACGAAATCCGCAATTCGGGTTTCGAGAAAAAACTCATTGCCGGTATTGTAGTGACCGGCGGCGGCTCGCAGCTTAAACATATTACACAACTTATCGAGTTTGTAACCGGTATGGATACCCGCGTGGGTTATCCGAACGAGCATCTGGCCAACAGTTCGGAAGAAATTACCAGCCCGATGTATGCCACCGGTGTAGGTTTGGTAATGCGCGGATTTACCGGCGAACCTTCGCAAACCAAGGAAGAGGAAAAACCCAAGGTGAGCACACATTCGAAGAAAACCAAAGGGAATTGGTTTGATCAGATTTTTACAAAGGGGAAGCAGTGGTTTGAGGAAGAATCAAACGGGTGATTCTTCGGCTCCGCTCAGAATGACCCGTTTGAGCATCGTCGTTTTGCAAGTTCCTTTTTGATTTTGATTTCAGAATTTCTTGTTTCACGATTATGATTTCTGAGTTTCCTGTTTCAGAATTGTGATTTCTGTGTTTCCTGTTATAAGAATAGTGATTTCAGAATTCCCCAGTTAAGGATTTTGACTTCAGAATTCCCCGTTCAAGAATAGTGATTTCAGAATTCCCCGTTTAAGGATTTTGACTTCAGAATTCCCCGTTTAAGAATAGTGATTTCAGAATTCCCCGTTTAACGATTACTGTTTAGCCCATCAGTCTGTACTGCTCACGTCATCCTGAGCGGAGCCGAAGGATGAGGTGAGCAGTACTTCACACAACCTACTCCCCAGGCATAACACAAATACCCATTGTTCATTACCATCCCCTGTCATTCTGAGCGGAGTCGAAGAAAGGCAGGGGATGGTAATGAACAATTACCGGTTAGTAAGTTACTGTAACCTTTTGCAAAGCGAAAATAGAGTAGAACTAATTTTCCACAATTTTCTATACGAACGTTACATGGACAACTACAGCATATTCGACACCTTCGACGACGATCAGGAGCAATTCCTGAACGAAAGCGGGCAGGAGCAGTCGGCGGCCGGTGCTGCCGAAGCCGCTGCTGTGGCTGGACAGGACGTATCACAGCCCGCACAGGAGGCCAATGAATTTACCTGGGACATTACCAGCACTGAAGCATATTCAGAAGAGCCGGATATGAACTGGGACGGAATACTGGCGGCAGAGCAGGGCAGTGCGGTTGAAAATTTTTCTTCAGCCGAAAATGTGGAAACATCTTCTGCGACTGAATTTGAGGCCGTACAGGAAACTGTTGAATCGTTTAATGAGATTACCGCAACTGAATCAGAAAGCCTGAATGAAATTGCCGCTGAAACCGAAAACGAAACTATGATTTCGGCCGCAAACGAGTCGATTATCGGTATCATCACCGAAACCGAAGCGGCTTTGGAAGAAAATATAATTGAAAACCCGATAGCTGACCTCACAACTGAAACCGGGGCCGTGCCCGATATGGTGGCCGAAGTTCAGTTGAATGAAACATCACCTGTTTCACTCTCCACTGCTTCCGAATTTGAAGCGGAAGCCCCTGAAAACACACCTGCCGCCGTTTCGGAAATGGAAGCTGTGACAGAAACACACACATTACAACACACAGAAGCTATGAAATTTGACCTTCCCGAACAGTCCTCTATCATTAAAGTGATTGGCGTAGGCGGCGGCGGAAGCAATGCCGTAAACCACATGTACCGTCAGGGTATTCGTGGTGTTGACTTTGTAGTATGCAATACCGACAAGCAGGCGCTTGACATGAGTCCTGTTCCCAATAAAATTGTGCTAGGTGCCGCGCTTACCGAAGGCCGTGGTGCCGGTTCGATGCCCGAAGTAGGCCGCAATGCCGCCATCGAAAACATCGAAGACATTCGCAGCCTGCTTGCCAACAACACCAAAATGTGTTTCATCACCGCAGGCATGGGTGGCGGAACAGGTACAGGCGCTGCGCCCATCATTGCCGGCATTGCCCGCGAACTGGGTGTGCTTACCGTGGCCATCGTTACCGTGCCGTTTGCATTCGAAGGCAAGAAACGCCGCCTACAGGCCGAAGAAGGCCTCGAACAACTCAAGCAGAACGTAGATACACTGCTGGTGGTGTGCAACGACAAACTGCGCGAGATGTACGGCAACCTGAAACTCAGTGATGCTTTCTCTCATGCCGATGATGTGCTTTCGACCGCGGCCAAGAGCATTGCCGAAATCATCAGCCTCACCCAGCAGATCAACGTTGACTTTGCCGACGTATGCACGGTAATGCGCAACAGCGGTGTGGCCATTATGGGTTCGGCCAACGCATCGGGCGAAAACCGCGCCACACGCGCCGTGGAAATGGCCCTCAGCTCGCCGCTGCTCAACGACAATAACATTACCGGCGCGCGTTACGTACTGCTCAATATTATTTCGGGTGCCACTGAAATTACCATGGACGAACTCGGCGAAATTACCGACTACATCCAGGAAGCAGCCGGGCAAACTGCCGAAATCATTAAAGGCTACGGTGTGGACGAAACTCTCGGCGATTCGGTAAACGTAACCATCATTGCCACCGGCTTCAACTCGTCGAATCCGGTTGCCTACGAATACTCGAAGAAGCCCGAAGCGTCGAAAGTGGTGCTCAACCTCGCCGCCGAAACGCCCGTGCAGCAGCCTGTGCCCGCCAGCGAGCCCAAAACCGACAGCGCCAACCCGCTCGAACCTTTCCTCGTGAAAAAAGAAGTATCGGCCGAAACCACCGAAACCAACGCCGAGGAAATTCAGCAGCGCTATGTGGCCGAGCCGCCCGTGCAGCAGCAAAGCATCACCTTCGAAATTACCAATGCCGAAGCTGTGACGGAAACTCCTTCTGCTGATCTCTTCGCACAAACACCCGCGCAGGAAAACACCGCTGAGCCCGTGGCCGAGAAAATGCCCGAGCCCGAACTCAGAATCGAAACCAAAGCTGTTCCCCAGCCCGAAGTGAAAAAGGTAGAGGCCGAAGAGCAGATGCGTAAAGCGCAGGAACGTATTCAGAAACTCAAGGAACTGAGCCTGAAACTCAAAACCTCGCAGGGCCTGAACGAACTCGAAAACGAACCGGCTTACAAACGCCGCAACATACAACTCGACAACGTGGCCCACTCGTCTGAATCGCAGGTGTCGCGCTTTACGCTCACCGAAACCGAAGACAAAAAAGTGGAAATCCGTCCCAACAATTCTTTCCTCCACGACAATGTGGATTGATGGTTGAGGCCATACAAAACTAAAATGCAACTCGAAGAACAAATACAGGCCGATATGAAAGCGGCAATGCTGGCCAAAGATCAGCCCAGGCTCGAAGCCATCAGGGCAATCAAGTCGGTATTGCTCCTGCTTAAAACATCGCCCGAAGGATTAACCGAAGAATCGGCCATCAAAGCGCTCCAGAAAGAAGTGAAGAATCGCCGCGAAACCGCCGAAATCTATACCACGCAGAACCGTCCCGAACTGGCCGAAGTGGAAACATTTCAAGCCGGCATCATAGAAGCTTATCTGCCCAAGCAAATGAGCGAAGACGAAGTGCGCGAAATTCTCAAATCAATCATCGCCCAAACCGGTGCCTCCTCACCTGCCGATATGGGCAAGGTAATGGGCGCAGCCACCAAACAACTTGCCGGTAAGGCCGATGGTAAAATGATTTCTTCCCTCGTGAAGGATTTACTCAGCAAGGCTTAGTGTGTGAACGCCTTGCTTGTGTTTGTGTGTGAAAACGTCCGGCTGTGTGTGGCCGGACGTTTTTTTTAGCCTGCGTCATCTCCCGGTGAAAGATCTAAGTTGAAGAATCTTTGCGAGGCATAAAAAACTAACGCCGCTGAATTTTCAGCGGCGTTAGTTGTATCAGAAACAGGTAATCAGTTACTGTTTAATCACACGGCGTGTAATTACGGCATCGCCGGCTTTCATGCGGATGAAATATACACCTGCATTTACTTCGGTTGCTTCCCAGATTACATTGTGTGTGCCTGCTGCCATTGGGCCGTTTTGCAAGGTGGTTACGCGCTTGCCGGTCACATCAAACACTTCAATTTCCACTTCGCTGTTTTGCGAGAGGGTGTATTTGATATTGGCTTCGTTTACAAACGGGCTGGGGAAAGCATTCATGCCTGTAATTAACTGAGCGGGTTCGTTTACACTTACCAGTGTAATGGTAATTGTGGTACACGCCAAAGCCTGGCAGGAAGCGGTATCGAGCAGGTCGAAATAAGCTGCGCATATAGTGTATGTACCGGAAGCGGTGTAGGTGTGCGAAGCAGAGGCGCCGGTAGAAGGGGTTGACTGATCGCCCCAATCCCAGCCATTTACGGGAATTGTGGCAGTACCTGTGCTGGTCATGGTGGCATTAACCGTAGCACCTGTAACAGTGAGCGACGAAATTGTAACCGTACACTGCGCATTGAGTTGCAGTGTGGCACCGGTTGCAAGAGTTAGAAGAAACGCGTAGAATTTTTTCATAGTATGATTGGTTTTGAAATTGGACTTAACGAAGATACAAAAGAAAAAAAGTGGCCAAAAGCCACTTTCACTTTCTCTTACCCGTTCAACTGATGTTTTCAGTCGATCCGGTCTTCAAAATGCGAACGATCTATGAGTGTGCCGAATGGAACAAAATGCCCAACCGGAATTACATCAAATTCAATGACTCCGGCTTTTACCAGCGGAAAAGTCTGAAGCAGCCGTTTGGCTTCGGCCGTATCGGCGCATTCCATTACCAGCACGGTGCCGGGGCGGTCTTTGCGGAAATAGACTTCGCGCACAATATCCTTGGTATAAAGCATCCATACATGCAATGCTTCACGTATTACTACCCCCCTGATTTTTTCTTCCGAAGCAGTGGGTAAAATTCGGTCGATAGCCAGAATTTTCATGAGATAATTTTAGGCAATGTAATAATTAATCGCCGAATTGTTCCGGCTAACTTTTTAAACGCCGGGAAGATCAGATTGGTATTTGCCGCCCGAAATTATCGTGGCAATTTACCCCGATGCACCTTGCCCACCGGAAACTGAAACCCGGCATGGGCCAGCAGCATAAATGCCCCGAACCGGTGGCTGATGAGCACATCGTCTATGGCCAGCACTTTGTTGAAATTGGCAAACACGCCTTTCACAGTGGGCTCAATCCAGAAATATCGAAGTATTTCCACCCTCAAACCGGTTTCAATTCCGCCTATCTGTCCTGCCACATGAAAGTTATGGTTCCAGCGTTGCCCGAACAGTGTTACGTCTGTACGCGGAACCACAATACCCGCTCCGGCCTTGGCTACGCCATACACATGCACATACTTTTTCTGCACCAGCGGCCGGCGAAACATCAGGTTCAGCATCAGAAAATTGGCCCCGTCGGTATGCTCCATGGCAAAAAACGAAACCGGACTTACCAGCGTGTCCACATCATACACCTTGTCTTCAATACGGCCTGTGAGGCGCACAGTCTGGTACTCATCAATCACATATTTGGCATGATCGAAGTTAAGTTCAATGCCAAATCGCGATGAGGGAAGCCAGTAGCCAATCCGGTAGCCGTATTGCGGAATGGAGAGGGCCACACGTAAAACTTCGTTGAATTTTGGCCGGTCTTTGGCCGTCATGCCATGCAGCACAAAATCATAATCGCCCGACTCGTCTTTTACATGAATGTTGGAGCGGGTGTACCATTCCTTGTTGTAGCCAAATCCAAAGTACAACTGCCCTTTGGGGTAATGCATTCCCATGCACCACATGGTGTCGTTTGCCATGCGCGGAACGCGTTCGAGTTCCCGGTCGGGAATAATTTGTGCGGAAGCAGATGCCGAAAGCATCAGCAGCAAGGCATGCAGAAAAAGCTTCATATAGTGGGGAGGCAGAGCAGTGGTTTGGGCTTTGCTCTATTGGGGATTTTCGTCGCTGTTCTGGCGCGAACGTTTGTGGGTGATATCAATGAGCAGCAGCATACAGAAAGGCAGCGCGTGTACGGCTACAATTCCGGGATGAATGCCGGCTATTTTCAACGCAATGGAAGCCACAATCACTACGCCGATTCCTCCAAATGCTATTTTGCGCATCTTGCTCATATCAACCTCTTTTTAAGTGTAAAACAAATGTAAGTGTTTCCTGCCGAAAGCAAATTAATTGTGCATACAGATAAGTATTTGTGGCAGTATGGGTTAAACAAAAACGGCAATCCCGCAGGATTGCCGTTTTTAACATTGAATTTTCGGGCCTGAATTACATCATGCCGTCCATTCCGCCGCCGCCGGGCATTGCCATGGGCTTGTCTTCTTTAATTTCAGAGAGTACGCACTCGGTGGTGAGGAGCATACCGGCAATAGAAGCAGCATTCTCGAGGGCCACGCGGGTTACTTTGGTGGGATCGATTACACCGGCTTCGAAGAGTTTCTCATAGGTTTCGGTGCGGGCGTTGTAACCGAAATCGGCTTTGCCTTCGCGCACTTTCTGTACTACGATTGAACCTTCCACGCCTGCGTTTTCGCAGATCTGGCGCAGGGGCTCTTCAATGGCGCGGCGCACAATCTGGATGCCGGTGGTTTCGTCGTCGTTTTCGCCTTTGAGTTTGTCGAGCACGTCCTGGGCGCGGATGTAGGCCACACCGCCTCCGGGTACAATGCCTTCTTCCACAGCAGCGCGGGTAGCGTGCAGGGCATCGTCCACGCGGTCTTTCTTCTCTTTCATTTCCACTTCGGTGGCAGCACCTACGTAGAGCACGGCTACACCGCCGGCGAGTTTGGCCAGACGCTCCTGCAGTTTCTCACGATCGTAATCGGAGGTGGTGCTTTCGATCTGTGCCTTGATCTGGTTTACGCGTGCGGTGATGTCGGCTTTTTTGCCGGCGCCGCCCACAATGGTGGTATTGTCTTTGTCGATGCTTACTTTCTCGGCTTTACCGAGGAAAGAAAGGTCGGCATTTTCGAGTTTGAAGCCGCGCTCTTCGCTGATGAGTGTGCCGCCGGTAAGGATGGCAATGTCTTCGAGCATGGCTTTGCGGCGGTCGCCGAAACCGGGTGCTTTCACGGCAGCAATGCGCAGTGAGCCGCGGATTTTGTTTACCACCAGTGTGGAAAGTGCTTCGCTGTCCACATCTTCGGCAATAATGAGAATCGGTTTGCCGGTTTGTACTGCTTTTTCGAGCACGGGCAGAAGCTCTTTCATGCTCGAAATTTTCTTGTCGTAAATGAGTACGAGCGGGTTATCGAGCACGGCTTCCATTTTGTCCACATCGGTAACAAAGTATGCCGAAATGTAGCCGCGGTCGAACTGCATACCTTCTACCACTTCCACAGTGGTTTCGGTGCCTTTGGCTTCTTCTACGGTAATTACGCCTTCTTTTTTCACCTTGGCCATGGCATCGGCAATGAGTGTACCGATGTTCATGTCGTTGTTGGCAGAGATAGAGGCAACCTGTTTGATTTTCTCGTTATCGTCGCCTACTTTCTTCGACATTTTCTTGAGGTTTTCCACCACGGCAGCCACGGCTTTGTCGATACCGCGTTTGAGGTCCATGGGGTTTGCACCGGCTGCCACGTTTTTAAGGCCTGCGCTTACAATGGCCTGAGCCAGTACGGTGGCGGTGGTGGTTCCGTCGCCCGCCACATCGGCGGTTTTTGAAGCCACTTCTTTCACCATTTGGGCACCCATGTTTTCAACCGGGTCTTTGAGCTCAATTTCCTTGGCTACAGAAACACCGTCTTTGGTGATGGAAGGAGCACCGAATTTTTTATCAATAACCACGTTGCGGCCTTTGGGGCCGAGGGTAACTTTCACGGCATTGGCCAGGGCATCCACGCCACGCTTGAGGGCATCGCGGGCTTCGATATTGAAAGTGATATTTTTTGCCATAATAAATTAAGATGTGTGTGATTGAAACAGGTGTGATTGAAACAGGTGTGATTAAACGATGGCGAAAATGTCTGATTCGCGCATGATGAGGTAATCTTTACCGTCGATCTGGATTTCAGTGCCGGAGTATTTGCCGTAGAGTACGGTGTCGCCCACTTTCACGGTAACCGGTTCATCTTTTTTGCCGGGACCGGCAGCCACCACTTTGCCGCGTTGCGGTTTTTCTTTGGCGGTATCGGGGATGATAATGCCCCCTGCGGTTTTTTCTTCGGCAGCTGCGGCTTCAACGACAACACGGTCGGCCAGCGGCTTGATGTTCACTTTTGCCATTGTGTAAAATATTGATGGTTGATGGTTTTATGATTGATTTTCGCATACACAGCATACACTGTTTATGCTCGTGCGCTTCCTGTCAGATTTTGTGCCAAAGGCAATGTTAATGCGCTTTTCGGCCATTTTTGCAGTTGGGTGGAAACAAAAAATGTCAGGCTGACATCCTGACATTTTTTGTAACAGGTTAATTCCTGTAATTCTTATTGGCCGGGGGCGGGAGCCGGTGCGGGAGGCTGCTGTCCGGGTGCCGGGGGCTGTTGGCCGGGTGCGGGAGCCGGTGTTACCGGTTTGGTGCCTGGCTGCTTTGATTTGGCATCCAGTTCGCCAGCCTTGTCGATGGTTTTGGAGTTGGCTTCCTCGTCCTGAGGAGCATCAGAATTTGATACGGTAAGGCTTGTAGATACAATGCTCATGAGCATAAGCAATCCGGCAAGGCCCCAGGTGGCTTTTTCGAGAAAATCGGTGGTGCGTCGCGCGCCCATTACCTGATTACCGCCGCTGAAACCGGTAGCAAGTCCGCCGCCTTTGGGGTTCTGCACAAGCACTACGAGGATGAGCAGCACGCTCACCAGAAGAATAAGAATGGAGATGACAGTAGTCATTTCAGTGAATTGATTTTATTTAGGTGTACGCTTCAGTTCTTCAATAAGGGCTGCAAAGTAACTGCTTTTTTCCGGAAACTTCAAACTCAATTTTTGATAAGCCCGTATTGCTTTCGAAAAATTGCCCTGTTTGACGTAAATTCTGGCCAGTGTTTCGGTGATAAAGTCGTCGTTTTCCTGTACACTCTGTTTGGCCATGTTTACAGGGTTGTAGAACTTATTTTTATTGGGTTTAATGCGCGGTTCCTCGCGGATAAACCGGTCGAGAATCTGCTGTTTTTCGGTCGGAATTTTTTCTTCGGCCGGAGGGAGATTTTCAATTTCCGGGTCGGTTTCAGATTTTGTCTCAGGCTCGGGCAGGATTTCGTTGGTTTTTTCCTGAATTTCCTGAGTGGAAATGGTTGCCGTGGCCGGAATTTCGGTCTTTTCGGGCGTATTTACGGTGGTTTCGGTAGACGCAGCCGGTTGGGCAGGCTGAACGGGGTTGCTTATTTTCTTGAGCCAGTTGCTGAAGCTGAGTTCGGTTTCCGGCTCAGGTGCTGTGGCGGGTGTTTCCTGTGTCGGAATGATTTCGGTGTGGATTTCCTGTACAGGCTCCGCTTCGGGTTTCAGCGCAGGTTCTGTTACCGGCTCTGCTTTGGCTTCTGTTTCGGGCTGTGTGCTTACCGGCGGCTCAACTGTTTTGCGGGGTTGCAGTTCTTCGGGCGAAGGCCAGTGGTCGTCCACTTCCTGGGTGATGCTGGCGTTAACGGCACCGGCCAGTATGAGTTGTTCTATGGGGTCGTCGGGCAGCGTGGCGGGGAGTTCGAGGCTGTCGGGCGCGGTGATGGCGGGAATTTCTTCGGGTCCGGCGGCGGTAATTTCTGCCGGGGCCGGAGTTTGGGGTGTTAAATTGAGGTCGGCCTCGTCGATGGGCTGTACTTCCCAGGTGGCGGGCTCGTTGGTTTGGCTTTGCAGGTCTTCGGCAAAGTCGTTTTGCTCCGGCTCGGGCAGGTCGTCCCAGTCGCCGGGCTCGGCCAGCACGTAGAGCAGGGTGTTTATTTCGTCGGCGGCGGTGGGCGTTTCGGGAGCAGGCGGGGTTGTTTCTGCAGCAGGTGTTTCGGTTGCTTCATCGGCGGGAGCCGTAATTGGTGTGTGCGAAACTTCTGCGGTGTCGGGTTGGGTTTTGGCTTCCGGTTCGGGTGTTGCCACCGGGACCGGTTTTACGGTTTCGGGCTGGTTGCGCCAGTGGTGCAGGAGTTGAAGCTGGCGCATCATGCCGGCTTCCCATTCGTCGCTGCCCACAAATTGTTTTTTGGGGAAGGCGGGCTGAATGATTTCCGGTGTGGGGTTGTTTTCTTCGGCCAACACCTCCGGCGTATTTTCCGGGGCGGGTGCGGTGGCGGGAGTATGCAGTTCGGTAATTTGTGGTGTTACCGGTTCGGCGGGTGCAATTTCCTGCGGCGGAGTTTTCTGTTCTTCGGCAGCGGGAGTTGCGGATTCCAGAACCATTGTTTCAGTTGCGGTAATTTCCGCAACAGCGGGCGTGGCTTTCCGGGTAATGAGTTCATACAGCATCCGGCGGTTGGAAGCGTACACGGCGGCGGCTTTCAGCTGGTTGTTGTAGAGGAAGCTGTTTTCGTTGTGCAGTGTTTTGATGTAGAGCAACTGCGCAGTCTGGAAATAGGGGAAAGTTCGGGTAAGTGCATCCAATTGCGCACCCGCTTCGCGGCCCAGAGTTTCGGGCGCTTCCAGCCACGAGGTGAGGAGTTTGGCGTTCATGGGTGCGTGGGTGCGTTTACCAGGCGTTTATAGACCGGTTCATGATGTCCTGAATAAGCTGGTCGGTAATTTCTTTAATCAGTTGATCTTCCACCGCATTGAGCGCCGAGGTGGCAGGGAAATCGGCAAAGCGGCTGAAATTAGTTTCAAAGCTGTATTGCTCCTCAATTTTGTCCACGTAATTCACGCTTACGGTAATGGTAAGCCGGTTCAGCTGGGCCTGGTCGGTAGGGCCGCCGCCCTGCAGGGCCACTGGAGCCACCGAGTAGCCGGTAATTGCTCCCGAAAATTCCAGATCGGCATTGGAGGGCACAAATGTGAGGCGGGTCTGGCGCTGTATGGCATCGCGCAGGGCTTCCGACACGGTTTGCGGCACCGTGGCTTTGGCCAGCGCAGCCGAGTTGGTAAACGTGGCCACCGAAACCGTTACCGAGTCGTCGAATTTGCGTCCGCCGGTAAAACTGTAAATACCGCAACCCTGCTCCTGAAACGAGAGCAGGGCCAGCAGCAAAACGGCAAGAAGTCCGAGTTTACGCATCAGCCTTTGATATCGTATTCGTTTATTTTGCGGTAGAGTGTGCGTTCCGAAATGCCCAGTTCGCGGGCGGCGCTTTTGCGTTTGCCCCTGTGCTTTTCGAGTGCGCGGCGTATGAGTTCAATTTCTTTGTCCTGCAAGGATAACGAATCTTCGGTCACGTCCTCGTGCAGCAAAATGTCTTCGTTGGCCGGTGTCCAGTTGCTGGCGTGCTGTATTACTACCGGATTGTCGTTCAATGCGGCTGCTGTGTGCGCAGGAGCCGGAAGCTCTGCCACGTATTTCTGTACACCGGGCGTTTGTGCAATGAGGTCGCTGCTTATTCGTCCGCCCTGAATGAGTTGTGCGGTAATGGCCTTGAGTTCGTTCAGTTCCTTGCTCAGTTGCTGAATCATCGAGTAAAGGAAATCGCGTTCGGCCGGGTCGCCGGCTTCGGGGCGCGAAAGTACGGGCAGCGACGAAGACGAGGTTTTGTAATCGGGCAGGTATTTCTTCAGCGTTTCTACATCAATCTCGCGGTTTTTTTCGATGATGGAAAGCTGCTCGGTTACATTTTTCAGTTGGCGGATATTGCCGTGCCAGTAGTAGCTGCTCAGCGCCTGTTCGGCATCGGGCATCAGTTTAATTACCGGCATGCGGTACTTGGTGGCAAAGTCGCTGGCAAACTTGCGGAAAAGCAAATGAATATCGCCGCGCCGCTCGCGCAGGGCAGGCAGCGAAATGGGCACCGTGCTCAAACGGTAGTAAAGATCTTCGCGAAACTTGTTTCGGCCAATGGCTTCCATCATGTTCACGTTGGTAGCCGCCACCACACGCACATTGGTTTTCTGCACTTTCGATGAGCCCACGCGAATAAACTCGCCGCTTTCGAGCACACGCAGCAAACGCGCCTGTGTGGCCAAAGGCATTTCGGCTACCTCATCAAGAAAAATCGTACCGCCGTCGGCCACTTCAAAATAACCTTTGCGCGCTTCGGTGGCCCCGGTAAACGAACCTTTTTCGTGCCCGAAAAGCTCAGAGTCGATGGTGCCTTCGGGAATGGCACCGCAGTTTACGGCAATGTACTGCCCATGCTTGCGGCTGCTGAGCTGGTGAATGATTTTCGGGAATGATTCCTTACCCGTTCCGCTTTCGCCCACAATGAGCACACTCAAATCGGTAGGTGCCACCTGCGTGGCTATGTCAATGGCCCGGTCGAGCAGGGGCGAACTGCCGATGATGCCGAAACGTTGTTTTATTTCCAGTGTGGTCATGCGTTGTTAATGTTATTGACCAGATTTTTGAAATCGGGGAAGGAGTGCATTAGTTTTTGGGCATCAAGCTTCAAGAGTAATGCAGCAGCGTCTCTTACTTTATGATATCCGACGCGGGTTTTATGATTGGACTTTTGGGCAATGTTGTGAATTACTTTGTCTGGTTCTGAAATAGATTCGATATTTTTATTCTTAAACTCATCCGCTTTGGTGGTTTTGTAATACTCATTAATTATTTCAGGTTGCGACAAAAACCACGATTCCATTTCCTGAATCATGTAGTGTACTCTTTCTCTCCTGCTGGTAAGTCCATTTTTAGCAAGATCATTATCTCTGTACTCAGAAGTTGTATCCAAATCCACCAGAAGTTGTGAATTAGGGGAGTTATATTGCTTTGTATTAAGAAACAGATCAATACAAGTGACTTTACCATCGCCCATTACTATTCGCGGATTCTTTCCATCGCATACCTGTTTGAGTAAAAGAGTAAAAGCCTCTTTCAGAGAAGCCGCAAACTTGGCCGATTCTCCCTCAATCAACAGATAAATTGTTGGATTTGCTTTTACCATCTACGTGCTCCTAAATGACCATGATCCCAAAGGCTGCCGGGGAGATGGGTTTCAGCTATTTTACCAAAGTCCTCCCGATTATACCGGCTAACTGCTGAACTGTTTTCATCAGTTTTTTCAACAGAAATAATTTGTTCGATGTAAAATTGATTGAGAAGATTTTCGAGATGAGTACTCAAAATAAATTGCGATTCCTCGCTGGCAATCTCAATACCTTCCGCTAAACCTCTTATCATATCCGGATGAAGTCCGAGTTCAGGCTCATCGATGCAAATTAAATTTCCGCGTTTTGGGTTATGAATTATTGCCATCAGGCATAAGTACCTCAAAGTGCCATCGGAAATATGAGCCAAAGGAATTGAACGTTTTAATCCTTTTTCACGCAACTTCAGTTCCATTTTACCCATAAAAGCCGAAAAATCAAGTCCGGTAAAATGTGCATTTATTCTTTCCAGCGATTTTTCTATTTCAAGGTAATGTTCCTGTTCTTCATCCTTCAGGTAGTTGAGCACTTGTGCCAAGTTCTCTCCACCTTTGGCAAGACGCTTTTCAGCAGTAGCATAGATAGGTTCACGTAATGCAGAATTGCGATGTGTAGGGAATGAGTCATAGACCTGTACGGTATCTTTCAAACGCTGAATAAGCTGAATCAGCATAGCACCGGAGTGATTTTTTTTGGTATCACTCCAACTTGTAATTTTTTTGAAAACAGAACTGTACTCTTCATCTTCATGAAAAAATGGTTTGATGTCTTCCCATTTTTCATCCACTACTGCACTTACATTAATTAACTTCCCCCGATCTGTAGTAAGATGTACTGCAAAGCCTTGCCCAGGCTGATTTAAAATAATCTTTTCGGAAATAATAAAAAGCCCATTGCTTTCCTGACGTTCAATTACAAGGGTGTACTGTAATTCTTTCTGATTGCGCCCTTCACGCAGTAACGGTGACGGATCGTCAAGTGTATAGCAGAGCGTTACTGGTGTATTTATCGGGGAACCTGCATTGATAATTGCATTAACTCCTCCCCAATTATCAATAATCAAGGGTTTCAGATCATTACCGGCAATAGCATGTTGTAATAATTCAATCGCCTTGAAAATATTCGATTTGCCAGATCCGTTAATTCCGATCAGCACATTAATGCCCGGATTAAATTCAATCGTTTCATCCCTGAAACTGAAAAAGTTCTGCAAACGAATTGACTTTATCATGGCCTTTGTATTCTAAGTCGCTAATTAGCGCAGAATTATTTTGATTGACACGGAAAAGCCGCAGCAATTAACTTTTTCTAACAAACAGCTACTCTACCACCGTCCCAATCAGCGTCGTCTTCGTACAACGATCCACCAGCACATTCACATACTCACCGGGCTTATAATTTCCTTTCGGAAACACCACCACGGTATTCTGTGTATTACGTCCCATCCACTTATCCTCATCGCGTTTTGAAGTATGCTCAATGAGCACGCGGTGTACTTTGCCCACCTGTGCTTTGGTGCGTATTTCGGAGTGAATTTGCTGCCTGTCGATGATCTCGGTGAGGCGGCGTTTCTTTACCTCCTCAGGCACATCGTCTTCAAACTGGCGCTCGGCCATGGTTTTTGGCCGTTCCGAATACGCAAACATGTAAGCGAAATCGTATTTCACCAATTCCATGAGCGACACTGTTTCGCGGTGCTGCTCTTCGGTTTCGCCGCAGAAGCCGGTAATTACATCGGTGCTTATGGCGCAGTCGGGCATGATGCGGCGTATGGAGTCGATGCGGCTGAGATACCACTCGCGCGAGTAGCCGCGGTTCATACGTTCGAGCACATCGCTGTTGCCGCTTTGCACGGGCAGGTGAATGTACTTGCAGATGTTTTCGTACTTCGCCATGGTGTGCAGCACCTCGTCGGTCATGTCTTTGGGGTGCGAGGTGCTGAAACGGATGCGCAGGTCGGGATGCACGAGCGCCACCATTTCGAGCAGGCGGGCAAAGTTTATGGCATTGGCCCGCTGTTCGTCGGTAAGAATTTCTTTTTTCAAACCGCCACCGGCCCAGAGGTACGAGTCCACATTCTGGCCAAGCAGGGTTACTTCGCGATAGCCTTTTTCAAACAGGTCGCGGGCTTCGGCCACAATGCTTTCAGGATCGCGCGACCGTTCGCGGCCGCGGGTAAAGGGCACCACGCAAAACGAGCACATGTTATCGCACCCGCGCATAATGCTGATGAATGCCGAAACGCCGTTGCTGTCCAAACGAACAGGCGTAATGTCGGCATAGGTTTCTTCTTTCGAAAGAATCACATTTACCGCCTTGTGGCCGCCTTCTACTTTGCTTATCAGGTTGGGCAGGTCGCGGTAAGCATCGGGGCCTACCACAATGTCCACGATTTTTTCTTCGTCCAGGAATTTATGCTTGAGGCGTTCGGCCATGCAGCCCAGTACGCCCACCACCATATCGGGCTTGTTGCGCTTGGCGGCTTTAAATTCGCTCAAACGGTTGCGTACACGCTGTTCGGCGTTTTCGCGGATGGCGCAGGTGTTTACAAAAATTACATCGGCCTCGGTATAATCTTTTGTGGTGGTGTAGCCCTGATCTTTCAGGATGGAGGCCACAATTTCGCTGTCGGAAAAATTCATCTGGCAGCCGTAGCTCTCCAGAAACAGTTTGCGTGTGCCGGGCGTAGCCTGCACATCAAGCATCAGTGCTTCACCCTGACGGGTTTCGTCAATCACTTTTTCTACTTCGTTCATGTCGGTTTCCGCCTTTTCCGTTTTTTTCGGAGCAGCGGGGGGCAAAATTAGGGAAAATTACCCAATCTGTCAAAATGTCAGTCGAGGTGCAAAAAAAATTATTCTCCGGTCTTTACGTAGTAAAGGGGGATGAAAATGGGTGGAAAGAGGGAAGAGAGATTTGCAATTTTGGTTTTGCTTTGTTTTTCTTTGCACCCCCCGGATCTTTTTTTGGGGAGAATTATTGAATGTTAAAAGTAACGTGATTTGAAATGGCAAAGAATCTTGTAATTGTGGAGTCGCCTGCGAAAGCCAAAACCATAGAAGGCTTTCTGGGTAAGGATTTTCTGGTGAAGTCGAGTTTTGGTCACGTGCGTGACCTGGTGAAAAAGGGTTTGGCCGTTGACACCGAAAAAGGATTTACGCCTCACTACGAGGTTTCGCCCGATAAGGAAAAAGTAGTTTCGGAACTTAAAAAACTGGCCAAGGATGCAGAGATTGTATGGCTTGCAACCGACGAAGACCGCGAGGGAGAAGCCATTTCGTGGCACCTGTTTGAAACGCTGAAACTGAGGCAGGACAATACCCGCCGCATAGTATTTCACGAAATCACCAAGCCGGCCATTCTCAAGGCCATTGAGCAGCCCCGCACCATCGACCTGCATCTGGTAGATGCACAGCAGGCGCGCCGTGTGCTCGACCGTTTGGTGGGTTTCGAGCTTTCGCCCATTTTGTGGAAGAAAGTAAAACCGTCGCTCTCGGCCGGTCGTGTGCAAAGTGTGGCCGTGCGCCTCATTGTGGAGCGTGAGCGCGAAATCATCGGGTTTGAAAGCACATCGGCATTTCGTGTAACTGCGCTTTTTGATGTAAACGGGCAAAGCATGAAAGCCGAACTGGGCACCCGTTTCGCCACGGCCGAAGCCGCGCAGGCTTTTCTCGAAAAATGCCGCCATGCGCAGTTCACCGTAAGCAGCCTCGAAACCAAACCCGCCCGCCGTTCGCCCGCTGCGCCGTTTACCACTTCCACCCTGCAGCAGGAAGCCAGCCGCAAACTTGGTTTCTCGGTAAAACGCACCATGACCGTGGCCCAGCGCCTGTACGAAAGCGGTAAAATTACCTACATGCGTACCGACTCGGTAAACCTCTCCGACCTGGCTATGGGCGCAGCGGCAAACATGATCGGCAGCAACTACGGCGAACGCTACTCCAACCCGCGCCGCTACAAAAACAAAAGCAAAGGCGCACAGGAAGCTCACGAAGCCATTCGCCCCACCTACCTCGAAAACAGCAGCATTGACGGCGAACGTGACGAGCAACGCCTCTACGACCTGATCTGGAAACGCACCGTGGCCTCGCAAATGGCCGATGCCGAACTGGAGAAAACAACCGCCGTAATAAGCATTTCCACCACCACCGAAACCTTCACCGCACAAGGCGAAGTGCTCAAATTCGACGGCTTCCTGAAAGTGTATATGGAAAGCACCGACGAAGAAGGTGAAGAAAAGCAGGAAGGCATGTTGCCCGCACTGCGTGAGGGCGATTTGCTCCGCGCAAAAAACATTGCCGCCACACAGCGTTTCACCCATCCGCCGGCGCGCTACACCGAAGCCAGCCTGGTGAAAAAGCTCGAAGAACTTGGCATCGGCCGTCCTTCCACCTACGCCCCCACAATTTCTACCGTGCAGGACAGGGAATATGTGGTAAAGGAAGACCGCGAAGGCCGCGAACGCCGCTACCAGGTGTTTACGCTCGAACACGCGCAGATAAACGCCGAAACCAAAACCGAAACCACCGGTGCCGAAAAAGCCAAACTCTTTCCCACCGACATTGGCACTGTGGTAACCGACTTTTTGCAACAGTATTTTCCCAAAATCATGGACTACAATTTCACCGCCATGGTGGAAGAGGAGTTTGATGAAATTGCCGAAGGGAAAATGGACTGGCGCAAAATGCTCGACGGTTTTTACCGCCCGTTTCACAAAGACGTGGAGGAAACCGCCGAAACTTCAGAACGTGCCAGCGGCGAGCGTTTGCTGGGCACCGATCCGGTGAGCGGCAAAAACATGTATGCCCGCGTAGGACGCTACGGCGCACTGGTGCAGATAGGCGAGAGCGACGATCCGGAAAAGAAATTCGCCAGCCTGCGCAAAGACCAGCGCCTCGAAACCATTACCGTGGAAGAAGCACTCGACCTGTTTAAACTGCCCCGCGTGGTGGGCATGTTTGAAGGCAAGGAAATGAAAGCAAACATTGGCCGTTTCGGGCCGTACATTGTGCATAACAGCGCCTTTGTATCGATCCCGAAAACCGACGATCCGATGTCGATTACAGAAGAGCGGGCCATTGAACTGATAGAGGCCAAACGCAAGGCCGATGCCGAGAAGGAAATAAAAGTGTTCCGCGAAGAAGGCCGCGAAGATGTGCGCCTGCTCAACGGACGCTGGGGCCCGTATCTGGCCATCGGGAAGAGCAACTACAAACTGCCCAAGAACACCGATCCTAAAATACTCAGCCTGGCCGAATGCCTGGCGCTGGCCGAAGAGCAGGACAAAAATCCCTCGCCCGCCCAGCGTAAAGCCGCCGCCAAAAAAGCCTCGGCCGAAAAAGTGGCTCCTAAAAAGTCGGCCAAAAAAGCCCCGGCCGCCAAGAAGGCCCCTGCGGCTAAGAAATCTCCGGCAAAAAAAGCAGCTAAAAAGAAATAAGCCACGTTTTCAACATACTGTTTACAATATCTCTTGCAGCCCGCCACTCCGGCGGGCTGTATCTTTTCTCCATCTTTGTGTTATAACCATCAGAACAGCAAATCATGTCAACGGCTACAGACTTTTCAGACTTTTTCACTCCGGTCGATTTTGAGCGGATTTCGGGCGGGCGGCCTTATCAGGCTGCGCAGTTCGGGAGTCTGATGCGTATTCATACCCGCGAAAGCGGCTACCCGGCACACGAAGACGCAAAAATGGCGCTCATCGGTGTGTGCGAAGGCCGCCGCACCCCGGGCAACGAAGGCTGTTCGCTGGCCCCCGACACCGTGCGCGAGTACCTTTACCGCCTGCACCCCGGGCACTGGCCCCTGCAAATGATTGACCTGGGCAACATCAGCGCCGGGCACACGCCTTCTGATACCGATTACGCCCTGAAAACAGTAATGGGCACATTGCTCCGCCAAAACATTATTCCCATCATCCTCGGCGGCGGGCAGGATCTTACCTACGCCCAATACCTTGCCTACGAAGCCATCGAACAAACGGTTAACCTGCTGGCCATCGACCCCATGTTCGACATCGGCGATTCGGGCGACGACCTGAGCAGCCAGTCCTACCTGAGCCGTATTATCCTGCATCAGCCCAACTTCCTGTTCAATTTCAGCAACCTCGGCTACCAGACATACTTCGTGGAGCAGTCGTCGGTGGAACTCATGGGCAAGCTCAATTTTGATGTGCACCGTCTGGGGCAGGTACGCAGCGCCCCCGAACTGGCCGAGCCCGTAATACGCAATGCCGACCTGCTCAGCTTCGACATGGGTGCCGTGCGTTTGGGCGAAGCACCCGGCAACGCCAATGCCACCCCCAACGGATTTACCGGCGACGAAGCCTGCCGCCTTGCCCGCTACGCCGGAATAAGCGATAAGCTGAGTTCGTTTGGCATTTACGAAATCAATCCCGCGTTCGACTTCCGTGGCCAAACCGCCCATCTGGCCGCCCAGATGATCTGGTGCTTTGCCGACGGGTATTACAACCGCAAGCAGGATTTTCCCTTTGCCGACAAATCAGACTATACCCGTTTCCGGGTGTTTCTGAAAGATCATAAACACGAAATCGTGTTCTATAAAAGCTCGCGCAGCGACCGGTGGTGGATGGAGGTACCCTATCCGCCCAACCAGAAACTGCGGTTCGAGCGTCATGCGCTGGTACCCTGCAGTTACAACGACTACGAAGTGGCCTGCAGCGAAGAAATGCCCGACCGTTGGTGGCAAACTTTTCAAAAACTCAGTTGAAAACCGGATTCCCGAAAGAAAAACGAACATGGAAACGTTGAAAAATTCTTGGATAATCAAAACGAATAACTATCTTAGCCACCGCCTGAGTACTATTTGCACAGGAAAACGTGTGGCAAAACACTTGCGACCTATGAAGAAAACCCTTACTACGCTTGCATTTGCGGTATTTGCATTAACAGCCTCGGCTCAGCAGGATCCGCAGTTTACGCAGTTCATGTTTAACAAAATGTTCATGAACCCTGGCTATGCCGGTATCCGTCATGCACTCTGTTTCTCGGGCATTGCCCGCCAGCAGTGGGCCGGTTTTGATGGTTCACCCCGCAGTGGCGTGTTTTCGGGCGATATGTTTCTGCCCAAACTCAAAGGCGGTGTCGCACTTAACGTAATGTACGATCAGCTTGGTTTTGAACAAAACCTCGCATACCGCGCAGCCTATTCTTACCACCTGCGTTTCAACGGTGGCTACGAAAACGGCGGAAGCACCCTCGGTATCGGTATCGAACTTGGTGCGCTCAGCAAAAACGTAGGCCCCACCGGCAGCGACCAGTGGCTCGCTACCACTGCCTGGCAGCAGGACGCTTCTATTCCGCCCCAGCTCAGCAAAACAGCTTTTGATATGGGCTTCGGCTTGTGGTTCCAGCGTCAGAACATGTGGTTTGGTGCTTCTTCCACCCACCTCCCGGCATCAACAATTGATGATGGATCTGTAACCATCAATAACGTGGCCCACTCACTCGCCTACAAAGTAGCCCGTCACTATTTCCTTACCGGTGGCATGAACTTCCCCCTGGGCAGTTGGGAACTGCGTCCGTCTTTCCTCGTAAAATCAGACGCCACCGTAACACAGTTTGATATTAACGCATTGATGGTTTACAATAACCAGTTCTGGGGCGGACTTTCTTACCGTTTCCAGGATGCGATATGCCCGATGATCGGTTTTCAGAAGCAGGTGGGCGATAACCCGGATGCCGGTTTGAAAATCGGTTTTGCATACGATTTTACCACCTCGCGCCTGAACGACTATAATAATGGTTCTTTCGAGTTGTTTGTAAACTATTGTATTCCAATTGTTATCAAAACACCTCGTGAGGGTCATGGTTCTGTCCGAATCTTTGATTAATTTGGGCGCCCAAACCGGAAACTAACTAAAAAGTAACAAAAAGACTTTATCTTCGTAAAAACGATTTCATAATGCGGAAAAGTCATCATGTACCACACATGATGATTTTCTGCATGATGAGGGCAATTTTGGAAACGTTGCCGTCGTTTTAATAAAGGAACACCTGAAAAGGAAACTACTTTACAAAGGGAAACTAAAGGAGGCAAAATGAAACGACTATTGTTTCTGGGTTCGATAACGATGCTTGCCGCATCTTCGTGCAATACGGAGAATGGGCAGCTGATGGGCGTGCAAGACCGTCCGGCATGGTATCCGTTCGACCCGTATGGTATGCTGTATTGCCCCATGGGCAGCTACAACATGGGTCCCAGCGATGAGGACATCCCATACGCTCACACTACCAAGTCTAAAACCATATCGCTGCAGGCGTTTTACATGGATCAGACCGAGATCTCTAACAACGAGTATCGTCAGTTTGTGTACGATGTACGCGATTCTATAGCCCGCAGATTGCTGGCAGAAGAGTTTGAGGAAGAATTCCTCATTCTCGAAGAAGACTTCCGTGGCTACGAAGACAATGGCCCGGTGTACATTGGCGACGACTATCCTGATCCTCCGCCGCTGAACCGTGCACAAAAAGTGGACTGGGGTGAAACCACCGTGGAGTACAAGGAAGCCCTTGACCCGCTGTACCTGCCCGCCAACGAACGTTTCTGGGGCCGCAAGGAGATTGATACCCGTAAACTTATTTACGAGTATTACCGGATCGACCTGAAAACTGCCGCCAGAAAAAATCCCGGCACAGGCAACCGCTTTGTACCCAAAACCACAACGGGCCAGAACGGCCGTCAGTGGCCCACCGGCAACGGCAGCTATACCGTAAATGGTAAGACTGGCTTCGACCGCAGTGTATTCATTATTAAGGATATCATTAACGTATATCCCGACACCCTCGCCTGGATTCACGATTTCACTTACTCGTTTAACGAGCCGATGACCAATATGTATTTTTGGCACCCGGCTTACGACGATTATCCGGTGGTGGGTGTAACCTGGCGTCAGGCCCGTGCTTTCTGCATCTGGCGTACCATGTTGCTCAACAACTTCCTTTCTAGCAACGACGAAGCCACTGTTCAGGATTTCCGTCTGCCCACCGAGGCCGAATGGGAATATGCGGCACGCGGCGGTCTGCAACTGAGCCCGTATCCCTGGGGCGGTCCCTACATCCGCAATGCACGCGGCTGCTTCCTGGGTAACTTCAAGCCCATGCGCGGTTCGTACATCGACGATGGTGGTTTCCACACTGTAAACATCTTTGCCTACAACCCGAACGACTGGGGCTTCTACTGCATGGCCGGAAACGCTGCCGAGTGGACTTCAAACGCCTTCGACGAGTCGGCTTACGATTTCATGCACGACTTGAACACCAACTACGAATACGAAACCACTGTGCAGGATGAAAACGTGCCTGTACTGTGCCGCAAGGTTATCCGCGGCGGTTCGTGGAAAGATGTGGGTTTCTATCTGCAGAACAGTTCACGCACGTATGAATATCAGGACACCGCAAAATGCTATGTTGGTTTCCGCTGCGTAATGACTTTCCTCGGCCGTTCGAAAGACGATGCCCTGTAAACCGGACACACTCCCTCTACCAATAATTTAATATTTTAACCTTAACCAAACAAACAAGCACACCAATGAGCGGTAACAGTCTCTTTGCAAGTAAGAAGTGGAAAAACTTCATGGCCAAGCTTTACGGTTTCGGCGCAGCAGTTGTAATCGTAGGAGCTCTCTTTAAAATTCAGCACTGGCCGGGTGCCGGTCTTATGCTGATCATCGGTCTGGGCACCGAAGCTGTGATTTTCTTCTTCTCTGCCTTTGAACCTTTGCATGAAGAAGTAGATTGGACACTTGTTTACCCGGAACTTGCCGGTATTAATGACGAAGACGGTAACCGTGGCCGCGAACTTGCCGGTGGCAAAGAAGGCGACTCTATTACCGGCCAGCTCGATAAAATGCTGGAGGAAGCCAAAATCGGACCGGAGCTTCTCGAAAGTCTTGGTCAGGGTTTCCATCGTTTGAGCGAAAGCACCCAGAAGCTCGGCGAAATTGCCGATGCGAGCGTGGCTTCGAAAGAGTTCTCTGACAATATGAACAAGGCTTCGGGCACAGTTTCGGCTCTGTCGCAGGCTTATGAGCGCGCCAACGAAAGCGTGAGCAGCTCAGTAGATCAGCTTGCCGGTGCTTACGGTCGTGCTTCAAAAACGCTCGAGTCGTTTGCCCTTGCCAACGAAGAGTCGCAGAACTACAACGACCAGCTTGGTAAAATCTCGAAAAACCTTTCGGCACTCAATGCAGCTTACGAGTTGCAGCTCCAGGGTTCGAACGAGCACCTCAAAGCCACCAATACCCTTTACGAAGGAATTGGACGCGTACTGAGCAACCTCAACGAATCGCTCGACGATACACAGAAGTACCGCCAGGAAATCAACACGCTCGCCAGCAACCTCGAGCAGTTGAACACTGTGTACGGTAACATGCTCACCGCTATGAACGTTCGCCGCTAACAGCGACTGTAAACTAAATCCATCAAAACCGTAACCAAGGAGGTTTACAGCAATGGCAAGTGGAAAACAAACACCGCGTCAGAAGATGATCGGCATGATGTATCTCGTGCTGACTGCGCTTCTCGCGCTCAACATCTCGAAAGAGATCATCAACTCCTTCATCGTAATTGAAGAAGGTCTCATCAATACCAACCGCGGTATTGACGGCAAAAACGGACTGCTTTACCAGCAGTTTGCGGCTGCCATGGCCAACGACGAAAAGAAAGCCAAGCCGCTTTACGAGAAAGCCACCAAGGTAAAGGACGAAGCCAACAAGCTTTCCAAATACATTCAGGATCTGAAGGCTGAACTCAAGGCACAGGTTGAATTTGGTATGGCTCACGATAAGAAAGATCCGGCCTTAATCAAACAGGGTGATACATTGCGTTCGCGTTATCTTCAAAAACCGGACGATTATGATATTCCCACCCTTTATATGATTGGTGATGATCCGGCTTCCATTGAAAAGGATAAGCCATCTAAAATGCTCAAGCAAAAACTGGCCGATTACAAGAAGTTTTTGCTGTCGCAGCTTGACGATAAAGCACAGGCTTCGATTGGTAAAAACCTTTCAATCCTTGATACCCAGGATCAGTATTCTACCGATCAGGAGAAAATGGTATCGTGGGAGTGGTACAACTTCTACCACATGCCCATTTCGGCTATGCTGGCCAACCTTACCCGTATTCAGAATGACGTGAAGAATACCGAAGGCGACGTAGTAAACGAGCTTCTGAGCTCGATCAACAAAAACGACTTCAAATTCGACGCCGTGGCTGCCCGTGTAATTGCGCCCACCAGCTATGTACTTACCGGTGAGAAATACACCGCCAACATTCTGGTTGCCGCTTACAACTCTACCCAGGCACCTTCTGTTTGGCTTTGCAAAGTGGACACCGTTACCGGCAAGCCCATTGGCCCCATCGACTCTACCACCGTTAAGCCCGGTGCTGATGGTATGAGCCTTTACGAAGTGAGCGCCGGTTCAACCGGTTTGCAGCAGTGGTCGGGTCTTATCCGCGTGAAAAAGCCAGATGGCAGCTATTCTTCGTATCCGTTTAAGTCGGAATACATGGTAGCCGCACCTTCTGCTGCCGTATCGCCCACCAAAATGAACGTGTTCTACATTGGTGTGGATAACCCGGTGAGCATTTCAGCCGCCGGCGTGGCTCCGAGCGATATTACACCGTCGATGAACGGCGGTACAATTTCTTCGGCCGGTAAACCTGGCGATTACATTGTACGTGTTACCGGTGGAGCCAAAGCAACCATTTCGGTAAACGCCAAGCTGAACGGTGCCAGCAAGTCGATGGGTACATTTGAGTTCCGTATCAAGCGTGTGCCTGATCCTGTAGCTTACCTCGGCAACATCAAAGGCGACGGACAGATGACCAAAGGCGAACTCAATGCCGCCAGCGGTATCTTTGCCCGTATGGAAAACTTCGATTTCGACCTTTCGTTCAAAGTGATATCGTTTGTAATGTCAATGAACGTAAACGGCGTATTCGTGGATAAAAAAGCCAACGGCCCTGCGCTTACCGGCGAAATGAAAACACTTCTTGCCAGCGCAAAACCCGGTGGTAAAGTGTTTTTTGAGCAAATTACTGTACAGGGCCCCGACGGATCGCTCCGTAAAATTCCCGGGGTGAATATTAAAGTGAAGTAAACCATCTTCTGAAGGAGGATATCATGAAAACTATCAAGTTTGCTTTTTTACTGATCGTTGCAGCAGCATTTTTTGCTCAGGTCGGCCATGCTCAGGTACTTGATCCTACGTTTTCCGATCAGTTATATTTAAAGGAAAACACGTTCAACCGCCGCCCGATTCCTTACACCCACCTGCGTGAGGCGGATGTAATGTGGTCGAAGCGCGTATGGCGTACCATTGAACTTCGCGAGAAGTTCAATCACCCGCTGTACTATCCTGAAACACCGATCAACAACCGCAAGAGTATGTTTGATGTAATCAAGAAGGCATTGCTTGAGCGTGAAATCTTCGCTTTCGACAATGCTGCGCTTGACGATGAGTTTAATGTAAAAATGTCGATTGCACAGTTGAATGATCTCTTTGTTCAGATCGACTCGACACAGCAAACTGAAGACCCGAACAACCCGGGCACTTACATTATTTCGCCGGTAAAAACAGAACTTACCTCGATTGATGTAAAAGCCTACTGGATTAAAGAAGACTGGTTCTTCGATAAGCAGCGTTCGGTAATGGATGTGCGTATCCTCGGTATTTGCCCGCTTCAGGAAAAGAAAGATCCTTCGAGTGGCGAGGTGGTGGGTTATAAAGCCCTGTTCTGGGTTTATTTCCCGCAGTGCCGTCCGGTGTTTGCCCGTAATGAGGTGTATAATACCAAGACTGATGCCGAGCGTCGTTCACTGGATGATATTTTCTGGAAGCGTATGTTCCAGAGCTATATTCACAAAGAAACCAACGTGTTTGACCGTACTGTTCGTGGTTATACACAGGGGCTTGATGCTTTGTTTGAATCAGAGCGTATTAAGAACGATATCTTTGTGTATGAGCATGATCTCTGGCACTTCTAAGAGTGTAGTGATAAACTTATAAAGCAAACGGGCGATGATTTACTTCATCGCCCGTTTGTTTTTTGTGGCTTTGTTTTGGGTGAGGGTTTCGCTTCGCTCAACGGTTTGAGGGTTTCGCTTCGCTCAACGGTTTGAGGGTTTCGCTTCGCTCAACGGTTTGAGGGTTTCGCTTCGCTCAATTTCTCTCCTTTTTATTTTTGGATGCGTTTTTTGCCTTCTTCGGAGAAGGTGATTTTTTTACCCCGGGTCAATACTTTGATGTGTTCGACGCGGCGGAAGCGCAGGGCCGACCAGTCTTCGTCGATGGCTACCATTCGAACGGGTTCGAAGCCCTGATCGCCAACGCTTTTCCAGCCGGTGTCGCGGTTGAAATCGCATTTGTAGCGTTTTGATGTGCCTTTGGGGTAGGCAAACCAGAGTATGGCATCGCCGGTGAGCAGTTGCGCGAGTTTTGGGGCGATTTCATCGATTTCTATCTGGCGGGTGACGAATGCCAGGGCAAAGTCGGCGGATTTGACTCCGGTGAGTTTTTCGCGGATTTTTGTGATGTCGCTCATGGCTTCCATGTGGGTGCGGAAGCTGTCGGGGGCGTTGAGGATGATTAGCTCGGGTTGGGTTTTTATGTTTAGTTTTTTGAAGATGGGATCCATGTGTGGTTTTGGATGTGTGGTGTGGAGTGAAGGGGGTGGCTTCGCTTTGCTCAGGTTGGCTTCGCTTTGCTCAGGTTTTTGGTGGCTTCGCTTTGCTCAGGTTTTTGGTGGCTTCGCTTTGCTCAGGTTTTTGGTGGCTTCGCTTTGCTCAGGTTTGGGTAGGGGGCTTAGGCATGGAGGTGGCGACATCCGCAGGATGTCGTTGCTGAGTAGCGCTGCGCTGCTCAGCGGCTGTGATGCTATGCTGCACTATGCTATGATGTAGTATTATGCTGTGATGAGGTATGCTGTGATGATGAGCAGTGCTACTATGCTATGCTGCGCTGCTATGCTTTACTAAGCAGTGTTGCTGTCATGTGTTATGCTGTGCTGCTATGCTTTACTAAGCAGTGTTGCTGTGATGTGTTTGCTGTGCTGCTATGTTATGTTATGCTATGATGTGATGTGCCGTGCTGTGATGTGATGTACTGTGATGCAGTGCTGGAGTGTTGTGCTTAGTCTTTGGTGCGGTTCATGGCCATGCTTTTGAGCATCCAGTCGGGGAGTGGTTTTTGGGCGGGGCGTTTGCGGAGGTTGATGTACCAGCCGAGTTTTTTTAGGACGGGGACTTTGTGGGTTTCTACGAACTCGATGAGGGTGCCGTCGGGATCTTCGATGTAGCTGAAGTGGCCGGCGGCTTCGCCCATGTCGAAACTGTTGGCACTGTCAACCGTGAAGGGATGGCCGTTGGCTTCGCAGAGGGCTTTGAGGTTGTCCATGCCCACTATGTCGAAGCAGAGGTGTATGAAGCCGCGATCGCCCCACCAGCGGTTTTCGAAGATTTTGCGGGGTGTGCGGTTTTTTACTTCTACCAGTTCGATCGTGCTGGAGCCGAGCAGGCGCGAGAAGGCACCGGCGCGGGGTTTGGAGTGACGAAGCAACACGCGGCGTACCTCTGCATTGCCTCCGGGGAGATTGCGGAGATCGTCGAACGTGCCGGTTTTGTCGTACACCACCGTGTCGTAGCCGAGGATGGCGGCGTAGAATTTCATGGATTTTTCCATGTTGCTTACGCCAAGCAGTGCGCCTGCGGGGCCGCCGGTGAGTTGTTTGCCCTTGCCAAACCAGTCGTGGCCGGGCACCACCTGAAAGATATTGCCCCAGGGATCGCGCACGAAGAAATGCGGCTGTCCGTCGGGCGAGGTGAGTACATCGCTGAGCACGTCGGCACCTTTGCTTTTGAGGAAGGCGTGACTGCCTTTCACATCGGCCGATTTCATGCGGGTTACGAAATGGCCAATATCGCCCAGCTGAATTTCGAAGTTAACGGGCACGGGTGTGCGGCTGGTGTATTGCCATATTTCGAAACCGCCGCCGCCTTTCATGTTTATGGCGAGTATGGCGTGGCGCTGATGCGGTTTGCCTCCGGTGTAGGGCAGCATAAGGTTTGCCTCGGCGGCTTCCTCGAACACGGGAATGTCCATGCCGAAATGCTGACGATACCATTTGAATGCCGCATGTACATCGGGAATACCGATGCCGATTTGCTGAATGCCGGAGATAATGGGTACTTGCATAGTGAGGGCAAAGGTAAAAATCTGTGGCGATGCTTTAGTGATGAGCAGGTTTGTTTGAAAGGAAAGCGGTATGATTTTCTAACCCGGACCGCACGCTTTGCCTTGCAATAGAAGGGCCGGAGCGGACGGTTTTTTATTGCGTTACAGTTTCGTTCCTAATCATTATTACCCCAGATATTTCCCCACAATGGGCATACGCCGTCCGCTGCCGAAGGCTTTGGGTGTAACGCGGAGAATGGGTGCAAACTGGGCGCGTTTCCATTCGTTGCTGTTTACGAGCTTGAGTACGCGGTTTACGAGAGCTTCGTTGAAACCCATTGCCACGAGTTCGCGGGGGCCCTGGCGGAGTTCGATGTACTGGTAGAGCACCTGATCGAGCAGATCGTATTCGGGGAGAGAGTCGCTGTCTTTTTGTCCGGGGCGGAGTTCGGCGGAGGGGGCTTTGCGGATTATGTTTTCAGGAATGATTTCCTGTTCGCGGTTTATCCAGCGGGCGAGTTCATATACTTTGGTTTTATATACATCGCCGAGCACGGCAATGCCTCCGCACATATCGCCGTAGAGTGTGCCGTAGCCCACGGCGGCTTCGCTTTTGTTGGTGGTGTTGAGCAGGATGTAGCCGTGTTTGTTGGCAATGCCCATGAGTGTAACGGCTCGTATGCGGGCCTGTATGTTTTCTTCGGCCACGCTGAACGGGGTGCCTTCGAACTGGGGTTGCAGCATTTCGAGCACGGCATCGTAGCCTTTGCGGATGGGTATGGTTTCGTAGCGGATGCCGAGGGTGTGGCAGATTTTTACGGAATCGTCGATGGAGTGCGACGTGGAATATTCGGACGGGAGCAGCACGGGCAGCACGTTTTCGGGGCCGAGGGCGCGGGCGGCCAATACGAGCACCATGGCAGAGTCGATACCGCCTGAGAGGCCGAGAATGGCACGGCGGAAGCCCATTTTCTGAAAGTAATCGCTGATGCCAAGCACGAGTGCATCGTGTATGCGTGAAATGGGTGTGCTGCCGTTGTTGGCTACGGGCGGGAGTGCGTCGAGCTGTGTGAGATCGGCAATGAGGAAGTCTTCGCGGAAGTAGGCGAGTTCGTGTACCACCTCGGCTTTGCGGTTGAGCACGAGCGAGCCGCCGTCGAAAATGATTTCGGTTTGTGCGCCCACCTGCTGCACATACACGAGTGGAATGCCGTATTTGTGCACATTGCGGGCGAGGACTTTGCGGCGGTTCTGCGCATGTTCGTAATTAAACGGCGAGGCGGCAATGTTTATCATAACCGTGGGCTGCTGCGTAATGAGTTCTTCCATGGGCCAGCGTGTGTACATGAGATCGTCTTCCACGTCCCATAAATCTTCGCACACGGTAAGGGCAATGCGCTGGCCTTTGTAGTCGATGCAATTGAAGCCGAATGCGGGTTCGAAGTAGCGGTATTCGTCGAATACATCGTAAGTAGGCAGCAGTGCCTTGGCATGAAAGCTTTGCACTTTTCCGTCGGCCAGAAACCATGCGGCGTTGAAAAGGTTTTTGCCTTCCACCCGTTCGTTTATGGCGGGTGAGCCTACTATGGCTGCTATGCCGTTACACTCGGCAGCAATGGTTTGCAGGGCTTCGTTGCAGCGGCGGATGAAGTCGGAAAATTCGAGAAAATCGCGCGGGGGATAGCCGCATACGCTGAGTTCGGCAAATACGATAAGGTCGGCCCCTTCGGTTCTGGCTTTGCGGATATGGTGGCAGATGTGTGCGGTGTTGGCTTCGAAGTTGCCTATATGGTAATTGAGTTGGGCGAGTGCAATTTTCATAACCGTAAAGGTAAAGGTTATGGCTGTTTATTTTTCCGGGGAATTGATTGATACTGTGGTTTTGCGTGATGGAATGACTAATTTTAAGCAACAACAAACTCAGCACGTATGCCCGTTACACAGGATCAGTTACTCGACAAATTGGTGGCCATAGCCAAAAAGGAAGTAGGCACCCGCGAGAGCGGTGGCAACAACCGCGGCCAACGCATAGAAGTATATCAGCAATCGACCTGGCTGGCTCCGGGGCCGTGGCCGTGGTGTGCGGCATTTACGGCATGGGTGCTGCGCGAATGGCTGAATGATACCGATGTTCGCGCCACACTTAAACTTTCAGACACCGCATCAGTAGAACGCTGGCGCTGCCTCGATGCATCGGCCTTTGGCTGGGAGAAATGGGCGAAGGGGAAGAAGCTGAAAGTACTTACCGAAAAAGACCTGGCCCGCCGCGGCGATTTTGTGATTTTCGATTTTTCGCACATCGGCATAGTGGCGGCCGATCAGAAAAAAATTACCGATGCCATACAAACCATAGAAGGCAACACCAACAACAAAGGCCAGCGCGACAGCACCAGCGGTGACGGGGTGTGGGAGAAAAAGCGTGCACCCTCGCTGGTGAAATCTTATGTAAGAATTTTGTAAACGATTGAACTAATAACAGCAACGGCCGCGAGATTTTCGCGGCCGTTGCTGTTATGGAATAATGTATTGTCTAGAACAACACGCCAAGTGTAATTTGAACTGCATTGGCGCGGAAATCCTGCTTGAGCGGATTGCTGTTGTTAAGCGGAGTACGGAAAAGGTAGCGCGATTCTTTTCGGGCCACATTGGTGAAACCGTTGATGTAGTTTACACCAAACACAAGCGAGGTGGAACCCTGCAGGTTGTATTCGGCACCGAGGCCCACGTTGAGAGCGAGTTTCATAAACTGCATATCGTTGCTGTTGAGCAGTTTCGACTGTTCAGACGACTGGCCGCCGGGCTGGAGGCGCAGGTCATCGTCGGCACGGCTGCGGGCGCGCACGGAAGCATTCACACCAAACTGGCCGTAATAGGTCATGTAACCGATTTCGTTGGTTTTGAGTTTGAGTGTAATGGGAATGGTTACGTAGGTGGTGTTGTAAGTACGCTTATTGAGCATGTATTTGCTTTCGCCGGTAAAGCTGGCGGTGTCGCCGGGCTCGATAAGTTCGTTATCGCGCGAGAGGAAGTAGTAGGCGGTGTCTTTTAAGTTGATGCGGCCGCCATCGTAGTCGATTTGCAGACCGGTAGCCACTACGGCTACTTTGCTGAGACGGAACTCAGTAGAAAGTCCGTAACCGAATTTGAGCATGGCTCCTCCGCTTTCGAATTTGGCCGCATCATCGGGTTTGTACCATGTAATCATGGGAACGGCTTTGAGGCCGAAACGGAAATTTTTAAGTTCATTTTCGCCATCCTGGGCAAAAGCCACGGTGCCTGAGATTGCAGTGGCAAAAAGAAGCATCAATACCTTTTTCATACTTTTGAGGTTGGTGTTATCCAATACAATTATACAACTTTTTCAACATAGCCAATGAAGCAGTATATCAGGTTGCTGAGTTTTCTCTTTGTGTTAACTCTTTATTCATGCGGATCGGATCGGCTTGATGTGGATGTTTCAAAGATTGAAATTCCTTCGGTGCGTATATACCGCTACGACTCGGTTCTTGCCAAAGCCGATACCAATGATGTGGCCGGATTGCGGGCCCGTTTGCGAAAAGAGTACGGCGCATTTTCGGATGCTTTTTTTCAGAATGTAATCTGCAACGGTTACCCCGATTCGCTGATGTGTGATGCAGAAATACGGCGTATGCTGGGCGATAAGGATTTGCTTGAACTTAGAAAGGAATGCCTTACACGTTTTACCGATTTATCGGTTACGGAAAAGGAACTTACGGAGGCTTTCAGGTATTTCCGGTATCATTTTCCCAAACGGGCATTACCCAGAAAAGTATGTGCGGTAAATACCAATTTCAATTTCAGTTTTGTACATACCGAAGGCGTGTATGGCATTAGTCTGGAATATTTTCTGGGAACCCGCAGCAAATGGTACGATGCCATACAGCAGCCCATGTTTAAGCGGGTGCGATATAATCCGGAATACATACCGGCCGGTTTTGTTCGTGGATGGCTGCTTACCGAATTTCCCTACAACTCGGAGAAAAATGATGTGCTGAACCGGATTATTTACGAGGGAAAATTGCTGTATGTAAGCCGTGCGCTACTCCGCGATACGCACGATTCGGTGCTCACCGGCTACAGCCAGCGCCAGTTGGACTGGTGCGAGGCCAGCGAAGGGTCGATTTGGGCGGCGATGATTGAGAAGAAACTGATTTATTCGGAAACCGAAGACGACCTGAACCACATGACGGCCGAAGCGCCCTTTACCGCCGGTTTTCCGCGCGAATCGCCGGGAGCGGTGGGGCGGTGGACAGGCTGGCGCATTGTGCAGGCGTATATGGAACGCAATCCGCAAACCACCCTTGAGCAGCTTATGGGCATGAACGATGCCCAGATTATTCTGAATAAATCGAAGTATAAACCAAAACTCTGAGTGATTACCTTTGCACCATGCGCAAAGCCGATATCAACTATTCGATTGTTCTTGACGAGAACAATATACCCGACAAAATAAGCTGGAAAGCCAGCGACAACGGTGGCGAAGGCCGCTGCCAGGCCATTATGCTGGCCATGTGGGACGAAGACGAGAAAAATACCATGCGTATTGATCTCTGGACCAAAGACATGCTGGTGGACGATATGAAAAAGTTTTTTCACCAAACGCTGGTCACCATGACCGACACTTTCCAGCGGGCCACCGGCGAGGAGAAAATGGTAGGCGATATGCGCGATTTCTGCGCTTATTTTGCCGAGAAGATGCAGCTAACTGCACCCACCGAGCAATAACCATCTGAAACCGGGAATTTTTCCGGTTTTTTTTTGTCACGGGGATTTTCCGTTATTTGAATACCAACCAGAAAATCCCTTTATGAATCCCCTGCACAAAGCAATACTGCTTTCAACTTCTTTTCTGTGGCCGTTTGCGCTCGATGCGCAGCTCGTTTATTCAAACGGGGCTACCATCTTTATGTCGGCCGGTTCGGTGATTATTTCGAACGGAGGCGTTACGGTTGACAACAGTACCAGTTTAACCAATAACGGCGACTTTACCATTACCCGAAATTCCACCTTTACACTTCCCGGCACATTTTCCATATTAAACGCATCGGTGGTGCAGGGCAACGGTACTTACCGTGTTGAGCAGGATTGGGTGAACAACGCCACATTTACGGCGGGCAGCAGCTCGGTATTGCTCAATGGCAATCTTGAACAGTTTATTACCAGTACCAATGGAACGGTTACCACATTCAACGCACTTACTCTTTCGGGTACAGGGGTGGGTAACAATCGCCGCAAAACCCTTCAGTTGGTGGATGCGCGTACAGGCATAGGCGGACAATTAAACATCGGCGACCGCGAGCTGGCCACACAAACCAATACTTTTTTTGTGCTCGATCCCACCACCGGATCGGTAACCAACAATCAGGTGGCGGGCAGCGAAGGTTTTGTGAGCAGCACCGCACCGGGTACATTCTCTCGCGCCGCAAACAGCACGGGTACCTATTTGTTTCCCACCGGATCGAGCAACGTCATTACCCGTTACCGCCCCATCGAACTAACCCCCAACGCCTCTGCGGCCGATGTTTATACGGTGCGTTTTCACAACTACAATTCGGATAACGACGGCTTTTTGCGCACTCAAAACGATGGTGTAATCTGCAACGCAAACGATACATTTTACCACGCCATACAGCGCACCTCCGGCACCAGTGCAGCCGACGTGCGTATGTTTTACATCCCCGCCACCGACGGAAGCTGGAACGGCATGGCACATTGGCGCACCTCCAACGTGCAGTGGAACGACATGGCCACCACGGCCCCGGGCACATCGGGCGTATTTACCACATTAACGCGTTCGGGCTGGGCTTTTGCCAATGCGGGTGAACCATACATTCTCAGCGAATTGCGTCCGGCTCCTCCCACCATTGTGTGCCCCACCATTTGCGAAAACACAGGCGGCAACGTTTTCATTGTACAAAACGGAAGCGGTAATTACCAATGGTCGGTTCCCGGCAACGGTGTTATTGCCGGCGGTCAGGGCAGCGACACGTTATTTGTAAACTGGGGCACGGGCACGGGCTATGTGAGTGTGGTGGAAGTAACGGCCTCGGGCTGCAATTCGCTGCCTGATAGCTGCGCCCCGTCTGTATCGCCCGCACCTCAGGCCAACTTTGCCGATTCGAGCAGCGGCCCCTGGGGCAACAACTGGACATTTACCGATGCATCGGGCGGAGCCATAAGCTGGGCCTGGGATTTTGGCGACGGAACCACTTCCACCCAGCAAAATCCGCAGCACAATTACACCACGGCCGGCACCTATACCATTACCCTTCTGGTAACCAATTCGGCCGGTTGTATCGATACCATTACACGCATTATACAGGTGGAAGAAGGCATTTTCATTCCCAACGTATTTACACCCAATGCCGACGGCACAAACGACGAATTCTACATCAGCAGCAGCGGTTTGCTTGAATACTCCATTGAAATCTACAACCGCTGGGGTGTAATGGTATTTGCCGCCACGGCCCCTGAAATACGCTGGGACGGGCGCACTACTTCGGGCCAGCCCTGCAGCGACGGAACCTACTACTTCATTCTGAAAGCAATTTCTCCCACACAGGATTACAGCACATCGGGTTTTCTTACCCTGATTGGCACTCAAAAGCAATAAACACCACGCTTTTACCTCTTTACCAACTCCAAACGCTTGCCAGGCGCGGTTAAACAGACGAATGTCTGAAAAGCCGCGCCTGCAACGTGTTTGAGAGAGGCTGAAACGCAGTGGGGACAAGGGTTTGAGGGGGTGAAAAATAAATGTAATGTGTTGTAAACCAGTATGAAAAAAATGGGGAGAGACTTGACAGGGGAGGAGGAATGGCGTATATTTGTGTTGTTAATAGATGAGTAGTTGTGGTTAATAAAAAAGTGGTACAAGTTAATAGCTTTCGCAATTTCATTTAAGTCTTTTTCATCTAACCCCAGAACAGGTAAACTTCTTTTGCAAGGCCCGTAAGCCTGAGAAAGAAGAGGTTTCGCTAAAGCATAGGAGCAATTTCAGGTAAGGCCCGTAAGCCCGCTGGTTTCCTATTGCCTTAACGTTTGCCGGGAGGTAGTTTCTGAATAATCTGGCTAAGCCCGTAAGCTTTCCTGTTGTTCATTTGGTAATGATTGTTGAGCAATTGTGGTTGTTGGTATTGGTAAGCAGGCAAGGCCCGTAAGCCCGACTGTGCGCCTTTGAAATGTAGTTGGTATTGGTAATCAGGTACGGCCCGTAAGCCCGACTGTGCGCTGTTGAAATGAAGTTGGAATTGGTAAGCAGGCAAGGCCCGTAAGCCCGACTGTGAGCTGTTGAAATGAAGTTGGTATTGGTAAACAGGTACGGCCCGTAAGCCCGACTGTGTGCTGTTGTGATGAAGTTGGTATTGGTAATCAGGTACGGCCCGTAAGCCCGACTGTGAGCCATTGAAATGAAGTTGGAACTGGTAATCAGGTAAGGCCCGTAAGCCTGACTGTGAGCCGTTGAAATGAAGTTGGTATTGGTAATCAGGTAAGGCCCGTAAGCCCGACTGTGAGCCGTTGAAATGAAGTTGGTATTGGTAATCAGATAAGGCCCGTAAGCCCAACTGTGAGCCATTGAAATGAAGTTGGAACTGGTATTCAGGTA
>JALONL010000011.1 GCA_025454955.1 Bacteroidia bacterium | reverse complement strand
CTGTGGGGTTGGTTGGATGATCCCTTCTTCAGACCCCCCGAAAAGGCTGATTTGGCTCAGGTAAGGTTATTCTGAAAATTTATTTTGGACAGCTGTGCTCTACATTATACGTAATTATACCAAAGTAAAGCCAATAATTAAATAGATGTAATATACTAATATTCAAATGTGAAAAATAGTGAAATCTATGCTATTCCTATTGCGTATTATTTAAAATATAAACTTACACCAATTTAAAATATATGAAATGCGCAACCCCGATTTTCAATAAACGAAGGATTCCAGTTGGACATAACAAAAACCCCAGCTTCGCCCGAAAAAGAAAGTGTCCGGTCGAAAAGACGGGACACTTTTGTGCTTTAATGCGGAGACGGAGAGATTAGCTCCGCTGATCTCTGGCCTCCCATGCTGAAAATACAAAAGCCGCCGCTGCGCGTCGGTTTTCTTTTCCGGGAGAAGCCTTACAAAGAAAGGCTTTGACGACTTCTCCCGGAAAAGAAAATGTCCGGACGAAAAAGTCCGGACACTTTTGTGCTTTAATGCGGAGACGGAGAGATTCGAACTCTCGATACGGTTTCCCGTATACACACTTTCCAGGCGTGCTCCTTCAACCACTCGGACACGTCTCCTATTTTATTCTTCGGCGTGCTCCTTACCCCGATTTTTCATCGGGGCACTCAAACACGTCTCCGCGAACGGACGGCAAAGATACATATTCCGCGTATTTTACCAACCTTCTTTCACAAATTACCTACCCACCCGGAGCTTACTGAAATTACCGAAAAAAAGAGGAGCGAACCAGACCAGCAATAAAATACCGTTCGCTCCTGTGTTCACTCCAAGTCCTCAGTGGCTCCGGCACAAAAAGCATGCTGCACCTTCCGGGCTTTCCGTTCACCCAGGGCTAGAAATTCATTCCACCTGTATTTCAAATAACCTGCGAAAGCTCGCCCCTGAGCGAAACTGAAAGCTGTGCCTTAATTTCCTCAGTACTGAGATTCTGCCCAAGCAGAAACATGAGTTTGGCCACACCGGCCTCGGTAGTCATGTCGCTGCCGCCCACCACGCCAATGCGGGCAAAGGCCGAACTGGTTTCGTAGCGTCCCTGCTCCACACGCCCTGCGGCGCACTGGGTAATGTTGAGGAAGATAATGCCGCGCTGTATGGCATCTTCAAGCATTTGTGCAAACCACGGCTGCCGTGTGGCATTGCCCGAGCCGAAAGTTTCGAGAATTACAGCTTTCAATCCCGGTGTGTGCAGCACGGCTTGAACTAATTGCGGTGTAATGCCCGGAAAGAGTTTGAGCACGGCAATATTGGTGTTTACGGCTGTGTGTACACGAAGCGCAGCCGCAGGCATGGGTAAAAATGCGGCGGTGTTAAACTGAATATGCACACCGGCTTCGGCAAGGGCAGGGTAGTTGGGCGAATGAAAGGCGTCGAAATGCTCGGCGTTGTATTTGTGCGTGCGGTTGCCGCGATAGAGTTTGTACTCAAAATACACACATACTTCGGGCACTACCGGCAGGCTGTTGTGCCGGGCTGCGGCAATTTCGATAGACGTAATCAGGTTCTCCTTGCCGTCGGTGCGTATGGTGCCTATGGGCAATTGCGAGCCGGTAAGCACCACCGGTTTGCCTAAGTTTTCGAGCATAAAACTCAGCGCCGAGGCAGTGTACGACATGGTATCCGAGCCGTGCAGCACCACAAAGCCGTCGTACTCCGCATACCGGCTGCCAATAATGCCGGCCAGTTCGGCCCAGATGCCCGGGTGCATATCGCTCGAGTCTATGGGCTCGGGAAAAGAGTACGTATCTATTTTAATATTGAATTTCGACAACTCAGGCACTTCCTCCAGCAGCCGCGCAAAGTTGAACGGCTTGAGCAAACCGGTTTGCGAATCGCGTATCATACCAATAGTGCCGCCGGTGTAAATGAGCAGTATGGTGGCCTGCGTGTTTTCTGAATTCATAGCGGCTAATTTAAGAAGCCTTGCCAAACAACAGCCCGGCATTGTGCGAAGTGATGCGCGAAATTTCCTCCACCGCAAGCTCATGCACATCGGCCAGCTTCTGTGCCACATGGGCTACGTAAGCCGTTTCGTTGCGCTTTCCGCGATGTGGCACCGGCGGAAGGTACGGCGCATCCGTTTCGAGCACGATGTGCTGCAAATCAATTTCCCGTATCACCGCATCCAGCCCCGAATTCTTGTAGGTAAGCACACCGCCAATGCCGAGGTAAAAACCGCCCAGCGCAATTACTTCACGCGCCTCATTCAGCCCGTCCACAAAACAATGAAACACCCCGCGGAGTTTGCCGTTTTGCTTTGCCGCCACAATCTCAATGCATTCGCGAAAAGCCTGGCGCGAGTGTATGGCAATGGGCAAATCATACTGCAAAGCAAGGTCAATATGGCGGGCAAAAATTTCCTTCTGCAAACCGGCGTGGGTTTTGTCCCAGTAAAGGTCGATGCCAATTTCGCCCACTGCCGCAAAACTGCGCGAGGCCAGCAGGCTTTCCACATTTTTCATCTCCGCCTCAATAGTGGCCGGATCAACCGAACACGGATGCAAACCCATCATCGGAATGCAAAAATCAGGGTGTGCATCGGCCAGATCAAGCAACGTTTTTGTGGTTTCGCTGTCTATATGAGGTAAATAAACTTTGCTCACTCCTGCTGCACGGGCGCGTTCCAGCATGGCCTCACGGTCGTTGTTAAACGCATCCACATACAGGTGAGCGTGGGTGTCAATTAAATTCATGAGCGCAAAAATACGGCTTACCTGAATACTAAAGATTAGTTCGTGCCAGACTAAAATCCCAAAGAAGTTCAATTAAAATTTGTAATATTTTATTCTCAATTCCACAAACCCAAATCAACTACACCATGAAAAAAGTATTATCAATCCTCACACTATCCCTGCTTGTAACTTCGGCAGCAACTCTTGAAAGCTGCAAAAGAGGCGAGGGCGATCCCTTTATTTCGCTCCTTTCCCGCAAAGCCCGTATTACCGGCCATTGGAAAGTAACCTCCGGAAAGGGAAAAGATGTAATCGGAAATTCTGTAACCAACTGGACATACGATGGAACCACACAGGTATATACTGGTGCCTCCACAGGCAGCATGACCTTTACACAGGAATATACTTTCGAAAAAGACGGTACCTTCAAATGGGTTAATTCCAATCCAAACAGTATGGTTTCAGAAGTTGACACCTACACAGGAACATGGAATTTCACGGCCGGGATAGGCGATCAGAAAAATAAGTCGCAGATTTTGCTTACAATTCTTACATACAATGATGGTGTCAGTTCCACTACCTTCACAGGCAGCGATGCTCCCACACTTCTTTATGATCTTTATCAGTTGAAGAATAAAGAAATCATCTTTAAAGGAACCGGAACTACGGTTGATAATACCGGAATCTCCACTTCCGAAGAGTTTGAGTGGGTGCTTACCCGATAAATTGTCATGCCGGACTAATTGAATTACTAAATCTTGATAGTTTGGTAATATTTTCGGATTTTAATCTTGTTTTTATGTTAACTTATTGATATGCATGTATTTATGCGGAATACTTTTAGTTTTGTTTAATTCCCGGTCGATTTTTTTTGTTCATGGCATAGAGGTTTTCCCTAATTTTGCTGTCAAAATATAAAACACCAAAACCGATATCACAATGAAAAAAGTATTTGCAAGTATTGCCATCGTTGCCCTGCTCGTGGGTTCAGTATCTGTAACCGGTTGCGGCAAGTATGAAGAAGGTCCTTCACTGTCGCTCCGTAGCAAAAAAGCCCGTGTGGTTGGCGAATGGGAAGTTGAAAAAGTAATTGAAAACGGTGTGGATAAAACATCTGACTACCGCACATTCATTGCCAGCGAAACTTTCGAGTTCAAGAAAGACGAAACTTTCACCACTTCTCAAACCCTTACCTCGCTCCTCGGTGGCGGCACCGAAAGCACAAGCGGCACCTGGGCTTTTGCCAGCGATAAAGAGCAGATCTCTACATCTGTTACCGAAAACAACGTAACCACCACCACTACCGTTACCATTCTCCGTCTTACCAACAAGGAGTTCTGGACCAAAGAAGTTGATGGCAGCGATACTTATGAGTACCACTACAAAGCGAAGTAATTCGTTTGTGTAACTGATTTTAAAAACGGGCAGCTCGGTTGAGTTGCCCGTTTTTATTTTAATTATACCCGATTATACTTTTCCTTCTGCCAGTTATAGATTTCAGAATATAACGGTGTGCAGCGTGATTATATTTGTTTTGTCAGCCATCCCCAGGTTCTGAATTTTATATTTAACCCAACTGCCATGCGTTTAATTATCAGTTCAATTGTACTTGCGGCATTGCTCGTTACTCAGTTTTCCTGCACACGTAAAGGAGAAGACGACCCGCTGGTTTCTCTGCGCACACGCAAGGCGCGGCTTACCGGGAAATGGAAAATGACCCGGGGAGAGGGTAATTCTGCAATGACCTATCAGTATGGACATTCAGCAAGTTGGACTTACGCCAACGGAACGGAGGTTTACATTAACTCATCAGACGGCAGTGTGCGTGGCGAACAGTACTATACCTGTACGGTTGAATTTAAAACCGACTACACATTCGAATGGAGAATGCAAAGAGACGGAGCTCCCGATGAAGGTGTAATGAAAGGAACCTGGGATTTTATGGCAGGCAACGATTATGATAAGCGAAAAACCAAAATCGTACTCAACCCCGAATCAGTTACCGGAACGTGGCCATTTGGTTCCTGTTTGCCTTTCCCGCAGTGTCAGTTAAGACCGATATTTACAATTCTGGAGCTTCGAAACAGCGCACTCGTGTTATATCGTGAATATGAATTACCTGCTCAAATTACAGCCTCTTCTCAAAAGCCTTATGTGAGAGAAAGCTATTCGTTTACCAAGGATTAATTTACTCCACTTAAAAAGCACCATTATGCGTTACTTCATACTCATACTTTCAGTATTCATCTTGTGGCCCGAATCAGGCTGTACACGCAAAGGCGAGGGTGATCCGCTCATTTCATTGCGCACCCGCAAAGCACGGTTAGACGGCGAATGGAAAATTGTTTCAGGAACCGGAGCATACCAGATTAATCAAACTGTTGAGCCGTGGGCATTTAACGGCACTGTAATGACTTTCACTTCAGGAAATCAAAATTCGGTTACGGTTTCGTATCAGGTAGAATTCAGAAAAGACGGAATTTATACCTGGACCCAGCAGAGCGAAAATACATGGAGCGGTGGAACTTCCACTACCGTTGAAACCGGCCGGTGGAACTTTAAATCAGGCAAAGACGATTCAAAACGCAAAGAGGAAATTGTACTTCAGCCGGAAAATGTTTTTCCCAGTTATTATTCTTCTCAGCTACCCTACGAAAGAGTATTTGAACTACACACACTAAGAAATGATAAGGTAGTGATGAAACGCTCATATCCGCAATTTTCGGCAGCCGGATATGATTTGAATAATCCCGTGAATAAGGAAGAATGGACGCTTGAACCTTTAGCCAATTAAAATTATGAAACCACTGAAAGCGTTTTTGATGACAATTCTTGTGCTTAGTACGGTTATACCCGAATTATCCTGCACCCGAAAGGGAGAAGATGATCCGATTCTATCACTGCGCACCCGGAAAAACCGAATTGTTGGAAAATGGAAAATTGTAAGCGGAAATGCCCGGCTGGATTTTGTTGAACCACTTCGCACACCAGCTTTATATTCGTATGATGGAACAACCGAAACCATGTTTTCGGCTTATGATGGTCAGGTAACAGGAACTACACTCTTTACCTGCGATGTGGAATTTAACCGTGATAATTCCTTTGTTTGGACTATGAACTGGAAAGACAATTTTGGTTCAACTTATCAGGGAGAATTGAAGGGAGAATGGGATTTTGCCGATAAATCGGATAACCGTAAGAAGAAAGTTGATCTGGTACTTACTCCTTCTTCCAACACCGGTCAGTGGCCGTTTAGCAGTGCCAATGCTTTTCCTGCCCGGCAACTTAATCCGGTATTTCAAATTACATCTTTAACTAATAACCGGATTGTTATTGAACGCAATATTGTGTTGGCGACTCCTAATCTTCTTAATCCCGGAATTCTTATCTCTCCCTATTACGAAGAATGGACCCTCGAACCCCGGTAATTTCGTGAAACTGAAACAGACAACTATCTTTGGCAGCGTATGCCCAAAGTACTGGTTGTCCGTTTCAGTTCCATAGGTGATATTGTGCTCACCACGCCCGTGGTGCGTGCATTGAAACAACAGCTAAATGCCGAAGTACATTACATCACCAAAAAAAGCTTCCGTGGCATTCTGGCGCATAATCCCCACATCGACCATATCATTACCATAGAAAGCAAAGTGAGCGAAGCGGAGGCCGAAATAAAAGCCGCCGGCTACGATTTTGTGGTTGACCTTCATCACAACCTCCGCTCCATGCAGGTAAAACGCGCGGTGGCAAAACCCTCGGGCTCGTTTCCCAAACTCAATGTGCAGAAATGGATGCTCGTCAACCTCGGCATAAACCGAATGCCGCCCGTGCACATTGTCGATCGCTATTTCGAAGCGGTGAAGGAATTGGGCGTGGTAAACGACGGCAAAGGGCTCGACTATTTCATTGCCCCTGCCGATGAAGTAAACCCCGCCACCCTGCCCGAAACGCATCGCAGCGGCTACATTGCCATAACGGCAGGGGCAAAGTTTGCCACCAAGCAGCTTCCGGCCGATAAACTCATAGCCATCATAAACCGCCTCGAACTGCCCGTGGTACTGCTTGGCGGCAAAGAAGACAGCCAACGCGCAAACACCATTGCCCAGGCCTGCGGCACAAAAGTGTACAACGCCTGCGGACTTTACAACCTCGGTCAGTCGGCCTCGCTGGTAAAGCAGGCCACGCGCGTTATTGCCCACGATACCGGCCTCATGCACATTGCCGCCGCATTTCACAAACGCATCCATTCAGTATGGGGCAATACCGTGCCCGAACTGGGCATGACACCCTACATGCCCGGCGAAGGCTCAGTAATTGTGCAAACCACCGGCCTGCGCTGCCGCCCCTGCTCCAAAATTGGCTACGACCGCTGCCCCAAAGGCCATTTCCACTGCATGAACCGCATAAGTCCCGACGAATTTACCGTGTGAAATGGTTCGTTTGTATTGCGTATCTTCATTGCGCAAAACACATCTTCACATGAAATTACGTTTACTTTTTGCACTCTGCACACTCAGCCTTTCGCTCGCCGCACAGCAATCGTCAACCTGGCGCATTGCCCGCGGAGCCACCACCACATTGGATCGCAGCGGGCCCGATTATGCGCCTGCCGTGCAATGCATAGAGCAGCCCAGCCCCGTGGCCAAAACCGAACTGCAAGCCGTAAAAGACAGCCTCGCCGCTCGCTACCCGCGCAATTCGCGTCCCGAAGCCGCCGCACCCAATACACAGCGAAGCGCAGTTGTGCCGCCCATGCCCACCATTGGCGCCTCGTTTCAGGGAAACCCATACAGCAGCAGCACACCCTGCGATAACGAAATTTCCATCGGAAACAACGGCGAACTCATCTCCGTGCAAAACACCAACATTTTCCGCTACAACACCAACAACAACACCCAGTTTCCCCTGCGCTCGCTGGCATTCTTCTCGCAGCCCCTGTTCATTGGCGGCTCTAAATACGACCCCAAAGTACTCTACGATCCCGAAGCCAACCGCCACATCATGGTGTTTCTGGCAGGCACTTCATCCAACCAGACAAACATCATTATCGGCTTCTCCAATTCCGACAGTGTAAACGGAACCTGGCACCTCTATTCGCTCCCCGGAAACCCCGTGGGCGACAATACCTGGAGCGATTACCCCATGATTTCGGTAAACCACCACGATCTTTTCATTACCGTAAACCGCGTAATCGACAACCAGCCCTGGCAAACCGGCTTTGCCGAAACACTCATCTGGCAGGTGGGAAAATGGGACGGCTACAACGGCGATACACTTACCTCGCAGCTGCGCCGCAACGTACAGTTTGGCGGCCGCCCCATACGCAATATGTGTCCGGTGGAAGGCGGTAATTTCCCCCAGCAGACCAACGAACAATATTTCCTCTCCAACCGCAATCTCACCACCGGCAACGATACCATTTTCCTCATCCGCCTCGTGGGCACAGCCATGGACACTGCCGTGAGCATTACCGTTACCCCCATCGTATCCGACCGCATGTACACCGCACCGCCCGATGCCGTGCAACCCGGAAACGGCGGACTGCTGGCCACCAACGATGCACGCGTGCTGGGCGCATTTATGCAAAACGGACTCATTCAATACGTGCATAACACCATGGACACTGCCACCGGAACTGCCGGGGTAATGCACGGCATCATTACAAACTACACCGCCTCGCCCATCATTGCAAGCACACTCTTCAGCGATACGGCCATGGAATACGGCTACCCGAACATAGCCTACGCCGGTTACGACGGCAGCGACAATACCGCCATGATAATTATGCTGCGCACATCGGGCACGTTAAACCCCGGCTTCGTGGCATTAACCAGCGACGGAAACGGAGGCTACTCGCCGCACCGAGTGGTAAGAGCGGGCGCAGGCCCCTACAACGTACTCAGCGGCGGCGAACGCTGGGGCGATTACTCCGGCATACAGCGCCGCTACGATGTGCAGGGGACCTGCTGGGTAAGCGGCATGTACGGACTTGCCAACGGCACACACAGCACCTGGGTGGCCGAACTCGGCATTTCGCCCGATGTGAGTGTGCCAAACGCACCCGCCACTGCCACAGAAGTAAACGTATATCCAAACCCTTTCACCGATCGTATTTCGCTGGAGTTTACCCTGCAGCAGGCACAAATACTGCGCTTCGAACTCTACGACATAAACGGCCGTCTGGTAGAAGTGCTGCTCGAAGACCGCATTAAAGCCGGGATAAACCGGTTCAGCTTTTCGGCACAGCCGCTGCCCGCAGGAGTTTACCTGCTGCGCGTGGCCGGAAACAACGGCGTGGTGGCCGAGTCAAAAGTAATCCGTCAATGACATTACCCAAACCTGAAACCTGCGCACTCTGCGGCAGACCATTGGGAAGAAACTGGAATGTACATCACCTCGTGCCAAAAACATTTGGCGGACGGGTAACCGTACCCATGCACCGCATTTGTCACAGCAAAATCCACAGTGTATTTACCGAACGCGAACTATTGCAGCAATACCATACTATTGAGGCACTGCTTTCGCACGAAGCCATTGCCGATTTTGTAAAATGGGTGAAAAAGAAAGATCCCGATTTTCATGCGCCTACGGCGAAGGATAAACGGAAGAAAAAGTAATTGCCCAAAATCGCTATTCCGTAAATAATGAAGTTAAGAAACCTCATTTTACTTGCTGCACTCCCCATTGTGTTTCTCTCCTCGTGCGAAACCCCGAGACAGAAAATGCGTAGAGAATTGAAAGAAAAAATAAAACAGGATTCATTGGAAAGAGCGGAGAAAATTCCATTGGAGTTTGTTCATGCTTTTTATGGAATGTATATTGCCTATGAATCCGATTCAATATTTTCTCCCAATGATTCAAAGAAATTGATTGAACAAAATTGTACTCCTGAACTCATCCGAAAAATTGAAACAGCGCAACCCGATTATGATCCTTTTCTCAATGCGCAGGATGTGGATTTAACTGCGTTTGCTTCACTCAGTATAATTAAATTGAAAACCAATGAATATGAAGTAAGTTACATTACAACAAATCAAGAACGCATCAAAATAAAAGTAATACTTAAAGACACACCTGCCGGATTGAAAATTTCTTCGGTTGGAGATTTTTGAGAGAAGAGAATTTGTGTGGGAAATTTTTCATACAATAAAAAAGCTGCCCCGGGTGAGGCAGCTTTTTTATTTGAATGAGGAGAGAATCAGTACTTCGTTACTTTCACCGGTTTTCCGGGAGTATATTCTTCTTTCTTAATGAGTTTACCGGTTTGGTCGTAGTAATTCCAAACACCGGTTTTGGTGGGCATATATACCGTGTTGCCCGGAGGAAGTTCGGTAAAGCGGCCTTCGATGGCTTTTTTACCGTTTTCGAAATATTCAGTGTAAGCACCTACATAGCCGAAACGGTAGTGTGTGCCGGTAATGTGTGTATTTCCGTTGCAGTGCAGGCGGTTTACCGGTATGGGTGTAATGGAAGTAGGATTGTGGCTTTGGAGCAGTTGTCCGTTTTCGCACCAGTTTTTCATAAGCGTGCAGTTGCCGGCGGCATCGAAGAAAAAGTAGGAGGCCGGTTTTCCATTGGGATGGTATTTATATTCTACCAGCGAATCGGGGTACTGTGTGCGTTCGCTGCGCAGCACGCCGTTTGCATACCAGCTTTTGCCAATGGGGAAGCCCGAGTTTTTCGATGCCGTGTAATCATACTCTTCGCTGAGTTGTCCGTTTTTGTACCACACACGCCACACGCCGATGCGCGCACCCTGCGGGGAGAAATGCTGCTCGGCCATTTTTTGCGAAAAGGCAAAATCGTAATAAAGTGTCCAGTGGCCTTTTCGCAGAAAATCGCGCACGAGGTATGAGGTATCGCGCTTGGAGGAAAATTCATCCACCAGCGAAGTGTCTTTGTAGCAGGCCTGATTCATGAGCGAATCGGTTTGTGCGGCTGCGGCAAAAGGCATGAGCAGGAAAAGAGCCGCAAGCAGGTTGCGGAAAACGGGGGCTTTATGGAAATAGCGTTTCATAGCAGAATGAAATAAGCATTTTCTGTGCCAAAACTTCACTCAGGCTTTGGCGTGTAAAAGTTGCTGCAGCATGGCGGTGCGAATGCTGAGAAAATCGGCCGCTTTGAGCGATGCTCCGCCAATGAGTCCGCCGTCCACATCGGGGCAGGCAAAAAGTTCGGCGGCATTGGCGGGGTTGCAGCTTCCGCCGTAGAGCAGGGGCAATTGCTGTGCCACGTTGCTGCCTAATTTTTCGGCCACCACGCTGCGAATAAACGCGTGCATTTCCTGTGCCTGTGCCGAACTGGCTGTTACGCCTGTGCCAATGGCCCACACAGGCTCGTAGGCCACAATGCAGCGGCTCACGGCTTCGGCTCCGGCGGGCAGCAGGCCTTCTTCGAGCTGGCGGCGGATTACTTCAAAATGCGTATGGCTTTCGCGCTCGGGCAGGGTTTCGCCAATGCAAAACACCGGTGTAAGCGAGTGGGTTAGGGCCTGCTGTGTTTTTTTAAGCAGCAGCGCATTGTCTTCGGCAAAATACTGGCGCCGCTCTGAATGTCCCAGAATTACATGCGATACCCCAATCGAAGCCAGCATTGCCGCCGATACTTCGCCCGTGTAGGCGCCCTGCGTTTCGTGGTGCATGTTTTGCGCACCCAGCCCCACACCGTCTATGCCCGAAATCTGCCGGTGTACATCGCCCAGCAGCGGAAACGGCGGAAAAAGCAGCGTAAGCAATTCGGCCACCGGCTGCGCCGATACACCCGCCGCCACCGACGCGGCCAGTTCGAGCGCCTCGTGGCGGGTTTTGTTCATTTTCCAGTTGCCGGCTATTATTTTCGTTCTCACAGGTAATAAACTTTGGTACAACAGGTTTGCTGGCTTTGCGCAAGCCGGGTAAAGATAATGGGTTTCTGCCGAAAGGATTGGTGACACACCAAATCCCCCTGTGATTTTGAAACACGAACGGTTTGAAGCCCTAGCCGGGATTGCAGCGGAAATCTGCCAAAACAAAAAATAGTCGAATCCCCCTTCGAGGTCTTTTTTGACCTCGAAGGGTTGCAGCAACAGATTGTTTTTTGTTTTGGCAGATTGGAGCGTAAAGCCCGGGCCGAACCGATTTTTAATGTGAATAAGGTTCGCTCCCACATGTTCGCCAATTCGCCTAACCCATTAACTTTGCCGCTGGATAAATACTAACACCATGTCTGAAACAGCTACACAACTCAAAAACACCGCGCTCACTTCCACACACGTTGCACTGGGTGCCAAAATGGTTCCCTTTGCAGGCTACAACATGCCTGTGTCGTATTCCGGTCTAAACGAAGAGCACCTTTGCGTGCGTAACAGCGTGGGTGTGTTCGATGTGTCGCACATGGGCGAGTTTATCCTCAAAGGCGATAAGGCACTCGATCTTATCCAGCTTGTTACCAGCAACGATGCCGCGCAGCTTTACGACGGCCGCGTGCAGTATTCCTGCCTGCCCAATGCGTCGGGCGGTATTGTGGACGATTTGCTGGTGTACCGCATCGACGAAAAAACATACATGCTGGTGGTAAACGCCTCCAACATTACCAAAGACTGGAACTGGATAAGCAGCCACAACACCTTTGGCGTGGAAATGAAAGACATTTCCGACCGCACTTCGCTGCTTGCCGTGCAGGGCCCCAAAGCACAGGCCGCACTGCAAAAACTTACCGATGTGGATCTGTCCGCCATTCCGTATTATCATTTCGTAAAAGGAAAGTTTGCCGGTTTTGACAATGTGGTAATTTCCAACACAGGTTATACCGGTGCCGGCGGTTTCGAAATTTATTTCGACAACGAACAGGCCGATGGCATCTGGAAAGCCGTATTTGAAGCCGGCGAAGAATTTGGCATCAAACCCGTTGGCCTCGGCGCGCGCGATACACTGCGTCTCGAAATGGGCTTCTGCCTCTACGGAAACGATATCGACGATACCACTTCACCCATCGAAGCCGGACTGGGCTGGATTACCAAATTCAACAAAGACTTTATCAACAAAGACGCTTTGCTGGCCCAAAAAGAAAACGGCGTTCAGCGCAAACTCGTGGGCTTTGAAATGATAGACCGCGGCATTCCCCGCCACGACTACGAAATTGCCGATGCCGAAGGAAATGTAATTGGCAAGGTTACTTCAGGCACGCAGGCCCCGTCGCTGCAAAAAGGCATTGGCATGGGCTATGTGAAAACCGCATTCGCCAAAGCCGATACCGAAATTTACATTAAGGTGCGCGACAAAGCCCTCAAGGCCAAAGTGGTGAAAGTGCCGTTTTTAAAGGCGTAGTTTTTTTGCTATCTTTGAAGGAGTATGATATCGCTGTTATTTCTTTCCACTCAGCCTAAACTCACCTTTTCGCATGGCGCAAGGGTGGTGTTTAATTTCCTTTCTGCAGAGGAACAGCGCCTTCTTTACGAAAAACTTCCTCAACTGCTGGTTAATTACCGAAAGCCTGAAAATAAGGACAGAATCCGGAAAATAAATATTCCCGGAAAGCCGGTATATGTATTGTCAATAAATGATTTGAGAATTTTCTTCCAGGCGGTTACTCCCGGAAGTTTTGATATTCTCGACATTACTGACCGGCAAATGCTTGAACGCTTCTCGAAAAAAACGGCCTGAAAGTATGACCGGATTTGAGTCAAGCAAACTGGACTCTGTTTTGCTAAAAAAAGAGTTGAACGAATTACGCAATCTCATTAATTCGGGCGATAAATTAGACGAGCAAAGAGTTATACAACCCTTTTTCAGAAAACGAAAACAACTTTCGGCATTCATCGGATCATTCATGAGCGGTTTGGATGTAAACCGGGTTTCTTTTGAATTGGATTTATTCGGTGATTTTAGTCCCGATCTTGTGCTTGGCGATTCTACACGTTCCAGATATTGTTTTGTAGAATTTGAATCGGGCTTGCCCAATGCCATATTCAAAAAAGCTACCGGACGGAAAGCTCCAAGATGGTCGGGGAAATTTGAAGAAGGATATAGCCAGATTGTAGATTGGTTCTGGAAAATAGAAGAACAATCGGGCACATCATCTTTCAGAAAACTTTTTGAGGCCGATTCTATTGCCTGCAACGGTTTACTTATTATCGGACGCGATAAAGAACTTGATGCTTTTGGCCGAAGCAGAATGAGTTGGAGAAGCGAAAAGGTAGTGGTCAATTCTTCGCTTATTCAATGCATGACCTACGATAGTCTTCTCTCCGATTTAGAACGTCGGATAATGATTTATAACTATTAAATCATGGCAGAAACCACCTCCCCTCTCAAAATCGATGCCTGCTTCTCGCCCTACCTCTACCCGGTATATGCCGACAGCGAAAGCATAGTAGTAATCATAGACGTTCTCCGCGCCACCTCGGCCATTTGCACAGCCTTTCATTACGGCGCGGCTAAAATGATTCCGGTGGCCACCGTGGAAGAGGCCCGCGCCCTCCAAGCCACCGGTATGCTGGCCGGAGCAGAGCGCGATGCCATAAAAGTAGAAGGCTTCGATTTCGGCAACTCGCCCTACGACTACATGGGCGATCATGTAAAAGATCAAACCATTGCCATAACCACCACCAACGGCACACAGGCGCTCGAAGCAGCCAAAAATGCATACAAGGTGGTGGTAGGCGCATTCACCAATATTTCGGCACTTTGCAACTGGCTGGTGGCCGAAAAACGTCCGGTGCTGCTGCTTTGTTCGGGCTGGAAAAACCGTTTCAACCTCGAAGATTCCATGTTTGCAGGAGCAGTTACGCAGGAACTCATTAACCGCAATCCTTCGTACAAAATGGGCGATGCCTGCCTTGCCTTGCAATACCTTTACCAGCAGGCCCAGACTGATCCGTACAAATTTCTCAGCCGCGCCTCGCACAAGGAACGCATGGCCCGGTTGGGTTTGAAGAAAGACATACGCTTTTGCCTGCAGCACGATCAGACTACCGTAATTCCGGTACTCGTAAACGGGGCATTGGTGAAATTAGACATGAAGAAATAACCGCATAAATTTCACATTGCGCTTACTTCTGGCCCTGCTGTTTTGATTAATTTAGAATGATGAAAAAGCTGAAACGTCTTTCCGGACTCATTTTGCTGCTCACTGCCGCCTGGCTGCTGCTGGTTCCGGCACCGGAGGCCGAGTCGTGGGGCTTTTGGGGCCATCGCCGCATAAACCGCATGGCCGTGTTTACGCTGCCTCCCGAAATGGTTGGCTTCTACAAAAAACACATTGAATATATTACCGAACACGCCGTTGACCCCGACAAACGCCGCTACGCCGTGCCCGAAGAAGCCCCGCGCCACTACATCGACATTGACCACTACGGAAAATTTGCATTCGACAGTGTGCCGCGCTTCTGGAAAAAAGCCGTGGCCAAATACACCGAAGACACCCTGCAGGCCTACGGCATTGTGCCGTGGTGGATTGACGTAATGACCTACCGCCTCACCGAAGCATTCCGCGAAGGCAACGTCGATAAAATTCTCCAGTACTCCGCCGAAATCGGTCACTACGTGGGCGATGCACACGTACCCCTGCACACCACCGAAAACTACAACGGCCAGCTTACCAACCAGCACGGCATACACGGCTTCTGGGAATCGCGCATTCCCGAACTCTACGGCGAAAGCTACGACTACTTCGTGGGCCGCGCACGCTACCTCGAATCGCCCCTCAACTCGGCATGGGACTGGGTGTATGCCAGCCATCAGTCGCTCGACTCCGTCCTTTTCCTCGAAGCACAGCTCAACGCCAGCACACCGCCCGACCGCAAATACGCCTACGAATCGCGCGGAGCCACCAACATGCGCGTATATAGCGAAGAATACTCGCGCGCATACAGCACCGTGCTCAACGGCATGGTAGAACGACGTTTGCGCTCGTCAATTTATTTCACCGGCTGCATCTGGTACACCGCATGGGTAAATGCCGGCCAGCCCGACCTGCGCAAACTCGAAGACAAAGAAGTAAGCGATTCGATGAAACGCAAACAGGCCGAAGAAGAATACCTCTGGAAAAACGGCAAACTTAAAGTAAAAGGCCATGAAGACTGAGGCCATCGTGCAGGTATTGAAAAGTACCCTGCTTTCGGCCATACATGGTTTCAGCACAAGGCATGGCGGCGTTTCGCAGGCTCCTTACCAAAGCCTCAACCTCGGCGGCAGCGAAGATATTCCCGAACATATTGAGCAAAACAGAACACTGTTTCTCCAATCGCTCGGCCTCGAAAATACACCCGTGGCCTGGATGCGGCAGGTGCATGGTGCCGATGTATGTGTGGCCCAACCCGGCCCGCAAACCTGCGATGCATTAGTGACAAACCAAAAAAACATTGTACTCGCCGTTAGCACCGCCGACTGTTATCCGCTCCTGCTGCACGATCCCGTAAACCATGTAATTGGCGCGGCACATGCAGGCTGGCGCGGCACACTGGCACACATTGCAGAGGAAACTGTAAAGGAAATGTGCAGGCTGGGTGCTTCACACAAACATATCCGCGCCGCCATCGGCCCCGGAATATGTGGCCAGAAATACGAAGTGAGCGAAGAGGTAATTGAACAGTTCCGCTATGCCGGTTTTCCGCACAGCATTCACCACCACCGCCTGCTCGATTTGGCCCGCGCCAATAGTTTTGTGCTTGAAGAATGCGGCATACATCCCGAAAATATTGATGTATTAAACCGTTGTTCCACCGAAAGCGATTTCTTTTCTTTCAGGCGTGATAATGGGAAAACCGGACGGATGTGGTCGGTAATAGTATTGAAATAATTTATACCCGGAAACGCCAATGACCATTCAACAGGCTCAGGAAACAGTTGACAACTGGATCAAAACCCACGGCGTGCGCTATTTCAGCGAACTCACCAACATGGCCATTCTCACCGAAGAAGTAGGCGAGGTGGCCCGCATCATTTCGCGGCAGTATGGCGAACAGTCGTTTAAGGCCAGCGACAAAGACAAACAACTTTCCGACGAACTGGCCGATGTGCTGTTTGTGGTCATTTGCTTAGCCAACCAAACCGGTGTGGACTTAACGGCGGCGCTGCAAAAGAACCTCGACAAAAAAACGCAGCGCGACAGCACACGCCATCACGAAAACGAAAAGCTGCGCGGCGACAGCAATCAGTAAAACGTGTTGTTTTCTTTGGCCATGCGTTTAAGCAATACGCAGGGGCGGTAGCGGTCTTCGCCATACTCGCTGTATAAATTTTCGAGTGTGGCAAGTACGTTGGCAATGCCAATTTCGTCGGCCCATTTCAGCAAACCTTTCGGGTAGTTTACGCCTTTGGTCATGGCCGTGTCGAGATCATCGCGGCTGGCAATGCCGAGGTAGAATGCATCGGCGGCCTCGTTAATGAGCATGGCCAGTACGCGATTGAGAATTTGCTGTGCCAGTGCTTCGTCTTTATTCGGTTCGGGCATTACGGCTCCGGGCGAATAGTCGTAGTAGCCGCGACCGGTTTTACGTCCGAAACGTTTGGCTTCGTAAAGGCGTTTTTGTGTAAACGAAGGTTTGAAACGCGGTTCGTAGAAGAACTGCTCCCACACGGTTTCGGTTACTTTGTAGTTGATGTCGTTGCCAATGAAATCCATCAGTTCAAACGGCCCCATGCGAAAACCTCCTGCAGTTTTGAGCGCATAGTCGATGGTGGCAAAATCGGCCATGCCTTCTTCGTAAATGCGTATCGACTCGCCGTAGTAGGAGCGGGCCACGCGGTTTACAATAAAGCCGGGTGTGTCTTTGGTAAGCACAGTGGTTTTGCCCCAGTTGTCGATGGTGGCTTTGGCCGTGAGCAACAGAGCTTCACTGGTAGCCACGCCGGGAATAATTTCCACCAGCGGCATAAGCGGAGCCGGGTTGAAGAAGTGAATGCCCAGCACACGCTCAGGATTTTTACAGGCCGATGCAATGAGCGTAATGGAAAGCGACGAAGTATTGCTGGCTATCATGCAACTCTCGCTCACAATGCTTTCGAGTTTGCCAAACACATCCTGCTTCACATCCAACCGTTCCACAATGGCTTCGATAATGAGTGCGCAGGGCGCAAAAGCCTCAAGCGTGGTGGCGTAGGTAAAACGGCTTTGTATTTGTTGCGCGGTTTCGGCGGTGAGTTTGCCTTTTTCGGTGAGCTTGCCGAGTGTGGCTGCCAGATCGGTTTTGGCTTTGTCGAGTTGTGCCGCGTTGGTATCGAAAAGAACTACGGCATGTCCGGCAGTCGCAGCCACCTGTGCAATGCCTGCGCCCATGGCACCGGCACCAATTACGCCAATTACAGAAGAAGTGGAAAGCATACGATCAGCGGCCTTTAAATTCGGGTTTGCGTTTTTCGAGGAAAGCATTTACGCCTTCGCTGTAATCGTATGTTTGTGCCGCAGTAACCTGCTCTTCGCCCTCGCGCGCAAGCTGCTGAGCAAGGTTGTTTGTGGCCGATTCGTTGAGCAAACGTTTCGTAAGTCCGATTCCTTTTGTGGGCATCGAAGCCAGCGTTGCGGCAGTTTGCAAAGCCGTTTCCATCAGCGCCGCATCGTCGCATACTTTGTACAGCATACCCATTTGCAGGGCATCGGCCGCAGTCACTTTATCGCCCAGCATCATTAATGCCGACGCGCGCTGAAACCCGATAAGCCGTGGCAGAAAAAATGTGCCGCCGCTGTCGGGAATCAACCCTATTTTGCTGAACGCCTGAATAAACGAGGCCGAAGCCGCCGCCATCACCACATCGCAGGCCAGCGCAATATTGGCACCCGCACCGGCAGCCACACCGTTTACGGCACAAACAACCGGCTTTTCAATAGCGCGAATTTTGAGAATGATCGGGTTGTAATGCTCGCTCACAATTTTTTCGATGCCCGGCCCCTGCGGGTCAATGGCTTCCGAAAGATCCTGCCCGGCACAAAATGCCTTGCCGTTTCCGGTAATGAGTATGCAACGAATTTCTTCGTCGGCCGCAGCCGCATCAAGCGCCGCCTGCATTTGCAACGCCATTTCGCGGTTAAAGCTGTTGAATTTATCGGGACGGTTGAGGCGGATAATGCTTACGTTTCCGCTTTTTTCGGTGTGTATCGGTTGTTCGGTGCCGCTCATGCTTTGGAGGAATTAAATTTTACGATTTTCTCCCAGTCGATTTCCATATCTGCATTGCAGAATGATTTGGAAAACTCCTGGGTGAATTTGTTGATTATTCTTGAATATGCCTTTAGAAATTCATCGTTTTTCTCCTTTGCCTTCGTACTCAGAGGTTCAATAATACGCAGATAAAGTTCCTGATCTCCCGAAATAAACTCCCAAAATTCCTGTCCGCAATATTTATAGTAATCTCCTTTATTTGGTTTTTTGTCTTTCCCATAGCAACAGCCGTTGACTGCAATTACATGTATTTTCGAGTTGCTTGTTCTCAGGGTTTTTAGAGCCGTTCTAAAATTATCTTTCATTTTCTCAATCTGGCTGCTGTTTCCCCATTTGGGGCCTGATTTTATGGTAATAATATACCTGATATTATCTTTCTCAAACTCCAGATCAATTCCGGTAATACCTGATTTTTTACCCCCATAAACCTGTTGATTGATGAATATGGCCAACCCTTCGAGCCAGTCGCCAAAAATTGTTTCTTCCTGTGAGGACAGATGTGCATCGAGGATATTTTTAACAATATCTCCGGTGGTGAGAATATTTTTTGCTTTGTAGAGGTACGGATTTTTCCGTTTGAGAATGGTGTTTAGTTTGAGTGAGTTTAAACTCTCAATCCTCTTGTTATGGAAAACGCTGATGTTGTTCTCAACGTACTGCTGCACGCTGCGGAGATTTAGATTGTTGCCTTTTGATCTTTTGTTTGCCATTTGTTTTCTCAGTCATATCGAACAAATATAGCTCAACGGGTTTAATTTCTTTTTTCACCATTTCATAATACTCGGGAACTATTTCTATTCCAATGGAGTTTCTTCCCATCCGGTTAGCTACGCTGAGTGTGGTTCCTGATCCCATAAACGGATCGAGTACAGTATCATTTTCTTTTGTAAATAATTTGATGAACCATTCGGGTAACTCTTGCGGGAAAGCGGCACTGTGATTCTTATTACTGCATTCAGTAGCCAGATGAAGCACGTTTGTGGGAAATGCTTTATCTCTTTCTAACCAGTTCGAAATATTTTTCCCGAAACCACTGCCTACTTTCGAATTATCCCGTGTTTTATCTGTTTCCGAAAGATTTTTCAGGCGCGATTTTGCCCAGTCTCCCATTGGTACCATTACCTCTTCCTGATACATGGCGAACTTTTTGTCTTTGTTAAACTGGAGAAGTCGTTCCCACGCATCCCTGAAACGATTGGGCCATTTTCCCGGATAGCAGTTTTTTTTGTGCCAGATAAATTCTTCCGTCCATAACCATCCCTGTTTCCGCATCTCTAAAATCAATTCCATTACATAAGTACTTCGTTCACCCTCTACCACTTTTTCCTTGATATTGAGGATAAAAGTTCCGGTGGGTTTCAGTACTCTTAACAATTCACCAGAAATCGGGAGAAACCATTCCACATATTTATCAGGATGGATACCGCCGTAAGTGCTTTTACGCTGGTCGGCGTAAGGTGGTGAAGTGATAATAAGATCAACCGAGTTATCGGGTATTAGTTTCAACTTCTCTTTGCAATCACCCAGAAAAATATCGGTTTTGATTTCCATAGATATCATGATAGTAATGTACAAAAATAAGCCATAACCCGTCTTAAAGAGGGTGCTGTTTATAAGTCCCTGTTATTGTTAGTATTCGGCGGTACTGAATAAAAACACCAACGGCTCCCCGTTAAGAGAGCCGTTGGCCTTTATCACAGCTTCAGCGAGCGGTCTTAGCGAAGCTGGATGGTATAGGTGCGGTTGTTTATGGTCACAGTGGCAATATTGTCGCAGGCGCCGCTGCCAAAGTCAACTGTGCGCATGGGACGGTTGGAAGGAGTGAGTTGCAATACGCCCTGTGTGAAGTGGCGGCGGCAACCGAGAGCCATGTTGCGAATGAGCGGGCTGGTAATCTGCATCGTGTAGCTTTGTCCGCTGGCGCTGGTTCCGCTGGCCGAGCCGGTGATTGAGTAAAGATCGTCGCTCCAGATGGCGGTGCTTTCGCCCTGTACCCATTCGCGCTGGCGCTGCGAGTTCCAGGTAATGGTGCCGCCGTTGTTGGCCAATACAATCTGGCCGTTTACATTAACATCATATACGGTGTGGCCTGCTGTATTGGGGCCGAGGTTGCTTACGGTTTTGGTGCCCAGCACCTGGTTGTCGTTTACAAAGTAATTGTCGAATGTAACCGTGTGTGTGTGGCCGACATCGCGGAAACGACCGTTGTAAACCACAATTACCTTACCGCGGCGGTTGCGACCGTCGTTGCCGGTGCAGTTGGTGGTGCCGAAGTCGATGGTCATGGTATCGTTATCGGTGGTAATGAGCGAATCGAATGTAATGGTGGCGCAGGCGTTGAGTGTGCCTTCGAGATCGCCCACGCGGTAGTTGGTAAGATCGCCGGTGCGGCCTGCTTCATCGGTAAAGTTGGCCACATCGCTGAAAGTGGCTTCGGCAAGGGCATTGTCGGCGGCGGCGTTGGTGTCGGTGTCTTCTTCTTCGCGGCGGCAACCGGTTACAAGTACGGCGCTGAGTGCGAGAACAGGGAGGGTGCGGGAGAAAATACGCTGGAAATTCATCGGTCTTGGTTTTTTATGTGAATGTTGTTGTTGCTGTTTGTTGTCGTTATGACTCAGCCACTACCGCACAGGTTTAACCGGCCGGTGAAAATTTTTTATGAAAAATTAAGATTTCCTTATTTTACAAGGGTTTGGCGGCGCATTTCGGCACAAATAATTCCGGCCGCCACTCCGGCATTGAGCGATTCGGCCCCCTGCCCGGTGCTGAACGAAGGAATGGTAATGCGCTGCGAAACCACATTTTTCACCGCTTCACCAATGCCGTGCGATTCGCTGCCGATGACAATTATGCCGTTTGCCGGAAAACGCGTGGCAAATACCGAATCGCCTTCGAGAAAAGTGCCGAACACCGGAAGCGTACCGCTGGAAGCCTGCCGCACCTGCTGCAAAAAAGCCGGCAAATCCACTTCCGCCGTTTGCACCCGCGCCAGCGAACCCATTGTGGCCTGCACTGTTTTGGGGTTCCACACTTCGGCAGTATCGGCCGAGCAGAGTATGCGCGAAATGCCAAACCAGTCGGCTATACGTATAAGCGTGCCGAGGTTGCCGGGGTCGCGTATGCCGTCGGCCGCAAGGGTGTAGCCGTGCAGCACATCTGCCGGGGCAAAGGTGTGTACGGGAATTTCAAACACGGCCAGCACATCGGGCGCGGTGCTGAGCGAGGAAATGCGCTCCATCTCTTTTTCATCGGCCGTGTCTGAGTCGGCGGTGATGGTGCGGGGCAGCCGTTTGCCTTTCCACCATTCGGCCGTGGCGGCAATGTAGCTGCAACGCAGGGGCGAGTGCAGCAATTCGAGCACGGTTTTAGTGCCCTCGGCCACAAACAGGCCCTGTTCGCGGCGGTTTTTCTTCTGCTGCAGGGCACGCAGAAAAGCAATTCTGTTTTTCGAGATCATCCGTTAACCAATTCAGGCACTATATTTGCAAAAATAGCAACTGCTTCATTCCCTTCTGTGTTCCGAACCGCATCATATCTCTTTTTGCCCGTGCTTATTGCGCTGCTGGTGCTTGCCGATACCGGCTGCGCCACCCGCCGCCTTAACAAAAAGAAAAACCAGAAGCTGCTGCGAAAAGTTGAAATACTCAACACAGAAAAAAAGCCCGATAAAAGCGAACTCTACGCCTACGTGAAGCAAAAACCAAACCGGAGGGTAGTAATAGTGCCGCTTTACCTGCAAATTTATAATCTGGTTAATCCTAAACGGGACTCAATACGGCGCGAAAGGAAAAAGAAAGAATTTGAAGAAAGAAAAAGACGCTACGATAATAACCCCAAACGCCGAAACGGTTCATACCGCCGCGAACCCAAACAACGCCGCACCGTTGGCCAGTTCCTGCAAAGCATAGGCGAAGCCCCGGTGGTTTACGACAGCACGCTCACCGAACGTACCCATAAACAGTTTGAACTTTACCTGCACAACAAAGGCTATTTCGACGGTATCGTAAAAGACACTGTCCTTAGCCAGAGAATGTTTCTCAAGAAGAAATTATTAAAGAAAGTACTGGGCGGGCATCAGTTAAGCAAGGGGCAGAAATTCTTTTTCAATCTTGGGACTCCCAAGAAACACAAGGTCTTTGTATTCTATTATATAGAACCAAAACAGCCCTTTGTGGTACGCAAAGTAAGCTACGATGTGCAGGATCCGCAGCTTGCGCTGCTGGTAAACGAAGACAAAGATTCCTGCTACCTGATTGCGCGAAAACCGGGTGAGTTTGTAAACTACGATATCGACATTTTCGCCGCCGAGCGCGATCGCATTACCCGCAATCTGCGCAACAAAGGCTATTACCAGTTTACCAAAGACTATGTGCGTTTTGAAGTGGATTCCTCTTCGCAGGGACATTACGCCGATGTAACCATCCGCATCCGCAGCCCGCGCCAGCAGCTTTCCGATACCTCGTGGGTGCCCACCGATCACAAACGCTATTACGTGCGCAACATAACCGTGCGCACCATTGCCTCGGTGCAGGAACTCAAAAACGACGATGCCCCGCGCGAACGAATTACCTACACCGACCACGACAACACCCGCACCATTTATTTCCTGCGCGATACCCTGCGCGAGCCCGAATTTCCCTACAAACCCGAAGTACTCACCTCGCGCATTCTTATCGATCACAACGGGGCATTATACGATGAGTCTGATTTTACGGCCACCTATCGCCAGCTCATCAGCCTGCGCCTGTTTAAACAGGTGTTTGTAAATGCCCGCGCCGTTGGGCCCGATCAGGTCGATTGCGAAATCGTGCTCATTCCGCTCATGCGCCAGTCGTACCAGTTGCAGGTAGAAGGCACCAACACCGGCGGCAACCTGGGCATAGGCGGACAGTTTGCGTTTCAAAACAACAACCTTTTGCGCGGAGCCGAAATGCTCGAATTCCGCATCCGTGGCGGTACCGAAGCACAGCAGCCTATTACCGAAACCCAGCAAAACGGCCCCGAACAGGTTACCCTTAACACCATCGAAGCCGGTGCCGAAATTTCGCTCAACATTCCACGCGCCATGGCCCCGTACAACCTCTTTCCCTTTGCACAGGCCGAAGGAAGGCGCACCACATTCCTCACGTCGGTAAACTACCAGCGCCGCCTGGATTACGACCGTACCATTTTCAACCTGTCCTACGGCTACAACTTCAGCATGGGCCGCTTTGGCCGCATGGGCATTTACCTGCAGGAATTTAACGTGGTAAGGGTAACACCCAAAGCCGGACTGGCCGAGTTCCTGAATACAAACAACGATCCCGTACTGCGCTATCGTTTTACAGACCACTTCATAAACGAAAGCCGCATTTCCTACACCCTCAACACACAAAACCCGCAGAAGTCGAAAGATGTACACTACCTCAAAGCCGATGCGGGCATATCGGGCAATATCATGCGCTTTTTTTACGAACGTTCAAGCGCACAGCCCGATGCCAATGGCTCTTACCGGGTGTTTGGCATTCCGTTTTCGCAGTATGTGCGGGTAGCGGCCACTTATATTTACTCGCGCCGTTTTGGCGATCACCAGCAGCTTGTGCTCCGCGTGGCGCAGGGCGTGGGCCTTCCGCTCGATAACTTCCCCGCCATGCCGCTCGAAAAAAGCTTCTTTGCCGGCGGCGCAAACGGCATCCGTGCCTGGGAGGCCCGCAGCCTGGGCCCCGGTTCCTATCCTGTGCCGCCCGACGAACGATTCGCCCAATTTGGCGACGTGCAGGCCGAATACAACATCGAACTCCGCTTCCGCATCACCAACACCCTCAAAGGAGCCGTTTTTGCCGATGGCGGAAACATCTGGCTGCTGCGCCCCGATTCTGCCCGCCCCAACGGCAACTTCGAATTCTCGCGCTTTATAAACGACCTCGCTTTCGGCCCCGGCTTCGGCCTGCGCTACGACCTCAGCTTCTTCATCGTGCGCCTCGATCTCGCCTTCAAAATGCGCGATCCGTCCTTACCTTACGGCGAACGCTGGTGGATAGGGCAGAGGCCGCTCGGCAGCAACCTCAATTTCGGTATCGGCTATCCGTTCTAAGCCGGGAAAAGTATTCGTGGCCGAAGGCCACACACATCCAGGCTGCGGAAAGTTTTCTCCGGCGAAGCCGGATAAACTTTCCGCTCGGTTGAAACAAGTCTCCGGACTTGTTTCAACCGATTCACCCATCACCAAAAAATATTAAAACTAACCTTCACCGGGAGGTGAAGGTATTATTGCTTGATTATCAGTATTTTGATTATCTCCCTACGGATAAACAGGCCGATAAGCGTACAGATTTGTTAGCTTTGCCTCCCTGAACGATCAACAGAACCGGCAATGGCCATCGATAAAATCCAGCAACTCCTTGGCGATCAGGCAGAAAGCCTGCTCAATCACACCTGTAAAATTTCACGCGACCAGCTCCACCTGCCCGGTGGCGATTTCGTGGACCGCATTTTTGCCCAAACCAACCGCAGCCCCCAGGTACTGCGCAGCCTTCAGGCATTGTACGGCACAGGTCGTCTGGCCAATACCGGCTACATGTCTATCCTCCCTGTCGATCAGGGAATTGAACACTCGGCCGGAGCCTCTTTCGCCCCCAATCCCATTTATTTCGACGGCGAAAACATCGTAAAACTTGCCATCGAAGGCGGTTGCAACGCAGTGGCCACCACTTACGGCGTGCTTGCTTCCGTATCGCGCAAATACGCACACAAAATTCCGTTTGTGGTAAAAATCAACCACAACGAATTCCTCAGCTACCCCAACAAGTACGATCAGGTAATGTTTGGCTCTGTGGAAGAAGCCTGGAACCTGGGTGCCGTGGCCGTGGGTGCCACCATTTACTTCGGTTCCGAAGAGTCGGCACGTCAGATTCAGGAAGTGGCTGCCGCTTTCGAGCGCGCACACGAACTGGGCATGGCTACCATTCTCTGGTGCTATCTGCGCAACCCCGGCTTCAAAAAAGACGGTGTCGATTATCATGCCGCTGCCGACCTTACCAGCCAGGCCAACCACCTCGGCGTAACCATTCAGGCCGACATTATCAAACAGAAGCTGCCCGTAAACAATGGCGGCTACAACGCCACCGGACACGGCAAAACCCATCCCAAAGTGTACTCCGAGCTTTCGAGCGATCATCCCATTGATCTTTGCCGCTACCAGGTAGCCAACTGCTACATGGGCCGCATGGGTCTTATCAATTCGGGTGGCGAATCGAAAGGCGCATCAGACCTTGCCGAAGCCGTGGCCACAGCCGTTATCAACAAACGTGCAGGTGGTCAGGGCCTTATCTCCGGCCGCAAAGCATTTCAGAAACCCCTGAACGAAGGCGTAGCCCTGCTCAATGCCATTCAGGATGTGTATCTTTCAAACGAGGTGACGATTGCCTAACCGCATCGCCACGGGCTCAGTCTTTAACCAACAAAGTTTTCATGAGCTGGTTCAAACGCATTAAGGAAGGCATTACCACTTCCACCAAAGAGAAGAAAGAAACCCCCGAGGGTCTCTGGTATAAATGTAAATCGTGCAAGAAGGTAATTCCTACCACCGAGCATGTGGCAAACCATTATGTTTGCCCAAACTGCGGTTACCACGAACGTATCGGGTCGGAAGAATACTTTACCATTCTTTTCGATGACCAGGAAGCCGAGGAACTTTTCCCCGACCTTACCTCCGGCGATCCGCTGCTATTTACCGATACCAAAAAGTATCCGGCCCGTGTGGCCGAATCGCAGCAGAAAACCGGGTTGAAAGATGCCATCCGCGCCGCTCACGGCAAAATAGGCGGGCACGAAATGGTAGTGTGCTGCATGGATTTCAACTTCATCGGCGGTTCAATGGGTTCGGTGGTGGGCGAGAAGATTGCCCGCTCCATTGAAGTTTGCCTGGACAAGAAAGTTCCGCTGCTCATCATCTCCAAATCGGGTGGTGCGCGTATGATGGAAGCCGCACACTCGCTCATGCAAATGGCCAAAACATCGGCCCGTCTGGCACAGCTCGACGATGCCGGCATTCCGTACATTTCGCTGCTCACCGATCCTACCACCGGCGGTGTTACCGCATCCTACGCCATGCTCGGCGACCTCAACATTGCCGAGCCCGGATCGCTCATTGGCTTTGCCGGCCCGCGTGTGGTGAAGGAAACCATCGGCAAAGACCTGCCCAAAGGCTTCCAGACAGCCGAGTTTGTACTCGAACACGGCTTCCTCGATGCCATTGTGCCCCGCACCGAACTTAAAGCGAAGCTGGTGCAGTTGCTTACGTTGTTTAAAGGCTGAGGATCCAGCAAATATCTATATATCAGAGGCCGGAGCATTCCGGCCTCTTCTTTTATTCATGCGATTTTACAACTCTTACCAAAGCCAGATCATCCGTGTGCTTCAATCCATAACGGTATTCAAGCACTTTGAGTTTATTCGTCAATAAGTCTTCGTTTTCCGGGTTATCATAATCATTAAGCAAAAATGCTGCAGGGTCTATACGTTCCGATGAAGTGGCTTGTTTAACCTGAGTAAATGTGAGTATTCCGTCAGTAGCAATACTTATATCTTCAATCCGGTCAAACAAAATTAACTGCTGCTGGTCTTCAAACCACTTTTCAAAATCTTCATGCAAATGAAACCCAAGATAATCGGGTTTGTTATCCTGATCAAAATCGATTAACCGGCCATTGATACTCACTACTCCGTCGCCTATAACCAGTACAATTCCTTCATTTTTTTGTACATCAAGAAGTAGAAGAATGAGTGTGGTAAGCAGTTCTTTTTTTTCGAGCTGGAGCTGATTTCTGATACTATTAAGTTCCTGAAATAATTCGTTCAGGATTGATTTTAGATAACCGGTTAAATTAAGTGTGGATGAGGCATCGGGATTATACAGGGCCTCATAGTTTCTGGCTTTCACAATTTTACGAAGCAGTTTGCCCGTTATTGTTGCAATCAGGTAACTGTCGTTTCCCATGGTGCAGCCATCCATAACCGCACAAAGCAACTTGTTGTTTACAATATATTCTGAAAAAAGATAATCTTCGCAGTGATTAACGTGATATTCTCCGATTTGAAGGGTGGTATAGATTTTCATTTCCGGATAACGAAGGTAAGTGTTTGTTGAATAAAGAGTTATGGAAAATGTGGGCTTTTCTGTTTGTCTGCCGGAATATCAGAGGCTGTTAGGGAAAATTGTAATGATGCGATTTTTGTTCAGAGGAGGCGGGTTTTGCAGTGGATACGTAGAGTGAATCAGCAAAAAATCCAATGAAGTATGGACAAAAATGACGCATAACAAAACCCAAGGATAATTCCTTAGCAGCCTCTGTGAATAGAAGCTGTTTGAAATTAAAAATTTATTTCTACCTTTGCAGCCGTTTGGCACCGAAGCTAAACGTAATTCATTAAAAATCATGTACCTTACGTCCGACAAAAAGAAGGAAATCTTCCGCACACACGGCAAGTCAGATGCTGACACCGGGTCGCCAGAGGGGCAGATAGCGTTGTTTACCTACCGCATTCAGCACCTTACCCAGCACCTCAAGCAAAAGCCGAAAGACAAAAACACCGAGCGTTCACTCGTTCTTCTGGTAGGCAAGCGCAAAGCGTTGCTTGATTACCTCAAGAAAAACGACATTGAGCGTTATCGCGCCATCCTCAAGAAGCTGGAAATCCGCAAGTAATTCATGCACCAGTTTCCAAAATAAACACATAGTTGAAAGCATCCCGGGCAATGCGGGATGCTTTCGGCTTTTATACTCAGGCATCAACCACCTGAAAAGTTGCATTGCCGGCACACCGCAAAGGGCGGATGTAAAATACCCGATGTGTTTTACCGTGCTGCCACCACTGGATATATAAATGAGAAATATGAAACCAACAGGAATCCAACAATCGTTCGACATGGGCGACGGCCGTATGGTGACCATCGAAACGGGCAAATTAGCCAAGCAGGCTGACGGTTCGGTAGTTGTGAAGTACGGTAACACGATGCTGCTTGCCACTGCAGTATCCAACCCTGATGCAAAACCCGGCGTTGACTTTATGCCGCTCACGGTCGATTACCGTGAAATGTTTGCCTCCACAGGCCGCTTTCCCGGCGGCTTTTTCAAACGCGAAGCCCGTCCGAGCGACAGCGAAGTACTCGTAAGCCGCCTCGTTGACCGTGCGCTGCGTCCGCTTTTCCCCGAAGATTATCACGCCGATACACAGGTGCTGATTTATCTGATTTCGTCAGACAAAACCATCCTGCCCGATTGCTTTGCCGGCCTTGCTGCCGCTGCTGCACTGGCAGTTTCAGATATTCCGTTCAACGGTCCCATTTCTGAAGTACGTGTAGGCCGCATCGACGGCAACTTCATCATCAACCCCAATATGGAAGAGATGAAGCGTTCAGACATCGACATGATTGTAGCCGCCAGCCAGAAAGATATTCTCATGGTGGAAGGCGAAATGCTCGAAGTATCGGAAGAAGTGATGCTTGAGGCCATCAAATTTGCGCACGAAGCAATCCGCGTGCAGATTGGCGCCATCAATGCACTGGCTGCCGAAGTGGAAAAGTCGAAAGTAAAGCGCGAATACAGCCACGAAACCAACGACGCTGCACTGCAGGAAAAAGTACACGCATTTTGCTACGACAAGGCACTTGCCGTGGCCATGCAGGGCAACCCGAACAAGGCCGAGCGCAAAGCCGGTTTTAAAGCCGTGTTTGAAGCATTCTGGGCCACCATTCCGGCCGAAGAGCAGACCGACGAACTCAAGGGCCTGGCCAAAAAATACTACTACATCACCGAGTGGGAAGCCGTTCGCCGTGCCGTTCTCGATACCCGCAAACGTCTCGACGGCCGTGGCCTCACCGATATCCGCCCCATCTGGTGCGAAACCGATTACCTGCCCATGGCGCACGGTTCATCGGTATTCACCCGCGGCGAAACACAGTCGCTGACCACCGTTACCCTCGGCACCAAACTCGATGCACAGCTGCTCGATACGCCGATGTTTAACGAGGAAATCAACTTCCTGCTGCATTACAATTTCCCGCCCTTCTCAACCGGCGAAGCCAAGCCCATGCGTGGCACCGGCCGCCGCGAAATCGGCCACGGAAACCTTGCCCTGCGCGCACTTAAAAACATGATTCCGGCCGATAACCAGTACACGATCCGTATTGTGTCTGATATCCTCGAATCAAACGGCTCATCGTCTATGGCCACCGTGTGTGCCGGTACAATGGCCCTCATGGATGCTGGTGTGAAAATCAAAAAGCCGGTAGCAGGCATTGCTATGGGCCTCATTACCGACAATACCGGCAAGTACGCCGTACTTTCCGATATTCTCGGCGACGAAGATCACCTGGGCGATATGGACTTCAAAGTTTGCGGTACCGCCGACGGCATTACTGCCGTGCAGATGGACCTCAAGGTTGACGGACTGCCCTACGAAGTAATGGCCCAGGCGTTGCAGCAGGCCAAACAGGGTCGCCTCCACATTATGGGCGAAATGATGAAAACCATCAGCGAAGCCCGCGACGATTTCAAAGCACATGCTCCGCGTATCGTTCAGCTCCGCATCCCGCGCGAGTTTATCGGTGCGGTAATCGGGCCCGGCGGCAAGATTATTCAGGAAATGCAGCGCGAAACCGGTACTACCATTATGATTGAAGAGGTAGGCGAGTTTGGCGTGGTGGATATTGCCGCTTCCAACAAAGATTCTATCGACAAGGCCGTAATGCGCATCAAAGGCATTACCTCGCTTCCCGATGTAGGCGAAGTTTACGAAGGCAAAGTGAAGAGCATTATGCCCTTCGGCGCTTTCGTAGAATTCCTGCCCGGCCGCGACGGTTTGCTGCACATCTCGGAAGTGGACTGGAAACGCCTCGAAAGCCTCGACGGCATTCTCAAGCAGGGCGATATACTTCAGGTAAAACTGATTGAGATTGACGAGAAAACCGGTAAGTTCCGTCTTTCGCGCAAAGTGCTTCTGCCCAAGCCCGAAGGCTGGCAGGAACGCCCGCCCCGCCGCGAAGGTGGAAACAACAACCGTGGCCCGCGCAATCCGCAGCACGAGAGTACCACACAGGACTAAGCATAAGTTGTAATAACTATCGGAAACGGTGCCGGATTTTTTTCGGCACCGTTTTTTCTTTTTAATTCCCGCGTCTGACAAGCCTCAGAAAGGAACGGCATGAAAATTGGTCGGGCAAAAAAACATATTCGACGGGCGCAAGTGCTTGTCGGTTGAAACCTTTTTAGTTACCTTTCGTTAAGCCAAACAGAACCACTTACACATTTTTCATTCACTAGAGACAGCTTGCCCCTATGATGCGTCAGCTAAAAATATCGAAGCAGGTAACGAACCGTGAAACGGCATCGCTAGACAAGTATTTGCAGGAGATTGGTCGTGTTGATCTTATCAATGCAGAAGAGGAAGTTGAATTAGCCCGCAGAATCAAGCAAAACGATCAGGCCGCTTTGGCAAAACTTGTTAATGCCAACCTTCGTTTCGTAGTTTCTGTATCGAAGCAATATCAGAACCAGGGGTTAAGTTTGCCCGATTTGATTAACGAAGGCAATCTGGGTTTGATTAAAGCCGCCCAGCGTTTCGACGAAACACGCGGTTTTAAATTCATTTCTTATGCCGTGTGGTGGATTCGCCAGTCTATTCTTCAGGCTCTGGCCGAGCAGTCGCGCATTGTGCGTTTGCCGCTTAACAAAATCGGTTCCATCAACAAAATCAATAAAACCTTTGCACGTCTCGAACAGGAGTACGAGCGTGAGCCCAGCGCCGACGAAATAGCCGCCGCACTCGAACTCTCTCCCGAAGACATCAAGGAAGCACTGCGCAACACCGGCCGCCATGTGTCTATGGATGCTCCGCTCGCCACCGGCGACGAGAACACCAGCAACATGTACGACGTGATGCAGAGCGAAGACACGCCCAGTCCCGAAGGCACACTCATCAGCGAATCGCTGCGCAAGGAAATTGAGCGCGCACTCTCCACACTCACCGCCCGCGAAGCCGATGTGGTGCGTCTGTACTTCGGACTCAACGGCGAACATGCGCTCACACTCGAAGAAATCGGCGAACGTTTCGACCTCACCCGCGAACGTGTGCGCCAGATCAAGGAAAAAGCCATTCGCCGCCTGAAGCATACCTCGCGCAGCCGGTTGCTTAAAACATATTTGGGTTAACTATCTCTTCAGCGCCCGTAAGCGCCGGGTCTTAGTATAAATGAAAAGGAAGCTCTGTAGGCTTCCTTTTTTTGTGTGGTATTATAGTAAATGAAATTGTGCTGCTATGCAGTTTTAGCCTGAACTGCGGCTTTACGTTCTTCTTCTTTTTGTTTGAAGTAGTCGTTTACGTTAATAATCTTAATGTTTTCGTAGGGAGAGTTCTTTTTCTCCTTTTTATACCCAAGTAATTCTATAAGCAATGAAAATTTTTCCAAGGCAGACAACTCATTACTTTTTTGGCCAACATCATTATTTGTCATAGAATCTACATATTTATTTTATCAAAGATAATACTTCAGATAGGTAGTTATCGCAATATTCCTGAAATATTTTTCTTAATTCACGCTCCTGATATTCATCAAGAATTGTTCCAATATTGATCTCAGAATCAACTGTAACTATTGCTATAATTTCACTGTTGGGGCTGAAAATAGGAGCGGCAGTAATAAATCCGACATTCGATGTTTTTGCGCTCTGGTAACTATCAAGATGATAACTTGTTTTTGCCTTATCAGGAGGCTTATTTGGTGAGGGATCATAGGTGATATCTTTCAATTGGTAGGTTAATCCTACCAAGCCCTGGATAGGTTCGGGAGATACTTTAAAGCACAATTCTTTAATTTGATTCTCTGCAAGCCCATCTATATTTTTGAGGATAAAATATTTTTCGTTTTTAATTAAACGAAGAATCAGCTTTTTTCTTCCCTTTAGAGGTGTAAAAATCCTGACATTAAATGTAGCATTGGGTTGGGAAAGAACTTCTCTGAAAGTAACCGTGAGTGATTTTTTCAGATGTTTGATTTGTTTAAGCATTGATTTTTCAAGTTCATTAATCCTTTTTGCAATAAAATTATTTGAATAGGAGCAATAAGTAGTGGAAAGATGATGCTTGCAAAAAAAGATATATTCATTAAAGGCTCAATATGACCTTTATTTATCAGTTCTGTTTCAGATAATTTTGTGATAATGAATTTATCTTTCCCTGCAAATGCCAATATTGCGGAAATAAATGTAATTGATATTATAAGGGATTTTCTCATATATCTGCCTTATCTTGAAAGATGGCAAATATACTTGTCGAATAAAGGGGGAGTCAATAAAATTGTTTCTATATTTTGGAATAAAATAACAATAATTATTTTATTTCCTCAAAACCCCGCACAATTACACCTCACCGCCATAGCAGCCCCCGGCACATTGTTCATTTCTGCTTCGCGCAATTCTGCACAGGCGCGTACGTGGCGGAGCTGAAGCAGCAATGTAATGCCAAGGTTGTAGCGGGCGGTGTGATAGTCGGGTTTTAATTGCAGGGCGCGGTTGTAATGCAGCACTGCGCGGTCGAAATCGCCGAAGAAGTTGTAGAGATTGCCCAGCGCATTGAGCAGCAATACATCGTTCGGATTTTTATACAGCAGGTCTTCGTACAGGCGCAAAGCGTTCTGATAATCGCCGAGGTTTTTATTCAGCACGGCCTGATTGTACAGGGCATGATCGGTTTCGGCGGCATCGGAAATGAGTTGCAGGTCGGTTTGAGCGCCGGTAAAATTGCTTTGTGCATTGTACACCGCGCTGCGCATCATTAACGCCTGCCTGAGTTGTGGCTCAACGCGCAGTGCCTTGTCGAACCATTGCAGCGCGGCCGTTGTATCGCCTTCGAGTTTGCTCAGGTAGCCGAGGTGATAAAAGCTGATGGCGTAAAGCGAATCCTGCGCAATGGCTTTTTGAAACCACTTGCGGGCTTCGTCAAAACGCTCTTCTTTTTTATACATCATGCCTTTTATGTCGGATGCCTGTGCGCTGGCAGGAATGAGCGCAATGACTTCGTCAATGTACTTATGACCTTTTGAGGTTTGTCCGAGAAAATAGCTCGACAATGCGGCGCAGGTAAGTGCTTCGGTGTCGAGCGGGTTGGTTTTCAAAAGCGCATTGGAGGCCGCCAGGCTCGAATCGAAATGGCCTTCAATTAAACTTCGGTCAAGAAGGTTGTATTCCAGGCCGGTTTGGTAAGGGTTGTTTAAAATCTGCTGCATGGGGTCTTCGGCGCTGCTGCGGTAATCGGTTTTAAGCATCTGCAACCTTCTGCGCGGATCGATAAACAGGGCGGCATAAGGATTAAGCTGAGTGGCCTGCTGAAAATCGGCTGCCGATTCCATTTGCCGCCCCATAATGGCATACAGCCTGCCGCGATGCACATACGCTTCGGCAAAATCGGGGGCCATGGCAATGGCGTTGTTGTAATTCATCAGCGCCTGTTCGGTACGACCGAAACGCAGTTCCACATCGCCCAGCGTAATAAGTTCGAGTGCCGGATAAAACGTAGAAGGAACTCCGCTGCCGCTTTGTGCACGCAGCAATGAGCACCAGCCAATTGCAAGTAAGAGAAGAATAATCCGGTTCATGGTTTGGTTGTTTACCCAAATAAACAAACAGAAACCGCAATAGATCGTTCCCGAGCGATCAATTAACTGCGAATTAATGGTGCACCATATCCCGCAAAAACAAACCGGCGCTGCATGATGAACATACAGCGCCGGTAACAGAAGCGATAAAGAGTTAGTGAGTAACCACCAGACGTTTGGTGAGCATATTTTCGCCGCTCTGGATGCGTACGAAGTAAATGCCTGCCGGTAAAGTGCTCACATCAAATGTGGTTTGCACATTGCCCGCGCTGCGTTCCATGTTTTGTACGTCGAGTTCCTGACCTACCGCATTTACAAGCGAAATACGCAGGTTGGCCTGCCCGCTGAGTGTGAGGTTGAGCAGCACACTGGCATTGGCCGGGTTGGGGTAAAGCGAGGCTTCGGCAAGGTCGCTGCCGGGCTGGATGCCGGTAAATACGTACTCTGCGTCGAACATGGCCACACCATTGTTGCTCACGCCTTCTGCAATCCAGGCATGAGCAGCCTGCGATGCAACCGGGTTTATATGTACCTGCGGATAGGGTGCTCTGAGGTTGTTGCCTACATCATTATAACCGGTGTTTATCACAGTCCATCCGCTGGTTGATGGAATATTCACGTTTGTAACATGATAAGGCAGGTCCAGAGCGGTAGAGTCGAAGAAGGTACATGTGAAATTGTTGTATGCCGGATCGTAGTTCACATCAGGCTGCATGGCGTTGGTAGGGGAGGTATTATCTACATCGAGCCGGTACCAGAAATCGGTAAAGTGCGCGCGTTTGTTGTAGAAACCAATTACGTCGTGGTCTGAGCCGTTTCCAGTGTAATCGCGGGCTACAAGCACTACTACCGAAACGCCGCTGCTGTCGCTGTCTTCGGTATCATCCATGGCCGAAATTTGCGGGTCGCGGCAAAGGCCTATGGCAGCCGAACTTATTGAGTCGAGAAATTTTGGAGTAGTGAAAGTGCCGTTTACCTGCGACTGATGGCGGGCCACAAGAATGTTTCCGGTGCGGCTTGAGGTGGCACTGAGGCGTTCCCAGGCCACAAAATAGCGGCCGTTTGAACCCGACTGGCTGCGGCCATAGGAAATAGATACCTTGCGGTTGTAAAATCCGGTGGTGGCAAGCGTCTGGCGCTGGGTCCAGGTTTGTCCGGCATCAAGCGAACCCACATAAACCACCGAATCCAGCGACGAGGTGTAGCAGGAATAAACAAGTCCAACACCATAGGGGGTTGTACCAACTGCAGGATGCTTGTAGTCTGATGCAATAGCCACATCGTACACACGGCTGGTACCTTTTGTAAGATAATAGCGGTTGGCTGTAAAGGCACCGGTAGTGGCATTAAACTCGTCCACAAACAATACGTAGGTTGTGGTACTCGTAAAATTTAACGCACCGGCTATAAACAGTTTCAGGTTGTTGGTGTCGGTACCGGTTACCACAATATCAGTGGCTTTGTAATCTATACCGGCATTCATGGTAGTGGGAACCGCCATTGAGTACCAGTTTTGACCGTTGTCTCTGGAATACATAACGGCTATACGGCTGCTGTCGTTTGTGGCGTTGTGTACGGTGTAGGCCGCATAAAGCCAGCCATTAAAAGCCACAGTCATACGCAGGTTGCGCTGGTTACGGCCTGGTGCATTGTTTATAATGATGTCATTTGAATAAGCGGGCACGGCCGGTGAAGGCACATAAGCCGGAAGACGGTTTTCGATACCGTAGTTTACAGCCGGTGAGCCTGCAAACATGGCATCCACTTGCTGGTGCGTGAGATTGTCCTGGGCCATAAGACCCATATTCAACAACACGACTGAGGCGATGAGTAGAACTTTTTTCATGGTTTTGATGGTAAGAGAGGTCGGTTAACTGATCGACAAATTTAAGGTGTTTATCGATAGTTTTGGCGGTTTTGTTACTGTTGTTCTATTTGATGCGTGATAAAAAATGTATTGGACAGTCAGTTTGTTTTTTGTTTAATTATCTGATTTTCATGCAAATAATTAATCTACTTGTGAGGCTTTTGTGTAGATAACTACCCGTCTGCTATCTGCAAAATCAATGATAAATGTGAGGTTTTAAGCCGGCCGGCTTTCGCACGGGTATAACACCCGGCAGTTTGCTAACTTTGCCGCACAGAAAAAAGTATATGCCCGCACTCGTAGCACCCTCCGTTCTCTCGGCCGATTTTGGCAACCTTCAGCGCGATATTGAATTTTTAAATAACAGCGATGCCGACTGGTTTCATGTGGATGTAATGGACGGCGTATTTGTGCCCAACATCTCGTTTGGTTTCCCGGTTATCAAAACCCTTCAGCAGCACGCCACCAAACCGCTCGATGTGCATCTGATGATTGTTAATCCCGACAATTACATAGACGAGCTTGGCAAATACAAACCGGCCGTGCTTACTGTGCATTACGAAGCCTGCACGCACCTGCACCGCACCCTGCAGCGCATTAAGGCGGTGGGTGCAAAAACCGGCGTGGCACTCAATCCGCATACGCCCGTGAGCATGGTAAAAGACATCCTGCACGAAATAGACCTGTTGCTCATAATGAGCATCAATCCCGGTTTTGGCGGACAAAAATTCGAGCCGCTTGCCATCGAGAAAGTGCGCGAAGCAAAAGCACTCATTACTGCCAAAGGCACACACACGCTCATTGAAGTAGATGGAGGCGTTACACCCGATAACTGCGATGCCCTCATTGCCGCCGGTGCCGATGTGCTGGTAGCAGGCACCGCTGTTTTTGCCGCTCCCGACCGCAATGCGGCTATTGTGCGGTTGAAAGGGTAAGTACAGCGCCGCATGAAAATATTGCTGTGCCTTTTTGTTTGCGGAATTTTTCTGACAGCCTGCAACGATGGGCGAATCAATTCTGAAACTCCGGTTACATCGGGCGATACAGTGTGGCTTCCAACAGAATCTGAAAAACCTTGCCGCGATTCACTCACCACTTTTTATCATCAGCTTTCCGGCAATTATAACTTCCGGCTCTTTTTCTACGAATGTCCGCAGCAGAATGTGGAAAGGCATTACTGGAAAATTATTATCGAAGATAAATCCGGAAGTGTTATTGATTCTGTGCGGCAGGATGCGTATGTGTTGTATCCAACTCTTGAAGAACTTTCCGAATATTACTCCTGTTCCGGTAAGGTAAATACTGTGGGTGAGGTGATTGATGGATATTATGGCGTTTTTGCAGTTTGCGATTTCAATTTCGACGGGAAAGAAGATTTTGCCATACTTACAGATCTGGGCGGAAATGGCGGAGCCGCTTACAGCTATTTTATCCAACACCCGCAAAATCATTTTTTCCGGGAAAATTATTTAAGTGATACAATGGTTTATTTCCCGAATATTAACAGGAGCAGAAAAACACTCACCACAAAAATACATTCGGGAGTATGTGGTTTGAGTGAAAGTGAGTTTACCCTATTGAACGCAGCCACCTGGAAACGTACAAAAAGCAGACTAATTGATATTTGTCGATAAACCGCATCAGTTTGCCGCTAATGTGGTGTTGATATTCCATTAGCTTAAACTTTACCTAACTTTGCTTCAATACCACATCATTAAAGGGGCAATTCATGCGCGAATCATTCCGCAAACATCTAGTCTGGCTATTTCTGCGGCAGTTCCTCTTCTGGATGATTTTCTTTGCCCTTACCCGCACTGTTTTTCTTCTCTGGAACATTGAAGAAACCACCGGCTCGGGCTTTGGCGAAATAGTGGCCTCGTTCTGGCATTCGTTGTATGTCGATTCGGCCATGGCGGCTTATTTCATGGGTGTGTCGTGGCTGCTTTTTTCGGTGGCGGGCTTCTGGCGGCCGCAGCTTTGGCTGAAAATAAATACCTGGCTGCATTACATTTTTATTGTGGCCGTTAGTTTTCTCACCATCGGCGAATTGCCCATTTACGATGAGTGGCACCACAAACTCACTTACAAAGCCCTCTGGTTTCTGGGCGATCCGGCCGAAGTAATAAACACGGCTTCCACACTTCAGCTTTTGCTCGGACTGCCTTCGGTGGCTTTGCTGGCCTGGGCCGGAATATGGTTTTACAAACGCGCCGTGCCCCGGCAATGGGCCGTGCAGCCGGTGTGGTGGAAACATGGGTTGTTTGTGCTGCTGGCCCCGGTGGTGGTGTTCTGGTTTATCCGCGGCGGATTTTTTCAGGTAATGCCGGTGCAGGTGAGCGATGCCTATTATTCGCGCTCCAATTTTCTGAATACGGTGAGTGTAAATTCTACCTTTCACCTGTTCAGCAACTGGTTTCAAAATCTCGACGCGGGTGAACCGTATAAACTTTTGCCGCCCGAAGAAGCGAAAAAAGTATTTCAGGAAATTGTAAACACTCCCGCCGACAGTACCACCTACATGCTCACCACCACACGCCCCAACGTAGTGCTGGTGGTGCTCGAAGGCTGGTCGGCCGATTTGATTGAGCCTTTGGGCGGCTATGCCGGAGTTACCCCGCATTTCAATAAAATGCTTGGCGAAGGAATTTCGTTCGACAGTTGCTACGCCTCGGGCAGCCTTTCCGACCAGGGCATGGCCGCCGTGTTTTCGGCTTTTCCCGCACAGCCCAAAACATCTATCATTACCCAGCCCGATAAATACACGCACCTGCCCTGCATCAGTACTGTTTTTTCCAAAGCGGGCTATACCACTTCATTTATGTTTGGCGGACAGCTTAGTTATGGCAATATCCGCGCTTATATGTATTACAACGAGTTCGGGCGCATTACCGAACAAAAAGACTTCGGCTCCGAAATTCCCAAAGGCAAACTCGGCGCACACGACCAGTATTTATACGAACGCCAGCTCAACGACCTGAGCCGCGAGAAACAGCCCTTCTTTTCAGCCATGTTCACCCTCAGCACACACGGCCCTTTCGATATTCCCATGAAACCCGTGCTCGACTGGGGCGGCAAAGAAAAAGAATACATCAACTCGGCGTTTTATGCCGACAAGTGCATTCACGATTTCCTGCAAAAAGCCCGCAGCCAGCCGTGGTACAACAACACGCTCTTTGTGTTTGTACCCGATCACAGCCACAATTCGCCGCGCAACTGGAGTTTCAACGAGCCCAATTACCGCCGCATTCCCATGGTTTTTTACGGCGAAGTAATTAAACCCGAATACCGTGGCTACCGCTCCAAAAAAATCTGTTCGCAAATAGATCTTGCCGCCACGCTGCTCACCCAGCTAAAACTCGATGCGTCGCCGTTTCATTACAGCAAAAATCTTTTCAACGCACACACGCAGGAGTATGCATACTATGCGTTCGACGAAGGTTTTGGCTGGATTCGGCCCGGCGGGTATATGGTATATCAGGTTCGCCAGAACCGCATCGAACACGAGAAAGCAGGCAATGAAGCACAGCGGCAAAAACTCATCAGCGAAGGAAAAGCCTGGCTGCAAACCATGAGCGATGAATACTGGAGGTATTAGTGTTCGACTGATTAAAAATCAGAAAGCACATCCATCATCCGCTTGAGTTCCTCGGTTTTGTTGGGATAGCCCAAACGTTCGTAGGAGATTATGAGTTTGGTAATGAGGCTGCGGATGATTTCGAGGTTGGAGCAGGGGGCGTAATATTCGGGCTTCGATTCGAGGTTTTGCTGTTTCAGGTAAGCGTCAATTTCTTTGCGGCTCACCACCCAGCCCCGGCTGAAGGGGTTGATATAAAAAAGCACGCGGTCGCTGTCCTGCATAAAAGTTATGGGCTGTTCGGTGCCGGCATCCACATAGGCGAGTATAAAATGCTCGGGCAAATTCACGCCGTAAATGGGAATGCGCAAGTCCTGCGCAATAACTGCGTAAATGATGGAAAGCGAAAGCGGATTGCCTTTCTTGGTTTCAAGTACGTTGTTGATGTAGGAATTTTGCGGGGCGTGATAGTTGGCCGTATTGCCGCTGAAATTATGCACATCGAAAAGAATGTGATTAATTACCCGCACTTTTTCGAGGGCAGTAAGGTTGTTGTTCAGTTCGAGCCAGATGTCCTGCTTGATTTGTTCGATATGGCGGCGGATGCGGTCTTCGTCGAGATCGGGATATTGTGTGCGGGCCACAATAAGTGCGCCTTCGAGCAAATCCTGCTGCCCGGGCAATGCCCAGGTGCGAAGGCTGTTTCGGGTATAATCGAGCTGAATGCTGTGGATGATGTTTTCGATGCGCGACTGCAGCAGTGGATCGAACGAGTTTTCCCAGGCTGATTCGAGTGCAGGCAAAGCCACATTGCCCAGAGAGAGTAATTTCTCCCGGATCTGATGAAATACGCTTTCATCGGGGTCGTCGAGCAGGCTGATCAGCGCACTAAGCTGAGAATTGTCCATCTATGAGGCAAAACCTTTACACAAAGATAAGATATTGTTGTGCTTGAAAACAGGTGTTTACCACCGGTTTTAATGCATAAAAGCTATGCACCGGGCCCGGTAAGTCGTTCGAGCACGAGGCGAATAAGCTCGTTTACCGTTTTCTTGTAGTCTTTGCTGTATTGTCTTGCCACGCGGTTGGCAATAATGGCGCACACCGTGCAGCACTCATGCCCGAGCAGTTTGCCCAGCCCATACAGCGCCGAGGTTTCCATTTCGAAATTGGTAATGCGGTGCTGCCCGTGCCTGAAACTGCCTAATTTCTCGTTCAGATCGGGCAGGGCGGGAGCCAGGCGCAATTGCCGGCCCTGCGGCCCGTAAAAACCCGGAGCCGTGGCCGTAATGCCCTGCGTAAGATCGTGCGCGAGTGTGTGTAACAGCGTGGACGAGGCTTCAACCGTGTAAGGATAAGGCATACCCGGCAGCCAGCCCGCGTGTTGCTGAAAAGCACGGGCAATTTCGGGCACATCGCACAGGTCGAGACCGGCGTAGTAATTCAGCAGCCCGTCGAGGCCCATGCCGTGCGACGATGCCACAAAGCTGTCCACCGGAATATCGCCCTGCAAAGCTCCGGAAGTGCCAATACGCACAATTTTCAGCGAACGTTTCTGCGGTTTGATGGTGCGTGTGGCCAGGTCGATATTTACCAGCGCATCCAGCTCGTTGAGCACAATATCAATATTGTCGGTGCCAATGCCGGTTGACATTACCGTTATCCGTTCGCCCCTGAATGTGCCGGTGTGGGTGATAAACTCGCGGTTCTTTTCGCGGTGCTCAATACTGTCGAAATGCGCCGATACAGTGGCCACCCTGTCCTGATCGCCCACCACAATTACCTTGTCGGCCAGTTGCTCGGGCCGGAGGTGGATGTGATACACACTCCCGTCGGGATTTAATATAAGCTCTGATTCTGCAATGGGTAAAGCCATAAATTGATGCGTTTGGTAACGAAAGTACGAAGTAGAACCATCTTATCACATTCTGGCCGGTGGCTCTTCATTTAAACCGATGGTTTTATGCGGTAAATTAGCAAAATAGTACAATTCATTTGTCAATTCGGGTATAATCGCAAACACACAGCCCGGAGAGGTAACCATCTGATTTTCGGTATATAATCATTTAAACAGATGTTGTTGGTCAGTTGTAACCCTTTTCGAATTGATTATATTTGCACCTCCAAACACCTTTATCCACCAACCGGATAAAGAACCGGTAACCATCGTATGAGCCAAAAAGCAGAAAAAATTGTAGTTCCCGTAGATTTCGGTGAACAGTCTATGATTGCTCTCGAGCAGGCCTGTCATCTGGCCAAAATGACCAGTGCCGAAATTACTCTCGTGTATGTGCTCGAAGGTACAAGCCTTCTCGGACGTATCCTTTCCTCGCAGCAGGACGAAGAAATCCGCAAGGAAATAAACGATAAACTCTCCGAACTTGCCGACAACGTGGAGAAAACCCACGGCGTGAAGTGCGATAAAGTGGTGGCTCACGGTTCGGTTTACGATAAAGTGGCCGAAGTGGCAGAAATGATTAACGCCACATTTATTGTAATGGGCACCAACGGAGCCGAAAACCTCCGCAAACGCTTCATCGGCTCAAATGCCCTGCGCGTGGTGCGCGAGTCGAAAGTACCCGTGATTACCATTAAAGGCAAACATCACCGCGACGGCTGCAAAAACATTGTAGTGCCGCTCGATCTCACCAAAGAAACCCGCGAAAAAGTAAACAAAGCCATTGAAATGGCTAAACTTTACAATGCCGATATCCGCGTGGTTTCCGTGCTTTTCTCTACCGACGAGTTTATCGTAAACCGCCTTACCCGCCAGCTTTCGCAGGTAAAATCGTTTATCGAAAAAGCACACGTACGCTGTACCGCCGAAATCATCAAAGGCATCAAAGGCGACGAATCGCTCGGCCAGATCATTGTCGATTACGCCAACAAAGTAGAAGGCGACCTCATCATGATTATGACCCAGCAGGAAACCGATATCACCGAACTCTTCATCGGTTCGGCCGCCACCGAAATCATTCACAAGTCTGATATTCCCGTACTCTCCATTGTGCCCTCGCCCAAAAACGAGTACGTTGACTTTAAGCCTTACTAAACGGGCTTCGCTTATCACACACACGCACACCTGACAGACATTGTTTGTCAGGTGTTTTTTATTTATGGCAAAGCATTAATCAGTTCTTCAACTGATACCTGTCAGCACCGGGCCCGGAAGACTTGCCTATATTTGAAAGTGTCCAAACTGAACAACCTATGAGCTTCCAACTGAAAAAAATTCTCGTCCCGGTTGACTTTTCCGAAACAGGTATGCTGGCTCTCGAACATGCCGGCCACATGGCAGGTCTGGCCAAGGCCGATTTGCTGCTGCTGCATGTGATGACGGTAAATCAATACCATTTCGAAATTCCCGAACCGGAGTTGCACATTGAAAATTTCGACCGCCTGAACGCCATTGTGGAAGACCGCCTCAACGAAGCCGTGGAAATGGTAAGACAACGATACGGCGTAGTGGCAAAGTCGATGAGCGCGCGCGGATCGGTATCGCGCGAGGTGACTGAGGTGGCAGCTGATGAGAATATCGACCTTGTGATTATGGGTACGCACGGAGCCAAAGGATTCGAGGAATTGTTTATCGGCAGCAATGCCCATAAAGTGGTAAGCATGGCCAAATGTCCGGTAATTACCGTGCAAACTCATGCCAAGCGCATTGGCTTTACCAATATCGTATTGCCGATTGACCGTACCGCCCACTCACGCGAGAAAGTGGATATCGCACTGCGTTTCGGCTCGCTTTACGATGCCAAAATTCACATCCTCGGCCTTTTCGAAGCAAGCGAAGATCAGCGCGAATACGATAAACTGCAAATTGTACTCGACCAGGTACAACACGCCGTGGAGCACGCCAAACTCCGTTTTACCCGCCAAACCGTAAAAGGCACCAACCTGGCCACCGAAGCCATGCGTTTCGGCCCCACGGTAGAAGCCGATCTGATTGTGATTATGACCGAGCAGGAATCAGCCCTCACCGGCCTTTTCCTCGGCCCGAGAGCCAAGCAGATTGTAAACCATTCAAGGATTCCCGTAATGAGCATCAAACCCAAAGAAGGTATTGTGGGAGATTTTAACCTTGACGGATCAACAGGAGCATTTTAACAGAGTGAGAAAGAGAGCGAGAGCGAAGAAATAATTATGTTGTGGCGCTTCGCGCCATCGGTATTTTTCAGCGATAAAATCCCGTAGGGGCGCGAGGCATCGCGCCCAACGGCATTTTCAGAGCGAGAAAGAGAGCGAGAGCGAAAAATTTACAGAGCGAAGAAATTCCCGTAGGGGCGCGAGGCTTCGCGCCCAAGGGCATTTTCAGAGCGAGAAATTGAATTGTAAATCAAACCCAGAATCAAGCCCAGATCCAAACCCTGAATCAAATCCAGATCCCCCCCAACATCAACCCCATAAAAAAACCGGTGAAAAGCGCTTTACGCGCTTTCACCGGTTTTTTATCATTTTAAACACCCTGCGGCAATCGCCGCAGGAAAAAATCTCTTATTTATTATGCGGGTTCTCGGGCGAACCAAACACTTTCTTCAAAATATCCGAAGTACGTGCCACCGGATTGGTACGAATATTTTTTTCCTCGTTACCAATAAGTTTAAACAAACCTCCAATGGCCTGGCCGGTAATATACCCGTCGAGATCAGGATTTACGGGCTGGGTGAAGGGGATTTTGTTGTACGCATTTACCACCGGAGTCCAGTATTTGGTAAGCTGTACTTTTTGGGTGGCGCGGTTTACCACGGGGCGGAATTTTGTGGTGAGGTCGCCGGTGGTTTTGGTGCGCAGGTAGTTGGTGGCGGCGGTGTCGGTGCCGCGCAGGATGTTGAGGCCATCGGTAATGGTCATGCTGGTGATGGCGTTTATGAAGATGGGCGCTGCTTCTTTGGAGGCTTCTTCGGCGGCGTGGTTCATGGTTTCTTCAAAGTCGTTGATGAGGCCGGGGCCGCCGGGCACTTTTACCACCGCGTCTTTTACCCGTTGTACAGAGGGCGGGAAAGGAATGCGGATGAGCGGGTTGTTTAAGAAGCCATTTACCTGCGAGGCCGAGCCGGTTGATTTGTTGGTGCCCTGCTGGAGAGCGGCTTTGAGTCCGTTTACAATTTCGGTGCTGGTAAGCGGTGCTCCGGGCAGTGTGCCCACCTGCTTGCCCAGATCGCCGGCTACTTTGCCAAGTTCAGTGCAGGCGCTAAGGGCTAGCGTGCCTGCGGCGAGGATAAACACAAACTTTTTCATGGAAGGTTCTGATGCTGGTGAATGAATATGGTTACGAAGCTAACAAATACTTTGCCAGAACAAAAAACAGCGGTTTATAACGCGTGTCCGAGCACCACTTTTCGCAGCAACATGAGTGCCGAGAGGGTGGCGGCGGTGATGTTCCGGCTTCTGTCGCCGCCATACTGGAAACGTTTTACGATTACGCCGTTTGCCGAGGCTACTGCTATGTACACCAGGCCCACCGGTTTCAGTGCTGAGCCGCCTCCGGGGCCTGCAATGCCGGTGGTTGACACTGCAAAGTCGGTACCGAGGCGGGTGCGGGCATTGGCGGCCATGGCGGCGGCCACTTCTTCGCTCACGGCGCCGTGTTGGGCAATGAGTTCGGCGGGTATGTCAAGCTGCTGTATTTTTATTTCGTTGGCATAGCTTACAATGCTGCCCTGATACCATTGCGAACTGCCCGGCACCGAGGTAATGGCCTGTGCCACGCTTCCGCCGGTGCAGCTTTCGGCTGTGGCTAAGGTTTGTCCGCGTTCGAGAAGAATTTTGCCGATTACTTGGGGCAGCGTTTCATGGCCAAAGCCGTAGTGCCACTCTTCAATTTGCGGCAGCAGTTCTTCCACTTTAGCGTCCACGGCCCGGCGAATATCCTGCTCGTTGCCCGAAGCCGACAACCGCAAACGCACCAAACCCGGCGAAGGCAGATAGGCCAGTTTTATGCCCAATGCCGCCAGACTGTCTTCCCAGGCCTCAATCTTAGCCGCCAGTATCGATTCGCCCACGCCCTGTGTAAGCACCGTGCGGTGGTAGATAAACGGCAAACTGAATTTTTCGCGCAGCAGCGGCAGCACTCCGTCGGTCATTATGCCCTTCATTTCAAATGGAACGCCCGGCATCGACACAAAAATTTTCCCGTTATGCTCAAACCACATGCCCGGAGCCGTGCCGTTTTTATTACGTATTACGCGGCAGCCATCGGGAACTTCGGCCTGAAGCATATTTACCTCGCCCGGCTCGCGGCCAAAGCGTTTGAAAATGGCAATAACGTCGGCCTGCACCTGCTCATCCGTGCGCCAGCCCATACCGAAATAAGTGCGCAAAGTCTTTTTGGTGATGTCGTCTTTGGTAGGCCCAAGGCCGCCGGTAATTAAAATCAAATCGGCCCGCGTTTGGGCTTCGTCCAGCGCATTTACAATATGTGCCGCATCGTCTGATACAGAGGTAATCTGCTTTACTGCAATTCCGTTCAGCCCAAGTTGCTCGCCCATCCAGGCCGAGTTGGTGTCTACAATCTGACCAATCAGAATTTCGTCGCCAATGGTAATTATTTCTGCACGCATAGTGCAAAGCTAACAGCAGTACTGCAATTTTTGTTTGTCTCTGTGCTTAATTGTTGCTTTTGTGTGCAATGCGCAACAACCTTTGTATATGCAAAAGGCGGCTGTTTCCGGATATGAAACAGCCGCCTTGCCAATAAACGGGAATGAAAAAATTAAACTGCTTTTTGGCTTATTTATTTGGAGAAAACGGCAATGCCGACTTATGTACAATAATTCTCAGTTTACCATCTTTCCCTTTCTTAAACACCCAGGTTTTGTCTACCATTACTTCTTTGCCATCTTTACCTGTTACCCAAACGTTGCCCATCGTTATAGCCACCGAGCCGTAAATCTGTATGCCTTCATTGTTGTTTCCGGCATTGTCATACCTGGCTTTTACCCACGGTGTTAAAGCAAAACCTTTATCGTTGGGGTAATCAGGATCGCCGCCAATGAAGTAGGCCAGCGCACCTTTCTTATCGTTCCTGAAAGTCTGATCGCCGAAAGCGAGTGTGGGTTTAAAAAACACTTTTCCGTAATCGTAGTTATAGGCATCAGAAAGCACCTGTTCGGCGAAAGCCTTGTAATCGCCGCCTTCTTCCTTGAGCTGACCAATTTTTACCAGCGCATCGCACCAGGCCTGTTGTGCAGCATTCACTTCGTCGTAAGTAATAATGTCCTGTGCGCCCTCTTCCACATACACAAGATTGAGGTCATTAATTACTTTTTGAACTTTTTCGTTGGTTTGTGCTACTGCTTTTTGCCCTTCCTGCTGCACAGTTTCCTGCACCTTTTCTGTTACCTGATCGCAGGATGACGGGAGCAGTGCCAATGCGAGAATTGCTAAAATAAAAAAAGATTTTTTCATGCCTCTTCGTGTTTAGTTTGCCTACTTTTTACTACGGTGTTCGGCTTGTCCTTGTATTTATTATTTATATTGTTTGTTTTTAATAGAATTATTCAGTGTCAATAAAAATTAATCCTTTATCAGTAAGAGAAAAATATCACGAGAAATAAACCTCAACTAATTCCAAATCATGCCAACATTTTACTACCTTTTAAGTTGCCCGGTGCAAATTTTATTCTGTCTGATTTATTACAATCTTTTTTCAATTATTATGCTGCAAAATTACTGTTAAGGAATGTATGCCGCGTTAAAACCAATTTAAAATCGACACCATTAAATACATTAAAAAGCGATTGATTTTTAGTCTCTTACAGCGATACTGATTTATTTCAATGAGCGGTTTTTGCCATTATTTTTTTTGACCCGCCGGATATATTTTTTCGTGATAACATCCTGAGTAATGAAACTTACATGATTCGGTTTTCTTTAAACACCGGATTTTTTTACAATCCCCCTGACTGCGTCAGGTCAACCGTTTTCAACTATTCTATGGTGGTGGAGAATATTTTTTTGGATATTATATGTATATACATATATTTGCACTTCCAAAACACGTCATCATGAAAACTACAGCTTCAAAAATTCTTACCAACGGCGGCCTGTCTGTACTGGCAGCTACTGTGCTCAACGTAATATTATTCTACATTTTCAAAGCCATGGGCGGCTTTCCCGAAGATTTTCTGGTTCCGCAGGCGCAAAATCAGCCAATTACCGTGGTGCCAGTAATTATTTCCTCGGTAATAACTGCCGTGGTGGGTATGCTCATTTACCTGCTGCTGAACCGTTTTTCGGGCAAGGCGCAATTAATTTTCCGGATTATTGCGGTGGTGGTATTTGTGCTTTTTATTTACACGCCGCTTTCTATACCCAATGCACCGGGGGCAATGGTGGTGGGCCTCGAACTCATGCACCTGGTTTCGGCCGCAGTGGTTACCTGGTTTTTAACCGTACGCGCCCACAAGTAATAAATTGAGTGATGGTTGAAGGATAAAAGCCGTTTTGCTTCACAGCAGAGCGGCTTTTGCATTTATTCAATAAATATAAACACCTGTATTTCCGTGTCTCGGGGCAACGGCTATTGTTTACCTTTGCCAGCAAAATGAGCAAGCCCGATCAGTCTGATAAAATTTCAGAGCCTTTTTTCCTTCTGCTGGCAGCGGTGGTGGTGTTTACGCTTTTGTCGGTAACCAATACCAGTTTCAGTATTGGCGGTTTTACGGCAAAGCCTGTGAATACCATTTACGACGTGGCTGCATCGGGCCGGGTCGAGAAGGCTCCTGTTACCGGGCCGCTGCTCGATTCGGTTTTTCTGGCCTCGCGCGGAGTTAAACTCGAAACTGCAAAGGACAAAACGGCTATTTCCGAATACGGTTCCGACACGCTGGGCGGGCTCATCCGTTTTTACCTGGCACTCGATCAATTGCGGGCCGGTAAAAAGAAAGCCGTGCGTGTGGCCTATTTCGGCGATTCGATGGTGGAAGGCGATCTGGTAACGCAGGATTTGCGCAAATGCCTGCAGGACACGTTTGGCGGCGAAGGCGTGGGCTTTATGCCCGTAACTTCAATCGTGGCTGGTTTCCGCCAAACCATTATTCACAGCTATTCCACCAACTGGACCGATCATTTTCTCACCACACCGGCCGGTTGCAAAAACTGCGGCCCCGGACTTACCGGCCACACCTTTCAACCCGCCACGGGCGGCACAGTGGCCGAAAGCGACACACTGGCGCAGGCTGTGGGCGGAAGCTGGGTAAGCTACACCGCCGTAAATCGTCCGCGCCTCGACCGTTTCCCTCAGGTACGCATGTTTTACGGCAAAGGCGAAGGCGCTGTGGTAAGCTGCAACGGCCGCAACTACCGCATGGAAGGCAACCAAACCGTAAACACTCTCACACTGGCCAGCCAGCCCGTGAAAAAAATAAAAGCCAGCTTTGCGGCAGGCAGTCCGCAGTATGTATATGGTTTCAGCATGGACAGCGACACTGGCGTGTTTGTCGATAATTTTGCCATGCGCGGAAACAGCGGTTTGCCCCTGGCCACCTGGCCGGTTGATGTGCTTCGCGGCCTCGACGAGCAGCTTAATTACGACCTCATTATTCTGCACTTTGGCGTAAACGTGGTAAGCAGCAGACAGAAAAGCTACGACTGGTATTCGGCAGGAATGACCAACGTAATCAACAATTTCCGCAAGGCTTTCCCCAACGCCAGTTTCCTCATTATTGGTGCCGCCGACAAAGGCTGGCGCGGCCCCGATGGTTATACCACCGATCCGGCCATTCCCATTCTGCTTCAGGCACAGCGGCAAATGGCACAAAACACCGGCTGCGCATTCTGGAGCCTGTTTGATGCCATGGGCGGAACCGGCAGCATGGTGCAATGGGTAAAAGGCGATACCGTTTACGCCAACAAGGATTACACGCACTTCAACCACCGCGGTGCCCGGCGTGTGGCCGATTTATTGTTTCACGAACTCATGCGCGAGTACAATGTCTATCATCAGTCGGCTCAGAAAATATAGCCCTGCGGCAATGCTGCTGATGTGGATTTTCACCTCATGCAGCGATGCCCCGGCGCAAAACCCGCCCGCGGGGCAGTCTATCGACCAGATGCTGGCCGCCTATCCCTTTCTGCGCCGCGACCTGAACGTAATTCGCAACGACAGTGCCGCGCTGGCCGGGTTTTACGAAAAACTCTGGGAACTCAAACAGGGCAAACGCAAAACCGTAAGCATCCTGCACATCGGCGATTCGCACATACAGGCCGATTTTTTCTCCGGCACCGTGCGCCACAATATTCAAACCGAGTTTGGCAATGCCGGGCGCGGATTAGTTTTCCCCTACCGCGTGGCAAAGTCGAACGAGCCGTGGAGCTACAAAACCACAGCCACCGGCAACTGGAACTCGCGCCGCATGTTAAAGCCCGAACCCAACCTGCCCATCGGCCTCTGCGGCTTTACCATCGAAACACTCGATACCTTGTCGTCGTTCGGACTCAAAGTAAGTCCGCACGGCAACCTCAATTACGCATTCAATAAAATTACGGTACTGCACAGCGCCGGGCCGGGAAGTTTCGATGTGGCCGTGTGCGACGAGTTCAACTGCCGCATTGGCACCCGCCAGCCCGAAAAAATGCCCTTCGCCACAGTATTTACCTTCGACAGCCTGCGCAACGAAATTGTGATCGACTGCATTCCCGCCGACACTTCGGCCCGCCGCCTGCAAATATTCGGCATGATACTCGAAAACGGCAGCCCCGGCGTAATGTACAATATGGTGGGCGTAAACGGTGCCGAATACCGCCACTACAACACCGCCGAATATTTTTTCGACCAGCTTGCCGTAATCAACCCCGATCTGGTCATTGTTTCGCTAGGCACCAACGAAGGTTTCTCCACCAGCTACAGCAGCGAGGCATACCGCAAAAACATCGGCCAGTTTATGCAGCGTCTTAAACAGGTGGCCCCGCAAACCGCCGTTATCACCACCACGCCCGGCGATTCATTCCGCCGCACCCGCAAAGGATTCGTAAAAAATGCCGACATGGGCAACGCCCGCCAGACACTCATGAACTGGAGCGACTCGAACCAGGTGGCCTGCTGGGATTTTTACGGCGTAATGGGCGGTTACGGCTCCATGAGCAAATGGTATGTGGCCGGAATGGCGCATAAAGACAGGCTCCACCTCAACAAAAAAGGCTATCAGTTGCAGGGCGAATTGTTCTACATCGCACTCATGGCCGGGTATGATAAATACGTAGTTCGCGTTCACGGCCAATAAGCATGTTTGATATTGATTTCAACAAACTGCTCCAGCAGCTCGTGTACGATAAAGAACATCCGCTCATGTTCAACAGCGGATTCTTTTTCTACTTCTTCACCATTTTCCTGCTCTTCTACCTGCTCATCCATAAACACAAACTCACGCGGGTTATTGTGTTTACGGTGTTTTCGCTGTACTTCTTTTACAAGGCCTGTGGCTGGTATGTGGGCTTTATTCTTATTGCGGCGGTGTTTGATTTCAATCTTTCCAACGCAATATGGAATGCCAGAACAAAGCTGCGCAAAAACGCCCTGCTGGTATTCAGTATTCTCACCAACCTGGGCCTGTTGTTTTATTTCAAGTACACCAATTTCTTTATTGAAATAGTCAATGAAATAGGCACAGGCCATATCGATCCGTTGAAGATTGCGCTGCCGGTGGGCATTTCGTTTTACACCTTCGAAAACCTGAGTTATACAATAGACGTGTATCGCGGGCATTTCAAGCCGGTGAGCAGTTTCTGGGATTACTGCTTCTTCCTTTCGTTTTTCCCGAAACTCATGATGGGCCCCATTGTGCGTGCCGCCGATTTCATTCCGCAAATCCGGCAGGACATCCGCGTTACGCAGGAAGACGTGGGCGCAGGGCTTTACCTCATACTCAGCGGCCTTTTCCGCAAGGTGGTCATTTCCGATTTTATCTGGCTCAATTACGGCCAGTACATTTTCGACGACCCATCAAAGCACAGCGGTGTGGAATGTCTGCTGGGCGTGTATTGCTACGCCCTGCGCATTTACTGCGATTTTTCGGGCTATTCGGATATGGCCATTGGTATGGCGCGGTGGATGGGTTTTAAGATTCCGGCCAATTTCCGTTCGCCCTATCAGTCGGCAAACATTACCGAGTTCTGGCGACGCTGGCACATTTCGCTCTCGGCCTGGCTGCGCGATTATTTGTATATACCGCTGGGCGGCAACCGCAAGGTGGTAATCGGCGCGTGGATTACCGGCATACTCTTCTTTGGCGGTGCCGCTGTGTGGGCCGGCGTGGAGTTTGTGCAAAAGCAGAATACGTGGCCGCTGGTGGTGCTGCTTTGCGTACTGGCATTGCTGGTGGTACCCGCACTCATTACCCGCAAGCGCGAGAGTTTTGCTGCCAGCCTCAACCAGCTTCTTACCATGCTCATTGGCGGCCTCTGGCACGGCGCCTCGTGGAACTTCCTTTTTTGGGGTTTCCTCCACGGCATTGCGCTGGCGTTTGACAAGCTGCGGCTTAAAATTTTACCGGTAAGCAATCACCCGCTGCGCCGCTTCTTTGGCGTACTGCTTACGTTTCACATTGTGTGCTTCGCCTGGATATTTTTTGCCTGCGAAGATTTTGCACAGGCCTCGGCTGTAATAACCCAGATCACGCAAAATTTTGCCCCCGAAACTTTCTTCGCCACCATTTCCGGTTACTGGCCGGTAATGGTGATTATGCTCATCGGTTTTGTGCTGCACTTTGTGCCCGAACGGGTGGAGGAGAAGGTGCAGCTTATACTTGGCCGCTGGCCGGCCTACGGCCGGGTGCTGTTGCTCATTGGTTTTATCTGGATGGTAATTCAGATGAAACAGGCGGAGCAACTGCTGCCTATTTATTTGCAGTTTTAACCCTTTCCATATTATATTGCGAATGTCTGATTGATACTATTTAGTGTCAGTCATAAATATTTATCCCCTGGGTATATAAAATATGGAAGCAATAAAGAAACATCAGGACGAATTCAGCGAAATTCTGCAACTCATTGAAGAGGCAAAAGACCGCACTTACCGGAAAGTGAACGAAGAATTGGTAATGCTCTACTTTAAAGTGGGCAAAATTGTAGCCACCAAAGTAAGCGGGGGCCTTTGGGGCGAAAGCACCGTTGATGACCTTGCCGGTTACCTCGAAAACCGTTATCCCGGCTTAAAAGGATTCAACCGCCGGGGGCTGTACCGCATGAAACAATTTTACGAAACTTATACCGATCCCGAATTTGTGTCACCACTGGTGACACAATTACAAATGCCTAATAATGAGATCGTTGAAATTGTGTCACCACTGGTGACACAATTAGAAACACCCGATGAAAAGGTCATGAAATTTATTCCCACCCTGGTTTCACAAATTAGCTGGACACATCATCTGCTGATTTTGTCCAAAACCCGTTCGGCCGAGGAGAAAATGTTTTATATCCATCAGTGTATCAGGGAGAAACTATCGAAAAGGGAGTTGGAGCGGCAGCTAAATTCTGCCACATTCGAACGAACTATCCTCGCCAACCAGAAAATATCGCCGGTGGTATCGCAATTGCCCCATAACCTGTTTAAAGATCCTTACATCTTTGAGTTTCTCGATTTGCCCGAAGGGCATACCGAAAAGGATCTTGAAAAGGCTTTGGTGAAAAATCTCCAGAAATTTATTCTCGAAATCGGGAAAGGATTTACCTATATGGGCAGCCAGTTCAGGATGCAGGTAGGGAACAGGGATTACTATACCGATTTGCTGTTTTATCACCGCGATTTGCAATGTCTGGTGCTTTTTGAACTGAAAATTCAGGAATTTGAGCCTGAATTTCTCGGAAAACTCAACTTTTACCTCGAAGCACTTGACCGCGATGTGAAACGTCCGCACGAAAAACCCAGCATCGGTATTTTGCTTTGCAAAGGCAAGGATTCGGAGGTGGTGGAATATTCGCTGGCCCGCAATCCTTCACCCGCACTTATTGCCGATTTTGAAACAAAACTCCTGCCCAAAGAGGTACTTGCCCGAAAACTGAACCAGTTGTTTGAGCAACTTTCGGGTTTGAGTGAATTTGGAAATGAGTAAAACCCTTGTCGGGAATGGCTTTCAGGGAAACAGGAACCGCTTTTTCAGGTGTAAAGTCAAAAAAACGGGCAAAAAACTTGATTCCAGTTTGCCACACTCAAAAATTATCCGATATTTGCACTCCGTTTTCGGAAAATAAAGCATTGAGTCATGTCAAAAGTTTGTCAAATTACCGGTAAGCGCACTATTGTGGGAAACAAAGTGTCGCACTCTAACCGCAAGACCAAGCGCACGTTCACTCCGAACCTGCACACCAAGCGTTTCTTCCTGCCCGAAGAAAACCGCTTTATCACCCTGAAAGTGTCCACTTCGGGAATGCGCACCATCAACAAGATCGGCATCAAAGAAGCCGTGAAGCGTGGTGTGGAAGCTGGCCTTATCCGCCTGTAATTTCCCCCGGCCGGTGAATAACCGGTTTATACCTTCTGACAAACGTTGTTCGCTGATGCGGGCAACGTTTTGTAGTTTTGTTTCACCGGCAGTCTTTCGGGCCCGGTGATTTTTCATTTTACAGCTTTTGCCATGCGTTCCATCCGTGCTTTCTGGTGCCTCCCCCTGTTGCTGCTGCTTTCGGCGGGCGACGGCGGCAAATACGATTACGATACCGACCTGCTCACACCCGAGTTCCATGCCGGGCGGCGCAATGCGCTCAGGGCACTTATGCCCGACAGTTCGGTGGCCGTGTTTTTTGCCTCGCCGGTGCGCAACCGGGCCAATGATGTGGACTACGACTATCATCCCGATCCCAACTTTTACTACCTCACCGGCCTGCGCGAGCCCAATGCCGTGTTGCTCGTGTTTAAGGAGAAAATTGCCATCGACACGCTGTTTACCAATGAAATCCTCTTCGTGCAGGATCGCAACCCCGGTGCCGAAGCCTGGACAGGCCGCCGTTTGGGGCCCGCAGGTGCCAAAAGCACGCTCAAAGTGGATCGTGTGCTGAGCAATACAACGTTTACCGGGCTTAAAATAGACTATAAGCGTTTTCGCAAAGTGTTTTTCTACCCGCTGCCCACCGATGTGCGCGACAGTGAGTACGATAAAGCCGATTTGTATGATCTGGTGGCGCATGTACGCCACAGTACCAAAGGCAACAAGAACAACGAGGAATTGCTCATAGATCAGTACATGAGCATTTTGCGGCAGGTAAAGCAGCCCGAAGAAATGGTGCTGCTGCGTAAGGCCATAGACATTAGCTGCGCGGCACACATAGAAATGATTAAGGCGCTGGAGCCGGGCATGGGCGAGTACGAAACCCAGGCCATACTCGAATACGAGTTTCGCCGCCGCGGGGCCGAGGCTGTGGGCTATCCGAGCATTTGCGGAGGTGGCGAAAACAGTTGTATTCTGCACTACACCACCAACCGCAAACCGCTTACCGGCAACAATTTAATCGTGCTCGATGCCGGTGCCGAATATCATGGCTACACCGCCGATATTACGCGCACGCTGCCGGTTGACGGTAAATTTTCGGACGAGGAAAAGGCCATTTACAATATTGTGCTCGAAGCGCAGGAGGCCGGAATAGCACTTTGCCGCCCCGGAAACGATTTCAGGGCTCCCCACAAGGCGGCCGTGGCCGTAATAAAGAAACGCCTGCTCGAACTGGGCGTTATTGCCAAAGAAGAAGACTTCCAGCTTTATTTCTTCCACGGCACCTCGCATTACCTCGGGCTCGATGTGCATGACCCCGGCATGTACGGCCGCCTCGAAGCCGGAAATGTAATTACTGTTGAACCAGGCATTTACATTCCCGAAGGCTCGCCCTGCGACCCGAAATGGTGGAACATCGGCATACGCATCGAAGACGATATTCTCATCACCTCAGGCGCGCCCGAAAACCTTTCCGGTTCCATCCCCAAAACCATCCCCGAAATTGAAACCATGATGAAGGTGGAAAGCTACCTCAACCGCCGCCCCGATTTGCCCAAACCCACCGGCGGACACTCCCATTAACCGGAGCCCGGCAAAAAAAATGCGGAAGAAAGCTCCTGAGAGAGAAAAAAATACATTTTCCGCTTGGTAAACCCGAAGGAATAATTACCTTTGCCGTCCGATTAAGTAAAAGCAGAAATTACCATGGCTAAGAAAGGTAACCGCATTCAGGTAATCCTCGAATGCACCGAGCATAAGGAGAGCGGACTTCCCAGTACTTCGCGTTACATCACCACGAAGAACAAGAAGAACACCCCTGAGCGTATTGAGATCAAGAAATACAACCCGATCCTCAAGCGCATGACTGTTCACAAAGAAATTAAGTAATCAACCGGCTAACGTACATCCGTCATGGCTAAGAAAGTTGTAGCTACCCTCAAAACCGGTGAAGGAAAACAGTTCACCCGCGTAATCAAAATGGTAAAGTCGGCCAAAACCGGCGCTTATGCCTTCAAGGAAGAAGTGGTTCATAACGACCACATCAAAGACTTCCTTTCTGATAAAAAGTAATTTCGCGCCAATGCGAAACCGATTGAAGCTTCTTTCACCGAAAGGAGCTTTTGTCGTTTCTGAATATCACTGCTATGGGAATTTTTAATTTCTTCAATAAAGAGAAAAAGGAGAACCTCGATCAGGGGCTTTCCAAAACCAAGGAAACCTTTTTCTCCAAAATTGCCCGCGCCGTAGTGGGCAAATCGACCGTTGATGCCGAAGTGCTCGACAACCTCGAAGAGGTGTTGATTACTTCGGATGTGGGCGTGGAAACCACACTCAAAATCATCAAACGAATCGAAGAACGGGTATCGCGCGATAAGTATGTAAATACTTCGGAGCTCGACACCATTCTGCGCGATGAAATTGCTGCCCTTCTGGCCGAAAACAACACCGAAGACCTGCGCGATTTTGCTGTGCCCGAAGGCAAAAAGCCCTACGTAATTATGGTAGTGGGCGTAAACGGCGTGGGCAAAACCACCACCATTGGCAAATTGGCCAACGCATTCAAGCAAAGCGGCAAAAGCGTAATGCTGGGTGCAGCCGATACTTTCCGCGCGGCAGCGGTAGATCAGCTTACCATCTGGTCGCAGCGGGTGGATGTGCCCATTGTGTCGCAGGGCATGGGTGCCGATCCGGCTTCGGTGGCTTTTGATACGCTCAACTCGGCCACCGCCAAAGGTGCCGATGTGGTAATTATTGATACCGCCGGTCGCCTGCACAACAAGATCAACCTGATGAACGAGTTGAGCAAAATCAAAAAAGTAATGCAGAAGGTAGTGCCCGATGCCCCGCACGAAGTATTATTGGTACTCGACGGCTCCACCGGACAAAACGCCATTGAACAATGCAAGCAATTTACCGCCGCCACCGATGTAACTGCCCTGGCCGTTACCAAACTCGACGGCACCGCCAAAGGCGGCGTGGTAATTGGCATTTCCGACCAGTTTAAAATTCCGGTAAAATACATCGGGGTAGGCGAGAAGATTGGCGATTTGCAGGTGTTCAACAAAGCCGAGTTTGTGGATTCGCTGTTTAAACGCAGCTAATCTTTCCGCATAAAAAAAAGACCGGCTCCCGAATTTGTTCGGGAGCCGGTCTTTTTTGTTTCAATCTAAACTTAATTGGTAATTACAGCCGTTCCGCTGGCACTTACCATAAGCATGGAGCCGTTGCCCACGGTTTCGTAATCGAGGTCAACGCCAATTACGGCGTTGGCGCCCATCTGGCGGGCCATCTGTGTCATTTCTTCGATGGCTATGTTTTTGGCATCGCGGAGACTTTTCTCGTACATGCCTGCACGTCCGCCCACAATATCGGTAATGCCGGCAAAGAAATCTTTTACAATATTGGCACCGATAATGGCTTCGCCCGAAACTAAGCCAATGTAGCGGGTTATTTGTTTTCCTTCGAGTGTGCTGGTGGTGGTAATAAGCATGTGTATGAGTTTAAAAGGTTTTTACTGAGCAAAAATAATCAGGAAGCGGGTGCATTGCCATTAATGAGGTGTTAATAGTTGTTAGCGGCAATTTATGAACAGATTTACCTGCATGGACAGTATTCTCTTAATTTGCTTACCAAACCTCAAATTATTGCAATGGACAAGACGGATCAGCTCGAAATCGAGAAGTTTAATTTTGAAAAAGCCAAAGCCGAACGCGATTTTCAACTGCGCGAACGCGAACTGCAGCTACAGGAAAAAAGCCACAGCATAAGCGGTTTCCGGAAATTATTCTCCAACCCCTTGCTGCTTGCGGCCATTACAGCCGTGCTTGGCCTTACGGTTGATATGATTATTAAAAACTACGAGCACAAACAAACACTGGCCGAAACCCGCCGAAAGCAGCAGTCGGATTTGCTCATGAAAGCACTCGACGGGCAGGACGAAACGGTTATTGCCATGAAACTGGCCCTGCTCGACAGTTTAAAGCTGGTTGAACTTTCGCACGAACAGCGCCAGTGGGTAATTGAAGCATACGCGCGCAGTGCGGGAGTGCTGCCCGAAGCGGTGCTGGTCACAGACATTACCCCCGATGATCCCGGTGCTTCGGCCAAAGATACGGCTGTAATGCCCAGAACACAGGAAAAACCTGCTACCATTAAACCCACAAAACCTGCACAGGGAAACACGGGCAAACCGAAACCTGTGCCAAATACCGCTACCGCGGCCGGCTACTGCATATTGGTGGGCACCGATGTACTACAGCGCGAGGCGGTGGATGAAATGAAGCTGGCCCAGGCGAAATACCCCGATGCCCGGCAATATGTAAACGGAAAATATACACTTACAGTGGTAGGCAATTTCGATACACAAGAGGCCGCCGCCCGCGAACTCGACAATGTGCGCAAATCGCTTCGCAGGCCCAATGCGTATATTATCCGCAACCTGAAACCGCCCCCGCAGGACGGGTCGCCAAAGAGCCAATAGTTCTGGCTGCCTCGTGCGTTTTGCGTACCTTTGCACCCGCATGAAAACCAAGACGCTTCGCAAAAACAAGGTCAACGTGGTGACGTTGGGCTGCTCAAAAAATATTTTCGACTCGGAAGTGCTCATGGGCCAGCTACGGGCCAATGAATACGAAGTGGAGCACGAAAGCCAGAAGGGCGATGCCGCCATTGTAATTATAAACACCTGCGGCTTTATCGAAAATGCCAAACAGGAAAGCATTGATACCATTCTCCAGTTTGTGGATGCCAAAGACCAGGGGCTGGTGGAGAAAGTATATGTAACCGGCTGTTTGAGCGAACGCTACAAACCAGAACTCGAAAAGGAAATTCCCGAAGTGGATGCCTGGTTTGGCACACGCGATTTGCCGCGTCTGCTCAAAACACTCAAAGCCGATTACAAACACGAACTCATCGGCGAACGTATTCTTACCACACCGCAGCATTTTGCCTATCTCAAAATTTCGGAAGGCTGCGACCGTCCCTGTTCGTTCTGCGCCATTCCGCTCATGCGCGGCAAGCACGTTTCCACACCCATTGAGCAGCTTGTGAAGCAGGCCGAAACACTGGCCAAAAACGGCACGCAGGAACTCATTCTCATAGCGCAGGATTCCACTTACTACGGCCTCGATATTTACGGCAAACGCAACCTGGCCGAACTCATGCAGCATCTGGCGGCGGTTGACGGTATGCGCTGGATTCGTTTGCACTATGCATTTCCCAGCGGTTTCCCCGAAGATGTGCTCGATGTAATGCGCGATACGCCCAACATCTGCAACTACCTCGATATGCCCTTGCAGCATATTACCGACAATATGCTGAAAAGCATGCGCCGCGGCACGACCAAACAAAAGACCATCGACCTGGTAAACAAAATCCGCGACAAAGTGCCCGGCATTACCCTCCGCACTACGCTCATTACCGGCTATCCCGGCGAAACGGAGCAGGACCACGAAGAAATGCTGCGCTGGGTGGAAGATACCCGATTTGACCGCCTGGGTGTGTTTACCTATTCGCACGAAGAAAACACACACGCCCACACACTCGAAGACAATGTGCCCGCCGAAGTAAAACAGGCCCGCGCCGAAGCCGTGATGGAAATTCAGGGCGGCATTTCATACGATCTCAATCAGCAGCGCGTGGGCAAAACCTACGACGTACTCATCGACCGCAAGGAAGGCGATTATTTCATTGGCCGCACCGAAGCCGATTCGCCGGAAGTGGATAACGAAGTGCTGATTGCGGCCAAAGATAATTACCTGCGCATTGGTCATTTTACCAAAGTGCTGGTGGAAAAGGCCGAGGAGTTTGATTTGTACGGGAAAGTGGTGGAATAGCACCGCTGTTCCGTGTACATGCCCGTTCATCAGCACACATTTTACCGATTCACGCCAATCCCTATTTTTACACCATGAACCTTACTGCATCTCTCAAACGTTTTGTGGCCAGCGCCCTGCTGCTGCTGTTTCTGCTTCCGCTCCGTGCCGACGAAGGCATGTGGCTTCCGCTGCTACTGGAGCAGATGAACATAACCGATATGAAAGCCCGCGGCTTTAAACTAAGCGCGGCCGATATTTACAGTGTAAACAACACCAGCATGAAAGATGCCGTGGTGCAGTTTGGCGGCGGATGCACCGGCGAAATTATTTCGGGCGAAGGTTTGCTGCTTACCAACCACCACTGCGGATACGGGCAGATTCAGTATCACAGTTCGGTGGAGAAGGATTACCTCACCAATGGTTTCTGGGCCATGAACAGGGGCGAAGAACTGCCCTGCCCCGGACTTACCGCCATGTTCATTATACGCATGGAAGAAGTAACCACGCAGGTGCTCGACGGTGTGGCCATGAATATGCCCGAAGCCAAACGCACCGAAGTAATTCAGGCCAACATAAAACGCATTGAAAAAGAAAACACCAAAGACGGCTACGACGCAATGGTGCGCGGCTTTTTCTATGGCAATGTGTTTTACATGTTCATTACCGAAACTTTCCGCGATGTGCGCATGGTAGGCGCTCCGCCCACCGCAATAGGCAATTTTGGCGGCGATACCGATAACTGGATGTGGCCACGACATACCGGCGATTTCTCACTCTTTCGCGTGTATGCCGGCAAAGACAACCGCCCTGCCGAATACTCGAAAGACAATGTGCCGTTTAAGCCGCGCAAGTTTTTCAATATCTCCATGCGTGGTGCGCAGGAAAACGATTTTACGCTGGTGTATGGCTTTCCCGGCCGCACGCAGGAATACATTTCGTCGTATGCCGTGAGCATGATTGGCGATGTGTCTGACCCGCTTAAAGTTGATCTCCGCACACAGCGCCTCAACATTATACGCGCCGGTATGCGCAGCAACGATGTGGTGCGTATTCAGTATGCCGCCAAATACAACAGCATTGCCAACGCCTGGAAAAAATGGCAGGGCGAAATGAAAGGCCTGCGCGATAATAAAGCCGTAGAAAAAAAGCAAAAGTACGAAGCCGAATTCCGCACACGCGTAAACAACAACCCGGCCCTGTATGCCAAGTATGGCAACGTGTTGGCCGAGTTAGACGCACAGCACCAGATGCTGAAACCCTGGCAAATAGCCTACGACTATTTTACCGAAGGCGTATTGCAGGTAGAAGCTTTGCGACTGGCGTGGAGCTACAAAAAATTGGTCGATCTCAGCAAAGTACCTGCGCCCGATCAGGCTGAAATTACCAAAGCACTCGACGCATTGAAAAAGAACATTGCGCCGTTCTTTAAAAATTTCAATACCGATGTGGACCGGAAACAGGCCATTGCATTGTTTGCCGCTACCGACAAAGGCATGGATCCCGAAAAGCGTTCGCCCAACTGGAACAGCCGCAACAAAAATTTTGAAAGCTATTTCAAAAAGCTCTACAAGAAATCAATGTTTGCCAACAGCGAGAAGCTGACCAAGTTTGTAAACGGCTACTCGGCATCAAAATTCAAAACCATTGAGAAAGACATGGGCTATCAGTTGGCCGTGGAGTTGTTTACACATTTCAATTCGGCCATCAAGCCGGGTTTTGATAAATACAACGATGAAATAGCACGCCTCAACCGCATTTATATGCAGGGACAAATGGATGCGTTTAAAGAACGCCGTTTCTATCCCGATGCCAACTCAACCCTGCGTGTGGCTTACGGAAAAGTTGAAGGCTACTCCACACCCGAAGGAAAAACCTACAACTGGTTTACCACGCTCGACGAACTCATTGCCAAAGAAACCGACACCATTGCCGATTACAAAGTGCCCGAAAAACTGAAAGCACTTCACGCCAAAAAAGACTACGGCCGCTACGCTGCGCGCGATGGAAAAATTCACACCTGCTTTATCGCCTCCAACCACACCACCGGCGGAAACTCCGGCAGTCCGGTGCTCGATGCGCAGGGCAACCTTATCGGCACCAATTTCGACCGATGCTGGGAAGGCACCATGAGCGATATTAACTACGATATTTCGGTGTGCCGAAACATTACTCTCGATATTCGTTACACCCTTTTCATCATTGATAAATATGCCGGTGCAGGTTATCTTATTGATGAAATGGTGCTGGTGAAATAAAATGACAAACTATTTCATTCCCCGGGGAAATTATTTTTTCACGCCGCTGCTCATTTATGCAAATGTGGCGGTGTGGCTGATGATGGTTATTTCCGGCGCGCCTGTTTTTCATCCCGATGCGGCTGAAGTAATGAATTGGGGCGGAAATCGTGCGGCACTTACGTTCGATGGCGATGTGTGGCGTTTGTTTACCTCCATGTTTGTGCATAGAGGTTTAGTTTATCTCGCGCTCACATTAATTGCATTGGCCACAATGTCAATATGGCTCGAAAACCAGATCGGGCGGTGGCGGTTTGCGGTAATTTATTTTTTCGCGGGCATTATTTCCTCTGCGGCGGCAAGCTGGTATCAGCCACTTACCGATGTGGTGGCGGGAGCTTCGGGTGCGTGTTTTGGAATTGCCGGTGCAATACTTGCCGTGTGGATGGTGAAGAAAAACAGCCCGCCGCGTACTGCTTCATTTCTTGCCTTTGCCACGTTGTTTCTTGGATACAGCATTTACACCGGAATAAGTGATAAAGGCAATAATGCGCTCAATGTGAGCGGACTGCTTGCCGGTTTAATTCTCGGAATAATTGCAGTGTATGATTTTCGCACACCCGTAAGGACTTATCGTTTTACCACGCTGGCGGCATTGGCTGGGCTGGCCATTTCCACCACGTTCTTTTTTCTGGCGGCAAAACCGGTGCAGCAGCGCGCAACTGCCATACAAATGATGAATGATTTTGCCGAGCTGGATCAGGCCACTGCCGATGCACAGGAGTTTTTTGACCGGCAGGCAGAAACCGGCGACTCGGTAAATGCCGAAGATTACAGGCAGAAGGTTGTACTTCAGCGAAAGAAACTGCTTGAAATGAGTGAGCAGATGAAGCAGCTGGAAATGACCGAAGACGAAAAATTTCTTCTCACCAAATTCAACGAATACGCCTCGCTGCGTGCCGAACAGGCTACGGACTATCATCAGTATTTAAAAACGGAAAAAGTGCATTTTCTTAAACGCTCGGCCAATTTGGGCGAACAGGCCGATGAGTTGATAAATGCCATTAATCAGGCTTACGAAAATCAGGCGAAGAAGGAAAAGTAAGTTTACTTTACTTTTCTGAGCGAATCGGCATTGGCTTTGTCGGTGGTTTCCACTTCAATGAGTTCTTCTTCGGGTTCGCCAATGGTTTTCTTCTCGATGCCGAAAAGCCTGTAGGCGGCTAATTTTCCGCCTGTTTCGCCTTCGCCGGGTGCCACCGTAAAACTGCTTCTTACATTGGTGTTTTGCACACGCACATTTACCGTAAGGCCCGACGATGATTTATTTACTTCCACATAAGCCACCAGCTGAGCATCGTTGCTTTGGCTAATGGTGCAGTTGTTGAGCGCATCGGCAAGATCTTCGCCATCGCCGCTTTCCACATCGCCAATGAATTCGATTTTAAATTCCGGCTCAAGATCGGTGTAGGGAAGGAGTTGCGGATAGGTTTCGTACAATTTCAAAATCCATTCCTGTTGCTCGTTGCCATCGGTAAGCATGGCCATTGCTTCGCAGGTGCGGGCAAAAAGGAGTTTGGAATGTGCGTCGTTTATCTGCGCATCGGCAAGTACTTCATTGAGCCATTTCAGTGCTTCTTCATCGTCGCCGGTGTTAATGTAAAGACGACCGATGAAATATTTGAAATAAATCAGTATTTCTTTTCGCTTGTCGGTTTGCAGGCGTTGTTTGAAGAGGTCGATAAAAAATTCGTTGCCGTAGCCGTCAATAATGCTCAGCACTTCGTCGAAACCGAGGAGATTTTCTGACGAGAAAAGGCTGTACACCACTTCGGCTCTTTCGGGATTGGCGGCGAGCAAACCGGCGAGCAAGAGTTTCTGCTGTTTCACTTTTGCCGAAAGCTGAAAGCATTTGTACCAGTGTACGGGATTGAGCCAGAAATACCATTCGTCGTTTTCAAAATAGTATTCCTGCTGCAAACGAAGTCGGCACAGGTAGTTGAACGTGCCCACGCAAAGCGAGTATTGCTCGCGTCCCCAGGTGGTGCCAATGTGCAGTTCTTCGAAGTTGGCTGCCTTGCGTATGCTTTTGGCGCTTTCCTGCGTGAGTCCTTCGTAAAACTGTGCCCTGGCCAGCCCGATGTTGTGCCAGCCATAGCCGGGTGTGGAGCCTTGTTCGGCCAGCACGCGGGTAAGCAGCGTATCGGCATCGGACGGGTTCGAGCGCATTACATCGAGTATGCCGCGCATGTAGTAATACTCGCGTGTTTGCTTTTCGGAACGGCCGTCGCGGGTTTCGGCTTCGCGGTAAAATTCTTCCGAAAGTTCGAAACGCCCGCGCATGTAGCAGAAATTGGCGTAGTTGTTACTGCTGTAATATCCGGCATTGAGCAGGATGTTGTAATAGATTTCGGCCGAATCAATCTCCAGATTATAGGTATGCAGAATGGCTTTGTAGTGATACACTGAATATTGCTGCGACTGAATAATTGACGCATCATAAAGCCCCACATTCTGCGCGGCATCGTCATTTATCTTCATCAGCGCCGAGTCGAGGTACTTCATCGCCACTTCGTTGTTTTCCTTTACCGAATTTTTGAGGAAAGGAAATTTCATGGCGGTGTACATGCGGTTTCGGTGATAAATCCAGGCAATGGTGTTGTTGCTCTCGGCCGGATATTCGAGTTGCAGGTTGCGGGCTTTGTAGCGTTTCAGTACTTCAATGGCCAGGTCGGGGCGCTCAATGTTCTGGTAGGCGCGTTCGAGGAAATCGACAATGAATCCGTAATCGCGGTGATAATTCTGTACATTGAGGTACGAGTAAATATCGTTCGAGCGTGTGCGGAGTTCACGGTCGTAATCGCGCTCAATAAGTTCGAGTGCTTTTTGAAGCGGCGCGGCGGCTAAGCGAAAACCATTTACATCGGTAGCGCGGTTGTAGCGGAAACCGCCTTCGTAGAGATAGCCAATGTAAAATGTACTGTCGCGGCGGATGAAATCGCGGGCGCGGTCGAAGGTCTGATCTTCGGTAAACGACAAATACCTGCGTTCGTCGTTTATGAGATCGCGCACCGGTGTTTGCGCCGCCAGTTTTGCACAGGCCGCCAGTAACAGAATCAGCAGAATACCGCCACGTTTTTTCATTGCCCCGAAATTCTCATTTTAGCCAATCGTTCAACTTCGCGGTCCACAATCTGCGACAGCGCCACACGCTGTGCATCGCGGTTGCGGAAAAGCAGGCGGTGATGCAGCACAGGATGCGCCAGTGCGCGGAGATCGTCTTCAATTACATAGTTGCGCTGCATAATGAGCGACCATGCTTTGAGGCATTTAATAAAAATAATGCCTCCGCGTGTGGAGCAGCCCAGCGAAATATCGGGATGACGGCGCGTGCTCTGCGTAATGTTTACCACCGAACGCAGCAGTTCGGGATGAATGTAAACCTCTTCGGCTTCCTGCTGCAAACTCACCACATCGTTGTAGCTGAGCACCTGCTTTACATTTTCGCGCACATTGCCAATGGCAAGGTAGTTCTGGAAAATATCGAACTCCACATCTTCCGGCACATACCCGAAACTAATCTTCATAAAGAAACGGTCGAGCTGTGCAGCAGGCAGCGGGTACGTGCCTTCCATCTCGATTGGGTTTTGCGTGGCAATGGTGAAGAAAAATTTATCGAGATGATAAGTTCTGTCGGCCACCGAAATCTGGTTTTCGGCCATACATTCGAGCAGGGCGCTCTGCACTTTGGGCGAGGCGCGGTTTATTTCGTCGGCCAGCAGTACGTTGGTAAACAGCGGGCCTTTTTTGAAGATGAAATCTTTTTTCACATCATCAAAAATGTGCGAACCGATAAGGTCCATCGGCAAAAGGTCGGGTGTAAACTGTATGCGGCGAAAAGCCACACTGCCGCTTTGCGAGAGCGGAGCCTCGTCGGCCAGCGCGCCCGAAATTGACTGTGCCAGCGTTTTGGCCATTTGTGTTTTACCTGCGCCCGGATTGTCTTCGAGCAGGATATGCCCACGGGCGAGCAATGCGGTAATCACGTACCTGATTTCCTGCTGTTTGCCACGGATAATGGTTCCGATGTTGTCGGTGAGCAGTGAGAGTTTTTCGCGCGAGGCAGTGGTTTGTTCGTTATTCATATCAGGAAGTTGATTCGGGGCTGTGATCAGAATGAGGGCGGCGCAGGAAGCGTTGCGCTTTTGCAAGGTGTAAAAATTTCAGCCACCAGCGCAGGCTGCTTCCGGCGTTTTTGCGTGTGGCTTGTACGAATGCGGGCCAGAATGCGCGCAGTTGCTGCTCGTCGTCGGCCGATGTGTTTGCTCCGGCGTACTTGAGCCGCAGGTAGGTGTGCATGAAATTTTCGAAGCCGGTGTGCAGTTTTGGGTCAATGGTATGACGGGCGTAGTCGAGCGGAGTTTCATTGCTGCGTTCGGTTACAGTCTGGTGGAAAGTAAACAGCGCCAGGCGATAAATGCGGTGCGCACGTTCTTTGGCCGTGCGTGCAGCCGCAATGCGCGAACGCATCCACAGCCATGCAAACACGGGTACAAGGAACAGCAGCAGCACCAGCCCGGCCGCAATGCCGCCCGTGAGCCAGAGGATAAAAGGAATATCTACTGGTTCTTTTTTCTCAGGCTTTTTCGGTTCGGGCTTCTTGGGTTCGGGTTTGGCGGGCTGCGGGCGCGGTTTTATGTGAAGCTCGTCGGCAATTATGGGCTCGTCGAAATTTCTTACCTGAGCATTCATGTCTGCATCGTTTTGCAGTGCGGGAACTTTTCGGGTTTCGTCGCTGTAGCACACAATCACCACCGAATCGTTGGGCAGCAATGCAGCCAGTGTGGTGTCTTTCAATCCGTACTTCACGCGGCTGAGCGATACATCGAATGTTTTTCCTTCATCGCTGGTCAGCATGTATTCGTTGTTATGGAAATTGATTTTCGAGAAATGCGCTTTTACCCGTTTATTTACCGCACCGGTTTCGGCCACGCCATGCACCACCAGCCAGGGGCGGGGCGGGGGAAGGGGCGGTGTGCCGTCGGGGCGCGGAGCGTCCTGCTGGTCGGAGTTTCCTACGGTGGTGTCGAAATCAATCCAACCGTATCCCGGAAAAAATACCTGTGTCCAGGCATGTGCCTGCCGCCCGTAAAACCAGTACCATCCTTTGTTTTTATCGCTCCGGTCGATGGTGGCAAAACCGGTGGTAAACCGCGTCGGAACACCCAGCGAGCGCAGCATAAGCACCGTGGCACCTGCGTAGTAAGTGCAATAACCGGCATGTGTTTTAAACAGAAAATTGCCCAGCATGGTGGCGGTGGGAATATTCGGGTCGGTTTTTTTGCCGGGATTAAGTGTGTATTTATATAAAGGTTTTCCGCTGGCATCAGTAGAGCGGAAATACTGGTCAATGGCATCCAGTTTTTCGAGCGGAGTTTTTGCACCGGCATCGCGCACAATTTTTTCGGCCAGCATTTTTATCGAATCAAACAGCACACCGCGCGGATAGGCGGTGTAATATCTGAATACGGCCGGGTCGGTGCCTGCGTAATCGGTTACGGAGTTCAGTTCTTCGTAACTGTCCTGAATGGCTTTGGCCACATTGGGTTTGTACGCTGCCTTTTCCATGGCATACGTGGTGGTAAGCGTGGTGGCGTAGCTTTTTACGCGATAGGCAAGCTGGAAAGTAGTGTCGAATCCTTTGTCGATGGCAATGCTTTGAACCGAAAAGGCCGTGGATGGCGCAAGCAGTGCATGTTTCCACGTATTGCTGGCCATATACACTTCGGCTTCAATTATTTTTCGCTTTTTCACGGCCATGCTTTTGCGTATTACCGAACTGTCGGTAACGGTGTTGTAAAGCGGAATCTTCACCGGATCGGCATTCATTTCGTCGTTCATGGGCACATTTACATCGCGCATGAACTGTTCTTTTACCGGATCGAAAAGCGAGAGGTGGTGATAGGTGAAGTACAGCGGCTTGGGCATTCCGTCGGGGAAAAAGTTTTCGAGGCGGGCGCAAAACATCACATAATCATTGCGGCTCATCTGATCGTCCATTTGCATGGTGTCTTTCAGCCGCAGGCCATCATCGCCGGGTTCGGGTTTTATGGGTTTGCCGTTTTCATCGTATTTCAGCGGGCGTTCGAGCAGGCCTTTGCGTTCGTTGTAGCCGCCTTTTCCTTTGTCGGGGCTGTTTCCTTTGCCCTTGTCGTCTTCATTCTGGCCATCGTTTTTATCGCTGGTTTTTCCTTCCTTGCTGGCTTTTTGTGTAATCTCGCCCTGCTTTTCTTTAAGGGTATTTCTATATGATTCGGTAACAATAAAAAATGCCAGCAGCACCAAAGCCACAAAACCCGCAGTGCGCAGCGAAAGATTGAGCAGTTGTTTGCCTTTTATCTCGCGCAAGTCCTGCAGGGCGGGAGCCATAAACAGCATGTACAGCACCCAGAGCAAAGTGGGCAGCAAATTGCGCAGCAGAAACTCCGGACTTAAATCAAGGTCGTTGAAGGCATTGAGCGAAATACTGGCCAGTGTGGCCGTGAGAAATATGCCTGCCGGAATTACCAGCAGCCAGCGCGAGAGGTTGAGAATCCAGCCAATGAGCCAGCCAGCCACAATGAGCACCTGAATAAGATCGAACCGCGCCACGGCCACAAACACATCAAACTCGCCCGGCAGCCCGCGTATGATGCGGCTTGTAATCCACAGCCCTGTCAGCAGCAGCGGAGTAAAAATGATAAACCTTGCGCGGTATGCAAACAGAATGTAGCTCACTGCAAGCGCACCTGCAAACCATGCAGCCTGCGCCAGAATGCCTGTATCAAGAGCAGTGTACGAAATATTGGCCTGATAAAGTACCACCGTTCCCACCAGCGCAGTGGGCAATACCAGCGTGAGCAGGCGTAAAACCAGCAACAGCAGCGTAAGGCGGTGTGCGTGTGGTTTCTTACTCATAGCTGGGGTGCGTTAATGAATTGCGAATTGCCCCGGCGGTGAAGCAAAAGTTCAAGCTGTTTTTCGTTGGCGAGGAGCTTGCGGCGTAAGGTGGCGAATGTCCACATCGTGCGCAGTTTCTGGGCCGGGCGCAGTACACGGCGGAAAAACACTTCGCCCGGGGCAATGGGAAAAATGGCCGGAATGCTTCCCGAAACCGCCACGCCCACTACCGGCACATGTTCGGGCAGTTGCCAGAGCAGTTTTTCGGCATCGGCCACGGGCACGGTCGAGGGCAGGCACACGAGTGCGGCATCGCGCACGTTTACGAACTGTGCGGGCGGCATATCGTTTTGCCAGTGTGCAAGGCTTACCTGCATGAGCAGTTTTTTCTCCGGTGTTTCGTCGCTGAGTTCGTGTACCTGCTGGTCGGCGGGCATACGCACTGCATATTCGCCGGCCTGCGCATTGTCGAGAAGCTGGCGCACAATGTCTTTGTAGGCATTGAGCAGTTGTTCGTTGTAGGGCATATCGGCGGGGCCGCTGAATACATTGTAAAAGCTGGCATACAGCACTAAGTGCGAGGCATACGGATCCATCGTTTCCGGAATGCGCACTACGAGTTCGCCGTTGCGGGCGTATATTTTCCACACAATGCGCCGCACATCGTCGCCGGCTTCAAAGTCTTTGTAGCTCAGCATTTCGCCTTCCACGCGCTTGGGTGTTTCTATGCGTTCGAGCTGTTGTTCGGTGCGGTTGGGTTGTACCGGAAGCGCCTGTTCGTCGAGCTTTCGGGCCAGCGTATTCATTTGCCGGTTTATTTCAATGGTAAACGGCATCACCAGCAAACGCAGCGGATCGATAAACAGCAACTGCAATTCTTCGGCCTCGGTGGCACCACGGTTGTACATATCAGTGAGTGCCGTGCCCGATACACCGGTGCGCAGCAAACCGCCGTTTCGCACATTTTCGTTCAGCGTAATTACCGACGACATGGCCATGTCTTTAAACACCAGCCGGGCCTGCACCTGTCCCAGAAACGGCCTCAGCAAACCGTCAACCTGCACACTCACCCGCACCGGCCCTGCTTCGGCGCGGTTGCCTTCGCCCATGCGCAAACGTATGGGTGTTTTGCCATTGCGGTAACGAAAAAGAAACCACACCCAGGCCAGCACCGCCGTAAGCACACTGAAACCGGCTATTGCAGCCAGAATCCAGCCTGCTACGGGCAAAAATTGTGTGAGGATTTCCCAGTGCAGCGAATCGGGAGTGTAATACGTGGAGCGAAGCCATTTCCAGGCCGCCCAGATAACCGCGAGGCCCAGAATAAATTGCCACCTTACTACAGTGTAGGTTAACCAGTATGCGAGTTTTCGCTGAAACATAGTGCCAACGGCTACGATAAAGATACGAGAAATTATGCCCGTAAGGAGGAAGTGAAAAAACGCTTTTAACAAAGATTTACTAAGGGCTGTCACCAATATACATCCTCGAAACTTTATTATTTTGCGGCTAATATTGACTATATGGTTTTTTCGAGTTTCCTGTTTCTGGTTTTCTTCCTCCCGGCTTTCCTGCTCATCTACCATCTTCTGCCGCGAACCGCATCGTGGAGAAACCCGTTTTTGCTTGTGGCCAGTTTTTTGTTTTACGCCTGGGGCGAACCGCGTTTTGTGGGTATTGTGCTGCTTACCACCATTCTCGATTACTTTATTGTAGGGAAAATGGGTGCCGAAACGGTATCATCGCGACGGAAAATGTGGCTGGTGCTTTCGCTTATACTTAATGTGGGATTGCTTTTTTATTTTAAATATTTCAACTTCTTTATCGAAAACATCAATGCGGTATTGGGTATTACGGGGGGCGGGGCAATTGCCATAACCAAAATTCTGCTCCCGGCCGGTATCTCTTTTTTTACGTTCGAAAGCATTACCTACGCGGTGGATATTTACAGGGGCGAGCACCGTCCCCTGAAAAAATTCTGGCACTACCAGCAATACATCATCTTTTTTCCGAAGCTGGTAGCCGGGCCAATAATCCGGTACAGCGATATGGCCGATCAGATTACCGGCCATGTAAAGGCCGAAACCGGATACGATAAACTCTGGGGTTTTTCGCGGTTTTGTATCGGGCTGGGGAAAAAAGTATTTATTGCCAATACAATGGCCGCACAGGCCGATTTGATTTTTGATTTGCCTGCCACCGAGGTAACCACGCTTATGGCCTGGACAGGTATTCTGGCCTATACCTTTCAGATTTATTTCGATTTTTCGGGTTATTCGGATATGGCCATTGGGTTAAGCCGTATTCTGGGATTCCGCATCACCGAAAATTTCAATAATCCCTACACAGCCGGAAGTATTACCGCTTTCTGGCGACGCTGGCACATCACACTCGGCAACTGGATGAGGAATTATCTCTACATACCGCTTGGCGGAAACCGGGCAAGTACATCGCGTTTGTACCGGAATTTACTGCTGGTGTTTTTAATATCGGGTTTCTGGCACGGTGCCAGTTGGAATTTTATACTCTGGGGAGCTTTTCATGGTGTATTTCTGATTCTTGAACGACTTGTATTTTCTGCAGGATTTCAGGGAAAATTCAAAGTGCTCAATACAGTTTACACTTTCATTATTGTGCTCATTGGCTGGGTATTGTTCAGAACCGAAACACTGGAGCAGGCCATGAGCTATTATGAATGTATGTTTTCGCTGAAACTATCGGCGGGCGGATTGTTTTATCTGAACCCCGAATTTTTGATCTGGCTTGTGGTGGCTGCCGCATTTTCATTTTGTGCGCTTGTGCCTTTTATCGACAGGTTTCAGGAAAAATTCTTCACCGGACGGCCTTCGCCCTGGGTGCTTGGGGGAATAATTCCGCCCGCAATTCTGATCTATCTCCTGAGCATTGTGTATCTCGCCGGCGATGGGTATAATCCGTTTATTTATTTTAATTTTTAAGTATATGGAAGAAAGCGCTGAAAACACGCAAACGGGTAAAAGTAAAGAGGCAGTGATTTATAAAATCGCGTCTGCGCTGCTGTTGCTTATTTTGCTGAGTCTTCCTGTTTGTGTATTGTATTATAATGGCGGAGCATCGTTTGAAAAGCCCGGCTGGAAAAGCTATTTCGACGGAAGCTGGCAGAAAAAAGTTGCACTCAATGCCGGGGCCGAAAGCGGTGCCGCCTATAAATTACTTGGAATTCAGAAACAGCTTGATTTTACGCTTTACCGGAAAATTCATGCACAGCATATTGTATATGGGAAGAACGAACAATTCTATAATTTATATGAACTCAAAACGTATTATGGATTACGATTTCCCGAATACGATTCTATTGCCGATCAGGTTTATAAACTAAGTGTGATTTGCGATTCGCTGGACAAAAAAGGGGTAAAACTTTTGTTTGTGATGGCTCCTGGAAAATCGCTTATTTATCCGGAGTATATGCCTGAGGCTCTTAACAATCCTGTGCGTTCGGCCAATATAATTGAAGTGTATCAGCAGCTTTTGAAGAAAAGCAATATTCCGGTGATTGATTGCATCGATTGGTTTGGTAAAATGAAAAAAGAAAACCATCAGCCGCTTTTTCCACCTTATGGACTGCATTGGTCTTATTATGCTGAGTGTATGGTGATGGACAGTACGGTAAAACGCATTGAAAAACTAACCGGTAAAAACCTGTATAACCCGATTTATTACGGAGTTAAACCCCGCCCCGAAACCCGCTCACGCGATGGTGAAGTGCTTTCGGTGGGAGAAATACTATATCCTCCGGCTCAGCCTTTTCTTCTCACCTCGCCCGATTCAATTGGTTTTTCACATAATGAAGGCGAAGAAAGTGTGCCTGTGCTGGGCATTGGCGATAGTTATTATACCAATTTCCTTTTTACCGGGTTGTCTGCTTCGGTCTTTTCAGGCGGCGAGCATTGGTACTATTTTAATTCCATCCGCCCCTCCCGAACCAATGCGTCTGAAGTATGGGAACTTAATCTCAGGGAAGAATTGGAAAGCAAAAGGGCAATCGTGCTGTTGTTCAATCATTCGGATATGTACAACAACATGAAAAGTTTTGTAAACGAAGTGTATTTGCTTTACAGCGATTCTGCACGTTATGAAAAAGAAGTAATTACCGCAAATCGCATCAGGGCCGAGGTAAAACTCATCAGAAACGACAGTAAATTGCTTGGCGAACTGATTAAAAGCTCGGTGAATCAGAAATTGCCTCTTGATACTTTGCTTGAACGGGAGGCGCTAAAGCGTTTGGCCGAAAAGAACGGCAAGTAACAGCCATTACATCAGCAATTTGCCGGTAAATACTTCATCGCTCTCGGTGGTGAGCCGGTATAACAAAATTCCTGTGGGCATGGCCGGTAAGGCAATGGTATTGTCGGCCGAGGAATATACTTGCCGCAAAACTAATTTGCCTTGTGCGTCGGTAAGTTCCAGTTTCCATTCCTGACTTTTCTGCAGGTTAAGCTGTAGTTTTATTTCCGGTGTATTGTGCAGCCTGTAAATTTTATAGCCTGTATTACCCAAACAGGTATGGTCAACACCCAGTACTGCCAGTTGCCCGCCTGTGCGTGCATAAAGCCTGTAATAGTTTTTTACTCCACAGGCAGGTGTGGCATGTGTCCAACTGTATTGTTGCGAAAAAGTGGCATCGCCGCACACGCCGGCGTAGAGAAAAAGCATGGTAAAATTTGCCGAATCGGTACTGTGCTGTACTTCCAGATCTTCGCAGGTATTGCCGGGGCCAATTGTCCACGAAATATTCAGCTGGTCGCCCACAGGCGTGGCGCGGAAATCGAGAATATTTACCTGTGCCTGAAGACTAAGCGGGACAAAAAGTAAGAATAGCAGGTTTTTAAGCATCACGTTAAGATACGGTGAAACCGATGAAAAAGTATTTCAAGGGCAATTAAAAATAAATGAAGCATCTCTAAATTCAAACCTAAACACAGGAAATGGCGAAACGATTTCCGTTCACAGAGGGATATAAAAACAGGCTACGGCAGCAGGGCTAAACGGCCTTTTATTAAAAAAAATACGGTATATAATTTATTTGATAATACATCGTTCTTTAGTCGAAAATTCATACCGGAATTCACCCCCGAAAGTTCCGGCTGTAACCCAAAAAAATGAAAGAGATGAAACAGGTATTTTTTCTGCTGTTTGCCACTATGGCGATTTCGGCGCATGCACAAACCAATATGCTGGATGTAGGTACAGAAGGCGGGTTTAATTTATCCACTTTAAGAGGGAATGAAGTAATATTGGATCGGCAGCAAACACTCATCGGTTTTTCGGGAGGCGTATTTGCACAATACAATTTCAAAAAAATATTTTCTATACGTACAGGAGCTTATTTTGAACGGAAAGGGGCACGATCGGAGTTTGAATTAATTGATATAAACGGCAATCCAATCGGCACTTACCGTGGGCAAAGCAGGTTCGATTATTTCACAGTGCCTTTGTTATTGAGGGCAAATTTTGGCAAGAAAATAAACTGGTTTGTGAATGCCGGACCTTATGCGGGCTTTCTCATCAAGCAAACTGATTATACAGAAGCAATCAATAATATTCCTGAAAACACCGCTGATTTAACCGAGTTTTTCAAGAAAAATGATTTTGGAATATCTTTCGGCGCAGGTATTCACTATCCGCTCAACGATAACCTTACACTTTCTTTTGAAGCGAGGAATAACCTTGGCCTGGTAAACATAAGCGATTTACCCCTGATAGGCGGAGGCGAAATTAATACCAATGCATTGAATTTCCTTTTCGGATTTCATTACAAACTGGGTAAGCGCGGGTAAGCGGCGAAAATATTTTCGTCCACATTGCAACTTATTCACCCGCAACCTGCGCATTGAGGAAACGCCACACGGTATCTTCGGTTGGTGGTGTGGCCACAAGGCTTACGGGTTCGTTTTTAACGGGATGCGTAAACTCCAGTTTGTGTGCGTGAAGGTGAATGGAACCATCGGTATTGCTGCGTTTGGCGCCGTATTTCAAATCGCCTTTTATTATGCAGCCAATGGTGGCAAGCTGTACCCGAATCTGGTGATGGCGACCGGTAACTGGCCGTATTTCGAGCAGGTGATAGCGGTCTGACGAGGCCAGCAGCGTGTAGCTGAGTTCGCTGCGCAAATAGCCGGGTTTTTCAACGGGCGAGGCGTAAGATTTATTGGCGGCTTCGTTTTTGCGCAGCCAGTGCACGAGTGTGCCTTCGCTTGCAGGCGGCGGTGCGCACACTACGGCCCAGTATGTTTTGCGTATGTCGCGTTCGCGAAACTGCTCGTTCATGCGGGCCAGGGCCTTGCCGGTTTTGGCAAACAGCACCACGCCGCTCACGGGGCGGTCGAGGCGGTGAATTACACCGAGAAATACTTCGCCGGGCTTGCTGTATTTTTCTTTCAACCAGCGTTTCAGTATCTCGCTCAGCGGTTCGTCGCCGGTTTTATCGCCCTGCACCAGTTCGCCGGGTTGCTTGTTTACGGCAATAAGGTGATTGTCTTCGAAAATAACCTCCATGCCGCTCAGTACGATTCCTTCTCGTTGGGGAAATCCGTGCTCTTCACATCGCCAATGTAGCGGCCCACGGCTCCTTTAATTTCGTCGTAAAGATTAAGGTACCGGCGCAAAAAACGTGGCTGAAACTCGTAGGTAAGCCCCACCATGTCGTGATATACCAGCACCTGCCCGTCCACACCGCCGCCTGCCCCGATGCCAATTACCGGAATGGTTAATCCATCGGCCACACGTTTGGCCAATGTGGCAGGCACTTTTTCGAGCACTATGGCAAAGCATCCGGCCTTTTCCAACGCGTGTGCATCATCAATAAGCCGTTGTGCTTCTTCTTCTTCCTTTGCACGCACGGTGTAGGTGCCAAATTTATAAATCGACTGCGGCGTAAGCCCCAGATGGCCCATTACCGGAATACCGGCCGTAAGAATGCGCGAGATCGATTCCACCACTTCGCGTCCGCCTTCGAGTTTCACTGCGTGTGCGCCGGCTTCCTTCATAATACGAATCGACGAATTCAACGCCTCTTTCGAGTTGCCCTGATACGAGCCAAACGGCAAATCAACCACCACCAGCGCACGGTTCACGGCACGTATTACCGACGAAGCATGATAAATCATCTGATCGAGCGTAATGGGCAGCGTGGTTTCATGTCCGGCCATTACATTCGATGCCGAGTCGCCTACCAGAATTACATCTATCCCCGCTGCATCCACAATTAATGCCGAGGTATAATCGTAAGCCGTAAGCATGGCAATCTTTTCGCCACCGCGCTTCATTTCCTGAAGAACGTGCGTAGTGACTTTTTTTACTTCTTTTTTATGGACAGACATGGTGCTGTTGGGTTGAGATATGAAACAAAGGTATGCGGATTGTACCGAACTTTTATACCCTTTACCAGTTGGTTCCCTTATGCAGTTTATACCATTGAAACGCAAACCAGATGAGTGCAGCCGCCAAAATAGCTTCGGTTATTCCAAACCCGCTTCGGGCATCATACCCGCCGGTACGTCCCAATGCCTGAAAAAAACAAATCACAATTCCAATGATACTTACAGTAAGAATTATGCGCGGATATTTGTTTTTCCACCAGATACCTATACGTGAATAGAGGGGTAGCTTTTCCATATCATGATCAATTTACCGGCTGCTAAAATAAGTGTTTGTTAATTTCTTTGTTAATTACCTTCCCACGCATCTCCGAACCCGGCACCCGCCCCCGGTTACTTTTGTTCGTTGATTTATGTGGTACGAACCGTTTATACAACTTTCGGCCGGAATGGTGGTCTTTTGGGTGCTGGTGCTTGCACTGGCCGTGCAGTTGTTTTATTTCCTTTTCTTCTTCCTCAGGCTGGCCCGCTACAAAAGGCCGGAAGGGATAAACGAACTTCCGCCCGTTTCGGTGGTTATCTGCGCCCGAAACGAAGACGATAACCTGGTGGCTTTTCTGCCTCTCGTGCTCAGTCAGGATTACCCCGAATTTCAGGTAGTGGTGGTAAACGACTGTTCGTTCGACAATACCGAAGACATTCTCAAGGAATTTGCCGAACGCCATCCACACCTCAAAGTGGTAACCATAAAGGAAGACGAATACTACAGCCACGGCAAAAAAGTGGCCCTGATGATGGGCATAAAAGGAGCCCGCCACGAACATCTGCTGCTTACCGATGCCGATTGCCGCCCCGCCAGCCCCAACTGGCTGCGCAGCATGGCCGAACAGTTTACCACCGAAACCGAAATCGTACTCGGCTACGGCCCTTACGAAAAACGCAGCGGATTGCTCAACAAACTCATCCGGTTTGATGCCTTTTTTATTGCCCTGCAATACCTCTCGTTTTCAATGGCCCGTGTTACGTACATGGGCGTGGGCCGCAACCTGGCCTACCGCAAAGAACTGTTTTTCCGCCACAAAGGCTTTGCCTCGCACTACCACATCCAGTCGGGCGACGATGATTTGTTTGTGAATCAGGCCGCCACACGTCGTAATACTCGGGTGGAAGTAAACCCCGAAAGTTTTACGCTTTCGGTGCCCGAACGGACATTCAAAGCCTGGTGGCGGCAAAAACGCAGGCACCTTACCACAGGCAAACGCTATAAATTCGGGCACAAACTCCTGCTCATTACCTACGCAATAAGCCAGTGGCTGTTTTTCGGCAGCTTTATTGCGGCACTCGTCCTGAATTTTCAGCCGTATGTCGTTTTGGGAATATTGCTGCTGCGTTTACTGCTGCAAATGATTATCTTTAAGAAAACAATGGAGAAATTAGGCGAACGCGATCTGCTCCTGCTGGCACCGTTCGTCGAAATTTTTCTCCTATTTTTTTACCCGGCACTTACTTTTGCCGGTATATTCCAACGAAAGCGGAAATGGACGATGTAATTGAGAATGAAAATTTATCTGACAAGGCCCTTCACGACTACCGGCTTGTGAGAAAGGCTCTTGATCATTCCGATCAGCGCGCGTATGCCGAGCTGATGGGGCGTTACCGCGATTCGGTTTATTTCATGCTGCTTAAAATGGTAAACAGCAAGGACGATGCCGAGGACTTAACCGTGGAGGCATTTGGCAAGGCATTCAAGCGCCTGAGTCAGTACACGCCCAACTACGCGTTCAGCACCTGGCTTTTCCGTATTGCTACCAACAACTGCATCGACTTTATCCGCCGCAAGCGCAAGAATACATTCTCCATCGATCAGCCCATGAGCGATGATGAAGGCGGCGAACTTGTGCTCGATCTCCGCTCCGAAATGCTCGACCCGGAGGAGAACGTAATGAAGAAGCAGAAAATTGCCATGCTCCGCGAGCTGGTGGATAAAATGAAACCGCGCTACCGCACCCTCATCGAAATGCGCTACTTCCAGGAACTTTCCTACGAAGAAATTGCGCAGGAGCTCGATCTCCCGCTGGGCACGGTAAAAGCACAACTCTTCCGCGCACGCGAATTCCTTTTCAACGTGCTTAAAAACACACAGGGCAAGATATAAACGCCGTGAACGGAACCCGTGTAATTGATTTTTTCCCGCAACTCACTCCCGCCCAAACCGCTCAGTTTGAACGGCTGCCCGAATTGTATGCCCGCTGGAATGCACAAATCAATGTGATTTCGCGCAAAGACATCGACAATTTCTTTACGCACCACCTCCTGCACAGTTTGGCCATTGTGCGCCTCATCCGCTTTTCGCCCGGCACACAGGTGCTTGATATTGGCACCGGAGGCGGCTTTCCCGGCATTCCGCTGGCCATTTTTTTTCCCGAAGTTCAGTTTCACCTGGTCGATTCGATCGGGAAAAAAATAAAGGTGGTTACCGAAGTGGCCGCCGAACTCGGGCTGCAAAACGTAAAGGCACAGCAAATACGCGCCGAGGAATTAAAAGCACAATACGATTTCGTGGTATCGCGTGCGGTGGCTCCCTGGCCCGATATTCACCGCTGGTCGGCCAAACTTATTTCGCGCAAAGGCCAGAACGGCCTGCCAAACGGCTGGCTCCTGCTCAAAGGCGGCGATTTGAAAGCCGAAATGGCCTCGGCCGCCAAACGCCTCAACGAATATCCGCTCAGCGACTGGTTTTCCGATCCGTTTTTTGAAACGAAGAAGCTGATTTACATTCCGGCGTAAGCCCCCCAAAATTGCCGGAGCTGGTTTACAGCTTTCCCCTTTTTCTTATCGCATACTTTTATCCGTCGTCAGGCAGGGTGCGGGTAATTTCGTTTAGCTTCGCATAAAATGTTTTTTACTGTGACTTTTTCGCCGCTCCGGTAATATGCCAGGCAAAAGGATTCACATGGAAGTTTCTCTTCAAATGTCGGAAGCCGGAATACACCACCAGACCACCACGCAGATTGAAGCCGAAATGGCGCTGGTGAAGGCTGCGCAGGATGATCCCCGGCTTTTCGAACCGCTCTACCGGGCCTATTACAAACGCATCGTAAACTATGTACATCATCGTGTGGACGATAAGGAAACTGCGTTTGAAATAACGGCACAGGTATTTTATGAGGCACTCAACCGGCTTAAACGGTTTAAAGCGCAGGGTGTGCCTTTCGGGGCCTGGCTTTTCCGAATTGCTTACATCCAGGTACAGCAATGGTACAGAACAAAAAAACGCCAGCCGATAGTAAGAATTGGTGCCGATGGTTTTACCGAACTACGAGACCACATCGAGGAGCAAACTTCTGCCACACTGGACGCTGATTTGTACGAAGCCCTGCAGCAACTGAACGAAGAAGAAATGGAAATCATCAACCTCCGCTTTTTCGAGAAACGAACCTTCGCCGAAATCTGTGAGATTACCGGGCTGGGCGAAAGTGCCTGCAAAATGCGCGTGTACAGGGCAATCGAAAAAATGAAAAAACATTTTAACATCCACTAAGTATCATGGCACGTTTCCAATTCAGCAATAAAAAAGACAAGATTTCGGACGAGGAAATAAACAGCCGGATGAACTTCGATCAGTTTCTGGCTGCACGTCCTGCACCTGCCAAACCCTTTCGCAAACTCTGGAAAGCCGCCGGAATAACTGCCGCTGCTGCTGCCGTAGTCACAGTTTCGTATCTGGCTTTCAGTTCGGATAATAATTCCGGCAGCAATTCAACCTACGTTCCTGTTGTGCAGCCGCCGGTGCCGTATTTGCAGCTAAAGCCTTCGTCGTTTGAGATAAACCCTGCGGCCGATACGCTGCTTGTTTCCGCTAAAGGCTCCGAAATTATTGTTCCGAAAGGCACATTCGTGTATAACAACGGTAAACCAGCCACCGGCAATATCGAACTGCGCTACCGCGAATTTCACGATCAGATAGAAATTATGCTCAGCGGCATTCCCATGCGCTACGATACAGCCGGGCAGAAACTCATACTCGAATCGGCCGGAATGTTTGAAATTACTGCCTTCCAGAACAGCGAACCTCTGCAAATTGCGCCCGGAAAAGAAATTACCGTGCGCATGATTTCGCCCACTCCCGAAAATAATTTCCACATCTATTACCTCGATACACTTAACCGCCGCTGGCAATACATTGCCGAAAACACCCGCGAAAACAACACCTGCTCCGAACCAATTTTCCTTCTCAACAAGGAAATGGAGAAGAAGTACAACACGTTTGCAGCCAGTATTATTCCACAGCCGGTAAAACCCGTGGTAGCTTCGCCTTCGGCAGTAACATTCAGCATTGACTATGTAAAAAGCGAATTTCCCGAACTGGCCGCATTCGACGGAATCAAATTTGAACCTCTGCCCGGCGAAAAGCAATTCTCCGAAAAACTCGCCACCCGCACCTGGGAAGATGTAAACGTAGAACGCAGCGACGAGGCCGGAAAATACCTCATCACACTGAGCACCGAAAACGAAACCTATACCTTTAATGCAAAAGCAGTGGTTGATGGAAAAAATCATGCACAGGCCATTGCCGAATTCGAAAAGCGCGACAAAATTTATCAGCAGGGATTAACAGCCCGCACCAATCGCCTCAACGCCCTGCGCGATTCGATGTTTACCCTCAACGAAAACATGGTGAGCCGTTCGGCCAGTGTCAATTACAACGACAAATTCAACGCTTACCTCACCGGCGATTATACCAAAGTGTCAAAAGACCAGCTTGTATATCGCACCCTCAAAGTAGGCCGCCTGGGTGTGTGGAACAGCGATCGTCCGCGCAATTTTTTCGATAATTTTATGGATAAGGTAAAAGCCAATATGTCGGTTGCTCTTTTCACGGTAATTTTTAAAAACAAGCTGAAACAAAAAATCCGCCTCAAAACCGCTTTTCTGGTGAAAAACGATGTAAACACAATTTATCCTGTATTCCCCGGCGAGTTTGAAAAGAATTTCCCTTACCTGCCCGGCGAAATTGATATGATAATGGGAATAACCGAAGACGATAAGATATGTTACTGCAAGGGCAACGATTTGGAAAAAGCCATCGCAAACGGTCAGCAACTGGAGTTTGTAATGCAGCTTCCGGCCGAAAAAGTAAATACTGTTGACCAGCTTAAATCGTTCCTAAAAAACTGAGTCTATGCGTGCTTTAGTGCTTATTTTACTCATGTTACTCAGCGTAATTTGCCGGGCCCAAACGGGTGCCGGCAAAACGCTTGTAATAAAAGTGCGCGCCCCGAAAGAGTCGTGTACTATTTATGCCGACAATAATTTTTTCTGGCTCGAAAAAAATAATGTGGTTCGGATAAAAACAAGAGGTGTTTCGGAAGATATACAGGTGGTGCTTTCCGGCGGGCGAATTATTGCCCGGGAGGGAGAAAGCTATACGCTTTTCTTTACGCAGAAAAACATAGCTGTAATTACGGTGTACAAACGCGGTGCTTACGGCCGTGAAGTATTGCTGGCAAAACAGTATGAAGTGCGTGGCCCGGTATTGTGGTTTTGCGGAATAAAAACCGATTCTTCTTCGCGGGTGCTTAAACTTAAAGGTGCCAACCTTTATGCCTGGTCCGATTATTTTAAGCAGGCCATGCCGGTACGTTCATTCGATATGGTGTTTATGGAAGATACCAACCGCCGTGTGAAGGCGAAGAAGAAGCCCGAACTTTTTCATTCCGACTCATGTATGCTTACCGGCGAAATGACCAATAAGGTGCTGCATTATCAGCCCAAGTACAACTACATCTATTTTTACAACATCGTGTGCGAAGTGCCCGACGGCACCAAACGCTTACTCGATCCGATAAGGCTGCACGCTGTAGTTGATACCACAAACAAAGAGAAGCTGAGTATGTGGTACTCGGTATATAGGAAAACGGATTAGGACTTATATTCCGTTCTCGGTTCCTGCAAACTCACCGCTGAACTGCATTTTGCTCAGGTGTTTGTAAATGCCGTTTTCAATGGTCATGAGTTCGTCGTGCGTGCCGGTTTCGGCCACCACGCCTTTGTCGATGACCACAATTTTGTGGGCATTGCGTATGGTGCTCAGCCGGTGGGCGATTACAAACGAGGTGCGGCCCACCATAAGCTGGTCTATGGCTTCCTGAACCACGCGTTCGCTTTCGGAGTCGAGCGAGCTGGTGGCCTCGTCGAGAATGAGGATGCGCGGGTTTTTGAGCACGGCGCGGGCTATGGCAATGCGCTGGCGTTGTCCGCCCGAGAGCTGGATGCCGCGGTCGCCAACTTTGGTTTCGAAGCCTTCGGGGAAGCTTTCAATAAAGGTGAGTGCGTTGGCTTTGCGGGCGGCTTCCACAATATCTTCGTCGCCGGCATCGGGGCGGCCGTAGGCAATGTTTTCGCGTATGGTGCCGGCAAACAGCAGCACATCCTGCGGCACTATGGCCATGTTTTCGCGGAGCGAGGTAAGGTCGTATTCGGACGAGGATTTGCCGTCGATAATCAGTTCGCCCGAATCGGGGGTGTAAAAACGCAGCAGGAGTTGTGCAATGGTCGATTTTCCCGAGCCGCTGCTGCCCACAATGGCAATGGTTTGGCCGGGTTCGGCGGCAAAGTTTATGCCTTTGAGCACCGGAAAATCGGGCCGGGTGGGGTAGGCGAAATGTATGTCGCGCAGTTGCACGGCTCCATTTAGTTTAAGCTGCCCGCGCTGGCGGCCGGGTTTGTCGTTTACCGGCTCGTTTTCCGAGTCGATAATTTCGAAAATCCGTTCTGAAGCACCCACCGCGCGCTGCACCTGTGCAAACTGTTCGGGAAGCCCGCTTATGCTGGCGGCCACAAAAATGGTGTACATCATAAAGGCCAGCAAATCGCCCGCCGAAATTTCCTGCTGCACCGCCAGCCTCACACCATACCACACCAGCAGCATAATGGCGCCAAACAGCACAAAAATGATGAACGAGAAAAACATGCCCCGGAAACGGGCGTAGCTTATGGCCTGTGTAATAATAGAATCGGTGCTGCGGTGGTAGCGTCCGGCCTCGTAGGCCTCGTTGGTAAACGATTTTACGTTGGCAATGCCCGTAAGGCTTTCGCCCACAATAATATTCGACTCGGCAATACGGTCCTGCAAATTGCGCGAAAACGTGCGTATGCGCTTGGCAAACAGCACCGCAATAATGGCCACCGGCGGAATAATGGCCAGCATTACCAGCGACATTTTCCACGAGTAAAGGCAAATCATGATAATGCCGCCCGTAACCACAATGGTCTGGCGCAGCAGTTCGGCCAGGCCGGTGGCCAGGGTGTCGCCAATCTGGGTAATGTCGGCACTGATGCGGCTGTTGAGTTCGGCCGCCTGTTTGGCCGAGAAATAGGCCATGGGCATTTTTAGCAGTTTGCCAAACGTGGTGCGGCGCAGGTTGGCCAGCAGGTTTTCGGTGGCCTGGGCAAAAAGCACCACGCGGAAATACGAGGCAATGGCCTGCAGCGCAAAAAGCACCAGCAGTTGAAGCCCTACATAGTTGGCTGCTTTCAGCAAATTATCGGCCTGAGCCTGTGTGAGGAACGTGTCTTTCAGCTTTTCGGCCGCGCTCATGGCAGCCTGCGAGTCTTTCGAGCCGCTTATCAGCCCCATCAGTTCGCCCAGCATTCCCGGAAAAACAATGGCCGTAGCCCCGGTAACCGCCAGAAAAATAAGGCCGATATAAAAATGTATTTTCTTATCGCCAAAATAGCCGAACAGCCTGCGGGCCTTGCGCACCGCATCGCGGTTGAGCTTTGCCTTGGGCATTTCGTCTTCTTCCTTGCTTGCTAATCGTCCGCGTCGTGAGGCCATAAATTGCTTTTTCGGAGTGCAAAGGTAGCTACCCCGTTGGTTTCCGGCACTCTTTCTGTCGGTCTGGTACAGGTAATTATTGTATTTTCGCCCCTGTGAAGTCAAATTTTGCCCGAAAAAAGAAAAATTTGCTTCCGGATTTGGTCATGTACCAAAAACAATTACCTTTGCAGACCGATTTAAAGAGAATTTGAAATGAAACGCACTTTCCAACCTTCTAACCGCAAGCGTCGAAACAAACACGGTTTTCGCGAGCGCATGTCAACCGCCAACGGCCGCCGCGTAGTTGCTGCCCGCCGTGCCCGCGGTCGTAAGAAACTCACCGTTTCTGACGAAAAGCGCCACAAAGGCTAAGTCGTTTCTGACCACGATAGCACAAAGGCTGTTCCGTTCCGGAGCAGCCTTTTTTGTATTCGTATGAAACCGGAACTGCTGAAAATTTTATCACTGCTTGTTTTCTGCGCCCACCAGCGAATCTTCAAAAACAAACGAAAGCAGAATATTATCAGGATATTCGTCTTTGTAGATAAAACCCACGTAGCAATCTTCATTATCCAGTTCCAGCTGCTTTAAAAGAAGGGTATAATAAAATCCCTCAGGACTGCGCTTGAAGCTTTGTTTAAACCAATAACTAAAAAGCCGTAATCTTTCCTCTGCTCTCCCATCGGTATTGCTGCATATATAGTAAAGCACTTTGTTGTTCACCGAAAACCATTCCTTTAAAATGGCTTCAATGGTGAGAAAAATCCGTTTATCCTGAGAGGCGGTGGAATGACCGGAAATTATATTAAATGATAAAGAATATAAATCATTACCATTTACAAGATCATCACGAACGTAATTAGAAGTATTGGTAATAGATGCTTTATAATAAATTGATTGATCTGTGACAAAATAATAAGAATCCCCTTCGCAGATATAACTATAATGCATGGAAGGTGAGGGAATTAAGCCTTTGCGGAAAGTACAAGTTTGATTCTTTCTAGAGAATCAGAATCATAAGCAAACAAACGCTCTTTATCCTCAATTGCTTTGCGAATTTTACGTTGCAACTCAGGATTGATAATTTTAATGCGTTGTACGTTGCTGCTATTCATTGTACAAGTCTTTTACTTACACCACAAATATACACACAATATCTATATTTTGTTAAACTTTACCATATAATAAGACCTATAATTTTAATTTACAGTATTTTGGAGATAGTCTAGCAATAACAAATTACCCCTGCTGCCAATTCTGCTGCTGTTGTGGTGTACCCCACTGTCCGAATCCGCTCCGGTTTACCCGGTCGGCCAGTCCTTCTTCGATAGCTGATAGTTTTTTCAAAATTATACTCAATAGTACCATTGCCGCCACATAAAAAATGAGGGTAATAATATTAATGGGAATGGTGGTGGAAAGCGTATCGTCCATTATTTCCTCTGGCGCCACAAATCTATTGTGTCTGATTTCAGCTATGCGTTCGAAGGTTTTGCCAATGGTAATAATTACCCCCACAATTGCTACTGTTACACCTGCAAGTGTCGTTCCCCACCAGAGATAAAGCAGGGGCTGCGGCTCATGTGCATACTGTTCGTCATCGGCACGCATGGCGCGCTGGGTTTTGTTCCATATTTCGCTCATCATGGTAAATGGCCTGATGAAATTAAGTATGGGCACAAACCAGGCCCCAATGCTCCAGCCCACGGCATAAGAAGGAAGTGCGGGGTTTATTTTTTGCAGATTTTCATAAGCCCTGTAAAACCAAACCAGAAACAGAATGGGAAATGCCCAGCCCAAAAGACCGGTAAATGTGCCGATAATGCCGGAGACAATGATTATTCCCATATTCTCCCGCATAGCTAAAGGATTGGTTCCTATGGCCGATATGTATTTATACGACATCAGGGAAACGGGCACGTTAATGAGGTAAGCCGCTATGAGAAACCACAGCGTAATACGCAAAAAGCGATGCAGTTTCTGATTGTTGTGGAGTTTGATGTAGTACATGGCTGCGGGTCAACTTAAGTTTATTCAGTAATATGTGCCGGTGCGGTGCGAGAAAGATATACCAGTTTTTCCAAACGGTAAAACTGTAGAACGGAGATAATGGCAGTAAGGCTGGTAAACCAGAGACTGAGAAAACCAACATAGGTAATGACTGATCTCAATAACATCAACTCCGGATCGTAGAAGCGATTAACTATAATAATCGAAAGAGTACTGAGTACAACAAGTATAAATCCGATTTGCCAGAGTGTGATAAAAAAGGCTTTACCAATGGACAGGTTGGAAAGGGGAATATGTTGTGCAAGAATTGAGCGACATTTTCTTAATTCCTGAAATGGTACAATAAAGTGAACAAAAGGAATAAGCCAGCTCCATGCAGCCCAAACCCGATTTACCGGAGTATGGTAAGGAAAATTGCGATTAATGTTTGACGCAATCCGGTTTGTCCAGATGGGAACGAAAATAGTGAAGGCCAGGAAGGATAATAAAATACCCCAGGCTATGTATAGAAACAATGACCGTGTTAAACGGAGTTCTTCCGAGTCGTTGTAGTAGCGGACGTTCCTTGTATATAAACTGAGAATAAACATCATGGTAAAAAATACCACAATACCGGCCAGAGAAGCCACGGCAGCCGCGGTTAAAATTTTCGAAGGCCTTGCAGGCTCAGAAAAACTCATAAAATGCTTCAGGAGAGGTTAGAAACAAAGCACAAAAATACACAAATCGGCTTACCCGGCCATGACAATCGGCGATTAATTCGCAATGTTAAAAAAATGTGTGAATCCCGCACCAGATAAGGCCGTGAGGGCTGGTGAATTAGTCTATCTTCGCGTGATTTTTATACGGCTCACAACCATGCCCAAAGACAACAGCATCAAATCAGTCCTCATTATCGGCAGCGGCCCGATTATTATCGGCCAGGCCTGCGAATTCGATTATTCCGGTTCACAGGCGGCACGCTCACTCAAACAGGAAGGCATAGAGGTTACGCTTATAAACAGCAACCCGGCCACCATTATGACCGATAAGGTAACGGCCGATCACATTTACCTTTTGCCGCTCACTGCCCAGTCTATCGTAAAAATTCTGGAAGAGCGTAAAATTGATGCTGTACTGCCTACCATGGGCGGGCAAACCGCACTCAACCTGGCCATGAAGTGCGACGAGCTGGGCATCTGGAAAAAGTACAATGTGCGCATGATTGGGGTTGACATTGAAGCCATTAAAGTAACCGAAGACCGCGATCTTTTCCGCGAACGCATGGAAAGTATCGGCATTGCCATGGCTCCTTCGCGTATTGCCAAATCGTTTCTCGAAGGCAAGGCCATTGCGCAGGAATTCGGGTTTCCGCTTGTAATCCGCCCCTCGTTTACGCTGGGCGGCAGCGGCGGTGCGGTGGTGTATCTGAAAGAAGAATTTGATAAGGCGCTCAACCGTGGTTTGCAGACTTCGCCCATTCACGAAGTGCTTATCGACAAGGCCGTGCTGGGCTGGAAGGAATTTGAGCTCGAACTCCTGCGCGATGCCAACGATAATGTGTGCATCATCTGCTCCATCGAAAACTTCGACCCGATGGGCGTTCACACTGGCGACTCCATTACCGTAGCCCCCGCCATGACGCTTTCTGACGCCACTTTCCAGCGAATGCGCAGCATGGCCATAAAAATGATGCGCGCCATTGGCAACTTCGCCGGTGGCTGCAACGTGCAGTTTGCCGTGAGCCCCGACAATGCCGAAGACATCATTGCCATAGAAATAAATCCCCGCGTTTCGCGCTCCTCGGCGCTGGCTTCCAAAGCCACGGGATATCCCATTGCCAAAATTGCCTCCAAACTCGCTATCGGGTATCACCTCGACGAATTAGTGAACCAGATTACCATGAGTTCGTCGGCCTACTTCGAGCCCACGCTCGACTATGTAATTGTAAAAATTCCGCGCTGGAATTTCGACAAATTCAAAGGCGCCAACCGCGAACTTGGTTTCCAGATGAAATCAGTAGGCGAGGTAATGGGCATTGGTCGCAGCTTTCAGGAAGCATTACAGAAAGCCGCACAAAGCCTCGAAATTAAACGCAACGGACTTGGTGCCGACGGAAAGGAAATTACCAACCAGCAGGAACTCCTCAATGCCCTTGAGCGTCCGTCGTGGAATCGTTTGTTCATGATTTACGATGCCATCAAGCTGGGCATTTCCGTAAAAACCATTCAGAAACTTACCCGCATCGACATCTGGTTCCTCAACCAGATCGAAGAGCTCATTGCCCTCGAACGCGAAATCGAGAAACACTCGCTGGCCGCCATTCCCCGCGAACTGATGTGGGAAGCCAAACAGAAAGGCTATGCCGACAGGCAAATTGCCCACCTGCTGCGCTGCCTCGAAAGTGATGTGTTTAAAAAACGCTACGAGGAAATGGGCATACGCCGGGTGTATAAATTGGTTGACACCTGCGCCGCCGAGTTTGAGGCACAAACGCCTTACTACTATTCCACATTCGAAACCGAAAACGAATCGGTGCGCTCCGACCGTAAAAAAGTAGTGGTGCTGGGCTCCGGGCCTAACCGCATCGGGCAGGGCATTGAGTTTGACTATTCCTGCGTACACGGCGTACTCGCCGCCAAGGAATGCGGCTACGAAACCATCATGATTAACTGCAATCCTGAAACGGTTTCTACCGACTTCAACGTGTCGGACAAACTCTACTTCGAGCCCGTGTTCTGGGAACACATCTATGAAATCATTCTGCACGAAAACCCCGAAGGTGTAATTGTGCAGCTTGGCGGACAAACCGCACTCAAACTGGCGGAGAAGCTGGAACGCTACGGCATCAAAATCATCGGCACCGATTACAAATCGCTCGACCTGGCCGAAGACCGCGGCAGTTTCTCCTCGCTCCTGCGCGACCATAATATTCCTTACCCCAAATTCGGTGTAATTGAAGATGCCGACCAGGCCATTGAACTGAGCCGCGAACTTGGCTTCCCGCTGCTCGTGCGCCCCTCGTATGTGCTGGGCGGCCAAAGCATGAAAATTGTGATTAACGAGCAGGAACTTGAGCAGCACGTAGTAAAACTGCTCAACGATATTCCCGGCAACAAGGTACTGCTCGATCACTTCCTCGAAAAAGCCATTGAAGCCGAAGCCGATGCCATTTGCGACGGCGAGAATGTGTACATCATCGGCATCATGGAGCACATTGAGCCCGCAGGCATTCACTCCGGCGATTCGTATGCCGTGCTGCCTCCGTTCGATCTCTCCGAAAATGTAATGAAGCAGATCGAAGATCACACCCGAACCATTGCGCTTGCACTTAACACCGTGGGCCTGCTCAACATACAGTTTGCCGTGAAAAACGAAGTGGTGTACGTAATCGAAGCCAACCCGCGCGCCTCGCGCACTGTGCCGTTCATTGCCAAAGCCTACGACGAGCCGTATGTAAACTACGCCACCAAACTCATGCTCGGCGATAAAAAAGTAACCGATTTCACATTCAATCCGCGCAAGAAGGGTTATGCAATTAAAATTCCGGTTTTCTCTTACGAGAAATTCCCCGAAGTGCAGAAAGAACTTGGCCCGGAAATGAAATCAACCGGCGAAGCCATTTACTTTATTGATGATTTGCACGATGAATTTTTCCATCAGATTTACTCCGAAAGAAATCTTTACCTGAGTAAATAAACTCCTCGAATACAGAAACACCCCGGCAATTTTTTTGCTGGGGTGTTTTTGTAAAGAGGATAATTCACCGTTCATTTTTTCAGTTGCAGAAATACTTCCCAGTATTTCTCTTTATTCATTTCCGACCAGTGAATTATTTCATAGCGGTATTGCAGCGTTTGTAACTGACAAAATACAACCAGCAAAACGGTAATTACAGCCACTGAAACGCGCGGTACCATTTTTTTCAGCGAATTGAAACAGAGAAACAGCAGCAACGCAAACACCGGGAGGTACTCAATCATTACCCGCGGACCAAAACTTCCGCCATAATACCACATCCACCAGCTCGAAAGGATATAGATTATCACAATTAGAAATAAAGCAATGAAGATGGCTTTCGTTTTGTTTTCCCTGTAAAGCGGAATAAGCCCGACCAGTGCAAGCAGGGTGAGGGGAACATACACAAACAACCCTTTCCGGTAGCTGAAAAGAAAATCGAAGAAATGAAATGTACCAAACCGGAAACCTTCTTCGCCGTATGCATCAATAAAGAAACTGCCCGTTTGCACTTTCCAGATGATTGGCTGAATGGATAAAATAGCTGTAAACAGCAACGCCGAACAAATCACACTCCACGGCTTTTGAAACGATTCTTTTATGCGCGAAAATAATTTTTGTACACTTCCCGCTTCCACAAAAAGCCACAATACAATTAATCCGTTTACCGGCCGCACCAAAACAATCAGTGCCAGCAACGCCGCAATGGAAAGCAATTGCATCGGCTTCCCTTCCTGCATCCACTTATTCGACTGAAGCAGGAAACAACTGATCAGCGCAAAAGAATACACATGCGACATCATGGGTTCGGCCACCACGTAGTAAAACAGGTTGGTGCCAAAAAGTATAATGAGGCAAATTAATGTGGCAGTGAGCGGCGCAGCATGGTATCTGAGCAGAAATTTACGTAAACAGAATAAACCCAATCCCAGCCAGCACAACGCACCCAGGTGCATAAACGCTACATAACGTTTCGAGTAGCCGCTGTAATCGCCTGCAATTGCGCCCGATATTTTCGCCGCCAGAAAAAACGGAGTTTGAAGCAATGCAGTGCCACAGAAATATTTGTTTACAGTTTTACCATTTACAGTTGCCCGATAATCGGCACGGTTGTGCGCATCGGTAAATTCTTTATCGGTCTGCTCGTAAAAGCCAAAGTGTAAATCATTATAAAGAAAAATGGCTGGCAGATAGGCATAGTACCCGCGCCCGTCGGAAATAATGCTGTATTGCCAGAAATGTTTGGAAAGACGAATGTTGGAAACCGTAATGGCGCAAATGAGCAGACCAAGCAAAATACCTGTACGGCTGAATAGTCTGGCAGTTACACTGGGCTTCATTGGCAAAGCAGTACAGAATGTGTTGGGTTGATTTTGGTAAACAGCCTCAAAGTTATTCCAATCGTCAGATTAATTTCAAAAAAACGAATAAAGCGGTTTGCTTTGACTCTGAGACAGTTGGTTTTTCTCATCTTTACAGTCGCTATGAAAAAACGTTTTCTCTTCCTGCTGCTGATTCTGATTTCGGTTGCAGGCCAGGCGCAGCAAAGCACGCGTAAAGTATATACGCAAACACCTCCGTATTCCGAAGTAACCCGCCAGTTCCGTCTGCTCGACAGTGCTTCGGATGATGGTTCGCTTTTCGATATTGGCAAGGCCGATGGCGGAGAAACGTTGTATCTCTACCTGCTTACCAAAAACGGGTGCAGCAATTTATTTACCGCACAAAGTCAGGCAAAGAAAATGCCTGTGCTGTTTATCATAAACGCCATTCACCCTGGCGAGCCCGACGGTGTGGATGCTTCGCTCGAACTGGTAAACACGCTGCAAAAGCCCGGTGCTTTGCCTGATAATTTGCTTATTGCCATAGTGCCTGTGTTTAATGTGGACGGCGCACTTAACCGAAGCGGCACCAGCCGCGCCAACCAGAACGGCCCCGAAGAATACGGCTTCCGCGGCAACTCGCTCAACCTCGATCTCAACCGCGATTTCGTGAAAACCGATGCGCAGGTTACCCAAAATCTCCAGCGCATTTTCCAACTCCTCCAGCCCGATGTATTTGTGGACACGCACGTATCAAACGGTGCCGATTACCAGCACACCATGACACTCATTGCCACACAAAAAGACAAACTCCATCCGCTGCCGTCGAAACTCATGACCGAAACACTCTTGCCCGGCCTTTACACCGGCATGAAAACCAAAGGCTGGCCCATGTGTCCGTATGTGGACACGCGCGGCGAAACACCCGAAACCGGCATTGCAGGCTTTCTCGAAACACCACGCTACTCAACCGGCTACGCGGCTTTGTTCAACACCATTGGCTTTGTCACCGAAACACACATGTGGAAACCCTACAACGACCGCGTGTGGGCCACCTACGATTTGCTGGTGTGTTTTGTGGACATGATGAAACAACATGGCGAAAAAATTAAATCGGCACGGTTAAAAGCCAACGAAGAAGTTAAAACACAAACCACCTTTACACTGAGCTGGGAACTGGATACCACGTCGTTTACAAACATCCTCTTCATGGGTTACGAAGCCCGCCACAAAACAAGCACCATTACCGGCCAGCCGCGTTTGTATTACGACCGCTCGGCCCCCTACACCAAAGAAATTCCGTACTACAATTCCTACCGCGCCAAAACGCAGGTGGAAAAGCCTTACGCCTACATGGTGCCGCAGCAGTACAAAGACGTAATTATGCGCCTCCAGCTAAACGGTGTGGCCATGAAACAATTGCTGCGCGATACGGTAATTACGGCCGAAACATATTACATCAGTTCACTACAAACGGTGAAAAATCCTTACGAATCGCATTACATGCACTACGGCACGCAGGTAAGGCGCGTGATGCAGCAAATACCCGTAAATGCCGGCGACTGGCTCATTGTGTGCAACCAGGCAACTAATCGCTACATCGTGGAAACGCTCGAACCCCAAGGCGGCGACAGCTTTTTTGCGTGGAATTTCTTCGACGGAATTTTGCAGCAGAAAGAAGGGTTCAGCGATTATATTTTCGAAGAAAAAGCCGCCGAAATGCTGGCCGCCGATCCTAAGCTGAAAGCCGAACTGGAAGCCGAACGTGCCCGCGATCCGAAATTTGCTGCCGATCATTGGGCGCAACTGAACTTTATCTACCAACGCTCTGTTTATAAAGAGAAAACACATAACCTTTATCCCGTGCTACGTGTGCTGCAACCTGCGCCCATGCCCGTGAAAAACTGATTTTCGCTTTATGAAACGCATCAACCTCCGCGCCTACGCCATTATCGAACACGAAGGAAATGTGCTGGTGACCGACGAACTCCGCATGAATAAGTACATGACCAAATTTCCCGGCGGCGGTCACGAGTGGGGCGAAGGACTCGAAGAAACCGTGCGCCGCGAATGCCGCGAAGAACTTAACCAGGAGCCCGCATCGGTTACACATTTTTACACTACTGATTTTTTCGTGGCCTCGGCTTTCAGTCCCGACGATCAACTTGTTTCTGTATATTACCTCGTGTCGCTTCCCTCGCCCGAAAGCATAGCAGTGGTGCAAACACGTTTTGAATTTACCGCTCATACTGATGGCGAACAGACTTTCCGCTGGATAAAACGCAGCGAACTCACGCCCGACATATTTACCTATCCCATCGACCAGCAGGTGGCCGCGTTGCTTCGCGGCTGATGAATGCGGTAAAGTCAAAACGCCGCAACGGTTTCCCGTGGCGGCGTTTGAAGAGTTAACCAAAACAAAATTTTACCAGGTAGAGCCCTCGCCGTGGTGTCCGGTGGTAAACACACGCGAAATGTTAAAGCCGAAACGTATGCCGCCATCAAACGGATTGGCACGGGTGTAAGGCACAAACTGCGCTTCGTTTACGCCATACGCATTGGTGAAGTGCAACTGGAATACGTGTCCGCCGGTTTCGATGTCGATGCCGATGCCCATGGGGTCGTAGAAATCGTCGAAACGTTCGGTGTATTTGTTTACGCGGCGGGCATACTCGAAGGTGAGGGCCAGCCGCTTGGTAAGTTTGTAGCGGCCCGAAATGCCCACGGCAATCATGTCGTTCTTGTCGCTGGCGCGTTCCACAAGGTTATAATGTACGTGGAAAGCGTTGATCTGAAGAGAGAAGTTTTCGCTGAATTTGCGCGAGAGTGTAAGCGAGTTGGAGTACGACATGCGCGAAGTGGCATACTGGTAGCGGTCAACGCCCGTGGCATTGCGGTTGGGGTCGTCCTGCACGGTGTAATTCATGGTGCCCTGATAAGTCACAGACAGCGGCATTTTTCCGTCGGTGGTCTGACGCAGCACACGCACTTTTACCGCACCGTCAATGAGTTTTTCAAACGAACTGCGGCCAATGCCCACGGTCATCCAGTCGGTAACGCCGTAGTCGAGGCCAAGACGAATACCGGCCGGGCCATCGAGACCGAAGGCATTTTTCACGCCCGTATTAAGTTCGCCGAAGCGGTGGTTGATGCGAAAGTCGAGCATTTTTTTGCCGATGGTTTCGCACGAGGGGAAATTAATTACGCGGGTGGTTTTAAATGTGGCCCGCACATAATCGGGCGCTGCCGACTTTGCTTCTTCGGCCGCCATCTGATCCATCATTAACTGCATGGAATCGACCTGCGCGTGGCCGAAAAGGCAAAACAACAACGTAATGCCGGTGAGTATAAAGTGTTTCATCGTGAATGGAGTGGTGGAGTGAAATTAATTGTTGGGAGCACCGGCTTCAACCCATTTGCGGATTAAAGCCTTCTGGCAATCGTCGAGCGGAGCGCCGGAAGGCGGCATTGCCTGAAAACCCGGACGTTGATACACAGCACCAACTAATTGCCCCGATGTAGCCACAGCAAACAATCCCTGATGGTTATCGAGCACGTAAGCATTGCCAGAGGCCGGATTATGGCACGATACACAGTTATTGTTGATTATTTCCCTGATCTGGCCGCTGTAAGTGGGCGTAATGGTGCTGTCGCAGTTGTTGTTGATGATGAGCGCCGGGTACAACTCTTCCATGTTGTCGTAGTAGCAGCCCGTAAAGGTGAGAACTGCGGCAAAAGCCACAAACACAATTTTTTTCATACTCAGTTGTTTTTGGCGCCCTGCTCAATCCATACGAGAAGCAGGGTGGTTTGACGTTTTGAAAGGGCAGGGTAGGGAGCCAGCGGCATGAGGTCTTCGCCCTGTCCGGTTACGGCTTTGTATATTTTGCTGTCTCCGGCATCGCCCGGTTTTACATCGCCGTTGTTCATTACATCGTTATAATCGAGAAGGGTAAACTCCGATGTGTTTTGGGTACCGTGACAGCCGGAATGCTGGCAGGAATTTTGAATAATGGGCAGAATTTCGGTGGCGAAACTCACTTGCCGTTCGGGAAGAACAGGCTCGTGTTTGCAACCTATTGCCAGTGCCAGGGCGGCAAAAGCAATGCAGGCAAGCGTGGTTTTCATGTGGTTATGGATATATGCAAATATAGTTTTTTCATCCATGCCTTATTTTATCCGGGCATGGGTATGCTTGTGCTTTTCCGGGAAAATGAGTTCAATCAGTTTTTGATGTATGTGCGATGTTTGGTTTATACCTGCCGGATACTCAAAAATAAGAGGCAACCCGCTTTCGCAGATTACCTCTTATTTTGGTACTTAAACTGATTATCGCCCGGCAGAAGATTTTTTAGCTTTTTCAAGCCTCATAAGTTCGGGAATGTTAAGACGGATGGTAAGCGAATTTGTCCACAACCACATTCTTACCGATTCGTTGGCCAGTACCGCCTGCTGATCGATATTCACGCTTAAATCGAATTCAAGAAGATGATTGACATTGATACCCGCCGAAGCCACAAATTTTGAAGTGAAATAACGATAGCCCGTCGCCGGAACTATCGGTATGCCCGGTAAAGTAACTATATCATCTTGACTGATACGATTGCCTAATCCGTTTTGTCGTTTAAAAACATAGTTAATCCCGCCTCCAAGTCCTAAATAGGGATTTATCCGCGGACGGTTGAATTGAAAACGTAGTTGTATATCGCTGTTCAGTGTTTGAAAGCGTTCGTCGGCATCCACAATAGTATTTGATAAATCAACCGGCGGTACATAAATAAAGTCGGCACTTCCTCTTTTCTGATAACCGGTATTTACAATAATATTCATCCGGTTATTGGAATATGGCACCACAAAGGCACCAATGCCCGGAGAAAGAAAAGAGGAACTCTGAAGTTTACCACTCTCGGGAAATCGTTCGTTGGTATATGTTACCGAGTTTGAATTGATCTGAAAATTTACTCCCCAATTGGGGAAGAATTTTTTTTCTGTTTGTGCATACAGCGGGGCAGCGCAAAGTATGCCAAGAACAACAGCGTATTTCATACCGGAGCAAAGAGGTTAAAGATTACACATTAATTCATCCGAAACTGTACGTTATAGTTTCAAGGAAATGAATGAAGGGATGGTTGAAGATTAGCCGGATAAATTACCGGAACACAAAAGCAGCAATAAAACGGGAACGATTATTTATTTATTGTGTGTTTAAAATCAATTCTTCGCAGCCGGGTGAAGATAATGGAAAGGGTAACCTTCCACATATAATATACAGCCCGCACACTGTCGATAGACGAAGTACCACCCTGCCGCTCGCGCATTTGCACCGGAATTTCCTTTACCCGCAAACCTGCGCGGGCAAATTGCACCAGAATTTCAGGTTCGGGATATTCGTCGGGATACCAGTGGCAAACCAGTTCCAGTGCGCGCCGGTTAAACATGCGCAGTCCCGAAGTGGTATCGGCCACCCGCAGGCCGGTGAGCAAAAAATTAAGTCTGCTGAACCAGCGTATGCCCAGCCTGCGCACAAACGACGACTGAAAGCCCTGCCCGGTAATAAACCGCGAGCCAATCACCACATCGCCGTTGCCATTCTGCAATTCGCGGAGCAAAAGCGGCACTGCTTCGGCCGGGTGCTGCCCGTCGCCGTCAACCTGCACCGCAGCTTCAAAACCATTTTCGAGGGCATACCTGAAACCCGTTTGCACCGCCCCGCCAATGCCCAGATTGACGGGCAAATGCAGCGCCACGCAGGGCAACATATCAATAATGGCTCCGGTATTGTCTTTCGAACAGTCGTTTACCACCACCACCGTAAGGTCGATTCCTGCCTGCGCCGCCGCCGCTTTCAGCCCGTTTACCACCGCAGCAATGCTTTGCGATTCGTTGTAGGCGGGAACAATGGCGGCTGTTTTCATCAGGGTGCGGGTTCGGTTCAAATTTATAGGTTTTGTGCATTTATAAGTCAGGTGTGCGGCACTGGCCTCCACGCTTATGCTGCTTTACCGGTTAATGAAGGCAGCGGGCAGCCAGCTTTTGAGATTTCGCTGGGTGTGAGAGCAATACCTGTATTTCCCGAACCATAAAATAAATGGAGCTTTCGGCTCATTTACCGGAAATTCAACCCCAAAGGCTGTTTAACCCCCGCGAAGATTATTTCAACACCCTTTCCTGCCTTATTTTAACCCTTGTTTTGCAAAATTTAATCCCATAATTCCCCCTAAATCGCTGCAAAAGCGGCCCCTTCTCCATCTGCATCAATACTTAGCTGCTCGTCGGGCAATACTGTCCGTTCGTAGATTTTTGGAAAAATTACCCCGAAAAACTGGCGAGGCAACAAAAATTTCATTATATCTTTACGTAGCAAAAATGAAAGGAAACAAGTCTTTCCCAGCCTAAAAGAGCCCATATTCCTCCGAAATATGATCGAAACAGCCACACCCGCCCTGTCCGAATGCTTGCAAAAGTTTTTCGGCTTCACGAAATTCAAAGGGCAGCAGGAAGCGATTATCAATAGTATTCTTGATGGTAACGATACATTCGTGATTATGCCCACCGGTGGTGGCAAATCACTCTGCTATCAATTACCCGCTTTAATGAGCGAAGGCACAGCCATTGTTGTTTCGCCGCTCATTGCCTTGATGAAAAATCAGGTGGATGCCATCCGCAACTTCGGCTCCGAAGAAGGCATTGCCCATTTCCTCAACTCCTCGCTCACCAAGGCCGAAATAGCACAGGTGCGCAAAGACATTACTTCGGGCATTACCAAACTGCTTTACGTGGCACCCGAATCGCTTACCAAAGAAGAAAACATCAGTTTCCTGCGCGATATACGTATTTCATTCTTCGCCATAGACGAGGCTCACTGTATTTCCGAATGGGGCCATGATTTCCGCCCCGAATACCGCCGCCTCCGCCCCATGATTGAAGAAATTGGTCAGGTGCCCATTATTGCCCTTACCGCCACTGCCACACCCAAAGTACAGCAGGACATTCTCAAAACGCTGGGCATGACCGGCGCCAATATCTTCAAATCGTCTTTCAACCGCAACAACCTTTACTACGAGGTGCGCCCCAAGAAAGACGTGGTGAAGGAAATTATCCGCTACGTAAAAAAACAACCCGGCAAATCGGGCATCATCTATTGCCTGAGCCGCAAAAAAGTGGAAGAACTTGCCGAAACCCTCAAGGTAAACGGCATCAAGGCGCTTCCCTACCACGCCGGTCTCGATGCACAAACACGGGCCAACACGCAGGATAAATTCCTCATGGAAGATATCGACGTAATTGTGGCCACCATTGCCTTCGGCATGGGTATCGATAAACCCGATGTGCGCTTCGTCATTCACCACGATATTCCCAAGAGCCTCGAAGGCTACTACCAGGAAACAGGCCGCGCCGGCCGCGATGGCGGCGAAGGAAACTGCCTCGTGTTTTACAGCTACGACGATATTCTCAAACTTGAGAAATTCATGAAAGGCAAACCCGTGGCCGAACAGGAAATTGGAAAACAACTCCTGCTCGAAACGGTTGCCTACGCCGAAACATCCATGTGCCGCCGCAAAGTACTGCTGCACTATTTCGGCGAAGACTATAATGATGAAAACTGCAACGGCATGTGCGACAACTGCCGCCATCCCAAAACCAAGGTAAACGCCACCGACGATGTGGCCCTGGTGCTGGAAACCGTAAAAGCAGTAAAAGAAAAGTTCAAGGCCAAGCATGTGGAACAGGTGCTTATGGGCATAATCACCGCCACCGTAAAATCATACAAGCACCACGAACTCGAAGAATTTGGCAAAGGTGTGGAAGAAGGCAAAGACGAAGCCTGGTGGAATGCCGTGATTCGCACCGCCGTGGTGGAAAACCTGCTCAGCAAAGACATCGAAAGCTACGGCCTGCTCAAACTCACCAAAGCCGGCAAGGCCTACATCGATCAGCCCTACGAAATACTGGTTTCCCGCGATCATTCGTATGAAGACACCGAAACCGACGACGACGATATTGTAACCGCAGGCGGCAAACAAAACGGCGGCGGTGCCGATACACAACTCTTTGCCATGCTCAAAGACCTGTGCCGCACCATTGCCCGCCAGAAAAACCTTCCGCCCTACGTGGTTTTCCAGGAGCCTTCGCTCGAAGAAATGGCCATTCAGTATCCCACCTGCATGGACGAACTCATGCGCATTACAGGTGTGGGCGCGGGCAAAGCCGCCAAATTTGGCAAACCGTTTATTGAACTCATCGCCAAATACGTGGAGGACAATGAAATTGAACGCCCGCAGGATCTGGTGGTAAAATCAATCGTCAACAAATCAGGCCTCAAAGTACATATCATACAAAGCATCGACCGCAAGCTCGATCTTGTGGATGTGGCCGAAGCCAAGGGCCTGAAAATTGAAGACGTAATTTGCGAAATCGAAAGCATTGTTCATTCCGGAACCCGCGTAAACATTAACTATTACATCGATCAAACCATAGACAGCGAGAAGCAGGAAGAAATCGTTGATTACTTCCGCGAATCAGAATCCGATTCCATTGCCGAAGCCGTTAAAGAACTTGGCGAAGAAGATTTTTCGGAAGAGGAAATCCGTCTGGTGCGCATAAAATTCCTGTCGGAGTTCGGCAACTAAGTGCAGTTATTAATTGTGCATAAAAGGTTTGCCCGAAAGCAAACCTTTTTTTTGCATTGTCGTACAACTCCGAACCCTGCACAATATTTAAGACCCATTTTCAATGATCTCACTTCGTTTACTGCTTCTGGCAGGGCTATTACTGCTTGCGGTAAATTTATCGGGCCAATGCCTGCCCGCCGGTTTGGCCAATCCCACCTGTGGAACCGGGTCAACCGTGAGCAGTAATTCAAACATAAACAACGGCACCACATTTAATCATTGCACCGCAAATACGTCGATGACCAACATTAATCTCAACGGCGGCACGTTGCAGGTTTGTGGTATTCTCACGCTTTCGTCGGCTAATTTCAACAGCGGTAACATTGTGGTGGCCAAATACGGCGAGCTTATCATTAACCAGAATGTGACGCTCAACAACAACATTACCATTTGCAACTACGGCACACTTACCATAAATGGCACACTCACGTTTCAGAATTCCAACAATTACCTTATAAACGCCGCTTCCGATGCCAGAATGGTAATTAGCGGCACAGTTACTTTTTCCAACAACAGCAATCAGGAAGGCTATATTGTAAACCGCGGACATTTACAATGCGGCGGCATGAATGTGCGCGACGGAGCACAATACATTTGCCTCGAAACCGGAAGTTATCTGGGCATAAACGGCAGCCTCGATTATAATATCTCGTCGGCCAACAATGTATTTACTTATGGTTCGGGCAGCAGCGGCAACGCCACAATACGCTACACGGGCAATGCGTTTCTGAGCAATAACTCCTCGAAAACAATTACATCGTCAAGCCGCATACTCATTTGCAAAGCCACCGGAGCCACGCAAAGCGGCACAGGAGGCTGGGGAGTTCCGGCGGGCAACATCAGCACCAATTGTGGAGCCACTGCGCAGCCGCAGCAAACCGGAGTATTCATCAGTTGTTTTACACTTCCGGTTGAATGGCTCAGTTGGAGCGCCACACCCGAGCCCGGCGCATTAAACATTTTGTGGAGCACGGCATCGGAAGTAAACAGCAGCTACTTTGTGGTAGAACTCACCGGCGGCGATAATTTGCTTCTTTCGCCACCCATTGAAGCAGCGGGCAACAGCCATTTGCCCCAATACTATTCGGTGAAAATGCCTGCTGCGCCCGGTGCATACTACATCCGCATACGCCAGGTCGATTTCGACGGACAGGTAAATTACAGTCCCTACTTTACAGCCACCGTGCAGGAAAGCAGTGCAAGCATGGTTGCCCCCAATCCGTTTACCGATGCGCTGAACGTAACGGCTGCCGGCGAAAATATACGTTTACTGCTGCGCGATGCACAGGGCAAACTGCTGTTGAGCGAACAGCTTGGTGCGGGCCCAAACAGTATTTCCACATCTGCCCTTGCTGCAGGAATTTACTTTGCCGAAATTCAGGATGCAGGCGGACAAACCATGAGCCGCAGCAAAATGGTGAAGCAGTAATTGTGCTGAAAAGCTTACGGCCGGCTTTCGTTGCAGAATGCCGGCCGTTCGTATTTTTTATGAAGTGTGTTTATGCAGCATCAGCGCCTAACTCGCGGAAACGCTTCCATTCGAAATAGTGTAAGTTTTCGGCTTTGCGGGCAAACTCGGCGCGGAGTTTTTCGTTGAGCTCGGGATAGGCGGTTTGCTGTGCGCAAAATAAGGCGAGCAGGCGTTCGGTGGTTTCGAGTTGCAAAAGTGTAATGCTCGAACGGATACTGTTACTGATACGCTCCGCAATGGCGGGAATTTGTGGCGTGTCCATAGTAAAAGGGTTTACAAAAATTCATCGTAATAAAGTTATCCTTGCAGAATGTGTGCCAATATTTATATGATAATATACGACAAACGAAAGGCGTTGTCAAGTTATTGTGTGTATCAGTCGGAAAGTCAGGTTAATACGTTCACCATTGGCCGTCAGGCTGCGGGGTAAACCATGTTGCCAGTGCTGTTGTGTAAGGCCGTGCATGAGGAGCAAACTGCCGGTTTCGAGCGGCAGGGTGTGTTTGAGTGAATGATTGTTTTTGTGGCGAAGGACGAAGCGGCGGGTCTGGCCGAGGCTTATGGAGGCAATTACCGGATCGGGGCCGAGTTCGGGTTCGTTGTCGCTGTGCCAGCCCATGCTGTCGGTGCCGTTTCGGTAGAGGTTGCAGAGCACGCTGTTGAAGCGTTGGCCGGTGTGGCTTTCGAGGCGCAGACGAAGTTGCTGAAGTTCGGGCGTGAAGGGCAAAGGTTCGTGACGTAGTCCGCTGTACGTGTATGCGGCGCCCGCATCGCCATACCAGGCTGTGAGGCGGGGTTGCATGACTAATTTGCCGAAAATACGCACAGGCTGCTGCTGCCAGTGAAGTGTGCGGCGAAGTGTGCCTGACAATGCCGCAGCATCCTGCGGTGAAATCCAGTGCGGAGTATAAATTACGTGTGCATCGGGCAGATGCAGTGCGGCAGGTTCGTCAAACATTTTGCTACCTTCATAACGTCTGATATGAAAAAATGTTTGCTCATTCTGCTCAGCCTCATTGGCGTGTCAATTAATGCAGATGCACAGCCTGTACGCAGTTTCGGCGGAGCAGGCGGCCCCGAACTTTGCTGGGCAATGTGTCATCCCAAAGCCGGGCGCATTGTTTTTGCCTGTGCCCAACGCGCCCGCGCCGTAACCGACTCGCTTCAAAATGCAGGCACCCTGGCCGACGGAAACGGCGGCCGTCTCGATGCCTTCCGCCACGCCTACTGGATGGCACTGTGCGTGCAGCAAATTACCCCCGCCAAAGCCGAGCAGGCCGGTCGCGCCCACGAAAAAACAAACTACAAACAGTTTAAACGCGGCCGCTACGAAGACGGTGCCCAACCCGATTCGATGGCCTCTGTGATGGACCTGTTCAACAACAGCACCGGAATTGCCATCGGGCTGGCCTATAAATCCGATCAGTCGCCAAACCGCATTACGTTAATCCAGCGCATACTCAACGCCATTAAAACCGGTCAGTTGCGCATACTTAAAAAAGATACTGCCGGAAATTTCCTTACCTGTGAGGGGAAAATTATTTCGGTTGAAGAATATAAAGGGAAATGGAACGTGCCCAAGTGTATGGTGAATTCCAATAAAATTCAGGGATGATTATTACGAAACCGATAAACCCTATTAAACGAATAGGATTTTAGCGTTTCGAATCGAATAATATTGGGTTTTATTATTGATGAAACCCTTTAAATATAATAGTTTTAGACGATTATCAGATTAAAATCACTATTTTACAAATAGAATAATACGGACGTATTTTTTTGAATATAACACTCATTCCGGGTTATATTTAGGAATGGATCCCAGAAAAAAGTTTTTCCTGATTTCAGTCATTCTGCTGATGCAGAGTATCTGTTTGCCACTTACAGCGCAGGTAAGCCTTTATTCGTTTTCCGAAAATGCAGGTACCTACACTGCAATTACAGGAACTGTAATACATGCTTCGGGCTGGAACGATCCGGCTCCGGTAACAGTAACCATTCCGTTTACATTTACATTCAACAGTGTGGGTTATACTTCCTGCAGTGTAAACGGAAACGGATATATCACATTTGGCTCCACCGCTTCAACAGCCACAGCCACCACTCCCATTTCTTCGGCCACGGGTTATGCCGGTGCAGTTTCGGCTATGGGAATCGACCTTATCAGCAATAGTTCTACCGTGCAATACACCACTACCGGCACTTCGCCAAACCGTGTGTTTGTGATACAATGGAGCAACTGCCGCCGTGTGGCCGATAACAATTCGGGTGCCGACTGGAATTTTCAGATCAGGCTGCTCGAAACTTCCAATATTGTTCAGGTACGCTACGGAGCCTGCGGGGCCACCAATGCCACAAACACCATTGTATCGGAAATCGGTCTCAGGGGTGCAGCCAATACTGATTTCAACAACCGCCGCAAAACCACCGCATCATCGTGGGCCGGAACCACTACTGCGGGTACGCTCAATACGCATACTGTTCTAAGCCGCGCCACCGCCCTGCCGCCTTCGGGACGAACGTTTATCTGGACACCGCCCCTTGCAGTCAACGCCTGCGATCCGGCCGGTAATGTGCTTATTTACTCCAATTACGACGGAGGAATTTTAAACATCAACATAGATCAGAATGTGGCCAATATTAAAATAGGTGTTTGCACCTACGAGGGCGTTACCATAAACATAAGCGGCACCTTTGCGGCCAATGTAACCGAAGTGCGCTATGTAGGTTACAACGCAGGCAATGCCCACTGTAGCGGAGTCATAAGCACCTCCATAAACGGAGCGCCTTCGGCCACCACTTCTGTAACTTTTTATCCCGCGGCCACCATGTCTGATCCGAACGGCAATTCCAACATGGTGTGCGGCTACAGTTGCGGCACAGGAAACCAGGGCGGGTGCAATACTGCGGGGCAGATTGCGCATTATTTCCTCACTCAGTTTGGCGGCACCATGCGTTACCATTATACGCAATACGGCTGCTGGTCGGGAACTTATCTGATGAGTGCGGGCGGTAACTGTTGCCTTGTCAATCAGGTATTGCCTGTGGAACTTAATTACTTTTCGGTGAGCTGTGGCGATAATGGCGGCGCAAACCTGCAATGGGAAACTGCTTCCGAAACCAACAATCATTTCTTTACCGTGGAGCGGTCAAACGATGGTTTTAATTTTTACCCAGTGGCCCGCATAGAAGGTTCGGGCACTACTTCGCAGCCCGTTCGTTATGCGTTTTCTGATACCGAAGAACTGTTGCCGGTAGTGTATTACAGACTTCGCCAAACCGATTATAACGGACAAACCGAAGTATTCCCTGTGCGCGGACTTAACCGTAATCACTGCAACAGCCATGCGCAGCAGCCGGCCGTGTTTCCCAATCCCGCACAGCAAAGTGTGGTGTTGCAATTATACAGCGCGCATGAAAATAATGGTGTAGTCACTGTTTCAGATTATACGGGAAGAATACTGCACACCCACTACCGCCTGTTTCAGGAGGGCGAAAACGTGCTGGTGCTCGATGTGAGTGATTTTTCGCCGGGCACCTATTTTGTGTCGGTGGAGGGCGAAAACGGCTGGCGCTTAAAGCCCTCGCGTTTCATTAAGGAATAGCTATTTTGCAAAGCAATTTGCATGGTTTTCAGGCATTTTTAACTTTGTGTGCGTGCTGGCACAATACTTGCCCTGCCTGATTGCCGATGAAAAAACTCATACTCATCCTTTTTACCTTCCTAGCTGTACATGCAGTAAATGCGCAGTTTGGCCTTCCGCCCGGCTTCGACATAAAAGCATTTCAGCAAACCGAACGCGAAGTAAACTGGATGCTCGAATGCGACACCGCCCGCCAGCTTGTGCAACAGGCCGATGAGGCTACAGTTCAGCAAACACTCATCTGCATACAGAACACCAAAAACACCGGCTGGCAGGTGTATGCCGGGCAACTCGATTCGAACGGACTTTTTAAACAGGTACGCTACACAATATCCGAAAAAGGAAAAGTAGAAAAACAGTCAAAACCCGGCGATACCACCCAATGCGATGCAATGGCCCGCGCACTCTGGCAGGCACATAAACTCAGCCTCAAATACAACCGGCCAGAAGCTAAACAGTTTTACGTACACGTCAATGCTGACCTCAGCATTACCGTAAATGCATTCACGGTAATGTCTTCGGCCTCCCGCATCGAGTACGACGATGAATGCAACTGGTGGTTTTCGGCCGACGGTAAAAGGCTGGTCACCTCAAAAATTATCCGCCACGGTGTAAATGCTGTCGATCCGGTAAACGGTATTCCGCAGTTTATCATCAGGGAAAAAATGCCCACGGCGGGTATCATGTACAATATTTACCGTTTTCGTTATCCCTCGGCCACGGTGGAATATCGCACAGGAATAAGTACCTGTCATTTCAAGGCCAACGAAGGTATGCGCACCTGGGAACATGTGGCGAAGGAGAAGAAGAAGTAAGTGAAATTATTTTTTCCCGCGCGAACCTGCAGGTAATTTCATTTCGGTTTTGGTTTTTGCCGTTTTGATTGCCTGCTGTAATTTTCGCTTCAAAAGTGTTTTGTTTGGAAATGCCGTGTAGTATTGAGCCACACGTATATTCCCTTTGTTCAATTCCAGCAACTCAATATGTTCCTGAGATTTATCGGCACAAAGAATTAAACCAATTGGCTCCGCTTCATTTATTTTGCGTTCATGTTTATTGAGCCAGTTTAGATATAATTCCATTTGTGCTTTATAACCCGCCCTGAACTTTCCCAGTTTCAAATCAATAACCACCAACCGCTGTAATTGCCGATGATAAAATAACAGATCGATGTAATACTCTTCTCCGTCAATCTGTATTTTTTTCTGACGTGCCAGAAATGCAAAATCATTACCTACTTCGGTTATAAACTGCTGCAACTGTATAATTATAGATGTCTCCAGATCTTTTTCACTGAAAACATCCTTCAACCCTAAAAAGTCAAGCAGGTAAGGATCCCGGAAAAACGCATCAGGAGAAGCTGCTTTGTTTGAATTCAATAGTTTCAATTCTTCCTTAATTACCTTTACAGGCTTCTTTGATAATGCAGTTCTTTCGAAAAGCATGGTATCTATGCGCTCACGCAACTGCCTTACACTCCATCTTTCTCTTCGGCACATTTGAAGATAAAACTCTCTTTGAACCGCATCTTTTATATAAAACAACTCCCTTAAATGCGACCAACTCAATTCTCTCGACAGTGTCGAGATAATTCGTTTTGATGGAAAAGTCTCGACACTGTCGAGACAATTCCAAAGTTGAGATTTACTCCAGCCCTTCCCGAATTCACGCGTCATCCTCACAGATAAATTTGAGATAACCTGCTCTCCATAGTTTGCCCGTTTTTTCTTCAGGATATCAGATTTAATCATAGTTCCAATATTCCAGTAAAGCATGGTTAACTGCTGGTTTATTGTAACAGCTACCGAAGCCTTACTCTCCAGCACGAGTTTCTTTACTGAATTATATAAGCGGCTGTTTCCCTTACTTTCGCTTGCAACAATTTTTGGCTTTATCACCTGAGGTTTACTCTGCCTGATTGTTACAGACTTCTTCTGTGTAGAGCTTACAGATTTACTCTTTCGGCTGTAGGCTGGAAGTGTTTTTTGTGCTTTCATACGCAATGAATATATGCATACAAATGCCGGAATTATTTGAAATAAAAATATTTTGTATAAATGGATAAATAATTGTGTAATAAATTATTTATTTTATTCTAAAATTGAAAATTCAAATATCGGTTACTTTCGAAGCCCCAGCGCCTTCAATACATTCCTCCCCTCATCATGTATTTCCCACGCCAGCAATGCACGATCATCGCCGGTAGAAATAAGCAGGTCGTGATAATCTGTCCACAACAAACGGTTTACCGAATTGTGGTGGCCGTTAAATCGTTCGCGGTTCAGGCGCACAATAATATTGCGTGTGGCGGGATCCCAGATTTTCACGGTTTTATCGCGGCTGCCGGTGGCGAAATAATTTCCATCGGGCGACCAGGCAATGCTGTAAATGGCATAATTGTGTGCCGGTATCGACTCAATGCGTTCGAAATTTTCGTTCCACACATTGAGGTGTGCGTCTTTACCGCCCGAGAGCAGGAAAGAGCCGTCGGGAGCCCAGCTTACACAGTTGGCCGATTGGGCGTGTGCGGCAAAGCAGGCAATTTCGGTTACGGCAGGCAATTCGAAAATGCGCACATTGCCATCGCCCGAAGCCACGGCGAGTAAATTGCCCTGCGGATGCAGTGCCAGTCCGCGCACTTTGCCGGTGCAGAGCTTGCGTATTTTCAACAACTCCAGCGTATCCACATCGCCCACGGCAAGCTGCCCGTCGCCGCCAGCCGAAAAGAACAGGCCGTGCGCAGGAGCCGCCAGCAAATCGAACACGGCAGCGGTGTGCAGTTGGAGAATTTTAATCTCGCTTCGTTTTTCGGTATCAATGAAATGTACGCTGCCTGCGCCGGTGCCGGCCAGCAATAATTGCTTTTCGCGCAAATTCAGCAAACTATACACCGGGGCAGGCAGTTGGGCCGTAAATCCGTCCTGTGCACCGGTTTCCATGTTCCACGAAGCAATAAACCTGTCGCTGCTGCCGCTGAGTATCTGCCCGGGCGTAAAACCCTGAGTAAGTGCATAAACTGCACCGCTGTGGCCTGTAAGGGAATATCGTTTGCGAATGACCGGTTCACTCATACTGCAAAGATGGCGGGTTTTGCGTAAATTCGCAGAAGAGAATTCAGTCATTCACATTAAACTGCGCATTTTATGAGCAACGCAGCCGTAAGCCCGGCAGTAACCCTCTCTGCCGCCGAAAAGAATTTCAGAGAAATCGTGCTCAACGATTATCGCATAGCTGTGGAAAGCAGGGAAACCAGTCTCACCGGCCGAAAAGAAGTACTTACCGGTAAAGCCAAATTCGGCATCTTCGGCGATGGAAAAGAACTCGCCCAGATTGCAATGGCCAAAGTATTCCGCAACGGCGATTTCCGTTCGGGCTACTACCGCGATCAAACCTTTATGTTTGCCACCGGCAACCTCAACGTGCAGCAATGGTTTGCCCAGCTTTACGCACACACCGACGTGGAAGCCGAACCCTCATCGGCCGGACGTCAAATGAATGGCCACTACGCCACACGCAGCCTCAATGCTGATGGTTCGTGGAAAAACCTGATGCAGATTAAAAATTCTTCGTCAGACATTTCGCCCACTGCCGGACAAATGCTTCGCCTCACCGGTCTTGCGCTGGCCTCGAAACACTATCGCCACAACGAACTCCTGCACACTCCGCAATACAGCATTTTTTCAGATAAAGGCAACGAAATAGCTTTCGGCACCATTGGCGATGCCTCCACTTCCGAAGGACATTTCTGGGAAGCCATGAACGCGGCCGGAGTGCAGCAAATTCCTATGCTGGTATCGGTGTGGGACGATGGTTACGGCATTTCGGTTTCCAAAAAATACCAGACCACCAAAGAAAGCATTTCCGAAGCCCTCGCTGGTTTTCAGCGCACGGCCGATATGGCAGGCTTTGAAATATTTAAAACACGCGGCTGGGATTATCCGCACTTAGTGGAAACCTACGAGAAAGCCGCCAAAGTTTGCCGCGAGCAGCATGTGCCTGTGCTTGTTCATGTAGAGCAGGTATGCCAGCCGCAGGGGCATTCTACTTCGGGTTCGCACGAGCGTTACAAAACACCCGAGCGTTTGCAGTGGGAAAAAGAATTCGACTGCATCACCCGTTTCCGCAACTGGATTACCACCAACAACGTGGCCACTGCCGAAGAGCTCGATGCCATTGAGAAAAACGCCAAAGACGAAGTACGAAATGCCCGCCGCGCGGCCTGGGATGCTTTTACCACGCCCATTACCGCCGAAGTAAAAGAAGTACTCGCCCTGCTCGATGCGCTGGCTGCCGAAAGTGCAAACGGCGTATTCATTACCAAACTCCGCACCACACTGGCCGAAACCGCCGACCCGATACGCCGCGATATTTTCACCGCCGCACGCGCAGCCCTGCGCTATGTGCGCCACGAAAACATTCCTTCGCGCACACGCCTTGCCGATTGGGTGAAGCAGCAAACTGCAGTAAACTTCAACCGTTACAGCTCCACACTTACCAGCGAAACCGCACAGGCAGCCACCAAAGTAAATGCAGTGGCGGTGGCATACGGCAGCGAAGAAAAACAACTTAACGGCTACGAAATTCTCCGCGATAACTTCGATGCCATACTGAATAAATATCCCGAAGTATGCATCTTCGGCGAGGATGCCGGCGGAATTGGCGGCGTAAACCAAAGCCTCGAAGGCCTGCAGAAAAAGTACGGCACCATACGCGTGTTTGATACCGGCATTCGCGAGGCCACCATTCTTGGTCAGGCCATTGGCATGGCCATGCGCGGACTGCGCCCCATTGCCGAAATTCAATACCTCGATTACCTGCTGTATGCCCTGCAGGCCATAAGCGATGATCTCGCCACGGTGCAATGGCGCACGATGGGCGGACAAAAAGCCCCGGTAATCATAAGCACACGCGGCCACCGCCTCGAAGGAGTGTGGCACTCAGGCTCGCCTATGGGCATGATTATTCATGCTGTGCGTGGTGTGCATGTATGTGTGCCGCGCAACATGACGCAGGCTGCAGGTTTCTACAACACACTGCTTCGCGGCGACGATCCGGGCCTTGTGGTGGAGCCGCTCAACTCATACCGTCTCAAGGAACGCATGCCCGAAAACATGGGCGAATTTTGCGTACCGCTTGGCCGTCCCGAAACCCTGCGCGAAGGCAGCGATGTAACACTGGTAAGCTACGGCCCCACACTGCGCCTGGCTATGGATGCCGCGCGTCAGTTGCAGGAAGCCGATATCAGCGTGGAAGTGATAGACGTGCAAACACTGCTGCCGTTCGACACTGAGCACCACATTGTGCAGTCGTTAAAGAAAACCAATCGTCTGCTGGTGGTGGATGAAGATGTGCCCGGCGGAGCCAGCGCATTTATTATGCAGCAGATTATGGAAGTGCAGGGCGGTTTCCGCTGGCTCGACAGCAATCCGCGCACACTTGCCGCCAAAGAACATCGTCCGGCTTACGGCTCCGATGGCGATTATTTCAGCAAACCCTCGGCCGAAGACATTTACGAAACCGTGTATGAAATGATGCACGAAGCCAACCCGGCAAAATGGCCTTCGCTGTATTAAGCATCACATAAATTGAAAAAGAGTCGCTGCAAAACGGGCGGCTCTTTTCATATACTCACATTTCAACACAAATATTTTGAAACGCATTACCGAGTCGGAATCGCACTACCACAATCTCGAGCAGCAAAGCCTGCACGAACTGCTCACGCACATTAACCGCGAAGACCAGACAGTGCCTCATGCCGTGGCGCAGGCCATTCCGCAAATAGAAGCACTTACTGCGCAGGTGGTGGCCAAACTAAGAGCCGGTGGCCGTTTGTTTTACCTCGGCGCAGGTACCAGCGGCCGTTTGGGCATTGTGGATGCGTCGGAATGTCCGCCCACGTTTGGCGTGGAGCACGGCCTGGTAAACGGACTCATTGCCGGAGGCGACAAAGCCATACGCAAAGCCGTAGAGTTTGCCGAAGACAACCGCGAGCAAGGCTGGACCGATTTGCAGGAATATATGGTAAGCGATAAAGATGTGGTAATAGGCATAGCCGCTTCCGGCACCACACCTTATGTAATAGGCGCACTCGAAGCCTGCAATGCCCGCGGAATAGTTACCGGCGGCATCACCTGCAACCCCGAAAGCCCGCTCGCACTCACCGCAAACTATCCGGTGGTGGCCGTGGTAGGCCCCGAGTTTGTAACCGGCAGCACCCGCATGAAATCAGGCACCGCACAAAAACTCATACTCAACATGATTTCCACCGCCACCATGATTCAGCTTGGCCGCGTAAAAGGAAACCGCATGGTTGACATGCAACTCAGCAACCACAAACTCATTGACCGCGGCACAAGAATGGTCATGGAAGCCACCGGGCTGGAGTACGAAGAAGCCGCAAAATTGCTACAGGAGCAGGGTAGTGTACGCAAAGCGGTAGAAAGCATAAAAAAACACTAAACAAAAAATAAAAACACCCAACCCCAAAAAACAAACAACAAACCCCAACCTGCGAGATCTTTTTCGATCTCGCAGGTTTTACCCTAAATTTGTTTTTTGTGAGTAAAATGTTTCGTGAGTAACACCTGCACCGGATCAAAAATTATCAATAAAATTTTATTGCCAGAAAAAAATGCCAGAAAAAAATGCCAGAAAAAAACAATTAACCCCAATAAAACCCTGATGCAAAACACCACACAAAATTTGATTTTCAACAGGTACATTCTGCTGATAATGTTATCAGCTATTTCATTTCATTGCAAACACCCCATTGGCTCTGCCGCCAAACTGGAGATTTATGGAATAAAAGAAAACAGCCTGCCCTTATATCCTAGAAATTACAAACATATAATTGATAAACATGATATTTATTTCAAGAGTAAAAACCAGGAAATGATTGACTCATTAAGCCGGTTGCTCAAGTCGTTGAAAGTTGAAAAAAACACAGATGCATTTTCCTGCAAAATTTGTTTTATACTATCAGGCAGAAAAGGAAAAGAAATATATTCAATTGGCACAAACAGTACGGTATTAAGTAGTGATAAACAATACAGCTATAACTACAAAATCAACGATTTGCTATACAGGTATTCAACCCCAAAAGACAGTTTAAAGCTGTCGGCAATTTTGCCCTCCCAATCCCGCCCCGACAGGTTTTAAAGAAATCACCCCCAAAGAAATAAACTACCAATTTCTGTGAATAAAAAGAGACTGCCCCACATTGTGAAACAGTCTCTAAAAAGTATTCCCCGAAAAAATATTTTACAGGTAATCTTCAAAAACAAATCATTACACCACCGCCGGCTTCCTAAACTTATTCCGGTTTCTACTGCGGTTACGCTTTTTCCCCGGCTGGCTTTTATTACCACCGTTTTGCGCGCTGGCCTGCTGCGCCTGTGGCTGTTTGACCTGCGGAACTGTCGCTTCATTACGGCTTATACGTGTACGATTTCCACCATTACCCGAACTGCTGCCCGGCTTTTTACCAAAACGCGGAGCTTTACGGTCGCGGCCCTGCGACCAGGCTTGTTTGGCCGCAGGTTTGGCCGAAGGCACATCTACGCCTGAAACTTCGGGTGTGGGTCGGAGGGCAATTTTTTCTTTACCTACCAGCTTGCGGATATCGGTGAGGTATTCTTTTTCCTCGTCGGAGCAAAACGAAATTGCTTTTCCGCTGGTGCCTGCGCGGCCGGTGCGGCCGATGCGGTGAATGTATGTTTCGGCCACTTCGGGCAAATCGTAGTTGAGCACGTAGGTAAGCTCATCGATGTCGATGCCGCGGGCTGCAATGTCGGTGGCCACGAGTACGCGCACGGTGCTTTTCTTGAAGCCGTCGAGCGCACGTTCGCGGGCATTCTGCGATTTATCGCCGTGTATGGCGGCAGCGGTAATGCCTGCGCGGGTAAGCACACGGGCAATACGGTCGGAGCCGTGCTTGGTGCGCGAGAATACGAGTACGCGTTCGTGTACTTCGGTGTTGAGCAGGTGCAGCAGTAGTTTGGGCTTATCGGCCTTGGGAATGTAAAAGAACGATTGCTGCACGGTTTCGGCCGGAGCCGATACGGCTGCCACACGTACCTGCACCGGATTGCGCAACAGCACGGAGGAGAGCTTGATGATTTCGTCGGGCGCGGTGGCCGAGAAGAAAAGTGTCTGACGCTGTGCGGGCAGCTTGGGCAGAATGCGACGTATGTCGTGAATAAAGCCCATATCGAGCATACGATCCACTTCATCGAGCACGAGGTAGCGGATGGTATCGAGTTTAATCAGCCCCTGATTCATAAGGTCGAGCAAACGTCCGGGTGTGGCCACTACTACGTCCACGCCACGGCGAAGCACTTCTTCCTGCGGTCTTTGCGATACGCCGCCAAAAATAACGGTGGTGCGAAGTCCTACGCCTTTGCCATACACAATAAAACTTTCGTTTATCTGAGAGGCAAGCTCGCGGGTAGGTGCAAGCACCAGAATAACCGGTTTGCGGTGCGTCTGCTGCTGCGGAAATTCGCCGGCTACAAGTTGAATGAGCGGCAAAGCAAAGGCGGCCGTTTTGCCTGTGCCGGTTTGAGCCATGCCAAACACATCGCTGCGTTTAAGTACATGGGGAATGGCCTGTTGCTGAATGGGTGTGGGTTGTACATAACCTTCGTTAAGAAGATTCTGCACGAGCTGATCGTTCAGCCCGAGATCCTGAAATTGCATTTTAATAAAATTTTGATTGCCCCGTGCGTCGTTTCGTTTGGCAGTGATTAGCTAGTAATGATTTCGGGGACGCGAGGCTGTTGATTTGCCGTGAGGCAGAGATAAACAGAAACGATTATAGATGAAATCGTTACAAAGGTAGTGGAAATATTCATCCGATGTACTTTTTTTACAAATCCTCAACTATTAAACTTCAGGATGTTACAGTTGATTTATTGCGTAAACAGTATTAAGGATTAGCGGTTTATGCTAAATTTAAATCACCCAAATCATTTCGCCATGAAACAATTATTACTCACACTGGTTTTGATGACCTCGTTGCTTCATGCACAATCGTGGACTATGTTCACCCGCAACGATACTTTTCATTATCGTCGCGATGGCGATCAGATTCTTTCTGCTACATTTTTCGCTACCGGTTATTCGGTCAGTAACGGCGATACCAGCTTTACGTTCAACGTCATCGGGCAGGATAGCGGACTAACTCTTGCTTCCGGGCCATTTTCCTGCACCAGTTGTTATGGATTGATTAATCAGCCACAGGCAATTTGCGGATACAGCATGCTCAAGTCGGCCGGAGGAATCTGCCAGATGAATTCCGGAAATTCCGTTACAGAAATTCATACTCTTGGCAGCATTGGTTATTCCTGGACATTCAATGCTTCAGCAACTATTACAGCGCAGGTGGTGGCTGAATATTCCGGATTGGTGCTCGGTCAGCCCGACTCGCTCAGGCTCGCACTGCTCAGTACAGGCGATTCGCTGATCTGGTCGAAGCTGCATGGAATTGTACAATGGCCGGAGGGAAACGGACTTTACTACCGTCTGGCAGGAATACAAAACCGGAATCTCGGGGAAAAGTTGCCCGGTTGGAAAGACTATTTTGATTTCCAACCCGGCGATATGTTTGAATATGCGTCAGAATTTATTGAAACCATTACGGAATACGAATATCATCGCAGCAAAATTACAATCACTTCGCGAACTCAAAGTGGCGATACCCTGATTTATGGCTATACAGGTTCGCACATGGCCATGTATTATGATTATTGGAATAATCCTCCCGGCAATGCCACCAGTTACTGGTTCTCGCCTGTGGCAGGTACTTTTAATGTGGTTGACTCAGCCAGTCATGCCACAAACAGTTATCATCATCGTATGGTTGGCAGAAGTGCGGCATATTATCCAACTGTCGATATGAGTCCTGTTTACACGCAGTATGTTACCGATTCACTCTGGTATGAAACCTGTCTTTTTGTCGATTCTCTCGGCAATACAGGAATGTTAATAGGTGGCGATGATCCGGTGGACAGTTCTTCGGTTTATTTCTATGGTACACAGGGCTCAAAGAGGCTTTATTCCAATTCAGATACAACGTATATGGTCTATAACGGTGTAACGTGGTATCCTTCCTATATTCATACAGGCAGCGCCTATACAGAGGGGTTGGGAATGGTAAGAGCTTCATTCAGAAGTCCGGGGTATCTCGATGGATTTATTTATAGTGAGAAGTTGATTGCCTATCGCAAAGGAAATGATACGGTAGGTGTATTTACGCCCGATGACATACTCCTGGGAATGATACCCGATATAAGTTTACCTGAAATATCATTTTACCCGAATCCAACTTCTGATTATCTTCACATTTCTGCAGAAGCAGCCGTGGTAAATTCGGTTCTTATTTATGACGGATCTGGCCGTATTGTTCTGCAGCAGACAAATCAGGGTGTGCGTTGCGTGGTACCAATGCATGGACTAAATGACGGAATTTATTATGCGGAAATATTTACGGATAAAGGTTCGGTTCGGAAAAAACTGGTGGTTGTCAGATAGAAGTGCTGAACTTCATCGCGTGCAATCAATTAGGCATTTTGTCTGCCATTCTGTTTCATCTGTATTTGCCTCAACTGTACTTGCAGGTATTGCTTTTTTGTTTTCCACAGTACTTGCCGCGCAAAATCCCAATCTCATTCCCAACCCCGGTTTCGAGCAATACCGGCAATTGCCCGATGGCTCAAACACCGGCAAGCAATGCCTGCAAGACTGGACTGTGCCGCTTGATGCAGGAAACGGCGATTATTACAACGAAGCCGGAGCACGCGGCTTCCGCCCGTCGCAAAACAAGTATGGAAGGCAGGCGCCGTTTGAAGGGCAGGCCATGACGGCAATTTGCAATTACAACGGGTTCCGCGAATTTCTGCAGGTGCAGTTGCTTGCACCGTTGCAAAAAGACAGCCTCTATGTATTTTCGGTAAGAATAAGTTGCGCCGATCTGATGGACAGCAACGATGTGCTGCACAGTTTAAGTGCGTTGTTTCTGGATAAACCGGTAAAAGAATTCAACGGCGACAGTTTGCTAACACAGCCTCCGCCCCTGCGCTGGGGCAACGACCGTGGATTTAACGACCGCCGCAACTGGATTACACTCACACAGGAGTACAAAGCCAATGGCACCGAACGCGTACTTCTTTTCGGCGCATTCCATTGGATCGGTCCCAAAACAGGCAAGGAATTCGGTAACCTCGATGGCATTGCCTACACGCATTATTATGTGGACGGTTTTGAACTCCGCCTGAGAGAACGGCCTTTGAACGGCGCAGCTGATGTGGAGCAAATCTTTGCGCAGGGCGATGTACTGGTGCTGCGCAATTTACTTTTTGCCACCGGCAGTGCAAAGCTCAATACCCGATCGGCCGTCGATCTTGATGAACTGGCTTTGTACCTGCACAAGCATCCCACTGCAGAAATACTCATTACCGGCCATACCGACAGCGAAGGCGATTCGGTACAAAACCAGATGCTGAGTGCGGCCCGCGCAGAAAGCGTGAAAAACTATCTGCATAAAAAAGGAATAGCTAAAAACCGAATGAGCACACAGGGCAAAGGCGAAAGCCAGCCCGTAATGCCAAACAGCACGGAAGGAGGAAAACTGCTCAACCGCCGTGTGGAAATACGTTTACTGAAAGACTGATGCACAACATTGAACCTTATTACAACTGGCGTCACGCATACATGGCAGAAGAAGACGAAAGATCGCCATTTTACGGACGCGAATACAGTGAGTTTGAATACACCAATCAGGTGTACAATTATCTCCTTCATCCGCAGTGGGACGAATTCGGTTCTTCCACCTTATTCATGAAAATTCTTTTTGCCGATTACGATGAACGCTACTGCATCATTGAACTGATAGGTGAATGGAATGATGCACTTTACAACGATATAATGATTCTGAAACGCGATGTGTTGGAAACCATGCTGTATGAAGGAATCAACAAGTTTATTTTCATCGGCGAAAATGTGCTCAATTTTCATTACTCCGACGACAGTTATTACGAAGAATGGTTTGAGGAAGTGGAAGACGGATGGATTGTATTTCTCAATTTCCGCCAGCACGTACTTACCGAAATGAAACGTGCCCGCTTAGACTGGTACATACATTGGGGCGGCGCACTGAACGACATGAGCTGGAGACCGCTCAAACCGCGGCAATTATTCAAAGCCGTGGAGCGCGAAGTACACACGCGGCTGGGTTAGTTTTTCTTACCCACAATTTCAATTTGCAGGGTCATTGTTTCGCCCTGTTCATCCACTACGGTAAGTGTGTGCTTTCCTTCGGCGGGAGCGGCGGCAAACTGATGGATGTCTTTTGTTTCGCCAAGATATTCTTCGTCGATGTGCCAGAATACTTTGGTGCCGGGGCGGCGGTGTGCAATTTCAAACACTACTTTGCCCGGCCGTCCGTTCAGTTCGGTGGGAATAAAGAGGCGGGGCTCGTCGCGCGGATATACAAACTCCATTGCCCTTGTATGTGTGCCGCCGCTTATGCAGTCGCTGCGCAGCGGAGGCAGTGCGCGGTAGCCGGGATATTTTGTTTTGTAGTAAAACTCCATGGCGGGCGGCAGCACAAACCACGGCACATGCTGCATATTGCCCGGCGATTCGCAATCGCTTGTTACACGGTATTCGCCGCTCATGCTCAGGTGTACGGTGCGGTGATAGGGGCAGGGCGCACTTTTTAGCCCGGCTTTGGGCACGCGCATTTTTTGTTTGGGGCAAATGTCTAATGCGCGGTGTCCGCTTTCGGCGCATGCGTCAATTTCCTGCATATCATTTACGGGAGCCGTAAACCAATCGCCGGTGGGCAGCAGGTTAAACACATCAAACATGATGGGTGCTGCGGTGGCAATGCCGGTGAGTCCGGGTCGTCCTTCGCCGTCGGCATTTCCGGCCCATACTGCCACCACGTAGCGGGGTGTTACGCCAATGGCCCATCCATCGCGAAAGCCAAAGCTGGTGCCGGTTTTCCAGGCCACGCGTTTTGACGAACTGAATTGTGTCCACGCGGCTTCGTCGTCGGGGCGGGTTAATTCCGACATCGACTCGAAGGTAAACCAGATGGCGGCCGGATCGAACGGTGCGCGCGATTGTGTGGCGCGTGAGGCGGTGTCGTGTGCAGTTTGCAGGTGCAGGTAATTGGCCGGATGAAAATCGCTTCGCGGGCTTTTGCCGGTGGTGGTGTAGTGGTTGAGGCTGCGTGCCATGGAAGCATACGTGCCGGCAAGGTCCCAGAGTTTTCCTTCGGCACCGCCGAGTATGAGCGAGAGGCCGTAATCGTCGGGCGGGCGGGTAATGGTGGTTAAGCCCGAGCGGCGGAGCAGGGTGTGAAAACGTTCCACGCGGTACTGCTTGAGCATACGCACGGCGGGCACATTGAGCGAGCGGGCGAGGGCGCGGTGTGCGGGCACGGCACCATCGTAAGTGCGGTTAAAGTTTTCGGGCGAGTAGCCGGAGAGATCGGTGGGAATGTCGGGTACGAGTGTGTTGGGCAGGAGTTCGCCGTCGGTAAGCATGGCGGCGTAGAGGTAGGGTTTGAGAATGCTTCCGGTGCTTCGCGGGGCGGTAATAACGTCCACGTCGTTGCCGTATTCGTCGCCGCTGAGTTCGGTGGTGAGCGGTGCGGGTGCATTTCCGGCGTAGGCAAGCACATTGCCGGTTTCTACTTCGAGCACAATTGCGGCGCAGTTGTGTATTTCGTTGGTGCGCAGCGTGCGTGCGTGGCGGGCCACAATGCCGTTTACGTTTTCCTGCAGGTTGTATTGCAGGGTCGATTGTATGATTTGTCCGTTGCGTCCTTCGGCGGCGGCGCGTTGCAGCAGGTGCGGGGCGAGGCGCGGAAGCGGGTAGGGCGCACCGGGCAGGGGCTCGTGTTTGGCCAGGTCGCAGGTGCTGCGGTCGATGATGCCGGCTGTGCAGAGGCGTTCGAGCAGGCGGTCGCGTTTGTCTTTGAGGCGTTGCTGGTTTTTGCCGGGGTAAATGAGCGAAGGACTGTTGGGCAGCACGGCCAGCGTGGCCGACTCGGCCCACGAAAGCTGCTCGGGTGTGCGACCGAAATAACGCCAGGCCGCGGCATCAATGCCCACCACGTTGCTGCCAAAGGGCGCGTGCGAGGCATAGAGCGCCAGAATTTCGTCTTTGCTGTAACGCAGTTCGAGCCGTGTGGCCAGCACTATTTCTATGCCTTTCTGCCAGAGCGTGCGCGGCGGATTGCGCCGGGCCATGCGTATTACCTGCATGGTAATGGTGCTGCCCCCGCTCACCACACGCTGCCCGCTCACGTTTTGCCGCAATGCCCGCGCCAGCGCCATCGGATTCACACCGGGATGCTGGCGGAAATTCCGGTCTTCAAACTGGATAAGGCATTGCGAAAATTTCTCGGGTGCTTTTTCGCGCTCCGGAAAACGCCATTGCCCGTCGGCCGCAATGCGCGCACCGAGCAACTGCCCGTCGGCCGAGAGAATAACGGTGCTCGACGGATCTTCAAACAAATTTCGCGGCAGGCAAAATGCATACACACCACAAATCACCGCCAGCACCAGCACATGCCTTCCGCGCCGGGTGCGCAAAAAACTGCCGGCCTTTTGCAGGGCTGGTTTCAGTTTGCCGTAAATGCGTGGCGCGAGGCTGTTCATTAAGGCAAAGATAAAACCGAACGCGGCTCAATATGCAGCAGGGTGATTTGTGCAGCAAGCATTGAATAACTGCACTGCAAGGCAAAATTACTGTCCGGAAATGATCAGCCTGCCCGATGTGGCCTGCCGGTCTTGCTGCAATTTCCAGAAATAGATTCCGGGGGGAAGGTGAGAGATACCAATCTGCAAATCATTTTGAACAGTTTCAGTCAATACTAATTTCCCCGAAAAATCATATACATCGAAAATACTGCCCGGGGTAAATGAGGTATTGATTGTGATAAAATCTCTTGCCGGATTCGGGTAAACACTGGTATTTTCAATCGTTGCAGATTCTTCCATACCTATCACCACACAATTATTAATTAAACTGAGCGTAAGCGGAGCAGATACAAATGCAGCCGGAGATTCACTGAAAGTAACCGGAATAAATACTTCATTAATTACCGAATCGCGCATGGTGGCAGACTGTACGGGCAACGAAACCTGATTAACCGTACAGCCGCCCGAAGGAACGCCGAACGGAGCAGGCAGCGTTTTAATAAGCCGTTGATTAAACGATCCAACGGTTATACCCGGTGTTCTTCCATAACTGGTAATACTGCCGTCGTTGTTTTTAAAAAAGCCAATGGGTTGAAAACCGGGACTGTTTCCAATTTCAGCACCGTTTATGGCAGAAGAAGACCAATCGGTAATTACTGCTTTGCCCGATTTATCGGCTATGCCAAGCAAGAGATTGTTGTGTTGAATAAGATCAACAGGTCTCATTGAGTCTGTTTTATGACCATACAAAAAAGTTCCGGCACTGTCGAATACATACACCGCGGCTTTATTCCCGTTTTCATGCTGAAACAGCGCGTGAGGAATACCGTTTGGGTGCAAATCCCAGTCTATGAAATCGCTTATGCTGGCCGAGTTGGAAAGGTAAAATGCCGCATTAAGCACCGTACCTGAAGTATCCACAATTACAATTTTAGCACCCAGAATATTTATTGTGTTGCTGCCAAGCGCAATTTTATTGTTGGGCAGCAATTCCATTTTCATTAGCACAAAACCTGTTACTGTTGATTCTCTTGCCCAAACCTGGTCGCCTGCCTGATTTAGTTTGAGCAGAAGATTACTTTTTGCAGGGGGACCCTGAGGCATAGTTTGCCTTTCATATCCCAGATATAAATATCCCAGGGAGTCTTCTTCGATAGCTCTGGGGAAACATCGAAAACTTGACATAAACAATTTTTTCTGCCACAAAATATTTCCTGAATTATCAAGCCTGATAATTGCAGAGCCTTCATTATTCGCGGTATTTTGCATTTGATTTCTATAAGACACCGAGAGGCAAAATCCCTGATCGTTGGTTTCAATAATTACTGCATTTCTGATGTAATACAGCGACGTGTCTCTGATAGATATTGCCCAAAGCAAATTACCCTCGGCATCAGTTCTGGTTAAATACACATAATCGAAAAAATTATGAATGGTACTCAGTAATGCAAAACCCTGATCCTGACATTTTACCTGCGCAACAGCGCTCGAATTGGTTGGAGCCGAATACGTATAATCAAACGATACAACCTGCGCATGGAAATGCAGGCAAAAAAGCAATGAAGAAAAAAGAAGCGTAAGTTTTTTCATGAATAAAAAATTTGTCAAAAATGTGGTAATAAAACCGAAGCACAGGTTAAAATAGACAGTTGGCTGTTCATTTGCCACAAGTGGCAATTTCTTCCCGTTCAAACCCGTACATTTACTTCATGTATCCAACACAAAAAGCTCATCCCTGGCACGGCATTTCGCCCGGCGCAGAAGCACCGGGCACTGTTACTGCCTTCATCGAAATTGTGCCTGCCGATACCATCAAGTACGAAATAGACAAGCAAAGCGGCTACCTGAAAATAGACCGTCCGCAGCTTTTTTCCAATATAGTGCCTGCCTTGTATGGCTTTATTCCGCAAACATTCTGCGGTAAGGAAGTGGCCGAATACTGCTCCACACGCAGCGGCCGTCAGGTACACGATGGCGACGGCGATCCTCTGGATATTTGCGTACTCAGCGAAAGGCCCGTAACGCACGGCGATATTCTGGTAACGGCCATTCCCATTGGCGGTTTCAGGCTTATTGATAAACACGAGGCCGACGATAAAATTATAGCCGTGCTCAAGTCTGATGCGGTATATGGCGGCATCACCGAAATAGGCGAATGCCCCACCGAACTCATCAACCGCCTGCGTCATTATTTCCTCACCTACAAGGTAATTCCGGGCGAAGCCAGAGTGCCGGTGGAACTTGCTGCTATCTATGGCCGCGAGGAAGCCATGCAGGTAATCAGGCACAGCATGAACGACTATAACCACAACTTCAGGCTGGGGGCCACACAGTAAGCGGAATTTATACGGGAATAGTCGTTTCATTTCTATGCTTTATCGAAAATAACTGTCTATTGGTACGCTTTGCTTACCTTTAGTTCAGCAACTATGCGAATCCCCTTCTTTCGATATTCAACTGCTGCAATGCATAAACCCATTTTACTTATAGTGGGGTTATTTCTGTGCACGTTTGTGTACGGGCAGCAGTATAATTTTCGCAACTATTCGGTAAACAACGGACTTCCGCATACGCAGGTAAGTTGCATTTTTCAGGATAGTTCGGGATATATCTGGGTGGGTTCTGAAGGCGGGCTGAGCAGGTTCGACGGAAATGCGTTTGAAACATTCACTTTTGGTGAACAGCTTCCGGGAAGCAATGTAACTGCGGTTGATCAGATCAATGAAGGCATACTCATTGCCACCAACAAGGCACTGTGTGTATTTAAAGGAGGCAAATTCAAGGCTTATCCGTTTCCGGCCAACGCGGGTTTTAAGCGCGTGAACCTTTTTGTGCGCGGCAGCCACGGCGAACTTTTGCTGGGTACCGATAAAGGTTTGTGGAAATACGAAAACCACAAGTATTCATTTATTGCCACCTCCACACCGCTCGACCAGCTTTCCATTCGTTCTGCTTACCTCGATTCGCACAAAAAACTCTGGATCGGCAGCGCACAAAACGGGTTGTTTTGTCTGGTAAACAACAAGCAAACCTACACCAACCAACCCTTCCCCGATCAGGATAAACTGGCATCGAACCGCATCAGAGGTATTACCGAAATTGACAATCGTACGTTCTGGATTGCCACTTCCGACAAAGGATTGTTCAGCTACGACGGGCAAACCATGAATCAGGTGGTGCTTCCCGAAACCATAAAAACCTCCTATATCACCTCCATGATGCGTGATGCATCGGGCGATATATGGCTGGGCACCTGGGGTAACGGATTGCTGCACTATCATAACGGCATATTCCGCAGGCTTTCGAAAAAGAATGGACTGAGCGACGATGTGATACTTTCGGTGCTCAGTGATAAGCAGGGAAATATCTGGCTGGGTACATTTCAGCAGGGGCTCATTTTCTTTTATGGGGAAATGTTTATTTCCTACACCACAAAAGATGGCTTGCCGGATAACAATGTACGATCGTTGATTACCGATGTAAGCGGCGATGTATGGATAGCCACCGTGGGCGGAGTATCAAGGTTTGACGGAACAGAAATCACCACCTGGACCGAAGCCGAAGGACTGAGCTACAATCGTGTGGGGGCTTTGGCAACCGACGACAAGGGAAATGTGTATGCCGGTACAATGAGCGGTGAGCTAAATATATTCAGACCCGGCAGCAATAAACCGGAAGTCGTATTTACAGATCCCGACAACAGCCCCGGCGAAATTTTAACCTTATGCATGTCGCGCAATGGGGTGCTCTGGATCGGATCGGCTTCGAAGGGATTATTCAGGTATGTAAACGGTAAAATTGAGTACTACAATACCGGCAATCAGTTGCAGGGAGTTGTCATCTGGTCGTTGTATGAAGATGGGGAAGGTATAATCTGGATGGGCACCTCGCGCGGGCTGTTTAAGCTCGATAACGGGAACGTGGTTCGGCCAAAAGAAAGAAAGTCAAAAGATCAGGAAGAGCTCGATCAGGCCGTGTATGATGTGGAGGGCGATGAAACCTATATTTATATTGCCACACACAGAAGCGGAGTATGGCGGTATCATCGGAAAGAAGAGAAGTATCAGCTTCTCGATAAGCAGGAAGGTCTTGGTTCTGATTTCACACGTGGAATTTTATTTCAGCCCGGAGCCAGCGTAATGTATGTGACCACCATTCTGGGGCTCGATCGTATTGTGTTCAGAGATCAGGATCAGCTGGTGCAGCATTACTGGCACAGCGATGGTATTGGCACTTCAAATTTTACTCCGGGAAGTGCTGCCACCGATGAAAAAGGGCGTATCTGGCTGGGTTCGGTTGACGGGGTGGTGGTGTATTCGCCGGGCTTGTCGCGTTTGAGAAACCTTTTACCTCACCTTGAGTTTAAAGAACTTCTGCTCTACAATCAGAAAGTACCTGATTGGAGTCCTTACTCCGATTCGTTAATGAAAGATGGTATGCCGGCGGCTCCGGTATTTCCGTACAACATGAATAACCTGACATTCATTTTCACGGGTATTCAGTTTGGTACGGGAATGAATATGAATTTTGAATACCAGTTGCTGGGACACGATACGGGCTGGGTAAAACTGAGCAGCGGCAATTCGGTAAACTTTAACGGGCTTGCTCCGGGTGAGTATATATTTCAGGTTCGTGCGCGAAACACTGATGGGTATTTGAGTGAAGTACGTAATTTTTCTTTTTCGGTATCACCTCCGTTCTGGAAAACATCGTGGTTTTTCCTCATGGCAACCGGAATTATCATTATTGTTATTCTGGTACTGATTTATGTCTATCGCAATTACCGCGATGAATTTGTGCGCGACCAGCGTTCGCTTTATAATCATCATCTTACCGTAGGCCGTTTTGTGTTGTTTGCGGCGGGTGTGTTGTATCCGGTTTCGTGTTCGCTCGTCAGCATACTGTCGCTGGATATTGATATGAACCTGCCGGCCGCTTTTGCAATAGGCATTGCCATGCTGCTGTGTGGTCTTTTCTCGTATTCACACAATTGGGTAAAACACCATGCGCATTTTCTTTCACGCATGGGTATTGGCGCCATACTCGTTCATTTGCTCTATCTCAACTACATCAACAAGCTGTCGCCCATTACAGTGGTTTCGTTGTTTGTGGCCATGACCAGCATCGGCATGGTTTTCGACCGTATGCGTCACCTCATCGAGATTTCGGCAGTAATTCTCATGCTCAGTATTTCGCTCGCCGTGATGGTTCCGTCCACACCTACGGGCTACAACAGCTGGATGTTTATGCTGGCTGTGATTATCAGTCTTATTGTGGCATTTATCAGTGTAATTACACGCCTTAACCTGTTTAACCGGTTGATATTTGCCGACACCATCATTAACAATTCAAGCAGTATTGTGCTCGCTGTGGATCAACAGGCCAATGTGGTTTTTGCCAGCAGAAGTGTGACTGATATTCTGGGTTACGAACAGCACGAAGTGCTGGGCGACGGCTGGTGGAAAATACGTTCCGATAATCAGGAAGATAATCTTGCCCGCAAACAGGAAGTGCTCGAAATGCGCAATGCCCGCGAAACGTATGTGGTTCCCATTAAATCAAAAACCGGCAACATACGCTGGATACAGTGGCAGGATACCATTCTCGAAGGTAACCTCAAAGTAGGTATCGGGCTTGATGTAACAGACAGGCACGAAATAGAGGAACGCTACCGGCACATTGTGGAAACGGCCAATGATATTATTTATACGGCCGATTTTCAGGGACGATTTACCTACACCAACGATGTGGCGGTGAAAATTCTGGGTTACCCGATTTCGCAGTTGCTGGGCCGTCATTTCTCGGAGTTTATTCACCCCGACTGGATGCAGGAGGTTACGGCATTTTATGCCAAGCAGTTTCAGCGCAAACTGCTTACCACCACGCTTGAGTTTCCGGTTATCAGCGGCGATGGCGGTATTGTATGGCTTGGGCAAACCGTGCGTATTATTTTCGATGAGAAAATTCCCACACACATACGCGGTTTTCAGGCCATTGCGCGCGACATTACGGAGAAAAAGCAGTACGAGGAAGAACTCGAAAAACTTTCGCTGGTGGCCAGCGAAACCATTAACGGTGTACTCATCTGCGACCCCGAAAGCAATATCGAATGGGTAAACGAAGGCTTTACCCGCATTACCGGTTATTCGCTTGCCGAAGTGCGCAACCGCCGCGCGGGCGATGTGCTCAAGGGCGAAAAAACCAACATGGCCACCATTTACAATGCCCGCGAACGCGTGAGCACAGGCCAGGGCTTTGAAGTGGAACTGCTCGTGTACAACCGCGATGGGAACGAAATCTGGCTTTCGGTTTCCAATACACCCATTGTGGATGAAAACGGCCGCCTGCTCAAACAGATCGAAATTTTTACCGACATCTCCGAGAAGAAACGATACGAACTTCAGCTCAGCCGCTATTCAAAAAATCTCGAACTGCTCAACAATACCCGCCAGCGTTTACTCGATGCCACCACCATTGATTCGCTTGCGGCAAGCGTGCTGCCGGTGTATTTCGATCATATTCATTACACCAGCCGCGTAGTGCTGGCGCTCATCGACGAAAGGCAGGATCTTATTGAAGTGTATGAAGTAAATAAGGAAAACGTGGGTGAAAAGCCGCAATACATCCTGCTTTCGCAAACCGATTTCCTGCAGCTCGATCATCTCCGCCTTTCGCGTTACCGCCTTATTACCGATTTGCAACTTAGCGAAGGCATGTCGAGTTTTGATAAGCGCCTGTATGAACTTGGTGTGCGTTCGTATCTGGCCACTTCGCTGCAAACAGAAGGTAAGGTAAACGGTTTCCTCAGTCTCTGTTCCGATTATGAAGATGCAATAGACGAAAGCGACATCGACCTGATGGACGAAGTAGGCGAAATAATGGCCAGCGCCATTCAGCAAATCCGTTACCGCGAAATCATCCAGCAGAAGAACAGCGATATTTCCTCGAGTATCAACTACGCCCGCCGCATTCAGAACGCCATTCTCCCTCCCGAAGAAGTGTTGCGCGAAGAGCTGGGCGATATGTTTGTACTCTATCAGCCCAAAGACATTCTCTGCGGCGATTACTACTGGGCCGAAACACGCGGCGATTACATTTTTGTGGCCGTGGCCGACAGTACAGGCCACGGTGTGCCCGGTGCGCTGCTCAGTCTCATGGGCCACAACCTGCTCAACCAGGCCATACGCGAACGCCACCTCACACGTCCGGCAGCCATACTCGATTACCTTAACCTGAGTATTCAGCAAACACTCAACCAGTACAAACAGGCCGGCGAACTGCACGACGGTATGGACATTGCCCTCTGCGTATTCGAAAAGAAAAGCCGCACGGTTATGTTTGCCGGAGCCATAAACCCGCTCTACATTGTGCGCGGGCAGGAACTGATACAGGTAAAAGGAAACCGCTTTTCCATTGGCAGCTACTTCGATTTCAAGGCACGGCCGTTCGACCATCAGGAAGTGGAAATCAAATCGGGCGATATGCTGTATATGTTTACCGACGGTTTCCCCGATCAGTTTGGCGGCACACACGACCGCAAAATGTCGTACCGCCGTTTCCGCGAACTTTTAGTTAGCGTGGCCCAGTTGCCGGCCACCGAACAGCGCGAAATTCTTTCGGCCCGCCTCAACGAATGGATGGGCGGCGGAAGCCAGACCGACGATGTGTGCGTGCTGGGCATACGGGTAGATTAATTCCGCCACACACTTTTTCAGCCCTGCTTTGCGTATTTTTATGCCATGAAAGCATTCAGACTGTTTCTGCTTTTTGCCATAATTGCCTTAACCACCTCGTTTCGTCCGGCCGATACATGGAGTTGCAAGCTGGGCCTGCTCAAATACAACGGCGGTGGCGACTGGTATGCCAACCTCGAAACCTCGCTGCCCAACCTGGCGCGTTTCTGCAACGAGCAGCTGGGCACCCGCATCAATCCCGAACAGGGCATTGTGGAAGCGGGCAGCAATGAAATTTTCAATTACCCCTTTGTACACATGACCGGCCACGGCAATGTGATTTTTTCGCAGCAGGATGCCACCAACCTGCGCAACTACTTAACCGGCGGCGGCTTTCTGCACATTTCCGACAACTACGGCATGGATAAATTCATGCGCCCGCAAATGAAAAAAGTATTCCCCGAACTCGAATTTGTGGAACTGCCCTTCTCGCATCCGGTGTATCACCAGAAATTCGATTTCCCCAACGGCCTCCCCAAAATTCACGAGCACGAAGGCAAAGCCCCCAAAGGCTACGGGCTCATCTGGCAGGGCCGTCTGGTATGCTTCTACGATTATGAGTGCGACCTCGGCGATGGCTGGGAAAGCCCCGAAATACACAAAGACAGCCCCGAAGCCCGCCTCAAAGCCCTGCGCATGGGCGCCAACCTGGTTCAGTTTGCCATGATGGGCGGCGAGGAGAAAAAGAAATAAGAAGTATTGAATGAATACACCACGGGGGCGGAATCAAAGATTCCGCCCCCGTGGTTATCTGGAAACTGCCGGAACGGCAGCGAATATGTTCAATCAACACCCCCCGCTAACAGGCGCACACATATACATAATCGTGCGCGGGATCGAAATCGGGTTCTTTTTCCTGCAGGGCTTCCATAAGCTGGAGCAACGCATAGTTGCGAACCGGGCGGCCTTCGTTAAGATCTTCGAGGCGCGAAATGTAGCGGTGCGGAATGCCTGTCCATACCTGGGCCAGCGGCTCAGATATTTCGGTGAATTTAAACTGAGCCCACAACTCAAACTCGGCATCTTCGTGACCGTGTGTGCCGTTGAGCATGCGCTCTGCATTGACCGGAATAATCCGGACACCGGTAGAGGTTTCAAGAGCGGAAAGGTGCATAGGCTTGCTTTTAGCGGCTTCGTTACGCAGCCAAAAGTAGAAGCCTGGCCTTTACGCATCAGTAAAGGGCTTCCGAAGTTTTCTACATTGTTTTGTTTATTCCAATAAATACTGCTTCGGGCTGCTGTTGATAAACCGCTTTAACTGAAGTTTATGTTTGCCCGCAAATGCTTTCCCTGTTTGGGTTTGCGCTGCTTTTCAGCAAGCGGTTTTTTGCTGTTAATATCCATGCTTAATTCGTGTGGCAGGAAGTTATCAACAATTAAATAAAGAAAGAGGCAACCTTTGCAGATTGCCTCCTTGCTTTGGGGTAAAAAATGTGGTTATGAATAATTACGATTAACGGTAGCCGAGCATAAAAATCAGGCACTCGGGCGTGGCAGTCGAATCTTTTGCAGAGGGAATTTCATAGTCCACATAGAACTTGAACTTGGCCTGTTCGGGTTCATACACATGGATTTTTTTTCCGGGCTGGGCATTTTTGGTGGTAAAGAGCACTTTTCTGTTTTTGGTCTCTTTGTCTTTGTTATACACCGAGATGACTACATTTTTAGAAAGGGCTTCGGTATTAAACACCATGCGGTATTTTTCGCCGATAAACACGGGCACTTCAATTTCCTTGAGTTGTGCCTTGGGTTTGTAAAGCACGCGGGTTACCTTGCCCGAGTCGTATTTAAAAGGGTTTAAGGCCTCTTTGGCTTTTTGTTTCAGGGTGGCGCTGTTGCAGGTTTCGGCAGTCTGAAAAGCTGCACCGGCAAAGGCGATACTCAGAAGCAAGAGTAAGAAGCCGCTTTGTTTCAATGCTTTCATTATTGTATGGGATTTGGGGTGAATCAGGCTTTGGTAACTGTTTTCGAGTGAATTTCTTCCACTTTTTTGATGAGCATCATTAATTCCTCTTTGGTGGGCTTTACGTCGCCGAAACCGAGATCGGGATTCTCGTTCATCTTTTTCACCGAAGCGAGTCCGTTAAACACGTCCTGAAGGCTGTTCAGATCGGCCAGAAGCGGGGCAATGGACTCGTCTTTGCTTTTATTTCGTTCGAGTTCCTTGGTAATACTTTCGAGAATCACCATCTGTTCAAACAGTTTCAGCATTACCTGTTCGTTAGGCTCCTGCTCATACACTTTGCCCGCAATGTGCAGCGATTCTATCCATGCACCGGCAAAAATTACCCCGTAAAGATGGTTCTGATCGTTGCTGAGCAACTGGGCATCGGTTTCTTCCTTTATTCCGGCCAGAATGCTTTGCAGCGAGTCTTCGTTGCCCAGGTTGTTGTTAAACCGGTCGAAAAGGCTGGTTTGCGCAAATATTTTGCCCAGGTTAATCTGCTCGGCCTGCGAGCGGACGGCTTTTAAATAGGTCTGGGCGGGCTGGGTTTGTTTGTTGAGCACGCAGTAGGCCATATCGGCACTGTACACGCCCATGCTCCAGGCGCGGGTAAAGGTGGTGCTGTACGACGAGGCTTTTTCGGCCGAACTGGTAATACCGGGAAGGTATTTCAGCCCCGAAGATTTGAAGATTGCGGCCACCTGAAGCGGCGATGGAAGCATGCCGCCTTCATCTTCGATGTCGGTTTCGGTAATTACGCTGTCGCCGGTTAAGGTGTCGTTGGAAGCGGTTTCGCTGTCGCCGCTGCAGGAGGTTTGAAAAACCAGTGCTCCTAAAACCAGTGTGGGGGTGAGGAGTTTCAGGAAAACCTGAGGTAGTTTCATAGATTTGGGTCTGTTGGTTAATGCTTTAGAGCGCACTTTATACGCGGGATTACTTTATTTGTTTCGTTTTAGGTGCCGATTGTGAATTGTTGGTTATCAGGATGTTATTTTGCCGTTAGGGGAATAAGGCGGGTGAAAATTCCCTTCGGGGAGGGTTCGGGCGGGCGGTTTTCGACGGAAATTCAACAAAATTCGGCCTTGTAGCCAGCGGGCGGGGGAATTGGTTATTTTTGCTGCTTATCAGAGTCTGTTTAAAAATCATCCTTTGGCTTTGTGATGGCATATTTTTCCTCATCCGGCGTTACCTTTTTTGTCGATCCTCTCCAAGGATCGCCTGCAAAAGGTGCCTTGTCTGAGAAAAAATCTGCTCATCACAAACCTCAAAAACGAATTTTAAACAGCCTCTCAATCGTTGTTATTCGAATTCTATAAACCTGTATGAAAAAGTTCCTGCTTTTCGCAGTGCCGATGTTTGCACTCTGCACTGCGCTACCGGCTCAGGCTCCCGTGGCTGTGCCCAACGATCCTAACGATCCGGTACTTATGACCATTGGCGGTGCGCCCATCCGCCTGTCTGAGTTCATGTATGTGTATAAAAAGAACAACAAAGACCAGGGCAACGACCCCAAAGCCATCGACAACTACCTCGATCTCTTTGTGACCTTTAAAATGAAGGTAAAAGAGGCCGAAGACCTCGAGCGCGACACGGTGGGCAAGTTCCGCACCGAACTGGCCGGATACCGCCGCCAGGTGGCCCAGCAATACCTTACCGACAAACGCGTAAACGACAGCCTGCTGCGCGAAGCCTACGACCGTATGCAGTGGGACGTGCGCGCCAGCCACATTCTGGTAAAGCTGCCCGAAAACGCATTGCCCAAAGACACCATGCTGGCCTGGATGCGCATTGGCATTGCCCGCAACATGGTACTTGGCAAACAGGTAACCAAACAAATTGGCGAGTACGACCAGCAACTGCGCAAAACCAACGCCAACTGGCCCAAACTCACCCCGGCCGATACGCTCAAGATTTTCAACCTCGTAAATCCGCTCCGCCAGCTCGACCGCCGCTACAAAGGCAAGGCCGTGCCGTTTGAAGAAGTGGCCCGCCTTATTTCCGAAGACCCTTCGGCAGCACAAAACGCCGGCGATCTGGGCTACTTCACCGCATTTTCAATGGTTTATCCTTTCGAAACGGCCGCTTACCGCACACCCGTGGGGCAAATCAGCAACCCCATTACCACACGCTTTGGCTACCACATTGTAAAAGTGGTTGACCGCCGCAAGGCCCAGGGCGAAATTCTGGTGGCCCACATTATGATTAAAGCCCCCGACGGGATGCCCGCCACCGACTCGCTCAACGCCAAACAAAAGGCCGACGAAATTTACACCAAAGCCAAAGCCGGCGAAGACTTTTCGACACTCGTAAAACAGTTCTCCGACGACAAAGGCTCGGCCGCCAAAAACGGCGAACTGCCCTGGTTTGGCCTCTACAAAATGCCGCCTCCGTTTGAGAAAGCCTCGTTTGCCCTGCAAAACAACGGCGACATTTCTGAGCCCATCAAAACCGCCTGGGGCTGGCACATCATTAAACGCCTCGACCGCCGCGATGTACCCGCCTACGAAAGCATCAAAGGCGACATCAAAGCCAAGGTAAACAAAGACCAGCGCGCACTCAGCGGACGTACCGCATTGGTAGAGCGCGTGAAAAAAGAATACGGCTTTACCCAAAACCTTGCCGCCCGCGATGAGTTTTACAAACTCGTAGACACTACCTATTTCATGGGCCAGTGGACGGCCGAAGCCAAGGCAAAAGGCTACGTAAAACCGCTTTTCACCATTGGAACCAAAGCCTACACCCAGAAAGATTTTGCCGCATGGCTCGAAGCCCGTCAGGTGCGCCGTGGCGGTAAAGGCGATCCCAAAATGGTGGTGGATATGATGTACACACAGATGGTGGAAGAAATGTGCGTGGCCTACGAAGACAGCCAGCTTGAAACGAAATACCCCGACTTCCGCAACCTCATGCAGGAATACCGCGACGGCATTCTGCTTTTCGACCTGCAGGATGAAAAAGTATGGTCGCGTGCGGTTACAGACTCAACCGGACTTCGCAATTTCTACGAGGCAAACAAAAACAACTACCTCTGGCCCGAACGCGCCGATGCCACCGTGTATTCTTGCGCCGACGAGAAAACCGCCAAGGCAGTGCGTAAAATGCTCAAGCAGGGTAAATCGGAAAAAGAAATTCTCGAAACCCTCAACAAAAACTCACAACTCAACGTGCAAACCGAAACCAAACTTTACCAGAAAGGCGACAACGCCCTGGTGGACCAGAACTGGAAAGAAGGCACTTCGGCAAACACCATGAAAGACGGACGCGTAATGTTTGTGGTTACCCGCAAGGTTATGCCGCCCACACCCAAATCACTGCAGGAAGCACGCGGACTTATCACCAACGATTACCAGACACAGCTTGAAAAAGAGTGGGTGGAAAGCCTGCGCAAAAAGTACCCGGTGGTAATAAACCGCGAGGTGCTTCCGCGTAAATAATCAAAGCCCAGATGGGGCAGCAAAAGCCAATAACACACGCCACAAGGCAACGTTTCAGCCGTGCACACGTCATGTTTCTGACGAATGCACGGCTGCTGCCGTTGTGTCTGCTGTGGTGGGCCGCCTGCCGTGAGCCCCAGACCAATACCACACAGCCCTCGGGCAAAGTGGTGGCCCGTGTGTTCGACTATAAACTTTACAGTTCCGAACTTCAGGAAGTAATTCCGGCCGGTACACCCAAAGACGACAGCATTCGCATGGCAGGCAGTTTTATAAATACCTGGGTGCGCGAAATGCTGCTCGTTCACAAAGCCGAACAAAACCTGAGTGCCGAACAAAAAAATGTGGAGAAACAACTAAAAGCCTATCGCAATTCGTTAATCATTTACGAATACGAAAAAGCCCTCGTGCTTCAACAACTCGATACCGTGGTGAGCGATGCACAAATTGAAAAATACTACAACGATCACCCCGGCGACTTTGCCCTGCGCGACATCATTGTAAAAGTGATTTACGTGAAAACCGATAAAAACGCACCCAATCTGACCAAAGTCCGTAACTGGATGCGTTCTGATAAACCACAGGACCGTAAAGAACTTGCCACCTATTGTAGCCAGTTTGCCACCAACTTTTTTTTCGACGATCAATCGTGGCTGCTCTTTGACGATCTGCTCAGGGAAATTCCCATTGAAACCGACAACAAAGAACTTTTCCTTAAAAACAACCAGTACCTTGAGGTAAGCGATTCCACCCACCTCTATCTTATCAACTTCAAAGGCTACATGACGCGCGACAGCCGCTCGCCGCTGGCTTTCGAAAAAGACAACATCCGCAAAATCCTGCTCAATCAGCGCAAACGCGAACTCATAGACCGTATGCGCGATGATCTGTACCGAGAGGCTACGGAAAGCGACGATATTGAGATTTATAACAAATAATCATGAACAGATTTTTTTTCATCCTCTTCCTTCTTTTCTCATCCACCCACCTGTTTGCACAGGAAAACGGCGCACGCATAGATCGTGTGGTGGCCGTGGTGGGCGATCAGATTGTAAAAGAATCGGAAGTGGAAAATGTACTCCAGCAGTATGCCCGCGAGGGTATAACCATTAACGACAGTGTACGCGCCTCGGTAATGGAACAGTTGCTCTTCCAGAAACTGCTGGTGGCACAGGCCGTACACGACAGTATTACCGTGGCCGAATCGGAAATACAGCAGGAAATGGATCGCCGAATGCGTTTTTACCTGCAGAGTTTCGGCTCGGTGGAGGCATTCGAAAAATTTTACGGCAAAACCATCGACGCATTCAAGTTTGAACTGCACGACAAAGTGCGCGACCTTCTTCTCGCACAGCGTATGCAGGCACAGATTACGCAAAACGTAACCGTTTCGCCGTCGGATGTAAAACAATACTTCACCAGTCAGCCGGAAGATAGTTTGCCCTTCATCAGTTCAACCGTGGAAGTGGGGCAGATTGTGCTTTCGCCGCCGGTGAATCCCGAAATTCTCGAATATACCAAAATGGAAACCGAGAACATCCGCCAGCGTGTGATAAAAGGCGAACTCGATTTTTGCACGGCTGCCGCGCTTTATTCGCAGGATCCGGGCTCGGCGCAAAAATGCGGCACTTACGAAAACATACGCCGCGGCACATTCGTGCCCGAATTTGAAGCACTTATGTTTACGCTCAAGGAAGGCGAAATATCGCCCATATTCAAAACCGATTTCGGTTTCCACTTCCTCGAAGTAATTTCGCGCAAGGGCGAAGAAGTAACCGTGCGCCACATCCTGCGCACCGTGCCCACCACACCCGAAGACCTGCGCAACTGCAAGGTACGTCTCGATTCCATCATGCGCGCCGTGCGCCTCGATTCGCTCACGTTCTGCGAAGCCGCCGCCATGTTTTCTACCGACGATGAATCGAAGTACAGTTGCGGATTAATCATCAATCCCATTACAGGTAACTCCCGCATTGATGTGGAACTCCTCGGCCAGCTCGATCCCGATCCCAATTTCCCGATTACCGTAAACCAGATGAAAGTGGGCACATACTCGGCTCCCATGCTTACGCTCACCCGTCAGTCGAAAGAAGGCTACCGCGTACTCTGGATCAAATCGCGCTCCGAACCGCACCGCGCCAACCTCAAAGACGATTACCAGATGATTCAGGACATGACACTTCAGACCAAACAGGAAGAAGTGCTCAACAAATGGGTAGATAAAAAACTATCTACTACTTATATTCGCATTGCGCCCGACTACCGGAACAACAATTTCCGCTTTTCGTGGCTCAAACACGCCCAGTAAAAGGGACAAACACATACACACACACGCATATTTATGATCGAGTTTAAGTCAGACGTAGAAGCAGTTGATTACTTCCGTGAACGCTACAACCGCCTCACCACCGAAATACGTAAAGTAATTGTAGGGCAGGAAGACGTGGTGCGCGATGTGCTCATTTCCATTTTCAGCAACGGCCACTGCCTGCTGGTGGGTGTGCCCGGATTGGCCAAAACACTGCTGGTAAACACCATTGCACAGTCGCTCGGATTGAGCTACAACCGCATACAGTTTACTCCCGATCTGATGCCCGGCGACATTATCGGTTCCGAAATTCTCGACGAAAACCGGCAGTTTCGTTTTATCAAAGGCCCCATTTTTGCCAACATCATTCTGGCCGACGAGATAAACCGTACTCCGCCCAAAACACAATCGGCCCTGCTCGAAGCCATGCAGGAACGTGCTGTTACTGCCGCCGGCAAACGCTACGAATTAGACAAGCCGTTTTTCGTACTCGCTACGCAAAACCCCATTGAACAGGAAGGCACATACCCGCTGCCCGAGGCGCAGTTAGACCGTTTCATGTTCAACGTATGGCTCGATTATCCCAACCTGAGCGACGAAATTCAGGTAGTGCGCCAAACCACTTCCGGCACCACACCCGAGCTCAACAAAGTGCTGAGTATCGAAGAAATAAGCTACCTGCAGCAACTCGTGCGCCGCGTACCCGTGCCCGAAAACGTGCTTGAATACGCCGTAAAACTGGCCGCATCCACACGCCCCCATACAGCTACCGCTGCCGCCGAGGTAAACCGCCTGCTCTCGTGGGGCGCAGGCCCGCGTGCTTCGCAGTACCTCATTATCGGCGCCAAATGCCACGCCGTGGTAAACGGCAAATACTCGCCCGATATTGAAGACGTGCGCGCCGTGGCCGCACCCATTCTGCGCCACCGCATTGTACGCAACTACAAAGCCGAAGCCGAAGGAGTAAAAGTAGATGACATCATAAAAGGCCTGCTCTGAGATGCAGCCCCGTCACACCAAATCCGCCGCCGCTTCGCAAAAGCTGCGGCGGATTTGTTTTAATGCCGTTTACAAAAACTTTACCTTTACCACATTCATCTCACGCTATGCACATCAGCGACGATCTGTTTAACTGGGTCATTCTCCCTCTGCTCATTTTCATCTCGCGCCTGGGCGATGTAACACTTGCCACGCTGCGCAATATTTTTATTTCCAAAGGTTTCCGCACCATTGTACCCTTCGTGGGTTTCTTCGAAGTGCTCATCTGGCTCATTGCCATGAAACAGGTCATGAGCCAGGCAAACAACGTGGCGGCCTATCTGGCCTGGGCATTTGGCTTTGCGGCCGGCACGTATGTGGGTATGCGCATCGAAGAACGCCTTGCGCTCGGTACGCAGGTCATACGCATTATTACCAACCAGCTTAGTCAGGATTTAATTGATGCCCTGCGCAATGCCAATCACGGAATTACCGTAGTGGATGCCGAAGGAGCAAAAGGCCCCGTGAAAATGATTTTTACCGTGGTAAAACGTGCCAACGTACCCGACGTAATTGACATTCTCGAAAAGCACCAGCCCAATGCCTTCTTCTCGGTGGAAGATGTGCGCAATGCACACCACGGCGTATTCCGAAACAGCCAGCGCAAACTTAATTTGGTGCGGACATTGTTTCCCGACCGGAAAGGGAAATAATAATTCGCGCCCGCAGGCGTTTATATACGCAGTATATAAAAAACAGCTATGAGATTTATTTTAATTATTGGCATACTCATTTCGTCGCGCATTTTATCGGCCCAAACCCCCACCAATGCCCTGTATGGTTTTGTAAATGAAGCACACAGCGGTTTGCATCTGGGTGTTGACTGGCGATACATGTGGGGCGAAAAATGGGTGTGGTACGGAGGAATACATTATCTCGATAACCGGTTTATTACCGATAACCAGATGTATGCCTACAAACACCGTTTTTATGCCGCCAATTTGGGCGAACATTTTGGTATAAGGTTAGGCACCGAACGGCAGTTTATTTTAAATGAAGTGCACCTCAAACCATTTGTGTTTATGCAGTTTCAGCAAACCCGTGCCAGCCTGATGTATGAATCTGGTTTTGGTGGAAACAATTTACGCCCTCCGGTAATATCTGTGGAAATGAGCAGCGGTGGCGGTTTGTATATTCCTGTGTACAGGCAGCTCGACTTTCGGCTTGCCGCAGGAGTTTCTCATGCAATCATTTTCGAGCAGACATACGGAACTACCTGGGACGGATTCAGCAGTCTGGTGGAAGGCGGTTTGGTGTGGCGTTTGAACAGGGCAAAGGCTCAGTAAAATAGTATGGCGTATCTTTGCGCCATGTTTGAAACCGACGAGTTGCCCGATGCCGAAACCGGCAGTGAGCAGGAAATGTATGAACACCACCGCTTCAGGGTTGATCCGGGGCAGGAACTGCTGCGTATCGACAAATACCTGATGCACAAACTCGCCTCGGTTTCGCGCACCAAAATACAGGCCGCAGCCGATGCAGGAAATATTCTCGTCAACGACAAAGCCATAAAGCCCAGCTACAAGGTAAAGCCGCTCGACAATATTTCCATTCTTCTCCCGCATCCGCCCAAAGTATTCGAACTTCTTGCCGAGGATATTCCGCTCAATATCGTGTTCGAAGACGATACGCTGATTATCCTCAACAAGCCGCCCGGCCTGGTGGTGCATCCTGGCTACGGAAACTATACGGGCACACTCGTAAACGGCCTGCTCTGGCATTTCGAGCACTTGCCCCCAAGCTCGCACGAACAACGCCCCGGCCTTGTACACCGGCTCGATAAAGACACCTCCGGCATAATGGTGGTTGCCAAAACCGAATACGCCCTCGCACATCTTGCCCGCCAGTTTTACGACCGCACCAACGACCGCCGCTACCTCGCTTTGGTATGGGGCGATTTCGATACCGACCAGGGCACCGTGGAAGGCCACATCGGCCGCAGCCGCCGCGACAGAAAAGTAATGGACGTTTACCCCGACGGCAGCGAAGGCAAACCCGCCGTTACACACTGGAAAGTGGTGGAACGCCTCGGCTATGTGACTCTCGTAGAGTGCAAGCTCGAAACAGGCCGCACGCACCAGATACGTGCACACATGCAGCACATCGGCCATCCGCTGTTTAACGATGCCACTTACGGCGGCGCGCACATTGTAAAAGGTACCAGCTTTAGCAAATACCGCCAGTTTATCGACAACTGCTTTGCTGCCTGTCCGCGTCAGGCTTTACATGCCCGCTCGCTTGGCATCAAGCATCCCGTTACCAAGCAATGGATGCAGTTCGATTCAGAACTCCCCGCCGACATACAGGCCGTCATTGCGAAATGGCGCACCTATTCCACGGCACACAAGTTTGAAGGAGATCCGGCAGAATAAACGAGCCTGAGTTTAGTTCGAAAGCTGCATCCACACCTGCTCATCCATCCTGGTAAGCGAAGGCAGCACTAAGTCGGCAGCGGCAAAACGATTTTGCGAAGCATGTTCGGGCGCAGGCACTGCTACACATTTCATGCGGGCAGCCTTGGCGGCAATTACGCCGTTAAACGAATCTTCAAACACCAGAATTTCGTGAGCCGCCACACCCAGATGCCGCGCAGCCGTAATAAACACAGCCGGGTGCGGTTTCCCGTATTCCTCCACCTCGGCCGAGCACACCACATGAAAGTAATGGTAGATTCCGTAAAACTGCATCAGCCCGCGAATCAGTCTCAGCGGTGAGGAAGAGGCCAGCGCCACCGGCAGTTTTTTGGCATGAAGCCATTCGAGCAGCTCACGCACCCCCGGCATGAGTTGGGCATGAGTGGTGACAAGCCGCTGCACTTCATCCACAATGGCCACTTTCACTGCCTCATCGCTCATTCCCTGCCAGGGATGTTTTACCCGCCACCGGGCAATTACTTCCTCAATTCGGTTACCCATCATCTCCTCAAAATCGGCCGGATCCGGTGCTTTGCTCAATGAGCCAAACACATTGGTTTCGGCCTCACGCCACCACGGCTCCGAATCCACCAGAAGCCCGTCCATATCAAATATTACTCCCGAAATCATAGTTCCCAAAGGTAATCAAGCTGTTGATTGAGCTTGTCGAAATCATAGCCGAATCAAATCCGGTGCTTTATCCTGTTGAAGTTCGGTGATTAATGGTTACTGAATCAATGTGATTGCATCCGTCTAAAACCAGTGGTTTCGACAGGCTCAACCACCGGGCATACATCTGTCCAGACCTGGTGGTTGAGCCCGTCTCAACCATCGTGCATACATTAGAGGAAACCCGGTGGTTGAGCCTGTCGAAACCACCGTGCATACATCAGTGAAAACCCGGTGGTTGAGCTTGTCGAAACCACCGTTGCACACATCAGAAGAAACCCGGTGGTTGAGCTTGTCGAACCCCCCCCTGTGCAGTATGCCGGAAGTATTTCGGGGGTGAAGATTGAGGCGGGCGATGAATGAAAACCGGAGTTTATCTTTATAAATGAGGATTTTCATGAAGAGCCCAACGAAGAGATTCACCCCCGAAATACATCCGGCTAAAAACAGGAAACCGTGATACGCTTTAACCCCAGTAGCGTATCACGGTATGTTTTCCTGGTGTGCGAAGATCATAATCTTCTAAACCCTTGAAGTTGTTCTACAGGACCCCTCTGTGAACATGGTGAGATAAGATTTATAGCTGAACCATCTCTGGGTGTCACACGATACAAATGTATCATCACCCATACCGAAACAAAACTTGTTTCGGGGCCTATAAGGACATTCGTTTTCGAGGTTTTATTTTCTTAATTATTGATTTTCAATGCTTTAAGGAAATTTTCAGGACAATGAAATTTCTTCGCTTTTTCGAAAAAAGCCATTTTAATTCAAAAAAACAGGGTCGTTTTGAGAAGGCAAATTTGTAGTGAAGTCGAAATTGAGATAATCCTGCACCACATTATAGAGTGTATCCCGCTCAATGGGGTGACGTTTTACGTCTTTAATGAGCTTTACCAGTTCGGCGGTGGAGAGTTTGGGCGATTGTTCCTCGGAGCCGGCCATGGTGTAAATTTTGGTGGAATCGTCAATGGTGCCGTCAATATCATCGACTCCGAACGACAGTGCCAGCTGGGTGGTGGTGCGGCCAATCATGGGCCAGTAGGCTTTTACGTGGGCGAAGTTATCGAGGTAAATGCGCGATACGGCGTAGTTTTTAAGGTCTTCCACCACTGATACTTCGGCAATGTGCGACATCTGATTGTCTTTGTTGCGGAATTTGAGCGGAATAAAGGTGTTGAACCCGCCGGTACGATCCTGCAACTGGCGCAGGCGTTCCATGTGGTCTATGCGGTTGGCGTAGCTTTCTACGTGGCCGTAAAGCATGGTGGCGTTTGAGGGAATGCCCAGTTTGTGTGCGGCTTCGTGTATGTAAAGCCATTCGGCCGATGTGCATTTGTCTTCCGAAATAATGGCGCGCACTGTTTCGTCGAAAATTTCGGCACCACCGCCGGGCAGCGAGTCGAGGCCGTGATCTTTCAAATATTGGAGGCCTTCTTCCACCGTTTTTTTGGCCTTGCGGAACATGTAGTAAAGTTCAACCGCCGTAAAGGCTTTGATGTGCAATTCGGGACGAATATTTTTTACTTCTTTTAGCAGACCGGCAAAAAAATCGAGCCCCATTTTAGGGTGAACGCCGCCTACAATGTGTACTTCGGTAATGGGCTGCCCGTCGTAGTTGCGCACCAATTGCAGCATTTCGGGTACGCTGAGTTCCCACGCTCCATCTTTTTGCTTGAGCAGGCGCGAGTAGGAGCAGAACTTGCAATCATACACACAGATGTTGGTGGGCTCGATATGGAAATTGCGGTTGAAGTAGGTGTAATCGCCATGTCTTTTCTGGCGGATGTGATTGGCCAGTGAACCCACAAAAGCCAGATCGGCCTCGGTGTAAAGCAACTCACCCTCGGCAGGTGTAATGCGCCCGCCGTCGAGAACTTTGCGGGCAATTTGTTTTAAAGCGGAAGAATGAGTGGTGGCCTCAAGCAAATCGGTCACGGCAGAAGGACGGGCAATGTTCATAGCAAAAAGCATTCGCAGTAAGCGGTATTGCCTGCTGCGAATGCAAAGTTACGAAGCCTTTGGCTGTATGATCTTAAAAATCAGAGTAAGTACATGAAATACCTTAGTTTCTCATTGCCCGCAGCATGAAACGGGTTTCGGGCGTTTCAATGGCAATGAGATACAGGCCTGCCGGGTAAGTGGTTAAATCGAGTTCGAAACGATTTCCGGAGGTGGACGGTGCTGCAATTACCTCCATCAACGCACCGGTAGTATTATAAATCCTCACGTATTTCACTTCTGTTTGTCCGTCAGGCATCCACACGGTAAGCAATCCCTGCGTGGGCGAGGGGAATGCCTGTGGCTGGCCTGAAAGATCGTTTTCGCGCATGCCGGTTACCTGGCACACGGTGGAAGTAAGCAGCCCGGGCCTTACAGTATTAATAGTTGCCAGCATAAGTGCCTTTTGGCCCTGAGTAAACATATACATACACGCATCGTCGCTGTAATCCATATAATTCATCCACATAATTCCCGGAGCGGCAGGCGAGCAGGCATCGGTAAGTACGGTATTGGGCGGGCGGCAGTTAAATGTATTATCGGCCTGGTTGGGTGTGTCGGCTACATTGTCGCTGCCGCTGCAGGCACCGCCGTCGTTGCCCCAAATGTGCGCGAGACCCAGCCAGTGGCCTACTTCGTGTGTGCCGGTTCGGCCAAGATTGTAAGGAGCCACTGCCCCGGTTTTACCTACATATTCGTGCATGATTACCACGCCATCCTGTGTGGGCGGACTGCCCAGCGGAGAGGCAAATCCCAATATACCGCTGCTGCACTGAGCCACCCAGATATTCAAATAATTATTGGGATTCCACCCCGGCGCAGTGCTGAAAATGGTTGACGAATTGCAAAGATTGGCGCTGGTTTGATAGTACTGGTAACCGTTGGTCCAGTTGCCCTGCGGATCTACATGAGCCAGACAAAACTGTATATCGGTATTGCCCGAAATAGGTTGCCATACGGCCGGAGTGTTTGCATAGTCGGAATTGTATCCGCCAAAATCTTCGTTCAGCACATCAAGCTGCTCAATAAGCCGCGTGGACGGAACATTGCCCTGGGTATTGTTGTACACTACATGAAAAATTACAGGGATATAAATGGTGGTGCGTGTATTACCGGCATCAGGATGCTGCTCTAGCCACTGAAGAATGCGGCGCTGTGTTTCGGCATGTCTTACCGGCGCATTCGCGTCGGCATGATTGTGCATGAATTCAGTGGTAGAACAGCGTAACACAGGCTGCTGGGCATATGCAATAGCCGTAACACCAAGCAATAACAATGGGAGCGTAAATTTTTTCATGAAATTAAAATACAACTAATCATTGATTCCCTGTAATCAAAAAGTGGCTTATTGCCCGAAATACAAAAAGAACACCTGCCCCCGTTTACCGGAAGCAGGTGTGCATGAATGGTGAATGCGTGATTTACTGAATCACCACTTTGCGGTTTACTTTTTCGCCGCCGTAGCGCACTTCAATGGCATACACGCCCACGGCCATTTCGCTCAGGTCGATGATAATGCGTGAGTCGGTGAGGGTGGCGTAACGGGCAGTAAGCACGGCCTGACCTACGGTGTTGTAAACGGTTACGTCCACATCAGAAGCATTTTGTCCGTTGAAATCGAGTGTTACTTCACCGTTCGAGGGCGAAGGGTACACGCTTATGGCGTTGAGTACGTTGAGTTCTTCCAGACCCACCGGAGTGCAGGCATTGGAAGTTAATATGCTCGAACGTGTGCCATTGAGTACATTCCACATACGGGTTTTTTGTCCGTTGGTAAACATATACATGCAGGCATCATCGGTGTAGTCCATATAATTCATCCACATCACGCCGGGAGCGGCAGGAGAACAGTTGTCGGTAAGCACCTGACCTACATTGTAGCAATTATAATTTTCGGCACCCTGGTTGGGGGTGTCCTGTACCTGATCAGAACCTGAGCAGGAACTGCCATCGTCGCCCCAGATGTGATAGAGGCCGAGATAATGGCCTACTTCGTGGGTAGCAGTGCGTCCTTTGTTGTACGGAGGCGATGCGCCGGTTTTGCCGGTATAACGGTAGTCAAGCACCACACCGTCGGTAGATGCCGGGCCGCCGGGAAACTGGGCATAACCCAAAATGCCGCCGCCAAGATCGCATACCCAGATATTGAGGTATTTGGTGCGGTCCCATACGTTGGTGCCGCCCATTGATGTGAATTTTACATCGTCGGTATTAATATCGAAACTGGATACTGTGGTAGAAACGCGGTTAATACCGTCGGTCCAGGTATTGGTGGGTGTGCGTTTGGCAAGGCAAAACTGAATTTCACAGTCGGCAGCAATTCCCGACCACGCCGAAGGTACGTTTACACGGTCGGTGTTGAGCTTACGGTAATCGTCGTTGAGTACCTGAAGCTGTTCGAGAATACGGGTGGAAGAAATATTTTCGCTGGCAGTCTGATACACCACATGAAATACCACCGGAATGGTTACTACCGTACGATCCTGTTTGCCACCATTGTTGGCATAATGTTCTGCGGCACGGTTTATTTCGGCTTCGGTATCGGCCAGTTCGGGATGCTGGGCCAATTGGTGCTGATGGTATTCGTGACTGCTGCAGCGTTGCGGTGTCTGAGCCTGAAGCATAGTGCCAATGCCCACACACAGGATGGGAAGTAGAAGTTTCTTCATTTTTTGAAATGAATGAGGATGATTTGTTCTTTGGTCTGTTTCGGTCAGGGTGGTATTCCCTTTGTCTAGGTAACGAATCTAAGATTTTTTTTCATTAGATAAATAACCCTAAAATCGATTTAGCAGCAAAAAAAACAGATTTTCAAAAGCAGAAAAGCCCGGAGGTTCAAGTCCGGGCTTTTCTGCTTTTGAAATGCAGTAATACTGAAGAGTTTTAGTGCGTAATAATGAGGCGCTGTGTGCTTACCGCTTCACCTGCACGAATCTGTACAAAGTACATTCCCTCGGCCTGTGTGCTGAGGTCGAACTGGTACTGACCGCCATAAGTAACGCCCTGTTCCATTTGCTCAACCACCTGACCCAGCGAGTTGGTAATGGTTACCTGCAAACGCTTCTGCTGGGGCAGCGAAATGTTAAGTGTTACCAGTCCGCTGGTGGGATTGGGGAACAATGTAAACATACCGCCCAGATCGGCCGATGAAATGCCGGTGGTGTTGGTAATGTTGATATCGTCGATGTAGAGGTTGTTTTCGTAGTCGTTTATGTTTATAAAACGGAACTGTGCATTTTGTGCCGAAGCGTAGGGCACCAGAGCCACAGTTTCGAGTCGCCACTGGTTGGCGGTGGGCACAAAAGGTACCGTGCTGAAGGTGGGTGTGGCAGTGGTAAGTGCCGTTCCAAACTTGTTGTAAATGGTGGTCCAGGTGGCTCCGCAGTCGGTGGAAATCTGTAAACGCAGCGTGTCTGAATAGTTCGGGTTGGAAGCCGGATCGGTGTAAAGCTGGTAGGCTACCTGGAAAGTGAGAACCGGGTTGCTTACAGAGGACAGATTTACGGCAGGAAGCACAAACTGGTCGAGTTCGCCTGTGCCCGCATAGTTATTGTTGTCGATAAACATCGATGCCACACCGGTTTTGGAGGCAGCGGTACTGCGCACCCAGGTGGTTGCTGCATCGGGATTAATTACGCTGTGACCGGCGGGCGGGAATGTGGTGGCTTCGAAGCCCTGTGTGTAGGGAAGGTTTTGCCCGGGGCCCTGTACCGTAAATGTGGACGAGGTCTGGTCGTTTGAGGCGTTGCCGTCGGTATTGTTGTTGGGGCTGGTGGTGGCGGTGGTAAAGGTATGCGTGCCGGAAGTAGTGGTTACCGTGGGCAGCGTTACGTTGGTTTGTGCGCCACTGGCCAGCGAGCCGGTCCAGCTAAAGTTGGTAAAAGGTGCGTTGTCCACACGGTACTGAATGGTTACCAAGGTTAATGTGGCGGTACCAAAGTTTTTGAGTGTAACCACCGGCTGGAATGAGGTGGAGCAAATGGCTCCGTTGGGCGATACCACCGAAAGCATACCTGCATCATTGGCAAAAGTTTGTGAGGAACCACAGGCAAGCGAGTTCTGCAGGCTGGCGCGGGGGCCGCTCATGCAGGCCTGTACACGGGCTTTTTGTCCGTTGGTAAACATGTACATGCAGGCATCGTCGGTATAGTCCATGTAGTTTTGCCACATGTAACCGGGTGAGCTGGTGGCGCAGTTGTCGGTAAGTACAGTGCCGGGGTTGAAACATCCGCCGGTGGCATCGCCCTGGTTGGGGGTGTCGGTTACCTGGTCGCTTCCCGAGCAGGATCCGCCATCGTCACCCCAGATGTGGAAGAGATTAAGGTAGTGACCCACCTCGTGTGTGGCTGTGCGGCCTTTGTCGAAGGGAGCCTGTGCGCCGGTGGCAGTGGTACCGGTGTAGCGGTAGTTGAGCACCACACCATCGGTATTGGCCGGGCCGCCCGGAAACTGGGCATAACCCAGCAGCGATTGGCCAAGGTCGCATACCCAGATGTTAAGGTACGAACCGGCAGGCCAGGCATTTTGTCCGCCCGATGCAGTGAACTTAACGTTATCGTTGGTATTAAACGAGCTCACATTAGTTGATGTGCGGGTAATACCCGTGGTGGCATTGCCCTGCGGATCGAGGGTGGCCAGACAGAAATTGATTTCGCAGTCGGCCGCAATGTTTTGCCACACAGTGGGAACGTTAGATGCATCGGCATTGAGCTTGCGGAAATCGTCGTTGAGCACCTGAAGCTGGGCATTGAGCGCCGCATTGCTGATGTTCTCGGTAGCATTCTGATATACTACGTGAAACACCACCGGAATGGTGTACACCACGCGCTGGTTCGGATCGTACTGGTTCTGAATAAAATCCTGGGTGTTCTGCTCGATCTGCTGCATACGGGATGCAAGTGCGGGATCGTTGGCCAGAAGCATGTTCAGGTGCTCCATGGTGCCGCAACTACGTTGGGCCGGAGCCTTGTCGGTTGTTTCGTGTGCATGTACCGGCTTGCCGGGTTTGTGAACGTGTTGTGCCTGCAAGGGGGCGGCAGCAAACAGGGCGACACCCGCAAAGGTGAGGAGTCGTTTTGTCATCATTTTGTGCAATTGGTTATTGGTGTATCTGGCGTTTGAGCGTGTCTGCAAAGCAAAACTTTGAGGCATTCTCTTGTTGTGCAATTTCCGTATTCTTTATGTGATCGTCAAGCGTTGTCGTTAGATTGTTGAAATTTATCGGCGGATGGTTGTTTTTTACAAACAATCGGGCGGTTGGATATGTTTTGCAACTTTGCAGTATGAAACGACGCATTCTTCTGGCCGAGGACGAGGAGCACCTGCTCAAAACCATCAGGCTGAACCTTGAAATGGAGGGATACGATGTGCTGGCCGTAATTGACGGGTCGAGTGCGGTGCGGGCGTTTGAGCCGGGCGGTTTCGACCTGGTTATTCTCGATGTGATGCTGCCGCTCATGAACGGCTTCGAAATTTGCCAGGCCATCAGAAAGCAGGATACGGCTGTACCGGTGCTGTTTTTAACCGCCAAGGCAGCCGGCGAAGACAAAGTGCAGGGCCTGCGCATCGGGGCCGATGATTATTTAACCAAGCCGTTTAACCTCGAAGAATTTCTGCTCCGGGTGCAGAATTTGCTGAAACGCTCCACCCGCCGCGCCCACGAGCCCCAGCTTTCGCCGCAATTTACCTTTGGCCGGAACCGCATCGACTTTGCCACCTTTGAGGCCACGGGCAATGGCAAAACCTGGCCCCTCACCAAACGCGAAGCCGAACTGCTCAGGCTGCTCATCGACAAAAAAGGTGAGGTGGTATCGCGCGATCTTATTCTCGAATCGCTCTGGAACGACGATGCCCTGCCCACGGCCCGCACCATCGACAATTATATTCTTAACTACCGGAAATATTTCGAGGAAAATCCGCGCAATCCCCGCCATTTTCATTCGGTGCGGGGAGTGGGGTATAAGTTTACGGAGTAAATTTTCGGTAAGACTTTTGAACTCAGGGAAGCCCTTCGATAAAAACTCAGGGCAGCCCTTCGATAAAAACTCAGGGCAGCCCTTCGGTAAAAACTCAGGGCAGGCCCTCCGTTTTTACCGAGTCGTTTTTGAGCGAATCAGCATTTTTGTTTTTCTGCGTGGCCTCCTCGTCGCCAAATTCCATCACCAGCCACACACAGAGCAGCACCAGCAGGAGCGATAAAAACACCTTGCGGTAGCGGTAAAGCGGCGTGCGGTAAAGCGGATGCGTCATGCGCTGATAATTCTGCATCACCCGCCCGAAATCTTTCTGGCGGTTGATGCGGTCTTCACCGGGCTCGTTCGGGTTAATATGGAACGAATACTTTGTCATGGCTCACCATCCGCCTGAGCGGATGAGTTGTTTTTTTAGTTTATCAAGAATGCGGTAGGTGCGCACTTTTGCATTGGTTTCGTTCATGCCGCAGATATGGCCCACTTCTGCAAAGGAACGTTTTTCGAAGAAACGAAGTTCGATGAGCTGCATATCTTCGGGTTTCAGCCATTCCAATGCCCGCATGAGCAGCCTTCGGCGTTCGTCAGAATCTGTTTCGCCCGTTTCGGTAATCATGGCACCGAGGTCGGTTTGCTGTAGGCTTACGTGGCGTTCGCGTTTGGTTTTGCGGAAGTACAGATTCACTTCGTTCATTGCAATGCGAAACAGAAACGCCGAAAACGGCACGCCCCTGTATTCGTATCTGGGCAGGGCCAGCAGGGCCTTTAAAAATGTATTGGCCACAATATCGTCGGCCGCAGCATCATCGCCCGCCCGGCGATAGACAAATACAAACACGGGTTTGTAATACTTTTCATACAGCACCGCAAACCGGGCCGGATCGGCTTTGGCCGCTTCCACCTGTGCCAGTTCGGCACGCAGATCCTCGTTGGTTTTGTGGTGTGTATTCACTTGTTGCGCGGCAGTTTTCCCTCCTAATTCAGCTACGTGCCGAAAGGTACATATACGCGGCAAATATTTTTTGGGGGTAATAAATCGTTCAGACAATATTTGCCAGCGGAAAATCGTTTTTTATTGTTGGTGTTGATTGTTATTTTGATGGAAAATAATTTTATTTTATAATTAGTGTATCATTTTTATGTAGCCGCGTTATTTCGTTATCAAAACCATAAATCCCTTTTGTTATGCGAAATCTCCCTTTCCTTGCAATGGTTATGGCCTTATGCCTTACTGTGAACGTTGCTGCTCAGTCTGAAACCCGTTTGCCGGCGGTTTCCGAATTGGTTTTTCTGGATAATGTTTCTGTGGCCGAAGCATTAAATCAACCGGTTAAATATTGTCATTCACTTAAAATTGGCGGAGCGGTTGATGATAATCATCTCGATAAACTAGTTGAATATTTTACAGATATAGATTCTATTTTTATCAATGGCTTGTATCTGACTCAGCTTCCCGCCTCGATAGAAAAAAGTAAAGCCCGGCACCTGAGCATTGCGCGCTGCGAAAAGCTTGATCTTACATCGGCCTGCACACGTATCGGCCAGATGCAGGCACTAAACAGTGTGTCGTTTATAATACCCGTACTGGCCGAACTTCCTGCCACGGTGCGCAGCCTCCGGCATCTCGAAAAAATTTCGTTCATCAATACCGATCTTTCACTTACCGACGGTGATGCGCTCCGGCATCACCTGCCCGGTACATTGTATTCCGAAAGCCGCACCACGCTGGGTTTCCGCGCACCCGAACTTGGCGCGGCACCGCTCGAACTGGTGTACGGCAGCTACAACAGCGAAGTAAGTGCACTGCATCTCGCCCAGCTTTCCGACTATTTCCAGGGCGTACCGGGTGCAGTTACCAAACTTGCCTCGCGCAACGGCAAACAGTTTTTCAACTACATGCACCCGCTCATCCGCCGCCCCATCAGCGGTACCGATGTGGCCCGGAATTACTACACGTTCAACGTTGAAAAAGGCGCGTCGTTCAGCTATCCCAGCGGCACCAATATCCGCATTCCGGCCAACGCATTTGTAGATAAAAACGGAAAGCCCGTAAGCGGCGAAGTCACCCTCGGCTACCGCGAATTCCGCGATGCCGCCGACATTGTAGTGAGCGGAATTCCCATGAAATACGACTCAGCCGGGCAAACCGCCGACTTCGAATCGGCCGGAATGTTTGAACTCGTCGCTTCGTCGGCAGGCAATGAGGTAAAGGTGGCACCCGGCAAAAACATCACCATGCAATTTGCCCTTACAAAGCCCGAAAGCAGTTATAATTTCTACAAACTCGACGAAAATCAGGGCTGGGTATTTCAGGGAAAACCGGGTACACCCGTTAATAATACTGATCGTACTCAAAATCTGACTGTAAGAACCGAAGCCATTGCCATGTACCTGAGAAAATGGAATGAAGTTCCGGCCACAATACCCGACACCACCAGCTTTTCAGCACGGTTTGAATCGCTCAAATACATGCATAACCATTATATCGTAAATAAATCAATTGATACCACTTCAAACAGGCACACCAGAATTATCCGCCTGTCGCGTGTTTGGGGCGAAGCGCCATATACCTGTTTTAAACTCTCTTCAGCCAGTTATGAGCTTTTTCCGGAGCTAAAGGCATATAATGGAATTATATGGATGATGAACGAAAAACTCTCTTCTGAAGAATTTAAAAAAAGATACGGCAAAAGTATTCCGTTTAATGATGCGCGTATCACCGGAGGAAATGGAGAGTATAAAATCAGGCTAAAATATTTTAAAGGTATTGTCGAAATACCGGCAACCGCCTGCGTCAGGCAAAACGATAAAATACACAAGATCGGTGCTGCCGCAATGGCCATAAGAGACGCGAAATATCAGAAACGCAGCAAGCAGCGGGAAGAGAAATTTAAAGATTTGATTGCACAGAAGATGAACGACTATCAGAAAGCGTTGGACTACAATAAGAATGTGCAGCAGAATGCCTGGAAAGAGTCGGTTCCGCTAATGAACGAAACGGAAAAGAATATGAATTACGATCAATGGATCAGTTATGTGGATGAATTTTTGAGGCTCCAGCAAAAAAATTATTACCAAAGTGCCAATACCAGAGAACTAATAAATAGTTCGATCATTCGTGAGTTAACCATAAGCGGAACCGGAATTTATAACTGGGATAAGGCCAATCTGTTAACCAATCCGGCGAAAATACTGGTGAAGGCCAAAAGCATAGCAGGCAGAGTATTTCCGGCTATTATGGCATACGTAATAAGTAAAGGAAAAAACATGGCTATGACTTTTGGCACACAAAGCATAAGCGATGGCATTCTGCTCAACTTCTCCAAAACCGATTCTACAAAAATTGTTCTTGTCGATGCCGAAGGCCGGGTGGCTGTTATACCTCCGGCCACCCTTGCTGGTACACAAAATTATATTGATGGAGATACTTATCATTTTAATGTTGCAGAAATGAGCGATGAACCGCCTGCATTGCCTGAACTGAAAAGTATGTTATCGTTGAATTGAAGAGTGAAAGCGAAATTTATCCCGCACTTTTTTGAGGTGCGGGATTTTTTGTGGCGGGAAATGCATTCGGTAGAATTTTCTCCATTTGTGCCTGTGAGTTACAAAGGAGTTTGTTGCATTAGTAATTTACCGGAAGATTTTTTTCATACCCCCTGTATCATTTCGGCATTAGTACGTTATGATATGGTCAAAAACCCTTTTGTCATGCGAAATCTCCCTTTCCTTGCATTGGTGCTCACCTTACTGCCGGCTGTTGACGCTGCCGCACAGGCCGAAACCCGTCTCCCCAATGTTTCAGAAATAATTTTTCATGATAATGCTTCCGTAAACCGGGCATTAACCAAACCGGTGCGGCATTACACCACGTTAAAGGTTGATGGTAAGGTGGATGAAACTCATCTCCAAAAACTTTTTACACATTTTGCATCAGCCGATTCGGTATTTATCGACGGTCTGGCACTGGTGCAGCTTCCTGCTTCTACAGAAAAAATGCAGGCCCGCCACCTGAGCATTGCGCGCTGCGAAAAACTCGATTTATCAAGTGCCTGCACCTTCGCCGGTCGTATGCCTAAACTGAAGTCGGTGGTATTTACCGTGCCCGTACTCAATGAACTTCCCGCATCGGTACGCAACCTTCGTCACCTCGAAAAAGTTTCGTTCATCAACACCGATCTTTCGCTGGCCGACGGTTATGCACTCAACTACAATTTACCCGGCGCATTGTATTCCGAAAGCCGTGCCACGCTCGGTTTCCGCGCACCCGAACTTGGTGCTTTTCCGCTCGAACTGGTGTACGGCAGCTACAACAGCGAAGTAAGTGCCCTGCATCTTGCCCAGCTCTCCGACTATTTCCAGGGCGTGCCGGGCGCAGTAACCAAATTAGCCTCACGCAACGGCAAAAACCTATTCCGCTACGTACACCCGCTCATCCGCCGCCCCATAAGCGGCACCGATGTGGCCCGTAATTACTACACCTTCAACGCCGAAAAAGGCGCGTCGTTCAGCTACCCCAGCGGCACAGATATCCGCATTCCGGCCAACGCATTTGTAGATAAAAACGGCCGGCCCGTGAGCGGCGAAGTCACAATCAGCTACCGCGAGTTTCGCGATGCAGCCGACATTATCGTAAGCGGCATCCCCATGAAATACGACTCGGCCGGACAAACCGCCGATTTCGAATCGGCCGGAATGTTTGAGCTGGTGGCCTCGGCAGCGGGCAACGAAGTAGATGTGGCGCCCGGCAAGAACATCGCCATGCAGTTTGCCGTAACGCAGCCCGAAAGCAGTTACAATTTTTACCGGCTGGATGAAGAGAAGGGATGGGAGTTTGAAGGAAAACCCGGCGAAGTAAACAACCCTGCAATAGCCAGTTACAACAGCGGCAGAGGATCTGATTCAGTACGCGAAAATTTTTCGCTGGCCGTAAATAATTATTTGCGACTCCTTCGCAACAGTAAAGCACTGAAAAATATTGACGTGGATACGGCAAATTTCGACCAGCGTTTTTATTCAAACGAATACATGTCGAAAGCCAAACTCAAAACCCGCGACCTGAGCGAGAGAAAAATAAAAAAGTACAGAAGAATCCGGCTTCGCCGTGTACAACTGAAAGGAGAAAACACCGCATTTACTTTTTCCCGGATCTACGAAGATTCTTTTGACGAACTGAAATCATACCGGAACGTAGTGTGGCAGTTAAATGAAAAACTGAGCAGCAAGGAATTTAAAGCCCGGTTCGGTAAAGGATACAATGATGTACGTGTAATTAATGAGAATGGAAATTATTTTATTGAATTGAAAAACTTCTGGAAAGTGGAGCGCGTTTCGGTTAAGCCTGTGAAGATTGACAGGGAAGGAAAATTTAAAGAAGTGAAGAGTCGTGATATGAAACATCGTGATAAACACTACAATAATATACTTGCCATACAACGAAAGGAGTTTAACAAACGCAATGAATCGAAAATAAAATTGAATAAACTACGCCTTGCCGCCATTGTAGATTCAACCGGAGCCTGGCAGCAGTCGCAGCGGTTGATGAATGAAAATGAAACCCGTATGAGTTTTACCGAATGGCAGGACTATATCAGCAACACGGCCAACATTCAGAATTTAGGAAGAAACAATTCGGGCAACCGGGAACAAATGCTGGAAACGCAGTCTGTATTAACCCGCAGCCTGAAACTGAAAGGTACCGGAGTTTACAATTGCGATCAGATTGCCCGGCTCAAAAACCCCATGCAGATATTTGCCTTAGCCAAAACGGCCGCCGGCAAAATTTTCCCAGCGGTAATGGCCTATGTCATCAGCAAAGGAAAAAATATGGCACTCATTTTTGGAGGAATGGGCGATGGGGGAGTTTCGCTGAATTTTTCGCAATCGGATTCCTGCAAAGTGGTAATGATTGATGGCAATGGAAATGTAGCCGTAATTCCGGCTGCCTCACTTCACGCCCAGAAAAATTATATGCACGATGCAGTTTATTCTTTCCACGCAGCCACCTTCACTGAATCTCCGCCCACATTACCCGAAATGCGAAAATTGATTTCGTGGAGGTAATTACTTTTCTAATAACCGATTTAAATAATGTTACTTATTCTCTCCAACAAAAAACTCAAACCATATTCAGGCTTGAGTTTTTTATTGGGCTTATTAAATTGTTTACGCTGTGTTCCGGGTACGTTGCAAGCAACGCTGAACTTACTCTCTTTCCCTCTCTGAAAATGCCTTTGGGCGCGATGCACATCACTGCGGGATTTAATCGCCAAAAAATACCGATGGCGCGAAGCGCCACAACATAATTATTTTTCGCTCTCGCTCTCTTTCCCGCTCTGAAAAATACCGATGGCGCGAAGCGCCACAACATAATTATTTTTCGCTCTCGCTCTCTTTCTCGCTCTAAAAATACCGATGGCGCGAAGCGCCGAAACACAATTACTTTTCGCTCTCGCTCTCTTTCCCGCTCTGAAAAATACCGATGGCGCGAAGCGCCACAACATAATTACTTTTCGCTCTCGCTCTCTTTCTCGCTCTGAAAATGCCCTTGGGCGCGAAGCCTCGCGCCCCTACGGGAATTTCATCGCTCTGTTATTTCTTCGCTCTCGCTCTCACTCTCACTCTGTTAAAACGGGTCTTCTTCAATATCATTCAATTTCGAACCACGAATAATGGAGCCGCCACCGCTGTTATTGAAATTATTGAAATCGTCAGACGGACCAAGTCCTGCGCTGGCGTTATATGTGCCGCCGCTCTGGCTGTCGCCGCCCATGTAGCCGCTGTTGTCGATGCCGCCGTCGAGGTCGCAGAATTTGGCGAGGCGGTCTATGAAGCGCAGGTTTACGCTGCCCACGGCTCCGTTACGGTGCTTGGCAATAATTATTTCGGCCACGCCCTGGGTGCTGTTGCCTTCGGCGTCCTGTGTAAAGCCGTAGTATTCGGGGCGGTGGATGAACATTACCATGTCTGCATCCTGCTCAATCGCTCCCGATTCGCGAAGGTCGGAAAGCTGGGGGCGTTTGTCGCCGCCGCGGGTTTCTACGGCACGGCTTAACTGCGAGAGGGCAATTACCGGCACGTTAAGTTCTTTGGCAATTGACTTGAGCGAGCGCGAGATGGTGGAAATTTCCTGCTCGCGGTTGCCCTGACTTTTTTCGCCGCCCGCTGTCATAAGCTGGAGGTAATCGACGATAATCATTTGAATATCGTGCTGTGCCTTGAGGCGGCGGCATTTGGCGCGCATCTCGAAAATGGAGAGTGCGGGCGTATCGTCGATAAAAATGGGGGCTTCGGAGAGCTTGCCGATTTTTACGTGAAGCTGCTGGAATTCGTGCTCTTCGAGCTGGCCTTTCTTCAGCTTCTCGGCCGAGAGTTCTGCCTCGGCCGAAATAAGACGCTGCACCAGCTGCACCGAAGCCATCTCGAGCGAAAACACGGCAATGGGCCGCTGAAATTCTACCGCCGCATTGCGCGCCAGGGTAAGTACGAAAGCCGTTTTACCCATAGCCGGACGGGCCGCCAGTACCACCAGGTCTGAAGGTTGCCAGCCCGAAGTCATACGGTCGAGATCGGTAAAGCCGCTGGGTACGCCTGTAACGCCTGTTTTCTGGTTGCGGGCGGTTTCAATTTGTTTCAGAGCCTGAGAGATGAGCGTACTCATCTTGTCGTAATTCTTGCGGATATTGCCTTCTACCACCGAAAACAGGTTGCGTTCGGCCGAGTCGAGCAGGTCGAATACGTCGGCTGTGTCTTCGTAGGCATCGCGTATCGTGTCTGACGAAATGCGGATGAGTTCGCGCTGAATGTATTTCTGGGCAATGATACGGGCGTGAAACTCCACGTTGGCCGCCGAAGCCACGCGGTTGGTAAGCTGCGAAATGTAGTAGGCCCCGCCCACAATTTCGAGCTCGCCGGTGCGCTTGAGTTCCTGCGTTACGGTGAGGATGTCGATGGGTTCGGAGCGCTGAAAAAGATTCTGAATGGCACCGAACACGCGGCCGTGGGCTTCTTTGTAAAAACTTTTGGGCTGGAGAATATCAATAACGGCCGTGAGCGCGTCTTTTTCGAGCATGAGTGCGCCCAGCACGGCTTCCTCAAGCTCAACGGCCTGAGGGGGCAGCTTGCCTATTTCGTACAACTGCTGCGATACCTGCGATATGGTGCCGGGGCGGCGGCCTGTATTTCGTTTTTCGTCGGTCTTGCTCATAACGGGTCAGCTTCTTCGGGGACGTAATAATTTGGAAAGGGCATCAAAAGTAGAAAATAGAAAGCAGCCGGGGCAGTTTTATTTCTACATATAAATAACGGGCTTTTTAACAGGATATGTTAGCATTGCATGGCCTTAATTATGAACAGTTTCGGCCTCTGTTTGAGCACCAGCCTGTTAGTTTATGCACAATATTCAAACCCGTCGAAAATTGTAACTTTGCACCAATTTTATCAAAAGTATATGAGTTCCATCCGCCTGGCCGATAAAACCTTTGTTCCCTACATTGCCGAGCCCCGTTTGCTCGAATCCATATCGGCCCTGGCCGAGCGTATGAACCGCGACTACGAAGGCCGCCACCCGCTGTTTCTGGTGGTGCTCAACGGCGCTTTCCTGTTTGCCGCCGATCTGCTGCGCGAAATCCGCATCGACTGCGAAGTGTCGTTTGTAAAATTGGCTTCCTACCACGGCACCAGTTCTACCGGCAAAATGAAAGAACTCATCGGCCTGAACGAAAGTCTGGCCGGGCGCGCCGTAATTATTGTGGAAGACATTGTGGACACCGGTTTCACCATTGAAACCCTGGTGGCCAAAGTAAAAGAACAGGGCGCAGCCGATGTAAAAGTGGCCACGCTGCTGTTTAAACCCGAAGCCTACGCCAAAGACCTGCCCATTGATTACATCGGTCTCGAAATTCCCGAAGCGTTTATTGTAGGATATGGGCTGGATTACAACGGGCTGGGGCGGAACCTGCGGAATATTTATGTGGTGAAGGAAGATTGATTCCTCCATTCAATAACCCCGATTTATGCTCGTTGCTTTTCTTCTGTTACTTGTAATGGGGCTGTGGTTCTTTTTGGGCCCGTTGCTCAATAAAGACGGTTTCCGTAGAATTTACAGCCGGGAGGGAACCCGGTTTAACCTGTACAGGGTTTTTGATGACCGGAGCAGGCCCGCCTTGCTTATATTATTTTTGGATTGTTGTTAATCTGTTTTTCGGGGATGGTGATTTACAACTGGTATTTTTCGCCGGAAGAGGAGGAGTATTATTCGCTTTATTACTCTTTTCTTCAGGCTAAAGGTTGAAAAATGGTTGTTGTCCTGTACTTTATTCTTGCAGTAGTAATTCTTGCCATGATGGGTTCGGCATTGTTTGTCACTTTGCAGGCATTCCGTGGTTTGGGCAGGCCCGATAAAACCATTTTCAAACGCTTCTTTTCCGAACGCTGGCGGCTGTTTACACTGCTTGCCGGGTTGTTTATCTTTTTCGTTTTATGGGTGGGAATGGTTTACGTAAAGTTTGTGGTTGATTTTGAATGGGAATGATTCGCGTCATTATCCTGAAAAAAAACACAGTACGCGTGTTTGCCTCACTGAAAAACCCGAACTTAGCCGCCTATCATTCACACAACGATGCGCAACATTATCATTTTTGGCCCCCCCGGTGCCGGCAAAGGCACACAATCTGAAAAACTTTCTGCGAAGTACAATCTTGTACACCTTTCTACCGGCGATATTCTCCGCGCCGAGCGCAAGGCTGGCACACCGCTGGGTGTGCAGGCTCAGGACTATATCAACAAAGGTTTGCTCGTGCCCGACGAACTCGTGGCCGGTGTGCTCGAAAACGAGATGAACAAACACACCGAAGCCGGCGGATTTATTTTCGATGGTTTTCCGCGCAACACCGCACAGGTGCCCATGCTCGATGCCATGCTCGAACGCCGCGGAGCCGCACTGGATATGGTGGTGGCGCTTGAAGTGGATGATAACGACGAACTCGTGCGCCGCATTGTAAACCGCGCCGTGCTCTCGGGCCGTGCCGACGATCAGGATCCGGTGGTGGTGGGCAACCGCCTCAGCGTATATCACGAAGAAACCGCGCCCGTAATTGGCGTGTACAAAAACCGCAGCCAATATACCGGCGTGTATGGCATGAACAACATCGAACAGGTGTTTGATGATTTGTGTATGCTCATCGACAATCTCGGTCGCAAAGAAGCGGCACCCGCAGTGAAAGCGGTGGAGCCGGCTCCGAAAAAAGCTGTGAAAAAGGCCGCGAAAAAAGCAGCCAAAACAGCCGCCGAACCTGCCGCGAAAGCCGCTCCGGTAAAAGCCGCGAAAAAGGCCGCGAAAAAAGCAACCAAAACAGCCGATAAGCCTGCTGCCAAAGCTGCTCCGGCAAAACCGGCGAAAAAGGCTGCTAAAAAAGCAACCAAAACTGCCGCCAAGCCTGCTGCGAAAGCTGCTCCGGCCAAGGCAGCGAAAAAGGCCACGAAAAAAGCCGCCAAGCCCGTAGCCAAAAAAGCTACCAAGAAAGCCGCTAAGCCTGTAGCCAAAAAAGCTACCAAGAAAGCTGCTAAGCCTGTAGCCAAAAAAGCTACCAAGAAAGCTGCTAAGCCCGTAGCAAAAAAAGCTACCAAGAAAGCCGCTAAACCGGTTGCCAAAAAGGCTACGAAAAAAGCGGCTAAGCCGGTAGCTAAGAAAGCAACCAAGAAAGCTGCTAAGCCCGTAGCCAAAAAAGCTACCAAGAAAGCCGCTAAGCCCGTAGCCAAAAAAGCTACCAAGAAAGCTGCTAAGCCCGTAGCCAAGAAAGTTGTCAAGAAAGCCGCTAAGCCTGTAGCCAAAAAAGCTGCCAAAGCCGCACCGAAAAAGGCAGTTAAGAAAGTGGCCAAAAAAGCAACCAAACCTGCCGCCAAAAAAGCTGCTCCGAAAAAATCGGGGAAAGCAGCCAAACGCGGACGCAAATAATTAATTTATTACCATAAAAAAGCGGCAGTCTGAACCATTTCAGGCTGCCGCTTTTTCTATTGTCCTGCTTCATCGGGCAGATTGCGTACTTTTGCACCCATGTCGGAAACCAACTTCGTTGACTACGTAAAAATATGCTGCCGCTCGGGTAAGGGCGGAGGCGGCTCGGTTCACCTGCTGCGTACTGCGCAAACTGCCAAAGGCGGCCCCGATGGCGGCGACGGCGGGCGCGGCGGACACGTAATTGTGCGCGGTAACAACCAGCTCTGGACGCTGCTTCACCTCAAATACCGCAAACACGTTATTGCGCAGGACGGCGAATCGGGCGGACGACAAAATATGTCGGGTGCCTCGGGCCGCGATGAAGTGATTGAAGTGCCGCTGGGCACCGTGGCCAAAGATGCCGAAACCGACGAAATACTCTTCGAAATTACCGAGCACAACGAAGAACACATTATTGTGCCCGGCGGACGTGGCGGCCTGGGCAACCAGCATTTTGCCACGCCCACACGCCAGACTCCGCGCTTTGCACAACCCGGCGAACCCGGCCGCGAAGAATGGAAAATTCTCGAACTCAAACTCCTTGCCGATGTGGGCCTGGTAGGCTTCCCCAATGCAGGCAAATCAACCCTGCTTTCGGTAGTGAGCGCCGCCAAACCCGAAATTGCCGATTACCCTTTCACCACACTCGTGCCTAACCTGGGCGTGGTAAGCTACCGCGAACACCGCTCGTTTGTAATGGCCGATATTCCCGGCATTATTGAAGGCGCACACGAAGGCCGCGGACTGGGAGTAAGGTTCCTGCGCCACATCGAACGAAATGCCATGCTGCTCTTCCTCGTACCGGCCGACAGCAACGACATTGTACACGATTACGAAGTACTGCTCAACGAGCTTGAACAGTATAACCCTGAATTATTAGATAAAAAACGCCTGCTCGGCATTTCAAAGGCCGACCTGCTCGACGACGAACTTTTCGACGCACTCAAAAAAGATCTCGAAAAACAACTTCGCAAAAAACACCGCATTCCGTTTGTGATTTTCTCCTCGGCAAGCGGTAAAAATGTGCAGGCACTTAAAGACGAACTCTGGAAACTCATGAACAGCCCGGCCTGATTTCAGGGACTATAAAATGTGTTTCACCACAGGTTCATCATGGAAAACCATGATAAATTTTATCTGGTTTTTAAACAATCGTTGAAACTTTATTTGAGTTTTTCCTGAAAATAGTGACAGAAAATCTTGATTATCTATTGAAATCATTATTTTTGGTTGCCCATGAAGTACCAGACCCGCCAACTCCTGCTGGTGCTGCTGGTGACCCTGGCCCCCTGTTGCGTGTGGTCGCAAACCGATACGCGATTTAATGTGTGTGAAGTCACGTTCGACCTTCAGAACGTGAACAGTGAGAAAGACCGGGTAAAGGTTACCGCAGTTCCTCCTCCTGCCTCCGGGCGAGTGGTGGACTATTCTTTTCCCTCAAGCGTTCCCGGTGTGTATGGCTCATCAATGGCGGCAAGCTATGTGCATGAACTTAGTGGTGTGGACGACCGCGGCAGCCGTGTAAAAGTGCGGCGCAAGGGCAAAAACAATTTCCGTTTTTATTTACGCAAAGGCCGTTCGCTGCGGCGAATAGAATATTGGGTTGACGATGTGTTTGATGCGGGCAAACCCACAGGGCCGGTGCCGCAGGCTTCGGGCACTAGGTTCGAGAGCGGGAAGGAATTTATGATTCAGCCTGCGTTTATGGTGGGCAGTTTCAAACATGCGCCCGGTGCGGCGTACCGTATTACAATGATTCATCCGCAGCAGATTTTTGCCACGTCGGCACTTTCGTTTACGCGCGAAACGAACAGCCGCGATAAATTTTACAGCGAAAATTACCTGCACCTCATCGATCATCCGGTGCTTTACGGCAATCCCGATACGCTCAATACTTCGTTTGGGCATATTCGTTTGCGCGTGGCGGTAACGGGTACGCAGTTCAATGGCCGTGCGCGTATTGTGCGCCGTGTGCTTGCGCCGCAGCTCAGTGCCATGCAGCAGCTAACCAATGGGGCGGCTCCGCTTTCGTTTCTGCTTATTTATCGTTTTGATGCCACCACCGACAATGAATTTCAGTGGAGCGGGGCCGAGCACGAGGGTTGCGGCTATTTCTGCCTGCCCGATGTGGAAGACGAAAACCAGCTTGCACAAATGGTAGGCGAACAAACCGAAGGATCGCTTTACCGCATGTTGCCTTCGTTTACGGGTGTGGTTACACAATCGCACAACGATGTGTTCAGGGAAATTGCGGCGGTGCCCGAAGTGTGGTGGTTTGGCAACGGCATGGCGGGCTACATGAACCTGCTGGCTGCCGTGCGCGACTCTTCGATGAGTGAAGAACTTTTTATGGAGCGCCTGCGCATGGCCATACAGCTTGGCGAAACCGCGCCGCGCATTGCTTTCTCCGACCAGAAAGCCATAGCCCGCGCACTGGCCCGCCCCGATCAGGCTGCGGCGTTGCGCGCGAGGGCTTTGGTGACGGTGTTTCTGCTCGACATACAAATGCTGAATATGTCGCAAAACGGCAGAAGCCAGGGCCTGCAACAAATTTTCCTCGATCTGCTAGACGGGAAGCAGAACGCGGGAAATGAAGAACTGAAATCGCTCATTGCAAAACGAAACGGTTGCGATGTACAAAGTTTTTTTGCCGATTATGTATATAACACCAAGCCGCTGCCGCTTGTGCAATCGCTCGAAATGATTGGCTGGGCTTACTCGCCCGATGCGATTGACTCGGTGCTGAGTTTTGGTTTTTTCACGCTGCAATATTCCGAAAGCAACGATGCGTTTTATGTACGCACGGCCGCGCCCGACAATCTTTTCGGCCTGCGCAACGGCGACAGGATATTGAGTGTAAACGGCGTGCTGGTGGGCATCGACAATTTCGAGTATGCCATGCTGCCCGTGTATCAGCCCGAGGAAGGCCAGCCGGTAAGTCTTCGCTATGTGCGCGGCAACCACAACGACGAACGCACCGCCACACCCGAACTCCGCGAGGAACTGGTGCGTCACTTTGTGCGTATTGATCCGGCTGCCGGGCAAAACGCCATTGTAAAACGGCAACGCCTGCTGCATTTCGAAAGTATTATGCCGCAGGGCGAGTAGGGGTTTGGTATTTTGGAATACCGGACGGGATGAATCTCGGCTATCGCTCGATTTTTTAATGGAAAACAAGTGGTTTGATCCCGCATTTTCTGCGGGATAGCCCCGATTGTAGTGGAAACCCCACAGGGTAAACAATGCTTTAGTTATGTAAAAACTACCGAGGAGTTGGAACGGAAAGCGGGAGCAAGAGGTAATTAATTGCACGCTACTTTCGCTCCAACAATTTATTTTTCCGGGATTGGGGAAATAGTAAGTATCTTTTGGTTTGAACAAATTGGGAAGTATGTTCCGCACCGTAATCCGCTGGCACCGTATTTTCAAAAATGCCGATGAGGCATTGCAGCGCATCCCGCCGGGAAAGCCGCTGCTGCTGCACATTGCCGGACGAAAGGTATGTGTGGTAAATTCCACTCCGCCCGAAAGCACCACCGCGCCTACATTTGCGGCCATTGAAGAACGTTGTCCGCACAACGGCTTTTCCCTTTCGCGCGGATGGACAACGTTTGACGAAAACGGACAATGTGCATTGGTGTGTCCTTTACATCGTTATGCCTTCGGTGTACAAAACGGTCGCCGCATAAACGGCGGTGGCGAAACGGCGAGAGCATTTCCGGTTGAGGTGCGTGATGACGGTGTGTTTCTTGGCACGGAAGAAACGCAATGGGGATGGAGATTTAAAGAGTGAGAATGAGAGCGAGAGCGATGAATTTTGAGAGCGATGAAATTCCCGTAGGGGCGCGATTTCTATGACAAAACCAATGGCGGTTGATAATTTTTTTCGAGTTTTATCACCGCACAGACCCGGTGAATAATTTTATTT
>JALONL010000010.1 GCA_025454955.1 Bacteroidia bacterium | reverse complement strand
ATCAGTCTGACCACTGAAATAATTAAAATGCACTGCTGCCGGATAAGTTTTGATGCTAACACTCAATCAAAAAGGAAATGAAAACAACAAAACTCAATCTTAAAGGTAATCAACCCTTGCAAAATGCTTTAATACGGCTAACAGTAGTATTAGTTACTGTATTTATAACTGTTTATGGACATTCACAAACACCTCAAAAAACAGTTGTAGAAGAATGGGCAACAACCGGAGGAACACAAAACTCGTTTCAACGAAGTATTGTGAGATCAAAAACAATTTCAGGGATAGTTTATTACTACACAGCAGGTGCAACAATTAACAGCAGCGGTAACTACGATATGCTGATAACAAAACAAAGCAGTTCAGGTAATGTACTATGGACAAATACCTATGCTGGCTCAGGTAATGGTGATGATTTTGCTACTGATGTTCAAATTGATAATGTTGGGAATGTTTATATTACTGGAACTTACTATAAAAATGCAACGGATAGTAATAACGCAATCACTATTAAGTATAACAATGCAGGGACGCAAAAATGGGTCGCAACATATAATGGCGCGGGGTCTCAACACGATGCAAATACGGCTTTAATGGTAAGCGGAAACACAATTATCAGTGTAGGAGTTTCTTGGCAGGGAAATACCAATAAGTACGATATGTTATTAATTCGCTATGATAGTTTGGGCACACAGCAATGGGCTAACACTTGGGATTATGCTTCATTAAATGATGTAGCAATTAATTTATACCTGAATATGGGTTCATTGTTCGTTGCCGGAGGCGCTCAGGCCGGCACACTTACATATAAATATGCTGTACTGAAAATAAATACTGCAAATGGTGCTGTAACCAGTTCAACTGTAACTGGTGGTTCTGCTTTGGGTTTCGATCAGCTTACAGATATTCAACAGGATAATTTGGGTAATATTTATGTTACAGGGGCTGTAATGAATATGGGAACTGGATATGACTATAAAACTGTAAAATATGATAGCACACTTAACCAACTTTGGGCTGTAAATTATACAGGGGCGGGCAGTTTGGATGATGTGGCAACAGGCTTGTACATTGATTCGGTGAATAATGTAATCGTTACTGGATATACCAATACAGCCACACAGGGAAAAAACTTCGCTACTGTTAAATATAACCCTGCCGGGGTACAGCAATGGGTGAAAACGTTCAACGGGTCAGCAAATAAAAGTGATTCTGCATCAGCGATTGTAAGTAGAGGCACAGATATTTATGTAACAGGTTCAAGTTTCAACGGTACGAGCCGAGACTATTATACAATAAAATATGATGGTGCGGGAAATGAAATTTGGGGAATATCTTGGAACTCAACCTCAAATAAAAATGATGTACCTACCGCTATTGCCGTGGATGATAAAGGGGCAATAGTTGTAACCGGACAAACTAAAATTGCAGGGACAAATACATTCAATACTGTAAAGTATAATCAAATTAGCCTACTTACTCCTAATGACAATGAGCAACTAAATAAGGCTTTTTGTTTTACTGAAAATCGCGGTCAGTTAATTAATACAGACCAGAACCCAACCGATATTAAGTACTATAATCGTACAGGAGGAAATCCGCAACAAGTTTATTTCAGGGATGAAAATATGAGTTATGTTTTTGCCCGGATTGATACCGCACAAACAACCCCCATTGATTCGCTGCACCGAATTGATATGACTTTTACAAATGGCCGAAGCACTAAAATTTATCCTACGGATTTAAGAAGTGATTACGAAAACTTTTTCCTTTCTCACATCCCGGATGGATGCCTGAAAATGAAAACATATAATCAACTTTTTAGACCTGAGATTTACACAAAAATTGATGTAATTTATTCAAGTAATGCCGCCGGGATGAAATACTTTTTTGTGATTAAACCCGGAGGAAATCCCGCAGATATTCAGCAAGATTATTCCGGGGCTAATTCAATCTATCTCAATGGAAATGATCTGGTGATAACTTCTGATTTAGGGGTAATCTATCATAAAGAACCGCAAGCATGGGAAATAGATGCAGCCGGAAATACTTATCCGCTAAACTGGCAGCCCTCATACAGTATTAACGGTAATACCGTGACATTCACACTAAATGGTAATTATAATACATCAAATACTTTGGTTATAGGTGAGTATAACGATGTTGTAAATGGTATGAGTAATCAGATCACAGGAACTAATTTGGATTGGTCAACTCATTATGGCTCACTTGCAGGGGGAGAAACCCCATTCAATGCTGTTAAAACAGATAAAGCCGGAAACTCTTACTGGGCAGGAACAACATCAGGTAATAATTTTCCGGTTTCTCCGGGGGCATTTCAAACAGTAGGAGGATTAGGTGGCGATTGGACATTAATCAAAATAAAATCAGATGCTGTAAGACAATGGGCAACATATTATGGAGGTACAGCAGCAGAAACCTTTGCGACTATTGTGTTAGATTCGTCAGCTGACATTTATTTTTGTGGAACTACTCAATCTCCAATTTTACCGAACGCTACAAATCAACCGTCTGGTGCTTATGTTGATGCCTCACATAACGGAGGTAATGATTTGTTTTTTTTCAAATTAGATAGTTCTGGTCAAAATTTAGCTTGGTCAACATATTATGGAAGTACAGCTTTTGAAAGACCCCAAGCGATGTTTATTGAACCATCCGGGGATAACCTTACTATTGTTGGTGTTGGTAACTCAACTTTCCCCCTTGTTAATCTTGTTGGAGCATATAACTCTACATCGGGTACAAGTTTTATTTTGCAATTTGACTCACAATTAGCTGTTAAATGGTCAACCTTATTCGGGAATAATGCTAGAATAAGTGATGTAGATGGAGACGGTAGTGGTACGTTATTTATGGTAGGGTCGATTTCACCAAATGGTAGTGTGCCTTATGTAAATCCTGGCAGTGGAGCTTATTTTAATAATACTAATTCTGCTTTTGACGCTTTTATTGTCCGCTTTAATCAGGCAGATACAATTACTTGGTGTACTGCATTTGGCGGAACAAGCAACGATGAAGGTTTTGCAATAGCAGTATCAGGAAAAGACTTTTATGTCTCCGGAAGCACAACAAGTAACTTTTTATCATTCCCACTACAAGCAGCGTCCGGCGAATATCTCGACCTTACTGTTAATTCAAATAATCCTGATGGATGGATGGCGCGCTTTTCTGTAACTGGAATTAAAAAATGGTGTTCATATTGGGGTGGAATGGGACTTGAATTAGTACTTGATTTGGCCTGTGATGATAATGGTTATTTATATGCCTTTGGTACAACTGATAGCCCTACAAATTCACTTGATTTATATGCTACCGGAAATAGTTACTCACAAGCAAATCCATTTTTTAGTAGTGAGGCTTTTATTGTAGCTTTTAATCCTCAAAATCAACGTACATGGGCAACCTGCTTTGGTGGAAGTAGATATGAGTCTGGAAGTGCTATAACTACCTTTGGTAACAGCATGATATATATTGCAGGATACTCTTATTCACTTCCTACAACTTATCCTTGGGCGTATCCAAATCAGGTTCCAAATGAATGGATAGATACGCTTAAAACAAATATTAATCAGTACACTGGTTACATGGCACGCTTTGACATTACTGCTATTTCAGTAGGATTTACTGATGAAGAAGTGAATAATAATACACTCTTTAGTATTTATCCAAATCCAACAGGTGGTGTATTTACTATTCAAGTAAATGAAGTAATTGGCGAAGATGTTAATATTAAGATCTATGATATTTTAGGACAGGAAATACTCAATAGGAATTTTGCTAATTTTTACGGAACTTTACAAGAACAAATTGATTTAACTACGTTAAACAATGGTGTTTACATGGTTACTGTTCAGGTAGGTAATCGTTTTGTAAAAACAGAAAGAATCATTAAACAGCAATAAAATGAAGTGCTTAAAAACGACCTTCGTTTTTGTTCTCCTTCTTTGTCAGTTTTGCGCTCGTGCGCAAAACTGGCAAACAGTTGGAGGAGGCTATATGGATTCTACACTTTGGGTTAGGAATCTGATGGTTGATTCAAATATTTTAGTTGCATCAGGTCAAGTTCTCAGTTATCAAAGATTTCTAAAGTATGATAACTCAACTTGGGATACCCTTGGAGGTTTACACGGCGGATTATCAATCCAGACTGTGAAATATAGAGGTAGTTATTATGCTGTAAATTATAATAATCCAAATGGTTTTTATAGTGGGATTGGCATTTTAGTAAATAATATTTGGCAACCCTTTGCAGAAACAAATAATAGTTGTATAGGAATATTTGTGCTTGACACAAGTATTTATGTTATGGGGAAATTTGATAGTATTAGTGGAATAGCAGCTCGTGGTATCGCTCGTTTTGACGGTACTAATTGGCATGCTATAGGTAATGCACCATTAAATAGTGGTTCTGGCTCTTATTGTGCAACATTATATCAAGGACATTTGTATGTGGGTGGAGGTTTTCATAATTCAAATTCCTTTCATTGTTTAGCAAAATGGGACGGAACACAATGGTATAATTTCGGTACAGCGTTTACCGGATTTTTAGATGGTGTGAATTGTTTTGCGGAATTTAACGGTGACTTGTATGTGGGTGGATATTTTACAACTGCATCTGGAAGTCCCGGAAATATGATTGCACGTTGGGATGGAAACACTTGGTCGCAAGTAGGAGGAGGTATAACGGGTGGTCAACTTTTTACAATGAAGGTTTACAATAATGAACTTTGGGTAGGTGGACAATTCTCAAGTGCTGGAGGTGTTTCCACTCCCTATATTGCTAAATATGATGGTACAGACTGGTGTAATGTGGGCGATTTTGATAATTCTGTTTCTGCTATTGAAGTGTTTAACGGAGAACTTTATGTAGGTGGCGGATTTTGGGTAATTGATGGAGATAGTGTTACTAAAGTTGTTAAATGGGTGGGTGGAAACAATACTGGGCAATGCGGTCACTTAACAACGGATATAATTGAAAATGAAAGTTTACCTACCGTTTCTGTATTTCCTAATCCGGCTAAATCTTCAGTTACTTTTCAAGTAACAAGCCCAACCATACCGTTTGATATTACAATTTTTAATCAACTTGGGCAGCAAGTATTTAGTAAATTGAATAATTCGGGTTCAGTAGAAGTTCAAATACACCAACTTACGCCGGGTATGTATTTTTATTCTCTATTTAATAGCGTCGGAGTTTTTGAAACAGGCAAATTAATTGTACAATAATCTGCTATTGTTAGAGATCAGGAATATAAATCAGATATTTGAACTCTACCGATCGGTAGGTAAAAGGCTACAAATTTAACGGGTTAGGTTTGTTGCTTTAACAGTGGCTTTTAGCCCCTGTTTCTGTTAGTTGCATTTGGGGAAAAATCATATTATGAAGGTCTTGCGGATATTTTACCCACGTAATAATTTCTAAACTTAATTCAATACTGGCGGGGCTTTTAGGGAATTGCGGATTTTTTCACCTCGTTTTATGGTAGTTTAGAGGGAATTGCGGATTTTGGGATTTCTGCGAATTTAAAAATCTTTCCCAAAAATTTGCAATTCAAAAAATTCACTCCGGATTAACCGAATTGAACCTCATTCATTGCACTTCATTATTATTTGCCGGCTATTTCGTTTTCCTGTTCCATGATTCTGTTTATCGCATTCTGCATCTCACCGTTAATTTTATCGTAACTTAACCTCACCTGTCATTCAAAGCTATTATCCATTCAGCCAATGAAAACCCTATACCTCCTTCTTCCTTTTCTGATCTTCTTTACCCCGGCCAATGCCGATTGCTCCTCCCGCGGATTAAGTGTTTTCCCTGGAAGCAGCACTGTGTGTCAAAATGCCGTGTTTATGCTTGAAGGATATGGCGAAAGCCAGGCCATAGTAAACAACCTGAACACCCAATACCCCGTGTATCTAAAGGCCGGTTCAAAGAAAGTAAAACTCATTGTGCTTGAAATATGCGAAGGTGAGTTTTGGCTCACACAGGCCATACTCAAACCCGAATCGGAACTCGAAGCAGATGTGCGATATACGTTACACATCGACAGCCTGCCCGAATCAGAAAATTTTGGTCACTACAGCTCAGGCAGTTATTCTCCCTATACCTATATGGCAGTGGCTAAAAAAGATGTGGAAAAGCCTGTATTGAAATCACCTCCTAAAGAAATCCGGAAAACATATATGCAGTATGGATGCGGCCCGGCGGTGAATGTAGTTTTTAGTATGAACACAGAGGATGATTCGCCCGTATTTGTAAGAACTACCGTAAAGAATATTCAAACCGGAAAAAGCACGGTTTACTATCTCGTCGCCTATGACAGCGAATTGTACGTGGGGCACAGTATGTGTTCGGGAGCCTTTAAATTTAGTGGCGGCGATACTTTCGAAGTTACATTTTCGCTTATGGATGCCTGCGGAAATGCGACACCGTGGAATGGTAAAACAATTCACTTCACCGGGCCAACACCTGAAAATAGTCAGCAGGAATAATTTTTAATAATACAGCGTGGGTACTTACACCTTCATCACAAAAAGTTCATTCCAGTTGGTAGTATATTGCCCCGAACCCATATCCGAACGCATCTGCCAATTCCTGCGGTTCAGTCCTGATGCGGCAATGCGCAGTGTATCGTTTCCGTGAATGCGGTTAATCTGGTCGAGGGCGCGCATGGCGCGGGTGTGGCGGGTGCGGTCGGCGGTGTCGAAGGCGTTGAGCTGGATATTGCTGCGCGGAATGAGTTGCGAAAGCATCACGCCGGCTTTTTTGTACTGATAGCCTTCGCGGTAAATTTCGCGCAGCATTTCGGTGGCGTGGTGAATGAGTTCGGGCGTGCTGTCGGTGTGTACCGGCAATTCGCGCCAGGCGCTGCGGCTGTATTTTTCGCCCTCGGCAAATGCGCTGGTGCGCACATATACATACAAAGCCCCCGCGGCCGAGTGTTGCCTGCGCAGTTTCACAGCCGCGCGCGAAATAAAAGTGGCCACGGCTTCGCGCAGGTCTTCAAACGCGGTTACGGTATTGCCAAACGAGCGTGTGCTGGCAATTCCCTTGCGCACATCGGGCACGGCATCGGAAAAGAAACAGGGTGTGCCGCGCAGTTCGTGTACGGTGCGCAAAAGCACCACGCCGCCGGTTTTACGGATGAGCGCATCGTTGCAGTCGCGGAGCTGCTTTGCCGTGTACAGGCCGTATTGTTTCAGCTTTTCGGCCAGGCGGTAGCCCACGCCCCACACATCCTCGGCAGGCGTGGCGGCCAGCACCTTGTCCAGCCGTTCGGGCGTGTTGAGGTGAAACACACCGCCATAGCCTTTGTACTTTTTGGCAATGCCGTTGGCAATTTTGGCCAGCGTTTTGGTGGGCGCAATGCCTATCGAAACCGGAATGCCCGTCCAGCGCTCTACCGTGGTGCGTATTTTATGGCAATAGGCTTCGGGCTCGTGCAAATGCGCCAGCGGGGCCAGATGCAAAAAGGCTTCGTCTATCGAATATACTTCCAGATCGTCGTCCCTGTCTACAAACTCGGCCAGCGAATTCATTACCCGGTGCGAAAAATCGCCGTAAAGCGCGTAGTTCGACGAAAACACCATCACATTATTCCGCTCCAGTTGCTCACGCACATCGAAATACGGCGCACCCATTTTTATGCCCAGCTTCTTGGCCTCGGCCGAACGCGAAATAATGCAGCCGTCGTTGTTGGAAAGCACCACCACTGGGCGCGTGCGCAGGTCGGGGCGAAACACGCGCTCGCACGAAGCGAAAAAATTATTGCAGTCAACTATGGCGTACATCAGGGCCCGGGTCTTTTGCCAACAGGCCATGAATATACGGCACACAAAACCCCTTTGTCAAGCCTTTCCGCCACAGCCGCCAAAATTGACCCACAAAATCCTCGTTTGCAGTGGTGTGCCGCGTGTTTCGTAACTTGCCCCCGCTTGTTTAAGTCTGCACCCATGCAAAAAACGCTTGCCGATTATGTGGCCCTGCACACGCCGTTGAGCGACGAAGACAGGCAAATTCTCCTCCGCGAAATTGAAGTAAGGCACTTCCCCAAAGGCACCGTGCTGCTTAGCGAAGGCGAAATCGCACGCGAATGTTATTTCGTGCTTTCGGGCTGCATACGCCAGTATCAGCTTATCGACGGCGAAGAAAAAACCACCGCCTTTTACACCCAAGGCGAGGCCGCCGTGTCGCTCATCAGCTTCAGCCAACAGGTGCCCGCCAATCATTTTTTCGTGTGCGAAGAAGATACCACCGCCACCGCCGGGGGCACCGGCAGCGAAGAACAATTCCTGGCCCGGCACCCGAAATTCGCCGAAGTCATCCGCATCATGCTCGAACAAAGCTTCGGAAAAACCAAAGACGAGTTTGCCCGCTTCATCACCTCCACACCCGAGCAACGCTACCTGCAATTGCTCGAACAGCGCCCCGATCTCCTGCAACGCGTACCGCAGCATCAGCTGGCCAGCTACATTGGCGTTACACCCGAGTCGCTGAGCCGCATCAGGAAACGAATTATACAACGCCATTGAAAATACCACACAGCAATGAAAATCCACATACTCTCACTGCTTCTGCTCGCCGCCACCTCATGCAACTTTGCTCCCCCAAAAAACACATACAGCGACAGCACCTCAAACGATGTGATTGCTGAAGTAGAAACAGACGATAAGGAAATGAATGCCGCTATTGAACTGGCAAAACAAACACTTTACCAGTTTAAAAACGCACTCCAAAACCAGACAGCCCGCCAGGGCGCATTCGGATTGAAAGTACACTTCGATCTTGGCGGAGGCATGGGCGAACACATCTGGTTGCGGGAAGTATGGATGGAAAACAATGAATACTTTGGCATTGTGGATAATGATAACCTTCAAACCACAGAAGTAAATTATAACGATACCATTAAAGTCAATCCCGATCACATCAGCGACTGGATGTTTGTAGATCAGGGCAAACTGGTGGGCGGATTCACCACACGCGTACTACGCAAACGCATGTCGCCCGAAGAACGTAAGGAATTTGATGCCGGCTATGGCGTAATCATCGAAGATTAATACCTACAGAGAAACACGGGTAAAAATAAAACAACGTGACCCGTCAGGAATTTTAGAAAAAATAAAACTGCGAAGCAGATGGAGCGAACTTAGGGTGCATTTAAAAAACACCTGCTCCGGCTTTACGCTGCAAGTGCTCGGAAAATTGATACCCGAAATACAAAGTACACCCTGCGCGCTTTCCGCTGCAATCCGGGCTAAAAAATCAAACCTCCAGGTGCTGCAAAAAACCAACAAACTCCACGCAGCGAAGCTGCAGAAAGTTACAGTCGTTGCAGAAAACAAACTTTCCGTTTATTTTAATCAGGCCTCCAGACTTGATTAAAATGCACAGCAATGTAATAGCAAATTTTTTTTCGAAAAATCAGTTGGCAAAATACTCCACACACACATCAATCCCGCAAAAAACAAATTACACTTTATGAATCACATACGTCACCACACCCCAAATCGTAAAATCCATATCCCCCGTAATTTCAATAGGCTTGTAGGCATCATTTTCGGGCTCTAAAAAAAGTTGTGTGCCTTTTTTGCGAATACGCTTTACCGTAAACTCGCCGTTTATCACACCAATTACAATCTTCTTATCGGCCACCGGAGCCGAACGATCCACAATCAGCAAATCGCCGTCGTGTATGCCTGCGCCGGTCATCGACTGACCACTTACTTTCACAAAAAAAGTAGAAGACGGCCGCGATACCAGATACTCGTTCAGATCAAGTTTCTTTTCCTCGTAATCATCGGCCGGCGAAGGAAAGCCCGCCGAAACAGGCGTTTGAAACAACGACAGCGATACACGCTGCGATACATCAGGCATAAACACATCCAGAAGCGGCGTTTGCGGGCCGGAACCGGATGCGGGCGGGGCTGATTTTTTCTTCCTGCTGCTCATGAACTATAACACGCCGGTACGAAGAACACACTTCGTCCATTCACAAAAATAAGGCGCACATAAATATCGTTTCGTTCTGAAAACGCGGAGTTTTCAGCCGGATTATGAACCGGCAACAAACGGTTATACCCTTGCTTTTGTGGATGCAGCAGTGTGGCAGTAACTCCAAAACAGGCTTACACCCTTATGCCTATCACAAGCACATCGTCCACCTGCTCCAGACTTCCTTTCCAGTCTTCGAAACGTTCCTCAATGAGTATGCGTTGCTGTGCGGCGGGTTGAGCGGCTATTTCGGCCAGCAGTTCGCGCAGGCGGCGTTGCTTGAATTTTTTCTGCGCCCCGCCGCCAAACTGATCGGCGTAACCGTCGCTGAAAAGGTACAGCATATCGCCCGGCTCAAGGGCAATGGAGTGGCTGGTAAACGGGCGGTGTTCGCCGTCGCGGTGCAGGCCCACGGGCTGGCGGTCGGCGCGGTATTCAATGAGTTCGCCTTTGCGCAGCAGCCACAGCGGGTTGTTGGCCCCGGCAAATTCGGCCTTCATTTCGCTGCGGTCTATGGCAAGCAGCGCAATGTCCATACCGTCGTGCAGCTGCGACACGGTCTGCCCTTCGCCGCTTTGCCGCTGTCCGAGTGCCTGCGCCAGATTTTTGTTTACCGCGTTAAGCATCGGTGCCGGGCTCGAAAGGCCATGCACCTGCACCGCCTGGTTAAGCAGGTTAAGCCCCACCACGCTCAGCAATGCGCCCGGCACGCCATGACCGGTACAATCGGCCGCAGCCACCAGCACCTGGCGGCCCCAGCTTTCTACCCAGTAAAAATCGCCGCTCACAATGTCTTTGGGACGGTAGAAAATAAACGAATCGGGCAAAAGCTGCTGCATGTAAGCTGGCGAAGGCAACAGTGCCTGCTGTATGCGGCGCGAATAAACAATGCTGTCGGTAATGTCTTTGTTCTTTACCGCCAGCTCTTCGTTCTTGTACTCAATTTCGCGTTTCTGCGCCGCCAGCAATTCGCCCGCACGTTGCTTCTGGGTGTAGGCATAAAACGCCCAGGTGCCAAACACAAGTACCAGCAAAGCCACCGCCGCCGTAATCCAGAGCCGCATATTGGCCCGGCGCTCCGACTCGCGCTGTTTGGCCAGTTCGGCTTCGCGCGCCAGCAGTTCGCGCTCCTGCCGCTCGGTTTGCCAGCGCGTGGTAAGCTCATTCATCTTGGTCGTATTCTCAATACTGTACAGCGAATCGCTGATGGCCTTGAAACGAATCTGGAAAATGAGCGCCTTTTCAAACTGCTGCATGTCGCGGAAAGTTTTGGCCTTTACGTCGTACACCGCCAGCAAGCCCTCGGCATATTGCGTTTTTCGGCTCAGTTCTTCGGCCTGGTCGTATTGTTTCATGGCCTCCGCATACTGCTTGCAAAGTCTGTAAATATTGCCAATGTTTATGCCCGCATCAATCATGCTCGGCGCATCGTCTTCGGCCACGCCAATGGCGTATGATTCTGCATACGCTTTCCGCGCCTCATCATAACGCCCGGTATTCTCGTAAGCCACACCAATATTGTTGTTGGCCTGTGCTTCCAGCGCACGGTTGCCGTGTGCAATGGCCAGCTTTTTTGCCTCCCTGAAAAAATCGAGCGCCTGGCCCCATTTCTTTTCTTCGGCGTAAATAGTGCCTATGTTCAAGTACACCGCCCCAAGCCGCTGTGGCTTGCCATTTTTTTCGAGAATATCGGCCGCACGCATGTAATGATCGAGTGCCAGCTTGCCGTTTTGCTGGTTGCTGTACACATTACCCAGATTGATATAGCTGATGGCCGACCCTTCCTCATCGCCAATACGTTCGCGGATAGACAGCGCCCTCAGGTGTGCCGCCGCCGCCTGCACATAATCGCCCCGGCGGTAATGCACCACGCCTGTCACATTCCACGCATCGCCCTGCCCTTTCTCGTCGCCCAAACGGTTGGCCAGCACCAATGCCTCCTGCGCCCTGCGGCTCGCCCCGTCAGGATCAGACGTGCGCAACTGCCACGCCAGCGCGGTAAGTGTGCGCACACGCGAAGTATCTTCACGGCTGCTCCTGAGCACAGCTTCCAGACTGTCGGCCTTCTGGGCAAACACAGCACTGCTCAGTATAAACAATACAGGTAGTAAACAAATTATCCTGAACACGAAAAGAAAAGGTTAATTTAATGCCTGACGGCGAATGTGTATATTTAAGGGCGTTAGTGACAAAAATAACTTTCGCAGGTTATTTCCAGACTTTATACGTAAGTCGGTTGAAAAGTCGCGGCAACACACTTGTTTATACTCGTTCTAAATAAGGAAGTCCTGATGGTTATCATCCTGCCCCCTGACAATTCTCTGACAAACAAGGCCCGATGCTGCTGCAAATTTGCATCTGAAACTACGAAAGCCCTTTTGTGCAAGAGATTCAGGTCATAGCATTTACCCACAAAACCATCGGTGTAAACGACATTGGTCGCTATCACCTCGGCGACGATGTGCGTGCCACACGCCTTCAGGCGCTCAAGGCAGCGTGCGGGCTTTCGGAACTCATGTACCTGAGCACCTGCAACCGCGTGGAGTTTATCTTTATCCGCGACGAGCACACCAACTCCGCATTCCTCAGCCAGTTCTTCGGCAGTTTCCTCAATACCGATTCACCCCAACTCATTTCAGAAGCGGCCGAAACCTGCTCCGTATATCGCGGGCAGGATGCACTTGAACATATTTTCTGCGTAGCCTCCTCGCTCGATTCGCTCGTGGTGGGCGAACGCGAAATCATTACCCAGGTGCGCAATGCTTACGAAGACTCGGCCGCAATGGGGCTTACCGGCGATATTATTCGTCTGGTAATCAAAAAAACCATCGAAACAGCCAAAGCCGTTTATACCGAAACCGCCATTGCCCGCAATCCGGTATCGGTGGTATCATTGGCCTACCGCAAGCTCCGCGCACTCAACGTACAACTCGATGCCCGCATTCTCATTGTAGGTTCGGGCGTTACCAATACCGCCATGGCGCGCTACCTGCGCAAACACGGCTTCAAACGCTTCAGCATTTTCAACCGCACCCTGGCCAATGCCCAAAAGCTGGCTGCCGAAACCGGCGGACAGGCCTACCCGCTGGCCGCACTCGAAACCTTCGCCGGAGGCTTTGACGTAATTGTAACCTGCACCGGTGCCGAAAATGCCGTAATTACTCCCGCCATTTACCGGCAGCTTGCCCAGGGCGACCGCGCCCGCAAAGTAGTTATCGACCTGGCAGTGCCCAACGACCTCGATCCCGAAATCCTCAATGCCTGGGACGTAAACCTGATTGCCGTAAACAACCTGCAGGAAGTGGCACAGGACAACCTCAAAGAGCGCGAAAAAGAACTCGACCGCTGCAACGCCATCATTGCCGCCTCGGTCGAATCGTTCCGCACCGAACTCAAAACCCGCCGCATCGAACTGGCCATGCGCCACGTACCCAATAAGGTGAAAGAAATACGCGACACCGCCGTAAACAGCGTGTTTGCCCGCGAAATCGAACAACTCGACCCCGCCTCGCGCGAACTCCTCGAACGGGTGCTGGGCTACGTGGAAAAAAAATACATCAGCGTACCCATGAAAATGGCGCGCGAAATCCTTACTGCGGAAGCCGCACGCAGTTAATCTTCGGCGTAACTTGCGCCCGCATCAGCGGAATCAAATTACATGCAACGCAAAATCACCATTGCCACACGCGGAAGCGACCTTGCGCTCTGGCAGGCCCGCTTTGTGCAAAGCGAACTTGAGCGCATTGGCATTGCCTCCGAACTCCTCATCCTCAAAACGCAGGGCGATAATATCCAGCACCTGAGTTTCGACAAACTCGAAGGCAAAGGATTTTTTACCAAGGAAATTGAAGACGCCGTGCTCAGCGGCGCTGCCGATCTGGCCGTACATTCGCACAAAGACCTGCCCACCGAATCGCCCGAAGGGCTGGCCGTGGCCGCAGTATCGTACCGCGAAGACCCGCGCGAACTGCTGCTCATTCGCAAAGAGTGCACCGACAAACACGCCAAATTTCACCTGCGCCGCGATGCGCTGGTGGGCACTTCCTCGGCCCGCCGCAAATCGCTGCTGCGCGGCTTCAGGCCCGATGTGAAAATTGCCGACCTGCGCGGCAATGTGCCCACGCGCATCGAAAAACTGCGCAGCGGACAGTACGACGCCATTCTGCTGGCCGCCGCCGGAGTTGGCCGCCTCGGGCTCGACCTCAGCGACCTTCATGTGGAAGAGCTGCCCGCACACGAATTCATTCCCGCACCCGCGCAGGGCGTACTCGCTTTGCAAACACGCGAAAACGACCACGAACTTATTGCCGCCCTGCAACAGATCCATCACCCCGATGTGCAGGCCTGCATTGCCGTGGAGCGGCGCATCCTCAACCTGCTCGAAGGCGGCTGCCACCTGCCCCTGGGCGCATACTGCGAAGAAGACGACGGCAATTTCAAAGTGTGGACTGCCCTGGCCGATAATGCAGATCAGTCGCCGCGCATGATCTGCCTCGAATCGCGCCAGCCCGACGAGTTGCCCGAACGCGTGCTGCGCCGCCTGCACAGCATAAAGCCCGCATCAGTGGCCATTACCCGCGACCTTCGCCCCGGCGATGTATTCGGCCACCTGCTCGAAGCCGCAGGCTGCACCGTTCACGGCGTGGCACTCATCGAAACCAAACGCATAACCATTGCCAAAGTGCCCGAAGCACACTGGGTATTTTTCTCCAGCAAACACGCCGTGAAACATTTTCTGGCGCAGGCAAAATTGCCCCCCGGAGCCAAAATAGCCGCCGTGGGCAAAGGTACTTCCGACGAACTCCGCAAGCACAATCTCCGCGCCGACTTCATTGGTGGCGGAAACGATACACGCATCACCGGCAAACAGTTTGCCGCCCGCGCCGGCCGCGACCGTGTGCTTTTTCCGCAGGCACGCGGCAGTATGCGCACCGTGCAGCAGCAGCTTCCCACGGCACAGGTCATTAACCTGGTGGTGTACGAAACCATAGAACGCCCCGCCTCCGAACTGCCCGATGCCGATGTGCTCGTAATTACCAGCCCGTCAAACGCCGAAGCCTGTTTTGCACACCGCAAGCCACGCCCCGGACAGGAAATTGTGGCTATGGGCCACGCCACCCAAAGCGCACTGCGCGACATGGGCATTACCCGCTGCACACTGCCCACCACGTTCGACGATGCCGGTTTGGTACAGGCCGTATTTGCCGTGCTGAGCCGAAACGAAAACTAATTAATAACCGTATTTATAATTACAGTTATGAATATCACCCAGCGCCCACGCCGCAACCGCCGCAATGCCATTATCCGCAACATGGTGGCCGAAACACGGCTCAACAGCGATATGTTTATTTACCCGTATTTCGTCACACACGGAAACGGTGTGGTAAATCCCATCGGCGCAATGCCGGGAGTCAATCATTTCTCAATAGATACATTGCTGACAGATGCCGAGAAAGGATTGAAAGCCGGAATAAACAAGCTCCTGCTTTTTGGCGTGGGTGAAGAAAAAAGCGAAGACGGACACACCGCACACGGCGAAAGCAGCATTGTTCCCGCCGCCGTGAAAGCCCTGAAAAATGCCTTCGGCAGCGATGTGTACGTAATTACCGATGTATGCGTTTGCGCTTACACCACACACGGGCATTGCGGCATTTTGCACCACGGCGAAGTGAAAAACGACTCTTCGGTGGAACTGCTTACACGCATGGCGCTGGCACACGCACAGGCTGGTGCCGATATGGTAGCCCCGTCTGACATGATGGACGGCCGCGTGGGTGCCATACGCCAAACGCTCGACAGCAATGGCTTTGAACACACCGCGCTCATGTCGTATGCCGTGAAGTTTGCCTCGGCCTACTACGGCCCGTTTCGCGAAGCCGCCGATTCGTCGCCGCAGCAGGGCGACCGTAAGGCTTACCAGATGGATCCGCGAAACGGAAACGAAGCCATACGCGAAGCATTGCTGGATGTGCAGGAAGGTGCCGACATAATTATGGTAAAGCCTGCGCTGGCTTATCTCGATATTATCCGCCGTGTAAAAGACGAAGTAAATGTGCCCGTGGCCTGCTACAATGTATCTGGCGAATACAGCATGGTGAAAAATGCCGCAGCAGCCGGATTAATTGATGAGCCCCGCATTGTAATGGAAAACATGACCGCCTTTGCCCGCGCCGGTGCCGATATTATTATTACTTACCACGCCCGCGATATTGTGGAAAAAGGCTGGCTGTAAGCTGCGCAATCTACCACCATTCAAATGCCGGTTTAAGCACATAACCATTTCCAAGTGTTTCAGACAGCACTTCGGTTATTTTTCGTGCATCTCTTTCGTCAACTTCCCTGTGCCATTCAAACATATCCGAATCGCCCCAATAGTCGGAGAGCAGCACATTCAGTTCAAAACACTCCGTAATTCCCACACGCAAGGTTCGGCCCACACTGAAATAATAGTACTCGCCCATTGAGTTTTTCAGCATCAGCCTGTTTTTTATCTCGTCGCAAATTTCCTTCATGGCCTCCACCTCCTCATCGGAGAACGCCGAACGATCTGTTTTTACAATTGAAATAAAGGCTCCGAAATCGCTCATAAAAACCTGTGTTAAGTTATTTTGAAAAGGTGTTGTGGGTGAATATAATTAATCCGGCGAAGATTAAGTTTGGAAAAGGTTGCCCTGTCTTCAAAATCCGATGAGCCGGTTTGAAGCGCAGCCACTTCAATATCATGCTTATCCCTACACACAACTACATTTTTTGTAGTTTAGTGCCTGCCCGTTTATACCATATTATGTCATCGACCGCCAATCAGAAAAAAAAGGCCGCCTGGGAGTTGCCTGCTTTGCAAAGTTCTGCGTATTTGTTTACCCGCAATTTCTGGGTGCAGGCTGCCGTGCTGGTGGCTGTGGCCGTGGGTTTTTATGCCAACACGCTTAAAAACGAATATGCGCTCGACGATGATATTGTAATTCGCCAGAACACGTTTGTGCAGAAAGGTTTTGGCGGCATTGGCGAAATTCTCACCAACGATGCCTACAAGAGTTTTTACCAGAGCATGGGCGTAGAGCAGCAGCTTGCCGGTGGCCGTTACCGTCCGCTTTCGATAGTGAGTTTTGCCATCGAACAGGGCCTTTTTGGCGAATGCTATGGCGAACGGTTTGAGTTTGTGCGCGACCGTGTGCTCGAACTTCAGCGCAAGGCAAATATTACGGCCGATGAGCAAAAGGAACTCAACAAACTCATAGAAGAACGTCTCGACCTCGACAAAAAAATAACGGCCGAAAATCTTGCGCTGGCCCCTCTGCGTCACGGCTTTCAGATTGCGTGGTATGCGCTGCTGCTGGTGGTGCTGCTGGTGTTTCTGCGCGAATGCGTGTTTCGCACCAATACCGAAATTGCATTTATTTCGGTGCTGCTTTTTGCCATGCACCCGATACATACCGAAGTGGTGGCCAACGTAAAAAGCCGCGACGAAATTTTTTCGATGCTGTTTATTGCGCTCACCTTCATTTCGTTTTTCCGGTATGTGGATACGCGGGTAATGAAACACCTGCTGCTGGGTGCGCTCTGGTTTTTTCTGGCCCTGCTTTCCAAGGAATATGCGCTGGCCCTGCTGGGGCTGCTGCCGCTGGCCTTGTTTATTTTCCGCCGCCAGAAAGCCGTGTATATTCAGCCCATGCTGGCCATAGGGGCTGTGCTTGTGCTTTACGGTGCAATGCGTTTCAGCTCGGTAGGAATGGGGCAGGAAAAAACCGACAGGAGCGCCATGGATCCGCTCAACGAGCCTTACATGTTTGCAAAATCGCACGAGGTAAAGGCCTCGAAGCTGAACAGGCTGGATGATTATCTCGTGCTGCTGCTGGTGCCCGCACCACTCTCGGCCGATTATTCATACCAGCATTTCCCTTACTCCGATTTTAGCGACTGGCAGGTATGGCTTTCGTTCCTCATTTACGCAGGCCTTGTGGTGCTCATGATACGGCTCATTATGCGCAAACATGAAATGGGGTTTGCCATTGCGTTTTACCTCGGCTTTTTTGCGCTGGTGTGCAACATATTTATGGACATAGGTGCCACAATGGGCGAACGTTTGATTTTTCATTCGTCGCTGGGCTTTACCATGGCGCTGGCCTGGGGCATTGTGTGGCTGGCCAATTACCTTAAAAATGCCGGACGGTTTGTGCCTGCAGCAATGGTGGTGGCCATTGGCTTGCCTTATGCGTGGACTGCCATTGACCGCAATCCTTACTGGAAAAACGACTTCACCCTATTTACCCACGATGTGACGCACAAGCCAAACAGTGCGCTTTGCAACGGCAATTCGGGTGCGCAGTACATGAACAAGGCGCTGGTGCATGTGGATAAGAACAAAGACAGTGTGATGTACTGGTCGGGCAAGGCACTGCCGTATTTGCAGAAAGCCACCGAGCTTCATCCGCGTTATGTAAACAGTTGGCTTAACCTTGGGCTTTGCTACTACCACCGCGGCGATATGGAAAATGCGGCCCTTTGCTGGGGCAATGCGCAGAGTGCGTTTCGCAATAACCCGATTTTGCTGGGTTATGTGAATTTCTTCAAAAACCCGGCCGGACAGGCCGCAGTGAAAAAAGACTATGCCACGGCCTCGTACTGGTACCGCCTGGCCGCCACAGCCAATCCGGGCGATGCAGGACTTTGGGCCGATTATGCCGGGTCGAGCTTTATGGCCATGAAATTTGAGGAGGCTGAAAAAGCATTTCAGCGTGCGGCCAACGAAGACCAGACCGCCCAAAGTTACGGCGAGGCTTCGCGCATTAATGCCGCCATGATTGGCAATGGTTTCAGCGCCGCACACGCCAACGATTCGCTCATGAAACTCTGGAAAGCCGATTCGCTCAACCCCGACCGCAACATTTCGCTGGCCAATTCGCTCATGAACACCAACGAGTTTTACCCCCGCGCCCGCGTATTGCTCAACCGCGCACTCGCCACCCGCCCCGGCGATGCCAACGCCCGTATGTTGCTCGATTCTATTACGGCCAGAGAACGGAGAATGCCTAAAGCAAAATAACTGTGCATTTTTTTCAAAACCGGTCAATTATTTTAATCGGCCGGTAACCATTTTTTGTCGGGTAATAATTAAACCCGGATGTATTTTTAACGTTCTAATCCGTTGTAATTCATCATCAACGGGCATCTGTTAATAAATGCGGCCTGATAATTGAAACGTTTGCTCGTTCAGGCTCGTTATTTTTGCATGAACAAAAGGTATATGTCGTCGAGGAGTACAAATTTTCAGCAGTTTTTTGCCAAAATGAATATTGGTGGGAGCGTAAGCATTAACGACTTGCGCGACAGGGAGTTTAGTGGCGAATACCTCAATGAAGAGGAACGCCTTGCCCTGTACAATTTCGACCGTTTCCGGATTGAGGAATTGAATGCACAGCCCAGCGATGTGGCTTTTCACGAGCGTTACCGCCAGTTGCAGGTAATGGCCAATCTGTCAGACTGGCGCGAGTTTCTCGATATTGATAATCTGCGGGCCTGTTAATACAACTTAGGCTTTACCACATAAAAAAATTCCCGGCCATTGAGCCGGGAATTTTTGTTAAATCGCTATCTGCGAATGGATTAGTGGTGATGACCACCGGGACCATGAGCGTGGCCGTGGGCGAGTTCATCGGCTTCGGCGGCGCGTACTTCAATTACTTCGCCTACGAAGTGAAGTTGTTTGCCGGCAAGCGGGTGGTTGAAATCCATGCGTACATGCTCGGTTTCAACGGCAAGCACTTTGCCCCAGAGGCGGTTGCCTTCGTTGTCCATCATGGGCACCTGTTTGCCTTCGGCAATCATTTCGGTATCGAGTTTGCCTTCTTCGTCGAGGAAAGCAGTCATCGGGATATTCACGATGTGTTCGAGCTGATAAACTCCGTAGCCGTTTTCGGCCTCGATGCGGAAGTCGAATGTATCACCAACCTTTTTACCGGAAAGGTTACCCTCAAATTCGGGCAGGAGCTGACCTACACCAAACAGAAACACAAACGGATCCTGAACGGAAGTCTGTTCTACAGTGGTTTCACCTTCGCCGTTTTCGCCGGGAACAGTGAGGTGGTAGTTTACGGCTACCACACAGTCTTTAGCAATAATCATTGAATAAGGTTTAATTTTCCGAAAGATAAGGCGAAAAACTGCGGTTTTGACACCGAAATCCTATTTATGGCCGAATCCCTTGTATTTTGGCGGTAAATATTTCAACCGGATATGTTGCGCCAAGTTGTCCTTTACATTGCCTGTTCGCTCGATGGCTATATTGCCAAAGCCGATGGCAATATTGATTTTCTGAATACGGCCGAACTTCCCGGCGAGGATTACGGTTATGCCGCTTTTCTGAGCGGTATTGATACGGTAATCTGGGGCCGGAAAACTTTTGAAAAAGTGCTCTCCTTTGGTATTGCCCTTCCCCATGCCGATAAAAAACTGTATGTGGTTTCGCGCACCCGAAGCGGCACGCACGAACATGCCGAGTTTCATGCCGATGTGGTGGAACTGGTAAAAAAACTGAAACAGGAACCCGGAGCCGATATTTACTGCGATGGAGGAGCCGAAGTGGTGGCCGAATTGCTGCGCCACGGGTTAATTAACCGGATAGCGGTTTCCGTAATTCCATATATGCTGGGAGGCGGTATTCGTTTATTTGCAGAGAATATTCCCGAGAAAAGGCTTCAATTCAAAAAAAGCATTGCTTTTCCTTCAGGAGTAGTGCAGTTGTGGTATGATTTGCCGCAGGATAACCAATCTGGTTAAATCAAACCTTATTTAACCTTTTTCGGAACTCCGGTATTTTTTTAGGCAACGGTTTCCGCTTACATTTACCTTAATTAGTGATCAATTTCCCCTTACTTATGCCCGATTATTCAGGAACCTTAGGCTCGAAACTGCCCCGTGTGGGCACCACAATATTTACGGTAATGTCGCGCATGGCGGCTGAGCACAATGCCATTAATCTTTCGCAGGGCTTTCCCGATTTTGGTTGCCCGCCCGAACTGCTTAAACTGGTAACCAAAGCCATGAAAGACGGCCACAACCAGTATGCGCCCATGCCCGGTTTGCCCCGCCTGCGCCAGCAACTGGCGGCCAAAACAGAAGCCCTTTACGGCACGGCTTACGACCCCGAAACCGAAATTACCGTTACATCCGGCGCCACGCAGGCCATTTATACCGCCATTGCCGCCACCATACGCGAAGGCGACGAAGTAATTATTTTCGAGCCAGCCTACGACTGTTACGAGCCCGCCATTGAATTGAACGGGGGAAAAACGGTGTATGCCCAGCTAAACGCACCCGATTTTCATATCGACTGGGAGGCGGTGAAAAAACTCATTAATCATCATACGCGGATGATTATTGTGAACACTCCCCACAACCCCACCGGCGCAGTGCTGAGCGACGACGATATGCAGCAACTCATCAGCCTGACGAAAAAAAACGACATCATCATTCTGGCCGATGAGGTTTACGAACACATGGTTTTCGACGGGCAGCCGCACCAGAGCATGGCCAGGTATCCCGAACTGGCTTCGCGGAGTTTTATCGTTTCGTCGTTTGGCAAAACCTTTCACACCACCGGCTGGAAATTGGGCTACTGCATAGCACCACGCCAGCTTATGGCTGAGTTTCGCAAGGTGCATCAGTTTCTGGTGTTTTCGTGCAACACACCCATGCAGGTGGCCGTGGCCGAATTTCTCGACCACAAAGACCATTACCTCGAACTCAGCGCATTTTACCAGCAAAAACGCGATACGTTCAACAACCTGCTCAGAGGCTCGCGGTTTAAACTCACACCCAGCGCGGGCACGTATTTCCAGTTGCTCGACTACTCGGGCATTACCGATGCAAAAGATACCGACTATGCCGTGGAGCTTTTGAAAACACACGGCGTGGCTTCCATTCCTGTATCGGTGTTTTATCACAAGCCGGTTTACAATAACGTGCTGCGTTTCTGTTTTGCCAAAAAAGACGAAACGCTGGAAGCCGCGGCCGAAAAACTTTGCAAAGTATAGTCATGCAAAACGACGAACTGCATGTAGCCGCCGTGCAAACTGCCCTGCACTGGGAAAACCCCGAAGCCAACCGCAGGCATTTCAGTGCCATTTTCCGCGAAATAGCCACCGACGAAGAAAACCCGCGCCCCGACCTCATTGTACTGCCCGAAATGTTCAGCACCGGCTTTTCGATGGCTCCCGAACGCCACGCCGAAATGCCCGGAGGCCCCACCACACAATGGATGCAGGAACAGGCCGCGCTGCACAATGCAGTGATAACAGGCAGCATTATTGTAAAAGAAGATAACCACTATTACAACCGCCTGCTCTGGGTGTTGCCAAACGGAAGTGTGGAACATTACAGCAAACGCCACCTTTTCCGCATGGGCGGCGAAGACAAACACTATACAGCCGGACAGCAAAAACTTATTACCCAAATAAAAGGTTTTAAAGTATGCCCGCTGGTGTGTTACGACCTGCGTTTCCCGGTGTGGAGCCGCAACCGTTTCGCAAAAGATGCGCAGGACAACCTTGCGGCCGATTACGATTTACTGATATATGTAGCCAACTGGCCCGAAGCACGTTCGTTTCAGTGGAAGGCATTGCTTCGCGCACGCGCCATCGAAAACCAGGCATACCTCATTGGCGTAAACCGCATTGGCCACGATGGCAAGGACATTCCGCACAACGGATGCTCGGCCCTGCTAAATTTTAAGGGAGAAGATCTGGTTTATACAGCTTACGGTGTGCCCTCGGTGCTGCGTGCTTCTTTCAGCCTGAGTAATCTTGAACAGTTTCGAAGCAATTTCCCGGCAGGAATGGATGCCGATGCGTTTGAGTTGAAATAGTGCTGCCCGATTATTGCTTCTTCATTTTCCAGTCCACATCCAAATCCCAACCTGCTCTTATTTTCACACTGCCGCCGTAAATTTTTACAATTTCGGGCTGCCGGTGTTCGAAGTAATTCCCCGAATCGTAGCGGCCGTTCTGGTTGCTGTCGGTAATTAACCTTAATGAATATTGTCCCGGATAGAGATAATTGAAGGTAATGCTTTGATCGCCGGCAATTTTGCTTTCGCTCACCACGGCTCCTTTTTCGTTGAGGAGTTGCAGGATGTAATTTCCGGGTTTGAAATTTTTGGTGGTTACTTTCAGGTTGCCGCAATCATCGGGCGTTTTGGGGCGGAAATTAAGGGTGAGCGTGTCTTTGTTTCGCTGGCCAAACCAGTCGGTGATGGTGTTGGGCAGCACCACTAATTTGTAGGCCGAATCTTCGCGGAGATTGGGCAATACCTGAATGCGGCGGCGCGAAAGGCTGTCGAACTGCGGATTTATTTTTACTGTATCGCGGCCGCGCGTGAGGATGATTCCGGCGGGGTTAAACTCGCGCACGGGAATGGAGGTAATTACGGCCAGGGGCGAATACAAATCGGCTTTCTGGTTGTTGTTTACCGTGCCGTACACAAGCAGTTTGCGGGCATCGGGCTGGCCGCCGCGGGGGCGGAAGCGTTTGTCGTTGGGGTCGTATATGCGCAGTTCGGTGGTGTCGAAAGTAACGCCTCCGTCGGAAGCCACAAGTTCCAGCGTATCGGTGCTGTTGTTACTGAACCAGAGTGTGAGTGTATCGCCGGTGCGGTTGCGCTCGGTGAAGAGGCTGATGTTTGGGGCAAGTGTTTTGGTAAAACGCAGTTCAGGCTTTTTGGCGGGATAGGCGAAATACACCATCACCTTGCCTGCGGCCACCTGCTGCGCACTGCGCACGCGCTGCCGCGGATCGGTTTGCTGGAAAAGCCGGAGCGGAAGTGTATCGCAGTTGGCATTGAGCGTAAGCAGTGAATCGCGGAAGGCAATGCGTTCGCCCGCGGCCGATTGCCAGAGGTAGTCGCTGTTTTTATCGGTGAGGGCAATTACCTTGTAGTTGCCTGCACGCAGGTTGGTGAGTTCGAAAGAACCATCGGCCCGGGTTTTGGTGAAATACCAGGGACGCTGTTTGAGCGGGGCCGAATCGGCGGCAGTGTTGTAGAGAATAACCAGCACATCTTTTTCGCCGGCCAGCGTAAATGCATCGGTAACACGTCCGCGGATACGCAGCGAATCGACCACGGGCCCGGTCGAAAATACGTAGCGGAAATTATCCAGCACGTTACCTTCGGTAATATCGCGTATGGAATTGCCAAAGCTGAGTGTGTAGGTAGTATTGGGGCGCAGGGTATCTCTGAAGTCGATGACAATTTCCTTGCGGCGGATGTTTACTTCGGGCGGTGTGGCAAGCGGGGGCGAAATGATGAGCTGCTCGTTGATGTTGCTGAGCGTAATGTATTCGTTAAATGCAATGACGATGCGCTGGGTGTTTGCATTTACGGCGGCGCTGTCGGGGTTGTATTTAATGGCCACGGGCGGGCGTGTGTCTTTTGCGCCACCGTTTGGCGTAACCACCTGTGCGCAGCGCACAAGCAGCAGGAGTGCGGCAACGAGCCAGAAAAAATTACGCCTGTGCTGCACGAGCATGAAGTTGGGTAATAAGTTGGGCCAGCCGGCCTAAGTAGTGTGCATCGGTTTCATCGAAATCGGCCGCGAGGTGGCTGTCCACATCGAGTACGCCAATTACTTCGCCCTGCGCATTGTGCAGCGGCACCACAATTTCCGATTTCGACTCGGAGCTGCAGGCAATGTGTCCGGGAAAAGCTTCCACGTCGGGCACCACGAGTGTGCGGTTTTCGGCCCAGGCGGTGCCGCATACGCCTTTTCCCTTGCGGATGCGCGTGCAGGCCACCGGGCCCTGATACGGCCCGAGCACGAGTTCGCCGTTGCGCACGAGATAAAAACCGACCCAGAAAAAGCCCAGACCCTGACGCAGTGCGCCAGCCACGTTGGCGAGGTTGGCCACCCAGTCGGTTTCGGTTTCGGTAAGTGCTTCGATCTGCGGCAGCAGCGATTGGTAAATTTCGCTGCGGGTGGTGCCGGTTACGAGGAGAGTTTCTGCCATAGCCGGGGCAAAGGTAACGAGTTTGGCGGTGTTTTTTGCCTCAGTCTCTGGCCACGGCAATGGTGGCAATGCTGATGGAAACTCCGGGCACGGCCAGCAGCGGGCGGGCGGCGGCTTCGAGCGTGGCGCCGGTGGTAAGCACATCATCTACCAATAAAATGTGGCGACCGGCTATTTCCTTTTCATTGGCCACGCTAAACACGTCGCTCACATTTTCCCAACGCTCGGCGCGGGTTTTGCGGGTTTGCGTGCGCGTGGCCTGAAGGCGCAGGAGGATCTGTTCGTGGAGCGGAATGTTCATTTGTTCGGAAAGTCCGCGCCCAAACTCGGCCGCCTGGTTGTAGCCTCGCTGCCTCAGCCTTTCATCATGAAGCGGCACGGGAATAATGAGTTGTGCCGTGCAAAACGGACGTGCCGCGGCAAGCTGCCTGCCCACAATGCGGCCCAGTTCCACACCGGCATCGCGGCGGTGGTTGTATTTAAGCTGGTGAATAATTTCCTGCAAACGGCTCCGGCTGCCAAATACAAACCCCGCTCCCACTCCCTGAAACGGCATCCGCCCCCAGAAAACCCGCGCCGAAGGGTTTTCGGCAGGTTCGGTAAAATCGTAGGAAGGTGGCAGTTCGAGGCGGCACGAAAGGCATATTGCCTCCTCGCCGGTACGCAAACTATCGGCACAACCGGCACAAAGTTTCGGAAACAGCAGTGCCGAAAGATCGGCGGTGAGTTGCGCCAATCGGCTTTTGGCTGTGGTATCGGTGCGTGAAATTGGCATCCTGTTTCGTGCAGTTTGTCTTATGATTCGGGCTTTACACCGAAATTTAAAAGTAAAAATTTCGCCACGTATTACCTTTGCATCTACCAAAAAGAACCCTGAACCGGCGCAAAAACGGCAAACCTGCTCTTTTTCAGGGTTATTCATATTGGTATGTGAACAAGTAGTTTTATGAAACATTCAGAAATAAGCCGTTTTTTCTGACGTTTGAATGTGCAGCGGGAATGATTTTTGCATCCTTCCTGCAAGAAGACGAAATACTATGGAACAGTCAGACCCGCAAACACCCCGCAGCAATAAAGGTTTGCATATTACTTACCTCAGCATCATTTTCGTGCTCACCGGCATTTCCGGCTTTCTGGGCTGGAAGTTTATGGAAAAGCAGGATCAGATTCAGACGCAAACCGTAGTGGTTACCGAACTGACCAATAAAAACGACAACCTTTCGGACGAACTGGAAGATCTTTCGAAACAGTTTGAAGATCTGAAAACCAACGATGCCAATTTGCAGAAAGAACTGCAGGATAAAATTGCGCAGATTGAGGAAATGAAGAAGGAAGCCGAGCGCAACAAAAACAATGCGGCGGTAATTTCCAAACTGCGTAAGGAAATGGGCACACTACGCGGTGTAATGCAGAGTTATGTGCGCACCATCGACTCGATGGCGCGTATTAACGATGGACTCAGGGCCGAAGGCAAACAGGTGCGCCAGGAACTGAGCGCCGAACGTGACCGCTCCACCGAACTTGTACGCCAAACCGAAAACCTGCAGGGCCAGCTTAACAATGCCGCCCGTATTGCTGCCACAAACATTGTTGTATCGGGCATTGCCGAAAAGCGGGGCGGAAGAAAAGCGAGTACGGTAGATAAAGCCTCTAAGATTGATAAGCTGGCGGTGACTTTCGAACTGGTGCGCAATCCTACCACCAAGCCCGGCATGAAAGATATTTATGTGCGCATCATTACGCCCGACGGGCAGGAACTTACCCAGGCCCTTGATGCAGAACACCGCATTACCTACAACGGAGGTACCACCTATTTTGCGGCACGAAAATCGGTCGATTACCAGAACGAAAATCTCTCCGTTCTCATTAATTGCCCAAAACCCAATGCCGACTATACTTTCCTGCCGGGCGAGTATATTGTAGAACTTATTTCCGACAAGGCCAAAATAGGCGGTACGCGCAAAATATTTCAATAACCTTTGCGGCCTGATTTTTGCGGCACAGCGCGGCTAAGCACACCGCGTTTGGCTGTGGCTTTGTATCTTGGCAAAATATGGCCCGTTTCTCCTTTCAGGCTTTACTGCGTCACAGGTTTAGTCCGCTTGCGGGCGTGGCCCTGTGTTTTTTGCTGGCCTGGGTGTTGCAGCAGGCCGGGCGTACGGCCGAAATAACGGGCAATCCGCTCTCGGCACACACCGCCAAATTTGCCGATGTGCTACATCAGCGCGAGGCTTTGCTGGAACAGGAGCTTGTACAGCTTGAGCAACTGGCCCGGCAAAAATCATATCACGATATTTTCCTGCAACAGCCCGCGTATTACGACCGCCTCGGCCGCGATCAGGGCTTTGTGCTGCTCATTTACGAACGCGATACGCTGCAGTTCTGGTCAGACAATTCGGTGGCCGTAGAAAACTACATGAAGGAAGTGTGCCTCGACGACCGGCTGGCGCGTTTGAAAAACGGCTGGTTCGAAGTGCGGCGGAGGCATGATAATACGGGGCGCACATTTATTGGTCTGCTGCTCATTAAATATGCCTATCCGTACCAGAACGAAAACTTACAAAACGGCTTTCACGCCTCGTTTGCGCTTCCCGGCGAAGCCGATGTGCAGGCCAGCACACCCAATGCCATAAACAGCATAAACGACAAGGAAGGCAACTACCTGCTTACGCTTACATCCAAATCGGTTTCGGCTTCGGCCGGGCTGGGCTGGCGCGACTGGCTGTCGGTTTTGCTTTATGCCATTGGCTTTGTGCTGCTGCTGTGGTTTGTAAAACGCGAGTGTGAAGCATTGCAGCAAAGCATTGGTGCGTTGCGCAGTACATTGCTGTTTGGGGCATTGCTTGTATCGCTGAGGGTGATTACCATTTTGCTGCGGTTTCCGGCGTTGTTCGACGAGCTGCCGTTGTTTAGTCCGGTGCATTATGGCAATGCCGAATCGTTCTGGCTGCCCTCGCTGGGCGATTTTCTGATTAATGCGCTGCTGCTGTTTTTTCTGGCAAGATATTTTTCCGCACGAATTTCGTTTGCACAGTTGCGCATTCCGCAAAAATACTGGCTGCATATACTTGGCGGGCTTGTGGCGCTGACAGCCACTGCGGCAGCGGGCATGGTCATAAATTCGATGGTGAGCGGCCTGGTGCAGAACTCGGATATTTCGTACAACCTGAACGATATTTTTTCGCTCAACCGCTTCAGCTATGTGGCCTTGTGCGTAATTGCCCTGCTGCTGGCTGCGTTTTTTGTGCTGGCCGACAGGGTGGTGGCTTTTCTTCACAGGCTGTTTGAGCGCGCCTTTGAACGATGGATGATTTTTCTCACCGCCTCGGCCTTGCATGTGGCGGCCATGCACCTGCTGGGCATGGCCGATGTGCTGGTGATTTGCTGGCCGCTTGGCATTGTGCTTTTTCTGCTGCTGCGAAACCACAGCCAGCCCTATTCGTTTGCCGTAATTGTGGTGCTGCTGTTTTTGTTTTCGCTCACGGCCACTCACCTGCTCATACGCGAAAGCCGCTACAAAGAACACGACACCCGCCTGCTGCTGGCCGAAAAATTGGCCGCCGAACAGGATCCCGTAGCCGAACTACTTTTTGCCGAACTCGAAAACCGCCTCACGCACGACTCGGTGCTGATTAACCTGGCCCAACAGCCACAGCCCGACTGGAATGCCTTTGAGCGATACATTCGCCAGAATTATTTCAACGGCTACTGGGACACGAAATACAACCTCAAGGTTACTTACTACGACACACTGTGTTCGCCGCTGCATCGTTCAGAATCGCCGTGGACCGAAAGCCTCACGCTGGCCGAAGAACTTATTGCCGACAAAGGCAGCGAGGCCATGAGCAAAAATTTTCATTACCTCGATCTTAATTCGGGCCGCACCAGTTATGCCGGTTTGCTCAAACTACAGCGCAAGGGAGAAAACAAACCCCTGGGACGCGGACTGCTGTTTCTTGAACTTGAATCGAAACTCATGGTGCAGGAAATCGGATTCCCCGAACTCCTGCTCGACCGCGAACTGGGAATCAACAAAAAACTCATCAATTACTCTTACGCCAAATACAAAAACGACGAACTGCTCAACCATTCGGGCAAATACACCTACAACATTCATCCCGGCGAACTCAACACAAAACTGTCTCATGAATTTATAAAATACGAAGACTGGAACCATCTTGTGTTTCGTCCCGACACGCATACGCTGGTAATATTGAGCAAACCTCAATTGGGCTGGCTGGGGCGGGTTACCACATTTTCGTATCTGTTTGCAATGTTCAGTTTGCTGCTTATTACAGTTTTTTCACTGAGGCAGTTGGTTACGGTTGGTTTTACTTTCTCCAACCTCACTTTCAAATCGCGCATACAATTGGTGTTTGTGTTTATTGTGCTGGCTTCGCTGGGCTTGTTTGGCGTAGGTTCCATTATTTTTATCCGCGATCAGTATCAGAATAAAAACGAAGAAATTATCAGCGATAAAACCCATTCGGTACGATTGGAGATTGAGGCCTATCTGAAAGAAAAAAATTATTCGCTCAATCCGGCTTTCGCCAATTATCTGCTCAATGATATTTCAAATGTTTTTGGCACCGATGTGAATATGTTTGATTTGCGCGGAAACCTTTACGCCTCTTCGCGCCAGAAATTATTTGACGAAGGATTGATTTCTCGCAAGATGAATCCTGAAGCATTTAACGAACTGAGTATAAAAGGAGCCTCGGAATTTATCCACGACGAACACATTGGCAATCTTGATTACCTTTCGGCATACCTGCCGGTGCGCAACAAAGACGGGCAACTTGAAGCCTATCTGAACTTCCCTTATTTCGCGCGGCAGAGTGCGCTGGAGAAGGAGATTTCGCAATTTCTTGTGGCGCTCATCAATATTTATGTACTGCTGTTTGCGCTCTCGGTGCTGGCGGCAATTTTCGTGTCAAACTATCTTACACATCCGCTGCGGCTCATACAGGAAAAAATGCGGCAGGTAAAACTCGGTAAAACCAACGACCCGATTCAGTGGCACAACCACGACGAAATAGGCAGCCTTGTTTTCGAGTACAACCGCATGATTACCGAGCTTGCACAAAGTGCCGAGAAGCTGGCCCAGTCTGAACGCGAAAGCGCCTGGCGCGAAATGGCCAAGCAGGTGGCACACGAAATTAAAAACCCGCTCACGCCCATGCGTTTGAGCATACAGTTGTTTGAACGCGCCTACAAAGACAAAGCGCCCGGCATCGACGAAAAGATTGAACGCATGTCGAAAACGCTTATCGAACAGATCGACACGCTTGCTTCCATTGCCAACGCATTTTCCGACTTTGCCAAGATGCCCAAAGTAACAAGCGAACGCATGGATCTGCTGCAAATGGCCCGCAACACGGTAGAGCTTTTCCGCGATACCAGCGAAGGCATGGACATAAGTTTCGACGCGGGCAATCTTACCGAAGCACAGATCTCTGCCGACAAAGAGCAATTGGTACGCGTATTCAACAACCTGCTCAAAAACGCCGTGCAGGCCATTCCCGAAGAGCGCACAGGAAAAATCACCGTAACCCTCACCCGCCAGCCCACCGACACCGGCCCGCGCTATCTCCTCGCCTTCGCCGACAACGGCACGGGCATTGCCGATGAAGTAATTGATAAAATATTTGTACCCAATTTCACCACCAAAACCGCCGGCATGGGCTTAGGTCTGGCCATGGTGAAAAATATTGTGGAACACTGCGGCGGGAAAATATGGTTTGAAACGGCGAAAGATAAAGGGACTACATTTTTTGTGTCGTTCCCCGAGTGGCGGGAGTGATTTTATTTGAAATCATAAAACCCTAATTGGCAAAGGAATACAATATTTATTCGCTTACAAACAGCTATCCTTGCATAAGGCCTTATTACATGTTTATATTTGTTTATACGATTAACAAGTTATTCAGGATAAATTTATTTTGGGGTTTAAAGAAATAAAAATTACTGCCGGCCGAAATCATAAACCCATATTGATAAAAATAAAAAACTACTCAAACCTACCTATCAATCGTCTTATTCACAATATCTTCTCTATGCGCGAAATAAGCATTGAAACAATTAGAAAACTACCATCAATTAGTCCACATCTTCTAAATACTTGGGCAGACGCGTGTGCAATATTGCTTGAGGTTCGGGAGCATCTTTCTCCCAAAGCAATCACGGTATCTGGTTGTTTCAATGAAAAATTAAATCTTAGCTGGGACATTGTCAAAATAAAAATGGGTTATGAAGACATGGAGCAGACAGCAGAGTTTGCAGGATATGGAGCTGCTTTATTGATCATTGATTCATTTACAAATCTAAAAGCAATTCAACGAAGAGCAAAAGGAGATGGTGTAGATATTGTGTTAGCTGAGTCTTCTATTGCTGACGAAGAAAATTTTCTTTCCGAACCAACTACGTGTGCTTTTATTGAAGCCAAAGGCACCCGAAACAAAAAAGATGCACAACAAAGGCTCAAAGAGGGCATAAAACAAAGTGAAAAGGCCAGAAAAACTGCCGAAGTTTATGTAATTTCGACTGAGTTTGAATCGCCCGCTGTTCTCACAGACTTCAGATCTAAAATATGACTACTCCTAAAGAATTTCATGACCAGGCAATGCTGCTTTATGAGCAATCATTGGCTTTGCGATTTCAACACAATGAAGGAGAGCGAATTAGATTACTAAATGAAGCCTTTGACCTGGAGAAAAATGCTGCATTATTGTTAATTGATCGATTTGATCTGGAACCGACCCGTAGTAAACTTTTTGCCAGCGCGGCAACAATGGCTTATCAATGTCAGAAATACAGAGATGCGGAAATCATGGTTGCTCACGGACTTTCAGGGAATATTAATGAAGATATTCTGAATGAACTCCGAGATCTTTTCGATCGGATTAATTTTCTGAGACACCTTTCTTTAAAAGGAATAGAACTAGATAATGATGAAATCTTTTTTTCTATTGCCAACGGGGGAGAGGTAATGAATGGTATGGTTAACGAAGGCGAATTTATTCCCCGCATAAGTAGTATTCGAACATTATATTCTCGTACCATACAAAGACTGAATAACAGGCCCTACAAAACTTCTGGTTCAACTTCAGATTCTATTAAATCCGCTTCTCAAATTTATCTGTCAGCCGGAATCGCAGCCAGTTATGCCGTACGGTTAAAAATGACCCGCCCAATATTTACACTTGAAATCCCTGGCTTTGAGACACCCACCAAGTATATTGATGAGATGCTCGACTGTATAGATCTAGTAAATACAGGCAAAATCAAACAATTAAGAGAACGGATTAGTGATGATTCGTATTTTCAGAATTTTATTGATACAACCCGCCATATTGCTCCGGATGGAAACAATATTAAGGGAGTGGGGTTTGTGATTCAGCGAGACAAAAAAGAAATTCAATATCCTCTGCAAAGAAAAAAATCTGATATAAAATTTGAAAAACCAACCCAGATTTCTACTTCTGATTTATTTCAAAATAATGAATCAGATAGTGACAAATATAGCACCCTTACAGGATCTCTTGAAATAGCTAATCAACCTAAAAACTATATTCAGTTGATTGAAAATTCAGATAAGAAAACGAAGCATAAAATATATTTTACCAATGAAGCTCAAAAAGATATTGTAAAGAAATATTATGGTGAAATTGTCACGATTGACGCACGAGTTAACGAGAAGAATAAATTAGAGTTTATTGATATTAGAGAGAAAGAATAGTGTTTCAAAACATTGCCCTGATCTGCGCACTGCCCGTATGAATGGCCTTTGCCGCATCCGACTTACGCCCTTCGTAACCCAGTGTAAGTTGCAGGTTGTTTGCCAGCGCGCGCTGCCAGTTTACACGCCAGGTGTAGTTTTGGCCGGGCTTTAATGCTTCGAGCATATCCCAGGCCACGGCCGAACTGGGACTTCCGTTGTAGTTCATGCTTATCCAGGCCAGTTCGGCGTTGAGGCTTCCTTTGGAAAGCACGTTGTATTTTACTTCTGTGCTGAGTTTGTTGAGGAACAGACTTTCGTTGCCAAAGCCGGGGGCGTTTTGCTTTTGTGCATAGCGGTAGCCAATGCTTAAACGAAACGTGGTGCCGGGCTGTACACTGAACACCGGTGCCACTTCGTAGTAGCGTATGCGGAAATTGCGTGCGCCGAAAAACTCGCTGCCGTTGGTTTTCAGGCCTTCCTTTGTTTCGGTGGTGAGCAGCAGGGCGCGGGTAATGTTCCAGCGCACACGAAACTCGCGCGAAGTGTTGCCGCGCGATTCGAGGCCGTTGGTGAGCAGTGTTTTGCTGCGAATGTCCTGCACGGTAAAATCGAACCCGAATTTGCTGCTGAGCTGATTGAAAAAAACCGTGTTGCGCACCGATGCCGAAAGCGACACAAGCTCGGCATCATTGGCATCATCCAAACGCGGCACGTGTGCCACGGCTGCATCGCCATTGGTGGTTTTGCGTTCTACGCGATACACAAACTGATCGGAAAGACGCGCCACAAAGCCTTTGAGCTTTTTTTCGTTGGCCCAGCGCGCGGCGGGGCGTATGTTTACGCTTTGTGTAAACTGGTTGGTATAAACGCGTATGAACTGGTTGGTGGGCGTGTATATGCGTATGTACGAAGCCTGATCGGTGAAGACGGCAATTTCAAATTCGTTGAGTTCTTTTACGCCGTTGCCGTTGTAATCGGTCCAGGTGTAGGTGCCCTGGCCTGCGGGTACTTCGAGGTACGAAAACTCGCGGCGAACTTCGAGGCCCGAACCGGCTTCGTAGAATGTATTCGCGGATACTATTCCTTTCCAGAACCGCGCGTTGTATTCGAAACGGCCGAGAAGCGTGTTCTCAGGGCTTTGCGGAGCCAGTACAGTATCGGTAATGCGCAGGGTGCGCCAGTTGAGCGTGAAGCGGATTTGCTGATTGGGATTTTGTCTGAGCGCGAAACTTCCGCCCCGGTTTTCGGCCACGGCAGCCTGTTTGAGATTGAGTGCCGTGGGAAGATTATCGGCACGGCGGCTGTAGAAAAGCTGAAACGAACGTGTGGCCGAGTCGGCGGTGCCGGCGCGTACTTCCCACTCGAAGAAGCCGAAACTGTTGGCCAGCAGCGTATCGCTCTGCGGTTTTTGCACGCGCGAAATTTCGGTTTGTTCGCGGGCGGCAATCATCCATTTTTTGGCCACAATTTGCTGCACGGCTGCTTTGTGGCGCAAAAACTCAGTGGCACCCACAGCGCCGGTGCTGGTGAGCAAACTCCCGTCGGCAGTGAATTTGAATCCGCGCCGGGCAATGGTGGTATTTAACGCATGGCGCAAACCGGTGTAATTATTTCCTTCGAGAAACATACCAAACCGGTAGCCCGCCGTGCCCAGGCCCAAACGCTGCAACTGTACACCGCCCTGCGCCAGTTGCTGCCCCGCCGCTGCTTCGAGCGAAAGCGCACTGCCCGATGCATTTTGCCAGCCTGCACCGCCTGCATTCTGAAAGCCGCGGTTCCAGTCGCGTTCAAACTCCACTGCACGGTAGCGTTCAACAGGCGTAAAATAGCGGCTCACCATTTCGGTACTCACATCGGCCAGTAGCCTCAGCGAGTCGCGCAGTTTGAGCGTATCTGATCCGCGAAGAAAAATCCCATATCCTTTATCATCGCCGCTGTTGCCGTCAGAAAAAGTGTTGAGGTCGTTGTTGCTGTATGCCGCCTCCACACTGAATATGGCATTTTTCTTCGTGCGCCGGTCGGCACCAAGCGTAACCAACTGCCGCTGCTTGGGTGTAACCAGCAAAATAACCGGCTCGTATTCGCCCTGTGGCTGATTGCCCACCGGGGCCACCCACTCAAACACTTTTCCATTGGCCGATGCGTTTACCTGCCTGTAATTGCCGCGCCCCGCACCCACAAACGAAAATGTTACCCGCCATTGCGCCACCGCCGCATCGGTAGAATACACATACACATCGGGATAAAGCACGGCATTTACGAGTGTATCCGTTTGTCGGTACAGCACCAAATCGCCGCTAAAGCCCACGCTGTCGGCCCCGGGCACTACGGCCTGCAACAGTGTATCGCCCACCTGCGTGAGCGTGAGTTTGTCGGCATCGGTAAGTGCCTGCTGGAGCGGCTGGTTACGACTGTCCTGCTCCGAAAACGCCTGTAGCCGCAGGCCCCAGCCCTGTGTGCGGTATTCGGCACCGGCCAGCAGGAGCGAGCGGGCATAGTTGCGGTCGGTGTACTGAAACTCTATTACAATGCGCTTGTCTTTGGTGATAAGCTGTTTGGCGGTGAAAATAATTTCCGAGGTATTGTAGTCGATAATGTAATCGTTCTCCTGCCCGCGCACGAGGAGTTGTCCGTCCACATACACCTTTTCGGTACCCGAAAGCACCACGATAAACAATTCGTTTTCGGCCCCGCGCAGGCGGTACGGGCCCTGATTTCCTTCAATGCCCTGCACGATATTGCGCGCAAACTTTCCCTTCGACACGGCTGCGCCGCCGGTTACGAGCAGCAGGGGCTGTTTAAGCGAATCGGCCGAAGCGGCATTGCCCATGCGCTGGCGGCTGGTTATGTAAAGGCCCTGGCCGCGTTTGCTGTAATTCATGAAGTATCCGGCCGGACGTGTGGTGAAAAAGTCGCCGGCAATAAGCCGTGTGCCTTTGCCTGCAAGCTGTATGTACACGCGGTCGAACTCCTGCAACTGCTGCGTGGTTCCGTCGGGCTGTATGGGCAGGTTGTCGTCGGTGGCGGCCATGGTGAGCTCGATATTATCGGTAAGGCGGCCTGAGAGCTGGAGGTTGAGGCTGGAGTTTACCGACACATCGCGGTTGTTGCCAAAGGAAATGCCGCGTGCCAGCGAGCCGCTTTTGTTGAGGCCGTTCATGGCGAAGATGTCGTCGCGCTTTTGCTCGCCGGGTTTATATACAAAGGGGTTTATGCTTCGGCCGGGCGGGGCGGTAAGCTGCACGGGGTCTTTGCGGCGGGCGGTGGCGGCAAAGTAAACGGGAAAAACTTTGTACGAAAGGCTGAGGCTGTCGGTACGCGGTGCGCAGGGCAGCAGCAGGAGGCGGGCGGCGGCGGCATCGAGGCGGTAGCAGGAGGCGGGCACGGTGTCGGTGCCGTGGCGCAGGACAAAGGTTTCGGGGATAATGCTGAGGGTATCGAGCCGGAGCGTATCGGCCGGGGCGAGTGTGCGGGTGCGCAGGTTGCTGAAGGTTTGTGCGCGCAGCCCGGCCACTGTGCCTGAGAGTAAAAAGCACAGCAGCAGCAAATGTCGAAAACGAAAGACCTGCTGCAAATTCACCTCGCTAAAAATACGAAAGCCCGGGCTTTGCCTGCGCCCGGCTGTAAGGATAACTGCGGGGCGGGGGGAATATTGTTTGCCCGAAGGGAAAAAGCAGGCGGCAGGAAAGGTGATTTAATGAACCGAAAGGGATTAATTAGCCCCGACCGCACGCTTTGCCTTGCAATAGAAGGGCGGGACAGGTGATATTTTGGAATGTGACTGGTAGTGCTTCTGGTTATTATAATTTGTTTTTTCAGTGGTGCAATTATCATCTTCCTGACGTCAGGAAGATGATCGTTTGGGAAAGTAAGAGACCGGGTATGCCGGAATATTTTGAAACCCGGAAACTTAAACCCGGCGGGAGTTTATAATTCGCAAACGAGCATCCCTGATGGAATTATCATCTTCCTGAGGTCAGGAAGATGATCGTTTGGAAAGGCAAGAGACCGGGTATGCAGGAATATTTTGAAACCCGGAAACTTAAGCCCGGTGGGAGTTTATACTTCGCAAACGAGCATCCCTGATGGAATTATCATCTTCCTGACGTCAGGAAGATGATTGGTTGGAAAAGAAAGAGATCGGTATGCCGGAATATTTTGAAACCCGGAAACTTAAACCCGGCGGGAGTTTATAATTCTTGAACAATCATCCCTGATGGAATTATCATCTTCCTGACGTCAGGAAGATGATCGTTTGGGAAAGTAAGAGACCGGCTATGCCGGAATATTTTGAAACCCGGAAACTTAGAACCGGCGGGAGTTTATTCTGCGCAAACAAGCATCCCTGATGAAATTATCATCTTCCTGACGTCAGGAAGATGATCGGTTGGGAAAGAAAGAGATCGGGTATGCCGGAATATTTTGAAACCCGGAAACTTAATACTGGCGCGATTTTACACCTCACAAACAATCACCCTATATCAGATAAACATATCAAAAAAAGCATAGAAATGTGTGGTGGTTGATAATCCCCACCTTACAGGAACTGCGCCAATATGCCAGTTCCTGCAAGGCTGGATGGATACGACCTTGCTATTTTACTTCTTTCTGTTTTTCTTTTTAGTGTCAATCAATATCTTCTTTTCTTCGCTCTTTAGTTTGCGTTGTGTTTTCTTTATATCGTTTGCCGGGGGCAGATTTTCGGGTTTTATTCCCCTTCCGAGCAACATTTTGCGAACGGCGCTGCTGTTGTCAATATGTTCTTTTTCAATCGGGTTGTATCCTTTCAGGTCTTTGTTCTGCACATTTACACTGGTCATTTCGGCAGCAAGGTCTTTTGCTTTTATGCTGATTGTGGGAAGAAAATCGGCTACCGGCCTGTTGTCGGGTACGCCCATTTTTCGTTTAAGTTGCTGGGTGCTGAGGTGGAAAAGCGCCTGATCGCCTTTTGAGCGTATGAGTGCAAAACCCTGGCTGTCCACACCCCGTTCATACATTACCGCAGAAAGCTGATTCTCGGTATGGCTCAGTTTTTCGCGGGCTTTTACACGTTCATAATCAAGTAAACGCTGCTCTACCAGCTCGGCACGGCGGGTTTGTACCGCAAAATAGTTTTGCGCAAATGCGATTTCCGGTTTGCGACTGTCGCCATTTTGTGCAATCAGGTAGCAGGCATAACGTGTGAGCAGTATGTCATCTATCTCTTTTTCAGCACCTTTCCCTAAATTTATCATCTTCCTGACGTCAGGAAAATGATACCCGATCTGTTCGCCGGCATTGCTGCATGATTCTTTGGCTTTGACAACCACTTTTTCAAAGTTTTCCCACTTGGTGTAGCCCAGTAATTCCTGCAATTCTCTGGCGCTCCAGCACTCTACACCTTCCAATTCGGCAGCAGCAGCTTCGAACTGAGAAAATAGCTGATTGATTTCTTCTGTTTTCATGGATAAATTAAGGTTAAACTTCAAAGTTAACCTGTTTATGATCCTTTTGTGAAAAGTGTGGGGTGAAAGAAATAATTGGGGGAGTTTACAGGACTGATTTTTGACTGGGAACCGAATATTGACATCCGCCGGTAAACGTGAACCATAGCAACCCAATGTCCATTTTGTGGCGCAGTGCGTCACGAATTCGGGAAGAGGTTAAGTATCCAAAAAAAATCAGCCTATCTTCGCTTCACAACACTACAAGAATGCCCAAAATAATCTCCTACAACGTAAACGGTATTCGCGCCGCCATGAACAAAGGCTGGCTGAACTGGGTAAAAGCCGCCGCGCCCGACATTGTGCTGCTGCAGGAAATAAAAGCCCAGCCCGAACAACTGAACCTGGCCGATTTTGAAGAAGCCGGTTATGCACACCACTACTGGCATCCGGCACAGAAAAAGGGGTACAGCGGCGTGGCCATACTCTCGCGCCAAAAGCCCGACCATGTAGAAGTGGGCTGCGGCAATGCACTCTACGATTTTGAAGGCCGCATACTCCGCGCCGATTACGGCGATGTATCGGTAATGAGTGTGTACATGCCCTCGGGCACCACGGGCGACGAGCGGCAGCAGTTTAAGTACGGCTTCCTCGACTTTTTTCAAACCTATATTGATACGCTGAAAAAGAAACGCAAAAAACTCATTATTGGCGGCGACTGGAACATTTGCCACAAGCCCATAGACATTCACAACCCGGTGAGCAATGCCAAAACATCGGGCTTTTTGCCGGAGGAGCGTGAGTGGATAGGGAAATTTATAGACAGTGGTTTTATCGATTCGTTCCGCGCCTTCAATCAGGAACCGCACCAATATACGTGGTGGAGCCAGCGCTTTAACTCGCGCGCACGCAACTTAGGCTGGCGTATTGATTACAATATGGTGAGCCAGAGTCTGGAAAAGCAGTTAAAACGCGCTGCCATTTTGCCCGAAGCCGTACACTCCGACCACTGCCCTATTTTGGTAGATGTGGATTTTTGAGGTTTCCCGCACAAATTAACGTCAAACAGGTTTTAATATCTGCGGACTTGTATAGGCTTTGCGTTTCTTTGACGGGAAAAAGCTGAACAAACTGCGGGTTGGTTGTTATTTTATATTACAAGGGTAAACAATTAGTGAAATTAACATTCTTTCGTGCAATTTTGTAATTTGCTCAAAGTCAAATTTATCTATTCGTCGATATCTTGCTGTTGTTTATCGACGCACAACCGGGATTCAAAAGTCAATGTCGGGATTCTGATATTTTAGGATGTATCGATTAATAACCGTTTGCACACGTTTTGTTTTTTTGACTACATTGTGGCGCCCTTACGATCATAATAAACGCTGATTAGATTCGTATATGAAACGTTTACTAACGGTTCTTTTACCGACGTTTATCTTTGGAGGAATTGTGTTAGGTGTATCTGCCTGCGGTGGAGACAACAACACCGGCGATTCCACACAGAAAGCAAAAGGTGATGTGGAATACGGCGGCGTATTCCGAATGAATGAGCTTGAAGACTACCGCTCATTATATCCTGTGGAAATTACCGAAGTGGCGGGCTATCGCATTGCGGCACAAATTTTCGAAGGGCTGGTGAAATACAACCAGAAAGACCTTTCGATTGCCCCGGCCATTGCACGCAGTTGGGAAATTGCCGACAGTTCGACCCGGTTTGTATTTCATTTGCGCAACGATGTGTTTTTCCACAACGATGCCTGCTTTGCTCCCGACGGCAAAGGCCGCAAAGTAACTGCTGCCGATGTGAAATACTGCTTCGATTTGCTTTGCACCCCTTCGCCGCGCAACAAGCAGTATCAGGCCACCTTTAAAGACCGTGTGGCAGGTGCTGCCGAGTGTTACAGCCAGAAAACCAAAACGGTTTCGGGCGTTAACGTGGTGAATGACTCTACAGTGGAAGTAAAACTCACCTCGCCCAACCCGGGTTTTCTGAATATTCTGGCCACTGCGGGCTGCTGGATTTTCCCCAAAGAAGCTGTGGCCAAATACGGCGAGGATATAAACGACCACAACGTGGGCACCGGGCCTTTTATGCAAAAAGTGCTTAAAAAAGGCGAAACCGTAGTGCTCGAGCGCAACCCTAACTACTGGAAATACGACGAGTGGGGTAACAGACTGCCCTACCTCGACCAGTTACAGTATAAATTTATCAAAGACAAACGCGCCGAAATTCTTGCCTTCAACAGCCACGAACTGGACATGATTTACCGCCTGCCGGTAGAAATGAGCAAGGATATTATGGGCGATCTGGAAAACGCCAAAAAGCGTCCCAACGGATTCATCCTGCAAAGCTCTCCTTCGCTGAGCACTACTTACTACGGCTTCCTGGTTGCACAGGCTCCGTTTAACAATCAGAAAGTGCGTCAGGCATTCTGCTACTCGATAAACCGCGAGCAGATTGCCGACAAAATTCTGCAGGGCGATGCCGAAGCCGCCAACTACGGCCTTGTGCCGCCGTGCATGAACGGGTACGACGCAAAAAGCATTACCGGCTTTAATTTCGACCCCGACAAAGCCCGCCAGCTTATGGCCGAGGCAGGTTACCCCGGCGGCAAAGGTTTCCCCGAAATTACCCTGCAAATAAACAGCGGCGGCGGCGACCGCAACATCCTCACCGCCGAGTACGTGAGCAACCAGTTGCGCGAGGTACTCAACATAAACGTACGCATCGAAACCGTGCCTTTCGGTCAGAATCTGGAGGCCATTGAATCGGGCAAGGTCATGTTCTGGCGCACTACCTGGTATGCCGATTATCCCGATCCTGAAACATTCCTCACCATACTCAACGGATCAAATGTACCCGCCAACATGGCCGATAAATCGCCCCTGAATACAGGCCGATATATCAGTCCCCGTTTCGACTCGCTGTACACCGCAGCCATGACCGAAGTAACACCAGCCAGCCGCGCCCGCCTCTTTGCCCTGGCCGACCAGCAGGCCATGACCGATGCAGCCATTATGCCCATTTATTACGAGCAGAACGACAGGCTGGTAAATAAAAACGTGCGCGGTTTCGACATCAACCAAATGGAGTTTCGCGACTTTACCGGTGTTTGGTTTTACAAAGAGAAAGCCGGCGAACAAAGCCCGGCACCCGCGGCTGATACTGCCAAGAAATAGGCATAGCCATAAATTACACCCAAAAGCCCGGCACATACCATTTGGCCGGGCTTTTTGCTGCATACACTCACAAACAGGCGTTAATAACTTCGTATGGTCCACTTTCAGGTTCAGGGCGGGCTAATTACCTTTACCCAATTAACCTGATGACCATGAGAAACATCTTAGTTTTGGCATTGATACTTGCCGTTGCCGTAACCGCCGGTTGCGTAAGCGGGCGTAAGTATGAAGAAGAAGTAGCCCGCCGCAAAGCCGCAGAAGCCGAACTGGCTACTGCAAAAACAAACAATCAGAACTACGAAACTCAGGTAACCGAGCTTAACCGCCAGCTTACCGAAAACAATAAACAACTCGATGGCCTGCGCCGCGATACTTCCATTTGCGGCACATCGTTCAGGCGCATCACCGCGCAGTACGACCAGTTGCTGGCCAACTACGAACTCCTGCTCAAGCAAAACCGCGAACTCATGCAGCGCACCACCAACGAAAACACGCAACTGGTGGGCAAACTGAACATGACCCAGGAGCAGCTCATACGCAAGGAAGATTCGCTGCGCAGAGTGGATATAAGCATGCGCGCACAAAAACGCTCGCTCGATTCGCTCACCTCCGAACTCGGCAAACGCGAAGCCCGCGTGAAAGAACTCGAAGCCGCACTGGCCGCAAAAGACCAGGCCCTTAACGATATTCGCCTCAAAGTAAAACAGGCCCTCGTGGGCTTCGAAGGAAACGGACTTACCATTGAACAGAAAAACGGAAAAATTTATGTGTCGATGGAAGATAAACTCCTCTTCGCCACCGGCAGCACCAAAGTGCAGCCCAAAGGCGAGGAAGCACTGAAAACGCTGTCCAATGTACTGGCCGCCAATACAGACATTAACGTAATGGTAGAAGGCCACACCGACGATGTACCCATGAAAGGTGCCGGCGAAATAAAAGATAACTGGGACCTTAGCGTAATGCGCGCCACATCGGTTACAAAAATCCTGCTCCAGAACAAAGGCATCGACCCCAAGCGCATCACCGCCGCCGGACACGGCGAGTTTCTGCCGGTAGATGCCGCCAAAACACCCGAAGCCCGTGCCAAAAACAGGCGTACGGATATTGTGCTAACGCCCAAGCTGGATGAGTTGTTTAAGGTGTTGGGGAACTGATCTCGGCTCCGCTCGATCTCGGCTCCGCTCGATCTGACTGCGGAACCTCGCTCGATCTGACCGCTTGATCTGACTGCTCGAGCTGACTGGGGAACTTCGCTTGCCCTGATGTTCGGTTAACATTGTCTTGCAGGCTCTGACAAAAAATTGTCAGAGCCTGTTGTTTTTTTACATCAATACAAGCACACAATTCCCGTCAGGGCAAACAGATGCATTCTCTTGATAAAAAGGAGGAGCGAACCGGTTTCCTTTCAAAAAATCTTCGCTCCGGCTATCTCTGCGGTCGGAACTTTCTGCAGAATAAAGCATTGTACACAATCCGCCCTCCGTTCTATCCGGGCTATATATTCAAACCGTATGGTGCAATAAAATACCTGCCTGTTAGTTGAAACGCATTTTTCTAAAATAGATTAGCCATAGTTTCGCGCTGAGCAAATACAACTGAGAATGAAAATTACAAACCCGGCATTCGATTACAACACACACGGACAGCACTACAGCCAGATACGCCGTGCCGACAAACACATTGCCGCCCACATACACCACGCACTCGGCAATGCCCGCACCGTGCTCAATGTAGGTGCAGGCGCGGGGTCGTATGAACCTGATGATAAATATGTAGTGGCCGTTGAACCCTCGCAGCGTATGCGCGAACAACGTTTGCAGGCTGGCAAAACTCCGGCTGTAAATGCTGTGGCAGGCGCATTGCCGTTTGACGATAATTCGTTTGATGCCGCAATGGCGCTGGTAACCGTGCATCACTGGCCCGATATTGAACAGGGGCTGCGCGAAATGAGGCGCGTAACTAAAAACCAGGTGGTAATTATGACCTTCGACCCCGATGCACTGCACGAATTCTGGAACGTACATTTTTTCCCCGAACTCATTGAAGTGGAAAAAGCACGCTACCCCAAAATCGAACGTATTACACAGGCACTCGGCACAAACTGCGATGTTTTGAAAGTACCGGTCACGCTGCACTGCACCGACGGCTTTCAGGAAGCATTTTACGGACGGCCCGAAATGTTTCTGCGCCCCGAAGTAAGACAATCACAATCGGCCTGGGGATTTCTGAAAGCCGGACAGGAAGCCGAACTCGTAAAACGCCTCGAAACCGCACTGCAATCGGGCGAGTGGGATAAACAATACGGCCACCTGCGCACACAACCCGAATACACGGCAGCATTGCGACTGATTGTGGCACAACCAAAATAAAAAAAGGAGAAGCGAACCCGTTTCCTTTCAAAAAACCTTCGCTCCGGCTATCCGTTCCAACCCGGCAGCAGCAAAAAATACTACCCTCAACTTTCCGAGGTTTGCGGAAACCTCGGAAAGTTGGGCACCCTGCTGGTTTTGCTGCTGCCGGGTTTCCACTGCTATCCGGGCCAGAGAATCAATCCACCAGTGCAATAAAATACCTTTCCCTATTGCATGTGTGCAAAAACACTTCGGCGCACAATTTGCTATCTTCACACACATGCCACACAGCAATCGTCGTTTATTTCTGCAACGCGCACTGGCGCTGGCCGCCGCATCGGCATTAGTGCCGCCGCTTCGTGCGCAGGGCAGCGGCGAACGTAGTTTGATTAAGCCGCCACGTTTGCGCAAAGGCGATTTAATTGCCCTCACTGCACCCGCCGGTGCCATTTTCAACGACGAAAGCATTCAAAAAGCCACACTCGCCCTCGAAAGCGCAGGCTTCCGCGTATGGCATGGCGATACGCTTAAATTCCGCCACGGCTACCTCGCCGGCACCGATGCACAACGCGCCGCCGAACTGCAGCAGCTTTTCGAAAACCGAAACGTACACGGCATCATTGCCATGCGCGGCGGCTGGGGCTGCGCACGCCTGCTTCCCCTGCTCGACCTGCACAAAGCCGCGCAAAATCCCAAAGTACTCAGCGGTTTCAGCGACATTACCACCCTTCTCCTCGCCTTTCAGGCACACACCGGCATGGTTACCTTTCACGGGCCGGTGGGCAATTCTACCTGGGAAGGTTTCACCACCACGCAGTTCCTGCAACTCACCACCGAAACCGCCCCGCACATACTGCGCACATTACCCGGCCAGCCTCCCGGCATTATACACGGAGGTAAAAACACCGGCGTGCTGCTTGGTGGCAACCTCACCGTACTTTGCGCATTGCTGGGCACTCCCTGGCAACCCGACTTTACAAACACCATTCTCTTCCTCGAAGAAACCGAAGAAGAACCCTACGCCATAGACCGCCTGCTTACACAACTCGAACTGGCCGGTGTGCTGCGCAAACTCAAAGGCATAGTGTGGGGAGCCTGCACCAAATGCGAGCCCGAAGAACCCGAAAAGTCGTTTACACTAACCGAAGTATTGCAGCAAAAACTCGGCGACCTCGGCATCCCGGTGGTTACCGGATTTCCGTTCGGGCATGTGCGCGACAAACTCACTTTACCCCTCGGCATATCCTGCACACTCGATGCCGAAAACGGCACAATTACCCTCGCCGAAAGCGCAGTAAGCTGAACCGATTTTTTAACAGATGTAGTGGCGGCGGTGGCAGCAATACGCTTTGTTGTATCTTGCGGCCAACCCAAAACCACTACACATGAAACGCTGCTTTTTACTGCTCGCGCTTTGCGCTGCCGTGCTCCGGATTTCGGCACAATCATTTACCTGGAAAACCGATTTACCGGATGTAAAGTCGGGCTACGAAAAACTATTTATCGGTTTTTCCGATTCCTCACGGATTGACATTTTCTTCCCCGATTCGAAACAGGACACCTGCTCGAAACAGTTTCTGCTGTTCAGTTCAGAAGCCGCACAAAAATGGATTGAAACAATACTTACCGACAGCGCCGGTGCCGAAAATGCCGATTCACTTACAGCATCCGCTTACAGCGCATACTACGCATGGCTCACTCAAAAACAAATTGAGCAGCGAACTTACGAGTGCAAGGAAGGAAAACTGTTTTGCAGACAGTATGGTTATACTTCCGGACAAACATTCTCGCTTGTTACGCTGGCCTTTGCGCCGGGAAAATTGCACATCTGGTTCGAAAAGGAAGGAGTCACCACTACCTATGCACTTTACAATACACAGGCCGCTACAATTTCCACATTGCTGCGCGACAACAACAAAACACTGAAAGATGTACCTGCTGCCGAAGTCAACTTTGATTCCATTGCTGCCCTGTTTTTCGGCGAACTTACCGCTCATCTGAAAAATCAGCAACTTATTCAGGAAAAACAAAATCAGCTTGATGAAGCCCGCTCCGTGGTGGAAGATATGGCCGTACAACGCGGTGTGGCTTTAACTGTTTTTCTCGGTAAACCCGGCAATCAGACCATCCCGAAAAAAGTACAGATATATGAAGCCGCCTACAAAAAGGTAAATAAAAAATCGGCACGCAAACGGCCTTATAAATATGAACCAGGTAATGGTAAGGATACACTCGAAATAAATAAATCAACTACCGTAACCATAGACTCTGTTTATCTCAGCTTTGCAAATTATGTACTCACTACTGTGCGGGTTTATGCACATGAAGAATCAGGATCACGCAAACCTCACGTCTTCATCAATCCACAGCCGTTAAGTGTTTCATCGCCCCGTGCGCTTGAATATACCTGCAACGCCATGCTGCGCGAGGAAATAAGCCTGAAACGCAATGACAAGGTGAAATACCTGTATCTGTCTGATATACTGACACTCGATCCGGCAAAAGAAAAAATCATTACCGACTACATTCCGCAGGATACCAATCTTGTACTTCACGCCTGCCGGTTAAATGCAGCCATCCGGAAATCAACTGTGGCTTCTTCATTCCGCGTAAATGCATTTACAGACTTAACCGGTTTTCTTGACAGCGATGCGCCCAACGGTAAACTCCAGACCGAAATTCATTGCATCATCCCTATGCGCACACGCGTAAGCTCGGTACTGAAACCCGCTTACTCACGTTCATCCATTACTTTTCTGAAAACACTTGTACCCGAACTGTGTGTGGCAAAACTGGGCGATGACAACCGCCTGCTTACAGTAAATGTGGATACGGCCTTCAAGGTTCCTACAAGCGATTCAACCTCTGTGCTCACTACAGTAGCGCATGTCAATCATTTCAAAGTGTTTCAGCATGCCAACTTCTGGGGCGGGGGGCGTGTAAATCTGTTTACCATAGAAGATCGTAACCAGAACTCGCTTTTCTATATCAATTTCCGCTTCCGCTATATCCGCACACAGTTTGCCGACACACTGCTTTCGCGTGATCGTGTATTCAACAGCCTTTCTGTGTTTTATGAGACGGAGTTTTATTACAAGCGCAGAATAATGAAGAACTTTACGCTTGATCTTGCCTTCTCGGCCGGTCTGTTTAAGCTTTACGACAATTCCCTGTCTTTATCGTACGGCACAATGTATGGCAATAACCGCGACAATTCATTCACAGGAAATCACATGCCGGAAAATATCTTCAAGGCATTCTGGAATAAAGAGTTTCGTCAGAGCCTGTCGCCGCGTATGATTTACACACCGATGATGATTTTACGTTACACGAAATACGGAAGCCGCGCAAACGGTATGTTTATCCGCATTGCATTCCCCAACAGTTTTTCAAACAACAATGCCTTTCTCATCGCACACATTGGTTATATCCGTCCGCTCGAATCGTTGTTTAACAAAACACAGGGCGCTGCTGCCAAATAATCAATAAAAAAATAAGGCCGGTGTTTTGCACCGGTCTTATTTTTACCCAAACAACCCGCCAAATACTTCCTCAATTTTCCCCACCTGATGCAGCTTAATACCGTAATCGCCCGCCTTTAATCCTTTGTGGTATTTGGAAATATAAATTTCCTTAAACCCTAATTTCTCTGCTTCCGCAATGCGCTGCTCGATGCGGTTTACCGGGCGTATTTCGCCGCTCAAACCAACCTCGGAAGCAAAGCACACGCCGGGTGCAATAGGAATATCGGCGTTGCTCGAAAGCACGGCACATACTACGGCAAGATCAATTCCGGGGTCTTCTACTTTGAGTCCTCCGGCAATGTTCAGAAATACGTCTTTTTGTCCGAGGCGGAAGCCGCAGCGTTTTTCGAGCACGGCCAGCAGCATGGCTAAGCGGCGCAGGTCGAAACCGGTGCTTGAACGTTGTGGTGTGCCGTAGGCGGCGGTGCTTACCAATGCCTGCGTTTCAATAAGCATGGGCCTCATGCCTTCGAGCAGCACGGCTATGGTTACACCGCTCACGGGTTCTTCGCGGGCGGTAATGAGTATTTCCGACGGGTTGTTTACTTCGCGCAAGCCGCTGCCCTGCATTTCGTAAATGCCTAATTCCGACGTGCTGCCGAAACGGTTTTTCACGGTGCGCAGCAAACGGTAAACGTGGTTACGATCGCCCTCAAACTGCAGCACGGTATCCACCATGTGCTCAAGCACCTTGGGCCCGGCCAGCGAACCTTCCTTGGTAATGTGCCCGATAAGGAACACCGGTACATCCGATTCTTTGGCGTAACGCAAAAGCTCGGCCGCACACTCGCGCACCTGCGACACACTGCCCGGCGACGATTCGATATGCGCCGTATGCAGGGTTTGAATGGAGTCGATAATGAGCAGTTGCGGCTCAATCTGTTCTATCTGCTGAAAGATGTGCTGCGTGCTGGTTTCGGTGAGTATGTAACAGTCGGGATTGTTTATGCCAATGCGTTCGGCGCGCATACGAATTTGCTGTTCGCTTTCCTCGCCCGATACATACAGCACACGCATCCCTTTCAGGTTGGCGGCCAGCTGAAGCATGAGTGTGGATTTGCCAATGCCCGGCTCGCCGCCAAACAAAATGAGCGAACCCGGCACCAAACCGCCGCCAAGCACACGGCTCAGCTCTTTGTCGTAAACAGGCAGCCGCACTTCTTCGCCCACGGTAACGGCACTCAGCAACTGCGGCTTAGCCACACGCCCGCCCGACGACTTGCTCACAAACGCCGGTGCCTGCGGATGAGCGGCCTTGCTCACAATTTCCTCGGTATATGTATTCCACTCCCCGCACGAAGGGCAGCGGCCAATCCACTTTGGCGACTGTGCACCGCAGTTCTGGCAGAAATAAACAGATTTTGTTTTGGCCATAATGTGTGTACGAAGATAAGGCGTAATGATGCGGAAACCGACTAATAATTACCACCTGAAAAAACCAAAATCAACAAGCAGCCGGCAAATTTTCCCTTCCGCATCACGGCCTGTATAAACGCAATAACGTCCGTCACCATCGCCGGTTTGAAAAGAAGTTACAGTATAACGGTCGAAATAAAGCGTATGACCAAAAAACCTTTGTAAATGCGGACGACTCATAAATATATCATCCGAGTACTTATCAAAATGAGTCACAAGATGCTTATTGGAAACCGAGTCGGCAAAAATTGCCAGGCCTGCATCCACAGGAAAAGCATAGCAAATTGAATCTTTGAGCGCGCGCGGTATTTGTCCCGGCCAGCGAGCCATGCTCCAGGTCTTGACGGGCTTTTCAGAAAATTTCACCCTGCTCAGGGCTACTGTTTCGCCCATCTGTGTGCTGGCCAGCGCCAGTTCCACCGAATAGCTGCCAATGGGAAATGTATCGCACACCGCCGATGCAATGTGCGAGTTGATAGGGTCGCACACAACTATTTTTCCGGTGTGCGAATACAACAAACCCACAGGCAGCAACCGGAAACGATACAATTCATTGTGCTGTGAAACAACGGCAGTACTGTCGAATGCTGCTTCAAAAATGGCCGGGAAAGCCGCAGTATCAGCCCTGGTGAACTGTATTGCCGCCCTTGAAGAATCAAAACCCGAAACGGGTCGAACGGGAACAGCACTCTCAGTATAGTTTGTTGTTTTTACAGAATATGCAAACCATAATACCAAAGGAATTGTAAGTACAATAATCCATTCGGAACTGATACCTCTGCGCATGTGTTTAAGGGTTAAGAGACGTAAAAATATCAGAAATCTGATTGGCCCAAACCAATTATCTTAGTTCCGGAATGCAAGAAGCCCCCGAAATAAAATCCGGATTTGCGGCAATAAATTCTGCCCGACATTATTTGATAATGCTCGTCCTGCCCCTGCTGGTATTTCTGCTCGGCCTCATGCAACTGCGCCAGTATCCGGTAACGCACACACAAAGTTCCGACCCGGCCTACGCCTACCTCATGAACGGCTTAACACTGGCGCAGGGCTCGTCAGACATTGGCCACACCGATAATCCGGGAACCACCGTGCAGGTATTTGCCGCCGTGGTTATCCGCGCCGTGTACCTTTTCCGCAGCGCACCCTCGCTTACCGACGATGTAATTGCCAATCCCGAAACCTACATTACAGCCTGCCGCGTAGCCATGTTTGTGCTCAACACGCTGCTCATATTCTGGCTGGGAATGTTTACGTGGAAAAAATCGGGAGGCAAATGGGCAGCCACTTTGCTTATGCAGTGCATCCTGTTTTTCTCGCAATACTTAGTCATTTATTTTACCGCACTTATGCCCGAAGGATTGCTCATTACCGGCGGAATTATAATGAGCGGAATATGCGTGCACCTGTTGTATAACGAAAATCTCACACCTGGTGTAAAACTAAAGTATGCCGCAGCTTTCGGCGTGGCCACTGCGTTTATGATGGTGAGCAAATTTCCGGCCGTGGCGGTGTGTGCCATTCCGCTGGTCATGCTGGCGGGCAACCGATACAAAGCCGCATACCTTGGTTTTACTTTTATTGCCGTATTGATTTTCGTTTTCCCGGCACGCGAAAAAATTGGCGACTTCTTTCATTTCATCTTTGGCATCCTCACCCACAAAGGAAAATACGGATCGGGCGAAGAAGGTTTTGCCAGCAAGGCCGAGTTCTGGAACAATTGCTTCACCCATCTTTATCACAGCAGAACCTATTTTATCATTATCGGATTGAGTGTGCTGATGATACTGGCGGGATTTATCCGCTTCAAAAAATGGATGGAACCGCACCAGCTAAAATTCAGGCTGCTGGCGGGTGTAAGTGTGGCGGCTTTGCTCAATCTGGCAATGGCTTCGAAGGCGTTTGCCTACCATTATCTTATCTCGGTGCAAATTTTCAGTGCGGTGGCATTGCTTGCACTGGCGCTGCTTTGCGGCGATTTATGGCCCGTATTGAAAACACGTATGCAGCAATCGAAACCGGCCTGGAGTTTTGCAGGTGTATGCGTGTTGTGTCTCTTTTTATTCCGAATGCATTCGCCGTATTATCAGTTCAGTTTTGCACGGCAGGATTTTAATGGTGAAACAATGGCGTTTTATCTATCGCAGGGAAAAACACCCGTAGTATTTGCTTCACGATACAGCAACGGCCCTTCGGCATTTTGCGGGTTTGATTTCGGAGTGGCTTTTTCGGGAAAAATACGGACAGAGTATGCCGCTGTAATCAAACGGTACTACCCCGATTGCTGGATGTTTAAACCCGGCATTGCACAATACACCAATTACATTCACTCATTTACCCTCAGCGACATCATTGCCCGTTATCCCAAAATACTCTACTACATCAATCCATCCGACAGTACCGATGCCCTGGCCGAAATACAAAAGCTTTCGCAACCGGCCGACAGCGCAGGAAGTTTTACAAAATGCAGCCTGCTTTACCGCCACCCGCGTTCGGGCGAACAATTCTGGTTAGTTACCTCCGACACTTCGCAAACCGCAAATGTGTTCAAACCAGTAGCCACCATTACTTCCGATTTTGAAACCCTGCTTGGCGACAGTGCCTTTTCCACCACCCAAAAACGGCTTTACATTGGCAACGCCAATTTGCGCAACAGCACACAGGCACTCAGCGGAAAAACATCGCTCGCATTCACCTCCCGCGAAGCGTATGCAGGCGGGCTCGTGCTGCCCGTGGCCAAAGGAATGAAATACGAGATAAGCATCTGGTGCAAGGGAAACACCTCAAAGCGCAGCCTCAACATCGCAAGTAAACAGCTAAATCTTTCGTCGGATGTGCCGGTAACCACCAATTCCCGCGGCTGGCAACTGCTCACTCTCCGCTTCGAAATTCCACAGAATTTTGAAGAGAGCAGCGTAAAATTCTTCCTCTGGAATTACGACAGGGGCGAAGAAATGGTATGGTGGGATGATCTGGAGATAAAAGTCTATCAGTAATCAAACCCAATATCCCGAAAAAGTATTCATCGGATTGTGCTTACTGCACAATCTCCGCTGCATCTTACAACTCGCCCTTAATCTTCCGCTCAATAGCTGACGTAGAATACCCCGGCACAAATTCCACCAGTTCCACCTTACCTCCACCCGCCAGCACAATATCGTGCCCGGCAATTTCCTCTACTTTATAATCGGCACCTTTCACCAGCACATCGGGCTGAATGAATTTGATGAGTTCGTAAGGTGTTTCCTCGTCAAACAACACCACGGCATCCACCACATGCAAAGCCGCCAGTACGTGGCTGCGCGAGTGCTCGTCCTGTAGCGGGCGCGCGGGGCCTTTCTGCAAAAGTTTTACCGATGCATCGCTGTTGAGACCCACAATTAAATAATCGCCGAAAGAGGCCGCTTTGGCTAGATAGTCCACATGCCCGAGGTGCAGCAGATCGAAACAGCCGTTGGTAAAAACCACTTTGCGGCCAAAGAAGCGCAACTGCTGGCGCAGCAGGGCCAGCGCATCGCGGCTCATAAATTTGCGGCTCATAAAATCGGGATGTGCTTTCATGTGGTTTTGCGGTTTAGCAGCGGTAGCATAATTACAGAAATAAGTCCGAACAGCAGTACACACAGCAACTGCGGCACCCAGGCAATCCACCCGAAAGCCGTTCCGATTTCGGTGGGAAACTTATACAGCGTAAACAGCACCCCGGCCACAAGTCCCTGATAGGCGCCCAATCCGCCGGGCGTAAACACCACACCAATGGTGCCGAAAATGAGAAGAATCAACCCGTCGTTAAGCGTAAAGTGCGAGGTTTCGGGCAGGCAGAAAAAGCACACAAACAGCGCCAGCCAGTACATGGCCCAGATAAACAGCGAATGCACCAGAAACATCCACGGATTGCGCAGCCTGCGCACAGCCTTGAGTCCGTCGGTAAATCCTTTTACAAAACTGCGCACTTTATCGCCCAGCGCACCCTTGAGGCGCTTGCGAATAAACAGCCACCCGGCCACGCCAGCCGCCAGCACCGCAGCCAGAATAATGAGCTTGGTGGGACTTTGCATAATGCCCGAACCGAATGCGCGGATTTTGGAAAACAAAAACTGATCGGCCGCCAGCGAAAGTTTATCAAACTGAAGAATGAGTGTAATTACGCAAATGAGCACCATCGTCATCAAATCGAAAAGCCGCTCCACAATTACCGTCCCGAACGATTCGGTAAACGGCACATTGTCGTAACGTTTAAGCACACCACAGCGCGAAACTTCGCCCAGACGCGGCACGGCATAGTTGGCTAAGTAGCCAATCATTACCGCCGCAAACGTGGTGCTCAGGCGCGGATGGTGGTTGAGCGGCTCCATGAGCATGCGCCAGCGAACAGCCCGGCTCAGGTGCGCCAGAAAGCCAATACCAATGGCCACCACCATCCAGAAATAATCGGCACGTTTTACCGCATCGAAAAACGCGGCTTTTTCTTCGGGTGTAAACCACATAAATGGCAGCACCACCAGCGCCCCGCCGATGAGCAGAAAAATACCAATGCGTATGGCGTTGCGGAGCGGGCTGGGTTCGGCCATCAGGAGCGGATCAGGTTGGTGAGTTCGTCGGGGAAAACTACTGCCGGACGGAAACTGCGTGCCGCTTCCTGATCCATAAGGCCGTAGCCGATGATAATTACAATATCGCCCACGGCCACTTTGCGGGCTGCCGGGCCATTGAGGCAAATTACACCCGAACCACGCACTCCTTTTATGACATACGTCTCAAGGCGCTCGCCGTTGTTGATGTTTACCACCTGCACTTTTTCGTTTTCCTGGAGGTTGGCGGCATCCATCAGATTTTCATCAATGGTAATACTGCCAATGTAATTGAGATCCGCCTCGGTTACCCGAACCCGGTGGATCTTTGATTTCATCACTTGTATGAGCATGACGGCGACAAAGGTAATTTATTTGAGGCGGAAAAACGGCTGTGGACATTGCGCCAACCACCACCCGAAAAACAAAAATCCCCCCGCAGCAAGTGCGGAGGGAATCTGTTGGCCGACCAGGGCTCGAACCTGGACTCTTCTGAACCAAAACCAGACGTGTTGCCAGTTACACCATCGGCCAGTGTAAAACCGGATAAAAATACAATCCGGTTTATTTTGGGACGACAAAAGTAAGTGGCAGAATTGATTCGGCCAAATTTTACGGTTAAAATTTTCGGGGGCGGCGACGGGAGGTGGTGTTAACAAGCCATAAAAAAAGGGTGTTTTTTGCAATTTTTATGGCATAAAGCCCCCATTTTAGCACTTTCTGATGGTTCATATTACCTATCTTCGCCGTCGAACAACAACAACCCGTTGTAACCTTCTACGTTACTATGAACTTAAGTTTCCGATTGCTTAATAACGTTATTGGCTGGGGAATTTTCCTCGTGGCCGCCTTCACCTACTGCTCTACCATTGAGCCTACCACCAGTTTCTGGGACTGCGGCGAATATATTGCCTGCGCCTACAAGATGGAAGTAGGTCACCCGCCCGGAGCGCCCACCTTCCTGCTCATCGGCCGTGCGTTTTCGCTCATGGCTTCCGACGAAAGCATGGTGGCTTTCTGGGTCAATATGTCGTCGGCACTGTCGTCGGCATTTACCATTTTGTTTATGTTCTGGTCGCTTACGCTGCTGGGTCGTCGCTTGGTAAATGCCATGGGGCAAACCTTCGACGGTGGCCGCTTGTGGGCGGTGCTTGGCTCGGCAGCCGTGGGCAGTCTGGCCTATACATTCTCCGATTCGTTCTGGTTCTCGGCCGTAGAGGGCGAGGTTTACGCCATGTCGTCGTTCTTTACCGCCGTGGTGTTCTGGGCCATTCTTCGCTGGGATGCCGACGACAGCGAGCGCGCCGACCGCTGGATTGTGTTTATTGCCTACATGGTGGGCCTTTCCATTGGTGTACACTTACTTAACCTGCTGGCCATTCCGGCCATTGTGTTTGTGGTGTATTTCAAGCGTTTCAAGCCCAGCACATTAGGCGTACTGATTACCGGCGTGGTTTCGGTAATTCTTCTCGGTGTAATTCAGAACGGTATTATTCCCGGTATTGTAAGCGGCATTGCCAACTACGAATTGTTTTTTGTGAACTCGCTGGGTATGCCGTTTAACTCGGGCACCGTGGTGTTTATGCTGCTGCTCATCGGCTTTATCGTGTCGGGAATTTATTTCACCGTAACCGGTTCCGAGAAAATCCGCAAACTGTTTTACATCAGCACCGGTTTGTTCTTCCTGTTTGCACTGCTGGGCGGATCTATTTATACCAAAGGAGGCATGATATTCCTTACTGCGGCAGCTACCGGCGGTTTGATTTACTGGTACCGCAACAACCTCAAAATACTTAACACGGCACTCATGTCGTTTGCCGTGCTGCTTATTGGCTATTCAACCATTGCGGTACTTGTAATCCGTTCGCAGGCCAATACGCCCATGGACGAAAACAACCCCGAAAACGCCATCAGCCTGCTTTCGTACCTCAACCGCGAACAGTATGGAGACTGGCCCTTGCTTTATGGCCCGTACTACAACGCCATGCTGGACGATGAAAATCAGGCCGACGACGGCACACCGGTATATGGCCGCAACAACGCCGCCGGCGAGTACACCATTGTAGATTCTCGCAAACAGTCTATCTACAATTTCGACGAGGAACTGAGCACTGTACTGCCCCGTATGTGGGAAATGAACAACCGCAGCCACGTACCCGAATACGAGTTCTGGGGCGACGTAATGAAAAAGGGACATAACCGCATTACAAAATATGCCGATCCCCGCTCACAGAACCGCGAAAATCCCGATCCGCTTGTAGTGCCCACCATGAAAGCCAACCTTACCTACATGGTGCGGTTCCAGATGAACTGGATGTACTGGCGCTATTTTGGCTGGAACTTCGTAGGCCGTCAGAACGATTATCAGGGACATCGTCCCGGAGTGGAAGGCGGCACCCTGTCGGGCATTTCTGCCCTTGACGGTGGCAGTTGGACCAAAAACCAGCCTGCCCGTCTGGCCCACAACAAAGCACGTAATACATTCTTCTACCTGCCCCTGCTGCTGGGCATTATCGGTATGCTCTTCCATTTCAGCCGCGACTGGCGCAGTGCGCTGGTAGTGTTGTTGCTGTTCCTCTTTACCGGTTTGGCCATTGTGTTTTACCTTAACCAGTATCCGCTGCAACCGCGCGAACGCGACTATGCTTATGTGGGTTCGTTCTTCGCATTTGCGCTGTGGATTGGGTTGGGCGTGTATGCCATTTACGAAATGTTCAGCAGCGCCGCCAAAATAAAAGGCATTGCCGGTGCCGGTCTGGCCACGGTAATTGGTGCAGGCATTCCGTTTATCATGGCTAAACAGGGCTGGGACGATCACGACCGCTCGCACCGCTACACGGCACGCGACTTTGCCAAGAACTACCTTTCTACCTGCGCCAAAAACGCCATACTCTTTACCAACGGCGATAACGACACCTTCCCGCTCTGGTATTGCCAGGAAGTGGAAGGCTACCGTACCGATGTGCGCGTACTCAACCTGAGTCTGCTCAATACCGACTGGTACATCGATCAGGCCCGCCGCAAGGCTTACGACTCAGACGCGCTTCCCTTCTCGCTCACCGCCAACGACACCCGCCAGGGCCTGGCCGATCAGGTATTCCTTGGCGACCCCAAAGCTCCGGCCATGGAAGTAGGCGATGCGCTTTCGAAGATTCACAAACGCGATCAGAGCGTACTCGACCTGCGCCGCGGCCGCGACGACAACAACGAGAGCTTTGTGGACACACTCTTCCGCCTGCCCACACGCAATTTCTACCTCAAGGTTGATAAAGCCGCAGCCCGCGCCAGCGGTGCCATTCCGGCCGATATGCCCGACAGCCTCGTGCTCGACCGCATCGAGTGGACCATCAACAAGCAATACCTGCTTAAATCGGAGCTGATGATGCTCGACCTGCTGGCTACCGGCAAATGGAAACGCCCCATGTACTTCGCCGTAACCGCCGGAAACGACAGCTACCTCGGTCTCGACGATTTCTTCCAGCTCGAAGGACTGGCCTACCGCCTTGTACCCATGCGCGGCGACCGCAAAGACGAGTTTGCCGGTGGCGTGGTGCGCTGCCAGCCTGCAAAAATGTACAAAACCATTATGGAAGACTTTGAATGGGGCGGCCTGCAGGATACTACCAAGTCTATTTATATGGACGAAAACAACCGCCGCTTCACCACCAACCAGCGTTTGCAGATTACCTCACTCGCCCGCTTCCTCATAGACGATGGCATGAAAGACAAGGCAGTAACCCTGCTCGACAGTTGCCAGCGCTGGATGCCCGTGAAGCATGTGCCCTACGAGCCGGTAATGACCTACATGGTAGAGCAGTATTACCGCGCCGGTGCAGTGGAAAAAGCCAACAAACTTTCGCGCTCAATGTCGGCCTATCTCGAAGAAGAGATTAACTACTCGAACAAACTCATGCTCAAATCGAAAGGCGGCGACGATATGCAAAACGAACTGAGCCGTCTGGAGTACAGTTTCGCCATTCTCTATCGCAATGCCCGCGACAACAACCAGACCGAGCTCATGAACCAGTTTACGAAAAAGGCCACCGAGCTTGGTATAGATTTCTCGCGCTACATACAGCCGCAGCAAATGCCGTTGCCGCCAAGCATTCAGGACTCGGTGCTGCAGCCCGGTCAGAAGCCTCTGGCACCCGTACAGGGCAATGGCGGAGCACAACCTTCGGCCGCACCCGCAGCCACTGCGCCTGCAGTGCCTGCGGGCAACAAGCCTAAGGCCGGAGGCGGCGGACAATAACTGCACGCGGCATGAACACCCTGGTGCGCCCGCCCCGCCTGCTGCAACAGGTTTATCCCGGAGCACTGTGGAGAATGCCCGGCCGGCAAAAAATCATTTACCTTACTTTCGACGACGGACCAGTGCCCGGTGTAACCACCGGGGCACTGGCTGTTTTAGCACAGTTTGGCGTAAAAGCCACATTCTTTTGCGTGGGCGATAATGTGCAGAAACATCCCGAAGTGTTTGCGCAGTTGGTTGCCGGAGGACACCGGATTGGCAACCATACATTTAACCACCTCGATGGCTGGAAACACCCGCGCATGGCCTACCTGCGCAATGTGCAACAATGCGCGGGCTGTGTGGACAGCAATTTGTTTCGTCCGCCCTACGGCCGTATGCGCCCCTCGCAGCACCATGCCATACGCAAGCAGTACAAGGTAGTGATGTGGGATGTACTCAGTTGCGATTTCGACCCCGGGCTTACGGGCGATGCCTGTCTCGAAATGACATTGCTGTACAGCCGCCCCGGTTCCATAGTAGTTTTTCACGACAGTTTGAAGGCCGCGCCGCGTATGCTTTACGCCCTGCCGCGTTACATCGAAACCATGCTTAACGACGGCTGGGAATTCGGGGTGTTGTAAGTGACCTTTCCATTTTTAAATTCCCGTCTCCCGGTTAATATTTGTATGCCGCCACATACGAATAACAGGTAACAAACTTCCCGCAGCGGCGTTATACCCGTATCTCCCCATTGTTGAATCAGGTTTTTGATAATAACGGTTCTCCTGCGCATCTCCCCGCGTTAGAGTCATAACCCCAATTACTAATGATATATGGCTACCGCCGAAAGAGTTTCGCCTGCCGAGATCTCAGACAACTATGTATTTCAGCGCAATCTGTTTGCCTATCACAAAGCCGCTCCGCTCATTCAGGGATATGTGCTTGAAATCGGAACCGGCACCGGCTACGGTGTGGAACTTATTGCACACCATGCCCAAAGACTGATAACTGTAGATAAAACAGATCCTCCGGTTGATTTCGGGAAATTGCCGAACACAGAATTCAGAAAGCTGAATGCCCCTGATTTCAGCATGTTTGGCGATTCGGTATTTGATACAATAATCAGTTTTCAGGTAATTGAACATATTGAAAACGATGTATTGTTTGTAAACGAAATACGGCGTATGCTGAAACCGGGAGGACGTTTTATTGTAACCACACCCAACCGCCGCATGTCGCTCACGCGCAATCCCTGGCATGTGCGAGAATATACCTGCTCCGGGCTCAAACAGTTGCTGGGAGGCGTGTTTACAGAAATAAAACCACAGGGAATTTACGGCAATGCGCGGGTGATGAATTACTACGAAGAAAACAAACGCCGCATAGCCCGGTGGCTGAAATTTGATGTGCTTCAGTTAAATCGCTGGATGCCGCGCGGGCTGCTTTGCCCGGTGTATGATTTGCTGAACCGTATAAACCGCAGGCAATTATTGCGCACACATCCACTGCTTACCAAACATATCCGGGCAACCGATTTCAGCCTGAAGGCGGCCTCTGATGATTGTCTTGATTTGTTTTACGTGGCAGCCTGATTTATTTCGGTTTTATTCCTGGCTACACCCAGTTTTTCGGGTTATCTCTTGATATTTTAATGGGCGACAGTTATTAAAACAACCCTGATTGCAGCAGAAATCTGCCAAAACAAAAAAAATTGTTGTATTAACCCTTGCGAGGTCTTCGAAGACCTCGCAAGGGTATTCGACTAAATTATTTTTTTGTTTTGGCAGATTGGAGCACAATCCCGATAAAAACCAGGAAGGAACGTTCGGCAATGAATCGCTCTCCCGAATAAATTTTTTCAAGAGAGAAACCGGTAAACGAACCAATCAATTAAACCGTTTCGGCCATCACCAGCGGCAGCGGCTCATTGCGCAGTGCGGCCCAGCCTTTGCGCACATTGGTAAACTGGCTGATACCGTTTGCCTTGAGAATGGAAGCAGCAATCATGGAGCGGTAGCCTCCGGCGCAGTGCAGCATAAACGGCTGTGCGGCGCGGAGTGTTTCAATGGCTTCGGGGCTGCTGAATTTGCTGAGGCAGATGTTTTCGGCGTCTTCAATGTGTCCGCCTTCAAACTCGCCGGGGCGGCGCACATCCACCACGCGGGGATGTGTGTGATTGAATTCAGCGGTAAATTCGGCAGGATCAACCGAGGCGATGGTGTCGGCTGGCAGTGCGGCGGCTGTCCATGCGGCAATGCCGCCTTCGAGGTAGCCGGCCACATTTTCGTAGCCCACGCGGGCTAAGCGAAGTATGGCTTCTCTCTCGCGTCCGGCCGGGGCAATAATTACGAGTTCGGCATTGATATTTACCAGCGAGCCTACCCACACGGCATACGTGCCATCGAGACCAATGTTTATTGCGCCGGGAACAAAGCCTTTTTCAAACTCATCGGCCGTGCGCGTGTCGAGCACGAGTGCGCCGTGTTCGATGCGGTTTTTTACTTCCAGCGCGGTGAGCGGTTTTACATTGCGGTCGAGCACGGAATTGATGTTTTCGTAACCGTGCTTATTTATTTGTGCGTCTTTGAAGAAATACGGCGGCGGGGCAGCAAGGCCATCGGTAACCACGGCTATAAATTGTTCTCGGTTGGTTTCGAGCATGGCGTAGTTGGTGTGCTTTTGCTGTCCAATGGTGGACCAGGTTTCCTTGCCGATATTTTTTCCGCAGGCCGAGCCGGGGCCGTGTGCGGGATATACAATTACTTCGTCGGCCAAAGGCTTGAGTTTGGTATTGAGCGAATCGAACAGCAGCGAGGCCAGTTCTTCCTTCGTCATTTTGCCGTCGAGCAAATCGGGGCGGCCCACATCGCCTACAAAAAGCGTATCGCCGGTAAATACGGCATGTTCTTTACCTTTTTCGTCGAGCAGCAGAAAGCACGACGACTCGGGCGTGTGTCCGGGCGTATGCAGCACGCGCAGGGTGAGGTGACCAATTTTAAACTCTTCGCCATCGGCTGCATTGTGTACGGCGTAGCCGGTGTAGGCTTCGGGGCCGAATACAATACTAGCGCCCGTGGCTTTGGCCAGGTCGATGTGACCTGATACAAAGTCGGCATGAAAATGTGTTTCAAACACGTATTTTATTTTCACGCCGCGCTCGGCTGCTTTTTGCAGGTAAGGTTCGGTTTCGCGGATGGGATCAATCACGGCAGCCTCGCCGTTCGACTCAATCCAATAGGCCGCCTCAGCGAGGCAATTGGTATAAAGCTGTTCGATGTACATGTGCGTTATTTTGGGAGGTATTTCGGTAGTGTATGTATTCTTTGGTAATAATGAACAGACCGGTGGCCAGCACAAACCAGCCAAAGAACGGCCGCAGTCTGGTGCCCGATATGCGGTGTGCAATCCACAGCCCCGCGCCTATGCCCAGCACGGCAAATGCGCTGAAACGCAGCAGGAGCGGCCAGTCGGGCACGGCCCCGTCTAAAAGCTGGCTGCCAAAACCAATGCCCGAATTTATGAAAATGAGCACGAGCGAGGTGCCTACGGCTCTTTTCATGGGCAAATTGGCCAGAATTACCAGCGCCGGAATAATGAGGAATCCGCCGCCGGCCGCGAGCAATCCTACAATGAGTCCCACCACCGTGCCGGTAAGAAGGATAAGCATGTAGCGGTATCGCCGGGCCTCGGTGTAGTCGTCTTTGCGAATTACTTTGGGCGGGCGTATCATGCTCGATGCCGCAGCCAGCATAAACAAGGCAAACAGCAGCAGCAGAAACACGTCTTTGGTTATGGTGATGCTGCCAAAATGCAGCTCCGCCGGAATAGCCGGAAACAGTACACTGCGCGAGTACCAGGTAGCCACCAGCGAAGGCGCGCCAAAAAACAGCACCGTTCGCCAGCATACGTATTGCTTGCGCACGTAGTCAACCGAGCCGGTTAAGGCCGCCAGCCCCACCACAAACAGCGAGTAAAAAGTAGCTTCGGTGGCAGGCACGCCCAGCATATACACCATTACCGGCAGGGTAAGAATGCTGCCTCCCCCGCCAATTAGTCCGAGCAAAATGCCCATGACCACAGCCGCCGCGTATGCCAGCACCACCATCATTTCGCAGGCGGGTTACATTGGTTAAGGCAGGCCAGAATTTGCGAAAGGCAGCCATGTTTGAGTTTATACACCGAATTGCGCCCTTCGCGCTCCACGGTAACTATGCCGCGGCTTTTGAGTATGCCTAGGTGGTGCGATGCCGCCGCCTGCTCCAGTCCCAGCTTGCAGTGGATTTCGGTCACTGTTAAAGCCCCCTCGCTGCTGAACAGGCCCAGCATAGCCAGCCGCACCGGGTGGGCGAGTGCTTTGAGGAGCTCGGCCTGGTGGGTGTAGTGGTCGGTGGCGACGGTGGGGAGGGACATATCGAGATATGTGGATATTTAGATGCAAAGGTAAGGGGGATTTTTGGAATCTGAATGAGAAAGGATTTAAGTAATTGTTGTTCAAGGATGTAGAATAGAAGAGCGGATTAAAATAGCGATTCTTTGATCTATGTTAATATTCTTTACAAAATAGAGAAAGTTTGAATAAATGTTTTTTTGATTCGATTAATTACGAAATCAATGATTGAATATTTATAAGAATATATATATATTTGAAAATATCAATCACTACTAATCAAACACTTAAAAGCTGATCATATGCGGAAAGGGTATACATATATTGACAATTCCAATGTTTTTATTGAGGGCCAACGTAATTCAGCCGTAAATGAAGGGATGGCTTATGACATCATTGATGCAATGACAAGAGGAGTATTTAACTTCTCGTGGAAAATGGATTATGGTAAGTTACACCAGTTTGTTTGTGGAGATCCAAAACATATTGGTTGTGCCAAGTTATGGGGATCACCACCACCATCAGACAGTTTTTGGAAAATGGTTGAAATGAATGGCTTTGAAGTAAAGACATATGAAAGGAGTAAATCTGGTAAAGAAAAGAAAATTGATGTTGCAATAGCCCACCAAATGACAAAAGATGCATACACTAAAATTGATAAGACATCCAGCGAAATTTATTTAGTTGCTGGTGACAAAGACTATGTCCCAGTTGTTTTAGATTTGGTAGAAAATGGCTTCATTGTCACAGTTGTATTTTGGGACAATGTTGCAGTAGAATTGAAAGAAGTCGCTTCAAATTTTATTTCCTTAAATCAGTATCTTGACCATTTAACTTATTGAACAATATATTAAAAAGTTCAGCCAAATTTCAAGCCTAGATTTTTGTATATATTTTAATATTTAAACAACAAAATATATTTGAAAAAAAGCACACATAATTCAAGTATAATATAAACTAAAAAATATGAAGCGCAACTTATTCATTGATACAAACGTTTATCTCACATTTTACCACTTTTCTAATGAAGACTTGAAGGAGCTAAAAAAACTTATTGCTTTAATTAATACTGATAATATTCAACTATACATGCCAGAACAAACAAAAAATGAATTTAGTCGAAATAGAGAAGTTAAAATTGCTGACTCGCTAGACAAAATACGCGGCACAAAGCTTGGAAATCAATTTCCCATGATATGTCATTCATATGACGAATATGAATCAATGAAAAAAGCTATCAAGAACTTTGAGGTCAACAAGAACAAATTGCTAGAAAAACTTCAACACGATGCAGAAACTGAAACTTTACTTGCAGACGAAATTTTAAATCAATTATTCTCAAAGGCAATTTTTATTGAAACGTCAAACGACATTTTAAACCGTTCGGTATTAAGATATGATATTGGAAATCCTCCTGGCAAGGATAAGTCATATGGAGATGCTATTAATTGGGAAAGCCTTCTGAAAAGAGTTCCAAAAAGTCATGATTTGTATTTTATATCAGACGACAAAGACTATTACTCCAAGTTGAATGACAAGAGGTTTAATGAATATCTTTTAAAAGAATGGAAGAAGAAAAAAAGCTCAGATTTGCATTATTTTAGACGGTTGACTGATTTTTTTAAATCATATTATCCAGATATTGAAATATCAAGTGAAACTGAGAAGGAAATAATAATTAGAAATTTGTTTGAAGCTTACTCGTTTGAAAACGCAAAAAGTGTAGTTCGTAAATTGATAAAATTTGATAATTTTTCAGTTAAACAACTTAACGACATTACAGCGGCGTTTATTTCAAATAATCAAATATATTGGATTAAAGACGATTATGTCATATCAAACGCCGGTAGAGAAATTATAGAAAAAAATAAAGATAAAATCGATTCAATATTGTATTTCAATTATAAACACGAGTACGAATAATATCGTAATGCAACTACAAGGTCACCTTCGGCAAAATCAATTAAATTAATATTCACTGCATTCGTAGGTAGAAAATACATTTCCCTAACTTCCGGCTGTGATAACCACCCTACACACCCACGAAACCCCCAACCTCCTGCTCCGCCCCATCCGCGCAGCAGACACCCACACCATACACACCCTCTACTCCACCCCCGAAACGATGGCCTGGCGCGGCGCAGCCGTATTCACCTCGCCCGATGAAACCCAAGCCCTGCTCTTTCACTGGCGGCGCATAGAAGCACGGCAAACGGGCTTCCGCATTGGCATTGAACATAAGCAAACGGCGCAGCTCATTGGTACGGCAGGGTTCAAACACATTAACCATACACACCGAAGCGGTGAAATTGGTTACGAACTTTTGCCCGCATACTGGAACCGCGGCTACATGACAGAAGCCCTGAAACCAATAATTGAACTGACGGCCGCACATTACCACCTGCACACGGTTACGGCCAATATTGATCCGGCGCATACGGCTTCAAAAAGAGTGCTGGAGAAATTAGGCTTTGTGCAGGAAGCGCATTTTCGCGAAAATTATTTCTTTGAACGCTGGTGGAATTCGGCAATCTGGGTGAAGCATATTTAGCAAATTCGTTGTGCGCGAATGGTGAATGATTTTACCCGAACCTTTTATTAACACATTGTATGTTGTGCATTTAACTGTAATCACATTTACTTTTTTCTTTGCTGTAAACTACATCGTGATTTCGACAAACTACACAACGAAAACAGCAAACTACATTTTTTAATTTGACAGCAGGCACTTACAGGTGCTTACTTGGGTGTGAATCAAAAAAATTCACACTCATGAAAAAGATCTATTTCCTTGTGGCACCCCTGCTTATGTCGGGCGTATTGTGCGCGCAGTATTACCAACGCGCATACGGTGGTGTGGGAGCAGGCTGCGATGTGCTGCGCGACGGTGTTCCTTCGGTTTCCGGACTCAACGGGCACATAATTGCCGGACATACCGATGTGTTTGCCGGTGCCGATATGACGCTTACACGCACCAACGACAACGGCGATATTCTTGGTGCCACCTCATTCAACAACGGCTACCGTATGTTTAACGGAGCCACCACACTTGCCACCGATCCGGTGAAAGTGCTGCATACCACCAACAACCGGATTTTGGTAGTAGGCAATTCCACACGACTGGCTCCGGGCAATACACAGGAAATTTACATTGGTGCGGCATCGGCCGGTGGGGGATTCTTCTCCACCATTGGCTATGTGAGTCAGGGTTTTAACAATGCCTACGCCACTTCGGCCTGCCTCTCGGCTTACAATACGGCAGAGATGTTTGTAACCGGCTACATTCTCGCACCCAGCTTCATCGATGTGCGTCCGTTTATTATTTGCTACAACTGGCAAACAAACACCACAATATGGTCGCAAACCTACGATGTGGATCCGAGCCAGGTTGATGCCAATATGCCCACCGACATTATCTGTTCGCCCTACAACACCGAGTTGATGATAATTGGCAACCACACGAGAAATACCGTGCGCAACGGATTTATGTTTAAAGCCGATCCGGCCAACGGAAGTTTCATTCCCGTAACGCTGTGGTCGGGTGTAACAGACCGTGTGGTGTTTTATGATAACCGCGGTGTGGATACTTTCGAAAGCATCACCACCGGCTCTTCTTCTTCGGGCGGTGCGCAGGGATTTGTAATTGCCGGCAACAGCGATTTTCAGCAGAACTATCCGCAACCGTTGCCGTGGCTGCTGAAGATTGATCCCGACGGAAATGTATTGTGGACAAACGAGCTTATTTACCGCAACGGCAGTGCAGGTGTAACAGACGTGGAAGAACGACTGAACACCAGCGGCACGTACGAATACTACCTTTCGGGCAACGCAGCCATCGGATACACGTCGGGCGACCAGGATTTTCTTGGCTTTAAATGCGACGATGCGGGCAATGTGCTGTTTGAATTTACCTACAACAACCCCGGCTTTCAAAACTGTGTGGCCGTGGGCCTGGTGCAAAACACCGCCACTGATGGACTTGCCCTGTATGGTTCGGATGTGAGTGCCATGCTCTCGGGCTTTCCCGGCGATTTGTTTATGGTGAAAGCGTATTTTGATGGCGCGGTGGCTTGCAACGAAAGTATTTTCCCGTCGGGCAGCAATCCGTGGTTTACGGCGCACTGGGTAGCTGGAGGCTTACAAACCGGGGCAATGATTTCTTTCCCGCTTACCATTACCAATCTTGGCCCGTTTGGCGATTACCCCTACTGCTCCGCTCCGTTTATTGCCGGTGCCAGCAATGCCCGCGAAGCTGCCACACAGCAAAACACCGCTGATGCGCCGCTCGCACTTTCGCCCAATCCGCTGAACAAAGACGCAAGAGCATTTCAACTGCAAACCGAATACAGCGAAACCACCGAACTGCTCATAGAAATTCATGCTGCCGACGGACGCATTGTGGAACGCATCACCCATCAGGCGGCTGCGGGCAAACAGCAGCAGGCAATTGGTTTGCGCGAAGCGCTGGCCACTGGCGTGTATCTGGTGCGCGTGTACGATGGTGCGTCGATACAGGTACACCGGTTAGTGGTGGAATAATGAATGGCTGTCCTTTACAAGCGCATTAAACTACTTTGCATTAAAACAAAAACAGACGGCAGCGAATTACTGCCGTCTGTTTTTTTTGCGAATTGACGCACTGCTTACCTTTGCGGCATGAACACCACCGATCCGCGACAAATTTCGATACTCGATTACACCTACGAATTGCCCGAAGCCCGCATTGCACAGCATCCGCTGGCCGAGCGCGATGCGTCGAAACTGTTAGTGTATCGCGGTGGTGAAATGCAAACGCGGGTGTTTCGCGAATTGCCTGATGTGTTGCCCGCAGGCGGTTTGCTTGTGTTCAATACCACGCGTGTGGTGCGCGCACGTTTGCAGATGCAGCGCGAGAGCGGTGCATGGGTTGAATTGTTTTGCACCGATGCGGCCGATCTGTCGGTTGATTTTGTGCGCCTGCTGGGTGCTTCGGAAAATGTGCAGGTGCGGTGTTTTGTGGGCAATGGCAAACGCTGGAAAGCCGGTGAAACACTGAAACTTCAACTGCCCGGCAACGACAATGCCGTGCTGTTTGCCGAACGCGGCGAAGCCGAGGGCGACCAATGGAAAATTGCATTGCGCTGGACACCGCCGCAACTCACCTTCGCCGAAATTCTCGACGCGGCCGGACACATTCCGCTTCCGCCCTACATGAAACGCGAAGAGGAAACCGACGATGCCGAACGCTACCAGACCATTTACGCACAGCACAACGGCTCGGTGGCCGCGCCCACGGCCGGACTGCATTTTACACCACACGTGCTTGATGCGCTGCGCAGCAACGGCACCGAACTGGGCGAAGTAACCCTGCATGTGGGCGCAGGCACTTTCAAACCCGTAAAAGCCGATCAAATGGCCGGCCACGACATGCACCGCGAACAGATTATTGTAACACGCACTCTCGTGGAGCAGCTATGCCGGTGCATCGGTAAAAAGCCCGTTACAGTGGTGGGCACCACGGCACTGCGCACGGTGGAAAGCCTTTACTGGTTTGGCCGTCAGCTTGTAACCGAGCCCGGCCGCTACCGTGATGCTCTTTTCGTAAGCCAGTGGGAACCTTACACCGACGGCCCCGAAGTGCCCGCCGCCATTGCCCTGCGCGCCATTTACGACTGGATGGTGGAAAACAACCACGCCGAGTTGCAGGGCTACACACAACTGCTCATAGCCCCCGGCTACAAAATACGCCTGGCCGATGCACTCATTACCAATTTCCACCAGCCGCAAAGCACACTGCTGCTGCTCGTGGCAGCCTTTATTGGCGATGATTTCCGCAAGGTGTATGAATATGCGCTGGCCAACGATTACCGGTTTTTAAGTTACGGCGATTCGAGTATTTTGTTCCGCGGCTCTTAAATGCAAACAGCGCCAAATAAAATTGGCTCCGTAGCGATAACCTGAAAAATATCATCTGTTACCAATCCCCGATACGAACGAACAGCATTGTATCGGGGATTGTTTTTTAGCGTGTGCAAGCAATTAAAAACACCCCGTTATGGCCATTCAGCATAAAGCGCAACTATTCAGCACTTTGCAGCCGTTTTTCTTGACATGCTTATAAAAAGGCGGTACATTGCACCATAGAAAAGACAAGATGAGAAAGCACTATTTCCCCACCCCCCACCGGCACTTCCGGTTCTTGTTTTTACTGGCAGCACTTCTGCCCTTTCTTTCCGCGCCGGCACAAACCTACCTCTGGCAGCAGCAGGGCACAGACAGAGACGGGGAGGCGGCTAACGACAGATCGGCCAGCTCGGTAAGTATGCCCGATGCCTATACGGTGGCCATAGGGGCTCCTTTTAATGACGGAACCGGCGCGAATGCCGGACATGTACGTATTTACCGCTGGAATGGCACCAGCTGGGTGCAAAAAGGTGTGGATATAGACGGGGAGGCGGCTAATGACAGATTCGGCACTTCGGTGAGTATGCCCGACAGCAATACCGTGGCCATAGGTGCCCATCTGAATGACGAAGGCGGTCTGGATGGCGGTCATGTTCGTATTTACCGGTGGAATGGCAGCAACTGGATACAAAAAGGAATGGACATAGATGCCGAGGCGGCGTATGACTATTGCGGCATTTCGGTAAGTATGCCCGACAGCAATACGGTGGCCATCGGAGCCAGTCAGAATGATGAAATCGGTCTCAATGCCGGTCATGTACGCATTTACCGCTGGAATGGCAGCAACTGGGTACAAAAAGGAATGGATATAGAAGGGGAAGCGGCTGGTGATTATTCCGGCGCTTCGGTGAGTATGCCCGACAGCAATACCGTGGCCATCGGGGCTCCTGACAATAACGGAACTTTTCTGGGTTCCGGTCATGTACGTATTTACTATTGGGATGGCAGCAACTGGGTGCAAAAAGGAATGGATATAGACGGGGAGGGTGCGAATAACCGATTCGGCTATTCGGTGAGTATGCCCAACAGCAATATGGTAGCCATCGGGGCCCCACAGAATAACGTAAACGGCGTCGCAGATGGTCATGCTCGTGTTTACCGCTGGAACGGCACCAACTGGGTTCAAAAAGGAATAGATATTGACGGGGAGGCATCTCTTGACAGATTTGGCTATTCGGTGAGTATGCCCGACAGCAATACCGTTGGCATCGGGGCATATCTGAATGACGGAAACGGCCCGCAAGCCGGTCATACACGTATTTACCGCTGGAATGGCAATGCATGGGTGCAAAAAGGAGTGGATATAGACGGGGAGGCGGCTGGTAACCAATCCGGCACTACGGTGAGTATGCCCGACAGCAATACCGTGGCCATTGGGGCGCCCTGGAATAACAATAACTTCACGTCTTCAGGTCATGCCCGCATCTATTCCTACAACTGCTTCAGCACGGCAACGCTTACGGTATCTTCATGCGGGGCATACACAGCGCCCAGCGGGGCTATACTGAGCAGTTCCGGCACTTATACCGATGTAATTCCGGCTGTATTGGGTTGCGATAGTGTGATTACCATCAACCTCACAATCCGCAATACCAGCAGCAGCATTTCTCCTGCCGTTTGCAGCAGTTATACATCGCCCGGCGGTAATACCTATACCACCAGCGGTACATACACAGACACCATTCCCAACGCGGTTGGCTGTGATAGTCTGATCACTATCAACCTGACAATCCTTAACAACAGCAGCAGTATTTCTCCGTTCGTTTGCAGCAGTTATACTTCGCCCGGCGGCAATACCTACACCGTAAGCGGTACATATACAGATATAATTCCCAACGCAGCCGGTTGTGACAGTCTGATCACCATCAACCTCACGGTCGGCAACAGCAGAAGCAGTATTTTTCCTGTTGTTTGCAACAACTTTACTTCGCCCGGCGGTAATACCTATACCACCAGCGGCACATACACAGACACCATTCCCAACATGGCGGGCTGTGACAGTGTAATCACCATCAACCTTACCATCCTCAACAGCAGCAGCAGTATTTCTCCGGCAGTTTGCAGCAGTTATACTTCGCCCGGCGGTAATACTTACACCACCAGCGGTACATACACAGACACCATTCCCAACCTGGCAGGCTGTGACAGTGTGATTACCATCAACCTTACCATCCTCAACAGCAGCAGCAGTATTTCTCCGGCAGTTTGCAACAGTTATACTTCGCCCGGCGGTAATACCTACACTACCAGCGGCACATACACAGACACGATTCCCAACGCTGCGGGCTGTGACAGTGTGATTACCATCAACCTGACCATCAACAATCCGCCCAATACCACAGCAACGGCATCGGCCGGTGTGGTGTGTTTTGATGATGACATCGTTACACTCACCGGTACACCCGCAGGCGGCAGCTGGAGCGGCCCGGGCGTGAATGGAAATACCTTTGACCCTTCGGCAGCAGGAAACGGAACGCAAACCGTTATTTACAACTATACTGATTCAAACGGATGCACTGATTCTGCACAGGTTTCAATTGTTGTAAATGGCTGCGTGGGCATACATGAATCAGTCAGCATAAACTTGCTGAACCTGTACCCCAATCCCAACAACGGAACCTTTACCATCGAACTGCGCGAACAAACCAACATCATCATTACCGATGCTCTTGGAAAAATTGTTTATGCGGCACAGTTACAAAGCGGCAAACAACTAATCGATCTCCCGGCACTGAGCAGCGGCATCTACGTGTTGGATGCAAACGGCGCGAAAGTGAAAGTGGTGCTGGAGCGTTAAGCTGCCACCCGTTGAGGCTGTTTCACAGTATCTTTTTCTGTCGGACATCCTTCCAAAGACAGTTTACTTTGCACGAAAGAAATAGATACTATTAAACAGCACAATTCCCAAAAGGTGTATAATTATGCGCTGGCCAACGATTACCGGTTTTTAAGTTACGGCAATTCGGGTATTTTGTTCCCGCATTAATCGCGCGGTGCGTAAACGGATGACGTGTTTTTCGTAAATTCATCCTCATGACCAAACCCCGTCACCTCACCCAATTCATTGCTGAGTACTGTCTGACAGCACAATTTATCGGACATCAAAAAAACTATGCCATCTGGATGAAAGGGGCGATATTACTGCCATTCGCACTGTTTGCTACCAATCTTCAGGCGCAACTCACCGACCAGCAAATTATCGAAACTTATACCACTGCCGAAAAAGATTCGTTGAATCTGGCCATGAAACAGGAAGATACTGCAGTTATTGCCATCGCTGATACAGTGATGACAACTGTCGAAACTGAAATTAGCTATGACAGAATAATACCGGTAAATTACAACTGCTGTTTTACACCGGAAACATCTGCTGTTTATGAGTACTCCGCTGCTTCCCCGCAAGAGGGTTTAACACAATTTGCAATTTTTGATCGTATTGCTGATCCTGAATCCCAGGGAAATATAGCCTTGCGGGGAGATGAATACGAATATTATCTCGCACTCGAAAAAATACGGCGCATTACCAAACTCTTTTCACGCAGAGTAAGAGCGAAAAAATACGTGATATCGGTTCACTTCCCCTGCTCAAAAAGCGAATCCGCAATACTTCCTCCCGAGGCCCGTATAGCTTTGCCGGAAACCCGCCGAAAAAATAAATACACGCGTAAAAAATGAGTCGTCACCTCACCATCACCATTCCTGAACCCTGCACCGTGCCGTGGAACAGCATGAGCCGCGTGGACGAATACCGAAGCCACTGCGCAAGCTGTGCCACGGTGGTTATCGATTTTTCGGAAATGACTGAGGCCGAAATTGTGAGCTACATGCAGGAACGCGCCGGACAGAAATCGTGCGGAAGGTTTCGCCAATCGCAACTGAACCGGCCCATGCCGCTTATTCCGCAGAAGAAACAAAAGGCGGTGTGGTGGAAAGCGGCGGTAATGCTGCCGTTAAGTTTCTTCTTTCACTCCCTCAAAGGGCAGCAGATAAATGTGGATTCTGCTCAGACGCTTACTACTGCCGAAAAAGATTCGGTACAACTTGCCTCCATGAGCAGCTTACACGAATCAGAAGAAACGACCATATTTCCAGATACTTCACAACCGGCAGCTACTATCGATTCAGCAAATACAAATAATGCTGATATAGTTTTGAACGTTGAAAAAGAGGATGGTGATTTAATGGCCAAACAGAAAAATACTTTATACACTCTCGAATTTACTATGGGTGATATAAGCATCATGCAAGAAAATCCTGTTGAATGTAACCCCCAAATATTTGGCAATATCGCAGTCACACCTGAAGATTACTGGTACTACTCATTCCTGGATAAATTAAAACAAATCGCATACAGTTTCGTTACTCCTGCACGTCCCAAAACCGATACAGTAGCACAACATCATCCTTATGCCACACACATACCTGCGCTACACGCACAGGAACCCCGTATAACACTGCCCGAAAGCCGTAAGAGAAATAAAAACAATCACCTCACATGACCAAACCCCGTCACCTCACCATCACCATCCCCGAACCCTGCACTGTGCCGTGGAACAGCATGAGCCGCGTGGACGAATACCGCAGCCACTGCGCAAGCTGTGCCACGGTGGTTATCGATTTTTCGGAAATGACTGAGGCCGAAATTGTAAGCTACATGCAGGAACGCGCCGGACAGAAATCGTGCGGAAGGTTTCGCCAATCGCAGCTGAACCGGCCCATGCCCCTTATTCCGCAGAAGAAACAAAAGGCGGTGTGGTGGAAAGCGGCGGTGTTATTGCCGTTTACATTATGGAGTAAAAACAGTTCTGCTCAAAATAACACGCTTACCACCGGGCAAAGAGATTCGGTGCTGGCTGTGAATACTCAACGTATCGCCATTGAAACAGATACCAGTGTTTCAATTCCTGATACTACGTTAGTGGCAGAAACAGATACTGCCAAAATGCTTCTTCCGGATTCAGTGAAGGCTCCGCTGATTTGTACAATTAAACCGTTTAATCTGCATGAACTTGTCTGGACTATTTCCACTGAAACACTTATTTCCGGATGTACTTCAACCACATACGGACTTTGGGTATCAGTTCCTGAAAACATATCGACTGAACCTCTTGCCATAAAATTGACAGGTATTTTAACCGACACTTTATCCAGAATAAAAGACACATTTGCTTCAATAGTAAGTAATGAAAATCGCGCAAACGCACAACCACCATCATCTGCACCCGAACCAGCCAAACCACAGCCCGCACAATTACCCTCCACCGAAATAGCGGCCATCACCCCGCCCGAGCGTCCGCGAATACCGCGCAGATAAAACGATGAATGATTGTGCGAATAGTTTCGTAAATTACACTCAATGAGCCGTCACCTCACCATCAGCATTCCCGAACCCTGCTCCGTACCGTGGAACAGCATGAGCCGCGTGGATGACTACCGCCGCCACTGCAATTCGTGCGCAATGACCGTAACCGATTTTACGGAGATGAGTGATGACGAAATTGTAAGCTACCTTCACGAAAAGGCCGCCGAAAAACCCTGCGGGCGTTTTACGGCACATCAGCTAAACCGGCCCATGAAAATGATTCCGGCCCACACACAAAAAGCGGTTTGGTGGAAAGCGGCAGTTCTTTTGCCGTTGAGTTTATGGAGTAAAAATGCACTGGCGCAAACCAACAGCCACATTCAAGATACCACTACGCGGCAACCGGCACAGGTTTTCAATAATGTGAATACCGATGATTCGCTTCCATCAGTGATATTGGAAACAAAAGTAAAATGTGTACTGCCCGATACTGTGAAGGCACCTTATCTAAATACTGTGACAGGAGTGTATATTGATACGCTGAAACTAATCCGGCCTTTTCTCCAGCATGAAATTGTTACCGGTGGTGTGCCGATGATTATGTATCAAAATGATTTTCGTTGGAATATTACACCCGCATACACGATCACTATATTATTCACACCTGTTTACGATTCGCTTGTGCGTGCGCGCGACAGTGTGTATGAAGCTTTGAAACTGAAACTCTGGGGGAAAAACACAGTAGAAAACTCTGCCCCCGAACCGGCAAAACCCGAATCGCCGCCACACGAAAGCATTACGGCACTCGAACCTCCACGGCGATGGCGTGTGCCGCGGTCGTGAAAACTTTGGGGCACAAACAGAAATTAAGCGGTAAATTCGTGCAGGAACCACACGTACATGCCGCATCTTTATCTGCACATTCCTTTTTGCAAGCAGGCTTGTCATTACTGCGATTTTCATTTCTCCACTTCGCAGCAGCGGCGGGGCGAAATGACCGATGCACTCATTGCCGAGCTTGGTATGCGCAAAAACGAATTGCCTGCGGTGTCGCTCGAAACTGTTTACTTTGGCGGCGGCACACCCTCGCTGCTTACGGGCGATGAACTGATGCGCATTTTCGAGGCCATTGGCGAAAATTTTTCGCTGGCACCCGATGCCGAAATTACACTCGAAGCCAATCCCGACGATCTTACCGACGCGTATCTGCGCACCCTGCGGCACACGCCTGTAAACCGGCTCAGTATTGGCATACAGTCGTTTCGCGACGATGACCTGCAACTCATGAACCGCGCACACACCGCCGCCGATGCAAAACGCGTGGTACAGCGGGCGCAGGATGCGGGCATTACCAATCTTTCAGTTGATCTTATTTACGGCATTCCGGGATTGAGCAATGCGGCCTGGCTGCGCAACCTCGACGAAGCGTTTTCGCTGGGCATGCAGCATCTTTCGTGCTACAACTTAACGGTAGAACCCAAAACGGCATTGGCCTGGCAGGTGGCCAAAGGTTTTGTGCGCGCACCCGACGATGCCCTGTGCGAGCAGCAATTTATACTGCTCACCGAACGCGCAGCAGATGCGGGTTTTGTGCATTACGAAATTTCAAACTTCTCGCTGCCGGGCTGGGAAGCCAGGCACAACAGCAGCTACTGGAAAAACAAACCGTACCTCGGCCTCGGCCCCTCGGCACACAGCTACAACGGCAACCAGCGCAGCCACAACATAGCCAACAACAGCGAATACCTGCGCCGCATTGCCGCCGGGCAAACCGCTGCCACGGTGGAAGAACTCAGCCCAAACGAACGCTACAACGAATTTGTGCTTACCCGCCTGCGCACCTCGTGGGGCATTGAAGAAACCGAACTCAACAGCCGTTTTGCCGAGTTTGCCCCGAATTTCCACACCGAAGCCACGCCCTGGCTCCGCAGCGGCGATATGCGTTTCGAAAATGGAAAATGGTTCCTCTCGCCCGCCGGTAAATTGCTGGCCGACCGAATTGCCGCTGCACTGTTTGTTGTGTAGATTTGTTTGAACCAAATTTCTCACGTCATGCCTTCTTTATTCAATCAGCCGGATTTGCAAGCCATACTTGCCCGCTTTGATTCCATACAGGGCAATACGCGCCCCGAATGGGGAAAAATGAACGCCGCACAAATGATTCGTCACTGCACCATCGGACTGGAATATGCCCTGGGCGATAAACGCGGCAAACAGGCGTTCATGGGCAAACTCTTTGGCAGCGCGGCAAAGAAGAAACTGAAATACGGCGTTCAGTTTAAACCCAATGTGCCCACCAGCCCCGAATTTGTGGTCACCACCACCGACGACATCGACACCGAAAAAAGCCGCCTGCGCGAAAAACTCTTACGTTTCGGTCAGGGCCCGCACGAAGTGCGCGGAAATCCGAGTTTGTTTTATGGCAACCTCACCACCGACGAGTGGGATATGTTCATGTACAATCATTTAGATCATCACCTGCGCCAGTTTGGTGCGTAATTTTTTCAACGAATGAAAACCGTATTCCTTTTTCTCTTACTCGCCGCAATGGCCCCGCTGCGCGCGGCAACCAATTTCGATATGTATTATGGAATGGGTGTAATGCACCTCAACCTTGAAATACTTACCGAAATAAAACTCTACTCCGAACGCAACGACAAAACAGCACCGGCAAAAACAATAACGTTTACTGTAAGCGGAAAAGGAAAAACAAAAACAGCAAAACTCGAAACCGCCAATACCGACAAATGGCTCAGCCCCGAAATACTGAAGCCCGAAAACATGCTCTTCTCCATGCGTGTGCTGAGCCGCGAAACCGGCTGGTATCAGGTAATGACAAACAACGGCACACACCAGACCTACTGGCTGCGCAAAATTGAAGGTCTTGAGTTTTACACCTGGACCGACGAACTGCTGAAGTCGGCAAGTGTAATACGCCTCACGCGCGACACCAATCCGCTGCGCACACACCAGGGCAGCAATGTGACTTTGCCCTGGGACATGAAATATGCCGATTGTTTCAAACCCTTGAAAATACTGGGAATATGGATGGAAGTAGAAACGCGCGAAACCTGCGCCGACGGCACTACAAAAATAAAATCGGCATGGATTCAGTGGCGCGATGACGACGGGTTGCTGATCGACTATTCACTTTTACCCTGAGCCTTTATGTTTGCCACCATTACACACAAAGGCCGCACCATAAAGGCCGATCTTCATCAGGGTTTCGATATTTCCATTGCCGTATCGCCTGCGGGTGTGCGGGCGTGGTATGCCGAGCCGCCTGTAATTGAGCCTGTGCGAATGGGCGAATGGGTGGGCGAAGTGAAACAGGGCGGAACGGTGAATTTTAAAAATGTGTTTTTCAATCCGCACGCGCACGGCACACATACCGAAAGCGTGGGCCACATTACACCCCAAGGCGAAAGCGTAAACGGCATTGTAAACCGTCCGTTTTATGTGGCCGAATTAATTACCGTATTGCCCATGCAGCTCGACAATGGCGATTTTGTAATTATCCGCCGCCAGCTTGCCAACCTGCTCGAAGGCAAAACACCCGAAGCCGTAATTATACGCACCATTGCCAACTCCACGCTGAAACGGCAAACCAACTGGTCGAACACCAACCCGCCCTACCTCGCACCCGACGCGGCTTTGCTGCTGGCCGAAATGCAGGTGGAACATCTGCTCATCGATTTGCCTTCGGTGGACAGGGAAGTGGATGGCGGCGCACTTTCGGCACATAAAACATTCTGGAATTACCCCGAAAACACCCGCCGCCACTGCACCATTACCGAACTGGTGTATGTGCCCAACGATGTGTTTGACGGCCCTTACCTGCTAAACCTGCAAACCGCCGCCATGGAAAACGATGCCGTGCCCAGCCGTCCGGTATTGTATCGCATAGTGAACTAAAACCGCCGCCATGAACATTGAAGAGCTCCGCGAATACTGCCTCGCCAAACCCGGCACCACCGAAGATTTTCCGTTCGACAGCGAAGTGCTCGTGTTTCGGGTACTCGGCAAAATTTTCCTGCTCACACCCGTAAGCGCACACCCGCCGCAGTTCAACGCCAAATGCGATCCGGAACTGGCCGTGGAACTCCGCGGCAAATACGACAGCATTAAACCCGGCTACCACATGAACAAACAACACTGGAACACCGTGGTGGCCGACGGCACCGTACCCAAAAAACTCCTTCTCGAACTCATCGACCAGTCCTACGAACTCATTAAAAACAGCCTGCCCAAAAAGCAGCGCGATACATTGTAATAATTCCACAAAGTGAAAACAATAGCCCGTTACTTTCTTCAGGGAATACTGGTAATTGTGCCGCTGGCCATTACGGCACTGGTGCTTTACCGCATTTTTATCTGGCTGCGAGGCCTGTTTGCCTCATTCGATGTGGTGATTCATCCTTACGTGGATCCGGTGTTGTTTACACTGCTCGCGATAACAGCCATTGTACTGATCGGAGTATTTGCCTCAAGTCTGGTGGCCAATTTTATTTTACGTGCCACCGAAAACGTACTGGAAAATACGCCGGGAGTAAAACTCATTTACACACCCATCAAAGACATTCTTTCGGCATTTATTGGCAACCGCAAACGGTTTACGCATCCGGTGCTGGTGCGTTTAAACGACGAGAATGATATTTACGAACTTGGTTTTATGACCCAGGAAAACCTTTCGGAAATGGGCATTGAAGACGGTTATGTGTCGGTATATTTTCCGGCTTCGTATGCTGTGTCGGGCCGTGTGGTAATTGTGCCGCGCGCCCGTGTGCGCGAGCTCGATGTACCGGCGGGCGATGCCATGAAGTTTATACTTTCGGGCGGCGTGTCAGACATCGGCTAATGAATTGCCTGTGCATACCTGCATTTATTTTGCGGTAAAAAGCAAAAAGCTCCTTTGTTTTTACGAACTTTCAGGGTAGAAATCAGTTACCGGAAACAATCATAATTTAAACACACACTCTTATGAAAAAGGCAATTACACTGGCCATGCTCCTGCTTTTTGCCACAGCGGCACAGGCACAAAAAATAAGCGTTAAGGAATCGAACGAAAATATTGGCGGCGGCTCGCACAATGCGCTGGTGGTAACCATTTACGATGCAAAGCCCGATGATATTGAGAAAGAATGGAAATCGAAAATGAAAGGGTATGATGCAAAAGTAAGTTCGAAGAAAGAAATTTTTGCCGACAATGCGCTCATTAAGGAAATGGGCGGCAACGACCCGATGGACGTATATGCCCGCGTGGAAAAAGTGAGCGACACCGAATCGAAATTCATCGTAGGGTTTGATCTTGGCGGCGCCTGGCTCAACTCGAAAGACCATGCCGACAAATACAAAATTGCCGAAAAAATTGTGCGCGATTTTGCCCTGAAAATGACCAAAGATGCCGTGGCCGACATCCGCAAAGCCGCACAGAAAAAACTCGACAATGTAAAAGACCAGCAGGCCGATCTGGAAAAGAAAAACAAGGAACTGAAAGGCGATATTGAAACCTACAAGGAGAAAATCAAAAAAGCCGAAGAAGACATAAAAACCAACGAAAGCGATCAGGCCAAGAAAAAAACCGAGATAGAAGCTGCACAGAAAGTGCTTGATGATATTATTGCGCGTGAAGCGAAAATTGATTGATACAGTTATTTTAAACTAATAACAGTAAAAAACCACTACTGCCACAAAACTAAAAGAGGTTGCCCGTTTACAGGCAACCTCTTTTCACATGGCAAAACTACTTAACCAATTACTCGGTTACAATCATACGCTTGCTGTCGGCAGCTTTGCCGTCAACAATAAGTGTGTAGATGTACATTCCGGGGGCGAGTTCATTGGCATTGATAACAAACTGACCGGCACCACGCTGATTGATCTGATCGGCACGAATCTGACGGCCGTTGAGATCGTAAATAATGATGGAAGCCACACCGGCGTTTTGCGCTACGGTGAAGTTGATTACGGTTTGCTGGTTGAACGGATTGGGAATGTTCTGCTGCAACGAACCGAGTGAGGGATTTACTTCGAGCGGAGCCTGCACACCATCGTTGGTGATGGTGTTTCCTTTGATGGCGGCAATTTCGGCTTTGAGTGCATCAATTTCGGCCTGCTGGGTGGTGATTTGCTGCTGCTGCACTTTCATGCCTTCTACAAGCAGCGGGGTGATGGCGCCGTAGTTTACGGAATAAATTCCATCATCGCCCACTGCAACTACTTCGGGCACTACCTGAGCCAGTTCCTGGGCAATAAAACCAATTTGCTGTACACCGGGCTCACCTTCTGCTTTATCGGGAGCGTTGAACACGTAGCTGGTGCCGCGCATTTTCATGATACGCTCCATGGGATTGGCGATTGTTTCAATGTTTGTTTTGAAACGCTGGTCGGAGAAGGCGAAATAGCCCTGCGCACGCACACCGCCGTTTACATCAAGAAAGAAGTTAAACATACCGGCGGGCGAAGGAGGCACGTTAAAAGTACCCATTGCGGTGGGTGCAGGTGTATTGATGCCTACACGGCCGGTGGCCAGAATGGTCATTACTTCTTTTTTGTTGTTTACATTGTTTGCCGGCTGGTTGTTTCTGAAATTAAATGTAATGCGATCCTCAGCGGGGGTGGCAGCAGATACTACTCCGGCAAAATTAAGATCCTGCCAGGTAATTTCGGCCACGTTGGCATTTACCTGGCAATTCAAACCGGCATTGCCGTTCTGTGCGCGAAGGCCGGTAATGTCGGATCCGGGAATGATGGTGCTGTTTCCTTCCTGACCAATGGAAGAGAATGTGGCTGTGGTGGGAGAGGCAAAACTTCCGTTGGAGAGTACGGTAATTGCCCTGAACGCATTTGCTGCGGGAACAGTTGCAGTAGTGGCATCCACCAGAAATGCAATTGTACCCGGGTCGTTGTTTATACCCACATATCCGGCCGAGTTAAATACCATAAGGTCTTTATTTACCGGTGCGGCAACTCCGTTTGTGCGGATATTTCTGATACGCAAACGCTGCGCGGCATCCACAGAGGTTCCGTTGTTTCCGTAGCCGATAATCAGGTCTTTGGTGGCACTGTTATCTACAATGTTGAAATAACCTGCAAATCCGTTATCGGCCAAAGCCAGACCATATACAGAAGAAATGGGCGCCGCAGCCGATCCGGCCTGACCTAAGGCCAGCCACTCGTTGCCCGCAGCAAAGTTACCCAATGCACCAAACTGAAGCTGGGCTATCTGACCGCCAAATACTTCAAATTTTGTAGTGGGTGTGCCACCTATTCCCACGAAATTAAGTGTGCCCTCGCAAAGCAGAAGATCAGGCCCTGCACCGCCGGGTTGCACACGGAAATTGCGCGAACCGCTTAATGTACCCGGACGAAATACAAATGATCCGTTTTCGGAAACAATGGCAAAATCGTTTACTGCAGTCATTTGCTGGAATGAGGTTGACTCAATACGTAAATGACGACCGGCGAAACCGGTACTTGTAACACGAAAATTGGCTGCCACATCCAATCGGCTGGCCGGAGCAATAAGGCCAACACCAATATTTCCGGTAGAAAGAATACGGGCTCGCTCTACGTTATTACTAATGAAACGTACATCTGCCGCATTGGTAGAGCCGAATACATCGGCTGCACCCACCGCGTTGCCCGCAGTAAGCCAGTTTTGCGCACTAAGCCCTGCAGTACACAATGTGCCTGCAAGCAGAAGTGCGGTTTTTAATGTTGTGAGTGTGTTCATGGGTAATGTAATTTGATGAAACTATACTGCACGTTTTGCAATACGGAAGAAAGTTAATTCCATCAAATCGCGAAGTCAATACACCCGATTTCTATTTAACTGATTATAAGTGTTTGTTTGAGGTTATAGTTAACAGGGTATTGAAATTTGCCTTTTACGAACAGCCTTTCAAAATATCAAATAATAGCATTGTAGCAATACTATCATTTATGATATAAAATACCAGCGCCCGGACTATCCACACTATCGTGTCTGCTGTCCGGGCGTGGTTATGTAATGTGTAATTAAATTACTCGGTCACAATCATACGCTTGCTGTCGGCGGCTTTACCGTCAACAATAAGTGTGTAGATATACATGCCCGGAGCCAGTTCGTTGGCATTAATTACAAACTGACCGGCACCGCGCTGGTTGATTTGTTCGGCGCGGATCTGACGACCGTTGAGATCGTAAATAATCATGCTGGCCACACCGGCATTCTGAGCCACGGTGAAGTTAATTACCGTTTGCTGGTTAAACGGATTGGGAATGTTCTGCTGCAATGAACCGAGTGAAGGATTCACTTCGAGCGGAGCCTGTACACCGTCGTTGGTGATGGTGTTGCCTTTCATGGCGGCAATTTCGGCTTTCAGTGCATCAATCTGCGACTGCTGCTCGGTAATTTTCTGCTCTTGCGTTACAATCTGTGCCTGCTGCACTTTCATGCCTTCCACGAGCAGCGGGGTAATGGCACCGTAGTTTACCGAGTAAATGCCATCGTCGCCTTTGGCTACGGCTTCGGGTACAACCTGCTCAAGCTCCTGTGCAATGAAACCGATTTGCTGTACACCCTGTGAACCTTCGGGAGTACCGGGGCCACGGAAAGTGTAACTGGTGCCGCGCATTTTCATAATACGATCCATCGGGTTTTCGATGGTCTGGATGTTTGATTTGAAACGCTGATCGGAGAAAGCAAAGAAACCCTGACCACGTACACCGCCGTTTACATCGAGGTAAAAATCAAATACAGTGGGGCCGTTGTTCGGAGCCACGTTAAATGTACCGGCGTTTACCGGAGCTACCGTGTTGATACCTACGCGACCGTTGGCTAGAATGGTCATTACCTCGCGCTTGGTGGTGGAGTTGTTGGCCGGCTGGTTGTTGCGGAAATTAAAGGTGAGTCGGTTCTGAGTGCTGCTTGCAGTAGATACGTTATTACTGAATTGCAAATCCTGCCAGGTTATTTCGGCTGTATTACCGTTTACCTGACAGTTGAGGCCCGCATTAGGATTCTGTGCACGAAGTCCTACAATATCTGTAGCCAATACAGTGCTGTTTCCTTCTTGTCCGATAGAGGCGTAAGTAGCTGCAACAGGATTTGCAAACGACCCGGAGGTGAGTACAGTTATTGCACGAAATGCGTTGCTCAGAGGAAGATTGGTGGCGGTGGCGTCAACCAGAAAAGCAACAAGACCCGGGTCGGTATTTACCCCTACAAGACCTTCGGCATTAAATACCATCAGGTCTTTATTTACAGGTGCATTAACTCCGTTGGTACGAATACTGCGAATGCGCATACGCTGGTTGGCATCGAGTGCAGCTCCTTCGCCACCAAAACCAATCACGAGATCTTCGGTGCCACTAAATAAGGTGCTATTTACCAGATTAAAGTAACCTGCCGAAGCACCTCGGGCCATACCCAACCCAAATACTGCGTTAATGGGCACTGCCTGTGTGCCGGCTATTCCCAAACCAATCCATTCATTGCCACCGGCAAAATTACCGAAGGCTCCTGTTTGCAATTGTGAAATTTGTCCACCTGCAACCTGAAACACCGCAGTAGGATTGGTGGTGCGGATGCCCACAAAACGAGAAGAGGTGGCTGTAATAATGTTGTTGGCCGCTGTTTCGTTAGCCCAGTTTACGCTATATACTGCGCTGGAAGAACCAGTACTTCCAAATATATTCAAATTGCTTCCTCTTGTAAACCAGGCATGATCCAGACTCGAAAAGAATTCTGTTCTGTTAATGGGTGTAGTTGTAAGGTATAAACGACAGAAAAAACTTGTGGTACCGTCAGAAACCCTGATTCCGCGGGCCACCTCAAGATTATCGTTTGCAACAGGGAGGCCGCCTACAGTTACACCGGTTGATGTAAAACGCATCAATTCTCCATTGTTTCTGCGCAAACTCACATCCACGTTATTCAGTGAACCGAATATCCCCGGACTAGATACAAGAGTATTACCCCCTACTAACCATTGTGCTTTCAGTTCGGAATAACTGAGCAATGACAAAGCAGCAGCCACTGCTGTGGCAGCAATTCGTTTTGTGTTTTTCATGTGTTGTTGTTTTGGTGTTAATTAAGAATCATAGTCTATGATTCATTTCAGCCAAAGTAGAACACCTGATAACCATTTACAAATGTTTGTAAATATTTTAATCTTTTACAAAATCATGTTAACCTTAAAAGACAAATAAGAATCAAAATTGTTTTTTAATGTGGGTGTATGTTATCAACGGATTTAGTTTTCGACTAATTGCGCGTTGAAACGCGCTTTAATTTCCTTCAATATATAACCGGGAAAGCCCCGGAATCAGACGAAACAGTCTGTATCCGGGGCTTTCCCGATAATCTGTTATTCAATTAAAATTACTCAGTCACAATCATACGCTTGCTGTCGGCGGCTTTGCCATCTACAATAAGTGTGTAGATGTACATGCCCGGAGCAAGTTCGTTGGCATTAATTACAAACTGACCGGCACCGCGCTGGTTGATTTGTTCGGCGCGGATCTGGCGGCCATTGAGATCATAAATAATCATGTTGGCCACACCGGCATTCTGAGCCACGGTGAAGTTGATTACCGTTTGCTGGTTGAACGGATTGGGAATGTTCTGCTGCAATGAACCGAGTGAAGGATTCACTTCGAGCGGAGCCTGCACACCGTCGTTGGTGATGGTGTTTCCTTTTACCGAAGCCATTTCGGCTTTCAGCGCATCAATCTGAGCCTGCTGGCTGGCAATTTGCTGCTGCTGGGTGGAAATCTGCGACTGCTGCTCGGTAATTTTCTGCTCCTGCGTTACAATCTGCGCCTGCTGTACTTTCATGCCTTCTACGAGCAGCGGGGTAATGGCGCCGTAGTTTACCGAGTAAATGCCATCGTCGCCTTTGGCTACGGCTTCGGGCACTACCTGCTCAAGCTCCTGTGCAATGAAACCAATTTGCTGCACACCGGCATTACCTTCTTCGGCTCCGGGAGCGTTGAAAATGTAGCTGGTGCCACGCATTTTCATAATACGCTCCATCGGGTTTTCAATAGTCTGGATGTTTGATTTGAAACGCTGGTCGGAGAACGCAAAGAAGCCCTGACCACGTACACCGCCATTTACATCGAGGAAGAAATCGAATGTACCGGCAGGCGAAGGAGCTACGTTAAATGTGCCGACAGCCACAGGCGTGGTGGTGTTGATACCCACGCGACCTGTAGCCAGAATGGTCATAACTTCTTTTTTGTTGGCCGGAGTGTTTGCCGAAATGTTGTTTCTGAAATTAAACGTAAGGCGATCCTGTGCAGTCGTAGCGCTCGAAACAACACCGGGGAAGTTGAGATCCTGCCAGGTAATTTCGGCTACGTTTGCATTTACCTGACAGTTTAAACCGGCGTTGCCGTTTTGCGCACGAAGGCCGGTAATGTCGGTACCTGGTGTAACTGTACTGTTTCCTTCCTGGCCGATAGAAGAAAAAGTAGCTGCCAGCACGTTTGCGGGCGATGAAAAATTACCATTGCTGAGTACGGTAACTGCACGAAACGCATTGGTGGCAGGGATTGCAGTAGATGTGGCATCTACAAGAAAAGCCACAGTACCGGGATCGGCATTTACACCCACATAACCTGCGCTGTTAAATACCATGAGGTCTTTATTTACAGGCGCACCTGCACCATTGGTACGAATACTGCGGATGCGCATACGCTGGTTGGCATCCAACGCAGTTCCTTCGTTGCCGTAGCCGATAATCAAGTCTTTGGTAGCACCATTATCTACCAAATTATAATATCCGGCAAAACCACCACGAGAAAGACCGAGGCCGTAAACCGTATTAATAGGTGCGCTGGCCGAACCGGCCAAACCTAAACCAATCCATTCGTTGCCTGTAGCAAACAATCCGAATGTTCCGGCTTGAACTTGCGAAATCTGACCCGCAGACACCTGGAATTTAGCACTTGGAGTAGCAGTACCTATTCCAAAGAAACCACTTGATAATACTGTCACAAGATTAGTAGCACTATTTATCCGAAAAGCAGATCCACCTGCAAAAGTATTGGTGATTGAACCAGTTGCATCAATTGATAAATCAAGCGATGAATTAAGTATGTGGCTGGTCGTCCCGGGAATGAACCTAACTGATTGCAAGCCGTTTTGTGATACAATGGATCCAACAACTTGTAGTTTTCCTGCAGGATTTGGCCCGGCTCCAACCGAAATATTTCCCCCTGAAGTAATTCGCATTCTTTCAACACCATTTGATTGAAAGACAACATCATAATTATTTGTTGAGCCAAACCGCTCAATTGTTGACCCGGGCGAAGCTGATGTGCCTGTTAAAGCATTTCCATTAAGCAGCCAATTCTGCCCGTTCACTTCAGCTGCGTAAAGCAGCAATCCCCCCACAGCCAGCGAAGCCAGCTTCATTTGTGAATTGTTTTTCATGAGTTTAATTTTTTGAATAAGTACTACACACGCTTATTATTTTGTGTGCTCGTCGCAAATTAGCCCCACAATCATTTAATGTCAAGTTAAATATTTATATTAAAAAAGTATATCAAATCCTAAAACCTTATGAAACATCTATAAAATAACAATGTTGTGCAACAATACCGTATTCGATTAACAGATTTAGTTTTAGACAAAATAAGTTCGTATATATCCGTTTTGGTTAAACAAGACTATGTTTTACCTGCTCATATATCATAAATTTGAGTATTTCAAGAGATGCTATTTTAATGTCAGAAACCACATCAACCCAAAAAAACCGCCCGGACATTCCTGCCCGGGCGGTTCAACTTTTGTGCGATGCGCCGGGGAGTTAAACCCGCAGCGCATCAGTCGGCACAACCAACTTCACTATCATACTATCACTCAGCAATAATCAGGCGCTGGCGTGATACTTTTCCATCCATCATAAGTTCAACGATATAAATTCCTTTTTCGAAACCGGCAAGCTGTACATCCTGCAGGTAGTTGCCTGTGGCAAGTGAACCAAGGTCAATGTTCTGCACAGTACGGCCGCTCATGTCGGTAATGGTAATCATGCCCTGCTGCACAGGCGACTCAAGCGAGTAGGCAATTTGTACATTGTTCTGTGCAGGGTTGGGGAACATTACCATGTTGGACACTGCATCGGTTTCGCTGATGCCGGTGGTGAGATTGAGCGGAATAAGGCTGTCGCCCGAAGCAAGTGCTACCCAAAGACCAAAGCCGGGACCGTTGCTGTTGTTTGCCGGGTTAAGGAAGCCCGAAGCAAGTACGGTGATGGCCTGACCCTGTAACTGGAGATTTGCCAGATCAGCAAGGTATGAATTTACTACGGCATTGCCTGTAGCATCGGTTACACTGATGTTGTAGTTTGCTGTGGGCAACGACACGTAACCTGCGAAGTTGGTATAAGCCGCGTCGTTTACGAGCGTGTTGCCGCCGAAAGCTTCTTCCACGTCAACCGTGGGTGCATCGGTAGCACCATGAAACACGAGTATATCGGTGTTGGCTGCGTTGGTAGCTTCCTCACGGGCACCGGAGAATACTTCAATAGTGAAGTTAGGAGCCGGGTTGTAGCCGGTGGGGCTTACAATACCGCTGGCCACCAGAATGTATTTGTTAGCAGCGTTAAGCGTATAAGTAAAGCGGGCCACTTCGTTGGTGGTGTCGGTGCTGCCGGGGGCGCAAATCGTTACATCGAACGGTACGCCGGCGGGAAGATCGCCAAACTCAGTGGCGGTGCGGAAGGCAAAGCTGTCGAGAACTTTATCATTGTTCAGCCACACGTCCACATATTGAGCAGCCGCATCGGCACAGTTATGAATAAGTTGTGCGCGGGTGGTGCTAACAGCTACAGAAGGCAGGGGAACAAGATTACCACCACCGGCAAGAGCAACCCAAAGACCGAAAGACGGACCGTTGTTGTTTACGGTTGAATCGAGGAAACCCGAAGCCAATACGGTAATTGACTGGCTACCGAGGTTGAGTGCCTGAAGCGGAGCCGAATATTCGGCTACCACATCGGTACCCGAAGAGGTGCGCACCTGCAGGTTGTAGTTGCCGATGGGAAGTTCGAGATAATTACTGGCGTAATCGCTGTACGAAATATCGTTAACCAATGTATTGGAGGGCGGAGCTACAATGTCAACCGTGGGTGCATCAGTTGCACCATGATACACGAGCACATCCGTATTGGCCGGGTTGTTGGCCACTTCGCGGCTCTGGCTGAAAATTTCGAGCGAGAACGGCGGAGCCGGGTTGTAGTTGGCAGCTACCACAATGCCGCTGGCAATAATGGTGTTTTTGCTGTTTGCGGGTACACCGCCGGGATAGTTGAAACGAACCACTTCGGCTGTAGTATCGGTACTGCCCGGGCCGCAAATGGTGATGTCGAAAGTTACACCGGCAGGTACGTCCACCCAGGCGGTAGCTTCGCGGAAGCTGAGATCGTCAGCATAGAGCGTATCGTTCAGCCATACATCAACGATGGATGCAGCCGCATCGGCGCAGTTGTGAATGATTTGTGCGCGGGCGGTGGAAATGGGAGCCGAAGGCAGTTGAATCATGGGGCCGGTAGTATCAAGTGCAACCCAGATACCAAAGGCAGGACCGCCACTATTTGCAGCAGGATTCAGGAAGCCAGAGGCTACAGCTACCAGCGCAGCACCGTTCAGGTTAAGTGTTTGCAGCGGAGCAGCATACTCAGCCACCACGTCGGTGCCGGCAGCGGTGCGTACCTGGATGCGGTAGTCGGCCGTGGGCAGTTCGAGGTAGTTGCTGAATTGCGGGTACGATACGTTGTTAAGCAACGTTAAGTTGGTGTAAGGCGTACCTACACCGGGAGCCACAATATCCACCGTGGGTGCATCGGTTGAACCGTGCAGCACCAGAATATCGGTGTTGGCCGGGTTCGTGGCGGCTTCGCGGCCAAGTATATAAAGATGAAGGTCAAACACCGGGGCAGGTGAATAACCTGTAGCACTTACAATGCCATTGGCCACAGCCACATACGTTTCACCGTTTGTAAGCAGCAGGCCCGGAAAGCGTTTTACCTCATTTACGGTATCTGTACTGTTCTTTCCGCAGATAGTAATATCGAAAGGCACACCGGCAGGTGCGTCTTCAAACCCCCACGCGTGGCGGAATACAAAGTTGTCGATAAGAAGTGTGTTATTCAGCCACACATCTACCGTGTCGGCAGCCGCATCGGCGCAGTTGTGAATAACCTGAAGACGGGCAGTTTGTGCATTAAGTCCAAGATAACCCAGCAGCAATCCCCCCAGTAGTGATAAGAAGCGTTTCGTTCTATTCATGATTTCTAGTTTTTAGTTCAGCCTTGTGGTTGCAACACAGGTACTAAACCCTAAACAGACACTAATGTTCGGATGATGCAACAAACTTTAATCTCGTTTAATGCCGTTTCACTTTTCCGGTACATACATTTTTTAACCACATATCCATTATTTGCATACCACCTGCCGACCCGGAATAACCAGTTGCCCCCAGGCGGCATGTATGGGATTAAAAAAGCCGGGGGCCGAATTTTTCGTACCTTTAACCTCTCTGAATATGTTTGTTAGTATGACCATGCAAAATCTGGTGGAGCGTTTCCCCGACCAGCTTGAGGAAGCCATTTCCATCTTTCGGGCCACCCGCCTGCGCGAACCTTCGCAGCCATTTACAAATGTGGTAATTGCCGGTTTGGGCGGTTCGGGCATTGGCGGAACCATTGTGAGTGACCTTGCTTTTAATTCCTCGCCCGTTCCGGTTACCGTTACCAAAGGCTATTTTATCCCTGCATTTACCGGCGCACAGTCGCTCGTTATTATTTCTTCCTATTCGGGCAATACCGAAGAAACCATAGCCTGTTTTGAGCAGGCCCGCAGCAAGGGCGCACACATTGTGTGTATTACTTCGGGCGGCAAAGTAGCCGATATGGCCCGCGAAGGCGGCGAAGACCTTTTGCTGGTGCCCGGCGGAATGCCCCCCCGCTCGTGCCTGGGATACTCGCTTATTCAGCTTGTGGGTGTGTTTGCGGCTTACGGACTGCTTCACCCGTCGGCATTAAACGACGTAACGGATGCGGCCTCTGCCCTGCGTAGTACACAACATGATATTTCGGCTGCGGCCGCCACGCTGGCACAAAACCTGCACAACCGTGTGCCGGTTATTTACAGCACCACCCACCTCGAAGGAGTGTCGATACGCCTGCGCCAGCAGATAAACGAAAATGCAAAAATGCTTTGCTGGCACCACGTAATTCCCGAAATGAACCACAACGAACTTGTGGGCTGGGCCGGTGGCGACAGCCAGTTTGCGGTAGTGCTCCTGCGCGATCCCGACGAATACGAGCGCAACAATTTCCGCATAGACATTAACAAGAATATAATTATCCAAAAAACCGATAACTTTTTTGAAGTTACCGCCCAAAGCCCTACTGCCATAGGCAAAGCTCTGTGGCTGATACATTTCGGCGACTGGCTCTCGGTAAAACTGGCCGACCTGCGCGGGGTGGATGCCATTGAAGTAAATGTCATCAACTACCTCAAAAACGAACTTTCCAAAAAATAACTGCGCCATGCAGCAGGTGCTCTTCCGCGACCTCGGCCTTATCGATTACAAGGCCTGCTGGGATTACCAGGAAGAACTCTTTGCCCAAACCGTAGCCGTAAAACTCGGCAACCGCGATCTCCCGCCACAAAGCATCAAACCCACGCAAAGCCACCTGCTGTTTTGCGAACACCCGCACGTTTATACACTGGGCAAAAGCGGACACGAAAGCAACCTGCTGGTGGACGAAGCCGGACTGAAAGCCATTGAGGCCACGTATTACAAAATAAACCGCGGCGGCGATATTACCTACCACGGCCCCGGCCAGCTTGTGGGCTACCCGGTACTCGATCTCGACTGCTTTTTTACCGATATACACCGCTACCTGCGCACACTCGAAGAAGTGATAATACGCGTAATGGCAGAGTTTGGCCTCAAAGGCGAACGCTACCCCGGCTATACCGGCGTGTGGCTCGATGCGGCCGACGATACCAAAGCACGCAAGATATGCGCCATGGGCGTGCGCGCCAGCCGCTGGGTTACCATGCACGGATGGGCGTTTAACGTAAATACCAACCTCGATTACTTTTCCCGCATTGTTCCCTGCGGCATCGACGATAAAGCCGTTACTTCCATGAAACAGGAACTGGGCCACGAAGTAAGCATGGAGGAAGTAAAACGCCTTACCGCACATTACTTTGAACAGGAATTTGGCTGCAAACTCCTGCTTCCGGCCCAGACCACCGCATAACTTTTCACTCACATTTCCGTAATACATATTATATATGCGTGAAAAGCGTTGTATCTTTCATTGAAAGGATTTGGTATGCGTAAATTTTTGAAATGGTTTGGACTGGGCCTGCTGCTTATACTGGCAGTGCTGAATTTATTTATCCTCTTCAGCGGCCGCACCTATCTTTACAAAGGAGTATGGAACACTTACCTGAAAGGCCGCAGCGGGCCATCGGTGAATGAGTATGCCATTTTCGAGAACCGCACCCTGCAGCCTGTTTCGCCGCAGCCCTGGCCTTTGGCGGCGCGGCTAAACGCACAAACCATTCCGCCCGATCTGCTGGCCAAAATTACCGGCATCGAAACCGGTGCGCTGCTCATTATACGCCGCGATACCATTTTGCATGAACAATACTGGGGCGAATTTTCTTCCACCAGTCATACCAATTCGTTTTCCATGGCCAAAACCGTGGTGAGCATTCTGGTGGGCTGCGCCATTGAAGACGGGTATATTAAAAGCATAGACCAGCCGGTGGGCGATTTTTTGCCGGAGTATAAAAAGGGCGATTTTTCGCGCATTACCATTAAACACTTGCTTACCATGAGTTCGGGCATTTCGTTTGATGAGGATTATGTAAACCCGCTGGCCTACCCGGCCGAATCGTACTACGGAAGCAACCTGCGCGAACTTACTTTTGGTTACGACAAAGTACACAGCCCGCCCGGACAAACTTTCGAATACCTGAGCGGCAATACACAATTGCTGGGCTTTGTACTGCGTGCGGCCACCGGCAAACCGGTTTCGGACTATGCCACGCAACGCCTCTGGGGCCCGGCCGGCTGCGAGCAAACCGCATTCTGGAGCCTCGACCATGAAGGCGGCGACGAAAAAAGTTTCTGCTGCCTCAACAGCAATGCCCGCGACTTTGCCCGCATTGGCAAACTGTATTTAGACAGCGGCCGCTGGAACGGTAAACAGCTTGTGCCCGAAACCTACGCCCTGCAATCGGTGCAGCCCGCCGGACTTAAACGCAAAGACGGTTCGGTGTGCGATGATTACGGGTATAGCTGGTGGCTCATTCCAAATTACAACGGCCACCGCATTTTTTATGCGCGGGGAATACTTGGCCAGTATGTACTCTGTATTCCCGATCTGGATATGATTGTGGTTCGCCTGGGCCAAAAACGCCTGCCCAACGACAGCGACGATGTGCCCGAAGATGTACACTATTATTTAGACGCCGCTTTGGCGATGTATGCGAAATAGCGATTTTTATTCCGGTTTAACGATCTTTGTACCCGACTATGAAAAAGGATTTGGAAATTCCACAGGTAGAAAATGTGGCGGTGGCCATTGTTAAAGAACCCAACCGCGACGACGACGAATGGGGCGTTTATCTCATTAACCTCAAAAACGAACCCATAAGCAATGTATTTGTAACCTCCACAGGCTACGGCGAAGTAAACGGCGAACGACTCAAAACATCGACCCTGCGCCATTTTTTCGAAACCGTGGCACCCGACACAGCCATTAAAGTGGAGCCGATTATGGATTTTACCTTCGGCCTGAGCAACGAATACTGGGTGAGTTTTTATGTGGGCGAACAGATTTACGACAAACAATATGTGTTTTTGCCCGAAACCATTAATCCGTCGAATTTTACCCGCATTCCCCTGCTCGACCGCAAGGGTGTAATGATTGGCTGAGAGGCTCTGAGCGGCTGTTAAAAAAACATTATTCATCCGCTTTCTATTTTGCGCATCTTCGTGGCATGAGCAACTACACGCCAGCGTCGAGCATTCTCTTTTTAGACATTGAAACCGCACCGGCCGCTCCCGGCTACGACAAACTGCCCGAACACTGGCAGGAACTCTGGAACCTGAAAGCAGAGCAGATAAGGCGCGAACGCAATTTGCCCGAAGCCACCGCCGCCGAAGTGTATGACCGCGCCGGTATTTATGCCGAGTTTGGCAAAGTAGTATGCATTGTGGCCGGAGTAGTGGTTAAAAACCCCGACGGCCGCCGCGCACTGCGGCTGAAAGCATTTGCCGGCCACGACGAAAAACAACTCCTCAGCGATTTTGCCGAACTCCTTCGCTCGCGCTACAGCCGCCCCGGCACATTCCTCTGCGCCCACAACGGCAAAGAATTCGACTTCCCTTTCCTCGGCCGCCGCATGTTGGTTCACGGCATTGCCCTGCCCCCCGCCCTCGACGTAGCCGGCAAAAAACCCTGGGAAACTTCGTTCATCGACACCATGGAGCTATGGAAGTTTGGCGACCGGAAAAGCTTTACCAGCCTCAACGTGCTGGCTGCACTGTTTGGCATTCCCTCGCCCAAGGACGATATAGACGGGAGCATGATTCATCACGTATATTGGCAGGAAAACGATCTGGAGCGTATTGCAAAGTATTGCGGTAAAGATGTGGCTACGCTGGCGCAGGTGTATCTGAAGATTACGGGAGAGGAAATTATTGAAGAGGAATTAATTGGGGAAGTTTAAATTTTATTCGTTTGAAAACGACTATCGGGTTTTGGTGAATATATATTTGGCGAAATCCAATTTATATGAAGCCGATTTTTGATGAAACCGTTTTAAATATTCTCAATGAAAGACTACTGGCTCTTGAAAATTATTTTGAGGCAGACTTTCTCTTTTACTATGGGCCTATTTACGAATCTCTGGAAAAACCATTCAGAGATGCACTTGAGGAATTGAACGAGTCGGCTCCGGCCCGTGAACGTCTATGTATAATACTAAACACTCCGGGAGGTAGTGCCGAATCGGTAGAGAAATTGGTTAAAATTACCCGGTTTCATTATAACGAGGTTTATTTTATCATTCCAGACTCTGCATATTCAGCAGGAACCATTTTTTGTATGTCGGGTGATAGAATATATATGGATTACTCCTCCTCACTCGGCCCCATTGATCCACAAGTATTTAATGGCACAAACTGGGTTCCGGCACTGGGATATCTGGATAAAGTGAAGGAAATAATTGATAAATCAAATAATGGAACCGTATCCGACGTAGAAGTATTGATGTTAAGTAATCTGGACTTAGCCCTGCTTAAACGACACGAACAGGCCAGAGATCTTACCATAACATTACTTAAAGACTGGCTTGTAAAATACAAATTCAAAAACTGGTCAACTCACAGCAGCACGGGAAAGCCGGTAAAATTGTCGGAAAAGACAAAAAGAGCCGCTGATATTGCACGGGATTTAGGGAATAACAACCTCTGGCATTCACATGGACGAAGTATTGGAATTGATGCCCTTACCACAATTCTCCGTCTCAAAATAGATGATTATTCTGATGATGCAGACCTTAGAAAACTAGTCAGAAGCTACAATGATCTTATCTGCCAGTATGTGGCCCGGACTAAAAAACAATCTTTTTTGCATACTCGAAAATTTAGCTAATCTTTGTAATATGAAGTCGCTTTCAAAACAAGTAGAAGATTTGCTTAAAAAGCGGAAAGCACAAACCGATGAGCAACGTTCGATTCGTGACATGATCGAATTGATTGAAGACTTACGCTCCAAAGGCATTTTGAAAAAGCCAGAGTACAACCTGCCAATGCGCGACACTCTCGGTCGCTCATTCTACGAATCTCAGAACTCACATTTATAATACCGCTCTGGTGTTGTTGCAGAACATAGTTAAGATAACATTTCATGGGAATACACGTCGCTCATTGTTACGGTGTTCTCTATTCTGTTTGCTATTAGCCGGCTGCACTTCTCAACCTGAAACAGACAAAAAACTCATCTCCACATTTCCCGGCACCATTGCCAAAATAGTGGATAACGACGAAGGGCTGCTTCACGGCATTTCGCTGGGAATGCCGGTGGAGGAAGTAAAGAAAAAATCGCTTCCCGGCGATAGTCTCAGCAGTGCTTCTGACAATTATCTTTTCTACGAAGCAATGCTCGATTCGCTGGCTGAATATACCTATGAGTGCGAGTTTGATGAAAAGGGGCTGCGCGCGCTCACGCTCATGATCTACCGCAAGGGCGAAACCCAGGCCGATGCGCTTTTTGCCGATTTCAAAAATTATTTCACCAAAAAATACGGGCAGCCCGAAGATATGGGCTTTGGCTACATCTGGAATGCCCCGGCCGGTAAACGGCCGGCACGGATTACCCTCAAGGATGAATCGACCGAATACCTTTACGGGGTAATTTCTGTGTCGTTTTACGACAGTGCTTTTGAAGCACGGCCAACGGCAAAAGACAGTTTATCGTTGTGATTTTTTAGTGCGGCTTACGTCCTGATCCCGCCGAAAACCTTATTTTTAAGGCGATGGAAATGATGGAACCTACAGGCGGGGAATTGCTCGACATCAGAAACTTAGTAACTGAATTCCGTTCGGGCGAAGAAACCGTGAAAGCGGTAAACGACGTGAGTTTCACCGTGCGCAAGGGCGAAACCGTGGGCGTGGTGGGTGAATCGGGCTCCGGAAAATCGGTAACGGCGCTTTCGGTGATGCGGCTTATTCCCAATCCTCCCGGAAAAATTACCGGTGGCGAAATCATTTACCATTCGCGCACCAAAGGCATTGTGGACCTTACCAAAGTGTCGGAAAAAGACATGCGCGAGTTTCGTGGAAACGAAATAGGCATGATCTTTCAGGAGCCGATGACCTCGCTCAATCCGGTGTACACCTGCGGGAATCAGGTTATGGAAGCCATCATGCTTCACCAGAAAGTAACCAAACAGGAAGCCGTAAACCGCACCCTCCGCCTTTTTGATGAAGTGCTGCTGCCCAATCCGGCCGAAATTTTCAAAAAATACCCGCACCAGATTTCGGGCGGACAAAAGCAGCGGGTAATGATTGCCATGGCCATGTCGTGCAACCCGCAGGTGCTTATTGCCGACGAGCCCACCACGGCGCTTGACGTAACGGTGCAGAAAACAATTCTCGATCTCATGCTCAAACTTCAGCGCGAGCATGATATGGGCATTATTTTCATTACCCACGACCTCGGCGTAATTGCCGAACTGGCCGACAAAGTGGTGGTGATGTACAAAGGCCGCATTGTGGAACAGGGCCCGGTAATGGAAATTTTTGCCAACCCGCAGCATCCCTACACCAAAGGCCTGCTCGCCTGCCGCCCGCCACTGAACCGTCGTTTGCATTACCTGCCCACCGTGTCTGACTTTATGACCGTGGCCGACGACGGCACCATTACCGAAAACAAGCGCACCGTTACCGACATCATTCACGACGTAGAGGTAACACCCGAACAACGCCGCGCACAACAGGAAAAACTCCGCGCACAGGAACCCATGCTGCGCATCGAAAATATCCGCACCTGGTATCCCACACAAAAAACCATTCTCGGCAAAACCATTGCATGGAACAAAGCCGTGGACGATGTGAGTTTTGAGGTATATCCCGGCGAAACACTTGGCCTGGTAGGCGAATCGGGCTGCGGAAAAACCACACTCGGCCGCACCATTCTGCGCCTGATTGAACCCACCGAAGGAAAAATAATTTTCGACGGTAAAGACATTACCCATCTTCCCGCCAGCGAAATGCGCCCGCTGCGCAAAGACATACAAATTATTTTTCAGGATCCGTATTCCTCGCTCAACCCGCGCATTACCATTGGAAGCGCCATTATGGAGCCCATGCGTGTACACGGCATTGGCGCAAACGACAAGGAACGCAAGGAAAAAGTAATGGAGCTGCTCAGGCGGGTGAATATGAACGAAGCTCATTTTCACCGCTACCCGCACGAGTTTTCGGGCGGTCAACGGCAGCGTATATGTATTGCCCGCGCACTGGCGCTCAATCCGCGCTTTATCATTTGCGACGAATCTGTATCGGCACTCGATGTATCGGTGCAGGCACAGGTGCTTAATTTGCTCAACGAACTGAAAAAAGATTTTGGCTTTACCTACATCTTCATCTCGCACGATCTTTCGGTAGTAAAGTTTATGAGCGACCGCATGGTGGTGATGAACAAAGGCAAGATTGAAGAAATGGGCGATGCCGATGAAGTGTATGCCAATCCCGGCTGCGAATACACACGCAAACTCATTAACGCCATTCCCAAAGGCGAACTGGAAGACATACGCCGGGCAATGGTGGAAAAGCGTATGAGGATGGGAATTGTGTAAGAAACCAGCTGTTAATCGGGAAAGTATTCGTAGAGCGTAATCTGCCGTTTCTTGTACACAGCCCTGTAATCGAGCGAATCCATTGCACAGGCAATTTTTTCGCTGCAAACAGTATCTTTCTCCCAATTCAGATCGCCTACAATCATTACATAATCAACCTGTTTGTTTTCCTTGTCTTTCAGGCTTGGCCAGCTCCACGAACAGGGCACAGCAGAAGCATTGAGCGAAGCAAGCTGGTAATTATAAGGCATCTTTTCAAAGTTCCATTTGATGGGAAAATAATTGTGATCTGCCTCGTAGTTATCCAGCAATACTATTTCGCGCCCGGCAATGGCATACTGACCGATATGTAAATTAAGCCAGTTGGTGGCAAAAGGCAGAATAAGAATGGTGGAATGATCTTTTATATACTTCCCCGCTCCTCTGGCTGCATGAGCTTCGAGGTTATTGTCATGAATCCATCCGCTAAAATAAGAATTACGCATAACCGGCATCAACAGCGAAACGGCACACACTGCATAACCTGCTCTGGATGGCAAACGAAACTGCGCAACCAGAATGAGCAGAAAAACCCATGCAATCCACATCACACGAATTCCAATAACACCACCGTCGCCAATTGTTTCGGGGAAAAACAACATGGCGAAAAATGAAATTACAAAGATGAAAAACCAGAACAGTTTGGGGTGAACCGGATTATTGTTCATGCTTTTGGTTAAACGCATAAAACGTACTATGCCAAGCAAAAGCATTATAACCACCACCAATAAAAACAGCTTACCCAAATCGGCTTCCTGGCTATAAAACATTTTGAATATTTCGCCGCCCGAAAACATATTCCATCTATTGGATACAGACTCATACACAACTCCCGACCCGCCTGCATTATGCGACATATATATTGCCAGACAGATAAGAGAAGGCAGCGAGGCCAATAAAGCAACTGTTGCTTTTTTCAGTACCGGCACAAATTGTTTCCGGAGAATGAGCTGATAAATTAAATGAAAAAAGATAAACAGTCCGGCAAAGAACCACGGCAGTTGATGTGAGAACCAGAGCAGGGTAATCATTATACCAAGTAAAATTGCATTTATCAGTTTTGGACGTTCCTGATAGCGCAACCATACATTGATTACAATAAGCATAACCACCATGCCGAGGCAGAAATTATAAAAGCCAAAAAGAAAAATCACGTTATACAGCAAAGGGAAAGCCAGATAACTCATTACGCGCGGCTGGGGCGATACGGTAAACATGAGCCTTCTGAATGCAAGCGCAAACCCGGCAATATAAACCAGGTGAAGTATTTTGGCTGCTTCTGCCACACCCAGCCAGTGCCCGGTGTAAGCCAGCAGTAAATGCCCCAGCCAGTTTGGCGAGGGAAGTGTGTTTATTTCATAATACTGCCCCAGAAATTCATCGTTGCCCGAAAGCAGGTTGTACAGCACTCCTGCATTATAACTATGCGATGCGCCGTCTTCTGTTAAAAACCAGGAGCTCCCGGTTACCGGTAAGGCCAATACAAGCAACATCAGGCCAAAAAATATTTTTTCGGCAATGGTAATTTGTTGTGGCTTGCTTAATCTGTTCAGGAGCATCTTTATGCGTTATTCACATTGCCCAGATAGGCCCAGTCGCCGTTGAGTTTGTGACACTCGTAATTGCTGAGCGGAATTACGGAAGTCAGTTTTTCCTTAAACGGAAAAAAGTTTACATGCTCATCGAGCGTGTAATAATAGTAACGCTGGCACGGCGTAACAATGAACACCTGCTTGCGGGCAATGCGTACAAGTTCTTTCATGCATTGTTCAAGTTTAATGAGGTGTTCTACCGTGTGGCTGCAGGTTACAATATCAAACGACTTATCGGGAAAAGGCATTTGCTCGATATTGCCTTTTACGTAAGTGTAATCGGGCGAATCGTCTTTGTCTTTGATGTCGAATGCGGTGAGCGAAAGATTGGGATGGCGTTGCTTAATGGTACGCAGCAGGTAGCCGTTTCCCGAGCCCACATCAATAAGTGAGGTGGCCGAAGTATCTATTTTGTCGAGAATAAAAGCCAGGCTGGGTTTGTTGATGTCGGTAATGCGGTTGCGCGAAATGGTATTGAGGTTGTTGTAAAAACGGTCGTAATCTTCGGGCGTGAAGCTGTACACCCGGCTTTTGAAATCCATCACCTCGCGTATGTTGCGGCCGCGATAGGCAAACCAGAAAAACGGATACATAAACCAGCGGCTGTCGCGTATTACCGGCGGAATCCATTCGTCCATTACATAGCGTATGGCATTGGTAAGGTCTCTGTTCATTGGTGTGAGGAAGTTCTTCGGTTATACTTTCCGGTAATGTGATTCCATTTGATGCGGAATAAATCGAGCATCATTCCGGGAGCGTGTTTGAGCAAACTTACACTCGACTCGTCGTGACTGCTTTTAAACACCACCGGCAAACGCTTAATATCGTAATTGCGTTTGAGTGCAATGTAAAGCAGTTCCACATCGAAAGCAAAGCTGTTCAGTTTCGACACGCCAAAAAGGTCGTCGGCAATTTCGGCACGGAAGCCTTTGAGTCCGCACTGCGTATCGTGCAGGCCGGTGGTTACAAAACGTCCCACCAGAAAGGTAAAAATGCCGCTGCCCAATTTTCGTGCGCCCGAAATTTCGGTGAAATACTTCGAGGCTTCGAGCGTGCGGTCGCCAATGGCGATATGGAATTCTTTGTTCTCTAAGTATTCAATAAACAACGCCATCGACTTTTCATCGAAAGGCACATCGGCATCGGTAAAAAGCCTGATTTTGCCCGAAGCAGCACGCATTCCTGCCCTTACGGCTCCGCCTTTGCCGAGGTTTTGCGGCAATCCTATAAACGTGCATCCCGCTTCTTTCACCACCTGCTCGGTGGCACCGTTATCGGCAGAACCGTCGTCCACCACAATTACCTCGGTGATTTTGCCCAGCGTACCAAGCCATTGCTGCAAGGCCGGCAACGATTGCTTCAGTTGCGAAGCTCCTTTGTAGGATGGCAGAATTACGCTGAGATCGGTCACGGCTTACGGTAATAAGTGCGGTTATTGCAGCGGATAAAATCTTCCTGCACGTCGTACAGCGATGTGTTTTCGGGACGAATCATGAGTTCGTCTGCATACATGGGTGCGTCCTTGGGAAGATCGAAATTCCAGATGGTTACCTTTACGCGCTGTTCTGAATGTTTAACCGGTATGGTTCTTTCGGCCAGACCCCAGTGCCCCGAAACGGCTTTATTTACTTCATACATTCCTGCATAAAGTGCGGTATCTACTTTATCGCCGGTGTACAATGCAATTTCCAGAACAGAACGCGGATATAAGTCTTTTGTAAAATTGCCGAACCAGAATGATAACTGATATGTTCCCGGCACGGCACCCGGAATTGTGGCATCATACAACACCGTAAAATCGCCCGCTTTGCCCCCTAAACTTTTTTTACCCAAAAAAGGTTCGCCGGTCATTCCCTGCTCTTCAAAATCGCGGCAGGAATAATTTCTTACCGAATCGGTACTCATAAACGGCCACACAGCCCAGGTTTTTTTTGACTGATATTCGGTGAGGTGTTTCTGATACTGACCGTTTATTCTTTCTTCAATCTTTGCGGGATCGAGGCGGTGAACAGTATAGGAAGGTGTTTCAAACAACTGTTCCGAAAGGTTGAGCAAATCAAGTTCGTTTGCAGTTAACTCCTGTTTACGTGCAAGCACAAGAAACGGCCGGCGGTCGGGAAGCCGTTTAAGCAAGCTAAGCGGCTTCACCGGGTCGAGCACCAAATCAATATGCTCGTGCCCCTTGCTTATCGAACTTCTTCCCGAAAGCATGGAAAGCATGGGCAGACCTGTTTTCAATGAAACGAGGTAAGTGATATTGATGATTTCGTGATTGGCCGGCATTTCCGACGGGCCTTCGCTTCCGTTGTGGAAATAGGGCAATGGTAAAATGGCCTGATAATCGCTCGCTTTAAACTTCCGCAGCCAGCGGTTTTCGGGAAGGTTGTTTCCTGTATCGTTAAGTGCTTCAAACTTGTTGTTTAATCCATCCTGTAAATTTTTCGATGTTTCCCAACCGTCGAAAAAAAGCATCACCGGAACAACAGTGAGCACTGCACCGCGCAGTATTTTACCAACCATGCCCGTGCGAAGTTCGGCCAGTTTCCAGAGGCGGTAAACGGCAAGAATATTTACCACATAAAAAAACATCCACGCAAACCGCCCCAATGCCCTGAACTGCCTCAACGGCCCGGCATACTTCAGCCAGCTTCCGTCTTCTTTAAGCAGAAACGGCCAGCCGAAAGAAAGAAACAAAAGCAGCAGCGACATCCAGAAAAAAATATTCAGCACTTTTTTGTCCGACAACGAAAGCAGCAAATCAAACCTCAGCCGCACCATGCGGATAAGCTGCACCACAATTACCGCGGCCAGTCCCAATATGGCCGCAAGCCCCACATACGACACTCCTTCGTAGGAACCGGGACCAAACTCAGGCTCCATAAACTTAGCTGCAATAAATTCGTAGCTGCGGCCGTAGGGATAAAATATTCCCGATGAGTTGGAAGTAAATACCGAAAATCCCCAAGGAATGGCCGTGCGGTCGGCTGCCTGTCCGGTAAAGAAAATGAGCAGCTGAATAAGCAATACGGGCAGCACAGTCTGAAGCGAAAAATGCAGCAGCAAAAATTTCCACCGCCCGAAACCACGGTCGCGGGTGATGAATAAAATAAACCAGTACATACCCGCAGCGGCCAAACAAAACACCAGCATATACAAATGCGTGCCTCCGGCAAAAAACACCAGCAGGCCGATAAACAAACTCAGCCTGATGCGCGGGTAATCATAAAATCGTGCCAGCCCGTAAATAAGCGCCGGAATCATAAAACTCAACGCCAGCGAATAATGTCCCGACATGCGCTGCAACTGTGGCGAAAGAAACATAATGCCCAGCCCGCACAACGCACCGTACCACCACGGCAAACGCCAGTGCCTGAAAAGCGCATACAAAAACACGGCACCAAACAACGGCGAGAAAAGCATGAGCAGATTAAGCAACCCGATGGAAGCCTGCGCCGCACCCGGCCCGAAAACCTTAACGAGATTGGTATATACGGGCAAAGCACCGGTAAAAAAAATATTCTCCCCGTCGGGGTAATTCATGCTTTGCTGATGCCACCACAGCGAATCGTGTTTTACATGATAAGCGGTCTGGTAATAAATCTGCATTCCGTCGCCCTGATATCCGAAATAGCGCGAAGCCGGATGAGTGACCAGTGTTCCAAAAAAATAAAATGTAAGCAGCAGGCCCGCTGCCAGCACCAGCAGCAGGCCTTTATCGGTGAAGGTGCGATGAAGGAAGACTTTCACTTCCGGGCCCAGATATTATACTTCAAAATACAGTAAATTGCCCGGAAACCGTCTTTCCAGCCAATTTTTTTACCCTCCTCGTAAGTACGTCCGTAATACGAAATGCCTACTTCGTAAATGCGCACTTTGGGCACACGCGAAATGCGGGCCGTAACCTCGGGCTCAAAGCCAAAACGCTTTTCACGAAGCGGAAGCGATTTTACCATCTTCGCATCAAACAGCTTGTAGCAGGTTTCCATATCTGTAAGATTCAGATTGGTAAACATGTTTGAAAGGAAGGTGAGAAACTTGTTGCCGATGGTGTGCCAGAAAAATAAAATCCGGTGCGGACGGCCACCCATAAAACGCGAACCGAAAACCACATCGGCAAAACCGTCGGCTATGGGTTTAAGCAGGATATTGTATTCGGCCGGGTCGTATTCCAGATCGGCATCCTGAATGATGATGTAATCGCCGGAGGCAATTTCAATGCCTTTGTGAAGAGCCGCGCCCTTGCCCTGATTGTAGGGCTGATTGAAAAGACGAATATCATGGCCGGCATTTTCGGCAATGTATTTTTCCACCACACCCTGCGTATCGTCTTTGGAACAATCGTTCACAATAACAATTTCCTTGGTTATGCCGTGGATAAGTTCTACGGCAATAACCTTATTCAGAATCAGGTGAATGGTGGCTGCTTCGTTATAGGCGGGTATAACGATACTGAGTTTTTTTGGAGTAGTCATTTGGAAAATAGTGCCGAAAGATAGGGGTTTTCGGCGGTTCCACGGCAAAAAAACACGGCCCGCTACCGCGGTTTCACCACACCTGCCTTTACACTCAGGTTATCAAAATACACCGGGCTTTCCGAACGTATAAAAAACAGGGTAATCAGCGTATCGCCGCCACACACCGGCTGGTCGATAAGCTGCCTGTTTTTAATCTTTGTCCACCTGCCCGCCTGGGGAACACAATTCCCCAGTCGTAAATCTGCTATTCCGATATGATTTTGCTGCCCCCTTTTTATATAATACAACACCGAGGTATTGTGGCGCGAGGTGCCCCGGTTTATCTCCAATTCGGTATCCACAAAAATATACCGGTCGCTGAGCGAATCGGGTATGGGAGTTTTCACTTCAAACGGATATACCTCTCCGGCTCCTCCGTACAATACATTCCCTTTTGCACCAAACGAAATTACAGGCTGCCTGTATGCGCGTTTTTCAAACCCGGTATTGACCACTTCAATTGAAGGAGTTTCATACACCGCAGTATTTTCCATAAGCAGTACCTCATTGCGCCCGAACGAAGTTCTTACCCGATAGCCCGAATATTTATTCTTGTCACCAGCATAAATCACTAACCATTTGAAGGGAGCAAGCGGTTGCCGTATTTCGCTCAGCGTGGCATTGGCAGTTAGTTTTCCTGTACTCTGCAGGTAACTTAAATCCATCAGAAACTGCATTTCCACACCAATCACCACGGGTTGATTTACTGCCAGCCGTTGTATTTCTTCTGCAATTTCTGAGTTAATCCGCTCGTCGGGCCAGTCGCGCTGATAGGAAAAGTTGAGTGTGAAGGGCAGCAGCAATACCACCGGCACGGCGGGGGTAAATGCGAGTTTCGAAACAAATTTATGTTCAGGCAAGAGGCGCAGCAATTGCACGAACAGCAACATAAGCACGGGCACATAAAAAAGCGAAGTCCGCTCAAACAGCAGCAGCGTACCCATAGAAGCACTCTGCAACAGCGGGCCAAACACGGCAGTGGCAGCCGCCGCGCCCAGCAACACCACAAACTGCTGATCGGCAGTAAGTGCTTTGCGCAGTTGTTTCCACGCAAATACAGCAGCAGTAATAATTCCGGCCAATGCAACTACCAGAAAAAATGCGGCGGCCACATCTCTGAGAATGGGCGGAAAAGCGTGCCCGTAAATCATCCTGTCTATCAGCGAACGCCATGTGCCCCTGAACCAACTTCCCTGCGCCCCGAAAAACAATGCACCTGCCTCTTTCAGTTTCAGCGAATAGGGAACAATAACCATAAATATCACCAGCAAGGGCAGCAGCAAAAACTGCGCGCGCACCAGCCTGCCCTCCCACTGCCGCTGTGAGGGCATACACCACACACGCACCGCAGCCGCCACCGAGGTACCAAGCAGCACATGAATAAGCGCAAGATTGGCAAATACTGCCAGCATCAGCAAGGCCAGTGCAACAAATGCATGCCAGAGTGTATTGCTCCGACACCAGCACCACAACATCCAGAAACCCGCCAGCAGCAAAGCATTGCCCAATCCGTAACCGCGCGCTATGGAAAAGAAATCGAGCAGGTAAGCATAACCGGTAAGCAGCACAAACACGGCAAGCTGTTTCCACACCCTTGTTTCGCGGGCAGCAAAACGAAATGCCACACAGATGTATATAAGCCCCGCAAGCATATTCGGCAAACGAAGCGAAAATTCGGAAGAACCAAACAGCCACTCAGAGGATTTCATGAGCCACGTATTCAGCAAATGGTTGTTTGCCGACATGTCGTTGAAATTCTCAGGCCATAAATCATCTCCACGCACAAACTCGAGCCAGGTAAACGACTCGTCCCACGAAAACGGAATCCTTGCACCACGCACACACACGTACACGGCGGCCAGCAAAGCCAGTATCGCCAATGCATAATGTGCGCGCAATTGCCGCATTCGGAAATTAATTAAGCTGCATTTCGGGAATGTCGCCTTCCACGATGAGTTTTCCGGCAGTGGCATTGATAACCTGCTCCACCGAAATGCCCGGCGCGCGCTCAAGCAGCACAAAACCTTTTCCTTTCACCACTTCCAGCACCGCAAGTTCGGTTACAATCTTTTTCACACAGCCCACACCGGTAAGTGGCAGCGAGCATTTGGGCAGGAGTTTCGATTCGCCGGCCTTGTTTACATGCTGCATGGCCACAATAATATTTTTGGCTGCGGCCACCAGATCCATGGCGCCGCCCATGCCCTTAACCATTTTGTTCGGAATCTTCCAGTTGGCAATATCGCCGTCTTCGCTCACTTCCATGGCTCCCAAAATGGTAAGGTCAACCTTGCCCGCACGAATCATCCCGAAACTCAGCGCCGAATCGAAATAGGCGGTGCCCGGAATTTCGGTAATGGTTTGTTTGCCGGCATTGATAAGATCGGGATCTTCATCACCCTCGAAAGGAAACGGACCCATGCCCAGCATTCCGTTTTCCGATTGCAGCATTACATTTATTCCGGCAGGTATATAATTGGCCACCAGCGTAGGAATGCCAATGCCGAGGTTTACATAGTAACCGTCGCGAAGTTCCTGCGCAATGCGTTTAGCGATACCGTTTTTGTCTAACATAACTTTACATTGAATGAGTGAATGATTTCCCTAACCGCGCTTACGAACGGTGCGTTGCTCGATGCGTTTTTCGTAGTTGCTGCCTTTGAAAATGCGCTGCACGAAAATGCCGGGTATGTGAATATGGTCGGGATCAATTTCGCCGGGTTCTACCAGCTCTTCCACTTCGGCAATGGTAATTTTTGCCGCACCGGCCATCGGGTCGTTAAAGTTTCGTGCCGTTTTGCGGAATACGAGATTGCCGAAACGGTCGCCTTTCCAGGCTTTCACAATGGCAAAGTCGGCATTGAAAGCGGGTTCGAGCAGGTAGTTGCCTTCTTCGCCCTGAAAGTCGAAACGGCGTGTTTCTTTGCCTTCGGCCACTTCGGTACCGAAACCGGCTTTTACCCACACCGCAGGCATACCGTATTTGGCGGCCATGCAGCGTGTGGCCAGCGTGCCCTGCGGCACCAGATCCACTTCGAGTTCGCCGGTAAGCAGTTGGCGTTCAAACTCGGCGTTTTCGCCTACATACGACGAAATCATTTTCTTCACCTGCCGCGTTTTGAGCATGAGTCCAATGCCAAAATCATCGACCCCGGCGTTGTTTGAAATGCAGGTAAGACCACTTACACCCTTGCGCACCAATGCGGCAATGCAATTTTCGGGAATGCCGCAAAGCCCGAAGCCACCCAGCATAAGGGTGGCACCGTTTGCAATATCGCGTACAGCCTCGTCGGCTCCGGAAACAATTTTATTCATAGTGTAAAATTAACTTGTGATATGCTTTTGATTAAAGATCATCGCCAAACAGCGGATCGTCGAAACCGGGATCAAATATCGGCCCGTCGTCTTTTTCGTACTTCGAGCAGTCGAGGTCGAGATGTATTTTTCCTCTGGGTTTTGGGAATTCGCCTTTCGACACTTTAAGTGTTTTATCGGCATACACTTTCTGGAAAAACAAACCCCAGATGGGCAGCGCCATGCTGGCTCCCTGACCTTCGCTGGTGTTATCGAAATGTACGCTGCGGTCTTCGGCGCCTACCCATGCACCGGCCGCCAGCTCGGGTGTGAGGCCGATAAACCAGCCGTCGGAGTTGTTTTGCGTGGTGCCTGTTTTGCCCGCTATGGCATTGGTGAGTTTGTAGCGTCCGCGAAGTCGTCCGGCTGTACCGCTAAGTACAACGCCCTGCATGAGATTAATCATGAGGTATGCTTTTTCTTCGCGCAGTACTTCGCGGCTTTTGGGTATAAACTCTTCGAGCACTTTGCCGTTTTTATCTTCAATGCGGGTAATGAAGGTGGGTTCAATCCAGGTGCCTTTGTTGGCAAATGTGCTGTTTGCGCCCACCATTTCAAACACCGAAATATCGGCTGTGCCGAGGCAAAGCGAAGGCACCGGATCGAGCGGCGAAGTAATGCCCACACTTTGCGCAAAACTCACCACGGCCTGCGGGCCAAACTGTTTCATGATATACGCGGTTACAAAGTTCACCGAGTTGGCCAGCGCCTTGCGCAGGGTGAGCATTTGTCCGTTCAGTTTGTTGTCTGAATTGTCGGGGCACCACTCGCGGCCGTTGTGGTCAATGCAGGTGCGCACGTTGGGAATCTGATCGCACGGCGACCAGCCTTCCTGAATGGCCAGCGCATACACAAACGGTTTGAAGGTAGAACCCACCTGGCGGCGGCCTTCTTTTACGTGGTCGTACTGGAAGTGGCGGAAGTTGATGCCGCCCACCCAGGCGCGCACGTAGCCCGTTTGCGGTTCCATGGCCATAAACCCGGCCTGCAGAAAGCCTTTGTAGTAGCGTATGGAATCCATCGGTGTCATTACCGTATCAATATCGCCGCGCCACGAAAACACGGTCATTTTTATTTTCGTGTTAAACGATTTTTTTATTTCAGATTCCGATGCTTTTGCCTCTTTGAGTTTGCGGTAACGTTCGCTGCGTTTCATGCCGGAGTTCAGAATCTGGTCGATCTCCTTTTGATTAACGCGGTAGCTGAACGGGGCATTCTTTTTCTTTTTGAGCGTTTTATCAAAACGTGCCTGCAAATCGGCCATGTGCTCGGTTACGGCAGCTTCGGCGTGTTTCTGCATGGCGGGGTTAATGGTGGTGTAAATGCGCAGACCGTCGCGGTAAAGGTCGTAGGGCTTGTTGTCGGGGCGCAGGTGTTCCTTGCACCATTTCTTCATGAAATTAGTGCGCAGGTATTCGCGGAAATACGGTGCGGGGCCTTCCTTATGGCTCTCGGGGCGAAACGATACCTTGAGCGGAGTTTTCGAAAGCGAATCGTATTGTGCGGCGGTAATGTGGCCCGCATTGCGCATTTGAGCCAGCACCACATTGCGGCGGTATTTTGCGGTATCGGGGCGGCTAATGGGATTGAACAGCGAGGGATTCTGGCACATGCCCACCAGCATGGCGGCCTCTTCTATTTTAAGCGAATCGGCGGTGGTGTTGAAATATACTTTGGCGGCCGATTTAATGCCTACGGCGTTGTAGGTGTAATCGAATTTGTTGAGGTAAAGGGTGAGGATTTCTTCTTTGGTGTAAAGCCGTTCGAGGCGCACGGCAATAATCCATTCTTTAAATTTCTGCAGGCCGCGTTTCACCGCGCTCGAATAATCGGCTTTGTGAAACTGCATTTTGGCAAGCTGCTGCGTAATGGTGGAACCACCGCCCGATTTGCGGCTGCCGCCGAGAAGCGATTTAAAAAGCACACGCCCCAGGCTGCGCTTGTCGATACCCGAATGCTCTTCAAAGCGCACATCTTCGGTGGCAATGAGCGCATTGATTACATCCTTGTCGATTTCGTTGTAATGGATGTTTACGCGGTTTTCGGCATAAAAGCGGCCCACCTCGCTCCCGTCAGACGACAGAATTACCGTGGCCTGATTGCTTTCGGGGTTTTGCAATTCCTCCACATCGGGAAGGTCGGAAAAGAGAATAAGCCCTATGATGAGCAGAAACAACGCTGCAAACGGACTCAGGAAAATAATCCAGAACCAGCGCAACATGCGGCGGTGCGGATTAGCCCCTTTTTTATCGGATGAACCGGCATCGGTTTTTTTGGCCATAGCGGTTCAAAAGTAAGCAATTTCAGGGGCCGGTTGAAACCGCAGCAGGCAGATGCCGCAGGTTACCGAACAAATGTGCCGGGCCGGCTGACAAATGTACAAGCGGCCACACACCAAACCCCAATGCGTCCCCAAAATCATTCATTGGTTTTACACCGAAGCAATGCGGAGCACCACATTTCCTTTTTTCCTGCCCGTATCCACATAGCGGTGCGCTTCGGCCACATCGTCCATTGCAAATACTTTATCAATTACCGCCTTTAACCGGCCTTTTTCGCACATTTCGCGCAGTATTACCAATTGCTCTTTCCGCTCGCGGGCATAATCGTTTCCACCCACGGTAAAAAATGCGCCTCCGGTTTTAAGCAGCGCCGCGCATTGCCGCGAAGTAATTTTTCCCACCGCATCAAACACCACATCGAACCGGTTTCCGGTATGCGTAAAATCTTCCCTGTCGTAGCAAATTACCTCATCGGCGCCGAGGCTTTTTACCAATTCGCGGTTTGCGGCGCTGCATACTGCCGTTACGCGGGCACCGTAATATTTTGCCACCTGCACCGCCGCTGCGCCCACTGCGCCCGAGGCTCCGTAAATCATTACTTTTTTTCCGCGGCCTTTATCCAAACCCGCTTTCTGCAAAAAGTAAAGGGCTGTTTGTCCGCCAAAAAGCACGGCGGCCGCTTCGTCGAATGTGGTGTTTGCCGGTTTGTGCAGCACAACGCCTGCGGCATTTACAGCAATATATTCGGAACAGGTGCCAAAATTAAAGCCGGTTAAACCAAACACTTCATCGCCTGCGGCAAAGCCGTTTACCTTTTCGCCCACAGCCTCCACCACTCCGGCATACACCGTACCCAAAATTGCTTTGCGGGGTTTGGTAAACCCAATTAATACACGCATAAGAATACGCTGCCACCAGTTTACATTGAGTGACCGCACACGCACATCGCCCGAGTTTACGGCGGTGGACATAATCTTTACCCGTATTTGGCCGGACTTTACCACGGGTTTATTGGTGTGAACAATTTTCAATACATCAGGTGTTCCGTAAGCCGTACATATTACCGCCTTCATCAATTGGTTATTCATTCCTTTTAAATATTAATTATGATTTCCTGTTTATGTGTGCGCTTCATTTTGCCACAATTTGATGCAGCAAAATTATTCCGGCACAAAAAGCCGTGCATTGACTTTGGGTAAGAAATCACCTTCCCGCCAAAAAAATTCTTCTGGCAGAACGCATTTGAATGAAATAAAAAGGAAACCGCCGCTTACTTAAAAAGCACATTCATTACTTTGCCCTGCGCGGTGGGCATGGGCATACCCAGCAAATAGGCCGAGGTGCGGCAAAGATCGCGCTGGTCGCCGAAGGTGTTGAGTTCGACACCGGTTTTAAAATCGGGACCAATGGCGAGGAGTTCTATTTTGCGGCAACCCTCGCACGAATCGCCGTGCCCGCCAAAGCCGCTGCTTACCCCGTCGAGGTGGCGGCCATGATCGTTGGTTACAAATATTGCCGTGTTGCCGGCATAGTACGGATCGTTTTGTATGGCCTGCCATATTTGCCACACGTACTGGTCGGTAATGCGCACCTGCGCCAGGTAGTTTGTCCAGTTGTTGGTGTGGCCGGTGTAATCGGGTTCGCGGTAGCTTATCATCATCAGGTCGGGATGATGGGTGCGCAGCACGTCGAGTGCGCGGGCGTGAGTTATGGAATCGTGCCGGTAGCCGGTGCCTGCGCCGTTGTTGCCCACATCCATGCTCGGAGCATAGCGGCCCTGCCAGGCGGGATCCTGACAATCGGCAAGAACGTGCAGTTTGTCTTTCGAGGCCACCAACCACACTTTATCGGCCGGTGCCGAAAATGTTTTGCGGTAATACTGAAAAAGTCCCGGCACGGGTGGAAGTTCCTGTCCGCTGTTGTTTATGGGCCAGTGCCCGCCGTTTATTATGGCCGTGTGTCCGGCGTTGGTGTATGTATAGCCTTCGTTGCGGAAATTGGTAAGCAGCACGCCCTGCTGCGCCATGAGTGTGCGGTAGGGAATGTATTGGCGCAAACTGTCGCCCCAGGTTTCGCTCCAGCGCGGGCCATCGACCAGGATAATAATTACGCGCTTTGTTTTTCCTTCAAATGCAGGAATATCTTCCTTGCAGGTGGAACAGCAGAAAATTATGGCACACAGGAAAAGCAGGGTACGAAATGCGGGCATAACCCAAAGTTAACAAACAGGTTCAGAAATCAGCCCTACAGGCTAAAAAGAAATTCCTTACTCGGCCCGCTCAATGCGGAAACCGGCATCTTTAATTCCGTCGAGGTTTTCGGTGCGCATGGCCTGTTCTATTTCGAGGCTGTAGCGCCCGGCTTTGGGAAATTTCATGCCCGACCGGAAACGCATCTGGCAGTCGTGCAGTTCGCCCTGGCCTTTGCCCAGCCAGGCGCCGGTTTGCGGATTGGCCAATTGAAACTCCACGGTATCGGTGCTTATCTGGCCGCCGGGCATGGTGGTGTGGAAAAACACGTAGATGTTGGAGAAGGGATAATCGTCGGTATGGCGCAGGTTGAAGTAGAGGTTGTAGGGCGTTTGCGTATCGGCAATGTCGAAATCGAATTTCAGCTTCTGGTTCATGTTCCAGGTGCTGTTTTCCATTTCGCGGTTTTCTTCAAACAGGCGTGCGCTGTCGCACCCGGCCAGCACAAGCAGCAGCAGGGCACACGCGGCGGTAAAGAGGTATGCGGGTTTCATGGTGCGCATCAGATAAACGGCGGCGGTGCCGAGGGGGGCGGGGGCGGCGGGGGCGGGCCCTGCAGGTTGTTTCCGCGGTTGTTGCGGTTGTTGTTTCCGCGGTTGTTGCGGTTGTCGTTGCGGCGGTTGTTGTTTTGCTGGCCGCCGGGCTTGTTTTGCTGCGGAGGCTGGTTCTGCTGCGGCGGTTTGGGCTGATTGCCGCGCTGCTGCTGGCCTTGCGGCGGATTTTGCGGCGGCTGGTTTTGCTGTGGCGGTTTGGGTCCGCGCTGCTCCTGCGGTTTGCGGGGCTGTTGCGGGCCGCGCTGCTGGTTTTGCTGCGGCTTCCGCTGCTGCTGGCCTTGCGGCGGCGGCGTTTGCGGCTGTGGGCCGGCCTGTTTTGCCTGAGGCTGCTGCTGTTTTTGCTGGGGCAGACGGTCGTCGCTGCCTTTTTTCTTTTTCTTTTTGTTGTTGCCTTTCGAGCGGTCGAAACGGGTGAGGCTGTCCTGCCCTACCACGTTTTCGAAGTCGGGTTCTTTGCGGCGGGGCTCGCTGGCGGCGGTTTCCACCAGTATTTCGGGTTTTTCGCCGTTTTTGTTGAGGGCAATAATTTCTTTCACCCGGCTCACGGGCACGGGAATAAATTTATCGGGCTCGTCGGCAAAGGTGTACCAGAGCAGGCCTTTGAAAATGTCGGTTTTCTGGTGGCGGGCGCGGCCTTTGGCGATTTCAATATCCACCGTTTCGGGGAAATGCTTGAGCGCGTCCATGTAGGTATCAAGCTCGTAGTTGAGGCAGCATTTCAGTTTGCCGCATTGCCCGGCCAGTTTCAGCGGATTGAGCGAAAGCTGCTGGTAGCGTGCCGCGCTGGTGGTTACCGAGCGGAAGTCGGTGAGCCAGGTCGAGCAGCAGAGTTCGCGTCCGCAGGTGCCAATGCCGCCCAGTCGGGCCGCTTCCTGGCGTGCGCCAATCTGCTTCATTTCAATGCGTATGCGGAATTCATCGGCCATTACGCGTATGAGTTCGCGGAAATCCACGCGGTCTTCGGCCGTGTAGTAGAAAATGGCTTTCGACTTATCGCCCTGGTATTCCACATCGCCAATTTTCATTTCCAGCCCCAGCTGCGTGGCCATCACGCGCGATCGCACCATAGTGGGCTTTTCGAGCGCCTGTGCTTCGAGCCATTTTTCAATATCGGCCGGCTTGGCTTTGCGGTAAATCTTTTTGAGTTCGGTCACATCGGCTTTCACCCCGCGCCGCGCCATTTGCGTACGCACCAGTTCGCCCGTAAGCGACACCGTGCCAATATCGTGCCCCGGCGAGGCCTCCACCGCCACCACATCGCCCACGGCCAGGCTGTGACCGGTTACATTGCGGAAAAACTCCTTACGGCTGTTTTTGAAGCGGATTTCCACCCCTTCAAACGCCTGTTGTCCGCCCGGCAGCTCCATATTGGCCAGCCAGTCGAACACGTTTAACTTATTGCAGCCACCCGTGCCGCACGATCCATTGTTCCGGCAACCCGCCGGTGTACCCGTGCTGCAACCCCGTCCGCTTGAACATCCGCCACATCCCATAGTGCGCGTTGGTATATTGTGACAGCCCGGGCTGCTTGCGCAGGAGGCTGGTCTGGTTATGATTTAATTTGTTGTATGTAAGGGTAATTTGCAAAAATAGGGTTTTTTGTGAGTGGTGGGGGTTTGGGGGGATTTTTTGTGGGGTATAGATGGACAGAAAACTACTGTCCGAGTATAACTATAACTCTATTCTACCGCCATAATTCTCGAACATTTATGCCTTTTATTACACTACATAAATTATATAAAAACAATGCTGACTTTATTTTCATTACAAAAAGCATATATACATTGATTTTAAAACTTAACTGCCTGAAGAGTTTTTCTTAAGAATATGAGATTATTGTATAAATTTGACAATAGCTATCAAGCGCAGAGAAGAGCAATATTAATTGACTAACCAACAAGTACTATCATAGAATAGGTAAAGATAATGACAAAGAATTCAAAGCCTTAACACATCAATTTCATCACTTCCAATGAACAAAAGTAATAGTATGATAAAACAAGACAACGATCAGTTATTTCGACTTGCAACAGTTTTATATGCTGATAACAACTACGAAGTTTCCACCAAAACTATAATTCGCAAAATAATTGAATGTACATTATTAAGCAATGATAATTTACCACAAAATATACACCAAATCATAGAATTCGTTGATTCATCATATAGTTTACATTTAACCGAAGAAGAAATCAAATCAATAATTACAAATGAAAAAGAAGATGGCTTTTTAGTGAACATGACCCACGAGGAAATTATTGTTTGTCTAACAGAAAAAAGAAAACAGCATTTAGAATCTAAGCTTAGTAATAAAACAATAGATTTTTTCATAGAAGAATTCATTAAAACAAAATCTCATTTATCGCCCCTAATAAATATTAAAGATCTTATATACCGATTTTTATATGAGTTACTAAGTTCAAACATTGAAAGCTTCAAAAAACTATTAGATAATAAGAAACAAGTCGAAGATCTTATAAATATTAAATCTCAAGGTTATTCTAATCTTGAAAGAGACATAATTAACGAGTTTCTAATTTGGGATAACAATGATAAAAACAAAGCTATTTTTGATGTTGCTAGTTATGCATTGGAGTATTGCATGATTACTAACAATGGCAGTGGAACTAATCTTCAGCTTAAAAATCTGAAAAATAAAGTTTTTTATCTTGATACAAATGTTATATATAGGGCATTAGGTATTAACGGTGATAATCGAAAAAAAAGAACATTAACATTTCTAAATAAAGTTATTGAAGCCGGTTCTGAGATAGTAGTTTCAAAATTTACCGAAATAGAGCTTAAAGACTCGATCGCATTTTATATTGATAAAATTAAAAAGAATCCTCTGAATCGGCCTATTAGCCCCGAGGTGTTTAACCAGAAATATTTCAAGAGTTTATCAGACATCTATGATTTTTATTATAAATGGAGAATTGGGCTTGCAAATCACAGTGTAGACCTTTTTGAATCTCATATTTTTTGGCTTTATGAAAAATTCAAATCTAATTTTCATGCTAGAATAGACTATAGAATTCCTTTTGATGAAAAAGAAGAAAAAATAAGTAATAAAATAAAAGACATTGCTTCAAGTATTTCAAGTCATAAGAATATAGAAAATGCTAAACAAAATTTAAATGGAAATTATTATGATGCCCTAAATATTTTGTTGATCGAAACCAGGCGAGAAGGCAAAGAGTTAAATATTTTTGAAACAAAACAGTTTTTTATCTCTACAGATCAATCATTAAGAAGATGGGATTATAATAGAAGTACGGTTACTCCAATAGTAATTCTTCCGAGCCAATGGCTTAGTATTCTGCTTCGCTATATCAACAGAACAACTGATGACTATAAAAGTTTTGTAAGTTTCTTGAATTTACCAAATAGTGAAACTCAAATTGATAGTGAAAAAATCCACATTATTCTTAAAGGAATTAGTGAGATGACCGCAAACTTTGACCAACAATTATTTCTGGCGCAAACAATGGTGCAACGCAAATTTGAAGGAATACTTGAAAACGGAATCAAAGAAGAAGAATTACTTGAAAGAACAAGAAATTTTGTCAAAAATGAACTTGAAAAACAAATAGAAGAAATTACAAAAAAACAACAGAATTTAGAATTAAAATTTGACTCACATAAGCAATATTCTGAAAAGAAAATAGACAACTTATTAGAATCTAATTCTGAAAAAGACTCACAATTAGCAAATAAAGAAAGGGAAGTCTTGAAACTTCGAAATGAATTAAAAAATAAAACTGTGAGAGAGGGATTAGCTAGATGGAAAAATCCGGCAAAGTATCTAATTATATTAGCAGTACTGATTATCTTATTTACGGTATTTCAACTGTGCTGTAAAGAATGGGATTATAATTACGCGTACAAATTAGTTAGCATCATTGATAATTCAGAGAGTGAAACCCAAAAAACCACATTAAGAACATTACTTTATGCACCTATAGCTGGACTTTGGCCAATTGGAGTATTTATTTTTACCCGGCTAATAAACCAGAAAGCAATCTTAGAAAAACAAAGAGAGTTGGAAAATCTGTATGACCAATCAAACCAAATGTGAGCCAATCATATTTTACATCACATTTGAAAGCATCATTATATCTGATGACAACATCTCTTGACAAACCGCAACACCCCCAAAGAACTCCGCCCCCAATCTCCCCCAAAGCATCAGCCACTAACACCAACTCCCCCGCTGCCGAATACACCCGCACCACTTCCCCCACCGGCAAATTACTGATACGGATTACATCACTGCCCGGTTTGGGATAAAGTGCGGGCAACACATCCATGCGTTCCAAAATGCACGAGAAACAAAAAATTGCCAGAAACACCTGTTCCATAAAACTACTTCAATACAAACAAATCAAACACGTATCTTACTCACTGCTTCAAATACAGACAACTCGCAAAAGTGTTAGCCGATGAAAACCCACATCGAAAACGGTAAAGGCATAATAGACATCCTGAGCGACGGTTTTGTGACCTGCTTAAAAGTACGAAAACCAATTGCAGCAGATTGGTATGACTGCGCCGGATCGGCAGGCAAATACTTTGCATGTACTGCCAACTATGAACCCCTCGCAAAAGAATTTGGAGCAACGCTCATAAATGGCACAGATGAAGAAATTGAATATGCCGTTTTAAATTTTATGAATCTCTTCAGTTCGGGTGAATATCTCGTCTTTATTGATAGAAACAAAAGAACAGACATCGAACTGCATTACCAATATTTCCCATCCGAAAACCCCGGCAACTTTAAATACAACTACTATAACCCGATGGGCGACAACTTAATGTTTACGCAATCTGCGGAGCATATTAAGCCTTCAAGAGTAAAACATTATGAAAATCTGATTGAACGCGGACTAAGACCAAAGGCTGTTGTTTTTCAAGCTGTTTTCAATGAATATGGAACGTATAAAGATGGTTCCGAATGGATGAGAACAACTGAAAGTCCGATGTTTATTTTGGATGGTCATCATAAACTGTTGGCCTATCAAAATTTAAATGTCGATCCTGAATTTGTGTTAATTTCTAAGGAGAGAAACGGAGAAGAGGAATTCCCGAAACACAAGAGTTCACTCTATTTCGAATATGAATATTTTTTAACTGATCCGCTCAAACAACACATTATTTGTAATTCCCCTCAGTTGTTATTAGGCCATACTAGTTACAATGAACAATTTGACCGTTATTTAAAAACTACACCCCGGGTTACTACTGTAGTCATTGAATTATTTCAGAATGCAGGATTGAGTAAGAATAAAAGCCTGTTGGTTTGGTTGCTGGATAGAATTGAAGCACTTGAGTCAAGAAATTTTGAAACAAACAAAATGGGGCTGTATTTCCGAACCAGAACGGCTCAATACTCGGGTGAAATCTGGAAGAGCATGGAAATAAATTCAAAATCAGATTTCTATGACTGGGTTTTGAAAACATTCAATAAAACAATCGAAGAACTGAAAAAAGTTTGAGTATGTTCAAATAACTGTGTCAAAGTTAAAAACGAGTAACTTGACACAAGATGGAAGAAAATTTGATTTTGAATCGTTTATCAGTCATATTACCCTCTACCCCTTCACAAACCGCAACACCCCCAAAGAACTCCGCAAAAAATAAACCCCCGGCGCCAACTCCCCCACCCCAATTTCCCCCGAAGCATCAGCCGTAAACACCAACTGCCCCGCCGCCGAATACACCCGCACCACTTCCCCCGCCGGCAAATTACTGATGCGTATTACATCGCTGGCCGGATTAGGATAAACCTCCGGCACCACAGCCGTATGCGCCGACCCCACAGAAAGCGTAATACACGTATTAGCCAGAAACACGCCCAGCGGATAAAATTGCAAATTGGCGGAGGTAACCGCCCCCTGCACGTTTCCATTATTCACCCGCAAATGATACACGCCGCAAATAGAAAGCTGATAATCGGCCGCCGACTCCAGATTGGGCGGGTATTGCGGATTCACCATTACATTGCCGAATGTATCGCATTGCTGAAGGGCGAGAATAAGCGTATCGCCATTGCTGAACGAGCTGGTGTACACCCGGCATAGTCCGCCGTGATCGCCCCACACAAGCAGCGTGTCGGGCGGTGTGATGCCGCTGAGCACGGAAATTACACGCACATACATGCCATAGTGATAATCCGATACCTTTTCGGCCATAATCACGGTGCGTATGGTGGTATCGGTGCTTAGTGTAAGGCAATAGTTGTTGGGCGAATTGGGCGCACACGAACAGGCATTGCTGCTCAGCGGCAACAACGTAAGCACAGCAAAAAGCAGGAAAATGCGTTTCATGGGGTAAATTTTGCCGGAAGGTAAAACAACTATCGCGGCTGCAAAAAGGATGCGCACAATTTTTCAGAAAATAAAAATAGGGAGCGAACCAACCGATGCCATATAAAACCGCCCGGCTCCGGTGTTCCGCTCCAATGCAGCATCGCAATAGAAAAAAACATCCTGCCAAAAACTGCATTTCCACTACACCCCGGGCTAGAAACCCATTCCGTCCGGCGTTCCAAAATACCTTATCCTTCCGTTAATTTCTAATGAAATCGCCCCCAAAACCCCAAATCCCCCGTATCTTTACCTGTCTGCATGGGCAAATTCAGGCTTGATATAGACTACGATTACGATTTCATCCTGACCGGAATTTCCTGTCACGAAAAACCGTACCGGCTTTGCTGGGCCGTAAACAAGGCGCTGGCGCTCGATATGGAGCTTACCGCACCCTTGTCCATTGCCCTCAAAAAAGGCGATCCGGAATCGAAATTCCTGCTGTATATGCACGAGAATATGGACAATGATACTGCCTGCTTTCTGGTGGCCAACCGGGGCGACCGCGGGCTGCTGGTGCCCGAACAGCATCAGGCCGATTATTTTTTCGTGGCCAAGGGGCCTTTTGGCCGCAGCGACCAGGAAACCATGCTGGCTGCCCTGCGCAATATTCCGTTTGTGCTGCTCGTCTTTCCGCTGGTGCCCGAACAGCTTAAATCGCGGCAAAACCTTTTATTCTGATTATCACACTATCGAATCATAACCAATTATGTCAACTCAAATTCAGGAATCCGAACGCATTCAGTTTAACCGCACAAAAATTGTAGCCACACTGGGGCCTGCCTCGTCAACGCCCGAAATGCTCGAAGAAATGGCCCGCGCCGGGGCCGATGTGTTCCGCATCAACTTCTCGCACGGCAAATACGACGATGTAATTACCGTCGTTAAACACATCCGCGAAGTAAACCGCAAACTCGGCACACACATTTCCATCCTCGGCGATTTGCAGGGGCCTAAACTCCGCATCGGCGTGGTGGAAAACAACGGCGTGGAAATTAAAGAAGGACAAATACTCACCTTCACCACCCACGAAATGACCGGCACCGCCGAGAAAGTGTATATCACCTACCCGCAGTTTCCGAAAGACGTGAAGGTGGACGAAAACATCCTCATCGACGATGGAAAGTTAGTGCTGCGCGTGGTATCCACCAACAAAACCGACGAAGTACAGGCACAGGTGGTACACGGCGGCATTCTCTCCTCCAAAAAAGGCGTGAACCTGCCCAACACCAGAATTTCGCTGCCCTGCCTCACACCCAAAGATTTGCAGGATCTCGAATTTGCGCTGCAGCAGCAGTTCGACTGGATCGGGCTTTCGTTTGTGCGTTCGGGGGCCGATATTATCGAGCTCAAACACATTATCCGCAATATCGATCCCGCCAGCAAGGCCCGCGTAATTGCCAAAATTGAAAAGCCCGAAGCGGTAAGCGATATCGACAACATTATCCGCGAAACCGATGCCCTCATGGTGGCCCGCGGCGACCTCGGTGTGGAAGTGCCCATGCAGCGTGTGCCCGTAATACAGAAAATGCTGGTGCGCAAATGCCTCGCGGCTTCCAAGCCGGTAATCATTGCCACACAAATGATGGAAAGCATGATTACCAATATTTCGCCCAGCCGCGCCGAAGTAAACGACGTGGCCAACTCGGTAATGGACGGCGCCGATGCCGTAATGCTGAGCGGCGAAACATCGGTGGGCAAACACCCCCACAAAGTGGTGGAAGCCATGTCGAAAATTATTGCCCAGGTAGAAGAAGAACACACGCTCTACTACGGCGAACGCCCGCCGCTGTTCAGTACCGACGAACGCTACGTATCAGACCATATCTGCTACGCCGCCACACAGCTTGCCCGCCACACCAATGCGGCAGCCATTATTACCATGACACAGTCGGGCTACACGGCATTTCGCATTTCGAGCTACCGCCCCCGCGCCAGCATTTTTGTGTTTACCGACAATTACAGCATTCTCACCCAGCTCAGTCTGGTTTGGGGCGTGCGCGGTTATTACTACGATAAAAACATCAGCACCGACCATACCATTGCCGACATCAAATTCATTCTCAAAAAAGAAGGCCTGGTGGTGAAAGACGATTTCATCGTGAACACCGCCAGCATTCCGCTGAGCGAGAAAGGCAAATCGAACATGATAAAACTAAGCATCGTAGAATAATTCCGCGTAAATTGCCCCCACAAACGCATACAATGAAAGTAAACACCGCCCTGCTCGGCACCATTTGCGAAACTCCGGGCGCACCCGGACACGAACAACGCATACGCGAACTTGTGCTGCGCGAAATAAAAAAGCACGCCGACGAAATTAGCATCGACAACATGGGCAACATTACCGCCCTGCGCAAAGGCAAAAGCAGCGCAAAGAAGGTAATGATTGCCGCACACATGGACGAAATCGGTTTCATTGTAACCAGCATCGACGACCGCGGCTTCCTGCATTTTATTCCGCTCGGCGGTTTCGACCCCAAAACACTTACCGCGCAGCGCGTAATTGTACACGGCCGCAAAGATGTAATTGGCGTTATGGGCTCGAAACCCATACACATGATGAGCCCCGAAGAACGCAACAAAGTAGTGCCCATTGGCGATTACTTTATCGATCTCGGCCTGCCCAAAAAAGAAGTGGAAAAACTGGTGCGCGTGGGCGACACCGTTACACGCGAACGCGCACTCATTGAAATGGGCAACTGCGTAAACTGCAAATCGCTCGACAACCGCGTGTCGGTGTACATACTCATTGAAACACTGCGCACACTTAAAAAACCGGCCTACGATACCTACGCCGTATTTACCGTGCAGGAAGAAGTGGGCCTGCGCGGCGTACAGGCTTCGGCCCTGGCCATCAATCCCGATTTTGGTTTCGGACTCGATACCACCATTGCCTTCGACGTGCCCGGCGCCAAAGAACACGAGCGCGTAACCGAACTCGGCAAAGGAACCGCCATTAAAGTAATGGACTCATCCACCATTTGCGATTACCGCATGGTAGAGTTTATGCGCCAGACAGCCGAGAAGCACAAAATTCCCTACCAGATGGAACTCCTGCCCGCCGGCGGCACCGACACGGCCGGCATACAGCGTTACAGCGCCGGAGGAGCCATTGCCGGTGCGGTGTCTATTCCTACACGTCACATTCATCAGGTTATTGAAATGTGCAATAAAGACGATATTGCACACTCCATTCAGTTGCTTACCAAATGTGTGGAGGAATTGCATACTTACGACTGGTCGTTTAAATAGAAAAGCAAGTCAGGGCAATATGGTATTGCCGCCCTGTCACTCATAAATTCACCATCGCTTGCGGCTGTCTGAAACCAGAAAGATCAATACATTCATGCAAATTGGTATTTGCAGTGTATTGGTGCTTCTGGTGGCCGGAGTGTGCTACTTTATGCAGCCGCAAATTGGCTATAAGGTAGTGGCACTGCTGCTGCTGCTCACCGTATCGCTGCTGGCCATGCTGTTTGCGCGGCTTCCGGTGCTGCTGTCGGCGGTGCTCAGTGCGGGTATCTGGAACTACTTTTTTATTCCTCCCATATTTACGTTTCACATCGAAACAGCCGAAGATACACTCATGTTTCTGCTGTACTTCATTGTGGCACTCATAAACACCACACTCTCCTATCAGATTCGCAATGCCGAAAAAAAGGCGCGAGACCGTGAGGAGAAAGAAAAAACCATCCGCCTTTACAACACCCTGCTCAATTCGCTTTCGCATGAGTTGCGCACACCCATTTCAACCGTAATAGGCGGTGTGGACACTTTGCTGGAAAGCAAAAACCTTAACCCCGCACAACAGCAACAACTGCTGCAAGAAATAGGAAACGCCGGTATGCGCCTCAACCGCCAGGTAGAAAACCTGCTCAACATGAGCCGGATTGAAAGCGGAATGCTGAAACTGAAAAACAACTGGTGCGACCTGAATGAACTGATAGCCGCGGTAGTGGCAGACAATACCCGCGAAAACAAACGCGAAATTATTTTCACGGCCGAAAACAACCTCCCTCTTTTGTTTTTTGATGAGGTGCTGATGCAGCAGATAATTCACAATCTTGTACACAACGCCATTCAATACACATTGCCGCAATCGGAAATAACAATCACCACCGCGTTTGAAAACGAAACCTGTATAATTTCTGTCGGCGATAATGGAAACGGATTTCCGGCCGCAGAACGTGCGGCTGTTTTCGAAAAGTTTTATCGCCTGCCCGATTCAAAACCCGGAGGAAGCGGATTGGGGCTTTCCATAGTAAAAGGGCTTACCGAAGCCATGCAGGGTGAAATTGAACTGCTCGACAATAATCCGGGAGCAAAATTTATACTCCGCTTCCGCTTCCCGGCTTCGTACATGAACCAACTGCACCATGAATAACGCGGAGATACTTATTATTGACGATGAGCCGCAGATAAGAAAGCTGCTTAACATTACATTGGAGAGTAACGGCTATAAAGTAAGAGAAGCCGCCACCGGCCGCGATGGCATCATTCAGGCCGCCTCGCACCCGCCCGACCTGATTCTGCTCGACCTTGCCCTGCCCGACCAGAGCGGCCACGAAGTGCTGCGCAACCTGCGTACATGGTATGGAAAACCCGTAATTATTCTTTCGGTAAATAACGGCGAAGAAGACGTGGTAACCGCCCTCGATCTTGGGGCTACCGACTATTTATCCAAACCATTCCGCAGCGCCGAACTGCTTGCGCGCATCCGCTCGGCCATTCGCAGAAATACAGACTCTACAGCCAAAGCAGTAATCGAAAGCGGAAATCTTACCATTGATCTTTCGGCAAGAACGGCCAGCAAAAACGGGAAACCGCTTAAACTCACCGCCACTGAATTCAGTCTTCTGGCATTGTTTGCACGCAATGCCGGGCGCGTACTTACGCATCAGTACATTCTCAAGGAAATATGGGGTGTGGCGTATCAGTCGGAAACACAATACCTGCGCGTATTTGTGGGCACACTCCGGAAAAAAATCGAAGACAACCCCAACAGTCCGGCACTGCTGGTTACCGAAAGCGGCATTGGTTACCGCTTCGTATAAACCCCGTCTTTATATTTTCTTTATACGAATCGACGCTGATTTTATAATTCACACATGAAATCGGGAGCAACTTTGCAGCATCAATTTCTGATGTATGAAAAGCCTTTGGCCTCAACAAAAACGATGTGGTGATTGAGCAATATCCGCTCGTGTATCAGGCCAAAGAAACTATCACTCTTACCCGAAATAATTAATTCAATACCTTATGAAACTTTTCAAAAAAGCAGTTGCCTGCGCCGCCCTGCTGTGCTTCACTGCGCAAAGTGCAATACATGCACAGGATTTATTTACAGGTATCCATACCGATTCTTCTTCGCGTTCACTGGCTCCATATCAGTGGAAGTCTGCAACTGACGACAGTATTATTGACATGAGCTGGGCAAACGGCAGCGACAGACGAACAGAAAATATCTGGCCCAATCTGAAGTACTTTACGCCAAGTGTGTTAATTGACATTAATTATACCTGGTCGTTTAACAAACCCATCGACAACACGGTGGTAGGCTCTACCGCACTGGCACGCAACAACGAGGTGCAGCTTTCGGGGCTTCACTTTGGCGGTGAGTTCAATTATAAAAATGCACGCGCCCGTTTTATGACGCAGTTTGGCACACGCTCCATAGTGGTTCCGCGCAACGATCTCAGTCCGTACCGTGGCCAGTATCAGCTTGCCGATGTGTACCGCTACCTCAGCGAGGCTTATGCCGGTTATCACATCGACAAATGGGAAGGAATAAATATTGATGCGGGATTGTTTCTTTCCTATATCGGACTGAACTCGTTTTACCAGCCCGAAAACTGGGAGTATCAGGCTTCATTTACTTCTGATAATACGCCCTGGTTTTTTAACGGGGTGCGTGTGCAGATTTTTCCCAACAAAAAACTCAAGATTGAGCCCTGGCTCATAAACGGCTGGCAGAGTTACGGCAAGTTTAACAGTATGCCCGGCATTGGCGGCAACATTACATGGACACCCCACAGCAACCTGAAACTGCTTACCAACAACTATTACGGCACCGATGCGGCAGGGTTGCCCGGGCGCAAACGCTTTCACAGCGACAACAGTGTGCTGGTACGCTACCTGAACCGGCCGGCCTCAAAAGGCATTTCGCGCATGGCTTTTTCGTTTACCGGCGATGTGGGTTTTGAAAAAGGCGGCGGGGTTGATGGTTTCGATGGAAGCGACAGCACACGCGGGCCCGAACAGTATTTTGCCAGTGCCATGTTTTATCACCGTATCTGGTTTTACCAAAACAAACTGGCGTTTACTGTGGGGGGTGGCGTAATGACCAATCCGGGCCGCTACCTGGTGCTTTATCCCACCGGCGAAGCCAGCCCGCTGCCCGACCCAAACAATCCGCTGCAAACCGAAGGGGCGTTTCCGTTCAGTGCCAATCCGGGCGATAAGTTTACGGCCTGGGACTGCTCGGCCAATATTGATTTCATGCCCAATCAAAGCCTTACCTTCCGCGCCGAGTTTGTGTACCGCAATGCCAGCGTGCCCTATTTTGCCGGCAATGGCGGGGTAACTTCGCCCACCGGATACACCACGGCACCTTTGCCTCCCTCCTGGCGCCCCGACCTGGTACGCAGCGAAAGCCGACTCATTTTTGCCGTGCTGTTCAGAATCTGACCTGCATTACTTCACATACACCATACGCCGCCCGAAACCCGTGCGCAGCACCATGCGCGAAGCCGTAAGCGTATCTACCGAATAAATATTAAACACCCCTTCAGTGGCATCGAGGCGCAGGGCGCGTTTTTCGGTGTCGCGGTGTTTAAGCAGGTACCACTGGCCGGTGGAGGTGGCGGTTTCTTTGAGTGTGTATGTACCTGCGGGATCGAGTGTGAGTGTGCCTTTGGCTCCTTCAAGGGGTGTGCCCACCGATGTGGTTTCCTGCTGCAATGTCCAGGTGCCGGTAATGAGCGAGTCGTTGCCCTGACAGGCGGTGAGCAGGAGCAGCAAGGCGGCGGGGAGGAATTTGCGCATGGGCGTTAGTCTTCAAGCAGCCAGATGGCTTCGTTTATTTCGCCGAGGGTTTTGCGGTTGCCTGTTTTGCGGGCCAGTTCGGCACCGAGGTGATATACGTGCAGGGCTTCGGCGGTTTTGTGTTCCTGCTCAAGCCATTGCCCAAGCTGGTAGTAGGCGCCGAGGTAATCGGGCTGGTCGGCAAGAAGTTGCTGTACCTCTGCAATGGCCTGGCTGCGTTGTCCGGAAGCGGCCAGTTCTACAGCAATGGCATAGCGCAGAAACGCATCGCCGGGTTCTTCGGCCAGCATGGTACGCAGTTGATCGAGGCGGCTCATGCGGCAAAGGTAAGCGGCTGGTGGGTTATTTTTTGTTGCGGATGGATTTTTTGGGGCAACGATTTTTTATGGAAAGCAAGTGGTTTGAATGTATAGCCCAGACCGAACGTAAAGCCCGCACCTGCGTGAATGTAATTTTGCATGTAGCCAGTGCGGACTTGCAGTGAGGGCTGGAGCCGAACGGTTTTTTAGGGCGTCTTAGATTCGCTCCTCACTTTTTAAAAAGAAGGTGCTGCCTGTGCAATTTCGATTGTTGTGCTGGTGGGTCAGGGAATTTTCACCGTCACTTCGTCGGTTTCGCCTTCTTCGAAACGAGCCACACTGCCAGTTACTGCCGAATTGGCCAGTATGTCCATAATCTTGGGCAAATCGGTAGTAAAACTGGCCTTGCCCGAACCGTCGGTGGTGGCAGTAAGATCGTCAATGCAGTTGGTACACGAAGGATCGGTGGTAAGTGTAACCGTTACGCCCGAAAGCGGTTCGTTGGTAGCCTGCCTCACTACCGTTACAATGGCCTTGCATTCCCTGTTCCGGTTGCAGGCCGCCGTGATGCCAATTACGAGCACAGCCACAGCTATGCAAAAAATTTGCAGTGTTTTTTTGATGGGAGTTATCATGTGTATTCAGGTTTGCCTTTCCTGATTCTACTAAGATAATTAAGAGAAAAGGCAAAAACAAACCCGGTCAGAATTTTAACCGGGTTGCATGTATGAAAAAATACAGTGATTTAGTAGGTAACAGTTACTTCGTCGGTTTCACCCTCTTCAAAACGAACTACTTTTCCGGTGGGCTGGCCGTTTACTTCCACATCCATAATTTTGGGAAGATCGGTGGTAAAGCTGGCTTTGCCCGAACCGTCGGTGCTGGCGGTAAGCGGGGCAATCTGGGTGCAGCCTACGCAACTGCCACCGGGCACGAGTTTCACTTCCACACCCGACTGCGGGGTGTTGGCTGCATTCACCACAGTAACAATGGCCTTGCACTCCTTGTTGCGGTTGCAGGACGAGGCAAAAGCCACAGATACAAGCAGCATGAGCATAATGCTGCCGGTAGTCCAAAATGATTGAAAACGCTTATCCATACACATGAAGGTTTGCCTACCTTTTTTTGATGAAAAGGCACTATTCTTGCTGCAAAGTAGCCGAATAAGTATCTTTACTTCCAACAAATATAAAAAAGTTTTGAACATGGCGAAGCGCATTACGCTCCTTTTCGCAGGCCTCACCGCCGCACTGCTCTCGGTTTCTTTTACCGATGCCGACAAACGCTCAAGGGTAATTATCCATACCTCCATGGGCGATATTAAAGTAGTGCTGTACGACGAAACGCCCGGCCACCGCGATAATTTCCTGCGCATTGCCGCCAACAAAACATTAGACAGCACCCTTTTTCACCGGGTAATTAAAAACTTCATGATTCAGGGCGGCGACCCCGACTCCAAAACCGCCAAACCCGGCCAGGGCCTGGGCAACGGCACATTGGGCTACACCCTTCCCGCCGAAATTCACCCCGCCCTGTTTCACAAACGCGGTGCGCTGGCCGCAGCCCGTTTGGGCGACGATATAAACCCGAACAAGGAATCGTCGGCCTGCCAGTTTTACTTAGTACAGGGGCAGGTGTTTACCGACAGTACGCTCGACATAATCATCAAAAGCCGCATCGACCAGCCGCTCAAGCAAAAGATTTTTGCCGCCTACATCAACGATCCCAAAAACAAGTCCACCAAAGACGCGTTTATCCGCGCCCAGCAGCGCGCCCGCTACCTCAACAACCCCGACAGCCTCAATATGCTTTCGGCGCAGATAGATCCCATCATCAACACCCAGTTCGAAAAAACACCGCACCGCGTAATTACTGCCGAACAGCGTAAAGTATATACCACCCTTGGCGGCACTCCTCATCTCGACGGCGGCTACACCGTTTTCGGCGAAGTGGAAAGCGGGCTCGACATTATCGAAAAAATCTCACTCCTTCCCACCGACGGCGGCAACAGACCCAATCAGGATGTGCGCATGTGGGTGGAAATTGTGAAGTAAACCACTGTGCTCACCGGGCCTAAACTACGGCTGTTTATGCGGCTTTCTCCCATTCAACTCCTTTTTGCGGGGTGTATTTCTGTAATGCTTCTTCTGGTCACGGCCTGCAAGGAAACACCCCAAAGCAAGCCCCTGCCCGTGCGCACCCGTCCGCCGCAGGGATACGTGTATCTCAACAACGGAAAGTTTGAGCTCGACGGAAAAGCCTTTTTCCCGAAACTGCTTAACGTGAGCTTTGTCCTGCGCAGCAGCGGCGACAGCATCTGGCCCGCCCTCACACCCGCATATTCAAACAATGTAAACGCGCACGAAGTGGTAAAACCACGCAGCGAAAGCCTGGCCGAACTCCGCGCCACGCTGCAATTAGTGCATGATCTCGGCTACAACAGCATACGCATTTGCGGCATCTGCGAGCCGTATTTCATGCCCCAAAACGACAGCAGCCACCTCAGCATACGCAGCATTGCCGACAACGGCACCGATAAAAAATATCCGCTTAACAACGATGCTCAATACACCCGCTATTTCGCCGCCCTGCGCCTGCTTACCGATGCCGCCGAGGCTGCCGGACTCAAAAGCATTTTCCTTACCCGCATACAGCCCTTCAACTCCCGCGCCGAAGCACACCTGAAACGCGTGGCCGAATTTACAAAGCCGCAGCCGGGCATTATGGCAGTCGATTTTTTCAACGAGCCGCTGTACTTCGATTCGCTCAAGCACAAAACAAAAACCGCAGTTATCGATCTCGCACACAAGTGGCAGCAGATTTTTATGGAAGCCAATCCCTATCACCTCACCACCATAGGACTGGCCAACGAAACCGAAGTGGCCACCTGGGATCCCAACCTGCTCGATGTGGATTTCATTTCCTTTCACCCGTATGAATATGCGCCGGAAATGGTTTTCAACGAACTTTACTGGTACAACCAGTATGTGAAAAAACCCTGGATTGTGGGCGAAACCGGCCTTTCGGCCGAGAATGTGAAAGTGCCTTACGAATTGCAGACTCAATTTACCCAACGCACCTTTGAACAGGCCTGCAACTGCGGCGCAATCGGCTATTCGCTCTGGCAACTGAAAGACATGCCGGGAGGCTTGTTTCACCAGCAGTTTCTCGGCATCATGAACAACGATTCGTTTACCGTAAACAGCAAAGGCGATACGGTAACCGGTACGCCAAAACCGCTCAACCAATACCTCCGCGCCGCCAGCCCGGCCAAAACAGGAAGCTGCAAGCCCGCCGCCAATTACAACAATTATTACAACGACAGTATTTTTACCACTACCGGTGTGGTATTCAACAACCGCTACACCGGGCTCGAAGGCGGCATTGTGATGGTGTGGGACAAAACCTGGCGGCTTACACAATCCACACACACGGGTAAGGACGGTTCGTTTGAACTGAAATCGTCGTTTGAGCCTTACTACATTTGCTTTGCGGCCACCCTGATGGAAAGCCAGCGCAACGATGTGAAGGATGTGATAAAGTTTCGCCGTGCCGGTTCAAACCTTATTTCGCTCAATACAGTTGAGCTTGAACCGGTAAAACGAAAGTAAACGCCCGGCAACGGAAAATACTACCTTTGTGGCTCATTGCCATGAAAGACCGTATAGAAACATTGCTCGGAGAAATTGAAGCCTTTGCTGCGCAAAATGCAGAGCAGGCCGAGCAGTTCCGTTTGAATTACCTGAGCCGTAAAGGAAAAATCTCCACGCTGTTTGAGGAGTTTAAAACCGTGGCTCCCGATATGAAACGCGAGGTGGGCCAACTGCTCAACCGCCTCAAAACAAAAGCCGAAGAAAAACTCGAAAGCCTGCGCACACGCAGCGAAAGCGAAGAAAGCACTTCGGGCCATACCGACTGGTTTGCGCCCTCAGGTGCGCCCCAGGGCTCGCGCCACCCGCTGCAGTTGGTGCGCCGCGAAATACTCGATATTTTCGGCCGTCTCGGTTTTACGGTCGAAGAAGGCCCCGAAGTGGAAGACGACTGGCACAACTTCTCCGCCCTCAACTTCCCCGAAGAGCACCCTGCCCGCGACATGCAGGACACGTTCTTCATAGACGTAACCGACCCCAAAAACCCGCACGCCCTGCGCACACACACCTCCAGCGTACAGGTGCGCATACTCGAAAAAACCAAACCGCCCGTACGCATCGTCATGCCCGGCCGCGTATATCGCAACGAAGCCATTTCGGCACGCGCACACTGCTTCTTCCATCAGGTAGAAGGCCTGTACGTGGACAAAGCCGTGTCTTTTGCCGACATGAAGCAAACCCTGCTCTACTTCTCGCGCGAGATGTTTGGCGCCGACACACAAATTCGTTTACGCCCCAGCTATTTCCCCTTCACCGAGCCCAGTGCCGAAATGGACATTTCCTGCACCATCTGCCACGGCAAAGGCTGCAATGTGTGCAAGCACTCGGGGTGGGTAGAAATTTTGGGGTGTGGTATGGTGGATCCGGCGGTGCTCAGCAACTGTGGTATTGATCCGAATGTATATTCGGGTTTTGCGTTTGGGATGGGTATTGAGCGGATTACGATGTTGAAGTATGGGGTGAATGATTTGCGGCTGTTTTCGGAGAATGATGTGAGGTTTTTGGGGCAGTTTGGGGGGGGGTAACACGAATTGTTTTATTGAAATTGTTTGACACCGCTTCGTTTTGGGGCGGTGTTTTTTGTGTTTGAGGCGTATGATTGTTATCGTATTTTAGGGTTTGAATGGGTGCGTATAGACCTTGGTTGTCTTGTTATGTGAGGCGGCAAATGAGAGGGATATTGCTTAGGTATGAAGAATGTGGGGGTTTGTTATATGAATCCGAACGTGTGCATTTTGGACATCTATGTGAAAGATATTGCTTTTTCGTAGTATGGGTATAACAAATATCTTAGATAATAAGAAAAAATTATCCGGTCGTAAATTGTTTTAAAACAAACAATTAACTAAATTAATATATTGCGTATATTTAAGAGTTCGCGGTCGTTATAGGGCGACACCTAAATATCAAAACTTACCACACAACAAACAAATTAAGCCTTTTTATTATGATTTTATCTTCTATAAAACTTCAAGGATTTAGAAACTTCAAAAAAGCGAAAATAAATCTTGCAAAAAAATCACTAATTATTGGAGCAAACGATGTTGGAAAAACAAACTTACTTTGGGCAATTAGACTTTTATTAGACAGGAGTTTGTCAGACTACGACATTGAACCCAAAGACACAGATTTTTATGCTTTTGAAGAAACAAATACCTTTAATATTGAGCTACACTTTAGCGAAGTAACGGAAGATTGTGTTGTTTCAAGACTAAAAGGGAGAATAGGAGACGACAACAAACTTATTATAGCATACAAAGGGTTTCGCGACAAAACGACAAAAGTTAAGACATATCAATTGTTTGCTGGACCGACCACCGACTTATTAGAAGAAATTGAAGACAGATACTACAGAAAAGTACTAAATCTAAAATATATTAGTAGCAGACGAGATTTACACAATTACATAAACCGAGAAAAAGGATACTTATTTCAAATTGCTAAAGAAAACAGAGAGGAAGAAGAAGTTACTCAAGACGAAAAATTATATTTTGAAATTCAATCTCAACTAAAATATGTAGATGAAAAAATCCCTAAACTGAATTTTATATCATCGGCAACTGACACAATTAATGATGAACTATCTAAATTGTCGCTTCATCACACCAAACAAAAAATTGTATTTGACGTCAGTTCTTCCAATGTAGATAATTTTATAAATAGTGTTTCTATTGCTTCAAAAAGCAATGAGCAACGCGTGTTAATTGGTGGTGACGGTAGATTAAATCAAATTTATCTTGCGTTGTGGGCTTCAAGAAATGAACTAACCAAAGACAGTCTAAAAGAATTTACAATCTTTTGCATTGAAGAACCCGAAGCACATTTACACCCACATCAACAACGTAAACTTGCAGATTATTTAAACTCATCAATAAAAGGTCAAGTTATATTAACCTCACATTCGCCTCAAATTGCATCAGAATTTAGTCCTAATTCTCTTGTCAGATTATTCAACAAAAAGGGTGAAACTAAAGCTGCGTCAAATGGCTGTTCAGAAATCATTGGCGCAGCATTTAAAGATTTTGGTTATAGATTGAGTATAATTCCTGCCGAATCTTTTTTTTCTGATGTTGTTTTTCTTGTCGAAGGTGTTTCTGAAGAGTTATTTTATAAAACCCTGTCACGTCAGCTAAAAATAGACTTGGATAGACTTAATATTAGTATTGTAATGGTTGATGGTGTTGGTTTTTCAACTTTTATTAAAATACTTAATGGATTAAATATAGATTGGGTGTTAAGAACGGATAATGATATTTTCAAAATTCCTAAAAAAGTAGAATATCGTTTTGCCGGTATTCAACGCTGTATCGACATTTACCGAGAGCATTTTCAAAAAGACACCGATACAGAAAAAATATTGAGTGAAAACGAAAATAATTTGAAAGGCTTTACAAATGAAATTCCCGAAGAAATCAACAGTAAATCAGCTTTATTAATTGCTGAAGATCTTGAATTGTATAAAATGTATTTATCAAAAAAGGATTTAGAGAATGACCTCTTTAATAGTTGCATTAAATCCGATTTGATAAAATATTTTGTTGGATTTGATGAAACTGAAATTGTTTCTGAAATGCAAAAAAGAAAGGCTTCTTTTATGTATGACTTCTTGCGAAACAACAAAGAAAGCCTTGCAAAATTAGCAAAAGACCCAATAGCCAAGCCATTGCTAAAATGCAAAGAAATTATTGAAGAAATGCAGAAAGAATGAAACCAACTGAACAGCAAAAGCTAATTCTTGAATACGATGGTAATTCTGTCGTTATTGCTGCACCTGGTAGCGGTAAAACATTTGTCATTTCTGAAAAAATAAAACGGAATTTGAAAGTCTTACTTGAACATCAAGGTGTAATTGCAATATCATACACAAACAAAGCAAGTACGGAACTAAAAAAAAGAAGCCTTTCCAATGGAGAAAATCCGATGAGTTCTTTTTTTGGGACTATTGACAAATTTAATCTTTCAGAAATAATAATTCCTTTTGCAAAGCATCTCTTTGGCATACCAAAAGTTCAAATAAAAATCACAAAGTTTTCATCAATGCCTAAACATGAAAATAAAAACTTTGACTGGTTTAACAGTAATTTAACCTTAGAAAGATTATCAGCGGCAAATATTGATTTATTAAAATCATATTTTTTAAATGGTTTGATTTATATAGAAACCATTGGCATATTGGCAAATTATGTTTATACAAATTCTATCGCTTGTAAAAATTATATTCGTGCCAGATACAAGTACATTTATATTGACGAGTACCAAGATTCAGGATTTGAACAACATCAGATTTTTCAAAAAATAAAGTTATTAAATATTAAAGCTATTGCGGTTGGAGATCTAAATCAATCCATCTACGAATTCTCAGGTAAGGATGCAAAATATTTACAAGAATTGACTAAAGATGAAACTTTCAAATATTTTAAATTAGACAAAAATCATCGCTGTCACCCTTCTATAATTAATTATTCAAATTACTTGCTAAATCCAAAAACAGAATTAATTGATACAGAACACAATTTTATATTCTTTTGTCGAATTGAAGGAAATGAAAATTCTATAGCTAATTGGTTAGATGAAAAAATAGATAACGTTCAAAAAGCATTTGATATTGAGAAACGCAATCAAATCGCTATTTTAACACGAACAACGAGAACAGGTGAAATTATAAATTCAGTACTTAAAGAACCTCATAAACTATCTGTTAGCAATGAATTGGATACGAACCTTAATGTATGGTCGTCAATTTTTTCAAATCTGTTGCATTTCGTATATGACAAGAATTTTAAATTTATTGATGTAATTGAAGCATTTACGTCATACGACAATTTTAACAAAAGCGATTTAAAAAGACTTAAAAGTAGAAAAGAAAGAATTGAAAGAATTGTTTCTACAACTGTATGGGATAAAGAAGAGCTAATTACTGAATTTATCAACGTTGCTAAAATCATTGCGCCTAATTCAAAAAGTCAAGAATCAATAGACTTACTAAAGTCTGTGTTGGATAATTCTATAGAGCTAAAAACATATGAACCAGCTAATGAAAATGAAGTTAATATCTTGACTTTACATAAATCAAAAGGACTTGAATATGATTTTGTTTTTCATTTAGACTTATATGAATGGATATTTCCATCAAAAAAACTTACACAACCTAACGATTTTAATAGTGCAATATTTAGTAATTGGACACAAGATTTGAACTTACATTATGTTGGTATTACAAGAGCAAGAAAGGGCTGTTTTTTAGTTTCAAGTACCAAAAGAACAAATAGTGATGGTGCAACGAAAAATGGTAAAGACTCTGAATTCATTTGGAAAGATAAAATTGAAGATTTGAGATATAAAAAAAGAAGCTAAGTAGGACAAATGAAACGACAGATTAAAAACCTGCGAACCGCCAACGCAGGTTTTATTCAGGTAAAGCGGCATGTAAACTTGTCGCTTTGTACTTCTATTATAGTTCAGCGTAGATTGATAGTTTTGTACTCCAAAATCTGCCCGAACGCAAAGCCCGAACGCAAAGCCCGAACGCAAAGCCCGAAACCAATGACACTCATTCTAATACAAACAGAAAATGGAAATAAATTATATTGAAATATTTGATATTATTGAAAAGACACTGAAACAGAAATCAGGACTTTCCAATCAACAATTTGCGGACAAATATTCAAGCTTTCGCAACTTGACTTTTAAAAATCGAACAGACGATGAATATTTTAATATTATTAAACTTATAATTTTCTATTCGGGTTTCAAAGCGAATATTGTGAATAATAAAACTGATATTATTAACAAATTTTTTCCTGACTACAAAACAGTATCTTTTTTTGGTGATAACGAATTGACTGCTATTCTATCAGACGATAAGATGATTAAAAATCGCAGAAAAATTATAGCGACAATTAATAATGCCAAGACATTGAAAAGTTTAGTGAAACAGTATGGTTCATTTCAATCCTACATTGACAGTTTCAGTCCGAGAGATTCATTTGAGAATTTAATGCTACTTAAAGAAGAATTAGAATTTCGTTTTGACTATTTAGGAGATATAACAGTTTATCATTTTCTTACCGATATCGGATTGGACGCCCTAAAGCCCGATAGAGTTTTAATTAGAATATTTCAGCGACTTGGTTTGATAGAAAGCGAAAAACAATTACTCAAAACAGTAATACAAGGAAGAAAGTTTGCTGCAGCAACAGGGCATTCTATTCGCTACATTGACATAATTTTTGTTAGATACGGACAGCAAGGAAAAGAAGGTATTTGCTTTACTAAAAATCCGAAATGTAAATTATGTGGGCTGACAGAAAAATGCAATTTTTACAAGCAATTAGTTGACAATAACGAAATTTGAAAAATAGCAGGACTACCCTTCGGACAGAAAATTTGGCAGCCTATAACAGCACATTTACAATAGGCGGGGGCGTGCTCCGCAGACAGTTTTTTGGTAGCCGAAAATTCCGTTCTCCGTACAAACATTTGTGGTGTAAATCTCCGATTTCGCAAAGCATGAAAACGCTTCAGCACATTTTAAACAACACCCATGAAACAAAAGAAAATACGCGGCCACAAAAGAAGATGGAAGCACATAGAAAATTGGGGTAATAACAATACACACCTCAATTTAACCGACTACCTACTAAACAAAAAAGGCAAATACCACACAAAAATCAGTGTTCGCCCCTGGTACGAACTTTCACTCACGCACAGCATAAATCCCGAACCCAAAGGAAAAACAAAACAAAAAATACTCGCCGGCTTAATTGATATTTATGAAAACTTGAAAACCCAACTCGACAAATTGGGACAACCGTATTACTTAAAAATATGGCTGTTTGAACCCCGGTTTTCTCAGTCTCAGGTTGTATGTGCCATCGGCGACAATATCGGCTTCTATGAAAACGCCTTCTTCAAACCTCCGGTTGAAAAAAACTTAATTGCACACCACTACGGGAACTTGAACCCCCGGCTCGAAAAACTAAATTGGGACTACCGTTTGGACGAAGATCACTACGACAAAACAGCCGTTGGAGAGCCGGAGTTCTATAAATCAAGGCAAGACTATGAAGACACAAAAAAATGGTTTGAAAAACTTCTAAAGAATCCACACAGAACTTACAGCCTTACACAGCCAAATAGCGAAAGCACAGAAACATATTCATTCAATCGTGGCAACGTATGGATTGGCGGACAGAAATAAAACGCCCCGCACCACTACACGGCCTGAGAAATTTTACTTAATTTTTATCCTGAAAATCACCCTGCCAATGAGCCGAATAACCCAATCGGCAATCATACCAGAAAAACCGGCAAATAGTGGACAGCAAATCTGTGAATAGTATGGAAAGGCAAAAATCCATTTCATATTTTAAAGATATCCCGGCTTTACTTAATGCCTTGCAAACATTTACGCCTCAGTCAGATTTGTTTCATATCCACAGACACGAAGACGTACCCGAAACACACTCCACAGAAACACAGATTTTCCGCAGCGATACGTTCTCTGTTTCTCTGCTCACCGGCGGGGAAGCATTATACCGAATCGGCATGCAGGAATATGAAATGAAAACCGGTTCGTTTTATTTCATGTCGCCACAACAATTGCGCTACTATAAAAAGATTAAGCCCTGGAAAGGATATGTTTTTCTGTTTTCGGAGGAATTTATGTTTCAGTTTTCTAAAACAACTATTTATAAGGAATACCCGTTTTTTCAATTGGATGCAAATGTGCAACTGCATTTATCAAAGCCACAGGTAGCTGAACTGACCGCTTTTCTGGAAAAAATACTCCAGACATACAATAGCAATGAAACTGACAAACTGAAAGTGATTTATCATTATCTGGCTTTGGTGCTACTTCAGGCTAAAAAATGGTATTTGGAGCAAAACGAAAGTGTGAAAAAATCAGACAAGCTGGTTTCATTAGCCAGGGCATTTGATGAATTATTGGAAAAACACTTCTTTGAAATTGCCACACAAAAAGCCGAAAAACTTTTTGCTGTGGCAGACTTTGCAGCCAGGCTCAATGTAAGCACAAACTATTTGAGCGACAGTGTTAAAAAAGAAACCGGAAAAACACCCACTCAGATTATAAAAGAGCGGACAATCCTCGAAGCAAAATCATTGCTCCGGAATACCGAGCTTACAGTTTCGGAGGTAGCCTACTTTCTTACATTTGAAGACCCATCGTATTTTGCAAAATACTTCAAGAGCGCAACCGGAATTTCGCCGTCTGACTTTAAGGCAAAAAATGAGTAAAAGTAAAATTTACCTGATCCGCTGTAAATACTACCTGTAGTACAGGAACCGCGGGAAGTAGCTTTGTATCATCAAATCAAAACAATAATAAGATGATAACAACAGCAAAGACTTTCAAAATCGGTGGCGACCTGGAAGTAAACCGCATGGGCTTTGGCACCATGAGAGCCACCACAGGCGAGGGCGTTTGGGGCGATCCCAAAGACAAACTATCCGTCATTAATATCATTCGCAAGGCGGTGGAAATGGGCGTTAACTTTATTGATACTGCTGATGCTTATGGGCCGGGGAATTCTGAATTAATTGTTGCCGAAGCATTAAAGCCCTACAGAAATATTGTGGTGGCAACCAAAGGCGGTTCGGTAAAATATGCCCCTGGTAAAATTTATGCAAATGGCAAAGCCGATTACCTGAAAAAAGCGTTGGAAGACAGCCTCAAAAGACTGGGCAAAGAAACTATTGACCTGTACTTCCTCCATCGGCCCGATCAGGAAGTTCCAATTGAAGAAAGTGTGGGTGCATTGGCTGAAATGCAACAACAGGGAAAAATAAAACACATAGGCATTAGCAATGTGGACATTGAACTCACCAAAAGAGCAATGACCGTGGCGAATATTGCGGCTGTACAACATTCGTTAAACTTTGATGACCGGCGCAATGAAGCTTTGGCAAAATTTACCGTAGAAAATAATATGGCTTTTGTGGCTTATTATCCCGTTTCGGTTGGCAATTTTTCACCACAACTATTAAAGCTGGCCAGCGAAAAAGGAATAACCCCTGCTCAGTATTCATTAGCCTGGTTGCTGAATTTTCAGCCTAACATTATCCCGATCCCCGGTACATCTTCTGAAAAGCATCTTTGGGAAAATATGCAGTCATTAAACATTAGGTTATAAATTTTCAGCAATGAAACAGCATCATTCAAAACATAAACTGGCTTTCCTTTCCTGGCTTGCCATATACCCGCTTATCAGGCGAACTGAGCAAACCCGGAACTTTGTACCCCTGTTAAAGTTCGGTGCAGATTAATAGTTTTGTACTCCGAAACCCGCCCGAACGCAAACCCCGAAACCGTTATACCTCATTTCAAGTACATGACAACTCGATAAACTTTTAGTATATTTGTTTATGACCAAGACACAATTATTTTCAGAAATTCAAAAGGTGCTTGACAACGTTCCTGAAACAATTTTGCAAGACGTTTTAGACTTTTTAAAAGCACTGCAAGACCAGCCGGCAGACAAGGTTAAGCTGGCCAATAACCTGCGTCAAATTTTGTCTGAAGACAGGGAACTTCTTGAAAAACTTGCTCAATGATTGAATTGAACGACGTTTTAAACATTCATAATATCCTTATTGACAAGTTTGGCGTTTGACGAAATAAAAAGCTGGATACAAGCACACATCAGGACTAAAAACGAGGCATAACCTGACAAAACCTTCACGGAAGGACGGCCGACTTACACACCACATTATTGCGCTTACTTTGCTGTGCTTCAAACGCAGCTACCCAATCATCTCCAACTTCCTAAAATAATCCACCACCGCCTCCCGCATAAGCCTGTGCTGCTGCGCAGGCTTCAAATGCGGCAGCTTGGCCGTGGGGCTCCAGTGCGGCCAGCCGTCAGAATCGGTGCCGTCGAATAAGTAATAGCCGTAAGGCTCAAGCAGGGTGCAAATGGCAATGTGCATTACTTCGAGCTTCTGGTCTTTGGAAAATTTCCGGTAGCCCTGGCCGAGTTCCTGCACGCCTATGATAAAGAGAATGGCCTGCAGGTCGAGATCGCCGCCAAACTGCGGTTCGAGGGCGGTAAGCACCTGCTGCCATTGTTTTTCCAGTTCTTCGTCGTGAAGCATGGCGCAAAGGTAATGCGGCGGTGCTGTTCACAGCGTGTTGGTGAAAACATTAATTCGCGGCGGCCCGCCGGAGCCCGGCATCAGACTATTTTCGGGCATGAATTTTCTCGATCTGCTCATACTCATTCCGGCCATCTGGGGCTTCTGGCGTGGCTTTACCAAGGGCGTAATTATGGAAGTGGCCACACTGGCGGCATTTTTCGTGGGCGTGTGGGGCGGCATTCACCTGTCCGATTCGCTCGCCTCGCTCATCAGGGGCTGGATGGGTTCGCAGTCGGAATACATTCCGCTGGTGGCCTTTGCACTGGTGTTTGTGGGCATTCTCATGGCGGTGTATGGCGTGGCCAAACTGGTTGACCGCGTGGCCGAAAAAGCGGCGCTGGGCATTATCAACAAAATTGCGGGCGGCGCTTTTGGCGGATTCAAATTTGTACTCGTGCTCAGTGTGCTTTTCTTCGTGCTCGATGCCGTGCAGAAAAGCGTGCCCCTGCTTCCGCCGCAAATTAAAGAAGGCTCGCTGCTTTACGGACCTGTATCCAAAATTGCCCCCGCCGTTATTCCCGGCCTCACCGAAAGCAACCTCGGCGAAATGATTCCTAAAAAAGAAGACGTGGAAGTAGATGTGGACGTAAACCTGAAACTGAAAGATTCCACCAAAAAAGACAGCGAATAATGAGTTGGAGCGAACCGGAGAAGCATTAAAATACCGTCCGTTCCGGTGCTTCTATTATGCGGCCCTCAAACCCAAATAAAACAAATTACAAAAGGCCGCATAAAGCGTGCGCCCCGGGCTATAAATTCAAACCACCTGGCGCAATAAAAAACCAGCAAAGAAGCATTCTGATTGGGGCCACAAGTCCAACGAAACGCGTGGTGGCGTGCTAAAGATGCCTTACTTCAACTTAAACGAATTCAGAAACCTGTCGGCCTGCGTGTTAATGAGCCGCGAATTTTCGGTAAGCACCATTACCGTATAAATCCGTTTTCCCCAGGCAAATTTGCGGATACGCGCAATTCCCGCATTATCGCCCACAGTAACCCGATACTCGAACCCATTGCCCGCCCCGGCTTTTACAGGCCGCACAATGGTATCCACAAACCCGCTGCCCACGCCCCAGGCAAACACCTGCACATCGGCACGAAAAAGTTTTTCGAGGTGCGGGGCAAGTTCGCTCGTGGTATCGTTCATGGTGTATTGCGAAACGGAGTAATACACATTGGAATCGAGATGCCCCTGCGGCGGTTCGTAATAAATTTTGATGCCCGAAATATTGCCTTCCATGGTGGCGGTGTCTTTGGGTGGGGCGGGAAACTCGGCTGTCCACGCATCGGTTTCAAACACCACCCAGCCGCCGTGCCCGCAGGAGGCGAGCAGGAGCAGAAAAAGTGCAGGAATGAAAAGAGTGCGCATCATGGCAGTCAGGCCTGGGCGGGCTCGGCGTTTACGGCATCCACGCCGGGCAGTGAGCCGGCTTCAATGTATTCGAGCAGCGCGCCGCCGCCGGTTGATACGTAGCTAACCTTGTCGGCAAGTTTGTATTTGTTTATGGCCGCCACGCTGTCGCCACCGCCAATGAGCGAGTAGGCGCCGTTTGCCGTGGCCCACACAATGGCATCGGCAGCGGCTTTGGTGCCGTGCGCAAAGTTTTCCATTTCAAACACGCCCATTGGCCCGTTCCAGAGTATGGTTTTGGAGGCGGCAATTACTTCGTGGTAAAGCTTCTCCGTTTCGGGACCAATGTCCAAACCCATCCAGCCATCGGGAATGGCTTTTACGGCGCAGGTCTGGCGGTTGGCCTCGTTGGCAAAATTATCGGCGCACACGGCATCCACGGGGATGTAAAGGTTAACGCCTTTTTCTTTGGCGGTCTGCAAAATGTTCCGTGCGGTGTCGAGGCGGTCTTCTTCGCAAAGCGATTTGCCGATGTTTCCGCCCTGCGCTTTCACAAACGTAAAGGCCATACCGCCGCCAATGATGATGTTGTCGGCCTTGTGAAGAAGCTGTTCAAGGATAAGAATTTTGTCCGACACTTTTGCGCCTCCCAGAATGGCCGTAAAAGGCTTTTCGGCCCCGTTAAGCACTTTACCGATTCCGGCCAGCTCGCCGTGCATCAAAAACCCGAAGCATTTGCGGCCGGGGAAAAACCTGGCAATTACCGCCGTGGAAGCATGTGCGCGGTGTGCGGTGCCAAAAGCATCATTCACATAAAAATCGCCAAGCTGCGCAAGCTGCTGCGCAAAGGCTTCGTCGCCCTTTTCTTCCTGCTTGTGAAAGCGCAGGTTTTCGAGCAGCAATACTTCGCCCGGTTGAAGCTGCGCGGCGGCAGCGGTGGCCGTTTCGCCAATGCAGTCGGTGGCAAAGTTTACGCGCACACCGCCAAGAAGCTGCGAGAGGTGCGCGGTTAAGTGTGTAAGTGAGTATTTTTCAGACGGCCCTTCTTTGGGACGGCCCAGGTGCGACATGAGAATACATGAACCGCCGTCGGCCAGAATTTTCTGAATCGTGGGCACCGCCGCACGCATACGCGTATCGTCGGTAATGGCAAACGACTGGTTGAGGGGAACGTTAAAATCAACACGAATCAGGACTTTTTTTCCTGCAAAGTTGAAGTGGGCAACGGTTTTCATGTTTCGGAGTGAATGAGGGTGCAAAAATACGTTTTTCGGCGGCACCGCAAATGGTATTCAAAAAGCAGAGTTTGTATATTCGCTCAATAAATACCTGCAACCCATGCGTGTACTCTACATTGTCGGAATTGTTTTTGCATTTTTCTTCCTCATCATCATGGCCGCCGGCACCGTGGGCACCGCCGAAGAAAAAAGAAGATACAGGAGTGACTACGAATATTACGACTATGATTACACCACGCCGCAGTACGTGGAATCGACATACATTGCCACCGGCATTTCGTTTGTGTATTTTGTATTTGCTTATGTGTTGTACATCCTTTCGCTGATATTTGTAAAAACCACCGCGGCACGCATTTTTGCCATTATCGGCCTTGCGCTTACCTTAATTATGACTGTGTGGGGAATAATTGTAGCAGGCAATGCAAGAAGCATTTCGTTTGACGAAGTGGGCGGAGCGTGGATTTTATATGCACTAATTACGCTGGCCATTTCCATTATCGGCACGGTACAATCGTTCCGCTACCACAACCAGCAGCGTGCACAAAGACAGCAGCCCGGCTGGCCGCCTTACAATCAGCCTTATCCGCCCTATCCTCCGCAACAGCCTTACGGGCAGGGCTATCCGCCCTACAACCAGCCGCCCTATCCGCCGCAGCAGCAACCGCCTTATCCGCCACAACAACCACCTTACCCGCCGCAGCAGGGGCAGCCGCCCTACCCGCCGCCGCCGCCGGGGTGGAACAGGTAAATACAAAAAAGAGGCAACCCGCAAAAAGGTTGCCTCTTTTTCATTCAAATAATTAAACTTTTATTGCTTAATCAATTTCATCGATTTCATTTCGCCGCTTACCGAAACCACCTGCACAAAATACATACCGGCACTGAGGAACGATACATCAAGATAAACCTGATTATCGCTGGTAACATTATCGTGACGGGCCACCAGACGGCCTTCTTTGTCGATAATTAAAATGGAGGCGGCATTATTTACCCCGCTCAGATCAACAGTCACAAATTCGCCTGCCGGATTGGGGAAAAGCGAAGGATTTTCGCGCACACCGGTTTCTTTGGCCACCGGCAGCTGCGGAGCCTGATCGGGCGAGGGCATTCCCAAACGGGGTGTGCCGGTAATCCACAAATCGAGGTTGTAGCATTGCGTGGTGCTCATGGCGCTGTTGTAGCCAAATACGCGCAGGTAGTAAGTGCCCGCAGGCATACCAACACGCGTAAACGACTCGTTGGTGGTGCTTCCGTTGGTGCCCGACTGCAATACAACTCCGGCGGCATCCAGCAACTCCACATCATAATCGGCGGGAAGATTGCTAAGCTGGAAATCCATGCTGGTGGATGCAGCGGTGAGCGCAAATTTGTAATAATCGTTGTCGGTGGTGGTGGAAATCTGCGAACCCACCGTGTTGTTGATGTTGATGATGGGCGCTGTAGCCAGCGTATTGTTCGACTCATACGTTTCGGTGCAGGCTGTTGGGGCGTTGTAAATCCACACGCCACGTCCGTAGGTGGCCACGCGCACTTTGCCGCCGCCGCCCTGTATGTCGAGCTCGTTTATGGCCACACGCGGCAGGTTGGAAGTAATAAGCGACCAGTTTGTAATGGTGTTGTTGCGGGTGTACACGCCTATGTTCATGCCCACGTAAAGGTTTTCGGCAGCGGTATTGTCCACCACCACCGTGCGTGCGGCAATGGCGGGCAGCGTGCCGGTAATATCGGTAAATGTAGAACCTGAGTTGGTGGATACGCGCACTTTACCGCCGGTGGTGGCAATCCATATTTTGGCCGGGTTTGAAGGGCTCACGCAAATATCGCTTATGCTTCCTGCGCTGGTAATGGAGTAAGTAGTCCACGAAGTGCCGCCGTTAATGCTTACATACAGGCTGCTGCCGGAGCAGGCATAAATGTAGTTTGCATTCGACGAGGCCACCGCAATATCGCTGATGGTGTTTGTAATGCTGCCCGAGATAAGCGAAAACGTGCTGCCGCTGTTGGTAGATTTATACACACCCGAACCACCGGCAAAAATTATGGTTTCGTTGGTGGGGTGCATGACCAGCGGTGTTACCCACGGCCCGCCCGGCACGGTGGCTAAGTTTGAACGCGAGTTGCCGCCGTTGGTTGAGCGGTAAAGTTGTCCGTTCTGGCTGGTGCCCCAAATGTTTACCGAATTGGTGGGACTCACCAAACCTTCCATACCATCGGCCCCGAGCCAGCTAACGAGTGTGCCGGTGCTTTGCGAAGCCGTAGAGCCGTTGTCCTGTGCGCCGCCTGTCCATACCGTGGTGTTGGTGGGCGAGCTGGCAATGCGGTAAAGCTGCATAATGCCCAGTCCGTTTGAAATATCGGTCCAGTTATCGGCATTGTCGGTGCTTCGGAAAATGCCACCGTCGGAAAGCGAGTAAAGTGTGCTGCCCACGTATTCAAGGCCGTGAATATCGGCGTGGTTGTAGCCGGTGGCATTGGGTGCAAACCATTCGGTAGTGGCGGTAAACGACACACCGTTGTTGGTTGATTTGAAGCAGATAATGCCGGCAATATGCACAAGGCTTGCATTGGTGGGCGATACGCTGATGGCCATATCGTACCAGGCCTGTCCGCCGGTGTCGCTGCCGTCGGCATTGTACCCGAAGAAATTGTTTACACCGGCCGAGCCGCTGATTTGTGTCACAAAGCTGGCTCCCGAGTTGGTGGAATAATACAACCGGCCAAATATGCTGCCGCTGGCCTGCACGATATATACTACCGACGGATTGGCCGCACTCACCCCAATCATGCTCCGGCCGGTATTGGTAATGCCCTGCGCCGAAGTGAGTGTGGTCCACGTTACCCCGTTGTCGAGCGAGCGGATAATGCTGCCCGTGCCCGAGGCGTACATCGTATTCGGATCGCCGGGTTTAAACTCCATGTCTTCTTTCATGAGCGTATGCACCTGTGCCCACGAAGTACCGCCATTGGTAGATCGGAACACGCCGTTTGACGCGGCCGCAAACACTATGCTTGAATTGGAGGGATGAATAAGTATGCGCCTGATTTCGCCCGTGGGGCCGCTGCCAAGCACAGTCCAGTTTGCACCGCCGTCGGTTGATTTGATGACCTGATTGGCCGAGTTGCCGGTGCCGGCATAAATAATGTTCTGGTTGGCCGGGTCTATGGCAAGTGAATAAATGTGCATCCACAAACTATTATAGTCCGTAAGCGGCAGCCAGCTTCCGCCTGCGTTGGTTGATTTCCACAAACCTCCGCCGGGCGATCCTACATAAATAATATTCGTATTGCTCGGGTGAATGGCCATAGCCGTTAAACGTCCGTTGCCCGGATTCCAGCCCGAAGTGCGGTTCCAGGTGGTGGGCCCGAGTTGTGTCCAACTGCCCACCGGCACAAAACCGATACGCTGGTTGGATTGTGCGCTGAACTGATCGTAAGCCGCTTCTTCCTCCGAAATATCGCGCAGGTAGCCCTGATCGTTGAGGTGAAACTGGCTTTCGTATTTCCAACGCTGGTATTGCTTGTAGCCTGTGCCACGACCGGTGCCCACGCGGGCAAAATAATCGGTGGCCAATGCGTCAATTTCCGACACTTTCAAATCGCGACGATTCATAATGTCGTAAATACTTTCCGTTCGCTCAGCCTGCTGGGCAACGGCACTGCCGCCCAGCAAAGCGGCAATGAGTAGGATTTTGATTTTTTTCATGAGTGTGTGTCTTGATGTTTGGGCTAATTTAACGATATGCAATCGGAAGTATTTACATCGTCAGGGCAGGTTTTATTAACCGTTCTTGTTGCCATAACTTACAAATGTTTGTAAATGGTTATTGTGGGCAAGAAAGAAATTGTTTTTGCAGGAAATTGATGCCTGTTTGATTGTTTTTATGGGGAAATCATCCACATAATACCCATCACCGCTAAACAGGAAAAATGAAGCGCCGGTGAAAATAATTATCAACAGATCAGGATATCGTAACCTTGTTTAATATCCGGCGAATGAAAAAACCGGAGCGGATAAACAACCACTGTTTGGCGCAATAAAGCACCGGCATTGCCAGAAGCCCGGCAGGTTGTTATCTTCGCAGTATGTTTTTCCGCGACATCATTGGTCAGACCGACGTTAAACAGCGACTGATACACACCGTATCGGGCAGCCGCATAAGCCATGCGCAGCTGTTTTTCGGGCCCCAGGGTTCGGGGGCATTGGCGCTGGCGCTGGCTTATGCGCGCTATGTACACTGCACCCGGCGCGGAGCCGAAGAAGCCTGCGGCGAATGTCCTTCGTGTGTGAAGTACGATAAATTGGTGCATCCCGACCTGCACTTTGTGTATCCGGTGGCGCTGTCGAAAGATGTGCGCGTGAGCACGAATGTAATTACCGAGTGGCGGCAGGCTTTTCTCGAAAATCCATACCTCACGCTCGACGAGTGGTTTGGGCGGCTGGAAGCAGAAAACAAGCAGGCCGTAATTGGCACCGAGGAAAGCGGCGAAATTTTGCGCAAACTCAGCCTCACCACCTTTGAGGGCGAATACAAAATAATGATAATATGGATGGCCGAAAAGATGAATCTGCAGGCCGCCAACAAGCTGCTCAAAATTCTGGAAGAGCCGCCCGATAAAACACTTTTCCTGCTGGTTACCGAAAGCGAAGACCAGTTGCTGCGCACCATTGTAAGCCGCACACAATTGGTAAAAGTGCGCCGCATTGCCGATAACGATTTGCGCGATGCACTGGTACAACGCCACCAGCTAAGTGCCGACGATGCCGCCAAAATGGCCTATCAGGCCGACGGAAGCTACGCCGCCGCACGCCTGCTCATTGAGCGCGACGAAAACGCCGCATTTTACTTAGCCACATTCCAGAAATGGATGCGCGCGAGTTTGAAATTCGACGCACAAAAAGTAATTGCTTCTGTTGATGAACTCGCCTCGATAGGCCGTGAGCGGCAGAAGCAATTTCTGGGCTACTCGCTCGAACTCGTGCGCGACAGCCTCGTGCTCAATTACGGCGATGCCTCGCTGGTGCGCCTCACGGGCGAAGAGTTGGGCTTTGTGCAAAAGTTTGCCCCGTTTGTACACAAAGCCAACGGCGAACGCTTTATTGATGAGCTCAACACCGCCGCACAGCATATTGAGCGGAACGGAAGTCCTAAGATTATTTTTATGGATCTTTCGTTTAAGCTGAATGAGATGCTGAATGTGCCTAAAGCGGTTTGATGCCTGCCCGTTTTTTGGGGGGTGGTTTTTTATTGCATCAGGTGGTATGAATTTCTAGCCCCGGGCAAACGGATGGCCGCCCGGTGTACAATGTTGTTTGTGTAATTGGGGCGGCCAGGAGAGCGCACGGGAGCAGGTGATTTTTTATTGATTTGTACGGTTCGCTCCCACTTTTTTCATTTTAATTATTTCCACTCACCGTTCATTTTCCGGTTACGTTCATACCACGTAATATACTGCACCAACCGTGGCTCTGAGCTCCTGTTGGGTGTGGCGCAATGGGGCAGTGCATTGTGCCAGATTATCATGTCGCCTTTTTTTCCGGGTATGGTTACGGGTTGTGCCACATCTGCAATGATTCGGCGCGGATCGGTATCGGGTGGAAGGCTGCGGAGCCACTGGTCTATTTGCAAATGAAAGCCGGGCACACATTGAAACGCGCCCTGATTGGCACTTACATCGTGCAGATAGAGCAGGCCCTGTAAGTTGTACGGCACGGGCGGCACTAAACTTACATCCCAATGCAGCGGTGAGCCTGTAAAAAGGTGTGTGTCGGTTTCGGGGGCATTGAAACTTACCTTGTCTATGGTAAGCAGTATATCGGTGTGGCCGTACAATTGCTCGTAAGCCTTGCGTATGCGCGCCGAACGCCGGTTGCGGTCGAGCGCAGGATGATCGAAAAACTGAAGCATCATGCCGCGTTTGCCTTCGTGATTGTTGTACCAGGTGGAAGGATTGTGCCGGTCGGCGCGCATATACTGCCACACTGCCTGGGCAGCGGCATCGCAATCTTCGTCGGCCACGGCATGGGGCAATACGAGGTAGCCGTTTTGCTGCCAGAAAAGCAGGTCGGTTTCTGAAAGCACCGGAGCGGCATCGTGCTGCGGAGGCGGATTTTGTGATTGCGAATTGCGGTTGCGCGCTTCAATCCAGCTTTCGAATTGTGCGAAGCTGCGTTTTTCGAAAAACAGAAAGCCGATTGTCTCTTCCAAACTCACACCAAGCCGGTGAAGCAACTCCGAGTCTTCGCTCCAGAATTTTTTTCGCTCGGTTTGTTGCTGCGAGGGGTCGGAATAACGTTGCCAGAGGGCGTAAAGAAGAGATTGCGTTTCGGTATTGGTTGTCACAGCTTGGGGAAATAATGTAAACAAATTTATTTTTCGGGAGAAATGCTTCCACATTGCCATAAAAATAAGCGGCTTCCAATTGTTTCTCGCCACTGTCGGGTAATTTAATAATGGATGTGATGAGATGTACCAGAGAAACAGAGTACGACTGTAGTATAACTCTCATTTCCCGCTTTCTGCTTCTGTGCTGATCGCTTATCTTCGTGCTTTCACACAACGTATGAACGAACAAAGCATAAACTCGTCAAAAGCGCCCGAACCCGTGGGGCATTATCCGCACGCCCGCCGTGTGGGCAATTTGCTTTTCCTTTCGGGCGTGGGCCCGCGCGAAAAAGGTTCGAAAAAAATTCCGGGCGTGGAGCTTGATGAAAACCGGAACATCCTAAGCTACGACATCGAAACACAGGTGCGCAGCGTGTTTCAGAATGTGCGCTGGATACTGGAAGATGCCGGAAGCAGTTGGGAAAACATTGTGGACGTTACCGTTTTTCTTACCAACATGAAAGACGATTTTCCCACCTACAACCGCCTCTGGGCCGAGTATTTCCCCGAAAATCCGCCCTGCCGCACCACGCTGGAGATAAATTGTTTGCCCACACCCATTGCCATAGAACTGAAGGTAATGGCCACCATCGACTGATTCGTACAAGCATGTCGCGTATTCCGCTCACCTGGCTCATAATTGGAATTTGTGCCGCGTTGCTGCTGCCCACTATTTTTATGCGGGGCATGTTTTTCGACGGCATTATGTATGCCAATGTGAGCATGAATTTTGCCTCCGGCGAAGGCACGTTCTGGGAGCCGAAATGCACCAATACGGTAATGGCCATTTGCCACGAGCAGCCTCCGCTGTTTTTTATGCTGCAGGGTACGTTTTTTTATGTGCTGGGCAATTCGTTCCTCACCGAGCGCATTTACGATCTGGTGGCTGCGCTGCTCAGTGTGTGGCTCCTGCTTAAAGTAATGAAAGCCACAGGCCACGGGCAATCGGGCTGGATGGCTGTGCTGTGCTGGATGATTATGCCCGTTACGTTCTGGGCTTTCCACAACAATGTAATTGAAGGTACGCTGAGCGTGTTTACACTGGCGGCCACGCTGCATCTGATGCGGGCACTGCACGAAGGCAAACACGAAACGCTGCACCTGGTGATGGCCGGTGTTTGGATTATTGCCGCCGGACTTACCAAGGGCGTGCAGGGCATGTTTCTCGTTGCCGCGCCGGGGCTTTGGTGGCTCATTATGCGGCGCAGCACGTTTTTGGATGCGGTGAGGCAAACGGTGCTTGTGCTGGCTGTTCCGCTGGCCACTGTGGCATTCTGCTGGTTTAACGAGGCGGCGCACCGCAGCTTTGCAGCCTATTTTGAAAGTCGTTTTGTAAGCACTTTTGCGGGGCTTAACAACACGGGCACAGGCCGTTTCCACCAGCTTTACGAGTTATTTCTCAATACATTGCCGGTGGTGGCCATTGCCGCAGTGCTCTTTTTGCTGATGCGCAAAAAAGCCGTCGCCGCGCGCAACAACCGCCTTACGCTGTTTATGCTGGCTGCGGGTCTGTCGGGCATACTTCCGCTTATGGTTACGCTGGAGCAGCGCGGGTTTTATCTGGTTACTGCATTGCCGCTTATTGCGCTGGGCTGTGCCATTTTTCTGCATCCTTACACGGTTGCCTTGCAGCAAAAACTGGCGCAGAAAATTACTGTAAGCCGCATCCTCACCGTGGCCGGAGCCGCCATGCTTGCCGGTGCCGTGGTGGCAATGGTGGCACTTGCCGGAACGTATAAACGCGACGAAAACAAACTCCGCGACCTTGAAACCGTAGCCGGCATTGTACCGCCCGGCAGCATCCTGGGCCGCTCCACGGGCGGCACCGATTGGACATTGCTGCAAAGCGCATGGCGTTTTCACAAACTAAGCATGGCCACTCCTGAAACTCCTGCTCCTGAATGGATGATATTGCCGCGTGGGGAGCAGGCTCCGGAAGATTATGAAATTGTGGATTGTGGATTGCGGGAAATGGAGTTGTGGCGGAGGAAATGAGTTGGTGTTTTCACTACAGATAATTTAACCCGGAAGTGTTATGGGAAAACAGAAATTAACAGCAGCACAGAAAAATGAACTGGATAGGCGAATTGATTTAAAAGCAAAAGGCAAGGCGCATTATTCAACTTGGGATGAGGTGAAAACCCGCATCATGCAACGAAAATTAAATCCAAAAGCCAGCTAATGGGCTTGATGAGTATTTTTTTGAAATGGCCTGGTGCCTTATTATCTTTATAAAAAATTAAGTCCATGAGTGCCGAAACATTAAGATCATTTCTGCGTCATAAAATTGACCATGCCGATATATCGACACTCAATAAAATTGCCAATTTGTTTGAGGAGACAGAAACAACCGAAGAAAACGGATATTCAGACCTGTCTCTTGGTGATTTGCTTACAGACGACCAAAAAAATGAACTTCTGTTACGCAATCAGGAATTTGAAAATGGTACGGCTGAATTATGCAGTTTCGAAGAGTTAAAATCGGAAATCTTGAACCGGCGTAATCAATTCTAATGGCTCCCGTCCGCAAGTATAAATTACTTAGAAAGGCTAATATTGACATTCTTGCTACGTATGATTACTATTCTCTGATAAGTAAGGATCTTGGAGATCGGTTTTGGGAAGAAATACAGGAAACGATTCAAATAGTATGCAAATATCCTTTGTCAAGAAGTTTATATTGGAATAATTTTCGTGCTGTTTTATTGCCATCTTTTCCTTATTTATTAGTGTATGTGGTTAAACCGGATATGTTAGTTTTTCATTCACTTTCTCATGCCAGAGAAAATCCTGAGAAATTTAAACGACAAGTAAAATGACGATAATTATGCCTCGCTTTATTTTCATACTTCTCATTTTATTGCCCAATTTTATCTGCTCTCAAAATATTTATACCACATTCTGTGGCAAGGCTCCTCTTCCCTTTCACCTCACGGCCGATTCTTTGAAATCGCTGGGAAATCAACCTGATTCATTGCTTGATATTTACAGGTTGAAATGGAGACAAAATAGTTTTTTAGAGTTGCGCAAATATCCTCAAACCTGCTCGGCTTCACTCACCCACTTTATTCAGGTGTGTACTCGACCCAACGACCCCAAAACCACAAATTACTGGATTTCGAAAACGCATCATCTCAATGCAGATACAAGCAGGAAGTTATTACGTGTAATTGAATTGCTCAAATTTATACCTCACGAAAAAGAGTTGAAACAGCCCCAAAATGTATTTGCCACAGTTTCACTAAAAGCAGAAATGAACTGTAATGGCTTTTACTGCCTCAAACAATGGTCTGACCCACAAATCTGGCCAGACTCGCTGGAGCATAAAAAAACCTTGCTGGCAGTTCTTGATTACCTGTCGCAGATTTCTGCCCGGTCAGAGGAGTCTTTCATAAAATATCTCCCCAGAGGAAGGTATTGTGGTGAAGTAATACCTTATGTGGTAAAAACCGGCTCACGCAAAACCGGCTATTACGAAAAACGCCGCCTGAACGGACAGATTCGCGTTCAGGGGTTTTATCAACACGGCGAGAAAACCGGTGAGTGGTGTTTCTACGACCGGGATGGCAGACTCAGAAGTCAGGGGCTGATGATTAATGGTGTACGCGAAGGAGTTTGGTATCTTACAGATGTAAACGATGAAGTGCATCTGGACGGAACCAAATATTTACACGGAAAAGTAATCGGGCGTATGACGATGTCGTGGTAAACGATCTTTTTAATAAACCGCCGGGAATCTATTTCTGATTTCGTACTTATCTTCGTAGTGTAATGAACCACTTCACAAAGTTCATATCCTCCCTCCTCCTCCGCCGCATACCGGTGCGCCTTATTCCTGTGCGAATTAGATAGCCCGGCGGCGTAATTTGTTTTTACTCACTTATTCGTTTCGCCGGGCTTTGCCGAATTACCTCCCGAAAGGGCGGAAGCTCTGCTGTTTCAGCACTTTTCACTAACTTCGCGCGCAATGAAAAAATATCCCGAATACCCGTCGCTCGACCTGCCCGCCGTGGCCGAAACCGTGCTTGCCGACTGGGACAAAAACGAAATATTCCAGAAAAGTGTGTCCTCACGCGAGGGGGCCGAACCGTTTGTGTTTTACGAAGGGCCACCTTCGGCAAACGGTATGCCCGGCATACACCACGTAATGGCCCGCACACTGAAAGACATATTCTGCCGCTACCAGACACTCAACGGCAAACAGGTAAAACGCAAAGCCGGCTGGGACACCCACGGCCTGCCCATAGAACTGAGCGTGGAAAAAACGCTGGGCATTACCAAAGAGGCCATCGGCAAAACCATTTCCATTGAAGAATACAACAAGGCCTGCCGCACCGAGGTAATGAAATACACCCACCTCTGGGAAGACGTTACCCGCAAAATGGGCTACTGGGTGGATATGGGCGACCCCTACATTACCTACGAAAACAAATACATAGAGAGCGTGTGGTGGCTGTTGCAGCAGCTTTATAAAAAAGACCTGCTGTACAAAGGCTACACCATACAGCCCTACTCGCCCGCGGCAGGCACCGGCCTCTCGTCGCACGAGCTGAACCAGCCCGGCTGCTACCGCCCGGTGAAAGACCGCTCGGCAGTGGCCATGTTCCGCGTAAAAGACTCGGCGCAGGCACAACAGCTTTTTGGTCAGGAGCCGGTAAGCATTCTGGCCTGGACCACCACGCCCTGGACACTCTCCTCGAACACGGCACTGGCAGTGGGCAAAGACATTGACTACGTCCTCGTACAATCGTTCAACGCATACAGCCACCAGCCCATGCGCGTGGTGCTGGCCAAAAATCTTCTCGGCAATTATTTCGACCCCAAACTGGCCGAAATGCCGATGGAAGACTACAAAGCCGGCGACAAAAAAGCCCCTTACCGCGTTGTGGCCGAATGCAAGGGCAGCGACCTCGTGGGCCTTGCCTACGAACAACTCCTTCCCTACACCCTGCCCGCCGAAACGCCCGAACAGGCTTTCCGCGTAATAGCCGGCGACTTTGTAACCACCAGCGACGGCACCGGCATTGTACACATTGCCCCCACCTTTGGCGCCGACGATATGCGCGCCGCCAAAGCAGCCGGTGTGCCCGCCATGCTCGTGCGCGATGAAAACGACAAACTCGTGCCGCTGGTGGACCTGCGCGGAAAATTCCGCCCCGAAATGGGCGAGTTTGGCGGCGAATACGTAAAAGCCGACTACCTCACCGACGCCGAAAAAGCGGCCGAAGTGGAACGCCTCAAAACCCTCACCGGCACACCCTTAGCCGAACTCGTGGCCAAAATTGTGAGCCGCACCAACGAATACCTCAGCACCGACGAGCGCATCATCCTCAAACTCGAACTCGAAGGAAAACTCTTTAAAAAAGAAACCTACGAGCACAACTACCCGCACTGCTGGCGTACCGACAAACCCGTGCTGTATTACCCGCTCGACAGCTGGTTCATACGCGCATCGGCCGCCAAGGAGCGCATGGCCGAGTTGAACAAAACCATTAACTGGAAACCCGAAAGCACCGGCACCGGCCGCTTTGGCGAATGGCTCAACAACCTGCAGGACTGGAACCTGAGCCGCTCGCGCTACTGGGGCATTCCGCTGCCCATTTGGGTGAGCGAAGACAAAACCGAAATGCTCTGCATCGGTTCGGTGGAAGAACTCAAAGCCGAAATTGAACGCAGCATGGCCGCCGGTTTTATGAGCAGCAACCCGCTCGGAAAATTTGTGCCCGGCAATTTCAGCGAAGACAATTACCACAGCTTCGACCTTCACCGCCCCTACGCCGACGATATTGTGCTGGAGCGCAACGGCAAAAAACTCTTCCGCGAAGCCGACCTCATCGACGTATGGTTTGATTCGGGTGCCATGCCCTATGCCCAGTTGCATTACCCGTTTGAGAACAAGGCGCTGGTGGACGAGCGCAAATATTTCCCGGCCGATTTTATTGCCGAGGGCGTGGATCAGACCCGCGGCTGGTTTTACACGCTGCACGCCATTGGCGTAATGCTGTTTGACAGTGTGGCCTACAAGGCTGTAATTTCAAACGGCCTCGTGCTCGACAAAGTGGGGCAGAAAATGAGCAAACGTCTGGGCAATGCCGTGGATCCGTTTGAAACACTCAAAAATTACGGCCCCGATGCCACGCGCTGGTACATGATTACCAATGCCTCGCCCTGGGACAACCTGAAATTCGACATTGAAGGCGTGGCCGAAGTGCGGCGCGGTTTCTTTGGTACACTTTATAACACCTACTCGTTTTTTGCGCTGTATGCCAATATCGACGGGTTTGAGATTGACGAAATGAACGTGGTGCCGGTTCACGAACGCGAGGAGCTTGACCGCTGGATCATTTCGAAACTGTATTCCACTGTAAAGTTTGTGCGCGAACGCATGGACGATTACGACCCCACGCCCGCCGCACGGGCCATTGAGGAGTTTGTGGATGTACACCTTTCAAACTGGTACGTGCGCCTCTCGCGCCGCCGTTTCTGGAAAGGTGAAATGACTATCGACAAAAAAGCCGCCTACGAAACGCTGTACCAGTGCCTTAACGTAACCGTGCAGCTCATGGCCCCGTTTACGCCGTTCTTCAGCGACTGGATGTACCACAACCTTACCGACGGCATCCGCGACAGGGCCATTGCCCACAATACACCGCTGGCAGCCGAATCGATACACCTTGGCCTGCTTACCCGGCCCGACGAAAGGTTCATCGACACCGAACTCGAAGCCCGCATGGAACTGGCCGAGAAGTTTTCGTCGCTGGTGCTTTCGCTACGCAAAAAGGCCAATATCCGCGTAAGGCAGCCGCTGAGCCGGGTAATGATTCCGGTGCTGGATGCCGATTTCCGCCAGCGTCTGGAAAAAGTGCAGCACCTGCTGTTGCACGAGGTAAATGTGAAAGAACTGGAATATGTCACCGAATCGGGCGTGTTTGTGAAGAAAATCAAGCCCAATTTTGTGATTTTGGGCAAAAAACTCGGCAAACACATGAAAGCGGTGGCCGCCCAGCTTGCGGCCTGGGATCAGACGCAGATTAATGCGCTTGAGCAACAGGGCTGGGCCGATGTGCAGGCCGAAGGCGAAACCCTGCGCATTGAACGCAGCGAAGTGGAAATCCTCATCGACGATTTGCCCGGCTGGCAGGTAGCCACCGACGGCCGTCTGGTAGCCGCACTCGATATCACCCTTACACCCGAACTGGCCGACGAAGGCCTGGCCCGCGAACTGGTGAACCGGATTCAGAACCTGAGAAAAGACAAAAATTTCGAGGTTACAGACCGCATTGGGGTGAAGATCAGCGCAAACGATAAGCTGACCGCTGCTGTAAATAATAATTTCAACTATATTTGCTCGGAAACTTTGGCCACCTCCTTCGAAATTGTTTCAGATCTTGTTGACTCTGAGGCCGTTGCGGTAGAGGTTGACGAAGAGGTAAAAACGTTTGTACTAATCACCAAACAAAACTAAAACCTTCCGAACCATGGCGAAAAAAGCGAAAAAGGCTACAAAAAAGGCTCCCGCTAAAGCTGGTGGAGTAAAAAAGGCAGCCAAAAAGGCCGCACCAAAGAAAGCGGCTAAAAAAGCGGCACCCAAAAAAGCGGTGAAAAAAGCAGCTCCCAAAAAAGCAGCGAAAGCGGCGCCCAAAAAAGCCACTAAAAAAGCGGCACCCAAAAAAGCAGCCAAAAAGGCCACCCCGGTAAAATCGGCCAAAAAAGCCGCTAAAAAGGCCGCGCCTAAAAAAGCCGCCCCGGTTAAATCGGGAAAAAAAGCCGCTCCGGTGAAGAAGGCCGCTCCGGCGAAAAAGGCCGCTCCGGCAAAAAAAGCAGCGCCCGCCAAAAAAGCAGCGCCCGCACCTAAACCATCTCCTGTGAAAAAAGCCGCTCCGGCTCCAAAACCGGCCCCGGTTAAAAAAGCCGCGCCCGCACCCAAAGCAGCGCCCGCGCCCAAACCGGCTCCCGTTAAAAAAGCCCCGGCTCCCAAGCCCGCACCGGCTCCTGTTGCTACGCCCCCCGCCCCCGAGCCGGCTGATGACAACATGATGGATTTCGACATGGGCATGGACGATAACGACACGCCCGCTTCAAATGGTCCCCGTATCGATGAAGGACATGAGTCTGACATTGAGCGCGGAGCATTCGACCATTTCTAATTTGAACTACGAATTGATCTGATTTTGTGATGGCCAAAAAACCAATCAAAAAAGCACCCGCCAAACCGGCCGCAAAAAAAGCCTCAGTCCCCGCAAAAAAAGCGGGGACCAAGGTTAAGTCGACGGTAAAAGCGAAACCGGCTGCTAAATCATCCGTAAAAAAAGCTCCCGCCAAACCTGCGCGAGCAGCAGCGGGAGCTAAAAAAGCTGCCCCGGTAAAAAAAGCTCCGGCTAAACCGGCCAAAGCAGCACCCAAAAAGGCCGTCAAACCCGCCCCCGCTTCCAAAACGGGCGCATCTAAAAAAACCAGCTCAAAATCCGCTCCGGCCAAAACCTCTGGTGCAAAGAAAGCTCCGGCTAAAGCTGTAAAAGCCAAACCGGCCCCGGCCAAAAAACAGGCCGTTTCAAAAGCACCCGCTAAAGCAGCTCCGGCAAAAACAGCAGCAAAACCTGTTGCTCCAAAAGCCGCTGCACCTGTGGTAAAGCCCGCGACACAAAACAAAACCACTCCTCCAAACGTTAAAGTAAATTCTCCTGCTGTTAAATCTGTAGTGAAACCGAATGTGGGTATGTCTGTAAAAAACAATAAACCTGAAGCCAAAAACGGCAATGACGATCAGCGTTCACGTTATTCCGACGCTGAACTTGTAGAATTCAAGGAACTCATTAACAAAAAATTAGAAGAAGCCACCCGCGACTACGAGCTGCTCAAGAATACGCTCTCGCACAAAGACGATCATGGCACCGACGATACCTCTCCCACCTTCAAACTGCTGGAAGACGGATCGGATGTGCTTTCGAAAGAAGAAACCGCGCACCTCGCTGCGCGTCAGGAAAAATACATCCAGAACCTGAAGAATGCGCTCATCCGCATTCAAAACAAAACCTATGGCATTTGCCGTGTAACCGGGAAACTCATTCCCAAAGAACGCCTTCGCAGCGTTCCGCACGCCACACTGAGCATTGATGCCAAACTGGGTCAGGGCCGGTAAACCTGATTTTTAACACAATTTTTAAACTGCCGCCGCGATTTTCATTGCGGCGGCTTTCGTTTATACACCCGGCTTTGACCGATTTGTTGCATCTTTGCTGCCGTGAAAAAAGCATTGGCCATTATTCTCGCCGTTCTCTGCATCGACCAGGGCATTAAGCTCTGGATCAAAACGCACATGACCCTCGGCGAATCTTATCGCACTGCAGGAAACTGGTTTCATCTGCACTTTGTGGAAAACCCCGGCATGGCTTTCGGACTCGAATTTACCGAAGGCACCACCGGCAAACTTGTGCTCAGCATATTTCGTATCCTCGCCGTGGCAGGAATTGGCTATTACCTTTTCACGCTGTTTAAAAAACAGGTGCGTCCGCTGCTTATCGTGTGCGTGTCGCTCATACTCGCCGGTGCGCTGGGAAATATTATCGACAGTGCTTTTTACGGAATGATTTTCGACAAAGGCACCACCTATGATACCGAACTGGAAATGTACCTCAACTACGGCGGCGTGGCACAACTAAGCAGCCAGGGCTACAGTTCGTTTCTGCACGGCTGTGTGGTGGATATGTTTTACTTCCCCGTTTATACCGGCGAGTGGAACGGCGATGAAGTAATTTTCTTCCGCCCCGTATTTAACATTGCCGATGCCTCCATTTCCATAGGCGTATTCCTGCTCATCATTTTCCAGCGTCGTTTGTACGGTGTGCAGGAGCAGTTGAGCGAACGCAAAATTATGGTCTCCAATGCGTTCTTTGGCGTGGTGGCGTTTCTTATCAGTTCATTCCTTTCGCTCACGCTGCTGAGCATGTTTGGCAGCACACACCCGCTGAGTACGCTTACACTTACGCTGGCGTTTCTCGGTTCGGCAGCCATTGGCTTTGGCTTCTTCCGCATGTTGCAGCGCGAACCGGTGTTTGTACCCGCAGTGGTTGAACAGCCCGAAACAACCGAAAATTCAACTGCCGAAACAACCGCAGCACAGGAATCAGAATCTGGCGAAAACACAATTTCAGAAACCGGCTCCACCCCCAAACCGGCCGACAGCGATGAGCCAATTGTAAGCTGAACATCAACAAGGTTATACTAAAAAACGACGCTTCACATTGATGCGTCGTTTTTCCATTTTTATCGCCCGCAGAAAGGCCCGATTGTGGCCGATTCGTTTGATGATGGTACAAAGGCCGCGAAACGGAAACGTTTCTGCGGCCTTTGTATGTGGTATTGTGAACGAATTATTTCTTCAGCAGAAGCTCGGCAATTTGCACAGCATTGGTGGCCGCACCTTTGCGGAGATTGTCTGATACAATCCAGAGATTGAGTGTGCGCGGCTGGGTTTCGTCGCGGCGGATGCGGCCTACAAATACCGCATCGTGGTTGTTGGCATGAATGAGCGGCATGGGATACTGCTGCGTGGCCGGATTGTCGATAACCGTAACGCCGGGAGCCGACTCAAGCAGGCTGCGTACTTCTGCCAGATCGAACTCCTGTTCAAACTCCACATTCACCGATTCGCTGTGGCCGCCCATTACCGGTATGCGCACGCAGGTGGCCGTAACGCGTATCGAATCATCGCCCATGATCTTTTTGGTTTCATTCACCATCTTCATTTCCTCTTTGGTGTAGGCATTATCGAGGAACACGTCGATTTGGGGAATCACGTTCAGGTCGATGGTGTAGGCGTAGGCTTTCTCGCCTTCCACACCCGCCCGTTCGTTCATGAGCTGATCTACGGCCTTTTTACCCGTGCCCGTAACCGACTGGTAGGTAGAAACCACAATTCGGGAAATGCCATAACGTTTGCGCAACGGCTCAAGCGCCACCACCAGTTGAATGGTGGAGCAGTTGGGGTTGGCAATAATTTTATCATCGGCCGTAAGTACGTGGCCGTTTACCTCGGGCACCACTAATTTTTTGGAAGGATCCATGCGCCAGGCCGAGGAATTGTCGATAACGATAGTGCCTGCTTCCGCAAATTTGGGCGCCCACTCCAGCGAAGCACTGCCGCCTGCCGAAAAAAGGGCAATATCGGGCCGCATCTCCACCGCCTGCTGCGGAGTAACTATGGTGTATAATTTATCGCCAAATTCAAGTTGTTTCCCCGCCGATTTCTCAGAAGCTACCGGGATAAATTCGGTTACCGGGAAATTTCTTTCCCTGAGTACTTCCATCATTTTGGTGCCCACCAGGCCGGTGGCACCCACAAGAGCTACTTTCATGGTGTGTTTAGTTGCAGGCAGTGCAAATGTAGCAGGATCGGGCATATTATTGCCGCTCTTTTGATAAGTGTTGGAAACAGACGAAGAACTGATTATTACAGAAAAACAAAACCACATAACGGTTCATCTGCTCTTATACCGGCTGTAGGTTGAAAGGGTGTATTTCTGTATATTCATCTTTCCTTTTCAAGGAGCCTCTTAATCCCGGTTATGAAAGTAAATCTGTTTGCGCGCTATTCCTTGCCGTTAGTTTTTTTGCTAAGTGTAACATACCTGTGTTTAACCGAATCATGCGGCGATCAAAATCCGCAATCCACCAAAAGAATAATTACTCCGGGCCATATTCATATTCCCGCTTCCCATATTTTTTTAATACCACCTCCGGGGTTTGAGTTGAGTGAAAATGAACCAAAATTAGTTTTTGACAGCTCAGTGTATATTTCAATTAATGAGATTAATGTTAACAGCTATTATAAAGTTATAGAACGCGAAACTTCACAATATTTATTCTATCCTGATAAGAATTTACTGAGACATGAACGTTTTAAAATTAACGAAGACTCGGCAAGATATGTGGAGCGAATAGATTATTCAGGAGATGAGATAAAAGTCGTCTTATTCGTAGGAAATGAAAGCTATTTTTCTACTCTCTATTGCACTTTTCCAACTAAGGACTCCTCTAAATTGCTCGAACCACTTCGGGTAGCATTTCATTCTTTTATAAGAGATACAACTGTTGATCCCGATTTTTTGCACTATAACTCCTTTACGATGAACACTAAAGGGAGCAGCTTCGAAGTTGTACAAAAGGGATTGGATTTTATAAATTTGAAAAGAAAAAACACCCGTTTTTCTTTATCAGATACACTGGCACCGTACTTCGTAATATATAAACGTAATAATGAGCTTATTCAACCAGACACAAATACTAAAGCACTTCTGGCAGATTTAGTAGAAGACATACTTAAATTAAGGGAGAAGGAAATAACGCATCAATTTTATTTTCAAAAAGTTCCGGCAGATGGAATCAATGCGTTTGAAACTGAATTCAGTACAATTAACAAATACAACTACCCGAGAAGGTACTATATCATGTTAGTTCGAAACGATAAACAAGTTTTTGTACTTACTGCCGGCTGTCAGGACAAAGACAGTACAGAAATTGCTGATTTTAGGAAGCTCGCACACACATTTCGGTTCAAATAATAAATTATTGTACGAAAAATCAAACGCCCGAAGCCCGTTTCCCCGTATATCATTTACTATTTCTTCCAAATTATGCCCAACTCTGTCCATACTCTGATTTTCGTGTACAATGCCGACGCAAAAATTACCAGCGCCGCATTCGACTTTCTGCATAAAATCATTTCGCCATCCACCTATCCCTGCAAACTCTGCGAAATTACCTACGGCACATTTTCGATGGTGAAAGAGTGGAAAGACTTCATTGCCACATTACCGCTGCCGGTAAAATTCCTGCACCGCGACGAATGGCAACAACTTACCGGCCGCAGCAGCGACACACTACCGGCGGCGTTTTTGCAGCAGGGAAATGAATATAGCCTCTGGATTGAGGCCGAACGCATGAATGCTTTTGAATTGGAGGATTTGATGAGGTTTGTATCGGAAAATATTACCTCAATATCCGGGCAGGGGAAATGAGCGAAGTATAGAGAAACTAGTTTACCTGTTCGCGCGAGTAATATTCACTCAACACCGACTCTATTTGTCGCTTAATCCCCACAGGAATATGCCTTGCCTTAGAAATACAATAAAGGAGGTTGTGATACTCTTCCTCATTTAAACTGTCTTTCTCTTCTGTAAGTCCGCTGTCGATATACTTAACCGCGAGATGACTTAGTTCTTTTTGAAAAACCTGCGATTTGTTGATGTCAATGAATGTGTTTCTCGGAAAAGAGAATCCGTTATTTCCCACTACTTTTTCTTTTGGAAAAATATAGGAATGAATATTGTTTTCTGCCTCCCGCAAACAACGTTTCTCTGTTTGAATCAGACGCTCCGGAATATGATCTTTTGAGGTGGTTAAAGAAACCAGTATATAGGTATCATCAACTTTATGCAGTACAATGAGGTACTTGTTTCGCTCTGCATGTTCGTCGCCAAAATCAAAATTTCTGATGTAAAGAATCCGCCTCGGTAGAAACATAAAAGCAATGAGAAATTAAAATGAAAGGCTCTCGAAAAAAGAATCAAAATTTTGTCTCTTCACGTCGTTATCCAGAAGCAATGAAAAATCAACGTTTATGTTGGTCACATTGGGCTCGCCTTTTTCGAAGCTGATATTGTATTTTTCTTTGGTAAAATGCCACGGCGAACTGGCAGAGTGTGTATAATCAATCAGTTTTTCGGTATTCATTTCCCCGAAATTCTTTACCACATTTTCCAGCAATTCCAGTTCAAACTCGGTGAAAAGATTTTCATTAAATGCAAACTGCGGATTCTGCGAAATTTTAAGCCAGTTTACCCCGGCATAAACGTGGATAAACTGGTTAAAATGCCCTTCGTTATAACGAAGAGAGCTCCACACATTGGCCGCCAGCGGCCCGGCCTGCGCTACTTTATACTCAAGCCCGGTAACGGGCATTCCTATTTCTTTAATGGAAAGTTCGTCGAGAATGTATAGTAGTTTGGAAAGTTTGGTAATGTATAAATCGGGAATCCTGCCCGCAAAAAAAGCCAGCACGTTGCCCACTTTCTGAAAAACTTCGTTATTCTGAAAGGAAGAGACCTGAAAAGTGGTGATTTTTGTGGTGTGCATGAAAATGTATTAAAACAATGTACTAAAAACAAAAATACAATCTGTTAAACAAAACACGGCATTCATTGCCTCAACAAAGCATTCCTTAATCCTCCCCCCAAAAGTACAACACCCCCACACCCCTTGTCAAGTCCCTTCCCCCAAACCCCCAATTTTTATTTTTAACTTACTGTCTTTGTGGCTGTTATTCAACGAGAAGATGTGCCGATTTTTCCGGCGATAAAAATTACCCCATATACAAAACCAATCCCAGCCCCTGTTTTTCCCAATTTCATAACCCGAAATTAGCATTCCCGATTGCGTCATTCTCTTATCTTTACAGGAGAACCCTCAACTGGCATGCGTTTCTACCATCTTCTCCTGCTGTTGTTTACCCTGCAGGCTGCCCCGCTGGCTGCCCAGATTACCGATAATTTCGGCGACGGCGACTTTACCAATAATCCCACCTGGAGCGGCGACAACTCCATGTTTCTCGTAAATGCCTCGTTTCAGTTGCAACTAAACGGCACTGCTGCCGATACTTCATACCTCTCGCTGCCCTCGCCGTTTATTGGCAATGCCGAATGGCAGTTCTGGATCCGCCTCAACTTTGCTCCGTCTGACAATAACAACGCCCGGTTTTATGTAGTGTCTGACGTAAGCAACCTGGCAGGCCCCGTAAACGGCTACTACGTACGTCTGGGCGAAAACGGCTCGTTCGACAGTGTGGATTTGTGGGAACAATCGGGCACCACACACACCAAAATTATCGACGGTATTCCCGCACACTGCGCCGCCAGCAACAATGTACTGCGCATTAAACTTACACGCAACAATGCCGGGCTCTGGAATCTTTACTCCGACACGCTCGGCGGCAATACATTCCTCCCCGAAGGCTCTGTAACCGACAATACACACACCACATGCAACTACATGGGCATGTGGTGCAGATACACAATATCAAACATCACCCGTTTTTACTTCGACGATATTTATGCCGGACCCATTCAGGTTGACACTACCGCTCCGCAGCTTGTATCGGCCACCGCAATTTCGGCCACGCAGCTGGACGTATTGTTTGACGAGCCGGTGAGTCTGGCCACTTCGCAAAACGCTGCAAACTACAGCGTAAACAACAGCATTGGCACACCATCGGCAGCCGTGCGTGATGGCAGCAACCCTGCACTGGTGCATCTTACCTTTGCCAGCAGTTTTGCCAACGCCGTAAACTACACCCTCTCGGTTACCGCCGTGGAAGATGCCAGTGCAAACGCCATTACCACAGCCACCGCCACATTTCAGTGGTTTACAGTGGTGGGCGCAGGTTTCCGCGATGTGGTGATAAACGAAATCATGGCCGATCCTTCGCCGCAGATTGCGCTGCCCAATGCGGAGTTTGTGGAACTATTCAACCGCACCGCCAACAATTTCAACCTCAACGGCTGGCAGCTTACCGATGGTTCTTCCACCGCCACATTCGGCAATTACGTAATTCCCGGCGGCGGCTACCTCATACTCTGCGCCAATGCCGACACGGCTTTGTTCAGCCCGCTTGGCCCCACACTGGGACTCAGCAGCTTTCCATCCATCAACAACAGCGGCGATTTGCTCACACTCACCGACGGCACCAACCCGATAGACTCGGTACGTTTCGACATTAGCTGGTACCGCGACGGTGCAAAAGACGATGGCGGCTGGACACTCGAACTCATCAACCCGGCTATCGGCGGCGGCTGCGCACCTTCGGGCAACTGGATTGCGTCGAACAACAGCCTCGGCGGCACACCCGGCGCGCAAAACAGCGTATTCAACAACTCGCCCGATGTAACTGCTCCGCAACTGCTTTACACCTATGCCACCGACAGTGTCCACGTCATCCTCTGCTTCAACGAAGCCATAGACCCGGCCCAGTTGCTGCTGCTCAGCAACTACAGCATAAGCAACAGCATTGGCACACCCGTGGCACTGAGCTACGACACCGCCACGCTGCAATGTGTTACGCTTACGCTTGGCACGGCATTGCAAAACCAGGTTACCTACACCGCCACATTCAGCAACCTCGCCGACTGTGCCGGAAACGTAATAGCCGCCAACACCGGCACATTTACCTACTACATTGTGCAGCCCTTCGATGTGGTCATCAACGAAATCATGGCCGATCCCGATCCGCCGCAGGATTTGCCCAATCAGGAATACGTGGAACTGCACAACACCACGCCGTACCTCATTTATCTCGATGGCTGGCAGTTCACCGTAGGCACCACCACGCGCACCATTACCAATGCCTGGCTTCCGGCCAACGGCTACATTGCGCTGGTTGACGATGCTGCGCCGGGTCAGTTCGGAAGCATCAACCTTTCGGCAATGAGCGGCTTCCCGTCCATCACCAACACCTCCGGCACCATTGCCCTGCGCACCAACCGCGGCCTGCTGCAACACAGCGTGAGCTACGAAGACACCTGGTATGTGGATGCCAATAGAGCCGACGGCGGCTGGTCGCTCGAACAGATTGATCCGCTCAATCCCTGCGCTGCTGCCGTAAACTGGCGCGCCGCGGCCACCATAGACGGAGGCACGCCCGGCGCACAAAACAGCAACTACGCCGCCAATCCCGATGCGCTGGCTCCGCGTTTGCAGCGTGTGGCAGTAATTACCGCCGACAGCATCCGCCTCTTTTTCTCCGAGCCTTTAGACAGTGCTTCGGCGGCCGATGTAACGCGTTACAACATCAGCAACGGCATTGGCACACCGTTTCAGGTAAAGCCGCTGGGCAATGATTTCAGCCGGGTGGATTTAAAACTGCTTTCGCTGCTGTCGCCGGGAATTATATACACGGTTACAGTTTCCACGCAGCTTACAGATTGTGTGGGAAATCCCGTAAGCACCACCACTGCATCCTTTGCCCTGCCCGAGCCCGTGGCTGCAAACGACATTGTAATTAACGAAATACTGCCCGATCCGCTCGACGGCGGTGTGGACTTTGTGGAGTTGTTCAACCGTTCGCAAAAAGTAATTGACCTCGGCTCAATGGTGCTGTGTACGCAGGACACCATTGCCAACATTCTCGAAGAAATAAATGTAATTGCCCCCGACGGCTATCTGCTTTTCCCCGGCGAATATGTGGTGCTGAGTGAAGACGGAAATGCCGTGGCCGCTCAATATCCCGCCGGCATAAACCGCGACCGCCTGCTCGACATGGACAACATCCCGTCGATGAACATTGACGGCGACATTGTAATTATTGCCGACACCGGCTTCCGCATCATCGACCGCCTGGTGTACAGCGGCGACTGGCATTTCCCCCTGCTCAATGAAACCAAGGGCGTAACGCTCGAACGCATAGACACCGAGCGTTCCACGCAGGATGCCACCAACTGGCACTCCGCCGCCGAAACATCGGGCTTTGGCACACCCACACAGCGCAACTCGCAATACAGCGCAGCTCCTGCCGACGACGGAGCCATCACCCTCGGCAACACCGTTTTCTCGCCCGACAACGATGGCTTTGAAGATGTGCTCAACATCGGCTACAGTTTCGACCGCCCCGGCTATGTGGCCAACGTAACCATTTACGACGAGCGCGGCCGCCTGGTACGCACACTCATCCGCAGCGAACTCCTCGGCACCGAAGGCGGCACATTCTCGTGGGACGGCATCATGGACGACCGCACCAAAGCCCGCAACGGCGTGTATGTGGTTTATTTCGAAGCCTTCAACCCCAACGGCGAAGTGAAACGATACAAACGCGCCTGCGTCCTCGCCGAAAGGCTGTAATAAACAGCGAAGCTGTAAAAAACACAGGCTATGAAGAGTTTACGACAGCGAAGCTGTAAAAAAGCCGCAGGCTGCGAAGAGTTTACGACAGCGAAGCTGTCCTAAACTCGCCCGCTAAACTGAACAAAGTCTGTGACTTTGCACCCCAATGCTTTAGCCGTCTACAGGAATAATCTTGTCACAAAAATTCCATAAAATTGTGACAAAAAACAGCGAAGCTGTCCCCCCCAAAAAACCGGAAAATCCCCCGCATCCAAAAGATCAGCGAAGCTGATCTTTGATAACATCCTCCCCTCCCCGCCCGCACCAAAAACTCGCTCTCGCTCTGTTTCTCACTCTGGACTCTCGCTCTGAGAACTCGCTCTCACTCTGAATTCTCGCTCTGAAAAAGCCCTTGGGCGCGATGCCTCCTTTAGACTTGTACCAGAAAATTTACGAGTTTTAAAAAGCCAACAGTGAGGGTTACCTATGCGATGCTCCAGGTGCAATACCT
>JALONL010000009.1 GCA_025454955.1 Bacteroidia bacterium | reverse complement strand
GCTCATCGGTTGATTGAGCAGAAAGGGTTACACATTTATAAGCTAAAACCCGGTTATACCGGGCGCGAAAATTTAGGGTTTCGGGATTATTCATTGAAAGAGGTATAAAAAGCCCGGCTGCCAGCTTGCAGCCGGGCGGGTGAACAGTTAGAGATTATCCTACTAAACGCAAAGAGGCCAGTTTATCTATTGCTGCCGTTTTATGCGCGTCTAATACGTGCGCGTAACGCTGTGTGATAGACACATTGGCATGGCCGAGCAGTTCCTTCACTACCTGCAAATTACCGGTAAGTTCCAGCATTAGTGTGGCGAAACTATGCCGGGCAAGATGAAAATGAAACCGTTTATTTAATCCGGCCTGAATGCCCCATTGTATCAGGTAGGGGTGCATATAGCCATATCCGCTATAAAAATGGCCGGGTGATGCCATTTTAGGAAAGAGGTATGGCGAGGGTGAAAACTTTGCACCACGCTCCTGCGCTTCCCGCATTTCCTTGCGCTCATCCATAAGCCTCTGTGCTATGTAGTGTATAGCTTCTTTGGAAAGGGGCTGCTGTGCCGACTGATCTACTTTGCGCTGAATGAAGGTGTACACCTTACGCCGTTCTCCGCCAATGAGCGCGGTCTTTATTTTCGCCTTTTCTATGCGGGATACGTCTGACCAGCGCAGACCTGTAAACAAGGAGACAAAAAACACCTGTTGCACTTGGCGCGGAATCCCGTCGGTATTGGCCATTAATGCCCGTATGTCTTCGGCATTGAGCGGGTTAATTTTTGGCAATTTTGATTTTACCCGAAGATGGCGGGGAATATCCGAAAACGGGTTCACTTTTATTAACCCTTCTGCTTTGGCTTCATTCATCAAGGTACTGAACAAGCTCATTTTACCGTGTACAGAATTAGATACATTGCCCATATCTTCAAACAAGTACTTCTGAAAGTCGAGAAGAAAATCCTTGTCAATCTTACTGATTGGCAATGTTTCTGTGCCGGTAAATTCTTTTAACTGCTTGTAAATTGACTTGATCTTGTTAAGGGTTTTTCGTCTGGCGATACTGCGTTCCATAAACACAAAAAAGCAAACCGCCGATTTTTGCGCCTGAACAACCGGATTTTCCCCGCTCAGGGTCATTTCATCATAGGCTTTACGTCGGCGTAGTTCTGCCTCCATCCGAATTGCCTTATCAGCCGGGTCGCCCCGTTTACCGGACAAGTATAGTTCAAGGGTTGTTACTTTGCGAACCCCATTGCAATAAATGTCAAGGCGCAGGGAAATTCGACCGTCTTTTAATTTTTTTTCTCTAATTTTGGCAAACATGGCTTGTTGATTTAGATTAACCCCCGTTGGGTTACAAGCCGGGTAACAAATTTTGCAAACTCAGTTCAAATTAGCACAACTGTACTCAAACGGGGTTACAAAGGTTAAACGCTGAAACCCGCGTGTTTGTTGCATGGTTTTGAACCAATCTGATTTTAGTTGAGTTTGGCTTTAATTATATAAGGTTCTGTTTAAATTTTTTTTGAGGTTTGTTATGAACCGATTTTTTCTCAGATATTTTACAAACTACTGGCGCGAGGGTGCAAGTGCATTTGTGTAGCACACTGGCAGAAAAATAAAAAACTCGCATACCCCTCGCAGGTCTTCGAAGACCTGCGAGGGGTATCAGTCCAGATTATTTTTCTGCCTGTGTGCGGAGTTTCTGCTAAACTCAGCACCTGTTTAAAAAATTACTCCATAAGGTGCTAAAATCATAGAAGATGCTCGCCAGATTACGAGTAGTTGATCGAACCCTCGAAAGTATTAACCCAATTAGGAGTGATAGCAATGTTGGCTAAGAAAATTAAAAGAGGCTCATATATCAAATAAATAAAAAGATGAACCGTAACTGAAAATAATCCGGAAGTGTTTTTTTTACGATATGTCTAAACATTATATTTGAGTAATGCGCGACCGACTGCTCAACAACCGGCTTAAAACGCTGGCCGCCATTTTCGTTTTGCTCATTTCATATCCCCTGGTGTCGATAGCCTCGCGGAATGGCGAAGTGATGGGAATTCCCCGGCTGTTTATTTACCTGATGGTGGTTTGGCTGGGCGTAATAGCCTTGCTTTTTCTGCTTATCGAACTGTATAAACGACGTAAGTAATGAGCGGATGGATTATTGCGCTGGTGGCGCTGCTTTATCTCGTTATACTGTTTGTGATCGGTTATGGGGCCGAGCGTTCGGACAAGGCGGGGAAAAGTTTGGTCAACAATCCGTATGTATATACACTTTCGCTCACGGTATTTTGTACGGCCTGGACATACTACGGCAGTGTGGGGCAGGCGGCGGGCGAGGGGCTTTATTTTCTTACCACCTACCTCGGGCCCACACTGGCGGCACCGTTGTTTCTTATTGTGCTGCGAAAAATGATTCGTATTTCGCAGCAGCAGCACATTACCACCATTGCCGATTTTATTTCTGCCCGCTACGGCAAAAACTTTTCGCTGGGTGTAATTGTGGCTTTGCTTTGTGTAATTGGTATTGTGCCATATATCGCCGTGCAGCTGAAAGCCATTTCGGGCAGTATGGAGTTTCTGATGGCGCAAAACAGTACGGCACCTGCGGTGAGCCATACCACACTTACGCTGGCGGTAACTGTGGTGCTGGCGGTGTTTACGGTGCTTTTCGGCACGCGCAGTATTGACGCCAGCGAGCGGCATCAGGGCATGGTGGCGGCGGTTACGTTTGAGGCAGTGGTGAAATTGCTGGCTTTTCTGGCGGCGGGCATTTTTGTGGTGTATTTTCTGTTCAACGGCTGGGGCGATGTGTTTGCCAAAGCCGCAGAGAAAGTACAACTGCCCGACTTTACACTCAACGGCGAGCATGGATTTTTGCGTTTTACCGTGCTCACACTGCTTTCGTTTCTGGCGTTTTTGTTTTTGCCGAGGCAGTTTCAGGTAGGTGTGGTGGAAAACCTCAATGAAAAACATTTGTTTAAGGCCACCTGGCTGCTGCCACTGTATCTGTTTCTCATCACCCTGTTTGTGCTTCCGGTGGCGGTGGCGGGGTTGCTGCTTATTGGCGGCAATGCCAGTTCCGATTTGTATGTGCTGGCGCTTTCGGCCAAAGGCAGCAAGGTGCTGGCTATGGTGGTGGCCATTGGCGGCTTTTCGGCGGCCACGAGTATGATTATTGTGGAAACCATTGCGCTCAGTACCATGCTCAGCAACAATATTGTAATGCCGCTGGCCCTGCTGCGCCGCTCGTTTACCGAGGCCGGGCTAAGCCGTTTGCTGATGCGGGTTCGCCGGTTTAGTATATTGTTTATTGTGCTGGCGGCGTTTTTGTTTGAACGTGTGCTGGGCGGGCAGTTTTCGCTGGTGTCGGTGGGGCTTATTTCGTTTGCGGCGGTGGCGCAGTTTGCCCCGGCATTGCTGGGCGGCATGTACTGGAAGTTTGCCACGCGCAAGGCGGCCATTGCGGCTATTTTGGCCGGGTTTGCGGTGTGGGCCTATACGCTGGTGATTCCGCTTTTTGCCGGGGCTGGTTATTTGCCAGCAAGCATCATTACCGATGGGCCCGCAGGTATGGAGTTGCTTTCGCCACAGGCACTTTTCGGGCTTCGCGGACTTGATCCGGTAACGCATTCGGTAATCTGGTCGCTGCTGTTTAATGTGTTTACCTACGTGGTTGTTTCGCTTTTCACCTCGCGCAGCGATCAGGAAATTGTGCAGGCCGAGTTTTTTGTAAGTGCGGTTAACAACGACGAGCAGCTTTCGTGGAAACGCACCGCCAGCCTGGCCGATCTGCAAACACTATTAAGCAAATTTCTTGGCGAAACTCGTGCCCGGATCCTGTTTCAAAGCTATGCAGCCAAACACCAGATAAACATTACCGGCGATATTGCCGACCCGCGCCTGGTGGGTTTTTCGGAACGCATGCTTTCGGGTGTTATTGGTAATGCCTCGGCGCATATTGCCGTGCAAAGTGTAGTGAAGGAAGAAAAGCTGAGCACGGGCGAAATTATCGACATGCTTCAGGAAACGCAGCAGGTGCGCGATCTTAACCGGGCACTCAAACGCAAGCAGGATGAGCTTACACGCGCCACCGACGAACTCAGGCGCGTAAACGAACAGCTTAGGGAAATGGACGAAATGAAAGACGAATTTCTTTACACCGTTACCCACGAACTGCGTACACCGCTTACTTCCATACGCGCCCTGGCCGAAATTGTACACGACAATGCCGACATGGACGAACAGGAAAGAGAGCAATACTTAAACGGCATTGTGCGCGAGTCTGAACGCCTCAGCTACCTCATTACACAGGTGCTCAAACTCGAACGCTACGAGTCGGGCAGGCATAAACTGTATGCACAGCCGGTAAATATTGTTTCGGCCATTGGCGAGGTGGCGCAATCGGTAAAGCCGCTGGCTGCTGCCCGAAATGTGACGCTTAACCTGTTTCTGCCCGATTCCATGCTGCTTGTACAGGCCGATAAGGACATGCTGGTGCAGGTAATTTACAACCTTGTGACCAACGCCATAAAATTTGCCGACGCACAACACGGCACCGTAAATGTGCGCCTGTTTTTCGACGACACCGAAGCCCGTGTAATGGTGGAAGACAACGGCAAAGGCGTGGAACCCGAACTGCGCGAACTTATTTTCGACAAGTTCTTTCAGGCCCGCAATCAAACCCTCAAAAAACCCGAAGGCAGCGGATTGGGCCTGGCCATCTCAAAACGCATCATTGAAATGCACGGCGGACGAATTTGGGCCGAACAGGTGCAGGGTAGTGGAGCACGTTTTATATTTGTGCTGCCTATCTGACGGCGTTAAGCTATGAAGCACAAAATACTGGTTGTGGACGATGACCCTTACATTCTCATGTCGCTCGAATTTCTGATGAAGAAAAGCGGCTACGAAGTGCATGTGGCCCGAAACGGCACCGAAGCCCTCGACATTATTGCCGGTCAGTTGCCCGACCTTATTCTGCTTGATATTATGATGCCCGACGTGGACGGCTACGCAATATGCGAACGCATAAAGAAGAACCCGGCATGGAAACACATCAAAGTGGTGTTTCTCTCGGCCAAAACCCGCGAAGCCGATATTCAGAAAGGCTATGATCTGGGTGCGTCGCTTTACGTGAGCAAGCCGTTTTCTACCAAGGAACTTGTAAAGAGTGTGAAGGAACTGCTCGGCGCATAACTGCAAAGCAGCGTTTTCTTACAGCACCAATTCTTCCATGAGCCGCTCAATCGCATTTTCCGTATCGGCGCAAAAGCCCGGATGCGGCCGCGAGGTTTGCAGCGCCGAACTGCGCACTGCCGTGAGCCAGCGAAAACGTGAGGCGGCATCTTCCTGCGCCATCGGCCCGCCGCTTTTGTCGCCGTGTGCGGTGGCCGAAAAGGCGTGGAGGTAGGCTTCGAGTTCGCTCACATCGGCTTCGGGGGCGAGGCTTTGCAGTTTGGCTTTGTTGATGTGCCAGCGCATTTTTACGCTGCGCTGTTGTTTGCAAAACAGAATTATGCCCACGTTCAGAAACTCTTCCCGTTCCACCCGCGGCACATAGCGTATTACCGCATATTCATACAACAGCTTTTCTTGCATGGCTGGCGGCGTTTAAGAATACTGATGAATGTGCGAGGCGGATGGTGAGAAATTCCGAATAGGTGTTTCGTATTTCTTCGGGGCTTAATTCGCTGCCTTCCCAGTGCAGCCAGTCGGTGGGCAGCAGGGCAGGGAGTTGTTGCAGAAACGCGGCAGTGAGCACGGCTTTTATTTCGGCATCGGCGGCTTCAAGCTGTGTGGCCTGTGGCAGCAGTACGTGATCTTTTATGAGCGCAAATTCGCTGCGGGCATGTGTTTCCCAGTTGTTCCAGCTATGGTGAAAGTATAATGCCGCGCCGTGATCGATGAGCCAGAGCTGTTTCTGCCACATCAGCATATTGGTATTGCGAAAAGTGCGGTCGATGTTGGTAAGAAAAGCATCGAGCCACACAATTTTCGATGCGGTAAGTGCATCTACTTTGGTCACCACCGGATCAAACGTTACCGCGCCCGAGAGGAAATGCAGGCCCAGGTTGGTGCCGTGGCTGTTTCGCAGCAGTTCCTGAATTTCCTCGTCAGCCTCGGTGCGCCCGAAGGCTTCGTCGAGATTGGCAAACACCATTTCAGGCACACGAAGGCCAATGGCACGGGCAATTTCGCCGCCAATGAGTTCGGCAATCAATGCCTTGGTACCATGCCCGGCGCCGCGAAATTTGAGCACATAGTTAAAACCATCGTCGGCCCCGGCCACAGCCGGCAGCGAGCCTCCTTCGCGCAGGGGCGTGATGTAGCGGGTTACGTTTACGGTGCGGAGTTCGGGCAGCATTGGCGCAAATGTAACAATATGGTGTCAATGCCCGGTATGTTTCCGGCAGTGAGCATCATGTACAATTTCCCGTGTACGCGGGTATTCCAGCAGGTACAATGCCCGGTAATGTGTCACGTTTAGCTCGTGACGCAACTCGTCACAGTTTTGAAAAAGAGAGAAAACGAAAACGCATTGCCATCTCCATATATTAATGTGTACAAAGAGTTGTACAATAGAACTGCTGCGTCAATCTATTTTTCATCTATCTGATCGAAACGGAGGTTGCTGCTGCCTTCGCCCCGTCCGGTGGTTCGTTTGCGTCCCATCCAGATTAATGTTTCGCCGTTGTACCAGCGTGTGCGCTGCCAGGTGCGGGTAACGATGGTTCCGGAATAAGGAATTTCTTCTTCGTTGATGAAGTAAGGCGATGGAACTTCATTAAGCAATACACCTTTGGCCTTCACCACCTCTTTGGGTGGCGAGCCCAACTTGGGCATGGCTGCGCGCTGCAAATATATTTCCTGATCGGAACCGGGTTTATGAACCGGTAAAAAAGGTATCCAGTTTTCAGGAACCGAAGTTCCGAGAATGTATCGGGTGGGCGCGGTGGAGCCGGGTATGACTTCAGGCAGAATGCCTGTTTTGTCGGCCGCTTCATCGCCGTTTATTCCTTTTCCGGTTGCATCGGGAATTGTTTTTTCGATGGCCCAGATCATGTTGGTCATTTCATCGCGCATGAAATTTAATTTTTCCACCGGCTCGCTTTCCAGTGTTTGCGATAAAGCCGCAGGAAGGAAAAACAGGCGATTGTAATTACCCATATTACCGCTGTTGCTCAGTCCAAACATGCACCATCGTTCCCAGTCTTTATCGGCTCCGGCTCCGGAGGCCGTAATCATTGTACGGTCGCCGAACACATCGGTTACCACCAATGCGCGTATTTCGCATAAACTGTTTACCTGCATCGGGTAGGGAATTACGCACCAGTCGTTGCCGTATATCAAACCAAGTTCGGCAAACACCAGCATGAGCTGATCGGTAGTGGTGGCATTGAGATTGCCAAAATTTACCTGCCGGTCTTCAAATTCCCAGAAACGCGGATTGGGCATTCCCTTAAAAGCGGCGGCAGTGGGAAGAAATGAAATGGTCTGATCTTTAAACTGGTGTGCCGGTTCGGGTTTGAGGGCAATGGATTCGGTGCGCGGGGCAAGATCAAACGAATACCAGTCGAGCTGTCCTTCGCTATAGTTTCGGGCTTCAAGCACATACTGTTCCTTGCCCTGCCGTGGTGCGGCAATGTCTAATTCGTAGCTCAGTTTCTGCGTATTCCATGCGTTGTCTGTGCCGGTTACCGGTTGCGAATACTGCCGGGCAAACCATTGCTCAAGCTGTTGGCAGTATTGAGTAATCAGTGCTGTATCATCGGTTTCAATTTCTGCTTTTGCAAGAAGAGTTCCATCGGCAATGGCTTTGAGCAATTTTTCGCCATCGATGCCGCGCCGCTTTAAGGCCTGATACAAATTGGCTCCGTCTGTTTGTCCGAGATAGGCTTCTTCGTTGGCCAGTGGCAAACCAAATGCTTTCCGGTAGGCCGGTTCGTATTTACTGCGCAGTGCGGACGAATGCAGTTTGAGAAAATACTGGGCCACCTGAACCTGAAGGGCCAGCGAGAATTTAATTTTTTCGCGCTCGGCAATGGTTTCCAAAGGTAATTCACTGGTGTAAAGCTGGCCGTCTCCGCCTTTTATCCTGAATCGGTCGGCCGCGTTTTCGTGGGTGAGCAGCCGTGCATCTATTGCCGATCCTGCATCTTCGGCCTCAAACTCGCCCATCTGCCATTGCCGGGTCAGCATCCACATTGCATCGCGCACTTCTGCCCGCAGACTTCGTGTAAAATCTTCGGTACGTGCCCTCGATTCCAGACGATTGTAGGCAATTACCTGCGGCTCACGATAAACGAAGTTGAGCAGTTGGGGATTGGCACTGAAAACCTGATGTAATTGCAACGGTTCCATATCAGTTTCCGGGTTGAGTGAAGTTAATTAAGGCCGTATTGGCGTAGAATTGCTGAATCTCGGGCAGTATCAGTGCAAGATCGAGCGAGATGGTGCTCTTGCCGGTGCTGAATTCCGAAAGCACTGCGGGAAGCAGCGTACTAAGTCCTGCACGCGTTTCGAGCTGATCGGGCTCTATTGCGCGGAGTTTGGCGCGTTCCATGGTGTCGAGCACCGACGAAACAAGTCCGTTCCATTTCCACTGCCCGGTAAGCTGCGGCGAAAGGGTATAAAGCAATGCCTGCGGCGGCGCACTGTCCGGTTGGTTGAAATGAAATGCAATACCGGTGGTTTCTTCTCGGCGCGGCATCGACTCTGTCCATTCGTCAATAACCAGTCCGCAAAGTATGCCGGCCGGATTGAAATGCCCCGGCTCAATTTGCATTACCGAAAGTGTATCGTGAACAATGGCTGTGCCGGGCGGAAATTCGCAGCCCAACCACGAATCATTGTCGCGCCAGGGAAGCTGAACGGGGCTGAGATTAATTGCACCGCCCAGCAGGTTTTCATGAAGCGTATAAATTAACTGCAACGTGTGCAATGCAGGCCTTACCTGAGCCAGACCATGCAGCCATTCTTCGGCCGGGAACGGAATTTGTTTTGTGCCTGTGGAATAGGCCAGCAGTTGTGTGCGCGACGAATCGGCTTTCACGGCTTCTTCAAAGTTAAGCAGGGTAAAGCGCGTGAGTATGCGATATTCGCCGCCCAAAAACAGTTGTGCCATTTCGGTGTAAATGGCGGCCTGCGCCTGAATGCTTTTACCGGGTTCCGCAGCCGAAAGGGCTTTGGTTTCAAACTCAGTTTTCAGCGCGGCAATGCGCGTTTGCACCGATTCTGTTTGTGCCACGAGTTCTTCCAGCAAGGCATCGCTGTAGCCATTGCTGCTGGCTGGCCAGGCATGTACAAGCCCGGCATCGGCAATGGTCACAAGCGCATCGCGCAGGGCGTTGAGAGCCGTTTCATTTTTTAGCAGCGAAGCATTGGTGAGTGCAGTGTCGAGCGAAGTTGCGAGCGAATCGAAAAACGGAAGCAGGGCCTGTACTCTGGTGCGTAGCTCATCCACATCTATCATTCCCGGATTGGCAGGAGCATCGGTCACTTTTTTCGACGCTGTAATGTAATCGCGGGCAGTGGCTGGACGGGCTTTTGAAATAAGCTGGCGGATGTAGTCGGCGAGAGGCATTATTTCGGCAAAACTTCTTACACTGCTGTTGCTGCTTCCGCTTTTGGTGAAAGTAATTTCGGTTACAATATTTTCATCCAGATTTTTTCTTCGTGCAAAAGCAAAACGGATACGGCTTTCGAGTTCGGAGAATGCGGCACTTTCGGCACGGCTGCGGATAATGTGTACAAAGTCTGTGGCCTGAATATTAAGGTCGGCCAGCGATACTGCACCTTCTACCGGTGCGGCTGTTTCATCAAGCAGTGTTTCGCCTTTATCGTTTACGGCGCGTACCATGCAGCTTATCGTATCGGGATTTCCCAGCAGCGAAGCAATCCAGCGGTTAATGCCCGGTTCGGTGGCGGCGCGTAACGTGTAATTTATTGCCGGCCAGGGATTGCTGCCGGGAAGCGTATCGGTGTGCAGCACCACGCGCTGGGTAAAACTCAGGTCGCTGCCGTGTGTACTGCGTATCACATCAATTTCGGGTGGCATTTGTGCGCCCGATACGGCCTGCATTACTGCCGCAGCACGGTCGAAATTGCCCAGCGCAAGCTGGTAGGCGCTTTCCGAAAGCAAAAGATCGTGCAGTGCATCCAGCGAATTTTCGATGTTGTTTTTCTCGGCTTTCAGTGCCGCAGTTTGTGCCGCATCCAACGGTGGAAGATCGGGCACACCGGCCGGAAATGAATCGGGTGCATTAATTATTGATATACCGTTTACCACGGAGAAATCATTAATTACTTCTTCCGGTTCCACAATTCCCCTGCGCGGCACTTTGGTGCGTTTAATCGGGAATGCCTTGCGGAAATAGGGTTTAAGCTGATTAAGAAAAACAGGATTATTGCTTCGGGTGGTCCAGTCGTGCATGCCGCGTTCAAACTGATAGCCCAGCAGGGCTTCGAGTGTTTGGCCGTTGCGTATTCCTTCGAGCAGCACCAATGCACGGCGTACTCTTTCGCTCGAAAGATTAATGGAAAGTTTTTCGCGTTCGGCCGCACTGGCATGTGTAAGGTAACCGTTTCGCAGCAGGGCGGCGGCGGCGGCGTGGTTAAGGCTTGGCGTATGCGCATAACCACCGCCTTCGGGCACCTGATAGAGATTGTTTTTATTTTCACGAAGCGCCTCAGGCAAAACCGATTCGGGAATTTTTACCCGCGAAACACTGTCGGGCTTTACGTTTTCGAGGTAGCCGTAAGCTCCCGCATAAATTCCGCTTTTGCCTTTTTCGCTGCGTTGTTTTTGCAAACGCATATCAAACAATCCGGTTTGCCAGGCATCAATGCGGTAGGTGAGCAGGTCGATATGTTCGGTAAGCGCCCTTTCGAGGCGGGCGGTGGGCAGGTTCCTGAGTATGCGCATGGCATCTACCGTTTCGGTAAAACTCCTCGCCACTTCCCAGTTTATTCCGGAGGTAAACTGTGGTTCCTGAATAAATTCCAGCAGGGGTTTTGACGAAAGCTCGCCCTGAATAACCGTGGCGGCAGGCGCCCTGAACACTTCCCAGGGCGAAAGGTCGGGCGATGCGCTCATGTTGAGGAATGTGCGCGAGCGGATGAGTTCGTCGGCACTTATGTTGTTGCGCATGAGCAGGCGGCGTATGCTGTATTTGGCTTCGTGCAGCAGGGCATGATGCAGCAGCATAAACAATAATGTATCGGGCGCTTTTTGCCGGGTGCCAAAATTTCGCGATTCGAGTTTGTCGGTATCTCCGGCGTTTTCAACCAGCCAGTCGATGTAATTTACATCACGGGCTCTGTCGTAGGGTGCAATCAGTTCGGTTTCGGAAAACGGATTGGAATCAATGAGTTGTTTCGGATCGAGCCGGGTGTGATAGTGGCGGAAAATTAACTGCAACAGGTGCGGCACGGGTTTGAGTGTGCCGTTTGGGCGTGTATCATCGTAGCCGAGGTTTCGCAGAAAGTTTCGGGCATTGCTTTGCTCAAAGGCCATCATAATCACATCAAGCATATACTCGCCGCCGAAACTGAAATCGTCGAGATTTTTCAGATAGTCGAAACTATAACCCACCCGCTGGTGAAACTGCACCGACGAAGGGTGCAGGCCCAGCACACTCATAAGATTTTCGCCCGGATTGCCGGCTTTGCTGATGTGTGCCAGTTGCGGGCGAAGCAGTTTCCAGAAAGCGGAAAACTTTTTGAGCAGTTCATACACCTGCACGGCAAACAAATCGTGAGGATTGCTTTTGCGTGTGTGCGGCCATGTCCAGTTGTCGAAATCGCTGGTGAGCAGAATGCCGTAGGGTTGTTTGCCCACACGCAATGCAGGCATGGGCCCGCGACCGGTAACGTGGTTGCAGAACATTTCGCGCACTTTGGCTTCCTGTGCGTCGCTCATAACTTCGTTGAGCATGCTGTTGAGGTAGTAGCCAATGGTTCCGGCATACAGTGCGCGGTTCATGGTCAGGGCTTCGGCTGTATCGGTGTTGCCACTTCCCGATACGTATTGTAGTGTAGAGTAAGGTAAGCCCAGATAGTCGCAGAGCCGCTGCCCGTCGCTCATTTTCAGCACATCGGTTTCGGGTGTAAAATTGGGCTGGCCGGTTTCGTTGAAATATCCTTTTTCGAAAAGGAAGTCGTTACTGTCGAAGCCCGAATCGTCGCCATCGGTGTTGTTTGTGGCGGCTCCCTGCGGCACCAGCGAAAGGCCTTTGCGGGAGTAGTGATGGTTGTGTAATAATTCTTCAATGAGTCCGGGCGTATCGTTTTCGTCCATCGAATGTTTTACACCCAGCACCAGAAGCTGGTCGAATCCACGCTCGGCATCTTCGTCAGAAATGGGGAGTTTAAAACCCAGACCCTGCTGCACAGCCGTATCAAAATCGTGCAGCCATTTGAGGTCGTTGCCAAAGTCGAGACGGTTTTCGGCATCGCGTGTTACGGCCGGATTTTCGTTGGTTGAAAGCGGAGCCGGACCGAGCACCACATGATCGCTGATCTGGTTTCCGGTTTTGCTATGCACCTGAACACCGTTGCGGAACACCATCAGCACCAGTCTGTCGGGCATTACGCGGGTGTGTGGGGCCTGTGTCCAGCTATCGGGTTTTATGAGTTTTTGTTCGGCAAAAATAAGTTCATTGCTGCTTGCCGGAGCCGGTTGCGAATTCCAGTTCTGGGGTTTGGTTTGCTGTGCCACCCAGGCACTGCGGTTGGTGCCAAAACGGTCGGCCATTATGCGCCAGGCTTCTTTGCGGGCTGTTTCGGTGGTTGCTTCAAAGAGGGCTTTCCAGTAGGCGCGGCCGTGTTCGCTTTCGGTATCGGTAAGATTTTTCTCGTGTGTGTTAACTGCAATTTCATCGGGAAACACGCGCACCCAGAGTTCGCGGCTGCGAAAACGTATTTCCACCCTCAGCGGAAGCAGCAGCACAGGCAGCGAATCGTCCCACTCTTCGATAAGCTGCATGGGTGTTTTACCGAGAAACAAGGTATTGAGCAGGTCGTTTACACGGCTTTCATTTACCCGCAGCCTCGACACAGCTTCTTTCAGTTCATGCTTTGCCGCTTCCACTTCGTGCTGCTGATCGGGCTTGCGTGTTATCCGTGCGGTTTCCTGTTCAAGCTGCTGGCGTATATGGTTTACGTTTTCCTGCCGGTTGCCAAGCTGTGCATTCAGTGCATCGAGTTGCTGTTGTACTGACTGCTGCTCATGCCTGCAATTGTTGGCCACCGCTTCAAGCGCAGGAAGCCTTTCGGGAATGGCTGCAAGCTGTGCTTCAATGGTTCGTTTTGCCTCTTCAAGTTTTTTGCGCAGGCCGGGGCTGTTTTGCCCGTTTTCCAATGTGTGGTTTATTTCTTCGAGGCGTTTTTTGAGCGCAGATTGTTCGGCCAGAAGTTCTTTGATGAGTTGTGCATTGCGGTTGCAATTTTCGAGCGTGGCCTGCAAGCGTTTTATTTGGGCGTCGGTTTCGGCAAGTTCTTTTTCGGCCTGCTGCAGGTTATTTCGCAGGGCATCAATGCTTTTCTGAAGCGCAGCATCTTCTTCCACTTCACCGGCTTCGGCTTTTCGCTGTTTGCGTTCGAGCCACAACTTTTTGAGTTGTACGGCATACAAGGCTGTGGAAGCCTCATCGCGCGCTGTTCTTGCTTTACGCAGCGAGGCTAATGTATTTGCATATTCACTCATGGCAGAAGTTTAATTCAGGCATTAATGTTTTCGAGCATTTCTTTGGCATGAACGGCAATCATGACCGGTTTCTGAAAAGTAAGTGCAGCCATATCGGCCGAATGCCTTCCCCATTGTGCTTTCAGATCGGCAGAGAGTAAATTCCAGAACTGGTCTTTCGGACGCACGCCGGTATTGATAAACTCCTGCGGCGCGCTGAAACTTTCCCACGAAAGATCATCCCACGTAACCGGAGTAGAAGGATCTTCGTCGGGATCATATTTCACATCCATTCCAAAGCGCGGCTCGCCGGGCATTTGCTGGATAATGAAATACCAGCCCCAGTCGTCGGTGGCGTTTTGCGGGTTGCTGTCGCCTTTTACCTGATCGATATTCATATCAAAACCAAAGAAGCGGATATCGGGATCAATTTCTGCCCTGAAAATGGGGAACTTGATTTCGGTTTTCATTTCTGCTTCGGTCTGCACTTCTTTTACCACCGGGTCTTTGGTGGGATCGGGTGTGCCGTCGTTTTTCCGGGCTATATGTGCTTTCTGCGCATAAATAATGGTGTTGGGATATTTCTTCAGCAGTTCGCCGCGCACTACGAGCACCACCTGTTTTCCGGGCGGACGTTGCGGATTGCGGTGTGTGCCCAGCGCCGATGTGGAATACCATTTATCCATCGGTGTAATGTCTTTGTAGCGTTCGCTGAGTTCTTCGGGAGTAAGTCCGGTGTCTTCGGCAATTATTCCTTTCACATTCCAGAATTGCCTGAAATAGCTTCCGCGCTGATCGGTTGGATATTCTCTCCACAGCAGTTCGCGGCCCATTTCATGATTCAATCCAACCATGTACGATTCTATAAACTCGGGATTGGTAATGAGCAATGAAATGGTGTTGGGTGGAATAAGGTTGAGATTGGGCAGGAAAAGTTCGGTAGAAATATCGCGGAGCTTTTCGTACATCGGATCGTCAAAATCAGGATAAGCCATTGCGGGTACCAGATTTTCGGGGATGAGCAGCCAGCCCGGATTAAACGTAAAATTCACCTGCGATGCCACCATGCGCGGATAGGCATTGAGTGGCGAGAGTGCGTATTCCAGTTTTTCGCGGGCATTGATCAGGTTAAACGGTTGCCGCTTTTTTTCCTGCGGCTCAATCATAAGCCGTTTGTTGAGACTCAGTGCCGCTTTTCTGAAATTGGCTGCTTCGAGGCTTTCCCCATTGTTGCCGGCAGCGGGTGTGTAAAGTTTGGTTTCGGTAAGGCGAATGGCCTGTGAGGAAGCCGACGAGCGTATTTCTGTTTGAATTATTGATGTGCCTGCACCGGCCACAGGTGTGGTTACTGAATTGTACATGGTGAGGCTGAAACCGGGGCGGGGAGGGGTTTGCTCAATGGTTTCGGCAAGAAGGGATGGGGCGGTAATTTGCTGCGAGAGTGGCGCAACTTCAGGTGTGTTGTTGTTGTTTCGCAGGAAAGAATAAATAACCACTGCGGCCACGGCCGCCACTGCACACATCAGCCACACCACAAGTGTATTGATGAGTATGCCGGTAATGAGCAGCAGCACAAGAATGAGCAGCAGAAGAATTATTCCGAAACGCGAGAAAAATGATTTTTTACTGGTTTCTAAAGGCGCAATTTTTTCGCCGGTGTTGCGATCGGTAATAATATCGCCGGGAGTTTGTTTGGGTGCAGCGGCGCTTATTTTTCCGCTGTTTATGTCTTCAATAAGTTGTGTGTGCGAATAACCGGGGGCCACGCGTTTGATTCGTCTTGCGGCCGGCCCACGCGGGCGCAGCATACGCCGGAATGCGGCATTGGTAACGGCACCGGTGAGGTTGCTTTCTTCGATCTGATAGTGTAAGGTGGTGGGCGATCCTTTTACCTTACGCATCACCGGCGAAAACACGCTGATGATTTCGGCCGCATTCAGTTTTTGGGTGAATTTATTGTGCATCTTCTGCATGGCCTGCATGAGCATGGCTGCGAGTCTGATGCGCCGGTTGGCCTCTAAAATTTTCTTTACCTGCTCCCACGACCGGGCCACATAATCTTCCTGACCTTTCTGAATTACTCGTGTGCCAAATCCCGATGGTACACGGTTGCGGGGATCGCGGTTGAGCTGATTGAGCCAGCCGGTGCCGCTTTTGCTTACCAGGTATTTAATGGCATGGTTTGAGCCGTATATGGGCGGGCATACCACAGGGTCTGTGCTTCCGTCGTTGGCCAGTCGCAGCTTTTCGGGGAAATTGAGAACGTCTTCGAGTTGCTGGAAAAAGGGTTTATTGGTATTAATAGTTTCGGGTTTCGATTTTGTTTGCGGCGATTTGAGCGCGCCTTCCAAACCAATTACCCACTGATCGAGATCGGCCGGAAGTATTTGCCCGATGTCGGTGCCGGTGGTGGTGCCGAATCCGGGTTTTTTACCGTCCATGTCGCGTATGCCCACGCGTTTGTCCACAGGCCTTGGTTCAAGCAGTTTTACCAGCGATTCAAAATCTTCGTTTTCGCCGGTGCGGAAAAACCATTCGTGGTAAAACGGAAATTCCACACCTGCCGATGTGTTTGTCCAGGATGGCTGCTGCGAATCGGTGGTGGAAGTGTCGGCACCGAGCCCGGCCAGTCTGCCGGTTTCAAATGCGGGCACCACAAATGCGCGGTAGGCTTTGTTGGGCTTGAGTTTTCGCGGACTCATGAGCCGGCAAATAATTTTGTCGGCATTGGGTTCGTTGATGTTGTTCAGCGAAAGCAGAAATTCTTCAAACTCATCGGGGTTGGCATATCCTTCGTTGGTATGCACATGGCCCCATGCCCAGTACTGGTCGTTGGGCGGAAGTGCGGCGGCGTTTTTTACGGTAACTGTGGGCAGAGGAAGTTTTTTTTCCTTCACTTCAAACTCGCTATCGTCGGGGTTGTTGGCCTGTTCGAGCACAAAGAGCGCCAGCCAGGGACGAAGTTTATCGCCGTTTGCCTTGGCGGGTGTATAACGCCAGATAAAGTCTTCGTCGTAAAACTCAATGAAGGCAAGGTAGTTTGGCTCGAAGTTGGTAATCCAGTGTATCGGCTCGGTGCGCACAATCATGTTTGGATTAATTCCAATCACATCGCCCGGGCCGAGCAGCAGGAAATCTTTGTGAATATTGGTGGTGTTGAGCACCACATCAATAGGTACCGTGGCACGTTCGGCCACTGTGGCAGAGCCCGATCCGAGATTGTCGGTTTGATTTATTTTGGCAGCAATGCCTTTGCGCAGCCATGAACTGAACGTATATTTTCCAACGGTGATGCTCATAATCGGTTTAATTGAGTTCGTGAGATGCGGCTATCTGTATTTTTCCTTTGAGGGCGGGCTTTTCGGCAATCAGTTCATTCATCATCATTACAGCTTCGGTTTGGGTTTTGGCAACCATTCCGGGAGCAAATAAATTCAGATCGCTTACGTTTACCACATGGTAGCCGGGTTCGTTTATGAGCACATCGGCTGGCGGTGTGCCGGGTTTTTTCTTGCTTACGGCATACGGACTTTTATGTGCGGCATTTCCTTTCGAGAGTTGTTTGTGCATACCGGCAATGAGTTTTACAAGGCCGCCAAACACTACTAAGTTCTTTTTGCGGTGCACATAACTCAGTTCGTAATTCACTTCCTTATCGGTTTCGGCACCGTGCTGTATGCTGTTGCCGGTGCCAAATCCAAGCCCGCTGCGCATACGCTCGAACGATTTGCGCGAGAGTTTGTCGCTGTCGTTCAGCGTAAGGAAATTGGCCATGGCAAACTCTTCGCGTATTTCGCTGGCCGGGGCGCTGTGTGTGAGTTCAAACTTCGTATCGCCCGTTGGTTTTTTATTACCGAATTTGTTTATTTCCACCCCCAGCGGCACTACTTTCTGGCTTACTTCGAGGTTTCCGAAAGGATGCACAATTATTTTATCCTCGGGCAATTCCACTTTTTTGAGGGTAACGCTCAAGTTGGTATTTGCCGGAAAAACAGCACGCCAGTTGCGGTCGTCTTCGAGTGCCTTGCGGGTTAGTGCCAGTACATCTTCTGTTTCGGCAGGCTGCGAGGGAGCGTTTTCGCCCCAGGTCACATCAAAGCCCACCGTAATGTCGAAGAAGAGAATGGTAATGCTTGCTTCGCCATCGGCGTGCCAGGGCGTGGGGCCCGAAAGTGTGCATTGTACGCGCACTCCGCACAATGTGCTTCCTCCGCATTTCAGCGCGAGCCCTGCGTAAATGGACGCAATGAAATGAAACGGACTGAACTGCACCAGCAGGTCGTAACCCAGCCAGCCTTCAATGCTGAACCCGCAGGCACCGGCATACAATTCTACTTTGGCACCCGACTGTACGGTGTTTGAAGTAACGGCAAAATAAATCTGTGCATTCAGTCGCGGGTTATCGCCCGAAAGCAGCGAAATCATAAGCCGCTTCATACCCGCAAGCTCGGGAGGCACTTCTTTAAAGGCCGGATGGAAACCTCCCACGCTTATAATAAACATGGGATTATCGCCCCAGCCTATGCGCAATGCCATATCGCCGCTGAGCGAGAAAATAAGCAGCGACGAATCAAACAAACTGGCATCAAACCAAAGTTCGCCCTTGTCGAAATCGATTCCGCCTGCAAAGTTTACCTGTAGTTTAAGTATAGCGGCTTCTTCGGTGGGTAAAATGCAGCGCAGCACACCGATAATGCTGAACTGAGGTTGCGGAATGTCCAGTATAATACCCACTTCGAGCGAAATCAGCGTAGGTGTTCCCCAGCCGAATTTTCCCATTGGCGCTATAATGAAATGGCCTTCGGCAATGGGGAAAATGGTTTTAAGGTCGCTGATGATTTTGTTGATGTTGGCCACCACATCCTTGGGGAAAAGTATGCTCGACACTGCACCTGTGCGTACTCCGTTTTTCAGCGCCTGAATGTCGAGCGTGCGGTTCAGCGCCAGCAGTCCGCCCACGCCGTTGAGCGTGAAACCGAAGCCAAGCTGTATGGGCGTAAACTCGGCCGTAACCAGAATGAGCAATGCAAAACCGGGCTTGCCATCGGGCATTTTGGTGTTTATGATGGCAATGGCTTTGAGTGTAATCATGTTCTGGAACGAAAGTTCCAGCCCGCCGAAGTATTCGCCCTTTTCCCAGTCGAAATACAGGAATCCGCCGCCTTTCACAGCGCCGGTGTTTATGGAAAGTCCCACGCCGTTTGGCGGCTTAAAGCCCACATCGAGTTGCAGCGGCCCGAGGTTTCCGCTGTTGTTTGGCGGAAACGAAAGTGTGGCAATTATACCAATGTTTTGCACCACGGCCACCATCGGCCCGAGTTCGGCACGCACATCGGCCCCTGCGCTGATTGGAATTTTGCCGCCCTGAAGTTTGGCCGCAATGGTTAATCCTTCGAGCGAAATGGGCCCCAGGGCAATGTGCGTGGGCAGTTTGATTTCGAGCGCGCTGCTTCCGCCAAAGTAAAAACCCCGCTCCGACGAAATGCCCATAACCAGATCAAACTCTGCCTGGGCACGCACACCGGCCATAATCTTGTTCAGGAAGCCGTCGCCTTTGGAAGTATCTATTACAACTTTTAAACCGGTGGCCGCCAGTTCAAACATGTAGGTACCGTTGGCCGATGTGCCGTTCCAGGTGACTTTGGTGCCGGTGCTGAATAAAAGTTCGCCAAGTTCAAGCCGGCTGCCACCCGATTCGCCAAAAAGTAAAATAGGCTCCGGGGGATTATTTTTTCTTACACGTAATTTAAAATTGAAATCGCCGCTTATTGAAGAACCCGGTGTGGGCGGCTGAAAGCCCATGCCACCGTTGGGTGTGGCAAAAAATCCGGTATTGTAGGGCGGCTCAAAATCGATTTTAAAAATGAGCGAAACCATATCGCCCATCGGTATGGTAATTTCGCCGGTGGATAATTTGTTTTTCAATCGTACCAGCAACCCCGGAGGACTTACATCTGTTTTGGGTACGGCTTCGAAAAATACCAGGTCAAGCCGTTTGGGTGTGGAAGTATCGTCGTACAATACCGGAAGTCCAAAGCGCGATACAATGCCTTCGATGCGGCCAAAGAGTTTTGATCCGTCGAAATCGTTTTTGCCCCAGTCGTAAATATCTTTTACAGCCTGCGCCGGATTGCTGAACCAGGTGCCTATTCTGTCGAACCGGTATGTGTAGGTTTCGTATTCGGGATTGTCGGGGTTGGTGGAATTTTCGTTTACAATATTTCTGTCGAGCAGCCCGAGCAGTTCGAGCACTTCATTAATTCCTTTTGCATTATCGAGATACCTGAACAGAAGATAGCTGAACATGCGTTCGGCCACCTGCGAGGGCGGTATGGTGGCATGAATGCTGTGAATATTATTGCCAATTGTGGTTAAGGCTTCAATGAGTGTGGCAATTTTTTCAATGGCAGCCACACTTTTTTCGGCAGCCAGCGTGTAATTTTCGGCGGTTATTGCGGCAATAATTTCGCCGGAGAGGGTAATTAATGCTTCGGTATTGGTAACCGCAGTACTTATTGCTCCCGAAGCGGCCACATTTCCCGCCTGTGTATTGCTGAGCACCACACCAATGCGGCCGAAAAATACTTTCGTACCTGCTGCACTGCCCAGGTCTTCCCTGAGTGGCCGAAGAAGTTTTGAAAACTCAATGGCAATGGCTTCTATGGATCCGGTGCTGCTCATTCGGAACTATGATTTAATGCGTGAATAAATTCGTTGAAATTCCGTGCCTCTTTGAACGCACCGATAATTTCGGGCGACAGGTTTTGAAGTCTTTGCTTTAGTGCCTCGCTGCCGTGCGTTTGCAATGTCTCGTTCATTTTAACGAGAAGTGTTTCGAGCGTGGTTCCCTTTATTTTTTCGGGCAGCGAGTAATGCGGCTCCTGAATGCTTCTGATGAGTGCAGCCATCCAGCCGGGCCCATTGTTTCTTTGCCAGGCCACGGTTACCGGCCGGCAACTGTTTACCAGCATAACTGTTTCGCGGCGAAATTCTTCCACTGCGTGCATAAACTTCCGCGATGTTGCATGCGCGTTCAGTTGCGGTTGCAGGCTGGTCCACGTAAGCGGCGCAGGTGCGTGTTCGGGAGGCAGGTGTATTACTGCTCCGCGCGATGTGCCGGTTCCCTGCGGGCGATTGGTAAAATTGGGCGAAAAATCAATGTTTCGAGTGCGCAATGCGTCAATTACCTCATTGATATGACAGGCCACTCCCGTACCGGGCTGGCCCGCCGGCGGAAATGAATACATGAGTCCGACTAATTCATTCCGCATATTTATCAATACCGCACCCGAATCGCCAAGCTGGCCGAAACTGATTGCTCCGCCCGTGGGTTCTATTTCAATCTGACTGATAAAGTGTGCATTAAAATTTCCATTGGTATGCGCCACGCGGCTGTCGCTTACGGCTGTATAAGGAGCATTTACACTTGCGTTAATTGAGCGGATACGCCCTGTTACCCTGCCCGAGCGCCTGCCCACAATTACCACAGGATCATTATCAACGGCCTGACCGAGAGAAACAATTCCATCGAAAGGAGGAGTGCCCGCATTGAGCGATGGTATTTCGTCGGCCCAGTCAACTCCCGATGTCCGGCACCAGGAAGTGTCAATATTCACAATTCCGCAATCCACCTTATTGGTAATAATTCCATCGGCCACGTTACCTATTAAATCAACTCCTTCCACTACCTGTGGCGGTGTTCCTGTAAATGTTGGTACGGGCGAATAAATTTTGCTTCCAATACCCGAAGTTCCGCAAAACAATACGTGCCAGTTGGTAAGCGCCACTATCTGGTTGTTTCGCATGTTGCGGCCAATGCACCCGAGTGTGCCTGCACGGGTGAGTCCGTTTATTATAGAATCATTGGCAATACTCATTCCACCGCGCATTACCGGTGATCCGGGATAACGCACCGGAACTTCTTCCACACGCACTCTTATTCCTTCATAAAACCGGGGCAATAACTGATCGGTGGGTAAAAACTGTTTATTTATTTTATTTTTTACATACACACAAAACTCAAGCAGGTTGCCATGCTTGTTTACTGTTTCAGGCGCAATAATTGATACGCCGATAATTCCTGCAAACTTTCTCAGATAGTTTGCAAGGCTATGCTGCAGCAATAGCTGCATTCTTTTATGTTCGTGCCGGTAGTGTATGGTTCCGGGTTTCATGCTTTTGTGTGTATAATTTGTAACCCGTTAATTATTTTATTTAAGGAATTTCCCGCACCGGCATTTATTAATTCCCGGCCATATTCTGCCAAATCAGTTTTGAGTGCTTCACTGCCGTTTTCTATAAGAGCATCATACATTACCTGCAACAAGCTGTTTAATGAAACACCGGCAGTTTCTTCGGGCAAAATATCCCGTTCATCCCTTACTGCCGACATTATTACGGCCAGCCAGGCCGGACCTTTGTTTCTTTGCCAGGCTACAGTAACCGGGCGGCAATGGTTTACCAGATACATTATTTCTTCCCGGTGTTTTGCTCCCGAATCGAAAAGCAATGCAGTAAACGGATGTACAAGCAATTTTTCGCGCAACTTCAGATAGGCAGGATGAACAGGAACAGCGGGCGTTTGCACCGAAGCATCTGAAAAAAGATTTTGACCCGAATTAACCTGAACCTGATTGGAAAAACGAAAATGAATTCTCAGCCCGGCAATTACATCGTCGATATGGTTGGCCAATGTGAGATGGGCATATGTAACTCCGTTATGTGTGATGTTGTTTCCGCCACTGAAAAGAAGCCCTATTATTTTATTGTCTGAATTTATTATTACCGATCCTGAGTCGCCGTGGTCGCTGAATGACATGGAGGTATTGGTGTGCGAAATGGCTATCTGCCCGGTAAAGGTGTAGGAGTTTCCATGCTGGGTAATGGTAAACGTGGGATAATTCGGGTCAACCACCCTGCCTTCAACCCGTCTGGTGCTTTGGCCCACTTTAAATACAACCATTCCGGAGGCAGCCACCTGTTTACCTACAATTGTATTGTATGCTGGTCGAGCAGGCTGCCCGGAGCCCTGTGAAACACTCAGGTTGTTTATTTCGTTGGAGTAATGAATTCCACAGCATCCGCAGCACGACGATACATCTATTACGGCAATGGCAGCATCGGTTTTATTGGTAATTGAGCTTCGTCTGTTTTTGGCAATCATATCGGCATTGTCGTCATCGGCCGGACGCATTGGAAGATTGAGCAGCGATACAGGCGGAATGGAAGTGGGGGAGGGCTGGTAAATGCGGTCGCCGTCTCTTCCGGTATTGGCATAGAGTACATGCCAGTTGGAAAGAATTACCGGGGCATTGTCTTCATCGGCAAAAGCCACACAACCTAATGTGCCTCTGGAAAGTGTGGTGCCATTGCCCTGCGCGTTTAAAGCAATAATGCGGTTGGAGATTTGTATGCCTCCTTTTACAGGCCGGTAGCGGGCATTGTCGGCAAGAAACTGAAACGACTGTGCCACCACATTCACATCAGTCGGATAGCCGTTTATTTCTTTGGGAATAATTTGTCCGGCCGGGATATCGGTTTCGGTTTTCTTTTCTTCCACATACACGCGTATGCAAAGCTGATCGGTAATTTCTCCGTTTTTTTCTTTGAGCCCCGTGCTTACATGAATAACACCGGGAATAGCGCGCAGCATTTTTTCGGTGCCCTGAGCCAGCATCGAAAGCAGCGCCTGTTCTTCGGCTATGAGTTGTTCGTTTGTTTTCATTGCTGATAGAGCGACATGGGTTGGGCAATTCCTGCGGCGGCCAGCATATCGGTAATGCGACTAAAGCCGGTGAGCAGCACTACTTCGGTGCCATACTGTTGCAGATCGCGGCGTAAAGCGGGGCTGGCATTTTCGTATAATGCGGCGTGTACGCGTTCGAGAAGCTGATGCTGTGTAACTCCTTTTACATTTTCGGGCAAAATATAGTCGGGGTTGCGCACGCCCGAAATAAGGTGAACAGCCCACGCCGGGCCGTTGTTTCGGTGCCAGGCCACGGTAACCGGCCTGCAGTGATGCACCAGTTGCACTACTTCGGGGCCGTGCAGAAATCCCAGCCGGTGAAGCAAACGGCCTTTTTCGGTTTCAAGCAGCATACTCTCCAGCTTCTTTAATGCCGGGTCGGTAATTTGCGGAGCCGGTGCGGTTTGTGCGGCAAGTGCTTCGAGTGTTTCTCCTGCCGATGTGGGCGGCGGATTTTCGGGCAGAATGTCCACCTGTAGCCGGTCCATCACTGACTGAATGGGACAGGCAATAATCCGGTTCAGCAAAATTGCGTTGGCCGAACCTGCAGCACGCATGTGCAGAATACCTATTATTTTATTGTTTGCATCAATCACCGGCGAACCCGAATCGCCGCTGCCCTGCTCGGCCATCACTTCGTAGCCGGGATCCACAGTGAGCATAATCTGATTGTTCAGAATCTGATTGCTGTTCATGTCATGCGGATCGGCCGATGCCTGATCTACCGTGCAGGGAATCATGCCCAGCGATGGGGTGCATACAGTTACTCTCGATCCGTCAACCGCCGCCGCCGTGCCTTTTAGAAATCCATTTAACGAGTTGCTGCTGTGTAAACCCGGAATCTGATTTATACCAACCACGCCGCTTTCCAGCACAGCCATGCCACAGTCGACATAAGTTCCGCTATGATTGCCAATGAATCCCTGTGCTGTAACACGGGCTACAATGTTTTTTGGACAGCAGCAGCGGCAACTGCCTGCATCGGGCGAGCCAACTTTAAATGGCGGATCACCTGCGGAATTGAAAAGTACATGATAATTGCTTATCAGCACTTTCACCGAAGGATCCGACTTGAGTTGTGCAAAGCAGGTAATGGTGCCCTGACCACTTCCTGACTTTTCATTCTGTACCTGTGCAACCGGACGAATTTCTGGCATATCAATCAGACTTTTGTGTGAACCGATTTAAAAGTTTTTTCAGAAAGCCCTCCGCAGAAGGCTTTTCAAAAGAGATATGCATCGAAAACATTACCGGTGCAATGGGGCAGGCAATGCCTTCGCCGCGCATGTTGGTGCCCCAGAGCAGACCCACGGCCTGTTTCTTGGCATTGAGCACAATTGAACCCGAATCGCCGCTGCCCGAAAACGGAGCTGAAGAATTACTGCGAATGAGTAATTGATTCTGTGCATCGAAAGAATGCGATTCAACCGCGGCAATATCCGGATAGCTTGCATCGGCCACTATGCCCTGTGTGAGTCCGGTGGAAGCTCCGTATTTATATACCGTTTCGCCGGGTTGTGCTTCTGAATGAGTCAGGGGTTGATGTGCAGTTTTTATTACAGGCGTTTCGTGGCAGCTGGCAATGGCGCAGTCCACATAATAATTTACTCCCGAATGGCGGATATTGCCAATACGTCCCAGCTCTGCCTTGCCCGCAATAGAAAATTGCCTTTCGCTTTCTGTGGTATTTACTTTCCAGATCGTATCGCCTTCTGCCGCACCAAGCCCAAACAGCACATGATAATTGCTCAGCATTACCGGCTCCTGTGTGTCTTTTTTCCACGCATACGCGCCAAGTGTGCCGGGTACACCTTTGCTGTTGGCTATGCACATGCCGGGCAAAGGCATTTTTGCATGGCAGGCAACCGATGCACTGATTTCGATTACGTCGGTTGGAAATCCGTTTGCGTTTTCGGGAATCACAGCGCACAAGGGAAGCTCTGCAACGGGTATTTTTTTATGTACATACACCCGCCATGCAGGCTGCGTGGTGAGCAATCCGGCCGTTTCCTTCAGGCCAAAACCAATGCCCGCCACTCCTTTGCAGCTATAAAGATGTGTGGGTATGGCCGGCTGTTTCATGCGTTTACTTTTTCCTGTTTTTCTGAAATGCATTGAATGAGGTCATTTACCGAACCAACAGTGGATGCGAAGTGGATAATTTCATCTCCGGCCTCATTCAGAAATTGTTTCAGCGAATTGCCGGCAAAGGGATAAACCGCCCTGCGCATGGCTGCAAGCAAATCGGGTAAGCTGATGTTTTTTACAGTGGCTGGAAAAATTCCATCCTCTGATTTCAACGCATCTATGTAGGCGGCCACAAATGCTGGCCCGTGATGCCTGTGCCAGCACACTTTTACCGGTCTGCAGAAATTCACTAACCTTCTTATCTCTTCAATAAAAGATTCGCCCTGCGGATACCATTTTTCACTAAAAACATTGTTTCGCAAAGCCTCCTTAATGCGATCGAGCCGCAGGGTAATACGTGTACCGTACAGTTCTTCCCGGCTTATTTCTTCGCCCGCCATCACGGCACCCGATGAAGGCGTGGTAACAGGCACAATTGCCGATCCGGGAACAAGGCCGAGCTTATAGAACACAGCTGCAATGGGTGTAACGGCTGCCACGCCGGTTGAAGGACGGTGATATTCTTCATTATTGTACGGTATGGCAAGATGTATGGATGAGGCCGCTTTGCCTCCCCAGAGCAACCCAACCGGCTTTCTGTTCATGTCCACAACCAGCGAACCCGAATCGCCTTTCTCGCTAAATGTTTTTCCGTGAAAGCGAATGGTATTGCTGTTTATTTTCTGTGCTTTTACCGGTGTGTTTTTCATTTCGTTCACCAGCACATCTATCTTCGCCAGGTCGTCATCATGCACAGTTACTTCATAGTCCACATCGCTTCCGTGTTCGTTGGGAGTCACAAACAATTCCCAACATATAAACCATTCGCTGAGTGTGCTTGAGGGATCGAGTTGCGGAAAAAATTCATCATGCGCCACTTCTATAATTGTGCCTCTGGTATGTCCGGTGGTGCGGCCTTTTTTCTGTACCTCTATGGTTTCGCCGCCGGGTACAGGGTAGGTTTTGGGTACCACAGGCGGAGATGTTACCGCCACCGGGGTTTGAAATTTCCCTCCGGTAAGATCACGAATGGTGGTTGACACAGCGCCGTATTCTGTCGTGAGGTTTGTAAAGGCCACACCGCTGCGCATTAGTCCTATGGCACAGTCCACCTGTGCAGCATGATCGCCCAGGCGGGTATAGGTAGGAGAGTTGTATGGCGAAATCCTCAGGTCTTTCCACGAGAAAAGCGGCTCCGAAGGATCGATAGAATTGGTGGTCATGTGTGCAATGGGTTCATTGCAGCGGGTACCGCACGGACGGCTTTTTGTTCCGTGATAAATTTCATCAGAGGCATAACTAATCATTCCTTTTATTACATGCTCATTGGAAAGAAGATAGTTATTGCCGCCTCTGGTAACAAAGCATCCCAGTGTGCCTACTGTATCGGGATCTTCGATAATGTCGGTGTTTGTAAGAAACCGCGCAATCTGGTCGCCGGCCCTGGGAATGCCGTTGCAGCATAGTGGCTGCAAATTGTTTTCGGGACGTTCAATTACGTCGGTCAGGTGTCCGTTTATTTCTGCCGGAATCTGTTCGTGTGGTAATAATTCCTTCGGCAATTTTTTCTTTTCCACATACACACGATATACCATTACCGGTGTAATCTGCCCTTTCACCTCTTTCAGTCCATATCCAATGCCCACTACACCGGGAATGCTTCTCAGCAATTTCCGGGCAGCTTCATCGGCCATGAGTTCTGCGGCTGATTCGGTCATGAGGCGGTAATGTTTGAAGGGGTGTTTGAAAGCGCGTCTGTAATGTCGCTGTATGTGGAGCAGGAGATGAGCACCTGTTCAAGTCTGTTGCCGTGTGTGTCGAGAAATTGTTTGAGCGGCTCGGAGCCTTCGAGATACAATGCCTCTCTCATTTTGCCGATGAGCTGGCTCCGTGTGGTGTTGCCTATTTTGTGGGGAATAAATTCATCATCGCCGCGCAGAAAGCGAATGATTGCGGCCACAAAACCGGGGCCGTTGCAGCGTTGCCAGGTTAGGGTGGAGAGTCGTTTCCGATGCCTTATCAGTTGCAGACATTCGTTGAAATGCTTTCCTGTTTCTTCGTTAAGTTGAAGCCCGTTTGTACTGTTCAGAAACAGGGTTTCCAATTCGGCAATCCGGTTTCGCATAATTTCCTGACCATCTGGCGCGCTCAGCACCGTGGCCGGAATTTCCATTAACTGCCCCTGGCTTCCCGAAGAAACCGGCACCACCGCATCGGCCGGATTCAGACCGAGGGCCTGAAACACCGGTATAATAAAGCAGGCAAGCCCGTCGCCATCGGGAACAAATACCTGTGTACCGTTTAGCGGAGTAATGTACACACCGTTAGCTTCATTGAGCAGCCCTACAATTTTGTTGTCGCTGTCCAAACAGGTTGAACCCGAATCGCCCGGACGCAGAAAACATCTTCCATGAAACCGTATTCTGTTTGTTCCTGCCTCGGGAGTAGCCTGTACCCGTTTGCCGGTAAATGCGGTTAATATCTGTGCGCGTGTGGGAATGTGTCCATCCGGTATTTCATACGTTTCGTCATACTGAAAAGCCTTTCGTTCCACACCTCCGGCCATTGCTTCAAAAGGCCTGATCTTCATTTGCCAGATCATCACATAATTATTCTCTATTTTCTTTTCTCTGGCCAGTTCTATAATTTCTCCTTCGGTAAAACCGGTGGTCATGCCTTTCTTTTTCACATATATGAAAGGCTCATTGGCATTATTCTGCTGGTAAATGTGTCCGTCGGAGAGATCGGGTTGCGAATTGGGTATTTGTCCCTGAGTAAATGGCAGGCTGAGCAAATCGCGTACCTGCGGGGCAATGGTAAAATCGCTGTTCTGGTTTACAAAGCCGGTGCCGCTGTTTAATTCAATCAATGCCGCGTCCACCTCACAACTTTTTCCTCCCAAGGCAAAATCACCCCTGAAAACCATTTGTATTTCGGGATACATGGCATCGGCCGGCGAATTGCTTACCATGCGTCCTATCGGGCTGTTGCAGGGGCTTTGAAGAAATGTGCTCCGGCGCGGTACATATACATCGCGCGAATAATTTCCCGATGTCATTACCACATGATGGTTGGTAAGCAGAAATTTGCGCGCACCCTTTTGCACAAAACACCCCAGCGTGCCTCCTTCCTGAATCAGATTGGGCATAAACCGTTCCACACGATCGCCGGGTTTAATGCGGTTATCGCTGCAGGCTGCTTCCTGTTCGGTTGCCGTAATCACATCGGTTTTGAAACCGTCTATTTCTTTGGGAATTCGCTCGGTGGGAAGAAGTGCGTGAAGAGGTTTCTTCTCTTTCACATACACACGAAACACCCAATCATCGGAAATTTTACCGGCTGTTTCTTTTCTGCCAATGCCTATGTAAACTACTCCCGCAAAACTTCTCAGCTTATCGCGGGTATCATTTGCTGCAATCAAAGGCAATAACTTATCCATACAGGAAAGCTTTTGTTTTTGATTCCGAAGAAATGACGGGGAATTTCGCCGGTTGGTAAGCGGTAATTATTTTTTCTGAGCGCAGTAAATGTAGATTTACCACCAGTGAAATCAAATTTTTGCTTCCTGATGTTTTCAACAGATATAGTTTACAAGGGGCAGAATTGCCCGATTAATTCACATGTTAATTCTATTTCCTTAGGGAGTAAATGAAATGATGTTATATTTATAGTATATGAACGGGAATCACCAGAATAGTCAGGCAGATACATCCACTTCTCTGGCAGTTGCTCATCAGTTGGAAGGAGGAAAAGGTGTATCGCGCGAGGCACCGGTGCAAATGGCCCGTGGTATTCCCCGTCATAACCTCGCCACAAATCACTTCCCGCAAATGCCCGCGCCGCAGGCCAACAACTGGACAATAGGCAACAGCGGCCCTTACCAGGCAACCACTGCTTACGAAGGAATTTTAACACCAAACCGGGCTCATTTGAATGGCGGAGGTCCGGTAAACACAAAATTTTATCTGGATGTGTACAGACGAAATCAGCAGATACCCGGTCTTTATCATCGTGGTCACGTACTGGCAAACAGCCTGAAAGGGCCGAGTGAGATGTATAATATGGTGCCGTTCACCGAAACCCTCAATTACGCCATGCGCGATCAGGTTGAAATTCCATTGAATGAATACCTGAATAATAACCCTCAGAGAGGTGTTTTAATTTATCGTGTAACCATAAATTATGGTCAACCCAATGCGGCCAATATTTCCGATGCAGAGCGTCGTTTGCCCAACAGCGTCAATTTTGCCGTCAGGTTATACCAGTCGCCCGAAAATCATGCCCAACTCAATGACCTCAATGCCTGGCTGGCCAATGATGCAGAACCCGATCCGGTGGGTGTACCGGCCAACCTTCCGATGAATCTGCCTCCTTTTGCTGCGGCATTTCCGGGGGATAACCTGGCACAGAAACATCCTGTATTGCATCATCTTACTCTTGCCGGACAAAGAATGAATGCTTTTACCCAGCAAGTTGAAGCGTATATTCTGCCTTATCTTCAACAACATAATATCAATCAGTATCCCATCATTGATTTACAGGTTGAAGTGATGCTCAATGCACATGATAAATTTGGAATTGCAAGGGAAAACGAAATTGATCCTGCCGAGGGCTCGAATTATATCAGGCAAATGCGGGAACGGGTTATTGCTATTTTCAATTACCTCAGAGATACAGATAATTATGTAACACAAACCCGGCTTAGTTTGCTTGGCAATTTCGATGAGCAATTAATAGGGGTAATGTCTGCGCAGGCTACCGCTCTTTCGCAGCGTGGAGATCAGCTGGACTTGTTCAGAGCCGAATGGCAGGCGGTGACAGATGCATTTGCGGCAATGCTGGCTCCGCAGCCCGATGTAATGGCTATGGATATTGAAGCAGATTCAGGTTCAGACGACGAACAGCCTGATCCGCTCGTGGTTCTTCGCGATGCTTTGTGGGAACTGTATCAGGAATTGACACATTAACCGCGATGCGGGAAAATACAATATCCCGGAAATAATTTTGAAACGGGGTATTATAATCGCGGTTATTATTTGCCGATACAGAATTTCCCGAAAATATTCCCCAGCAAATCATCCGAAGTAATCTGCTGCCCGGTAATTTCAGAGAGATACACCAGCGCCTCACGTATATCCTGCGCCAGTAAATCGCCGGGAATGTTCATGCCCATTCCGTTTATGATGCGTTCAATGGCTCCGTTGGTGCGGCGCAGGGCATCGGCGTGGCGGGCGTTGGTGACAATGGTTTCGGTAATGTTTACGGTGCGGCTGTCGAAGAGGCTTACCAGTTTTTGCTGCAAATCGTCGATGCCGTAATGTTCTTTGGCCGAAATGAAAAGCGTGTCGAACTCGGCAAACTCGCGCTGGGCGGTGGCAATGTCTTCCTTGTCTATTTTATTGCCCACCACCAGCAACTGTGCGCCGTTGATGTAGCTTTTTACTTCGTCGAGGGCGGGCATAAGTTCGGCGCGGGTCATTTCGTGTACATCGAACAGGTAAATGACAATGGCCGATTGACGTATCTGCTCGAGCGAACGCGATACGCCGATGCTTTCGATGGTGTCGGTGGTGGAGCGCAGTCCGGCGGTGTCTATGAAGCGAAAGAGTACGCCGTCAATGGTAATTTCGTCTTCGATGGTATCGCGCGTGGTGCCGGGAATGTCGCTCACAATGGCGCGTTCTTCGTCGAGCAGGGTGTTGAGCAGGGTGCTTTTGCCGGCATTGGGTTTGCCCACAATGGCTACGGGTATGCCGTTTTTGATGACATTGCCCACTTCAAACGAATCGATGAGGCGTTGAATGAGGCGTTGAATTTTCCAGAGCAGCTGGCGTAGTTCGTCGCGGTTGGCAAACTCCACATCTTCCTCACTGAAATCGAGTTCGAGTTCGATGAGTGAGGCAAAGTTCATCAGTTCGTCGCGGAGAATCTGAATTTTGTTGGAGAAGCCTCCGCGCATTTGCTGCATGGCCACCTGATGTGCCGCGCCCGATTGCGAGGCAATAAGATCGGCCACGGCCTCGGCCTGCGAAAGATCGAATTTGCCGTTGAGAAAGGCACGCAGTGTAAACTCGCCGGGCTGTGCCGGACGACAGCCGTGGCGGTAAAGCAGTTGAAGCAACTGCTGCTGTATAAACACCGAGCCGTGGCAGGAAATTTCCACACTGTCTTCGCCGGTGTAGGAATGCGGGTTTTTGAAAATTGTGACCAGTACCTCGTCGAGGATTACCGCATCCTCCGCATTGCCTTCCACAATAATGCCGAAATGGGCAGTATGCCCGGGCTTGTTGCGCAGTGTTTTGGGTTTGCCCTTGCGCGAGCGGAACACACTTTCCACCACATCAAACGCCTGCGGGCCCGAAATTCGGATTACGGCAATGGCAGCCGTGCCGTGGGCGGTGGCTAATGCGGCAATGGTATCGGTATTGGGAGGTACGTACATACGGGGTAAAGGTACAACGAATTACTCCGTGTTGAAGCATGGCTGCGGCTACCGGCCTTTTGCTTTGAGGGTTTTGGCGTTTTTGGCGGTGGCGGCTTTTGCGGATGCAGTTTTAGCCGGCACTTTTTTAGCGGCTTTCTTTGCCGGTGTTGACGGCTTTTTTGATTGTGCTGCTGCTTTTTTTGCTGCGGGCGCTGCTTTTTTTCCTGCCTTGGCCACAACTGCTTTCGCTTCCTGCGCGGCCATTTTTTTAGCAGCTTTGGCGGCCTGTTTTACGGCGGCAATTTCCTGGTCGAAAAGCATACGGAATTTTACTATTTCCGTAATGAGTTTTTTGGGCAGCGGCTTGCCCAGCGGAAACTGCACGGCTCCTTTTGAAAAGGTATAACCGCCAAGCGCATCTTTAAAAGCCTCGATACCCGTATTGGAAGGATAAAAACCGATATGTTTTTCGTAACCGCCAAACCACACCAGCACGCTGTGCAGCCTGTAGCCGGGCATTCCGTAGCTTATTACTTCTTCGGCCCCGGGTGCGGCCTTGCGGATGATGGCGCGTATTTCTTCCAACTGCTTTTGCGTGGAAGCCGGAAAACCGGCAATGTATTCGGCCACGGTAGATGGTTTCTTCATGCGACTAAATTACTACACTTTTAAGATTGTATAGAATGGAAAACAGGTGGTAATTATCCTAGCCCGGATTGTAGTGGAAATTTGCCCAAACAAAAATAGTAAAATGCCCCTTCGAGGTCTTTTCAGACCTCGAAGGGTTCCCCGTAAAATTGTTTTTGTTTGGGCAAATTGTAACGTAAAGCCGGAGCGGACGGTATTTTAAAAGAGCAATAGTTTCGCTCCAGCAAATAAATTTCCCAATTACATCCCTGATAGTTTAGAAGACCTAAAGATTCAATAAAATGATAATTCGCGCCCGGGGCAGAAATTCTCACACCCGCCTACCGCCCTGAATACGATGGAACAGAGGAGTAGCTGTGCATTCCGTTACACCCGAAACAATGACCATTTTCAATTTATTGGCAAGAAAATGTTTGTTCGTTGAAAACATTGTTTCGACCTTGCCGCAATTATCAACTATCATTAGGGACAATGGCTGAGATTACCACCGAAACACATCTGCTCGAAACCATCCGTTTCGAATTTGCCCGCATGAAACAGCTTGCAGAAAAAGCACTGGCACAGGTAAGCGACGAAGGCTTTACAGTAATTCCGTTTGAAGACGGCAACAGTTGCGCCATTGTGGTACAGCACATGGCCGGCAACCTGCTTTCGCGCTGGACCGATTTCCTCACCAGCGACGGCGAAAAAGACTGGCGCAACCGCGATGCCGAATTTGAAGCACAACCCCTCGCGCGCCACGCACTCATGCAGCAATGGGAAAAAGGCTGGGAAGCCCTGTTTCTTGCACTCGACACGGTTACGCCTGCGCATCTCATGCAGCATATTTACATACGTAAGGAACCGCTTACGGTGTTGCAGGCCCTGCAGCGACAGGTGGCGCATTACAGCTACCACACCGGGCAAATTGTGCTGCTGGCGCGGTTTCAGGCAGGTAAAAACTGGCAAAGCCTCTCCATTCCGCGCGGAAAATCGACCGGCTTTGCGGGTAATTACCTGAAGCCGTAAACCGGAACAGCTTCTTATCTTTACCCGCACAGCCGCAAAAGGCTGATGCTTTTCTATGTTTGCCAGCGATCCATACCTCACATACATTCTCATAGCCTTTACCGTGCTGCTTTCGTGGCAGGCATGGGAACGCCCGGCCCTGATGCACGGCATGATTTTCAACGCCACGGCCGTTTGGCATCATCGCCAGTATTACCGGCTTATTTCCTCGGCCTTCCTACATGCCGACGGTATGCACCTCATCTTTAATATGGTTACGCTGTATTACATGGGCCGCTTTGCCGAATTTGTGTTTCGTGATGAGAATTTGTTCGGGCCGCAATGGGGCGGGGTAGTGTACATTCTGTTTTACCTCAGTGCGGGTGTGGTTTCGTCGCTGTACAGTTTGTTTAAGCACCGTAATCATGAGTGGTACAATGCGCTTGGTGCTTCGGGAGCCACTTCGGCCGTTATGTTTGCCTTTGTACTTTTTGCACCTACCGAAATAATATCCTTTTTCTTTTTTATCAGGATGCCTGCGTGGTTATTTGGCATTGTGTATTTGGGACTCTCGTATTTTCTGGCCCGGCGGGGAGGTGGCAATATTGGGCACGATGCGCATTTCTGGGGCGGACTGTATGGGTTTTTGTTTCTGGTAGTTGCGCATCCGTGGCTGTTTACGAGGTTTATTGGTATACTGAGCGGAAACTTTATTTCGGGTGAATAGGCGGTGAGGCGATATTCCCGATAACGGCAATACTAAAAAACCACCTTCTCCCGTTATTTCGTATATACACACAGGCGCAATAATCCGACCCTGCCGCATACTCTTTTCAAGCCTGATTAAAGAGGTGAGGTTTAAGCCGGAATTATTGCGCACTGTTTGTTGTGGCGGTTACTGTTTTCGGCTCCGTTTCGATTTATGGCCGGGTAATGATATGGTCATTTTCCCCTATCCGTTTGTAAACGTTTCCTTATATTTACAGGAAACTGGTAAACCTTTAGTTTACAGTTACGTACAAACTATCTGGAAACGATCAGATATTGGCTCAGGTACTCTATAACGGCAAGCTCACCGCCAGCGATGAGGTGCGTTTCGGCACATCAAACCGCGCATTCCGCTACGGCGACGGGGTGTTTGAAACCATAAGGCTCATTGGCGGCGAGGCCTGTTTTACCCGCCGTCACCTGGAGCGGCTTATGGCCGGAGTGCAGCAACTGCATCTGCGTTTGCCCGCCGGGTTCATTACTCTTTCGCTGACCGACTGGTGCCGCAAACTGGCGCAGGCCAACCAGATCAAAAGCGGGCGCATCAGGCTTTCGGTTTTCCGTACCGATGGCGGCAATTACCGACCCGATTCGAACGAGGCCGCCTGGCTCATGGAACTGGAGCCGCTCGACGTACCCACCTACACACTCAATACCGAAGGACTTGTAATAGACCTGTATCAGGAACTCCGCAAGCCGGTAAGCAAATTAGCCAACATAAAATCGTCGAATGCGGTATTGTATGTACTGGCGGCCATTCATGCCCGCGACCAGCAAATGGACGATTGTATTTTACTCAACCAGCAGGGCAATGTAATTGAAGCCACGGCCTCCAACCTTTTCGCGGTAAAAAATGGTGTGCTTTATACCTGTCCGCTCTCCGAAGGCTGCGTGGCCGGTGTAATGCGCGCCGAAGTAATGGCACTGGCGCAGGCCAACCGCATTGCAGTGTATGAAGTGCCCTTGCCCATGAGCGTGCTTCTAAATTCCGACGAAGTGTTTCTCACCAATGCCATACGCGGTATTCAATGGGTGAGTGCTTACCGGCAAAAACGCTATACGTATGATACTTCGAAACGCCTGTTTGATTTGCTGGTGGCCGAAGTGAAAAATCAGGCTAGGGCAAATTCTGCGGCGGGGTGAGTGGACAGTGCTTTTTATCGCTATTTAAGTCTTAACTGCCAAACTCATTAACGGATACTTTTTCCTTTTTACACAAAATATTCGTTATTTTACATAGTGGAAAAGAACGGTTTTATAGAAATCAGAATAACAGGCACCAAAGGAAATCTCAGCCTTACTCCCGATAATTACGATATCCGGGAACTGATAACTATGCTTGAAAATGCCGAAGATTTGCTTTACCCCGGAGAAAAGAAAGACAGACCAGTTATCAGTTATCAAATAGAAGAAGGTTCGGTAAGGCATATTTTCAAAACATCCGTACAGCACATAATTGGTTTCAATGCTGTGATCGGGCAAATCAACGAGAGTACCGGTATAGATTTTCTCGATATAAAGACGGCTAAGGCATTTGAAAGTATTCAGGATATTGCTGCAAAAAAAGACTACTCTTTCCACATCAAAACTTCGCTTCCCCGCTCAAACGAAGTGAAAATTGACCGCTCTACCCGTTATTACCGGACAGAAACAATCTGGGCAGATGCCGAATTTTATTTTTACGGGAAAATTACCAACGCCGGAGGAAAGGATAAAGCAAACATTCATATCCATACCGAAGAGTTTGGTACAATAAGAATACAAACACCAATCAGTTTCCTTGAAGAGTATAACGAAAATATGCTCTACAAAACTTTTGGTATAAGGGCCACCGGAAAACAGCATTCAGAAACCGGCGAGATTGATACCGCCACTTTAAAATTTGTGGAACTTATAGATTATCAACCCAAATACGATGAACAGTATTTGAGTAAATTAAGAGAAAAGGCGAAGAATAACTGGTTGGGGGCAATTAATCCTGATAGCTGGTTAAAAGAAATCAGAGGAGGTTATGACGCATAAAAGAGCTGTATTACTTGATACAAGTTTTTTTCTTCGCTTTCTGAACGATTCTGATCCATTATTCCAGAACGCCGACAACTATTATCGCTATTTTCTGGATAATGAAATCAACATGCTGATTTCTACAATTACTGTGGCCGAATATTGTGTGGGGGGGAATGTGAATGAACTGCCATTAAGAAGTCTGCAAATTCTCCCGTTCAATTTTAATCATTCATTAAAAGCCGGAGAGTTTGCCCGAATTGCTTTTCAGGCAAGAAAAGCGGGTAGTTTATTAGTGAATGAAAGAAAAATAATCCCCAACGATACTAAATTATTTGCCCAAGGCGATTGTGAACATTCAGTACAGTTTTTCTTGTCTTCAGATGTAGAAAGTTTAAGTGTTTACAATCTGTTAAAACAGCAAGTCCAAATCAGTTTTCAGTTTATCGACCTGCGTAATCCGCACACTGAAACTTTTGGCTTGTTAGACCTGAAATAAACTTTCTCCCGAAACAGGCCGTTTTCTGATTCATCCCCCCCAAAAAAGTGTGCGGGCCTGCGCCACGCATTCGGCATTACTGCCAATGCACAGCACAAACCTCGCACACTATGATGCCGATTGCCTTATCAGCCCGAAACGTGTTGCCTGCTTTTTTACGTGCCGGTTACCGTGTACAATCGTGCAATATGTTTAGCCCTCCAGGGCATATTCGGCTTTAAGCCGGCAAATGTCTTCCTGCAAATCGAGTGTGAATGCGGTGGGTGTGGGATTAATGAGATTGTCGGCTACGGGGCTTCTGTTGCGGGCTGTTTGCAGGAGGTTTACCAATTCTTCGGGGCTGGCGTTGCTGCTTAGTCGTACGGTGAGCTGTATTTTTTGCAGGCCGGCCCTGTCGGTTTTGGAGAGGCCGAGAAACCAGGCGGGATTGAGTTCGCCGCCGGCTTTTACGTGTACCTGTTTCAGTTCGATGAGTTGTTCTTCGGCCACCAGATAAAGCAGTTGGGCAAACGAGGCGGCGTAGGCGGCAAGCAGCAATTCGTTCGGATCGGGATGTGTTTTTGAACCGGCGCTGAGCGAAGTGGTTACTGTGTATTGCCCGGCTGTAACGGTAAACGAATGGTCGGCATTGGTTTGTCCGTTTGCGAGGTAGTGGATGGTTGACATGAGCTGGCTTTTTTCGGCAATCAGTTCGTCGTGCAAAATCTGCATCAGATCGTGATGCGGCAGGGCGGTTCTGATTTTTTGTTTGCCGTAGTGAAACATGAGTTTGACACCGGCGCAGCGCGTACTGCGCCGGTGTGATTGTTTAAGCGTGTTGAAGCGAAGGTTCGAAAACGGCATGGAAAGCCTGCTCCAGATCGGCCTTGATGTCGTCGATATGTTCGATGCCGAGCGAAATTCGCAGCAGCGTGGGTGTAACACCGGCCGAAAGCTGTTCGGCTTCGCTGAGTTGCTGGTGTGTGGTGGCCGCTGGTTGAATGATGAGTGTTTTGCTGTCGCCCACATTGGCCAGATGGCTCACGAGTTTTAGCGAATCCACAAAGCGGGTGGTTTGTTCCTTGTCGGCCTTGAGCACCACGCTGAGCACGCCGCCAAAGCCATTGCGCAGGTACTTTTTGGCAAGGGCATGATAGGGCGACGAATCGAGTCCGGGATAATTTACAAACTGCACACGCGGATGCTTTTCGAGCCACTGTGCCAGCGCCAGCGCATTATCTACCGTGCGCTGCACACGCAGCGAAAGTGTTTCGATGCCCTGCAGCAACTGGAAAGCATTGAACGGACTCAGCGAAGGCCCGAAACTGCGCAGACCCTCCACCCGCACACGAATGGCAAACGCGATGTTGGGAAGCCCCAGCGGATTGCCTTCGCCAAATACTTCCCAGAATTTCAGTCCGTGGTAGCCCTCGCTCGGTTCGGTAAACTGCGGAAATTTGCCATTGCCCCAGTTAAAGTTTCCGCCGTCAATTACAATGCCGCCAATGCTGGTGCCGTGTCCGCCAATCCATTTTGTGGCCGATGCCACCACCACATTGGCCCCGTGTTTCAGCGGCTGAAAGAGATAACCGCCCGCGCCAAAAGTATTATCCACAATAAGCGGAATATCATACTTACGAGCCACGGCGGCAATGGCTTCAAAATCGGGAATGTTGAAACCCGGATTGCCAATTGTTTCTACGTAAAGCGCTTTTGTATTTTCATCAATGAGCTGTTCAAACGATTCGGCAGTATCGCCATCGGCAAAACGGGCTTCAATGCCCAGGCGCTTGAACGATACTTTAAACTGGTTGTAAGTGCCGCCGTAAATGAACGATGAACTCACGAAGTTATCGCCGGGCAGCAAAATATTGTGCAGTGCCAGAAACTGTGCGGCCTGCCCCGAAGCAGTGGCCACCGCCGCCACACCGCCTTCGAGTGCCGCCAGGCGTTGCTCGAATACATCGGTGGTGGGATTCATGATGCGGGTGTAGATATTGCCAAATTCTTTCAGCGCAAAAAGATTGGCCCCGTGCTCGCTGCTGTTAAACACATACGAAGTGGTCTGGTAAATGGGCACTGCGCGCGAATTGGTGGCTTTATCGGGCTGGTGTCCGGCGTGAAGCTGAAGCGTTTCGAAATGGAAGTTGTTTTGCTGTGACATGGTTTTGTTTGTTTTTTGCCGATGTGTAAATCGGTATGAGTTTGTTGTTTGAAAACGGAAATAAAAAAGCCCCCCGGTATGCGGAGGGCTGTTGTGCGTTGGTGATAGTCACCTGAAACTATGCGTCAACATCGCCCTCCGGGAGAGATACACATACACTTGCACATCATCTTGGCGATGGCGGCGGTGGCGTTTTTGTATGCAGGTTTCAGGTTCATTGGTATTGTTTTTTATATGATGATGTGGCAGGGTAGGGGAAATAAAAAAGCCCTTCAGGTGGCTGAAGGGCTTTAGGTGTGTATGATTGTTTACATCAACATGCACAACCGTTGCGCCCTTCGGGGAAGCGGCACATACATTTGCACATTTTGTTGTAGCTGGTGTTCATTGTCGTTTTGTGTGATGCAAATGTAGAACAGAAAAATTCAGACTTCCAAATATTTTTTTGGGAAAAATTTAAAATTCCTGTGTTTACGGGAGTTTCAGACCGAATTTTTATTTGCCCTGCTCAATAGCCAGGCGTGAGCTTTATCGCGGTGAATGAAAAAACGTTGTTCGTAATGTTGTTTCCGGAGGTAATTTCGGTAGAGATTTCCGGCCCGTGCCTGCCAACTGCTGTTTACAATAATTGCTTCGGCTAACTTATTCTGATGGTTGTCGATACTGGCCGCATAAAGCTGCACCTCATCCGAAAAACCGGGACTGTTGCTGATGTCTATGAGCAAACAATATGGCTGGCTGTTGGCAAGCCATTTGATACGTTCGCTTACCAATTTTACATCGGCCTGCTGAATGACGGCCGCATTGGTGAAGTTCACGGTAATATATCCCGCTTCTGATAATTCGATTCTGAACTTTGCAGTTTCGTAACTGTAATTGGTCTTACGCATAGTTTACTGCCAGAATGTGGAGAGAACATTCCGGGCGGATAATTTGTTCAAAGACCGGTTGTAGGGAAACCGCTTTATGCAGCAATATTAGGTGGTTATGGCGGCGAATATAGCCAGTATTTGATAAGTTGAATCTAAAAACCGATCTAAATCCATTTTGGAGCGGTTAAGACGGTTAAGTTGTGGTTTGAATCAGGTAAACATAAGTTTATCTTGAGTTAATCTGTGGTCGTTTTTTAATGGAAAATGCCGGAATCTATGTGGTACAGATTCCTGCATTTTTATCAATATTCGGATTGTTAATTGGTTTATTGCAAACAGGCCGATGATTTATTCGGTAAGCGTAAACCGCACATGCTTTTCTTCGCCGGCTTCATTTATCACAATAAGATAAGTCCCGGGTTTCATTCCGTTCAGCGGAATCTGCCTGTTCATCGGCCCGGCATCGGTTCGTATTTCCTCTTGCGAAATCATGCGGCCAGACAAATCGTACACCGTAATTCTTGCCTGACCTTCGGCAGCGGCATTCCATTGGAGATTTATTTCACCCTGTGTGCTTGCCGGATTGGGATACACTTTCACGTTATCGTCTTCCTGCATCGGAGTGCCTGCCGCAATGCGTGTATTGCTTCCTCCCGGAATGCTTGTGCTGAAGCATTCGGTAACTGTGCGGCCCAGGGGGCGTATGTTTACGTTCATGTTCTGCGAGTTATGCAACACATTGATAATTGTTCCTGAGATAAACACAGGCGAAAGCGTAAACGGATTTACCACAGGCATGGCAAATACTTCGTTGCAACCCGAAATGCCGTTGTAGTAAGCACTTACAGTAGTAAATTGCGAACGGGTATTTGTTAGTTTGTTGCCCGACAGGCGAAAGCCCGTAAGGGCAAACTGGTGTTCAATTCCTGTGGCATATTCTTCGCCGGGTACACCGTAAGTGGCTTCATACATAGGTGTTCCGCTCGAAGGAACCAAACGCATCACAGTCATATCAAAATCATTGCCCGCAAGTCCCTGATCCACATTTCCGGCCACCAGCAGAAAGCCATTGGTGTTTATGATGCTCACCGGTGCATTGTTGCCGCCGCCGCTGTAATCATACACATTCGACCAGGCGGTTGATGGAACAGCAGTATTCAATGCAGCCACCCACGTATCATTTACGCCCGGGCCGGGATTGGTAATATCGGTGGTTGTGCCGCAAAGGTTAATCTGCTGCAGCGAATTGGAATATACATTCGACTGATCCATACCCTTTATCTGCGAGGGACGTTCAAAATCTATCATTAACGGGTATGTGACAAAGTTGCCGGTTTGCTGGTCAATGCGAAGCACAAAACTACGTTGGTTTAGCGGCGATGGAAGTGAGGTAGTGGTGGCATTGCCTGCAATAACCAGCTGATTGTTGTTGATGCAGGCCGCAACAGGTTCTTCGCGTTCGGCGTTGGTATTGGCAAAGCTGTTGAGGTTGTAAATTTTAAACCAGAGCACGGTGTTGGTTACAGAATTCATGGCCATTACAAACGTGGCCACGCCCTGTTCTCCGGCGGCGTTGGTAATATCAATATATCCAATCACATATACCTGATTGGTTACAAACTGATTGTTTATTGTGCTTGCTGCACCGGTTACTACCTTTACCCTGAACTCATTGGCAGTAATGGCGGGTGTAATATGTTTTCCCGAACGCACTGAGCCGTCGAGGTTGGTGGTGAGCACAAAGCAGCCCTGCGAAGTCATATAATCGCCGGCCGCTGTAACTACGTGTGTGGGAGTAGTGGACGTGGCTCCGGGTGCAACCACGCCACGCGTTTGCACAGGCATGAATACGGTGGCTAATTTCATTTCGTACGATGCAGCAAACGAGTTTGGAGTTTGCACAATTGTACCTGCCGCGTCGCTGCGTATCAGATCAACCACATTAGTATTCAATGTGATATCGAAACCCGTGCCCAGCATAAACTGCGAGAAACCCAATTGCCCTGTGGCAGTGAGTACATCAGTTCGTGTGAGCAGATGGTATTTCTGAAAGTAGGCAGTAGTGGTTTGTGCCGAAACGAAACCGGCAAGGCCAATGCCGAAGAGGGAAAGTATGGTCTTGTTCATGGTGATGGGTTTGGTGATGACCAAAAGTAGATTGGGTTTATTCCGGTTTTCAATGGACATTTACCGGCACCGCCCTGCTTCGCATACACTTTTTCCCTTGGGTATAGGATAATTCGTGGTTTATCGTTTCAGGTGGAAATAAAAAAAGCCGGACGTTCGTCCGGCCTGTATATGGTATGTATTTATTTTAATTCAATTTGTAATTCACTTCCGGAAGGCGCATGGCCAGTTCTTTCAGGAATGAATTATCGGGCTTCACCCGCATTTTGCGCGAAGGAAGGTTTACACTGATATTCTCGCCAATATCGTACACCGAAAAACGCAGGGCCGTATTGCCCGGGTGCGCAGTCATGAACTGGTGTGTGCGCGAAATAAATTCGTCGTTCAGGGCCGAAAGCGGGAGTTGAATGGTAATCTGTTTTACCTTTTTCTCCAACAGTTCGCTCAGCAGTTCGATATTGGCAATTTTCAGTTCCAGATTATCGGCATTGCCAAAACGTTCCTGCACCTTGCCTTTAATGAGTACAAAAAGTCCGGGCGTGAGAATAAACGATTTGAATTTCACGTAATCATCGCCAAACAGTGCAAACTCCTGCGAGTCGTTGTAATCTTCGAGCATAAAGGTGCCGAAGGGTTTGCCTGTTTTGGTCATTTTATGCTGCACACTGGTAATCATGCCGCCAATGGTAAGCTCGTGCCCGCGCAGTGCGGCCATGTCTTTAAGTACCGAAATGCGGTGCTTGCAAAACACATCCATCTCGGTGCGGTAATCGTCGAGCGGATGGCCCGAGAGATAGATGCCAATTACATCGCGCTCGGCTTTGAGTTTTTGCAGGGTGCCCCATTCTTCGGTTTGCGGAATGGATGGCTCGGGAAGTTCCACACCCGCACCGTCGTCGCTCATGTCGAACATGGAAATCTGCGACGAGTTTTGCCCGTCCTGATGCGCCTGCCCGAAGCGGATGAGTTTTTCGAGAAACGTGGGTTGTCCTTCGCCGTCGGTGTGAAAATACGTGGCGCGGTGCAAATCGGTAAATCCGTCGAAAGCGCCGCCATACACCAGATTTTCAAACGTTTTCCGGTTGGCCGCACGCAGGTTCACACGCCGCACCACATCAAATACCGATTTGTACGGCCCGTTTGCCCGCTCGTCGATAATTACCTGCGCCGCACCTTCGCCCACACCTTTAATGGCACCGAGGCCAAAGCGGATTCGCCCCTGGCTGTTTACCGAAAACTGTATTTTCGATTCGTTCACATCCGGCCCCATTACATCGTTTCCAATGCGGCGGGCTTCTTCCATGAAGAACGTAATCTTGTCAATATTACCAAGGTTATGCGTAAGCACCGAAGCCATGTACTCAGCCGGGTAATGTGCTTTGAGGTAAGCCGTTTGATAAGCCACAAACGCATAACACGTAGAGTGCGATTTGTTGAACGCATACTGCGCAAAGGCTTCCCAGTCGGTCCACACTTTCTCGCAGATTTTCGGGTCAAGACCTTTGGCGCCGGTGCCGTCCATAAACTTACTCTTCATTTTATCGAGCGTGGCCTTGTCTTTTTTACCCATTGCCTTGCGCAGCACGTCGGCATCGCCTTTCGAGAAGCCGGCCAGTTTTTGCGACAAAAGCATCACCTGCTCCTGATATACGGTAATGCCGTAGGTATCGTGCAGATATTCTTCCATCTCCGGCAAATCATACACAATGGCTTCGCGTCCGTGTTTGCGGTTGATGAAGTTGGGAATGTATTCGAGCGGGCCCGGACGGTACAGGGCGTTCATGGCAATGAGGTCTTCAAACTTGTCGGGCTTCAGTTCGCGCAGGTACTTTTGCATACCGGCCGACTCGAACTGGAATGTACCGTTGGTTTCGGCGCGTTGGTAAAGCTCAAACGTTTTCTGATCGTCGAGCGGAATATAGTCGATGTCTATTTTCACGCCATGATTTTCCTCAATCATAATCAGCGCATCACGAATAATGGTGAGCGTTTTCAGACCGAGGAAGTCCATTTTAATTACGCCCGCATCTTCAATTACCTTTCCGTCGAACTGGGTAATGTACAGATCAGAGTCTTTGGCTTTGGCTACGGGAATAATATCGGTAAGATCGCTCGGCGCAATAATGATGCCCGCTGCGTGAATGCCCGTGCCGCGCACCGAGCCTTCGAGTATTAATGCCTCTTTGAGCACTTTGGCCTGAAGGTCGTTGCCTTTCATTACCTCGCGCAGCTTCTTCACGTTTTCCATGTCGTCGCCGCCCAGCCCTTCTTTTTCGCGCAGCGATTTTTCGCCGTCGAGCGGAGCCGTGAGTACGCGGTTCAGTTCAATGCCGGGTCTTTCGGGCACTAATTTGGCCAGCGCGTTCGACTGGTCGAGCGGAAGATCGAGCACACGGGCCACGTCTTTAATCGACATTTTGGCGGCCATCGTGCCATAGGTCACAATTTGTGCCACCTGGTTCTGGCCGTATTTCTCCACCACGTAATCAATCACACGCTGCCGGCCTTCGTCGTCGAAGTCCGTATCAATATCAGGCATTGATTTACGGTCGGGATTGAGGAATCGCTCGAAAAGCAGGTTGTACTTTATCGGGTCGATATTGGTAATACCAATGCAGTACGCCACCGCCGAACCCGCCGCCGATCCGCGTCCCGGGCCTACAAACACGCCAATGTCGCGACCGTGGTTAATGAAATCCTGCACAATGAGGAAGTAACCCGCAAAGCCCATTGTTTTAATGGTAAACAGCTCGAAGTCGAGGCGTTCCTGCACTTCCTGCGTAATGTCGTTGTTATACCGTTTGCGCGCACCTTCGTAGGTAATGTGGCGCAGGAATTCGTCCTGATCCACAAAGCCTTCGGGAATTTTGAAGTGCGGCAGCATGATGTCGCGCTTGAGTTTAAGCGGCTCAATCTTGCTTACAATTTCGTTGGTATTGTCAATGGCCTGCGGCACGTCGCTAAACAGTTGCGACATTTCCTGCGTGGTTTTGAAGTAGAACTGATCGTTCCAGAATGCAAAGCGTTTGCCTTTCATACCGCCGCCTTCCTCGTCGGTAAACTCCTTCATGGTAGGCGTGCTCTGCTTTTCGCCGGTGTTTATGCACAGCAGAATGTCGTGGGCGTTGGCATCTTCCACATCCACGTAGTGTGAATCGTTGGAGGCAATTACTTTCACGTTGTACTTCACCGCCCATTTCAGCAGAATTTCGTTTACCGTATTCTGCTCCGGAATATCGTGCCGCTGAAGTTCGATGTAGTAATCCTCGCCAAACAAATCAAGCCACCATTTGAATTCGTCTTCGCCCGCCGCTTCGCCCTTCTGCAAAATAGTACGCGGCACCGAAGCCCCGAGGCAGCAGGTGGTGGCAATAAGTCCTTCGTGGTATTTTTCCACCAGCGCCTTGTCGATACGCGGGTACTTGCCATAAAGCCCGTCGGTATAGCCCTGCGAGCAAAGTTTCACCAGATTGCGGTAGCCCTGCGGATTTTTCGCCAGAAAAAGCTGGTGAAAACGCTTGTCTTTCACATCCCGCGTAAATTCCTTGCGGGTATGATCGTCAACCAGATAAAACTCACATCCCACAATGGGCTTTATTTTATTCGGATTATCGGGCGTATTATGCTTCCCCGCCTCGGCCACAAATTTGAATACGCCAAACATGTTGCCGTGGTCGGTAATGGCTATGGCCGGCATGTTGTCGGCTACGGCCTTTTTGTATAAATCGGGTATGGCCGCCGCCCCGTCGAGCAGGGAGAATTGGGTATGTACGTGGAGGTGTGAGAATTGCATAGGTCTGGTTGGTACAGACTATAAAGTTACGGGGTTTTGGGGTTTGATATTGGGAGCGAGTGGGTTGGGTTATTAACTTGTAAGGGGTTGAGGGATAGGTTGTTTTTTGGGGGTGTTGATGAAAACTGATTTATTCTTAATAATGGAAATTCTGAAAACATTTCTCAAAGTGTTTTAATAATATCCGGATGTTCTATTAAGTCTTTTCAGATCCAGTGAAACATGTAAAATCATCAGATGTAAGGAAGTAAAAGTTTTAACATATAACTACTTTTGGTTTAGTGTTAATATGTAAGATGAAAAAGTAATGATAACTAAAGATTATCGTATATGATTCGGAAAGAAAAAATCAACACAACGCTGTTAGAGACAATTGTAAGCCCTTTACTTGCTATTGTTACTTTCTTAATCAGTAATTATTACATGAAATCAGGTAATCTGACAGACACGGAGAAGACACTTTTACCATTATCCTTCGCCATGCTGATATCATATTTGTCTCACACAATCGTTTCTTTTATCGAAAAAAAACGTTATTCAGACAGCATAAATCAATTATTTGAGACTGTAAAAAAGTATAATCATGTGATAACAATAGGTAGCCCTACTACTGCCATTAGCTACGTAACTCAAAGACTCGATATACTTGATAGTGTATGGAATACTTCTATTAATTCAGAAAAAGAAGAAGCACTTTCGACTGATGCGCTTTATGATTCAGGTAACTCAGAATATTCAAAGACATACGATCAGTTGCTTATGAAGATAAAATATAAATCAATAAAGTGGAGAGATATTTATAATTCTAAAGCAAAAAACAGAATAGAAAAACTGATGATGTTAGATAAAGATAATTATGCAAACAATACTTCGGTATTAAAAAAATACGGATATGAAAGACGAATAATTAAAAGTGAACAAATTCAAATGAATTACATGATATTAAGATATAAAGATAAGAATAAAAAAACAGAAGTGCTTTTCAACTGGGAACATGATGCCAATGAATTCGAACCCCAAATATTACTATCAGAAGATAGTGAGATTGTAAAAATGTTTACAGCAAATTTTATAGAATTATGGCACGCCGCCGAACCTGCTTTATCTACTTAATTCATTAGCCGATTTATCCGCAAACAATCTCATGTGCCATCTTCTAAAAAGCTCAATCAACATAGGTTCAGATGTTTGATAGCATCTTCCTTCCTCAAGTCTTCTGTCATTATCTATATGCCATCCAATCCAAAGTTCCGAAGGTGTTCCGAAATAATCAATAATAATAAAATTTAATGCGTTGAAGTTTTCATCATCATAAATTCTTGAATGATAGCGATTCAATCCGCCTTCTTTTTCTTCTAATTTTTCAATCATCTTTGACATTGATTTCTTGCCAAAATTACTTCCCACATCATAAACTTCAAGGTGAGTATTTATAATGCAATTTGCTAAGTGGGCATCCCATTGTTTTATAGCATCATTTAAAGTTCGATTTACTGCTTTAGGATAAAATCTAGTATTTCTTATTGACTTTGCTTGAGCAATTTTTTGCTCAAGTTGAAAATACCCTTCTTCACAATTGAATGCATGAATAACACCTTCCATTTGTCATTTAGGGTTGTATAGTGAGAATTAATTCCGTTTCAAAAAAATAGCGTTTAGAATTGGGAACTGTCTTTATCCATTCTGATAATATTTCTTTACATTCAGTGGAAACTTTCCCCTTCATCCATTCAATTTCATTATTAAAATATTTCTGAAATGGTCGATTAAAGGGACCGTTTCTTTGAAAAATCTCAAATCGTTTATCAATTAATTTAGGATTTAACTCATTTAAAGTTTCCCAAATTCTATCTATGTTATAATGAGTATAATCATGCTTATAGATCATAAGTGAGTTTTCAATTTTTTGTCTGTCGTAATAATTCATTGGTCCGAATTTAAATACTGTCCCGTCATACTGTTTAATAACTAATCTCCCATTGGGAAGTATCTTTTCGAGCAATTTTGCTGTAAACGACTTGATATTTTTAATGTAACCATACATATTCATCATAAGTATCAAATCGGCTTTCGGAATCTCGTCAATCTGGTTTTCTATGTTTATATGTAAAAAAGAAGATTGAGATTTCCATTTCTTAGCTCGATCAGTGGCTTTTTCCAGAGTTTTTTTGTCATTATCAATACCAATTAACTGAGTATTATTATTTGAATTTTTATCTAAAAGTTCAAGCCATAATCCAAATCCACAACCAATATCAATTATTTTACTGGGGTTGTTTTCCATAATTTTTTTTGCAAACAATCTTCTTTCTTTGATTTTGGCATTATGATGAGTTATCAGCCAATTATAGTTACTCATCTCAGTACCTTCTGAGTTGTGCCAGTTAGAACTATCAGGATAATCTTTAGTTATCCATCATCCCACCTCAAAAGCCAATCTCGGATGCCTCGTTTTCAATATCGCTTTCTGCTTCTCCGCATTCACATGCGTATAAATCTGTGTGGTATTGATAGAGCTATGCCCCAAAAACTGCTGTATATACTTAATATCCACATCCTGCTCAAGCAGCAGGGTGGCAAATGAATGTCGGAAGGTGTGTGGGGTGATGTGTTTTTTGATGCCGCATTTTTGGGCGTAGTGTTTTATCATGTTGCGGATGGATTGTTCGGAGAGCGGGGTTTGGCGACGGCTGAGGAAGAAGTGTGTGCGGCGGCTCAGGGTTTTGTGCCAGGTTTTCTGATAGGTGGTAAGTACCTGAAGTACCTGGGTGTGGCATATCTGGATGACCCTTTGCCTGCTGCCTTTGCCCATGATGCGCACAATGCCCGAACGCAAATCAATTTCGCTGCGTTGGAGTTGGGTGGCTTCCGATACGCGCATGCCGGTGGCAAAAAGCAGTTCGAGCACGGCCTGATTGCGCAGGGCTTCGCGGTAGGAGGACGAGGTGGGGCCGGAGATGCTTGTTTGGACTTTTTTCTGGGCGTAGCTAAGTATTTGCTGCACTTCGGTGAGTGTCATTACCCGTGGCAACATGCGGGGTTCGCGGATGCTGATTTTCATTTTCCGGAACGGGGTGGTGAGAATTTCTTCTTCGTATTCCAGAAAATTGAACATGGCTTTGAGCGTGGCTATTTTCCGGCGCAGGGTTTTGGGGCGCATTCCGTGCAGATGTTCGAGATAGGCTTTTATGGTGTGTTTGTCTATTTCGTTCAGTTTGCCGCTGTGCTTTAGTTTACTGAGAAACTGCGTAAACTGCCTGCAGTCTGAATCGTAGGCTTTGGTGGTTTTGGGGCTTAGTTTCTTTTCAAATTTGCAGTGAAAAAGAAACGCCGCAGCCGCTTCGTGTATGGTATTCATTTTTCCGATGTGTTTTCATAAATGTGGTTATAAACCGCATTCATTTTCCACACTTCGCAAATAGCGATGTTTTCTTATAGTGCGTGCTTATTGATATACTGCGGATGGGCATTTTTTTCATATTCGCATGAGATGCAAAAACGGCGGACTCCCGTTTCCGGAAATCCGCCTTAATTCAAGACTTAATGAACATTTGGAAGGCTTAAAACCTCTGAAAGTATTAACAGGCATAGCTTTGAGATAAATCAAAAGCTATCTGGGGGCACAACTTTGGAGTAGTGCTTTTGAGGACGGCTAAAGTGGGGAAAACCTGCTGAAATTTTACGTGAAGAACGATACCAACTCGAGTTACCGGCAAGGCATTGCTAAGTTGAGGAAGGCTGATTTTACGGTACTGGAAATTGTTTTTGATGGCCGCCGTGAACTCATCCGGTCTTTCCAATACATACCTGTGCAGGTGTAACAATACCACACTTACCTGATCACAGAAACATGCCCCATCTTACGCAACGTAAGTCCTTCCGAACAACTGCTGCTGTAATTTATCAGATATACATACACTTCATTTTCAGCTTGTTGATTGCCTGTAATGCCATTCCAGCCTGAGTTATAATCATTGGTTTCAAAAATTAGTTCTCCCCATCGGTTAAAGATCAGGAGGTTGAAACTTATAATATCAGTGCCAATTGGTTTGAAGTTATCGTTAAGACCATCGCCGTTGGGTGTGAAGCTGTTGGGTACGTAGAGCAAACTGCCACCGGGATTTCCGGTAATGGTGATTGAATCAGTGAGTATGCAGCTTCCGGATGTAACAGTGAGGGAATAAATACCGGGTTCTGAAATGGTTATGGACGATGTGGTGTCGCCTGTGCTCCAGCGATAACTACCCGGCAACGTACCTGCATCCAGCACAATATTGTTTTCAATGAGGCAAAGCGAAAGATCATCTCCCAGTTGCGGCGTCGTGGTATATGTTACGCGAATACTGTCTGCCGCCACACAACCTGCCTGGTTAACAATTACCGAATAGTTACCGGCCTGATTAATGCTTATTGCGGCGCTGTTTGCTCCGGTGTTCCAGTTGTAAGAGGCGTTGGTATTGGCAGCATTGAGGATGAGTGTTTGATCCGGACAAAGCAGGGTATCGTTGCCCAGATCAACAACCGGAGCGGGTAGCAGTGTAAGTACGAGTGTATCAGCAGTTATGCACACGGCATCAAAAACTTGCAGAATATATGCACCTGCAGTAGTGGCAAGAATTGATGAGGTGGTGTCGCCCGTGTTCCAAAGATAATTTCCGGGCGCATTTGTGGCCAGCTGTAAAGACTGGCCGGGACAAACAGCGGTATCGTTTCCGAGATCGGGTTGAGTGGCAATGGAAATGAGTAAAGTATCGGCAGAAATGCAACTGCCTTCAGAAATTGTTACACTGTATATACCGGGCGAATTAACCTGAATTGTTTGTGTGGTATCATTGGTTGACCAGAGAAACGTTGCCCCTGTATTTCCAGCATCGAGCAGGATTGAAGAGGCTGGTGAACAAAGCACGGTATCACTGCCCAAATTGGCAATTGGTTGTTGAAAAACGGTTACTGTAAAGGTTGACGTATCGGTACTGTTGATGCACGAATTTACGGCCGATGCGATAAGTGTTACAGTATAAGTTCCGGGCTGTGAAAAGGTGTAAGCGGGATTTGCCAGCGAACTTGTATCGTTTGTAGTAGTTGGGTCGCCAAAATCCCATTGATAGGTTGCTGTGGTAATTTGCGCGTTGCTCAGTAATGCTGAGAAGGATGGTGTGAAAGGTGCACAGCCCGTTCCATTTTGAGCGGATGCGGCAATTGTTGCCGTGATTTGTGCGGAAGGGCAGGATGGATCAATTTGGTAGCGCCAGAGCAATGTACCGGCATTGCGTCCTCCTGTCATCCATAAATCGCCGTTCAAGGCTGTAAATCCGTTTCCGCCATCGGCAGAGGCAGGTACGTTGGAAACAGAAGGTACAAATTGTGCAGCGGCTATGGCCGGCTGCAATACAGCCAAGGAGCCGGATACCCAGGTAAATTCAAGTGTAACGGGATCAAATACCCAAAGGATATTTACTAAGTCACTCCCAAAACCAAATCCGCCAAACTGCCAGAAACGACCGCATTGGTCTGTCCAGCAAGCCCTGTTTTCGGTAAGCGGAGGGGCTACGCCTTGTCCGGGTGTACAGTAAGTACTAAATACGGGTAATGGTGTTAAACCTGTACCTGCCATCCAGGTCCACATAAAAGTGGTTGGATTGTACATCCACATATCGCTGTACCCGGTATTTCCGCCGCCGTAAATCCAAAAATTTCCCTGCTGATCTTTCCAGTTACTGAATGAGAATCGAGCTCCGGGTGTATTCGTAGCTGCCGGAACTCCCTGCACACCATAATTAACGCCGGTAATTCCTGTGGTTTGTCCGCTCATCCACGTCCATTCGTTGGTGGCTACCGAATACCGCCATACTTCATCTGTGGTATTGGTGCCTCCAAACATCCATAAATCGCCATTCGCATCTGTCCACGTACTACCGGCTTCGCATCTGGGGCTGGGTGTATTGTTTACATCGGGTACTTGCAACACTCCGGGAACTCCTGTGCCGTTTACGGTATCACTTCCGCTCATCCATGTCCATTCATTTGTGGCAATGGAATATTTCCACATGTCGTTTCTGAGCCCGGTAAATACCTGCGGATCCCAGGAGTTTCCGCCAAACATCCATAAATCATTGTTTAAATCAACCCAGGTTGCAATGCCATACCCTCTGTTTCCGGGATCGTTGAGTGGCGAGGGGACTCCTTTGGTTCCATGCACTGCCAGCACATTTGACGACTGGCTGCCGGATACCCAGGTCCATAAATTTGTTACCGGATCGAATTTCCATAACGCTGATTTCAGTCCTCCCGGTCCTATGAATTCAAAGCCGCCATAAATCCAGAAATTTCCGTTTAAGTCGGTCCACTCCGCACTTTCGTAGAGACTGGGAGGTGTATTTGAAGGTGCTGCAACGCCTTGTGTGCCATAAACTGCAAAAGACGGAAAAGTGGTATCGCCTCTCATCCATGTCCACGCTCCGGCCTGAGCATTGGCGGTGCCCGCAGCAATAAAAAGACAGATTATTGTGATGATGGGCTTCATCGCGGCTGTACGCTTTTCCGATTGAGTATTGCCTGACAGTTACACTGTATGTGTTAAAGATACAGCTAAACGCTGCAAATGTTCGTTGTTGCCAGCCCGGCGGAGTGCATTTTAATGGCTGTACAGTTGCCGCATTTGAAAAGGAAAACGGCGGACTCCCGTTTCCGGAAATCCGCCGTAATTCAACAACCGTTTTCGCTTCAACTTTCGGTTGTTGCTTCCCCCTGTGTAATGGCTTCCACCTTGGGCGGTATGAGTTTATAAATTACCGGCGTCACCACCCGCGAAAGCAGCGTGGAACTTATCAACCCGCCGATAAGCACCACTGCCAGCGGCGAAATGAGCGGGTTGGTGGAAATGGCTATCGGTATGAGTCCGCCGATGGCAGTGAGTGAAGTGAGCACGATGGGCAGGAAACGTACTTCGCCGGCTTCGCGTATGGCGGCTTCGAGGCTCATGCCCTGTGCGCGAAGCTGATTGGTAAAGTCAACCAGCAGAATGGAGTTTTTCACTTCAATGCCGGCCAGCGCAATAAGGCCGATGACAGCCACAAACGAAAGCGAATTGCCAGTAAGCCAAAGACCAATTACCGCGCCCACAATGCCCAGCGGAATTACCGAAAGCACAATGAGCGTGCTTTTGAACGTGCGGAATTCCAATATCAGCACGGCAATAAAAAGAAATATCGTGATGATAATGATGGTGCCAAAACCACCAAACGATTCCTTGCGCGATTCCACCTCGCCGCCCATGTCCCAGGTATAGCCTTCGGGGAGTTTTACCTGCTGCATTTTAGCCATCACATCGTTTATCACATTATCGGTAAGGAATCCTTTCTGTACATACGCGCTTATGGAAACCGTGCGTATTTTATCGCTGTGGTTTATTTCCAGCGGCGAGGCTTCGAGGCCGGGACTGGCAAGCTGGCTGAGCGGAATGGCTGCGCCCTGCATACTGTTTACATACACATCCGAAAGCACATCGAATGTGGCGCGTTCGCCTTTGGGCGAGGTAATGAGCAGATCGAAATCGTCGCCGTTGGCATCGGAAAAATTGCCCACGTTTAAACCGGCAAGGGCTATGCGCACCGTGCGGTCGATGTTTACGGTGGGAATGCCGTAGCGGTTGGCCTTCTCGCGGTTAATGGTGTAGCGGATGTCGGATTTGAGGTTGCTCACCGGATTATCCACATACAGCGTGCCCTTTGTGTTTTTGAGAAGCAACTCTGCTTTTGTGGCGTAGGCGCGGAGCGTGTCGAGATTGTCGCCGTAGAGACGCACTTCTACCGGAGCCACCACGGGCGGGCCCTGCTCGAAATTCTTTACTTCTATTTTTGCGCCGGGTGTTTCGCTGAGTTTGCTGCGTAGTTTTTCAATCAATGCCAGCTTGTCGTTGGGGCTGGTATTGTCGTAAAGCTGAATGAAAATCTGTGCAAAGTCGCTGCGCTCGTTTTCGGGAATTACGTTGTAGTAAATGCGCGGATTGCCTTTGCCCACGTTGCTGGTATAGTATTGCACCAGCGGCTCGGCAGCCAGTACTTTTTCCACGTAGCGTGTTACCGTATCAGTTTCACTGAGGCTGGTTTGCAGCGGTGTGCGTACGTTAATGATGAACTGTGGCTTTTCAGACGCAGGGAAAAGACTGAAACCAATGACCTTAATGAGCACCAGCGAACCGGCAAAAATTCCCGCGGCAATAACCAGCGTAATTACCGGACGATTGAGCGCGCGGTTAAGCAACGGCGCATAGGTTTTGTGAATGCCGTTCTGCAGCGCACGCAAAAATAAATTGCCGGTTTGCTTGGCTTCGCCGTGATGATCTTTCAGGATGCGACTCGAAAGGAAGGGAATAATGGTAAGCGACACTACCATCGACGCAATTACGCTCATAATTACGGCCATCGGCAAACTGCGTATGAAATCGCCTGCGCCTTCGGGCAGAAATACCAGCGGCATAAAGGCAATAACCAATGTGGCCGTGCAGCCCACCACAGCCAGCCCGATTTGTTTGGTGGCCAGCAGCGTGGCATCGCGGCGCGAATAGCCGTCGCGCAGCCAGCGTTCAATGTTTTCCACCACCACAATGCTGTCGTCAACAAGCAGCCCGAGTGCCACTACAAGACCCACAATGCTCAACTGATTGAGGTTGTAGCCAAACAGGTTTAACAACACCAGCCCTATTGCCAGCGAAAGCGGTATGGAAATCATCACCACCGAAGCAGCCCGCCCGCCCAGCGGTAGCAGCGTAATGCCCACCAGCAGAATGGCTATGAGAAAGTCGATACCCAAACCGCCAAGACGTTTGTTTACGTTTTTGGCCTGATCGAAATTATCGATGAGTTCGATATTGGCAGGCAGCGTTTTTTTGAATGCTTCAATTACCGGCAGGTATTTGGTTTGGGTTTGCGAAATGTTGAAACCCGGTTTCTGCGCGGCATTCACCAGCACACAACGATGGCCGTTTATGCGGGTAATGTGTTTCTGCTCTTCGTGATCGAAACGCACATCGGCCACATCGGCAAGTTTTACATTGTTGCCGTTTACACTATATACAATGGTTTGACCAATCTGCGAAATGTCGGTATAGTTGCCGCTGGTTTTTACGTTAAAGGTTTTTCCACCTGCATCCAGACTTCCGCCGGGAATATTGGCCAGTTCGCTTTGAATGCTTCCCACAATGGCGTCGAGCGGAATGTGCAACTGGGCAATTTTCTCGAACTGCAAATCAATGCGCACAATGCGTTCGGGCAATCCGGCAATTTCCACGTTTTTCAGTTCGCGCAGCTTTTCGAGCGATTCCTGCAAACGTTCGGCTTCCTTGCGAATGCTTTCGCGCGAGGCATTTTCAGATACCAGCGCAAGCTGAAGCACATTTACATTGGAAGGTTGTATTTTCTGAATTTCGATGCTGAAAATATCTTTCGGCAATTCGCTGCGCAAACCGTTTACTTCGCGCACCAATTCCTGATATTTTTTATCCACATCGCTTTCATACTTGTACTCCACATTTATCACGGCCACGCCATCGGTTACTTTGGTGCGCACACGTTTTATGTCTTCGAGTTCGGTAATTTTTTTCTCCAATGGTTTTACCACTAATTGTTCCATATCCTGCGGACTTGTGCCGGGATAAATTACAATTACCGGAAACTGCGGCGCCTGTATTTCCGGGTCTTCCGAGCGCGGCATATTGAGCAGTGTGGTTACACCAAGGGCAATGGCCATCAGAAAAATAACCAGTGTGAACTGATAATTTTTAACGGCGTAGTTGGCAATTTTCATGAGTGCCGTTATTAGTTGGTGATACGAATGGGTGAGCCGTGTGTGAGGTATGCGCTGCCCGATACAATAATGCGTTGTCCGTGTTTTGGGCCATCGCTCAGGCGCACGGTGTTGGCTGCGATGGAGGCAATTTTTACGGGAATGCGTTCGGCGGTTTTACCATCGGTGGTTACGAAAATGAATCCTTCACCGGCGTTGCCGTCGAGCAGGGCGGTGTAGGGAATTTCCCACGCATCCTGTTTGGCCGAGGCTTTGATTGTGGCTTTGCCAAACATTCCGGCGGCGGGCTTTACATCGCCGGTAACGTTTACGGTGAGTTCGATGATGAATGCGCCGGTGTAGGGATCGGCCGATTCGGCGCGGCGCGAAACGATGGCGCTGAGTGTGCGGTTGGGGAAAGCGTCGGTGGTAATGGTGGCCGAATCGCCGTTGGCAATTTGCGCCCATTCGCGGTCGCTTACGCCGAGGCGCATGAGCCATTTGCGGCTGGTGGCGCCGTTGGTTTGAAATACGGGTGTGCCGGGGCCGGCGAGTTGTCCGGCGTTGGCAAATTTGCGCAGTATGTAGCCGTCGTTCACTGCACGTATTTCGGAATGTTGCAGGTTGAACTCGGCGGCGCGGAGTTGCTGCTGGGCCAGATCGCGGGCGGTGCGGGCGTTTTCGAGCTGTTCGAGTGTGGCCACACTGTCGCGGTGAAGGTTGGTGGCACGTTTTAAATCGCGCTCGGCTTTTTCCAAACCTAAGCGGGCCTGGTTGGCCAATGCCGAAATCTCAGTCACATCAAGCGTGGCCAGCAACTGACCGCGGCGCACGGCATCGCCTTCTTTCACGAGCACGGCACTTATGATGCCGCCCGTTTTGAACGAGAGCATGGTTTCGTCGTCGGTGGTAAACTGTCCGCCGGCGGTAATTACACCGGTCTGGCTGGAGAAAATCGGGTTCATCACTTTCACCGGAATGGCTTCTCCGGCAGTGGGAAGTTTGGATGTTTTTTCACCTTTGCTGCATGATGCGGCGGTGAAGGCCACAAGCATGGCGGCCGGGATGAGGATATGAAGAGTAGTGCGCATGTGTCAGAGTGTGGAGGATGCAATTTCGCGTTCGAGTTTGGCCTGTGCCTGAAGCACGTCGTATTTGCACACGTTCAGTTGCACGGCGGCGGCCGTAAGCTGTGTGCGTGCGTCAATGAGTTCGAGGAGCGGGTTTGTGCCCTGTGCGTATCCGTTGCTGATGAGGCGGTAGTAAGATTCGGCGGCGCGCTGCTGTTCGGTGGCGGCTTTCCAGCGGGCCAATGCAGCATTGAGGTTGTTTTGAGCCACATCGGCAGCCAGTTTCAGTTGGCGTTGTGTATTCTGGTAGCTGTATGTGGCCATGCGCATATCGAGCAGGCTGCTCCGGTAGTTGTTTCGGTTGCGCATACCGTTGTAAAGCGGCATGTCGAGCTGTATGCCCAGCAGGTAATAACGCGAGCGGTTGTCGAACTTCCAGCTTTCACTTTGCGAACCCAGATCAATAAAGAAGCTCAGTTTGGGAATAAAGTAGCTGCGCTGCATACGCGAGGCTGTGTAGCTGAGACGCTCGCTCAGCATGAGCATTTTCAATTCCTCGCGGCGGGCAATTTGCGACGAATCGTAGCCCGTGGTAAGGCGGGCGAGGGCAGAGGCGGTGTTGAAATTGGTATTGATGGCTGTATGCAGCGGCTTATTAAGCAGGAAATTGAACCAGGCTTCGGCGTTGAGTTGCTGGTTGCGGGCTTGTTCGAGTTGTGCGGTTACCTGCGCTTTTTCGCTTTCGGCGCGCAGCATTTGTGCCTGTACGGCTTTGCCATTGGCCACCAGCGAGGCGGTTACTTTGGCATTGCGTTCGGTTAGTTCGAGTGCCGAGGTGTAAATCTGTACAGCCTCGGTGGCGCTGAGGTAATTGAAGTAGGCCACTTTGATGTCGCGCACCAATTCGCGTTTGTAGAGGGCTATTTCAGCATCTTTAATGGCTGCCTGCTGTTCGCTTATTTTCACGCCGTACCACACATCGGTATTGAGCAGCGGCATCGACGTGCGTACATGCGCATCGTACATATTGCGCGGAAAGAAGCTCTGTTCCACATTTTCTATTTGCGGAAAAGCATTGCCGGCCGTAAGCTGGTTGAGGGTGCTGTACACCGGGTTAAGCAAATCGCCCACGGGCAGCGAAATAAAACGTCCGCCTTCGCCCGTGGTGTAGCTGCTGTTCAGGTTTACCGAAGGCTGAAAATAGCTTCGTGCGTTTTTGAGTGCCAGCACGGCCTGTTCATAGGCAATGGTTTTTTGACGAAGTACGATGTTGGAGTCTAATCCCTGCTTTACATACTCATCCAGGATTTGCTGCCCCCAAAGCGGAGCTCCGGTAAAAAGCATGGCTGCCGGAATCAGAATTCGGAGTGGTATCATAAGGTTGGTTTTTGAACGTAATTTATAGTCTGAACGTTGTTCAGAATTATTGTAAAATTTTTTACTTTTTTTCCAGCATTTTCACAAACTCCTGAAAAGCGAGTTCTTCGATGAAGTTTCGGCTGGCTTCGCACACCACCTTATTGCGGCCGTGTTTGCCTAAGGTAATGATGCCGTGCATGGTTGCCCATACGTAATATGAGAAAGTTTCGGGATCCACATTGTTAAAGTAGCCAACACTCTGGCATTCTTTAACTACATGAATAAGAATGTGATATGCGGTTTCACCTGCCTGCCATTCTTCATCATCTTCGAGTGCCCGCATGGGGGCGCGTATCACGAACATGAGGTCATAGTAATCAGGGTAATCTTTGGCAAACTGCATATACACCCTGCCCATAGCCTTGAGCCGCTCAAACGGATCGGAAACGGCCAGCAAAACAGCCATTTTCTCGTTCAACAGGTGAAATCCTTCGATCTGAAGTTCGTGAAAAATGGAGTCTTTATCCTTGAAATGCAGGTAAATAGCTCCGGGGCTGTATTCCACCTTTTCGGCAATGCTGCGTATGCTGGTGGCCTCATAGCCCAACGCAAAGAACAGTTCGCGTGCAGCCGTAAGAATTTGGCTCTTTACCTGTTCGCGTTCGCGCTCTTTTCTTTCTTTCGTTCCCATTTCGGCGTAAAATTACTGAACACTGTTCAATTATCAAAAATAAAATTGCCCGAACCGTTCGAAATTGATTCCGAATAGTGGATAATCAGGAATGAATTGTTTGGAAATTACCGCCAGCCAAGCCTTAAACCCACACCCGCCACCGGACCGCCCGGAGTGGGAAGCATAAAAGGTGTGGCCCGCAGCGAAAGATCGTCGCTTACATTGAAGTAAAACAGGTGTGCGTCCACGGCGGCATCAATTACATTAAGCGTATAAAGCGCAGCCATGCCAATAATGCTCAGGTCGCGAAAGCGCTGGTAATAGTTTTTCAGCGTCGAAAGATCATCATCCGAAAAAAGCGGATATACATCGTTGGTATTGGGATCGCCGTCGTAACGCAGGCGAATGGCATCGCGATAGCGTTTGTAATACGTGTGGTTAAAACCCACACTATATCCGAGCCCGCCGAAACCCACGTAAATAATGGGAATTTTCCAGTATTTCTTATTGTATGCCTGTCCCAGTCCGGGCAGGCAGGCGCTCATGAGTGCGGCGCGTTTGGGCGGGTGGGGTGGTTGTTTGAGGAGAGAATCGGATGGAGGTTGTTTTGGCGACAGGCTGTCAGTTTGAGCAGATAAATCCACACCCAAACAACAACACAGAATCAATACAAAAACATGCGCCAATGCTGTTTTCATGCAGTGCAAAAATACGATTTAAACATAAAACGAGTTGGGGAGTAAAATGCATTTAAATGGAAGTTTGAGTTCAAACAGGCGGTTTTGTAGACAAGATCTGTTGATAAATAAGATAATTTCTGGTGTTAATTTTAAGTAATTTGGGAAAAGTAAACGCATTATATCCCCAAGTTTACTCTTTTTTTATAGCCCGGTAACGGTTATAAATCAGATGCTGTTTACACGGTATATACTAATCAATTCACCAGAACAGGATTCGTATGAGAATAAGTTTGGCCGTGGCACTTGTGTCGGTTTTGTCGTGTGTTGAACTGAAGGGGCAAATTTCATCGCCGTGGTATCCGGTAATAGCAAATCATCTGGCAAGTAAACTGAAATACAGAAATCCGGGAACTACATTGAGGCTGGTTAATAATGTAATTCTCAAAACGGCTGGTAATCCTGATGGCCAATACGAGCGTTGCAGGGCATATATTACCGGGAGTTTATGTTATACAAATATTCAGCAATATGATTCCTCCTCGGCTTTTCTCGACTCTGCTGCACAACTTACACATCGAATATCTGATCCGAACCTGAAGGGAGAGTTTTATCATGCCAAAGGAATGCTGCATTCAGAAATTGGAGAAAACGAACAGGCGCTGAACTGTTTTTTTCAGGCTGTGACTTTATGTACAAAACCTTACGCTATGGGTATGGTTTACAACGATATTGGCCGGGAGTACCGAATATTGGGAAACGATACGGCAGCACAATCTTACTTTCAGCGATCTTATGAAATAGGTATTCGGTATGGCGACAGTTTACGTGTGGCATCTGCAATGAATAATCTTGCAGGAATATACCGGAGCCGAAAAGAATATGATAAAGCCCTTCTTTGCTACGAGAGGGCATTACCTATACGGCAATTCAACAAGGATACCTCTGGTATAATATCATTAATTACCAATCAGGCCATTGTGTATGATAAAATCGGTAAAACGTCATTATCCATCCGGCTTATGAACGAAATTTTACCGGTAGCCATTGCCCGCAGGCAAAAGTCGGATGAAGTAACCATTAAGTGTAATCTGGGTTTATATTATCTTAATGAAGGTAAATTAGATAAAGCAGAGGGAATTCTTGAAAATGCCTTTATCGAAGCAAAAGACAATAAACTTTTTGAACTTGGTAAAAAAGCAGGCTTAATATTATCGGAACTGAATGCAAGGCAAGGTCAATATGCCAAAGCCCTTGAAAATTTTAAGCACTATACAGATTTTCAAAACAGCAGCAACAAAGAAAAGTTACTTCAGAATACACAGTTGCTTGATGCTCGTTTCCGGATGAGAGAAAACAAGCAGAAGATTGAAAAGCTGCAGGCAGAAAAGGAAACAGCCACTCTTAAAACTACTTTGCAGCAGAATAAAATTTCGCGGCAACGTACTGTGCTTTTATTGCTCGCATTGATTTTGCTGCTTACTTTTTCGCTTTTGCTGGTAATAGTTAAACGCAAGCAGGCGCAGCAGAAACTTAATGCGAGACTTAGCGAACTTGTGAGGCAAAAGGAACTTCTTATGCGCGAAATTCATCATCGCGTAAAAAATAATCTTCAGCTTGTGGCCAGCTTACTGCATTTTCAGGCCGGCAAAAATGAAGGGGCAGATACGGAGGTACTTCGTAAAAGCGAAGACAGAATTCATACCATTGCCTTGCTGCATGAAAAATTATATCATTCGGAATCACTGAATAATATCAGTTTGCGCGATTATCTGGAGCAGCTTGCCACTCATCTTTCAGCGTCTTTCAGCAGCGATCGGTTGCATATTGATCTGGTGTGCGAAGTAGAAGACATCGGGTGCGATATTGATCAGCTTGTGCCTTGCGGACTCATTATTAATGAATTGGTGACCAACAGCATCAAACATGCTTTTGCCGGCGAAAGTGGGGGGACGATAGCCATAAAGGCAAGCTCCACACACGGACAACTGAAACTGGAAGTGGCTGACAATGGCCGCGGCATAAGTGTGAACGATGAAAAGAATTTCAGGCTGGGTATGCGCCTGGTAAAAGGTTTGGTAAAACAGTTGAAAGGCAGTTTGCAAATGCTTCAAAACGCAGGGCAGGGAGTGAGTGTAATTATTGATTTTCCTCTAAAAACTTCCATCGATTAAACAACGTATCACATGCAGAAAATTTCGCTGCTTATTGTGGAGGATCAGATTGCCATTGCGCTTGATATTGAGCAGCGATTGCTTGATATGGGCTATGAAGTGGCCGGTATAGCGGCAAATGCTTCGGAGGCCCGCACCATGCTCGAAAATTCGGATGTGGATATTGTGTTGCTTGATATTAATCTTGGCGAGCATGAAGAAGACGGCATTCAACTTGCAGCCACACTGAAAGGAAAAAACATATCCTGTATTTTTCTCACTGCCTATACCGATTCGGCTACTTTTTCGCGTGCACTGCAACTGGCCCCGGCCGGTTATCTGCTTAAACCGTTTCGTAATGAGGAACTACAACGACAGGTACTATTGGCAGTGCAGGCGCACCGGCAGTTGCAAAATGAAAACCAGATTCAATTACTCCTCAGGGAAGCTGTTTTTGAAACAAACAGTCCGTGGGCACTGCTTGACTCCGACTATCAAATTGTACGTATGAACCGGAGCATGGAAAAACTCAGCGGCTTTACTTCGGCCGAAGTGCAAAACCGACCCGCCGAACGGATTTTTGCTTTTGAAAATGAAAAGTTAAAGTCGATCAATCACCGAAACGGCGAAACATTGCCACTCACCGGCCTCATTTCTCCCGTAAAAGTTTCCACAGGGCAGTATGCGGGTTTCTTTCTTCGCGCCAATTCGTTAAATGAAGAACATTCGGATTCAGAGGACGAATCCACACCACATCCCGCAGCTTTCTTTGTGCGCGATAAAGGCCAGCTCATCCGCGTGCCCGTTACCGATATTTGCTGGCTGGAGGCTGTTGACAATTACACCCGGCTGCATACCCGTAAAGGACGATTTATGGTAAAGCAGTTTTTGAAAGACCTTGTAAAGCAATTACCTCAAACCGATTTTGTACGTATTCACCGTTCATTCGCCGTATCGCTCGGCGAAATAACCAGCATGGAAGGGGATACAGTATATCTTACCCAGCAGGCACTGCCGGTTGGGAAGCAATACAGGAATGATCTGCTCCGGCGTATAGCCATTCTCTGAATATTTTTCTGTAAAAGTGCATTTACCCCCGCAAAACATCTGTTTACCCTCTGGTTACCTGTGTTGCCCATTTTTTATTGATCCCCGGACAGTGCCGAATCTACTTTTGCCACAGCAATCCGGTAAACTGCCGCACTGTGTTGCAAATGAGTTCTGATTGCACGCTGAAGCTTCCGTGTAAAAAGAATTCCCACCCGCGGTAAATGTAAATTCAAAAAAAACACCCATGACTGCTGCATTATCTGAAGTACGTTTTGTACAGCTAAAGTGCATTAAAGAAATCAACGAAGCATCTGTTGATGAAGAACCTTATCTCTTTGTGGCTGTAGTAGAAGCCGGAACAGGCTTAACATCGCTACCACGGGTAAATGTTTTTCAGTTTGGCCCCTATACCAATACTGATTCCGGGGAAGTGAAAACACCCAAGGCAAACGAAAATCCGCTTTTGCTTTCCAGGAAAAATACAGTAGCCGCACTGCCCGGATGCGTTATTGTGGCTGCACTGATGGAAAATGATAATTCAGATCCGCTGATTTATCGTCTTGCGCTGCGTGCCGAACTGAGCACATTTATGCTCGGAAACGTTATGGCTACTGAAGCTGTAATACGTACAAATGTGCAAACGATTATGCGTAATGTGCTTACCGGTAAAGTCTTCTTCGTGAAAGACGATGATTTTATTGCCATGCAGGACATTCGTTTCATCGAAAACAATAAGGTAAGTATTGAAAATACCCTGCCGTTTAAAAGCAAGCAGGGCGATTACACGGTTACCTTCCGGCTTGATCGTTCGGGGCTTCCCGGATAAGCCTCGTGCAACTAAAAACGGCTTCTCAAATTCTGGGAAGCCGTTTTTTATTGTGGTTAGCTGTTCAGCGCATCGAGCAGTTTTTCCAGATCGTCTTCGGTGGCGAAAGGGATGATGAGTTTGCCTTCGCCCTGTGCATTGCTTTTGAGCTGAATTTTTGAATTGTACTGCTGTGAAATGGATTTAAGCTGATCGGCGTATTTATCGTCGAGGCTGCCCTGCAGGTTTTTGTGTTTGATGCGGGGCTCTATTTTCTTTTTGTCGCTGGCCAGCAGTTCGGTATCGCGCACCGAGAGGTCTTCGTTAATTACGCGATTATAAATGTCGATCTGGTTTTCTTCGCCGTTTACGTTAATGAGTGCGCGGGCGTGGCCCATGCTTATTTTCTTTTCGCGTATGCCAAGCTGTACTTCGGCCGGAAGTTTGAGCAGGCGCAGGTAGTTGGCCACGGTGGAACGCTGCTTGCTTACTTTTTCGCTGAGCTGCTCCTGTGTGAGGCTGCACTCGTCCATGAGGCGCTTGTAGCTGATGGCCACTTCAATGGCATCGAGGTTTTCGCGCTGTATGTTTTCCACCAATGCCATTTCGAGCATGGCCTGGTCGTTGGCCACACGCACGTAGGCCGGAATAGTTTCGAGCCCGGCCAGTTGCGAAGCGCGGAAACGGCGTTCGCCCGAAATAAGCTGGAACTTGTCGTAGCCCATTTTACGCACGGTAACAGGCTGAATGATGCCGTGCAGTTTAATGGAGGCCGAAAGTTCCTCGAGCGCCTGTTCTTCGAAATGGGTACGGGGCTGAAACGGATTGGCTTCAATCTGTTTCAGCGGAATGCTGGTCACGGCTCCGGCCACAGCCGATGTTACATCGCCCGAAAGGCGGGTGTTTGAAGTAATATCGGTATTGGCGTTTTCGAGAAGTGCACTGAGGCCTTTTCCGAGTGCCTGACGTTTGTTGCTCATGTGTATATTGTTATTCGTATTGCAATTTCCTTATTAAAGCTCGTTTCATTTGCCCAACTAACCTCCGCTTCTTTTGCGCCGCCTGATTCACTCCACTTAATCATCTGACCAACCCATTTTACTTAACCCCGTCAATCGCCTTCAAAGTCTGGTCAATCGCTTCTAAGTCTGGTCGAGCAGCTTACTAAGTCTGGTCGAGCGGTTTACTAAGTCTGATCGAGCAGCTTGCTAAGTCTGGTCGAGCGGCCTACTAAGTCCGGTCGAGCGGAGCCGAGACCCGGCTTAGTCCTGCTGTGTAATATTTATAATCTTCTCTTCATCGGAGAGGCGGGTCATGTTGTTTTTCTGCAGTATTTCGCGGGCTAAATTCAGGTAGTTGATGGCACCTTTGCTGGTAGCATCGTGCATAATAATGGTTTCGCCAAAGCTGGGTGCTTCGCCCAGTTTGGTATTGCGCTGTATGATGGTATCAAACACCATGCTCTGGAAGTGTGTTTTTACTTCCTCCACCACCTGGTTCGAGAGGCGCAGGCGGATATCGTACATCGTAAGCAGGATTCCTTCAATGGCCAGTTCGGGATTGAGGCGGCTTTGTACAATTTTAATGGTGTTGAGCAGTTTGCCCAATCCTTCGAGGGCGAAATACTCGCACTGCACGGGTACAATTACCGAGTCGGCAGCGGTGAGCGAGTTTACGGTAACCAGCCCCAGCGAGGGCGAGCAGTCGATAATGATAAAGTCGTAATCGTTTTTGATCTGGTGCAGGGCCTGCCGCATCATTTGTTCGCGGTTGGGCAGGTTAATCATTTCAATCTCGGCACCCACAAGGTCGATGTGCGCGGGCAGGAGATCGAGATTGGGCGTGGAGGTTTGCAGGATGATGTCTTTCGGGTTCCGGCTTTCGATAATGGTTTCGTAAACGCTTGTTTTCACGTTTTTGGGGTCGAATCCCACGCCCGAGGTGGCATTGGCCTGCGGATCGGCATCCACAAGCAGCGTGCGGTATTCGAGCACGGCAAAACTGGCGGCAAGGTTAATGGCGGTAGTGGTTTTTCCCACACCTCCTTTTTGGTTCGCAACGGCTATAATTTTACCCATAATATGAATTCGGCGCTTGTCGTCAGGGTTTTACAATGGTTGATCCGATGGGCATGAGCGTGAGGTGCTTTCCTGCACGTTCAAATTTGCTTACGGCTTCGGTATGGTCTATTTTGATGTAGCCGAATGTATCGTAGTGCATACCGATAATGTCGGTGCAGTTGATAAACTCGGAAGCGATAATGGCATTGTCGATGCCCATTGTGAAGTTATCGCCGATGGGCAGGAAGGCGAAATGTACCTTGCGGTATTCGCCAATGAGTTTCATGTCGTAGGTGAGGGCGGTATCGCCGGCGTAGTAGAAATTGGCCTGGTCGGTTTCCACAATAAATCCCATCGGGTTGCCGCCGTAAGTGCCGTCGGGCAGGCCGCTTGAGTGCTGTGCCACCACGCATTTTACCTTGCCAAAGTCGAAAAGCCATTTCCCGCCCACGTTCATGGGATGGGTGTGGGCCACGCCCTGTTTTTGCAGCCACACGCTTATTTCCCAGGCGCATATTACTGTGGCGCCGGTGCGCTGGGCAATGGCCACACAGTCGGCAATATGGTCTTCGTGGCCGTGCGAGACAAGGATGTAATCGGCCTTGATTTCGTCTTTGTTAATACCGGCAGCCAGTTCGTTGTAGGTAATGAAAGGATCAAACAGGAGGTGTTTTCCTCCGGTTTCGATGCCAAAGCAGGAATGGCCGTAATACGTAATTTTCATAGGCGAAAATAGAGGCCGGAAAAACAATGACCGGCCGAAATTGTTAATAACGCACCGGAAACTAAAGGTGCATTTACACCAGCCCTCCGGCAAAGCATTAATTTTGTCCCGAAGGTAGCGTTTTTTGGCCGAAACCGCCCCGGCGTTTTATAAACAGCGGCCCGTTAACACCTTAAACAACTGATGATCACTGTAATTTCAGGTACCAACCGCCAGGGAAGCACCACACGCATCATTTCGCAGGCATACAGCGAAGTACTTTCGGGCATGGACCAGCCCAACCGCCTTTTTTCGCTCGAAGATTTGCCCCGCGATTTTGCCTTTACCGACCTTTACGGCCACCGCAGCGACTTGTTTAAGAAGCAGTTAGACGAATACATCCTGCCCGCCGAACGGTTTGTGGTGGTAATGCCCGAGTACAACGGCACTTTCCCCGGCATCCTCAAACTGCTTTTCGACGCCATGCATCCCGAAATACTGCGCGGCAAAAAAATAGGTATGGTGGGCGTGGCCAACGGACGCGGCGGCAACCTGCGCGGCCTCGACCAGTTTACCGCGGCCATGCACTACCTGCAAATGGTGGTTTATCCCCGCCATCTTCCGCTTTCGCTCATCAAAAACCACATTACCCCCGAACGGCAGCCCGATTCGCTTATCATGGATGGTTTGCAGGTTCATGCAAAGGGGATGGTAGGGTTCTGAAACCCAAGCCCGGCAAAATGAAAAACATTGGCGAATACATAGCAGTTTCATACAAGATGGAAACCGACCCTTTACTTACAGCAATGGATGGCGAATACTGGGCGGGAGTAATCATTATGCTTATCTGCTGTGCCATTTTTGCCATTGTGTTTGTGCAGTCGGCGGCCGATAAGGTGTTTAACTACAAGGGCAATCTCGAGTGGCTGAAAGGACATTTTGCGGCCACGCCGTTTAAAAATTCGGTGCCGTTGTTGTTTGCTTTGCTTACCGTGCTGGAAAGTATTGGCGGTTTGTGTTGCGCAGCAGGTGTGCTATTTTGCTGGACATCGTGGGGCGGATTAGTGGGTTTGGGCGGTTTGCTGGTGTGTACCGGCGCATTGTTGTGTCTTTTGCTTGGACAGCGTTTGGCAAAAGATTATGCGGGTGCTGCTTCTTTGATGGGATATTTTATAGTGGCTTTGCTGGGAATTATTGGTGCGGGAATGTCGGGTATTGCGGCCTCAGCGGCTTTGTATTTTCTGATGTAATTTTTTTCTACCGTAGGTAGAACCCTTTATTGGCGGTGCAAAGTTTTCAACAGACCTTGAATTTCTCAGGGTGACTGTTTTAAGTTTGCGGCCAGATTTTCACCACAGGCTTGTAAAAGAAGTTATTCAATTATTTTAATTTTTATCATTTTCAACCATGTATCTACCCAAGTACCCGCTTGATGCGGCGCAGGATTTTTCCATGTTCAGGTTTGTAAGCAACGGGCAGGCCGATCACATTTACAAACTCATCCGTTTTACACCCACTAATCATCAAGGCATTGTAAATCTTGCATTTGGCGACAGTGCCGAAAAGAGCGACGATATTAACGACAAGGCGAACAGTGCCAATGGCGATATGCCTTTGGTGCTGGCCACTGTGGCGGCTTCGATATATGTGTATGCACGGGAAAATCCTGATGTATGGGTTTTTCTCACCGGCAGCACTCCGGCCCGGACGCGATTGTACCGCATGGCGATTTCCAATTACTGGCACGACATTGAACCGGATTTTGATGTGCTTGCCCTGGGTGCCGACGGCTGGGAACCTTTCGTAAAAGGCCGAAACTATGAGGCATTTGTGGTGCGAAAGAAAGCCGGAAGCAACTTTGATGAGAAATTGCCGCGCGAAAAATGGGCGGGAGATGAAGGTGAGAAAAGACTTGACGAGGGGGGAGAGAAGTAGTATATTTGTGGTATGAGAAAGAAAAAAATTACAAAGTTGCCTGTGGTGCATGTGCTGCCTTTTCTGGCTCAGGGTGTGGAGGAGTCCTTTTCTCAGCCCAAGTTAGCCAAAGTTAATGCCCTTCTGGCCCGTTTCGGGTCGCCTTTGCCTGCTGCTGTTCGCCCTTAACGGGCGGATTGTTTATAGAGTTACACGCCGGATTTTTCCGGCGTTTTTTATTTCATAAAGATTCAAACCGGTTCGGCCGATAATCCTGGTTAGTATCAGTAAGCAGGTGAAATTTATTTTTTTCAGGATTGAAAAGCCTTTCAGCGTCTGTTGAAAAATTGTGCTGGTTTTTGCGCTTCCGTAAATATTACATTGTATTAAAATTAAATAATCCTAAACCAGCAAATTCCCCTACCCATGCCCACATTAACTTTAGCCACATTTAACTGTGAGAATCTTTTTCTGCGCTATAAATTCGGCAGTAAGGCCGATCCGGCCAGCGCGGTGAAAAACGGGTTTATTCTCGATAAAAAACGTTTTGAATCCATCATCGATCAGGAGCGGAAGATAACCGCTCAGGCCATACTTGCGGCTGATGCCGATGTAATTTGCCTTCAGGAAGTGGAAAACCTTGATGCGCTGAAATCCTTTACCAGCAATTTCCTTCAGGGCGAACGCTATACGCACCGGATGCTTATTGACGGTAACGACCCGCGTTTAATTGACGTGGCGGTGCTGAGTCGTTTTCCCATTATCAGTACCGTTACACACCAAACCCGCAGGCGAGGAGGCAGCACCGTTTTCTCGCGCGATTGTCTGGAAGTGGTGCTGGATGTAAAGGGCAAGCCGTTTTCGGTATTCGTAAATCATTTCAAATCCATGATTACGGGCAAGGCCGAAAGTGAAGCAAGACGATTAGCTCAGGCACAGGAAGTGCTTAAAATACTGAAAGAACGTTTTGGCGATGACCCCGGCAAAGCCGACTGGGCCGTACTTGGCGATTTGAACGATTATCAGCCCTCGAAAGCAATTTCTGAATTGCAAAACTCGCCCTGGATGGTGGACGTAGCACAACGCATTGCCAACCCCGAAGAACGCTGGACGCATTTCTGGGCTGCCAAAAAGGACTATAAGCAGATAGATTACATTTTCCTCTCGAAAGCCGTGGCCGACCGCAACCCGAAAGCCATTCCGTATATGGTGCGCAACGGACTTTGCCTGAAAGCCGACCGCTACACCGGGCCACGATTTGAAGGCATCGGTAAGGAAAGGCCGCACGCCAGCGATCATTGCCCGGTGGTGATTAAGCTGAAAATCTGATTCAGCTTTTGCGCGAAAGCACTTCGGTAAGCATATACTGCTCAAATGCCGCGTAGCATTCGGTGTGCGGGAAGTGGGCGGCTTCTTCGAGTTCGAACCAGGCTTTGTGCGGGGCGGTAAGGCTTTCGTAAAAGCGGCGGGCTTCGGCCAACGGGGTCTGATAATCGTGCAGGCCCTGAACAATGTACACGGGAATTTCGAGCCGGGGTATTTCCTGCGAAAGATCGTGTGTGATAATGTACGGCCAGAGCTGCAGCATACTTTTTTTGGCGCCTGATAAATAGTTCAGCTTTTCGCGCAGGGTGTATTCGGGGCAGGTGATGAGTTGTTTGGGGGCTGTTTTGTTCAGGTTGGTACGGAACATGGCGCCGCCAAACTCGCCCACCCAGCGCCGCTGTTTGAGCAGGTAGCCTGTCCATTCCTGTGCCGGTGCGTTGCGCGCAGGAAGTTCGAGCGTGGCTACTTTGCCGGGCACAGAAGTATGCGAAAGCTGCCGTGCCTGATCGCGCACAAATTCGAGTGAAAGCCGTTCGCCCTCAAACTGGTTGCACACCTGCCCGATGCCAATGTAAGCGGCAAACAAATCGGGAAATGCCTTTGCCGTATGCGTACCCAGCACCGTGCCCCACGAATGCCCCAGCAGATATACCTTGCCGCATTGAAAACGCTGTTGGAGATACAGTGTTACTTCGGCCGCATCGCTTACCAATTGTGGCAGAGTAATGGTGGCAGGCTCGCCCGCCGTTCCGGCCGATTTGCCCGCCCCGCGCTGTTCCCAGTAGCATATTGTAAAATGCTTTTCGAGCGCGGCAAACTCGCGGCGCACAAACGCATACTCGGGCGTGCCTGGGCCGCCGTGCAGGTACAGCAGCACCGGATTGCTGCTGCTGTGCCCGCGTATAATCATGGCCTGCGGCACTCCGCCAATAATGAGCTTTTCGATTACGGCAATGCTTCCCGGCACAGCTTTGCCTTTGGCATCCACAATGGGCGGCGTTTTGCCCGGACTAATCATGCGCAGCAGCAACACCGGCAAAAGCAACAGTGCCAGTACACCCAGCGCAATCCATACATAAATCATCACAAAGAATTTATACAGCGAAGATAGCTGTTTAGGCACGAGACGTATTGCCCATTATCTTTGTTACATGAATTCCACTCTGTATTATATCTACGATGCGCTTTGCGGCTGGTGTTACGGTTTTAGTCCGGTTATGAAAAAGCTGCACGAAAATTATCAGGAGCAACTTCACTTTAAAGTAATATCGGGTGGCATGGTGCTTGGCGAACGGGCAGGCCCCATCGGGCAGGTGGCGCCTTACATTAAAGGAGCCTACAAAAGGGTGGAAGAAATGACCGGCGTAATTTTCGGCGAACCATTTCTGGAAGTGCTCGACAAGGGCGAAATGATTTTCAGTTCCGATATGCCTTCGCGGGCGCTTACTCATTTCCGTTCGCTTTATCCGCAGCGGCAGGTGGAGTTTGCACATGCGCTTCAAGGGGCAATTTACAGCAAAGGACTTTCCCCGCAGGACGATTCCACCTACCTCCAACTGGCCGGTGAAATGGGCATTGCCGATAAAGAATTTTTTGCGGCCAGTTTGCACCTTTCATCTGTGGCTCGCGAAACCGAGGATGATTACAAGGAAGCACAACGTTTTCAGGCCAACGGTTTTCCCACAGTAATTGTGCAGCATGGCGGCAACTATTACCTCATTGCGCGAGGCTACACCGATTACGATTCGCTCGAAGAACGTTTAAAGCAGGTGCTTTCCAAAAACTAAACGGTATGGCCACGCGCTTGTGCAGTACGCTTTTGTTGTTGTGTGTGGCACTATCAGCCCGCGCCTTTACCCCGGCCGATTTCGATTTGAAACGCAAACGAAATATGGTGGGCATAGTGGTTGCCGCGCACTACTGGCAAAGCCCCTGGGCCGAGTTGGGTATTTCATACGCCCGTGTTAAAACTAATGGCATATTTGGCGGAAACTATCGGGGCACAGCTTTCAGCGCATTGTACAATCCGTTGGAGCAAACGGCCGGTGTGGGCATTTGCCGTTGGGGAATGCGGTTTTCCTTTATCACAACCGGTTTGCGCTTAAATGCCTGTACCAATTTCAGCGATGTACGCTTTACCGTGCAGCCGCAGGCCGGTGTGGGCAATGGCGTTTTTTCGCTTTGCTACGGTTATCATTTTGCCATAAACAGGGCAGAGGTGGCCGGGATGAATTTACCCCACGAAATTTCGCTGCGGGTAAATATTGAGATAAAGGAAATTGAGCGCGAAAAATGGTGGAAACGTAATTAGAACTCATTTCGAAAAGTAATTTTGAGAGGAGTTCTAACCGTTTTCGGCCTCGCGTTTGCTCCACGCACGGATAAGCAGGAAGTAAAGAAACACGCCAAACGCATACAGCGCGGCCGTTATCATGAATATATCCACATAAGGCCAGCCGGTTTTGCGCAGCATACCAAAAATAAAACGCGTGCTTATGAACCAGCTTCCCGACCATATTGCCGCACTGAGCGCACTGGTAATTTCCTGATTGCGCTCGCCCACAAATTTCATGGCTATTTCTGATGTCATGGGCCCGGCAATGTTCATGAGCGGCTGACGCAAAAGATAACAACCCACCGCAATCCACACCGCAGGCGGCAACTGGCTGTAATATTCCGTGGTAGCCATAAGCACCAGCGAAATCACCGCAAACGATTGGGTAACGGGCACAGCAGCCTTGTAGCCAAACCGTGTTTTAATCTGCGGCACCAACAGTGCGCCCGCCGCCACCAGCAGCGCCGCCGCAAAATTCCACAGCGAAATTACATCGGTATTCAGCCCGTGTACTCCCGAAAAAAACAGGTTGATAAACGGAATGGTTAAACCCGCACCCACCGCAATAACCAGCGCCGGAATAAGGGCCTTGGCAATAAGTCCCCAGTCGTAACTGCGCAAATCGAGGCGGCTGTGCTCGCGCACCACGGTTTGCTCGTTCATGCGAATGAGCGACATGAAAATGAGTCCGGCAAAACCTGCAAGGGTAATTCCGGTTAGCAAATTGCGTTCGTTGAAAATGAGCGGATCGGTACTGTTCAATGCCCACACCACAGAGGCACTCACAATTCCGGCCAGACTCCATGTGGAAAAGCTGAGTGAAATGGCAGGCGTTTGTGTTTCCACCGAAGAGTTGCGAATAATAAAAGGCAGTACCGGAATTTGCATAAACGTAAACGAAGCCCCCCAGAGCAACTGCGAAACCACCAGCCATCCCGTGGCTTTTACATGCACCGCATAAATAATGCACAGCGCAAACAAAGGCACGCCCAGCGAAGAAAGCCAGAAGAAATTTTTCACTTTCCGCCCTTTTATAAACAGCCCCAGCGGCAAGGCCAGCAGCAACACGCCTGCAAAACGCCACGAAATAAAATCGGCAATTTCGCTGTCGGTAAAACCCTCGGCTTTCATGTACAGCGGTTGCAGGTTCATGAAAGTGGCATTTACCAGCTGAATAAAAAACTCGGCGGCAATAACCAGCAGCACGGGTTTTTCTATGCGTGAATAAGTTCGGAGAAAGGCAAACACAGTGCGCAAAAGTAAGCATCACCGTGTGGTTATTCATTGAGAATAACTATTGAAATACGGTTTTTCATGGATGAAAGCGGGACATCACGCACTTTTCGGATGATGATTTTTTCCTGCATTGGCAAGAATGTCTAAATTTAGTCCTCAAACCTTTTTACCTCATCCAAACACCCATGAAAAAAATTTACACCGGATTTATTGTCGTCCTTGGACTTGCCTCGGCCATATCAGCCGATGCACAGATTACCTGTATTCCCTGCGGAACGGGAAGCGACGGAGCTTTTTCTGCAAGCTCCAATACCACACTTACGGGCGGAACATACAATTATACTTCGTTCACTATTTCGGCAGGTGTTACGGTAACTGTAACCGGTACACAACCGCTCATTATTAATTGCTCGGGCGCTGTAACCATAAATGGTGTCCTTGACGCGAGTGGAGGTAATGGTACCAACGGTATAACCTTTTCGGCAGCCGGAACCGGCGGCATTGGTGTGGCCGGTGGTCAAAACGGCGGCAATGGAACATATTCCACTTCCTTGGGCGGCATGCTTGCGCAGGATGGAGCCGGTGCCGGTGGTGTAACTACGGCGGGCAATGGCTGGTCGGGCGGAGGCGGTGCCGGATATGGTGTTGCGGGTTCGGCTTCGGGCGGAAGTACGGGTGGTTTTGCCGGTCCCGCTTACGGCGACGCGCAGCTGTCGGCTGTGCTTGGCGGCAGCGGCGGTGGCGGCGGTTCGGGCGGATTCAGTTGCGGCAGTGGCGGCGGCGGCGCAGGTGGCGGATACATGCGTATTTCGGCCTGCGGCGGTTTTACCATTGCTGCTGCAGGCGTTATACGTGCCAATGGAGGCAACGGCGGCAGCGACGGAGCCGGTAATTGTGGCGGCGGCGGCGGCGGTTCGGGTGGCACCGTGTGGCTGCTTGCCAACTCGCTTGTAAATAATGGCCTGGTGCGTGCTGTGGGCGGAACAGGCGGTGCTTCAAATGTACCCGGTTCGCCGTTCTTCGGTACTGGTGGAAACGGTGCTGCAGGTCGTATCCGTGTAGATGCTGTAACTGTTTCAGGCACGGGAAACATGCAGCCTGTAAACGTATTCAGCGGTGCACCGTTAGTGGCCAATGCGGGAAACAACCCCACCATTTGTGCCGGTCAAAGCACCACACTCACGGCTTCGGCTTCGGGTGGTGTTGGGCCATATACTTTCAACTGGCAGCCGGGCAATCTTACTACTGTTACGGTAAGTGTTTCGCCCTCCACCACACAAACCTATACGCTTACGGCTACCGATGCGTTTAACTGCACCGCCAATACTCTTGTTACGGTAAATGTAAATCCCACTCCCATTGTATCCATCAGCGGAAGTTCAAATACATTTTGCCCCGGAGGCTCGGTAAACCTTACTGCTTCGTCGGGCGGCACATCGCAGTGGTACTTAAACGGTAATGCCATTGTGGGCGCAACTTCGCCAACCTACACAGCCACACAAGCCGGTGTGTACAACATGATTAAAACAAACCTCAACGGCTGTGCCGATTCTGCTGCTGCTGGTTTTGTGGTTACCGCGGTACCAAATCCTGTGGTAACGCTGGGCAATGATACCACTGTGTGCGGCGGAGCCAATCCCTATTCGCTCACCGCGCAATCGGCCAACAACATTTTACAATGGCTTTGGAATACCAGTTCCACACTGCAAACCATTTTGGTAAGCAGCAGCGGCAGTTACTCAGTACTGGCTACCGATAACAACGGCTGCACCGACCGGGATACGATTCAGATTACTGTTCAGACACCCGCAATCAGCTTTACACCTTCGCAGGACACGTTCTGCTTAACCAGCGGCGCATTTACGCTCACGGCCACACCGGCCGGCGGTGTATTCAGCGGCCCCGGTGTAAGCGGTAATGTATTCACTCCGGCCACGGCCGGTGCGGGTTTGCACACCCTGCTTTACAGCTACACCGATTCGCTGGGCTGTTCGGCCACATCTTCGCCAGTAATTATGACGGTGGACGTGTGTACTGGTTTGGCTAATACGCTTTCGCCAGCCATGCTTCAGGTTACGCCCAATCCTTCGGCCGGTGTGTTTGCGGTTTCGGTAAACGGTGCGGGCATGTTGCAGGTATTTACGGCCGATGGGCGCGAGGTAAGCCGCAGCATGCAAAACAATGCCACACGTTTTGATCTTGATCTTACCGGCTTTGGCAGCGGCGTGTATGTATTGCGTTACACTACCGGCCATGCGCAGCAGGTAATGCGCGTAGTGGTACAGTAAAATTTTATATTCATACCAATATCGCAGCCCGGCTTTGAGTCGGGCTGCGTATTTTTACCGTATGAATAAACTCCGCCTGCTGCTGTGTGCCATGCTGCTGTCCTGTGCAGTTCGTGCGGGCGATACGTTGCAACTGCTGCAACCCGCCATGCACCCGCACAAAGCAAGGATTTGGAGTGTAACCGGCACACAGGTATTGCTTGGCGGCGGTTCGCTGCTGGGCCTGCAGCAATTGTGGTATGCCGATTATCCCCGGCAGAGCTTTCACATTTTCAACGACAATAACGAGTGGCTGCAAATGGACAAGGCCGGTCACGCGTTAACGGCTTATGCGCTTGCCCGCCTCAGTGCGGGAGCATACCGCTGGGCCGGTGTACCTGCAAAGCGCGCACGCTGGTATGGTGTGCTCACGCCCATGCTGTACCTGAGTGGCATTGAGATGCTCGACGGCTACTCGGCCGGCTGGGGCTTCTCGTGGGGCGATTGTGTGGCCAATGCGTCGGGTGCGGCGTTGTTTGCGGCGCAGGATGCCCTGTGGCAGGAGCAGCGCATACAAATGAAATTCGGCTTTCGCCGCAGCGGCATGGCACAGTACCGGCCTGAGTTGCTGGGCAGCACCTGGACTGAGCAGTTGCTCAAAGACTACAATGGCCAAACGTACTGGCTGTCGGTAAATGTGGCTTCGTTTCTGCGCAGCGGCACCCGTTTTCCGCGCTGGCTCAATGCGGCTGTGGGCTACGGGGCGGGGGGAATGACCGGCGGCAGCAGCAATCCGGTGATATGCAATGCGCAGGGAAGCTGTGTGCAGTTTACACGCTACCGCGAGTTTTATTTGTCGGCCGATGTGGATTTAACGAAGCTGCCCGTGAAGCAGCGTTGGCTGAAAGTGCTTTGCGGCACGTTTGGGTGGGTGAAGATTCCGGCTCCGGCGTTGGTGATTGCGAATGGTAGGGTGCGGGGCGGGGTTTGGTGAGGGTTTAGGTAATAATTTGTTTCAATACAAAGTAGGCAAGTTTTGAAAATGAAATAGAGGCTGTCTCAAAAGGTCGAGACAGCCTTTTTTTATTCGGGTACCTGATGGATACTAAAATCGTTTAAGCGATTCTCAGGGCTTAGATTTTACTTTTGAGACAGCCTCTTGAATTATGTAATACAGATTAATTTACAGATATCCTCAGGTCGTTTTTCATCTGTATTTATTACTAAATCATAATTTAACAAATCGAAAAAGTCCAAATTATACTGTTTAATAAAGCGTTCACGCATCTGGATGTTTCTTTTAGGAATCTGTAGAGCATCTTCATTCTTTCGTTGAGCATCTTTAACCCTGCGAATTGCTTCTGAATCAGAAACCGTTAAAAATACATGAAAAGCATCTGGAATAAAATGAAACCCAAGTCTATAATCAATTACAGCATTGACCAGTTCATTGCATTTAGAAATAAAACTTTCCTTCAGTTGTTTGTCAATTTCAGGATTCGCAATACACAATTCCTGAAATGCATTAATGTCAAGTTGGTATTTTTCTTCTGCAAATTGCCTTGTGTAATCGCCCATAGAAAGAAGGGGCCATCCAAGCTTATTCGATAGTAATTTCCCGATGGTAGATTTGCCTGATCCGGCAGTACCGCTCAAAACGATTTTCTTTTTATGACCAGTTGTATTGTCCATTACGTTGAATGAATTTAATGTGTGAAAATTTAATTCCTTTTAAGGCTTCATTAACTCCAACCTCTATTATTGGAAGGCTGTAACGATGTTTTCCCGATACATTATCAAAGAATCTTCCTGCCGGATCGATCATAAGATAACTTCCACGCATATTATCGTGATCTTCAACAATCGGATTCAAAGTATTTCCTGATGTTGTGTTCAACTTGATGAATGATTCAAACTCGCTGTCTGTGACTTCCAGTTGAGGATAATGAATATTATTTTGACCATCAACCGGAAGTACACGCATTACTTTCCATCTTAAAGGTGCTGCCCCGAGAATAAAATCGGAGATCAATTCATTTTTGTTGAATGCATGAACAACCGTATTAATCTTAAGTTTGAAGCCAGACTCCTTTACCATCAGACAAAGCTCCTGGTAGTACTTTTCATTAGGAACTATCGTGCTATTTTTTCCCCGGCCTGCTTTAACATTCGTTTCAGAATTAATACTGTCAATACTCAGGCCAATCCAGTCAAGTTTCCCTTCAAACTTAGCCAAGTATTCGCGGTTAAGTTTTGACCCGTTTGTAATAATACCTGTAGTCATTCCGCTGTTTTTAGCAGTGTTTACAAGTTCTGGTAACCACGGGCATAACGTAGGTTCTCCTCCGGCAAAAGTGATTTTTTTCAGATTAGCCTCTGCAAGCAGCAATACTACTTGATTGGCTTGATCAAGAGGTATATGACCTTTGGGGAGAATTGTACTTTTAACATCTGAAAAAGTGGCAAAGCAGAATTTGCATCGGAAATTACAGGCTTGCCAAAGATGGAAGTTCACAACCGGAATTATTGGCTGAATACTGTCTGGGTCGTCTTTAGAGGATGAAAGACTTTCTTCGGGTTTCATTTAAGTAGCATTTATTTGGTTTATGCTACTTCGAGATCAAACTCTAATCCAATAATTATAATGTCATGTATGAAAAGGACAAGTGTAGTTTTCATTGAACAACTGTAATAAATACTGACATCATGTCATATTGTTGTTTAATTAACTTAATTATTTGACTTTATATTAGTTATTTCTAGCTTTTTGTCAGCTTTTACTATACCCTCCCCAAACTTAGGACAGGTTGTAAAAGTAAAAAAATAGATTTACTGCACTCTCCGGGAAACGGAAACGAGCAATACTGAGAAGCAACTCGTCAGGAATATCGGTGCAGTCACGGAGAATAACTGAAAGAATGCTGAAGCTTTCCCAAAATTAGAAACGGTGATCTTTATTTCAATTCAATTGCTATGCTTTTTGATTAAACACACTTAGTTTTTTAAATAAAAAAAACGGCTTACAGATTTCCGTAAGCCGTTGATTATCAATTAATTAAGTGGTCCCGTAGGGATTCGAACCCCAAACCTTCTGATCCGTAGTCAGATGCTCTATCCAGTTGAGCTACGGAACCGTAAATCAGAGGCGCAAAGATAGGTGTTTGTGTTAAATCGCAAACATTTCGCGCAAAATTTTTCTGTTTTGCCCCTGCCGGGCTGATTTTCACCTGTTTAAACTACGCGCTCCGGCAATGCACACGGCGAAACTGCGGCAAATTGATAAAAGTCAATGTATTTACATTTATAGTTGATTTGTACATACAAATGAACATATCTTTGTACCCGTGAAACAGTGCGAATCGAAGTATTGCCATTGTGCTTATTTTTCGGCGGCGGCGCTTTCGCGTAAGATTACGCGGCTGGCCGAGAAATGCTGGAAGCCTTCGGGGCTTTCGCCGAGTTTGGGCTATGTGCTGCTGTCGGTGATTGAAGAACCGGGCATTCAGCCGGGTTTGCTCAGTGCGCAGCAGCAACTGGCTCCTTCCACTATTACCCGCCTGCTCGAAAAATTAGAGGCGCAGAAATTAGTGGTGCGTACCGAATCGGGTAAGGCCACCAATGTATATCCCACGCCAAAGGCTAAACAGCTGCATGTACAACTGACCGATTGCCGCAAAGCATTTCACACCTCATTTACAGCCATCCTGGGCGACGAAGGCAACCGGCAGTTAGTGGCCGAAATAAACCGCGCCGCCGCCCTGCTCGAAGGCTGAATCCGTTTTATTTCACGTTTTTACCATGCAAACACTTTATTCCTATTTCAAAAAACACTGGCTGTTTACCGGCATTGCATTGCTGCTTTCGGCCATCAGTATCTGCTTTTCGTTTCTTGATCCGCACCTCTACGGGGTTATCATCAACGATTTTATTACCAGCCGCCCCGCCATTTCCGATGAGGAATTTATAAACAAAATGCTCTGGCTCCTGCTGGGTGTGGTGGGCGTGGCTATGGTTTCGCGCATTGCCAAAAACATTCAGGATTACATGATTAATGTAATTGTGCAGAAAATAGGTGCGGCCATTTATACCGACGGCATCAAGCAAACCATGGAGTTGCCGTATCAGGATTTTGAAGACCGGCGCAGCGGCGAAACGTTGGGCATACTGCAAAAAGTGCGCACCGATACCGAGCGTTTTGTACAATCGTTTATCAATATTGTGTTTTCGGCGCTGGTGGGTGTGGTGTTTGTGTCGTGGTATGCCTGGCAGCAAAGTCCTGTAATTGTGCCGGTGTATCTTGCCGCGATGCCCATTATTGCCGGGGTGAGTTTTGTGCTCAGCCGCCGCATCAAAACCATTCAGAAAACCATTGTAAAAGAAACCACGGCGCTGGCCGGCTCCACCACCGAGTCGCTGCGCAATATCGAACTTATCAAAGGACTTGGGCTTACCAGTCAGGAAGAACGGCGGCTGAACGGCATTACCGGGCGCATTCTGCGTCTCGAACTGGAGAAAGTGAAAAAGGTGCGCACGCTGAGTTTTATTCAGGGCACCATCATCAACCTTGTGCGCACCGTACTTTCGGGCATCATGCTTTGGTTGGTGTGGAAAGGTGAGTTGCAGCCGGGGCATTTCTTTGCGCTGTTCCTTTACTCGTTTTACATTTTCAATCCGCTGCAGGAAATCGGCTCGTTCATTAACATCTGGCGCGAAACGCAGGTGTCGTTCGAAAACTTCAATGCACTTCTGAAATCGGAGAAAGAACCGCGCCCGGCCAATCCCAAAAAGTTGGGCACCGTGTCGTCGATTCGTTTCAGCAATGTATTGTTTACGCATAAAACCGCCGGACGCGCTGCCGTAAACAAAGTGAGTTTTGAAGTGAATAAGGGTGAAACCATTGCCTTCGTGGGCCCTTCGGGCAGCGGCAAAACTACCATTATCAAACTGCTTACAGGGCTTTATCGTCCGGCCGAAGGGGCAATTGAATACAACGATGTGAAATACGACGAGCTTGCACCCGAAGACCTGCGCCGGCAAATCGGATTGGTTTCGCAGGATACGCAGTTGTTTTCGGGAACGCTGCGCGAGAATCTTTTGTTTGTAAAGCCCGATGCCACCGAGGCACAACTGCTCGATGTGCTTCACAAAGCCGCCTGCGCGCCCATTCTTGCCCGCAGCGATAAAGGCTTGGATACCGTAATCGGCGAAGGCGGCATAAAAGTTTCGGGCGGTGAGCGGCAGCGTATTGCCATAGCCCGTGCCCTGCTGCGCAACCCGTCGATATTGGTGTTCGACGAAGCCACCTCGGCACTCGACTCGTTAACCGAGGAGGAAATTAGCGAAACCATTCGCAGCGTATCGGCCGCGCAGCAGCAGATAAGCGTGCTGGTGGCGCACCGGCTTTCCACCATTATGCATGCCGACCGTATTTACGTGCTCGAAAAAGGGCAGGTGGTGGAAACGGGTAATCACCATCAGCTTATACAGCGTGAAGGACTGTACGCCGCACTCTGGCGGCAGCAGGCGGGCGAGGAGCTGGCAGCGGTGTGACTTCGACAGGCTCAGTCACCGGGCCAGTCGCTGGGTGGCTTCGACGGGCTCAGTCACCGCGTCAGAAAACAACAGGCTCAGTCACCGGTGACTGAGCCTGCCGAAGTCCGGTTTAATGCAATTTGAACCACGGCACGCCCGGCAAATGTTATTTTTGCATCTATGCTTACTGCACTGCTAAAAACCGACCTCGGCCGCCTGCGCATCGTGGCGTTTCTCGAAGGTTGTTCGTACCTCGCCCTGGGCATTACCATGTGGCTCAAATATGGCTACGATATGCCCAAACCCAATTACATTGTGGGAATGCTTCACGGCCTGCTGTTTATTCTTTACTGCATATTGCTGCTGCAGGTGGGCATTGCCCGCGGCTGGAGCTTTCTGAAAATGATGCTTGGCTTTGTGGCTTCGCTGCTGCCGTTCGGGACTTTTCTGGCCGATAAGCATTTGTTTCGCGAGGGGTGAAGTGGATTTTCTTTCCCGGGGCTTCGACGGGCTCAGCCGCCGGGGGGCATAGTACTTTCCGGTGATTTCGACAGGCTCAGCCGCCGGGGGCATTGTACTTTCCGGTGGCTTCGACAGGCTCAGCCACCGGGAGAGCATTGCGGTATCGCAGAAGAAATTACAGTAATCACAGTAATCAACTCAAAGCCTCGTAAATAATTCAAATTATATTGCACCCGCCAACACCCGGTGGCTGAGCCTGTCGAAGCCACCGCACACGAATTAATCGAACACATATTTTCGCAAAGTGATACAACTCATCGCCGACAGCGGCTCCACCAAAACCGACTGGCGTTTAACGCAGGACACCCGCGTACTGCATCAGTTCCAGACCGAAGGCTACAACCCTTACCACATGGATGCGGCCCGCATTGGCGATAGTTTGCGCAAGTATCTCCTTCCCGAAACAACCGCACACCAGCCGCAGCAAATTCATTTTTACGGGGCAGGCTGCGGAGCCGAAGAAAAAGCCGCCGTGGTGGGCGATGCACTCAAAAGCATTTTCCCCGCAGCCGATGTGAATGTAAACGGCGATATGCTTGGCGCAGCCCGCGCACTCTGCCAGCGCAATGCAGGCATGGCCGCCATTCTGGGCACCGGCTCAAACTCGTGCCTTTACAATGGCGAAATAATTACCGGCAACCGTCCCGCGCTGGGCTATATGCTGGGCGACGAAGGCAGCGGCTGCCACATAGGAATGGCACTTATACGCCTGTTCCTTTACGACGAAATGGAAACCGGCTTGCGCGAACGATTCCTCAAACGTTTCCCGCTTAGCATTGCCGATGTACTGCACCAGGTGTATCGTGTGCCGCTGCCCAACCGCTTTCTGGCGGGTTTTAGCAAATTTGTGTATCAGAATATCGATCATGCACAGTGCGTGGAAATTGTGTCAAACAGCTTTCGCGCTTTTTTCAAACACCATATTCTCCGCTACGAAAACGCGAAGCAGCTTCCGCTGCATGTAACCGGTTCGGTGGGATTTTATTACAGCAATTTACTGCGCCGCATTTCCGAAGAACAGGGCATTGCGCTGGGAACGGTAACCGAAACGCCCATTGCAGGGCTTACATTGTATCACATCGGCGAATAGATCCGCTCACTACGATGCTTTTGCGAAAATATTTTCCACGCTTTTATCGCCTGGAAAATATGCCGCACTAAATTTTCAGTAAAGAATATCGCCTCAGTAAAGCGAAAATATTTTCGGTCTCACAGCCAATGCTGTTTATTTTTTACGGCAGTAATAATTTGTGGCATCTTTCCACATATATACACCCTGTCCAACTATCAGTGTTTCATCCTGAATAGTCTGGTTGATTCCATGCATAATGATTTTATCGTTGTGAAAAAGCACCTTGTATCTTGATATCGGGAAAGTCTTTTGGGCAGTAAGCGTATCTACAACCGGCATACTTAATGATAAAACGGTAATTCGCGGTGGCGGAACTGTGGCAGTGTCAGACACATCGCCGGTGCCAATAATTTCGGTTTTAATAAGCATTACCGGCATAGGTTTATTGCACGATACCAGAATGAGAATTCCGGCAAAGAAGAAGGAGAGGAGAATGTTTTTCATGATGGTGTGATGGTTATGTTTCAATGAAAGAAAGGAGTACGGGATGCAAAAATGCACCCCGTACAAAAAATCAGGAATTTTTACGCAAACAGAAGCCAACAGAATCGGTATCGTATTTGCCGATGTAACTGCTGTGCATAATGGTGCGGTTGCGGCCTTCAATTCTTACCACATAACCACACTGGCACATATCGGTGGTGTCGAGACTCCAGTTGTTGTCGGTAATTGAAAGCGGATAAGCAATTACACTGTCGTTTTGCGGATTGCCGTCGGAAAGCATTTGCTGGAACACAGGCGCATGGTTGGCCGAGCAGGAGGGAAGCAGGCTAAGCGAAACAGCACCGAAATAATTGCCGCTCCAGTTGAATGTACCGGTAATTAACTGTCCGGCCACAAAATCGCCGCATTCGCAATCTTTGCAGTGGTCATCACCCGAAGGTACAGGATTGTTGAGGAAGATGTTTACATCCACGTTCGATTTCTCCACAAAGAAGGTAACGGTGGCACTTTCGCGCAGGCTGGGATTGGCCACAAGCGGACGAACAATCTTCACCTGGTGTTTTCCTTCGAAGGTGGAAGAAATAACGCCCATTACATCGCCCACCACTTTTTTGAAATTGGCCGGTGTGAAATTGTTGCGGTAAATAAAGCGGTTGTCGCTGTCGGGGCTTTGCAGAATGGTGTTGCCTTCATACATGCCGGTAACTGAATTCCAGCTCATGACATGCACCGAAAACGGGCCGTTCCATTTCACAAACGAATCAGAGCCGGGATATTTTACATGAATTTCGTACAACTCGCCTTCGGGGGCAAAGGGCAGCATACCTGCGAGTACAATGCTTCCGTCGAACGGACTGTCATCGGCATTGATGGCGGGAATAAAAGTGCTTTGTCCGCTGGCAAGGCCCGAAGTCTGGTCGATGGCGGTAATCTGAATTCCGCCAAGGCTTTCGAGCAGCGGTTTGGGCTTGAGCGGATCAAAACCTTCGGGCAGCGGTTTTACTTCCACGTAGCATTCTTCCCAGTCGCCCCACGGTGCCACATAGTCGGGATTGTTTGCCGGCGGCACCGCGTTCCACGAAAGAATGCCGCGCACTTTGGCCAGCCCCGCCACACAGGCCGCTTTCTGATGCGGAAGAAGATCGATGCCCAGAAACGCATTGTACCAAAGTCCGTCTTTGGGAATAGCCGGAATATCATGCACCGACACGCTTGTGGTTCCCATAAACTCCCAGCCCGAGCCGAAATCCATGTAAAATGCAATGTACTCGCGGCTGCCTTTGGTACACAGTCCGCCCATGTAGCCCGACGAACGTGTAACGTGAATCACCCCGTGAAGTTCATTCAGTTCGCGGTTAAGCGCCACACAGGTAAGCTCTTCAAACTGCGTGTTGAATTTCGAGTTCTTGATAAAGTCGAGTACAGCCTCGGTATTTATTTTGTAAGCAGCCAGCGACTTAAATGAACTCATTTTTATGGCCGACTGCTGGCTCACAATTTTATGCACTGCCGAAAACGCCGACCGGTTGTGATCTACAGTCTTGTCATACGCTTTAAGCAAAGTTCCGAGCGAAATATTTTCTTTTCCGTCGGCATCAGTAAGCAACGAAGTGTGCTGAAGCAGTGAACTGAGCTTGGGTACTTTGGAAATGGCAGGGAACAAATCGAAAGCCGTTTTCTTCATCAGCTTTAGCGGAGCAATTTGTATATGCACTTCACGAATATCGCCCCAGTAAGGTTTAAAGTCAGGATCACCGGCTGTGGGTTCCTGATTCCACGAAAGTATTGCACGTACTTTGGGCAATACAGGTGCTGAACTGCAAAGGCTGCGTTTATCGGGCGTAATGCGCAGTTTTACCCCGTAGCAAAGATCTTCCTTGAAACCTAAGCTGTGCAGGTTGGTTACGGTAAGGCCTTCGTCTGTCCAGGTTCCGTTGTTGGCATAATCCACAAAAAAACGAACATACTCAAAACTGCCTTCCGAACAGGCATTGCCACCGTATCCTGCAGGCTGTTTCATTTTAATTACTGCGCGCAGCTCCTGTGTTTCGGGATGATACGAAACACATTCAAGCTCTTCGTAGCTGCTGTTAATGGCCGGGTCGCTCATTTTGGGCAATCCAAGTTGAGGGAAATGCCCGAACAGGTTTGGATTTATCAGCAGGAGTTCCTTGAACCCTTCCCGACTTACATTGAGTTTACTTTTCATGGGTATTGAATTATATGTGCTTACTCTGAAAGGGCTTTTCAGCAAACGCCCCGATTCATTATGCTGCATGCAGGAGAATCTGATGCGAAACTATTCCGGATGCCGAAAAAAGTAAATACAATTATTATTTTAAATCTGGTTTAATAAATGCAATTCTGTTTTATTTTAAACCTTATTTTCCTTAATTTTATAAGGAATTTATAGTTGTATATAGTTTTAAATCTTGTTTAATGAAGCACAATGATGGCCTTTATTTGTTGATCGATTCGCTGACTTCCACCGAAAAGCGGTTTTTCAGACTTTTCGCGAAGCGGAACAATACCGGAGAAACCAATGACTGTCTTTTTCTTTTCGATGCAATAAATAATCAGGTGCAGGAAGGTGAATACAACGAGGAGAAACTGATTCATTATCTGAAGGAAAAGAAGAGAAAAATACATTTGCGCAATGCCAAGAACTATCTGCACGGGTTAATTCTCAGAAGCATGAGGCAGGTGAGCGACGAAGAAAATGTAACCCGCCAACTGCAGGCCCGCATTGCAGATATCAACTTTCTGATTGATAAAGGACTTATTTCAAAAGCCGGCGAACTGCTGCGCAAAGCCAGAAAAACGGCACATCTGTATGAGAAATTTATTTATGAATTGCAGCTTATCGGTATCGAACGGAAAATTGTTCGGCTGAGCCAGGATAAACTCACCGGTAAGCGAATGAAGGAGTTTGAACTGCACGAAAAACAACTTTTGAAGCAGATAAGAATGGAGTCCGGGATGCGTATTTTGTACGACAGGGTTTATGTACTTATCAGAAGCGGACTTGTGCCCGAGAAGCAGAAAGCATCGGCGCGAAAATTAGCCGTGCATTCGCAGTTTAAAGAAAAACGAAGCAATACTTTTTCTATTGAAACATTGCGCCTGCTGAGCCTTTCCGATCTTGCCCTGCTTAGCGGCGACGATAAACGATCGCGCGCGTTGATTCGCCTTATTATCAATCTCTATGACCGCAATCCGCATCAGTTTCGCGACGAGCCTTTGCGCTACATTAATATTCTGAATAATTACCTCAATGCCTGTTTCCGCCTTCAGCGGTTTGATGAATTTCCGGGAATCATAAGGCGAATAGAGCAATTGGAAGGTTTATCCAAAACGGTTCGTTTTGAAATATTTAAAAATGCCACATTCCTTAAACTGTTGTTTCTGATGAATACGAAACAGTTTTCGGAGGCTTTGCGGATTGTTCCCGAAATAGAATTGGGCTTGAAGGTATTCGATAAAAAACTGCCCATTGCCCGCAAACTCAGTTTCTGTTATAATGTGATGATCCTGTTTTTTTTCAGCGAGAAATTTCAGGATGCCCTGCGCTGGGCCAATAAACTGCTTGAGCGCGAACATCAGGATGTTCGCCGCGATTTGCAACATGCCACCTCACTGTTCAGTCTCATCATTCTGTTTGAACGCGGACACCACGACCTGCTGGAGAACAAACTGCGCAATACAGCACGCCACCTGCGCAAGACCGGAGAGTATAATGTGTTTGAGCAGTTTATTCTTACGCTGCTGGGAAATTTGCTCACGGCATCAACCCTGCACAAAAGAAAAATTGTTTTTCGCGAAGGCGTTGAGTTTATAGAAAACCAGCCCGCCGACTTCAAAAAGAAACAGCTTTGCGACGAAATCCTCGTATGGATGAAAGCCAGTATTTCCGGACAAAAACCGGCTGATCTGCTTTAAGTGCAACAGTTCTCACAGAAAATTAGTTGCGGCGATAATTTACCGCATCAGCAAACAGGTTATTTGGTAACCACCAACCGGCCCGAACCGGAAATTATTGTACCATCCATCACCGAGTAGTAATACACTCCGGCATCAAGCTGTTCAAGGCCCAGCATAACTTTTGCCGAGCGCGTTCCCGTGCCAGTTTGTTCCCACTGAAAGGTAACTGACTCACTCACATCCCTGCCTGCCGCATCAAACACACGTAGCTGCAAGCGGTTTTCCAACACAGAGAGAGAATTAATCTGTATCACACTCTGTCCGTTTGCCGGATTAGGATACGCAAATACATTCATGGCAGAGGCAGGAGTAAGTGCGTCGAAAATACCCAGCACCTGTGTTGTGTATCCGGTTGAGTCTATCTTGATAAGATAAAGATCGGGCAGGAGCGGGCCAAGGGGAGTCATGTATCCGCAGGCTGCAAAACCACCATCGCGTGTGCCGGTAATGTCGAATGCTTCGTCGGCACCCCAGTTTTGTATGGTTTGCCCTTGTCCAAATGTGGTAGCAACAATAGAATTAGATACATCAGAAAAATACCTGACATCGCCATTTCCCCAGCCCAGAGTAGAGGTATAGCCTATAGTGCCAAAAAAGTTTATGTAAGGACTAAGTGCTATGGCATTAAAACGTTCGGTGCCTGGCACCTGTAGAAGAAGGGGTATGCTGGTAAACAGGAGATTACCTGAATAGGTGAGCGATGCCATGTACGCTTCGGGATCGCTGTTGGTATATTCGCCACAAATAAAAACACGGCCGAGCAGCGGAAAATCGCATACATCGTAAAGAAAATCGGGCGAGTTTGGATAGCCGTTCAAGTGCGTCCAGAGTGTATCGCCGTTTGCGTCGAGGCGCAGCAGCCAGCCGTCGCCCAGCGTATCGCCCATGCTGTATGTGTTGGCCACCATCGCAAAAAGCGAGTCGCTTGTTTCCACTACCGAGCGGGCTTCGTCCATGCGGGTGCCGCCAATGGTTTTTGTCCAGAGCGTATCGCCGTTTGCATTGTAGCGTACCAGGTAAATGTCTTCATCGCCATTGCCTGCGCCGTACGTACCACCCGCGCAGAGAAAGCCTCCATCCCATGTGGCGGTTACACTGTAAAAGAAATCCCAGTCGGCAGTGCCGGTTTTGCGTGTCCAGAGTGTATCGCCGTTTTTATCTGCGCGCAAAATCCAGCCCTCATAATCGCCGCCGGATGTGGAGTTGGTGTATCCGGCTATGGCAAACCCCGAATCGGGCAGAAGCACAATGCTGCGCATCACATCAATTTGCGAAAGGTCAATTACTTTCGACCAGAGCAACATGCCAATGCTGTCGGTTTTTATCAGCCACCCGTCGGTGCTGCCGTAGCTGCTGGTGGTTCCGGCCACCACATAACCATTATCGTGCGTTTGCACAATGCCGTAGCCGTATTCGTAGCCCGGCCCGCCGTAGTTGCGCTGAAACCGGTAAGGCGACTGTGCACCGAGCCACTGTGTGGCAAGCAGGAAGAAAAATAGCAGTAAATACCTCATTGCAATTAGTGATTACCGAATTGATAGCCTAATGAAATCCAAAACCCCTGACCGGTAGTTTTGCCCGGAGCCACCCACGCCAGCAGGTTGGGCGTACCGGCCTGCAGGTGTACGTGCTTGAAAGAAAGCGCCACTTCGGCCGGAGTCTGAAAACGGGCAAAGCCGCCAAACGCCACACCGCCCTGCGCCCTGAGTCGTGCGCCCATCTGATAGGCTCCCCAAAGCGTATGCTGCGCCGATGGCTTATCGCTGTACCAGCCCGTGGTGGTCCAGCCCTGCATGGTCCAGCCCCATTGCAGCGAATGATAGTTTTTCATTACCGACGATACGCGCACCATGTAGGCGGCCGGAATCCACGTAGTAATTCCGCCTTTCTGCGCCAGCCCGGTAAGCGAATCCACTTCGGGCAATCCATCCACCGATTCGGGATCAATGATGGCGTTTGAAATATCAATGCCGGTGAAATTAATCAGTGTATCGCGCTGGTAGGTCATGCTTTTATCGTTCCAGCGTATGGCGCCAAGATCGGTAAGCTGCGTTTCCACCTTAAACACATCCTGAAACTGATAATTGAGTTTCAGTGTAAGGCTTGCGCCAAGTCCGTTGGTAACTCCCCAGCCGGTTTGTGCCGTGTCGCTTTGCTGCCACAGGGCATTGGCACGCACGTTTATGAAACTCAGCAGCGGGTCGGTAAACACATAGCCGTCTTTTAAATTCACCTGTGCAAAATTCTGTCCGTTAAGAAGCGATACGCCCACGCCAAAACTCACCGGCCAGCGGTCGTTGTAAAAATCAATTCCGTAATGCAGTTCCTGAAAACGCAGGCTGGTAAAACGCGTTTTGTTCAGGTCAATGGTATCGCCATAAAACGGGCGGTTGCCTTCAAACACCATCCTGAAAGCATCGGTACTGAAACCGGCATTGAGCAGAAAGCGTTCGCGGTAGGTTACGTTGTGCTGCTGATAGCGGCGCGGGGTTTTGTTGGGAATATATAGCAATATTTCCACAATAGTATCCGTGCGTTTTTTGCCCCAGCCTGTGCGCCAGTGCCAGGCATATCCGGCTTCGGCCGAGCCGCCGAGGTAGTTGTACTGATTTTGCCGTTCGCGCGCCTCTGCTTTCAGATCGTTGTCGATGAAGCCGCCTTTGTAAAAGCGATTCATAAACGAGTTGGTAAGCATGGTTGAACCGGCCGAGTAGCCGCCAAACACGGTCATGTAATCGCGTTCGAAGCCGAGGCGGGGCAAACCGGCATTGTAAAACGCTTCCTGCGAATGTGCGGGCAGGCAAAGCAGCATGAGAAACACTGCAGACACACTGTGCCAGAGTCGGGGATGAATAACGGAGTGCATAGGGTCAGTTGCCGAAGGTGTAATTGAAATCGGCCGTAATGCGCAGGTCGAGACGGTCGGTGGTGCGGATACGGACATAGTAGGGTGCCGAGTTGGTATCAAACACCACACGGGTCAATACTTTGCTGCTGCTCAGCACACGCTGGCTCTGCTCAGCGGTGAGGGGGATGTGAAGTATGGAAGGCGTGGTGCCGTTTGAAAACATGTTTGTGCTCATGCTGGTAAGCGGTGCCTGTGCAATTACGTTGGGCTGCGCCACCAGCACATCGGTAATGTTTCCGGCCGCATCGAGCAGGTAAAGCTGAACGGCAGCCTGAAACGGAAAACCGTTTTGTGCATACACCGTAAGTGCGCCGCTGCCCACCGCATCAGGGTTTTCAACCGCTGTCAGATCCACATCAAGCGTATCGGCCAGCGTTAGCTGCGAGGAATGGAACGACAAGGGCATGAGCATGTGCATTTTGGCATTGATGCCCCAGTCGGTAAACAAAAAGTCGTTGCTGCCCGATACATTACCCAATGGATTGGTTTCTATGCTGATGTGGTAGCCAAAATGATCGGGCATGTTTTCCACCATGGCCCGCATGTTGGAGTTGCTGTTGTCGAGCACGGTGGTAAAGCGCGAGGGCAAAGAGGGCGGTGTACCGTAGCTGTATGTGGCCCGGTTGAAGTTGTAGGTGGGGCCAATTACCGGCCCGGTCATGTAAACCGTTTGCCCGGTGCCCGAATTGCGCGACCAGAGGCTGTTTATCCTCACCCGCGCATCCATGCCCACGTAGTTTTCGAGTTCCAGTTCCATCTTCATCGAATCGAGACCGAAGGTGCCCGCTGTAATGAGGTCGAAAATGCCGGTTTCGGTTTCTTCGGGGCCCGCCACTAAATTCTGGTTGCCGAAATAACCACGCACATACTCGGGTTTAATGCCGGTAAATGTCATGTTCATGGCCACACTATCGGCCCACTGTATAATGTTGGCCGAAGCTGTGGCTGTGGTGGAAACCTTAATATTGTATTGAATGGTAATGGTGTTTACCTGATTGAACAGCGGGCCACGCATGTCGATACTGTATCCGCTGAGGTTGATTTCAAATGTATCGCGGAAAGCCGAGGTTGGACTGTAAGCCGCAGGCACGATAAGCACGGTGTCGAGAAGCTGGCTGTTTCGTGTGGCGCAGGGCAGAATAATTTGAAGGTCGAGGGGCTGGTCAATATCGTTTTTTACGGCCACACGCATTATGCCTTCACGCAATGTGCTGCTCATTAGCTGAATGGCTCCCAGCTGATAGCGTGTGGTGGTATTCTGGCCCCAGATTGCGTTTCCCGGTGGAATGGTTGAGCCGGTAATAGCAGGATAAACATAACGCAACGTGGTATCCGGAATATCGAACAGGGTATCCATACCGATATTATCGAGCGAAAATGTATGGTCGATATAAACCGTTCCGTTTGCGCCGGCAGAAGTGAGACTGTCGGCTATTAACTGATTAATACCAAACGACCCGTGTGCTACCGGCACACCAATACCGGTTTCCCACGAAGGATAGCCCCGGCGGCAGGCTGCGAGTGAAATTGTGATAAAGAGGAGTATAGTTGCTTTTTTCACAGGGTTGTTGCTTTGTTTTTACGAAAATACACAAAATCAAACCGGGGTGGTCACCAACTATCGGCTCTTCTTACCCATTCAGCGAAAACTGAAACTAAAACCAGCATACACACGTATATTTGCCCACCTCTCTGAACATACCAATGCAAATTTACGGTAAGCGATTTATGATAGCCTGGATTACCTCAGCGGTAGTCATGTTTGGCTGTTCTTACCTCTGGCATGGTGTGGTGCTTAACGATTATGCCCGTATCAGTTATCCCAGGGGCATTTTCCTTATTGCCGCCGCCTGCGTGTATTTGTTTATGGCTTTTTTGCTTACGCGCCTTTACCATATACGGCTGCTCGACAAGATCAGTTTTCATCCGCTGGTGCGCGGGCCGCTGGCAGGAGCCGTTACCGGGCTAATGGTGTATATGATGGCCATTGTGGTAGGCGTTACCGCCAGTTACGGTGCCGATTTTCAGTACATGCTTTTCGATGTAATCTGGCAGGTAATTGAACAAAGTATTGGCGGATTGGTAACCGGTTTGGTATTCTTCTTCATTTATGAAGCCGGCCCTGCTCCCGAACGGGTAAAAAACGACTGAGATTCAGCCTCTGTCCGGCTGTTTCATTAAACTCCATCAACTAAAACCAGTATTTCATTTTTTCTTTCACGTTCAGACGGGGAAACAGGCCGCTTTTTGTTTCTGTAATATCCGCTATTCTTCTGCTGAAAGTAAATTTTAGATTGATTTTAACAGAAGGGAATTTACATAACCTCTCAGTATCCTTTGCAAAATACTGTTCCCTATTTATCAATAAAAAGAATAACAGAAAATGCCTAAGAGAGGCCGGTGTGCTTTACTCGGTTTCATCGTCGGGGGTATAACCCGGATCGAGTACAACCATTTTCACACTTTCCACGCTGTGGCGGAAACGTTTGAGTACCGTAAAGCGGTAGCCGCCAAATTCCTTTACTTCATTTACGGCAGGAATGCGGCCAAAAATATAATTGAGCAGGCCCGATACGCTTTCGTAGTGCGGACTTTCGGGCAGGGCTACGGGCAATACTTCGTTTACGTCGGAAAGTGTGGCCATGGCACTTACAATAAATTCGGTGTCCGACTTTTTCTCCACCGGCGGCTTTTCCTCGTCGTATTCGTCCTGAATTTCGCCCACCAGTTCTTCGATAATGTCTTCCATGGTAACCAAACCGGCAATTCCGCCAAATTCGTTGGTTACAATGGCTATCTGAATGTGCAGGGTCTGAAATTCGCGCAACAGGGCATTTACCTGTTTGGTTTGCGGAATGAAGTGGGCCGGGCGAATAACTCCTTCAATGGCTTCGCGCGTGAGCGTGCCGTTTTTTACCAGACGGAGTAAATCTTTGGTATAAAGAATTCCCGAAATATTGTCCATCGAATCGTGGTAAACGGGCAGGCGCGAGTAGCCGTCTTCAATTACCTGATCGAGAATTTCCTGTGGCGATGAATCGAGGTCGATGGCGGCCATTTTGGTGCGGGGCACCAGAATGCTGCGCACCACACGGTCGTCGAACTCAAATACATTCTGAATAAGTTCGTGCTCCGATTGTTTGATGGCTCCGCCTTCTTCGCTTTCGGTGAGCAGCATACGCAGTTCTTCTTCCGAGTGTACATCGTCGTGTTCGCCCGATGCGCGCAGGCCAAACAGGCGCAGGGTGATGCGGGTAATGCCGTTTATAAGCCAGATAAACGGACGGAACACCAGATAAAACAGGCGAAGCGGGTACGAAAGCAGCAACGAGGTTTCGAGCGGGTGACGTATGCCGAAGGTTTTGGGCACCTGCTCGCCCAGTACCATGTGCAGGATGGTAATGAGTGCAATGCCGGCCACGATGGCTATTTTCTGTACAATGGCATGATCGAGGTGAACGTGCATGGCATCCAGCAAATTCATAATCAATGCGGTAAAAACCGGTTCGCCCACCCAGCCCAGCACCAGACTGGCCACCGTAATGCCCAGTTGCGATGCCGAAAGGTAAGCATCCATATTATCGAGTATGCTGCGGGTAATACGTGCGCGGGCGCTGCCCTGATTGATTTTCAGGTCAACCTGCGAGGAACGCACTTTTACAATGGCAAACTCGGCAGCAACAAAAAAAGCGTTGAGAAGAATGAGCAGGATAATAAGCAGAACCTGCGAGGTGGAAATTTCGGTGGAATGAACAGCCTGAAGTAATAACTGAAAGTTCTCTGCCGAAGCAGGGAGAGGATCGGGACTCATAGTGAAATTGATCGTGTGTCTTTATATCAAAGGACAAAGATAGTACAAAAAAATTGTCAGATACGGATTCGGATCTTAATATTTGATAGTCAATGTTTTAGCTACCATGCACAAGGCGCGGTTCCGTTTATCTGAAAATCGGAAATCAAAGGCAGGACGGGCACCGTTTTCTTTTTTAGTAACTCGTAAACGGCATCGGCAATCAACCGGTGGCCCCGGGCATTGGGGTGTGTATCGCCGTTTCCAATTTGCAGGGCTTCGCGGGGCGAATTTCCGTAAGGATTTTCGAGCACGAGAGGGATAAATCCAACCTGCCGGGCCTGTTGTTCCATACGGTTGCGTTCGGCCATGTCCACCTTATCGGCGGTGGCGGGGAGATAGAGCCACACGCAGGGGGTATTGCGTTTAAGGCATTGCCACGCAATTTCGGAGTAGGCCCAGCCCAGCAGTGTATCGTTATAAGGTTGCAGACGGTTGCGTATTTCGTCGCGGCTTTGGCTTTGGCGGGCTCCGCTCCGGGTTTTTATGTCTTGCAGAAATGGTTCTTCAAGCGGCACCCCGTTGCTGAGCAGCGAGGCAAAGAAACCATTGAGGCGGCGCGGGTCTTCGGAATGGGCCACGTAAATCACCAGATCGGGATTGAAGCGCCAGATTTCGTTTTCGGCCTGCCAGGCGTGCTGGATGGCGTGGTAGCCGGGTACACCGAAATTGAGGATTTCTATCGGCTGGTATTGATTGCCACTTTCGTTGAGTTTCTTTTCGAGCAGGCTTTCGTAGTTCTCGCCGTCGTTTACGCCCGAGCCCATTTCGTAGGAGCCGCCCAGTAGGGCAATGCGGATGGTGCCCTGCGGTTTTTCGAGGGTGTAGTCTTTATCGCGCATTCCCCAGCGGTTTATGCTTATGGTGTAGTTTCCGAGGCTGGTTTTGGAACCGGGGCGCAGGCGGCGTTGGAGTATGCTGTTGTCGGGTATGGTTATTTGTTCGCTTCCGGGCAGGCCCTGCACGTAAATGCGCCGTTCAAACGGATTGCTGCGGTTTGGGTCTTCGAGAAGTTGTTCGTAGTAGCCCTGCTCGGCGTTTTCGCGGTCGTAGCGGTTGAGCGGCGATGTGTGAAGTGTGGCAATAAATTCGGTGGTGTGTGTCGGCAAAAACTGCTGTACCGGCTTCCAGAGCGGCAGCAGTAAAAGCACTCCAGCCGCACACACTGCGGTGGCCGTAGCCCCGAAACTCATGGGCCGGTTGTTGTCGAAACCGGTGCGGAAAACCGCGTAATGAGCAGCCACGCCCAGTGCCAGCAGCAGCGCCACACATCCGGCAAGCAACAGATAATCGGCCGGTGCGCCCGTTAAGGCATGATGCATCAGAAACAGCCATCCGCCCACACTCTTGCTGTTCCAGAACGACCAGAGCAGACTCATAAACAAAAATATGCCTGCAATGCGCAATACCTTGCCCAGCGCCTTGTGCAGCGACCAGCCGGTTTCTTTGCTTTCAGGTTCTGCCTGTCCCGCTTTCACCAGACTGAGTGTAATAACCGTACCCAGCACTAACCAGTAAACCGCATCCATGAGCGTAAACGGAAACCGCCCCAGCACCCAGAACCATTGCCACGAGTGCAGTTGCCAGGTGACTATAAACGTTATTATTCCCGTTACAAAAACCGGATTTATCCCTTTCACCTTACGCAACCTGAACCAGAGCGGGTAATAAACCAATTTGGTTACAAAATCTTTCCAGTAAATATTTATCCTGCGCCAGATTTGCCCGAAACCTGAAATCAGGAAGAAATTATCAAACACCGGTGGCAAATGATAACCAAACAACTGCAACATACCCAGCGCAATGTAAAACACCCCGCTCAGGCGCAGCACCAGCAAATAGGCTGTGGCAATGTAAGCCGCCAGTTCGAGCGGGCCGATGAGTGTGGCGGGCGAGGGCACAAACTGCGTGTAGATAATCCTGTAAATAAGCAAATGCACCACGCCACGCAGCATTTTACGCACACCGCTGCGCCACACCTCTTTCACCGGCACGGCATAGCGGCAGCGCAGCCAGGTTTTGTAATCGATTATGGGAAAGAGCGGAAAGCAAAGGTTGGGCAGCATAAAAAAGTACGAAAGCCTTTCCCAATGTCCGGCCTTTTTCTGTTCGTGTTTCAGTTCATACATATAAAGTATGAGCCTGAACATGACAAACAACCCGGCAATACCTGCCGCAATGTTGAGGCGCGGGGCATACACCAACTGTTTATGAAGCAGTGCCAGCACAGCACCTGCCGCCAGCAGCAGCAATACGCGCACATTCCAGCGCAGCGGCAAATGCGCTATGCCCACCAGCCCAAGCAGCGCACCCGTTACCAGCGCACCCATAAACGGCCCGGCCAGTGCCACAAGCGCAGCCACGGTAAGCAGCACAAAAAAAGCAGCACGATAGCGCAATGGCAACCACGCATGAGCCATAAAACCTGCACCGGCCCAGGGCAGAATAAGCGCAAGCCCGCTGCCCGTTTCAATTTCCCAAAACCAGAGTATGGCAAACAACACCGCCACCTGCGCGGCCACCAGCAAAAACACGGGCGCGGTAAAGCGGGTGTTTTCATTTTCGGCAGCGGCGGGGAAAATGCGGTTCCAGATCATGGTTCGGTGTGCGGCGCTAAGATAAGGCATCCCAGCCGAGCCCGCGGCCCAGCAATGATTCGAGCGCCAGATTGTGCGGGGCAAAAAAAGCACTGAGTTCTGCCAATGTGCTTTCTGTCATGCGTTCGCTTTCGCCGCCTTTGTTGTGGTGTATAAACTTTACGCCGGTGTAGCGGTCTAAGCCCAGAAAGTCGGTAAGCTCGTTATACACGCGGGCGGTGTCGGCTTCCATTTCTTCGGTGGTGCGAATGAAAAAGCGGTTGGCTGGGAAATACTGCTGCCACTCGCGCAGAAAGTGTATGTAAATGCCATTGGTTTTGTAGCCTAATCGCTGCCTTACGTACGAATGTGTACCATGCGCTGCGGCAAAAGCATCTTCGGCCGCAATGCGTTGATCTTCGGCGCGGAGTGCTTCGTCAAATCCCAGCGGCTCGAAGCCGTGGCGGCGGTTCATGCGCCAGTTGCTCCACGCACGCTGCACCGGGTTGCGAAGCAGCAGTACCAGCTTTGCATCAGGAAAATGCCGGTGCAGTTTTTCGGCTGCTCCGGGCGCGGCAAAGTAGTTGGGCGTGGCATCAAACGTGGCTTTCACTTTTGTACCGGTGCGCCACTGCTTTGCCATGCAATACAGCGGATGCGCAAAATGCATCTGGTACCAGCGCATTCCCTTTGCGTAGTTTTCTACGTTGTTGAAGAAGTACACATCTTTGCGCTGCGGCCTCACCAGCTGCGGATGCTCACTCAGGTACTCGCTCATGGCCGTGGTACCGCCCTTCTGCACACCGATAATGAAAAACGAAGGCAGCATCCGTTGCCCCGCCGTGAGCCTGAAACGCAGCCCCGGCGAAGGAATCAGCCCTTCGGCGCGAAGTATGTCGCGGTTGTAGCTTTCGATGCTCATGCGGTTCTTCTCAGGCTGTGATACACATTCAGAAATTTCGAAACCACCGCATTTCGCCGCTGAAACCGCGACAGCCGTGCATAGAATTCATCGCCAAGCTCTTTTTGAATGGCTTCAATGCGCGGCTTCATCATCCGGTAAAGCGCAATATCGAGCTTGTTGTAATGCTCTATACATTCGCGGCTTCTGGCATCAAGTTCGTGTGTGCCGATGCGGGTGGTGGATACCCGTCTTTTGCTGTAGTAGGGCGCATTCCAATGGTATCTTTCGGCCGCACGCAGCAGAAAAATATCAAACTGATTATGCAAACCCACAAGCGCCATCGTATCTAAATGCTGCACGGCTTTTTCGAGCATTGCCTCGTCGCAGGCATCGTAAGCCCTGTCGTATTCGCCCGAGAGCAAGCGCACCATGCAGTTATTCAGGTTGAGAATTTTACCGCTTTCCAGCAATCTTATTATGGAATATTTTTCGCGATGGTATTCCTCATTAAACGGATGGGTTTTATCGGAACCCAGGTGATAGAAATGCGAAACTGTGCGGTCAACAGGTTCGCGCAATAAAGTAATATACTCGGTAGTGCCCCGCGTGAAAAACTGGTGCATCCCGTAAGGCTGATGGCCGGTAAGCAAGGCGTAAGTGTTTCTCTGTGCGGGCGTAAGTTCGCCAAACTTCAGGGCCATCGGCGGATTGTAAAAAAGCTTAGTTTTCGTTTGGGGATATTGCCTCGAAATAATTTCGTACAGGGTGGTGCCGGCTGTTTTTTGTATGTGCAGGAAAATAAGATGATCGGGATGCGGCATGTGGTAAAGATAATAAGCTTTGAATATTGATTCAGGGAATAATAGTGGAGATGGTTTTGCCAGAGATAATAATGCAGGTGGCGACCATCACACCACAACCCCGAAACAAAAACCGCCGGAATATTTATCTTTACGCAGTATGCCTCAAGGACGCACCGACCTTTCCTCGTTCAGCAATCCCGAATACAATCCCGGAGCTTCATTTTTGACGCGCGGCATCTGGCATTTGGTGAGCGCCGCGTTTTTTCAGTCGCGGTTTCCGGTAAACGGGGTGAAGGTTTTATTGCTGAAATTTTTTGGTGCGAAATTGGGGAAAGGTGTGGTAATTAAACCTTCGGTAAACATCAAATCGCCCTGGCTGCTTACGGTGGGCAATTATTGCTGGATTGGCGAACATGCGTGGATAGATAATCTGGTGCCGGTTTCGCTGGGCGATAACTGCTGCATTTCGCAGGGAGCCATGCTGCTTACCGGAAATCATAACTATAAAAAATCCACATTCGATTTAATTACCGGCGAAATCCACCTCGAAGAAGGAGTGTGGATTGGTGCCAAAGCAGTAGTTTGCCCGGGTGTAAAATGCCGTTCACATGCCTTGCTTACGGTAGGTTCGGTGGCTACATCTACTCTTGAAGCCTATTCCATTTATCAGGGCAATCCGGCTGTGAAAGTGCGCGAAAGGGTGGTGGTGAATGTAAATAAATCCGATAGTCAGTCATGAAAATATCGGTCATTACAGCCTGCTACAACAGCGCCGAAACCATTGAAGACACCTTGCGTTCGGTAACCGAACAAACCCATCCCGATATTGAATACCTCATTATCGACGGTGCTTCCACCGATGAAACGCTGGCCATCGTGGATAAATACAAACACCGCATTTCACGCATCGAATCGGGGCGCGACGGTGGAATTTATTTTGCACTCAACAAAGGCATTTCGCTGGCTACCGGCGATGTGATTGCCTTTCTTCATGCCGACGATGTGTATGCCCACAAGGATGTGCTGAAGCATGTGGCCGAAGCTTTTGAACGTTCGGGAGCCGACAGTGTGTATGGCGACCTGAACTATGTGGATCGCACAAACCTGAGCCGTGTGGTAAGGCACTGGAAGTCGGGCACGTATTCCCAGGGCCTGTTCCGCAAAGGCTGGATGCCGCCGCACCCTTCGTTTTTTCTCAAACGTAAATGTTATGCGGAGTTTGGCGATTTCAACACCAGTTTTCGCACCGCAGCCGACTATGAACTTATGCTGCGCATGTTGCATGTGAAAAAAGTTAGCGTGGCCTATCAGCCCGAAGTGTTTGTGCTTATGCGTACCGGCGGAGTAAGTAATGCCAGCCTGCGCAACCGTATAAAGGCCAACCGCGAAGACCGCAGGGCGTGGGACGTAAACGGCGTAAAGCCCGGCCTGTTTACGCTGATACGAAAGCCGCTTTCGAAACTCACGCAGTTTTTGAAGAAATAAAAAGAGCGATGATTTTTTACGATCATCGCTCTTTCTGTATGCAGGTGCGGCTTAGAACTTGGCGCGCACTTTACGCTTTTTGTATTTCTGGCCTCTGAAAACGTGGCTGTATTTCGATTTGTAAATCGAACTTTTGCCGCGATATACATAGCTGAATTCGATGTTGGAAGTAAGGAACGAATCGCGGTGCGTGGGATCGCCGCGTTTCTGTCCGGGTGCGTGGCTGAATACGGCGGCCGGGTCCACATCGCTCGGAATGGCTCGGTTGGCAAGAGCCACAGCCATCGGACTGGGCAGCACCGAAGGATCTACATAGCGGTCGCTGATATCGTCGAGATAATCGCTCATGGTGGTGCGCCAGCAAAGGTTCCAGCCGAGGCGGTATTTTTTGTTGATGGTAAAGTAAAATCCGCCCGAAACAGGCAATGTCATTGTAACTGCGGTGTAGCGCACGCCTTCGGTGGTGAGCGGGCGCAGGTTTACCCATTCGCCCTGATAATATGCCTGCGGGTTATGGTACATCGCTCCGATTCCGGCTCCGATGTAGGCGCGGAAATTGTCCTTGTAACGGTACGTGCGGCCCAGGTCGTTTATTTCGAAGAAAAACCACTGAAACTCGCTGTATGCCTCAAACATGTGGTTACGCACACTCAGGTTGCGGGTATTGCGGCCTATGTTGCTCGAAAGACTGTCGGCCCCACGCACGGCCACGTAATTGATGCCGGATTTGATGGAGAAAATGGGTGTGAGTTTATAGCGGGCAAATCCGCTTGCCGACTGGCGGGTTTGGTTGAGCTTCATATCAGCCACAAAATCGCGGCGGGTGAGTTCGTCGCCGCCCATTTCGCCAAGCAGGTTTGCTGCTCCAATTCCGCCGCCAAATTCCCAGTAGTATTGTGCCCGCGAAAGCAGGGGAGCCGAGAGCACTGCCGCCAGAAGGATGAGTTTGCGCATGAGTATCAGTTCGTTAAACTGTTTCTGTTTGGTAAAAGTACGAATTTAGATGCAGAACAGATTCCAAAGTAAACGGGGGTAGCTCTGCTAATCGTATTTTTACGCCTTTCCAACTAAAAAGGTTATGGCAAATCGCATTACATCGCTTTTCGGAATACAATATCCGCTCATCCAGGCCGGAATGATCTGGTGCAGCGGCTGGGAACTGGCCTCGGCCGTGAGCAATGCCGGCGGACTTGGCCTCATCGGCTCCGGCTCCATGTATCCCGATGTGCTGCGCGAACAGATACGCAAATGCAAAGCCGCCACCACAAAGCCGTTTGGCGTAAATGTGCCGCTGCTTTACCCCGATATCGACAAACACATTCAGATTATTATTGAAGAAGGGGTAAAGATTGTGTTTACCTCGGCCGGCAACCCCAAAACCTGGACAGCACATCTCAAACAGCACGGCATTACCGTGGTGCATGTGGTGGCCAATGCCAAATTTGCCCAGAAAGCTGCCGATGCCGGTGTGGATGCCATTGTGGCCGAAGGCTTCGAGGCGGGCGGGCACAACGGACGCGAGGAAACCACCACCATGGTGCTTATTCCGCTGGTGCGGGCGGCGGTAAACATTCCGGTTATTGCAGCCGGAGGTATTGCCACCGGACGGCAAATGCTGGCTGCAATGGCCCTCGGTGCCGACGGTGTGCAGATCGGTTCGCGCTTTGTGGCCACGCCCGAATCGTCGGCGCATCAGAACTTTAAACAGGCCGTAATCAGCACAAACGAAGGCGATACGCTGCTTACGCTCAAACAGCTTGTGCCGGTGCGCCTTATCCGCAACAAATTCTGCAAGGAAGTGGAAGCCGCCGAAGCCCGCGGCGCTACGCCCGACGAACTGAAAGAACTCCTCGGCCGCGCCCGCGCCAAAAAAGGCATGTTCGAGGGCGACCTCGACGAAGGCGAACTCGAAATAGGGCAGGTGAGTGCCATGCTGCGCCAGATAAAACCCGCCGCCGAAGTGGTGATGGAAATTGTAACCGAGTGTGAGAATGCCCGCAAAGAACTGGCGGCACTTTAATTCCGCCCCGCAGGATGATGCCTTTCAATTAATCAGGCCATCTTGAATTCGGATACAACAACCCGGAATCCGGCTACATCCAAAATCTGATTTACGTTCAATTTTGCAGCGTACTAAACAACGCACAAAATGAACAAAATTGTATTGATAACCGGCGGAAGCCGTGGTTTGGGCAGAGACATGGCCCTGCGAATCGCAAAACAAGGTATTGATGTGGTAATCACCTACCACAGCAACGAACAGGCCGCTGCCGAAGTGGTAAATGAAATCACCGGTTTTGGACAAAAGGCAAAAGCATTGAAGCTGAATACCGCAAACGTGAAAGAGTTTGACGAATTTCTGACTACGCTTCAGATGCATCTTACCGAAACGTATTCCACAACAGCAATTGATATTCTGGTAAACAATGCCGGTACCGGAGTAAACGCAAGCGTAACCGATACCACCGAGGAAGCGTTTGACGAAATGATGAACATTCATTTTAAAGGTGTATATTTTCTTACGCAAAAACTATTGCCGATAATGAACCACGGAGGCCGCATCGTTAACATTTCGTCGGGACTTACGCGTGTCACATTTCCCAATGTATCGGCCTATGCCAGTATGAAAGGTGCGGTGGAAACCTACACACGCTGTTTGGCCAAAGAACTTGGTGCGCGGAAAATTACTGCCAATGTAGTTGCACCCGGAGCCATAGCCACCGATTTTGGCGGCGGAACAAACAAAACGAATGAGGAAAAACGAAAAGCCGTTTCACAAATTACCGCACTTGGCCGGGTAGGAGAGCCCGAAGATATTGGCGGTGTGGTGGCTTTTTTGTGTACACCCGATGCGGGCTGGATAAACGGACAACGCATTGAATGCTCAGGCGGAATGATGCTTTAATAAGGAATTGCAATGAAAGATTCAAAAGTACACCGCGTTAAAACCATTGCCGAATTTCATAAAATGAAAGGCTTGCCGCCACCTCAGCATCCGCTGGTGAGCCTTTTTGACTATGGAAAGTTTAATTGTTCGGATACGGTTAACCATAAACACTTTGTATTTGAGTTTTACCATATTTCCATTAAACGAAGTATCGGAGCAAATTATAAATATGGTCAGGGAAATTATGATTTCGGAAACGGTGTCATGTTCTTCATCGCGCCCAATCAGGTGTTCGGTATCGAACCCATTGCCGAACTTGCCACCCCTAAAAGCGGCTGGGTGCTTATGGTGCATCCTGATTTTTTGTGGAACACTTCGCTGGCAACCAAAATCCGTGAGTTTGAGTTTTTTGATTATGCGGTAAACGAAGCCCTTCATCTTTCGGAAAAAGAAGAAAAAATGCTGCATGAAATTGTAGGGAATATCGAACAGGAATACACCGGCAATATTGATAATTTCACGCAAAATATCATCGTATCGCACCTCGAAACCCTTTTAAATTATTCCGAACGGTTTTACCAGCGCCAATTCATCACCAATAAATCAAGGAATCATAAAGTACTCGAACGAGTGGAGCAACTGCTCAATGATTATTTCGCGGATGAAAACAGGGAAGGGCTTCCCACGGTAAATTATCTTGCCAGTCGGCTCAATTTATCGTCCACGTATCTTAGCAGCCTGCTCAAATCGCTTACCGGATTGAATGCTCAGCAGCATATTCACGAAAAACTGATTGAAAAAGCCAAGGAAAAATTAACGGCCACCGATCTCTCAGTTTCTGAAATTGCCTTTCAACTGGGATTTGAGCACTCGCAATCGTTCAGTAAGCTGTTTAAGGCCAAAACCAATATGAGTCCGCTGGAGTTCAGGGTAGGTTTTAATTAACGAAAGCCAATGAGGGGCAACTTTTCCTGAATTTTAGAACCGGAACCCGCGGCAATACTAAAAAGTGAAATGCCTTACATCGTTTTCATCGCCACCGTTTTTGCGGTAAAATTTCAGCGCATGATTGTCAATGGTTTCGGCCTGTACAAATATGCTTCCGTAGTTTTTATCACTGCAATATCTTTTCAATTCATTCAATAGTCCGGTGCCTATTCCGGTGCGCTGAAGATTTTCCTTCACGGCAAAATCGTAGATATATACTTCGGGTTTTTCGTGATATACCGATGGAAGAAGATGTACGGTGAGTCCGCCCGTCAGTTCATTGTTTCCGGCGAATGCAGCGAGGAAAAACATACTTTCAGAAGCGAGAAGCGTGCGCAGGAATTCAGGCGAAAGTTCTTCGGCATCATCGCGCTCAAATATTTCTATGTAGAGCTGAATTAACTGCTGCAAAATTTCTTCCTCGCCGGGAACTAATTTTCGGTAATGGATATTCATTGTGTGGAGGGTGTTGTTCAGTTTACTATCATTTCGGCCACTTCATCACCCACGAGGCTGCCAAGGGCCACGCCCATTCCGCCCATGCGCAGGGCGCAGCTTACGCGGGGGGAGATTTGTTTTACAATTGGTTTTTTCTGTCCGCCAAGGCCCATTGTACCGGCCCAGCGCATGGCCACTTTGTGCGGTGTGCCGGGCAGAATGACCTGTTGCAGCAATTCGTCGAGACGGTTTTGGACGAGAGGCGTGAGGCTGTGTGCGGTGGTGGTTTCGGCGGCAAAGTCGAGATTTCGTCCGCCGCCAAAAAGCACCCGGTTGCCTACGTTGCGGAAATAATAGTAACCGCGGTCATAATGAAACGAGCCTTTTACGCGCAGGTTTTCTATCGGTTCGGTAATGAGCACCTGGGCGCGGGCGGGGTTTACGTCCAACTCGGGCAGCAACTGCCGGCCAAAACCGTTGGTACACACCACTAATTGCTGGGTTTGAATTTCATATCCGTTTTCGGTGTGCAGCAGCAGCGAGTGGGCGGTTTCGGTAAAATGGGTAATGTGCAGGCCGGTAAAAATATGCACACCGGCGGCTTTGGCTTTTTCGATGAGGGCTTCCATCATGCGGCCGGTGTGTATCTGGCCTTCGGCCACATTTTTTACCAGATGCTTTACTCCGCCCAGCCCGAAACGGGCAATTTCCTCATCGGCATTGATATAGGTGCTTTGCAGGCCGTTAAAGGGTTTGAAGAGCGTATTGAAACGCCCGATGTATTGCGCATATTGAGCAAAACTTTCGTCGGTCTCAAAGAGTTCGTACCCGCCCAGCGGTTCGTATTCAATGGCTTCATCGCCCAACCTCGTGCGCAGCAGGCTTAGTCCGCGCAGGCGGCGTTCGGCCAGGGCCATGAGTTCGTTTTCGGAGGTATGTGTGAGGTCGTCGGCCAGTTCGGTAATGCTTCCGAAGCAGGCAAAGCCGGCATTTTTGGTACTTGCTCCCGAAGGCAGCGCCCCGCGTTCGGCCACCACCACACGCCAGTTTGGGCGCAGCTGTCGCAGGCGAATGGCCGCATTAAGTCCCACAATGCCGCTGCCGGCCACCACCACATCGGCCGGGCCCAGCCAGCGGTTGTATTCCCAGTAACTCAGTTGCGTGTGCATGGCATGATTATTTCAGGAATGTGAGAAAAACGGGTAATTGATTTCACGAAAGTACCCACGTAAACCTTGAATTTATGCACATAACCGAAGTTTTTTTTCACGAAACAAAACAAAAATCCGCCTGCTTCGTATAGGGCGTAAATTCACAGAAAACATAGCCCTGAGTTAATGCTAATTGTTTATTTTAGACGATATTTGCACCCTAACTGCCTCCAAAGCCAAACCACCCGTAAACTCTATGATTATCCGGTTTAATTTGCATTCCCTGCGGAGATGTTCACTGCTCGTATTGCTCACCTTCCTGTGTGCAACGGGTTACGCACAGGAAAACTGGGAATTTATTTTCGGTGGAAGGGTAATGGAATTTTCGGAAGAAAAGCAGAAGGAAGTGGCCCTCGACATGGCCGTGATTACCATTTACAAAGGCAGCGCAGTAGTAAGCACCACCAACACACAGAGCAACGGTAAATTCAAATGCCGCATTCCGGGCAACGGCGATTATACAGTTACCGTTACCAAAGGCGGTTATATCACCAAACGTTTTGCCATAAACACTATGAACGTGCCGCTTGAACGCAGTGCGTTTCCTTTTGGGCCGTTTGATGTGGAAGTGGAACTTTTCAAGGTTTTTCCCGGACTCGATTACTCGGTGCTCGATAAACCCATTGCGCGCATTATCTACAATCCGGCTCCCAATGTAGATGATTTCGATTACGACAAGGTTTACACCGAAAAAATACGCGCCGAACTCGAACGCCTCAAAGAACTTGCCCGCCAGGCCCGCGAAAAAGAACGCCTGTACAACGAAGCCATACAGCGTGCCGACAAGGCTTTTGGCATAAACGACTTTGCCACCGCCAAAACCAACTACCAGCAGGCGCTGGCCATAAAAACAAACGAGCAGTATCCGAAAGATCAGATAGCCGAGTGCGACAAGAAAATGGCCGGAGCCGCCGCCGCTGCCGCCAAAGAGCAGGAATACAAAAACCTCATAGCACAGGCCGATGCCAAGTTTGCCGCCAAAGACTGGCTGGGCGCAAAAAGTGTATATCAGCAGGCATCGTCGCTTAAACCTGTAGAGCAGTACCCGAAAGACCGTATCAACCTTTGCGATAAAAATTTGGCCGATGCTGCCATGTCGGCCGCAAACGACCAGAAATACAAAGACCTTATTGCCCAGGCCGACCAGAAATTCGGCACTTCCGACTGGAGCGGGGCCAAAACGCTGTACCAGCAGGCTTCGTCGCTCAAACAATCTGAGCAATATCCGAAAGACCAGATCGCCAAATGCGACAAAGGCATTGCCGATGCGGCTGCGGCAGCTGCGAAGGAAAAACAGTTTCAGGACCTCATTACACAGGCCAACCTGAAGTTCGGAGCCAAAGAATATGCCGCCGCCAAAACCGTGTACCAGCAGGCATTGGCCATTAAGCCCGGCGACGATTTTGCCACCGAACGCATTGCGCAGTGCGATCAGTTTCTGGCCGACGAGCTGGCCGCTGCCGAACGCGAAAAGCAATACAAAGCCTTAATTGCACAGGCCGATGCAAAATTTGCGGCCAAAGACTGGAACAACGCCAAAGCCATTTACCTGCAGGCACAGGGGCAAAAGCCGCTCGAAAAATATCCAAAAGACCAGATTGCCCTCTGCGAGAAAAATGCCGCCGATGCCGCCGCCGAACTGGCCTCGCAGCAGAAATACAAAGACATCATTTCTCAGGCCGATCTGCGTTTTGCCGCCGGCGACTGGTCTTCGGCCAAAGCGCTTTACCAGCAGGCTTTGGGACTGAAAGCCTCTGAGCAATATCCCAAAGACCAGATTGCGATTTGCGATAAAAACATAGACTCGGCCAAAGCCGCAGCCGATCTCGAAAGCAAATACAAAGCCGCCATTGCAAAAGGTGATGCCGCATTTGCCGGAAAGAACTACGAGCAGGCCCGCGCCTCGTTTGTGGAAGCCGGCGGACTAAAACCGGCCGAGCAATATCCCAAAGACAAAATTGCCGCCATCGACAAAATACTGGCCGACAAAGCCGCTGCCGATGCGCTTTCCAAGCAGTACAACGATCTCATTGTACAGGCCGACCTGAAATTTGGCAGCAAAGACTGGGCTTCGGCACGCGGGCTTTACGAGCAGGCTTCGGGACTGAAAACCAATGAGCAGTATCCGAAAGACCGCATAAAAGCCTGCGATGATAACTTAGCCAAAGAAAAATCGGCTGCCGAGCGCGATTCGAAATACAAGGAAGCCATCACCACCGCCGATGCCGCATTTAAAGTGGCCGATTACACCGCCGCCAAAGCCGCCTACGCCGAGGCAAGCGGGTTGAAGCCTGCCGAAAAATATCCCAAGGACCAGCTCGCGGCCATTGCCAAAATGGAAAACGACGCAGCCAACGCCGCCGCACTCGACCAGAAATACAAGGATGCCATTGCCAAAGCCGATGCCGCTTTCAACAGCAGCGACTACACGGGAGCCAGAGCCGCATACCTGCAGGCATCGTCGCTTAAACCGGCCGAGCAATACCCCAAAGACCGCATGGCCGAGTGCGATAAAAAACTGGGCGAAGCCAAAGCCATCGCCGACCGCGACACAAAATACAAAGCCGCCATTGCAAAAGGCGACGCTGCCTTTGCCACCAAAAACTACAACGGCGCACGCACTGCATTTGCCGAAGCATCGGCACTGAAAAGCGACGAACAATATCCCAAAGACAAAATCACCGAAATTGACCGCCTGCTGGCCGATGCCGCTGCGCTGGCCGAGGTGGAGCGTAAATACAATGAGTTCATCAAGCAGGCCGATGCCAAGTTTACTGCCAAAGACTGGAGCGGGGCACGTTCGCTCTACGAACAGGCTGCCGGTGTAAAACCTGCGCTGCAGTATCCCAAAGACCGCATGGCGCTTTGTGATGCCAGCATTGCCAAAGAACTCGATGCCACCGCACTCAACAAAAAGTACAAAGAGGCGATAGACAAAGGCGATGCAGCCTTCAAAACCAGCGATTACGAAACGGCACAGTCGGCCTACAACGAAGCCAGCGGACTGAAACCTGCCGAGAAATATCCGAAAGATCAGTTGGCACTCATTGCTAAAAAGCTGGCCGAGCTTGAAAAAGCCCGCAATGCCGAATCATCGTACAAAAATGCCATAGCCCGCGGAGATAGTTTGTTCCGCCTGAACGACTATTCAAACTCGCGCACGGCTTTCGTGAATGCTCAAACCATTAAGCCTGCCGAGGCTTATCCGAAAACGAAAATTGCCGAGATCGACAAGATACTTGCCGATCAGAAAAATGCCGCCAATGCCGACAAGCGATACACCGATGCCATAGCCCGCGGCGACAAGGCACTTGCCGCACAGGATCTGGCCACTGCCAAAGCCGCATTTACAGAGGCATCGGGGTTGAAACCCAATGAGCAATATCCCAAAGACAAGCTGGCCGAAATTGACCGCATGCTTAACGACGCATCGGTGGCTGCTGCGCTCAACAAGAAATACGCCGACCTCATTAAACAGGCCGATGTGAAGTTTACCGCAAAAGACTGGAGCGGCGCCAAAACAGCCTACACCGAGGCACTTGGCCTGAAACCTGCCGAGCAGTATCCGCAAGATCGTATAAAACTTTGCGACGAGAACATTGCCAAAGCAGGCAGCCTTGCCGAACTGAACCAGAGATACAAAGACGTAATAGCCAAAGCCGATGCGGCCATGACTGCGTCAAACTACACCAATGCGCGGCAGCTTTACAACGAGGCACTGGGCCTGAAACCCTCCGAGGCATACCCCAAAGCCAAACTCGCCGAACTCGACAAACTGGCCGCGGCCGATGCCGCCATGATAGCCAAAGAGCAAAAGTACAACACCGCCATACAAACAGGCGACAGTCTCATGGCGCTCAAAAACTACACCGCCGCCAAAGCCTCCTACCAGCAGGCCGCCTCAATCAAACCCGCCGAGCAACTGCCCAAAGACCGCATTGCCGACGTAGATCGCATACTCGCCGACCAGAAATTTGAAGCCGACAAACAGAAAAAATACGACGCCGCCATCACCAAGGCCGATCGTGCTTTTGCCGCCAAAGATTACAACACCGCCAAAACAGCCTACAACGAAGCCCTGGCCATAAAACCCATGGAGTTGTATCCCAAACAAAAACTGGCCGAGATCGACAAAATCCTCAACCCCAAAACCGACCCCGTAGTCAACAACAACCAGAACACACAAAACGAGGATGTGGTGAACGAACTGGTAAAAAAATACCCACAGGGCCTCACCGAAGAAACAGAGAAGGAGGGAACCACCAACACCACCAAACGCATTGTGGTAGCCGGAAACAAAGCCTGGGTATATACCCGCAAAGTATACAGCTGGGGCGGCGTATATTATTTCAAAGATGGCGTACAGATCAGCGAATCGCAGTACAACTACGAAACATCTCCCGCCTACATCCAGCAACTCCAGCAAGCCAAGCCCGGCAAGTAATACACATATAGGATACACACATAGGATACACACATAGGATACACACATAGGATACACATATAGGATACACATATAGCATACACATATAGCATACACATATAGCATACACATATAGCAACACATATAGGATACACATATAGGATACACATATAGGATACACACATAGGATACACATATAGCATACACATATAGCATACACATATAGCATACACATATAGCATACACATATAGCATACACATATAGCATACACATATAGCATACACATATAGGATACACACATAGGATACACATATAGGATACACACATAGGATACACATAAAAGATTCCCGTAAGGGTGCGAGGCATCGCACCCGTGTACAATGCATACAGGCAACGCATACACAAAACACATACACATAAAAGATCCCCGCAAGGCTACGAGTCATCGCACCCATGTAAAATACCCAGCCACACATGAAACTCCTCCTCCCAGCCACCGCCCTCCTCGCCCTCCTCACCCTCACCTGCGCCAACCCACCCTACACCCCGTCCCAAGCATCTCACCTCCCAATCCCCGACACCCTCCCCAACGACCCCAAACAAACCTACTCCTGGCCCGGAGCCGACACCACCACCGCCACAATCTGCACCCGCTTCCATCTCCCGCAAGGCTACAAACGCATAAAAGCCGACAGCAACACCTTCGCCATCTGGCTGCGGCATTTGCCGCTACTACCGCCCGGAACACCCGTAAAACTCCACAACGGCCAGCCCAAACGCAATCAACAGGCGCATGTGGCCGTAATAAACATAGACCCCGGCAAAGCCGACCTCCAGCAATGCGCCGATGCCGTGATGCGTCTTCGAGCCGAATACCTTTTCGCGCAAAAACGCTACGCCGAAATTGCCTTCAACTTCACCAGCGGCGACCGCTGCGATTATCTGTCGTGGTGCAAAGGCGAACGCATTGATACGCGCAAAAAAGGCAAACGCCTGCAAAACGGCCCCAAAGCCACAGTGGGCGAGTACACTGCATTTCGCCGCTACATGAATGATGTGTTCATGTATGCCGGCACACTCTCGTTGAGCCGCGAAATGAAAGCCGTGCCTGCCGCACAAATGCAGATTGGCGATGTATTTATAAAAGGCGGATCGCCCGGACATGCCTGCATTGTGGCCGATATGGCTGAGAATGAAGCAGGCGAAAAAATATTTCTCCTGCTGCAAAGTTACATGCCCGCACAGAATATTCAGGTGCTGCACAATCCTGCCGAAGACGAGGGAAACCCGTGGTACAGTCTCAATTTTGGCGATGAGCTGAACACACCCGAGTGGAAATTTGAGCGCAGTCAGTTGAAACGTTTCTGAGCGTGATTTATGGCTTTCGGTTTTGTGATGATTCATTTTCCTGATAAAATCATCCCTGATCTTCCAGATACAGATTGCAAAAAACATTTCGTTTCGCTCATCACAAATTCCCAAACATTTCTTTACCGGCCTCTCAATCCAAACAGAAACCTGAGGACATTAATCCGTTTGACTGCAAATTCATAAAATCCCAAACTTCCTGCTGCGGAAAGAGTCAGCAGCAGCAAGTATTTCAGCGGATTGCTGATATCCATTGGAAGTACAAGCAAACAAGCCGCTCCGAGAAAAAACAGGTGAACAATGTAAACCGGGTAAATGGCTTTGCTCAGGTACTGTACAAATCTGTTGGGCACATTCAAATAACGGAAGGAAAAAGCAAACAGGGTAAACACCCATAAACAGGATTCCACAGGCTTCATAATCGTTATCGGCCACCGGTAATCAAGCCAAATCCGGCATGAATAAATAAGTACTGCAGCAGGAAGCAGAATCCATCGGTAACCCGAAAGCATTGCACGGAAACCATCTCCCGCCATGGCAAAAAGGTAGCCCCAGATCATACCAAGCAAGCCCAGAAAGAATCCATGACTGGTATTGGCATAAAGTTCAAAAAGCATTGGCTTTACCAGAACTGACTCAAGAACAAAAGACATCACCACTACCGGCAGAATCAACGGCGACGATATATAACGCATAAGCAATAACACCACCGCATGATTGCGATGTTTGTTGAGCAACAGAAAAAGTGGAAAGGAAAGCAGAAAGCAGAGAAACACAACACCCAAAAACCACAAATGCGATGCGTGAGTGTGATACGTGAGTGGCCACCCGTTATAAAACTGCAAGAGATAAATATAGCCCGGTACTGCAATTGCCATTCCGGTAAGAAAGGGAATTATGAGGCGTTTACTTTTTTCAATCAATAATTCTTTCCACCCTGTGTTTTGTTGGGAAAAAAATAGTGCCATTCCGGAAATGAAGAACAAAACAGGAATGCGCCAGATATTAATTGCCGACATGGGTTGCCATATTTCCTGCCACGGCAAATCGCTGGTAATAAAACCAATGTATCTTCCCCACGGCTGAAACACCACAGCCGTATGGTAAACGAGTAGCAGGCCAATTGCACATACCCGCAATGTATCAATATCATACTGCCTTTTCTGCATGGTACATTATTTTAGCATTTCGGCAATAAGCGGCCGGGTTTGTTCGATATGAGTATAGTCTATTGTAAGACCCATCGGCGCCAGTGCATTGCCAAGCATGTCGTACACAGGTTTTACCTGGTCGAATGGAATTTGCATGGCTTCGAATGCAGTTTGCCCGTATTTGTTGCGGATAGATTTATCGGCATTGCGGTCGAGAAGATTTTTTACAATTTCGGTGCGGCAAAAAAATGCGGCGGTAAACAGGGCTGTCGAACCATCGTTGTTTCGCGCATTCAGATCGGCGCCGGCATCAATGAGCAGCCTGGCAATTTCTGTTTTGCCAAACAGTGCTGCGGTTATTAAAGGCGTGCTGCCGCCCACAGGATCTTTGCCATTTAACTCAGATCCGGCTTTAATATGTTGTTTCACTGCGTCGATATTGTCCGAAATAACTGCCGTATGCAAATCGACCGCGGGTTTTTGAACAGGCTTTGACTGAACCGGTTTGGTGTTGAGTCTGGGTAAAGATTCGGGCGGGGACGTTTGTACGATGTTTTTCTTTGTAGTATCGCCAACCGTTTCAGGGGCGTTAGTTTCTGCATTATTTGCTCCATTGTTTGGTGCAGAAACCGGATTGGAACATGATACGGCAAACATGGCTGCCACTGCCAGAGTAAAGGCAAAGTAAGGGTGTGTCAGGTTTTTCATACTGATCGGTTTTGGTTTGATTATGACAATAGAATGGCCGTCCGTCAGAAAATTACTGTTGACGGATAAGGTATTTTAGTGTGTAAAAGCCGGTTGAGTTATTCGCGGTCAGGCCTGTACTCCAGCAAATCAGCCGGTTGACAGTCGAGAGCTTTGCACAATGCTTCAAGTGTCGAAAACCGTATTGCTTTGGCTTTTCCGGTTTTCAAAATGGAAAGGTTTGACAGTGTCAGATCCACTTTTTCCGACAATTCGTTTAATGACATTTTACGCTTTGCCATCATTACGTCGAGATTTACGATTATCGGCATTGCTATATTGTTAAATCATTTTCATGCTGCAGTTCAATTCCTTTTCTGAATATTCCTGCAATTAAAAACACTACGGCAGCCAACAGGAGATAGGCAGTATAATCGTTCCAGTAGGTGCCGGATGTGGCAAGCTCAATATTCCTGCGTATGCATATTTTGCTGATAATGTGAGTCATTAATCCCAGCAAACCAACCGAGAGCACCGAGAAACTTATCCGCATTATGCCCTGCGATACTTCCGGACTGAAAGGACTGGAAAGATTGAGCTTTTTAAACAATACAATCAGCAGATAAAACGTAAATGATTTAGCTGCTGAAACAGCAATAATGAACAGAAAAAGCAGCGAGTACAAAGCCGGTGAAGCATTATACAACGCAGAAAGATTAAGACCGAGGTGAAGATTATGTGTGGCTATCGGATTGAACAGGCTGTATATATAGTTGAACAGCAGGGTGCCGGTTTGCACACATAAACCTATAAAAATGATCCAGATGACAAATTTCAGGATTTTGAGAATCAGGTTGCTTTTTGAAGACATGGTAAACCAGGTTGATATGAGGCAAAAGTAATAAATATTTATTGATAAACAATAAATATTGGTTTTTTTCAAAAAAATACCTGCCGGGAATTTAACTTGGATTAATAAGAAAGGAGGAAGGCCGGTTCCACTCAATAACGTGTACCTTTATAGAGTATGAGCACAGCATTGAGCTACAATTACAAGCCGGTTCAGCCATCGGTAAATGCGGTATCGGCCAATGTAAGTTATGCCGAGGTGCTGCCTGATTTGTTGCTCAACAAGTTTGTATATTGCTACTGGCAGTTAAAAACCCGTCACAAACTCAGCGAAGACTATCTTTATCGCGTAGCTGCCGATGGATGCACCGATGTGTATTTTGAGGCAGGTAATCCTTGTGAAATAGGGGTTTCGGGTTTTTCGGCTTCTTCTGCATTATTTTCGGTGGGCAGGGAATTTCAGTATTTCGGTATTCGTTTTTTTCCCGGGGCGTTTGCACAACTCACCGGCATTCCGGCTTCCGAAGTGGCGGGGCATAGCGTTTTACTTGAGCAAGTGCATCCGCAACTTTATCGCCGTCTTGTGTGTGCCACTGAACAGCATGAATCCTTTGCCGAAAATGCAGATAAGGCTTTGCTTGATTTCCTGAACAGTAAGTCAATCAGATACGACAATCGTTTCGGCAATGCATTGCAATTAATTTTTGCACATGGCGGAAACATGACTATTGAGGAAGAAATACAAACCGGCATTTCGCCCAGGCAGTTGCGGCGAATGTTTCATCACTACATTGGTGCATCGCCCAAAACATTCAGTAAAGTAGTGCGTTTCCAGAATCTGTTGGGCAATCTGAACTCGCTTTCGGCACTGCGACGGAATACGCTTTACTTCGACAGCGGTTATTTCGATCAGGCGCATTTTATCCGTGAGTTCAAAACATTCTACGGACTCACACCCGCGCAGGCAGCAGGGTAAGCGAAACACATTTTGTCCGTTTTTTACAAGAAACCGGCCGGTGCGTGCAGCAACTTTGCGGCATGAAACCATCCATCAAATTTATCGGAGTAATTATTCTGGCCAGTATGTGTATAAAATGCACCGCGCCCGAAAGCCGCACGGCGGAAAACTCTGTAAAAAACTCACTCAAAAAAAAAGCCATGAAACTCAACGCCGGAATCATCACCACAAAATTGACCGAAACCAAAGATTTTTACTGCAATAAATTAGGTTTCGGAGTATCGTTCGAAAACGATTTTTACCTGCTCCTGCACACGCCCGGGCATACTGCCGAAATAAGTTTTCTGCTGCCCGATCATCCTTCGCAGCAACCGGTGTTTAAACCGGCCTTTCAGGGCCAGGGAGTTTATTTAACCATTGAAGTGGAAGACGTGGATTCACTTTACCAGACACTGCAGCAACGCGGCCTCACTCCGCTTTTCCCGCTGCGCGATGAACCCTGGGGCGACCGCCACTTTGCCCTTGCCGATCCAAACGGTGTAGGCATTGACTTTGTGAAATATGCACCGCCCCAGCAGTAAGATCGTATTCAAAACCAGTAAATAAAAAACGGCCTGCACACCAATGCAGGCCGTTTAACAAATAGAATATCGTTTACGCCTTACGCAGCGCCAGTTTCGGGAAACGACGACCGGCCAGTTCAAACCCGCCGAAAAGAATGCCGCCAAAAAACAGGTTGCCAAGCACTGTCCAGCCGAGGAAAGGAAGCGCAGCAATGTAGCTGGCAGCAAGTCCGTCGATGGTTTGCGCATACATGGTGGAACCTGCCCACGCGCCAAAGTTGGTGAGTGCATAAAAAAGCACCGCCGAAAGCACCGAGGCAGAAACCACCTTGCCGGTATTTACCGTGCGAAGCATAATCATACCAAGTACAGCGCAAAGTGCGGTAGAAACATACACCAACCACGCACCTTCGTACATCCACACAAACTGGCCGGGCTGGGCGTAAATGGTATTGTTAATTACCATATCGCTCAGAAATACAGCCAGCACAGGCACTGCCACGGCAAGCCAGCGGCTGCTCAGGTATGCGCCGCCAAACAGCGCCAAAGCGCCAATGGCTGTGAAATTGGGAGCATGAGGAATTAAGCGGGTAAGTGCGCCAACCAGTATGGCGAGGATGATAAATATGGTGCGTGATGAATACACGGTTTGTCTTGTTGGTTTATGAGTAGCAAAAATAATGGTTTTGCTTCAACTTCGTTCACTAGTGTGTAAGTTGTTCCATTATTTTATCACCGCTGCTGTCAGGTATAGTTTTGTTTATCGCCAGTCTCGTTTGCAGGAGTAATGATTGAACAGTTACTGCTGCTGTTTACTGCGCCATTCGTCGGTGAGCATTCCGGCAAAGCCCCAGTTTTGGTCGTCAATTTCCTGAATAACTACGTGGGTGTGTTCGGGCTTTTTGCCCAGCACACGTTGCAGCGATTGTGTGACATCGCGCACCAGCTCGGCTTTTTGTTCGCGTGTGGCTCCTTTGGTGATCTGAATGTTTACGTAAGGCATGGCGGTGTGTTTACCATTGTGAATAAGGCTTGCGGCTTAGTGCGGCGTTTGAATAACGTCCGTCGTGGGTAACTTCTTCGCCAAGCCATTCGGGTTTTTCGAATTGGTCGTTTTCGCCGGCGAGTTCAATTTCGGCTACGGTGAGACCGGCGTTTTCGCCTTCAAACACATCTATTTCCCACGTATGCTCACCGGCGGGCAGCAGCCAGCGTTTTTTTTCGATGAGCGGGGGCTGGCAGAGCAGGAGCAGGGCTTCGGCTTCGGGGCCGGGTATTTCGTATTCGTATTCGGCGCGGGCAATGCTGCCGGGCTGCGGTTTGCCTTTTACCGTGAGGAAACCTTTGCCGTTTCGCCAGCGCACACGCACGGTACGCACGGAATCGCTTATGAGATAGCCTTGGCGAATGTGTGTAACCGTGAGGTCGTGATGCTGCTGCCAGTTGTTGTTGTTCAGCAGGAATTTGCGTTCAATTTCTATGGCCATATATGGCGCAAAGGTAACTGCGGCAACAATAAAAAAAGGTGCCGCACGCAGCACCTTTATGTTAATTTTTCAGAAGGTTTTAGCGACAATGCGAACATCACTAAAAACCCGAAAGATTGAGGCGGGTGAAGGAACGAAAACCGGAGTTTGTCCAGATAGCATCATCTGGACAAATGAGGATTTTCGTAACGAACCCAACGAAGAGATTTCGGGTTTTTAGTGATGTTCATCGTCGGGATCGGCAATAAACGGATCGCCGGAGAGTGTAATCTCCACCCGTTTCAAACAGCCGGGATAGCGTTGCGCGGCGTGTGTAAGTTTCTTGGTACACAGGCCTATGAACAATGCGGCCACGTTTATATCCATACTGCCGGATGCCGAGAGAATATCGGTGTTCCAATAATGACGCGGATCGCCGGCAAAGCGTTCGCCGTAGCTGTAATTGGCGAGGTGGGCAAATACAATTATGCCTGCGGCAAAATGCTTTTCCTGTTCGGGCAACACGCCGGGGTTGAGTACAATTTTTACCTCGGCGTGCCGCCATACGCCGGTTTCGAAGGCAGTATGGTTTACTACATTTTCCCAGCCGGCCACGGTAAAGGGCAGACGGGCTTTCCAGTTGCGGAAACGCAAATAATCGGCCAGAAGGTAAACGGCCCAGATGGCGGGTATGCCCAAACCGATGGAATGTATGGCCGCCGTGCCCAGCTTCGAGGAAATGGCCGAAACGCTGAGCGCCAGCGCATAAAAAGCCAGCGATGCAAGTGGTACAACTACCAGCAGCAAGGGATCGCGGAAACGAATGCTCCGCCAGGTTTGAAACGAATCGGGGCTAACTGCGGCAAGTGGTTCCGGTTTAGAACCAGTACTCAGGGGTGTTTCCCGGTCGGCAACCGATTGCCCGCGCAGCCTGCCGGTGTGTGCGGTAAGCTCTTGTGCAAAAAGTGTCATGGTGCCTCCTTTCACTGTGCAGAGTGTGTGTAGGTTGCACAGTTCACTAAGATATAACCATTTTCACTGTCTTTCCAAAATTATGCGAAGGAAAAATTCATTCTTAATCGCATTTTTAGCTGAAACGCTAAACAAAACCTTATTCGCCGCCCAGCATGGATCCCATCAGATCGCCGAAACGCGCACCGGAGTTGAGCGAATTGCGGCTCAGTCGGGAGTATTCGGAAAGTCCGTGAAGCACAAGTTCCATCAGAAACAGCTTTTGCATTCCTTCGGCAGCCGGGTAATGTTTGGTCACCAGTTCATCCAAACCATCCACCACACTCAGCGCAGCCGTGTAGGTGCGTGCAGGCATATCGGCCGTAAGGTCGAGCGTATTTCCTTCGCCAAACCAGTCGATAATGGGCTGATAGGGACTTGTTTCGGTTTTCTTCTTCAGCTTTTCGGGCGAAGGGAAATAGGTGGGAAACAACGTGCGTATGGCTTTGCCGATAAGGTGCTGCGCCACACCGGCCGCGCCTTCCTGCTCGCCTTCATATACCATTTCCACTTTACCGGTAATGGCCGGAATGACGGCCGCAAAATCGGTAATGCGCACCATCGTTTCGGCTTCGCCGTTTAAAATCGCCCGGCGCTCGGCTGCACTGATGAGATTTTCATAGGCCGAAATACTCAAACGCGCCGAAACACCGCTCTTGGCATCAATAAACTCGCTTTCGCGCGCTTCAAAACCAATTTGTTCCAGAATGCTCAGCGCCGCATCGGGCACATGAATCACTGCCGCCGCATCCTGCCGCGAACGGGCTTCCTGCTGCGTAATCAGTTTGGCGGTTTCAATGTCTTTCGGGTAATGCGTAAGTATCTGGCTGCCGATACGGTCTTTGAGCGGCGTTACTATGGAACCGCGGTTGGTATAATCTTCGGGATTGGCCGTAAACACAAACTGAATATCCAGCGGCAGCCGCAGTTTGAAACCGCGTATCTGAATATCGCCTTCCTGCAGAATATTAAACAGCGCCACCTGTATGCGCGCCTGCAAATCGGGCAATTCGTTGATTACGAAAATGCAGCGGTTGGCCCGCGGAATAATGCCGTAGTGTATTACCCGCTCGTCGCTGTAATTGAGTTTCATGTTGGCCGCTTTAATCGGATCCACATCGCCAATCAGGTCGGCCACCGACACATCGGGTGTGGCTAATTTTTCGGCAAAGCGTTCGCTGCGGTGCATCCATTCTATGGGTGTGGCGTTGCCTTTTTCGGCCACCAGATCGCGGGCATGGCGCGAGAGGGGTTGCAGCGGATCGTCGTTCAGTTCGGAGTCTTTTACTACCGGAATCCATTCGTCGAGCAAATTCACCATGAGCCGCGCAATACGCGTTTTGGCCTGTCCGCGAAGGCCCAGCAGGTTAATATTGTGGCGCGAAAGAATGGCGCGTTCGAGATCGGGAATTACGGTGTCCTGATAACCGATAATGCCTTCAAACAAGGGTGCTTTGGCCTTGAGCCGCGCCAGCAGGTTATCGCGCAGTTCCTGTTTGATGGATTTGGGTGTGTAACCGGCGGCAATAAGTTCGCCGAGGGTGTGAATGGAAGGTGAATTGCTCACGGCTGTATTTTTCATTTTAGGCGATTGCGGCAATGCAGCTTTCGCGGATGGTGTATAATTCGTTTAACGTGTATGCAGCGGCCTGCGCATGACTATTGCGCCAGTGTTCGAGCGCGGTGCGGTGTGCGGCCATTTTTTCTTCGGTGGTGCGGTGCGGCGAAATAACGATTTCCGAAATTTTATCGCCTTCATAATCAATGCGCACATTTTCGGACGTGGCATCGATTAGGGTATCACCGGCACGTAAATAGTTGTGTGCTTCGGGCATGTAGGGCAGGTTGTGGCGGGCAAGCACTGCACCGGTGCCGGGCACATTTCTTTCGTTCATGCGGAAAAGCAGCTCCACTAATTGTATGTCGGGCCTGTCGTTTTCCACTGCCAGCAAGGCCAGCAACTGGTGTTTGGAGGAGCAGGTGCCGCGTTGCTCGGTAAGCACCAGCATACAGTTGTTGCGCTGGCTAATGCGGCCGTAGCGGAGTTTGCGCACATACGTTACTGCATCGGCAAAGCGGGTAATGCCTGCGGCGGCAAAAGCCTGCGTAACCGGTTGCGGCGAACTGAGTGAAAAATCAATTTCCTGCGCCATACAATCAGCGTACACGTTTGCGGCGGTTGGTGGTGTAGTCTTCAAAAATGTAATCGCCCAGGCCTTTCAATGAAGTGTAAAATGCCCGGCCCTGATTGGCATCGGTGAATTCTTCCACAAACTGTTGCAGATAGGGGTCTTTGGCAATCATAAACGTGGTTACGGGTATGTGTACGCGTCGGCAGGCGTGGGCGCGGTTGAGGCACTGGGCCACAATTTTGCGGTCGAGGCCGAAACTGTTCATGTAGTATTCCTCGCCCTGTTTGAGGCAACTGGGCTTGCCGTCGGTAATCATAAAAATCTGTTTGTTCGGATTTTTGCGGCGGCGCAGAATGTCCATTGCCAGATCGAGCCCGGCCACGGTGTTGGTGTGATACGGGCCCACCTGCAAATAGGGCAGGTCTTTGAGTTCGATCTGCCAGGCATCGTTGCCGAATACGATTATGTCGAGCGTGTCTTTCGGGTAGCGGCGTGTAATGAGTTCGGCCAGGGCCATGGCCACTTTTTTGGCGGGCGTAATGCGGTCTTCGCCATACAAAATCATGGAGTGCGAAATGTCGATCATGAGCACGGTGGAGGTTTGTGTTTTGTGCTCCTGCTCAATTATTTCGAGATCGTCTTCGCTCATGGCAAACTCGCCGGTGCCGTGATGTATCTGCGCATTGCGCATACTGGCGGTCATGTCTATCTGCTCGGGCGCATCGCCAAACTGAAACGGGCGGCGGTCGCTGGTAAGTTCGTCGCCACGGCCGCTGTAAGGTGTTTTGTGATTTCCGCGCGTACGCGACTTGCGCAGTTTACCGAAAATCTGATCGAGCGAGCTTTGGCGAATGCTTTGCTCCATTTTGGAGGTAATGGCAAAACTTCCGTCCTGCGGGTTTTCCTGCAGGTAGCCGCGCTTTTTCAGGTCTTCTATAAAATCGCCCATGCCGTAGTTGTTGTCGGTGAGCTTGTACTCGCGGTCGAGTTCGTTCATCCACGCCAGTGCCTCGTTTACATCGCCCGAGGTGTGGGTGAGGACTTCGCGGAATATATCAAACAACCGGTCGAACGGCGACTGGTCATCTTTTTTGGAGAATTTGGAGAAACGGTAGCCGGGCATAATGTAAAGGTCGGTATTCGACGTGAATTTATTGTATGGTGCGTATTTATGTATTACTAACAGTTTGCGGGCCGGTTTGTTGAATTTCAGCAACCGCTGTGTGTTTGTTGGCTGAACACGTAAGAATATTGAAAGAGCGGGTTGGAGAATATTATTCTCAGTTATAGATTTGATTCATAAACCCAACCCATTCCCACGCCTATGAAAAAAATTGTACTCCTTCTCTTTACCGGCCTTACTGCCATTGCTGCGGATGCACAAATGAGTGCCACGCAGTATTTCGACGGCAATGATATGCAGCCGGCACCCTACACGCTCGACAGCGGTAATGTGTGGCAGGTGGGCCCGCCGCAAAAAACTATTTTCAATGCACCGGCCTCCACGCCCAACGTACTCATTACCGATACGGTAAATGCCTGTGCGGTAAATGCCAATGCTTCGGTCGTATTTCCGCTCAATCAGCCTCCGCCAGTTGGTATTATGGCTATACAGTGGAAACAGAAATTTCACATCGACAGTGCTGCCGATTATGCGTTTGTGGAATACACTATTGACAATGGTGTAACCTGGCAAAACTGCTTCAACAACCCGTACGTGTATAATTTCTACGGCTACGATTCTTCCACGGTTGATCAGACCATGCTGGCTTTTACCGGTGTGGACACCAACTGGCGCGACATCTGGCTGTGTTTTGATGCGTCATACCTGATTCAGTTCACCACCACGTTTCAAACCCGTTTCCGCATTGTGACTGATTCGGTGAGCAATGGGCGCGAGGGCTGGATGATTGACAATTTCAACCAGCACCTCACCATTTTTCACACTGCCGGAAAGGACAATCAGGCCGAATACCTGCGTGTATATCCCACCCCTTCTACCGGTATTGTGAATATTGAAGCACAGAAACTTCAGGAGTATCACATTATCGAAGGCATTGAACTGCTGAGTGTGGATGGCAAGCTGCTGAAACGTTATGGCGTGAGTCCTACCAAGTTCTGGATTGATCTCAGCGAATACCCCAACGGTACTTACTTCCTGCGCGTAATTACCAACAAGAAAACCGAAACGCATAAAGTAATTCTGCAACGCTAACGCTATTGCAATGAACGGATTAAGAGCAACAATTTTATGGGCAATCCCGCTGTTTGTATCGGTGCTGATGATGTCGGCGCTGGGCAAACAGCGGGAGCCCAAACCTTATCCGTTTCCCAAACTCAGCTTTTTTCCGCCCATGCCTGTGGCTGCCGATAATCCGGTGACGGTGGAAGGGGCAGAACTTGGTCGTTTTCTTTTTTACGATCCCATTCTCAGTGCCGACAGCACTATCTCCTGCGCAAGCTGTCACCGTCAGGAGGCCGCTTTCAGCGACGGGCCTATGGCTTTCAGCAAAGGAATAAACGGGGTGAAGCAACGGCGCAATACACTGCCGCTGTTTAATCTGGCCTGGTATCCGGCTTATTTCTGGGACGGACGCGCGGCAAGTATGGAGGCACAGGTGTTTGAGCCCGTGCGTGCGCACGACGAAATGAACCTCAACTGGCCCGCCGCCGAAAAGCGCATTGCCCGCAGCCAATTTTACCGCCGCCGTTTTGCCGCTGCCTTTGGCGATACGCGCATAGACAGTGTGCGCATTGCCCGCGCCATTGCACAGTTCGAGCGCACACTCATTTCAAACCGCTCCAAATACGACCTGGCCATTACCAACCGCGCCCGCTTTACACCCGATGAACGCGCCGGTTTCGAACTGGCCAACGACATGACCAAAGCCGACTGCCTGCACTGCCACACCACCGATGCCGATGCCCTGGGCACCACCGGCCAGTTCAGCAACAACGGCCTCGACAGCATTTTCAATCCCTTCGCATACCCCGATGCCGGCCGCGGAAAAATTACCGGCAAAACCACCGACTACGGAAAATTCAAAACACCCTCGCTGCGCAACCTCGCTTTCACCGCACCTTACATGCACGACGGGCGTTTTGCCACCCTCGAAGAAGTGGTGAACTTTTACAGCCACGGCGTACATTCTTCTGCCAATGTGGACAGCCGCATGGGCACCGTAAGAACGGGCGGCGCACAACTCACACCTTTGCAGCAAAAGCAGTTGGTGGCTTTCCTGCTCACCCTTTCCGATTCGGCTTTTGTAAACGACAGGCGTTTTGCTGCTCCGTCGCGTTGAGCGAAAGGCAGTTAATCGATCATTTCCAGATGTGTTTCGGGCACCCAGCCTTGGTCACCCTTGCTGTTGCGGCACCACCACCAGCCTCCGTTTTCGAATAAGCCTTCAATTACGGCATCTTCGTGTACACCAAGTTCGCGGGCGCTGTAATCGGTGTTGGCGGTGAATGTGCCGTTTGTTTCGTCCAGCAAATCGTCGGGCATCCAGCCTTCGCGGCCGTCGGGACCTTTGCACCAGCGGAATGCGGGCCAGTCGGTGTCGAATTTTCCGGCAATAATGGTATCGCCCCGTTTTACTTCAATCGGGTTTTCATAAGTTACAGTGTAGGCTTTGATGCAGCGGAAAATCATAATGCGTTGTATTTCGGGAGTCGCGGTAAATTTGTGCTGAGTTAAATTTCGCACTAATTTGCACCAAGTTATCATGATCTCCACTATGAACCGCGCTTATTATCTGTTTTTTTTACTGCTGGCTGCGGCCTGCGGTTCTCCCGCCACACCCGAAAACAACACCGGAAGCATTGCCAGGGCCGATACACCCGTTACAGTAAACACGCCGGTAACGCTCATCGACAGTTTATTGCAGTATAATTCAGAAGCCGCTTTGCGCACACAATTTGGCCAGGCCAATGTAAAAACCGATACACTCTGGGGCCCCGAAGCCTCGTGGGAAATGGCCACGTTTTTATACAAAGACACTCCCGACGAAGTAGCCATTGTGTGGCAAAACGATCAACCACAAAGCAGCATTGCCTACCTGCGGCTCAGCAGCCCGATGGTGGCCGACAAACCCATTGAATACAAAGGCCGCTGGAAATCGAAAACAGGTGTGCTGCCCGGCATCACACTCGAACAGCTGGAGGCCATAAACGGTAAGCCGTTTAAGTTTTCGGGCTTTGGTTGGGATTATGGCGGAGGTTCGGCAGGCTGGGAAGGCGGTAAATTGGAGAAGAGCGGAATTTCGGTGCAGTTGGTGGAATCGCCCGAGGTGTATGCGTTTATGGAGCAACCCGAACTCGCACGCGTGCTGGGCGACCAAATTGTGCTGAGCTCTGAACCGGTGCTGAAAAAAATGAAGGTGCAGGTGCAGGCGGTAATTCTTTCGCCGGAAATTAAGTAACAGGGTTTGTTAACGATTCTTTTTGGCTTTCTGCCTGACGGGATCTTTTTTGTGAATGAAGTCCGGAGACTGCATTCAGAAAAGCGAAAAGTTTATCGCCTTCGGCGAAGTAAACTTTTCGCAGCTAAAGCACAAAAAAACCGGATTTCTCCGGCTTTTTTTGTGCTTTAGCATTTTATTCGTTTCAAATTTATTTCCCTTACCGGAGCCAGTACAATGGGCACTTTTTCCACCAGCACCGAACTGGTATCGAGGCCGAAGGCGCTTTCTTCGGAAAGCGTAATGGGTTTCATGAAGTAATAAATATCGAGAATGATTTTTTCGTAGGCAGGTAATTCGTTATCGTTCGAAAGATATTTTTCGAGCACCACGAAACTGAAATCGCCGATAACGCTTTTTCGGTTAAGCGATTCGTAGCGGCTGGTAATATCCACTTCGTGATTCTGTACCATTTCCGAAACCACCTTGCGGAAAAGCAGGTTGATTTTGGTGGGCACACGGAAACCGAGGTAGAAGTCGATGCGGAATACATCGTTGGGCATGAGCTCGGTTACCTTGTATTCCATGGTGTAGGGCTGGTCGGTTACGTGTACGTGCACAAACCAATATACATCGGCGCGTTTGGGGCGTTTCTGTAAAATGGAATACAGAATTTTCGATTCGATATCGTCTTTATGATCGGCGCTGGTGAGGTAAACTAAGTGCGTGGAGTGTTTGGAAACGGAGGTGTCCTGGCTGAGTTCGGCCAGCAGGGGGAGGTATTCTTTCACCTTTACAAATTCCACGTAACGGTTGCGGATTTTGCGGGCATCGTACCAGATCCACATCACCAGAATAAGCACCGAGGCAATAATGAGTGTAATGTAGCCGCCGTGTGCAAATTTCTCAAGGTTGGCAATGAGAAACAGCGATTCTATGCTGAGATACACAAACAGGAGCAGTACGATGAGCCAGTTCGGGTATCGTTTCATGTAGAGGTAAAAACTCAGCAGCATGGTGGTCATCAGCATCGTTATCACGATGGCCAGACCGTAGGCGGCTTCCATGTTCGACGATTCGCGGAAGTACAGCACCACGCCGATACAGCCAATCATGAGCAGCCAGTTTATAGACGGAATGTAGAGCTGGCCTTTGAGGTCTGACGGGTACTTGATGCGTACTTTGGGCCAGAAGTTGAGGCGTATAGCTTCGTTGATAAGTGTAAACGAACCGCTTATTAAGGCCTGGCTGGCAATAATGGCGGCGGCTGTGGCTATGATAATGCCGGTAACCTTAAACCACTCGGGCATTACGGAGTAGAATGGGTTGGCTCCGTTAAGCAACTGCCCCTGGTGCTCCAGAAGCCAGGCTCCCTGACCGAAGTAGTTGAGAATAAGGGCTGCTTTTACATAGCCCCAGCTAACCCGAATGTTCTTGCGTCCGCAGTGGCCGAGATCGGAGTAAAGAGCTTCCGCTCCGGTAGTACAAAGAAATACTGCGCCCAGCAGCGCCAGCGATTCACGGTGCTCGCTGAGCATTTTAAAGGCATAGTAAGGATTCAGCGCTTTAAGCACTTCCACATTGCCAATAATATGTCCAATACCCAGCACCGCCAGCATACTGAACCAGATGAGCATAATTGGCCCGAAGAAACGCCCCACCAGTTTCGACCCGAATTGCTGAATCATGAACAGCAAGGCAATAATGCCAATAACAATGGGAATGGTATTTATTTCGGGATCGAAAAAGCGCAATCCTTCCACGGCCGACGACACGGAAATTGGCGGGGTAATAATACCATCGGCCAGCAGCATGGAACCGCCTACTATGGCAGGAATAAGCAGCCATTTCTTTTTGGTGCGTCGTACTAAAGTGTAAAGGGCAAAAATTCCACCTTCGCCGTTGTTATCGGCGCGCAGGGTGAGCAGTACGTATTTAATGGTGGTTTGCAGGGTAAGTGTCCACACTATGCAGGAAAGGCCGCCCAGCACATAATCGCTGTTAATGGGCTTTTCTCCCACAATGGCTTTCAGCACATACAGCGGCGATGTACCGATATCGCCATAAATAATTCCGAGCGTGATGAGCAGCCCGGCAAAGGTCACTTTATTGTGACCATGACCATTATTGGACATGATAGGGTCCGGTTAAAAACAGCGCCAAAATTACAGGTTTTCGGCTCCGTTTGGCAGTGTTTCGGAAAATATAGTGACTGCCATCAGGTTTACTACACCATGCGGTGCCTTTTCATAAGGTAGGGCAGGAGTACCTGTTCGAAACCGAGGTTTATGTCGGCTTCCACAAAGTCTATGCGGTACTGGCCGCAGCGGAGTATGAGTTCGTTTCTGAAACGGGTAATGGCTTGGAGGTAATTTTCGCGTACTTCGGCGGGTTGTACTTTTAGCTGTTCGCCGGTTTCGAGGTCGATGAAGGTGTGGGGGCGGTTGTCGTAGAGGAATTCGAGTTCCTTTTGCTTGTCGGTAATGTGGAAGAGGATGACCTCGTGCTTGTTGTGTCGCAGGTGCTGCAGGGCGGAGAAGAGGGCTTCGGTGTTTTCGCCATTGTCGAACATATCGCTGAAAAGCATAACCAGCGAGCGGCGGGGAATGCTTTCGGCAATCTGATGCAGGGCGTTTACGGCGAAGGTTTTGCGCTGCAGCTCGGGTGTTACGGGTTGCAGCAGTTGTTCGAGTTCGTGATACACCTGTTTGTGGTGTACGTTGCTCGAACGGGCCGGGAGATGGGTTTCCACAGTTTCGGCAAAAACCGAAAGGCCCACTGCATCGCGCTGTGTGCGCAGCAGTTCGGTAAGCGCGGCGGCGCAGTGTACGGCAAAATGTATTTTGTTTTTTTCGAGCGAATTGCCCTTTTCGTCCATCGGAAAATACATCGACGAGGAATGGTCAATAACCAGCTGGCAGCGCAGGTTGGTTTCTTCTTCGTAACGTTTTATGAAGAGTTTATCGCTGCGGCCGTAGAGCTTCCAGTCTATGTGTTTGGTCGATTCGCCGTTGTTGTAGAGCCGGTGTTCGGCAAATTCAACCGAAAAGCCGTGAAACGGACTTTTGTGCAAACCCGTAATAAAGCCTTCCACTACCTGACGGGCAAGGAGTTCGAGGTGCGAAAAGGGCTGAATGGCGGGTTTGTCTATCGGCATACGGCATAAAGATAAATACGAAAGCGGGAATCTTTGTTATCGATTCCCGCTTTCGGTTAATTTAAACAGAAGGGAGATGCCGCTCAGGCTATCTGTGCTTCGAGCTTTTGTGCCAGTACATTTTTGGGCACAGCACCTACCTGCTTGTCCACCACCTGACCGTTCTTGAAGAACAGAATGGTGGGGATATTGCGGATACCGAATTTCATGGAAACTTCGGGGTTGTTGTCCACATCCACTTTTCCGATAACGGCTTTACCGTCGTATTCAGTTGACATTTCTTCAATGATGGGGCCTACCATGCGGCAGGGGCCACACCATTCGGCCCAGAAATCGAGCACTACGGGTTTATCTGATTTGAGAACAAGTTCCTCAAAATTGGCATCGGTTATTTGAAGCGCCATTGTGATAATTGATTTTTATGTGGGAAGTCCGTGAATTTTTTCAGTCTTGCAAATTTACGAGAAATCAAAAGACATGGTGCTATTATCAAACCCTGTTCCGAAGGCGAATTGCTGACATTTTGGCTGTTTTTTTAACATCAAAGATCATTAATGGCAATAGATATCCTTTTTGTTGATGTTATTAGATTGCAATTTAGAATTATGCTGGGTAGTAAAGATCTGTTAATAACTTACAATAACAGCTTTATAGATTTTACTATATTAACAATTCAAAAACGTTAAAGCGTGATAAAATGATTGGGATAAAGAATTTGCAAAATATCAATCAATCCAAATCGAATGCGGCAAACATATCAAAAACCGGATTTGCCTATGCAGCGCCCAGCAACGTTCATCTGATACAGCGGAAAATCACGATTATTGAAATTGACAATAATAGTTTTGAACCCCAGGAAGCTTTAATATTGTTGGAGTCAGCTTATAACGATTACTTTAGTTCTGATTTTCTGCTTAGCCATAAGGATGAGTTTTTAGACATTTTATCAGAGTTTTCAAAGGCAAATTCGACATTTAATAAAGTGCACGACTTATTCCAGGCGTTTGAACAACATCATAGAACATTACTGGCTAAACAGCAAATGCATATATACAAATCCTCTTCTTCTTCTTCTTCCTCTTCTTCCCCTTCCTCAACAACAACATCATCATCTTCTTCTTCAAAAAGTAAATCAATCAACTTATCTAATTCTCAGCCATCTATTTCTGCCACAATACCCTTAATAACTCCGAGCAGTCTAACTACTCCATCTCTTACAAATATCAAAACAAAACCCGATTACAAAGATTTTGGAATTCCGGCATCAGCATCTTCTTCATCAGGATTAAGCAATTCAGGCCCGCTGTCAATCACGAATGAAAATGCAAAATCATCGGCAAAGAGTTCTAGCATTTCCTCTTCATCTAGTTCTTCGTCTAACTCTTCTTCCGCCTTTTCGCAATCAGATAAATCATCGGGCACGCCGATAAATAACCCCCAAGTATCTGGGTCACATAAAGCCAGTGCTTCAACATCAAATCAAATTAAGGATTACAACAAAGACTCAGAAGCTAACTACCGTTTTTCAATGGCGCATGGCAGTCGATGGGCAGGAGAAGCAGAAGCTGCTGTTCTTGCCGATTCTTATGGAGTAAGATTTCGTATATATTATTTTGAGAATGCAGAAGAAACAGTTCCGCAGTATGATATTACTGTAGGATCGGGAGGCCCGATTTATGCTTTACATTTCTCTCCACAGCCCGGACATTACAGTTTATTGGTTCATGATCCGGCGGGTATTTATTTATTAAATGGCATCAGATATAAATTTGTTGATATTCCCGGAGACGGCCATTGTTTGTTTGCCGCAGGTTTCAGAGCGGTTAAAGGAAGAAAGGCTACTCCCGAAGATATACGCAGTCTCAGAGCTGTCGTCGCAGCAATGGTTCCCCAGGAAGTTGTAGAACAAATGATTGTAGAGCTTGGTGGTTCAGTTGCCAAGGAAAAAACTTATCAGGAAGATGACGAAGAATTTGAAAAGATAAAGGATGAGGAGAATGAAGAAGAGGAAGATGAAAATGATTTTGAAATGAGTGATCTGTCGAAAAAAGGTGCCGACAGTGGTAAAAGTAAACTTTTCATGAGCAGGATTAACTATTTATTGAATCGCTACCCCAATTTGTTTTATGGCTTGAGATCACAACATTCCGATTTTGGTTCTTTGTTTGGTGGATTTTCTGAAACACGTCAGATGTTTTTTTACAATGATGCCCTTGTTCCAAAATTGCCTGATCACCTTCAGGAAGAACCGCCAATCCCTGTTTATGAATTTATTAACGCTGAGAAAACTCCAAAGGAACCGTCTCCCGACTTTAAGCAGGAACCCGAATCAACACCTCAATCCAAACCTTCAAAATCTGCACCCATTTCTAAACCTGCCAAATCAAAATCCAGTAGTAGTTCTTCAAATACAAATGATAAGGAATCTGTTAGATTTAAAATGCCTGTTGCGCCTCAACTGCCCGAAATAGATACTCTGGATGAAGAAACACTTGAAAATTTAGTACAGGCACTTTCTGAGTATAATAAGCAAATGTACAGATACATAGATGAAGTTGACCCGTATTTAAGACAGAGATACTCAAAGCCATCAAAAGAATCTTCAAATAATGCACTTCCGCAAACTTCAATAGCCAAAGGAATAATTTCGGGAGAAACAGCATCAACACGACACGGCTCAAATTTTTCTCCTCTGTTACCATATAACTTTTATCCCTATGAAATCAATACCAGAGAGGCAATGGAACATAGTAATTTGAATGATAAAGCCATGCTGAATCAAATTAATTTTATACCCTCCGTCTCATTAAAGGACAAAACAGAAATTGAAAGCAATCAATCAGTTTTAAATGATACCAATACACTTAGCAATCCGGCTGCGAATGATATAGAAATACCAGATAGCGATAAATCTGCACCATCATTATCATCTTCCTCCTCATTAAAACAACCCGCTAAACCGACTCCGGAACAAATCAAAGAACAGCAACGCAGAAAAGATTTGATGATTAAAAACCCGGAATTGTTGCTTGGGCAGGACATTGATGCTGTCAAGCACTTTAACCGGATGTATCAATATTCGAGCAATGACCCTGACAGTAATAGGTATCTTCTGCCAGAAAATCAGGAAAGAATAAATAGTGAGGTACGGAAACTGAGAAAAGATGAAAAGATTGGAAAACTACGAAAGGGAGTATTAAAATTCAATAACAATCATGCCGAACAGCTTCTGGTATCGAGTATAGCGTGGGAGGCTATCACAACACAGGCATTGGAGCTGGCATACAAAGAGTCTATATTAAATGATAGAAAAAATAAACCCAATATAAAAAATATTGAGAGTAAGCATGTTTTTACAATTGTAATCAATCGGTCATCCTGTCCATCTTGCACAGATGCACTTATTGCAGCAATTCGCCTTTTTTGGAATATATGCGGCGAATTGTTTGATCTGAATCCGGATGAGGCACAGAAAACACTTAATCATATATTCAGTTTTGAGCTTTCGGTAACCGGTATGTATTCTTCATCTAATAAGAATGATACAACCACACTTAATGATATCCAGGCCCTTGAAGCAAGCGGATGGGTTGTGGGCTTGCATCATGATAAACAGGGAGGAATTTCATCTCAGGGGTATGCTCTTGCCGAAGCTTTAACCGGAGAAAAAAATGTGGATACAATTAATAATAACGCAGGACGGGGACAGCCTTCTGTATCCACTATCTCCACTGATGATAAGCATAATGTATCGAATATACGTAAGCTGAAAAAGGAAACACTTAAAAGTCGTGGACCCGAGAACCGCGCAGGAGATATAAATACTTTGACGCAACTTTTGAATAGTCAACAAAATGGACGGGGAATTGGAAATCAGGGAATCCCATTTCTTGAGTCAGTTATTGATGAAATATGTAACAATCAGGATGTGGTGGCAGCTAATTTTAAAGAGGCGGCGGAACCCTTAATTAATGCTCTTAGAGAAGAAGCTGGCGGTGTGAGAAACAATCAGGATCAGATGAAGCAATTGCGTAGCAGATTTATTGCGTGCCTTAATGCTATTTATGACTTGCTGGATAAGCATCTTAAAGACAACAACAACGATAATAGCAGCAATAAAAAATAAACAGAATTTATTTTTCACACTCATACCACACCATTCGACCCGGAAATCGAGCACTACGGGTGAGAACAGGTTGCTCAAAATTGACATCGGTTAATTTGAAGCGCCATTGTGATAATTGATTTTTTGTGGAGAGTCCATGAATTTTTTCAGTCTTGTAAATTTGCGAGAAATCAAAAGACATGGTGATATTTTCACCCCCAGTTCCTAAGGTGGCTTGCTGACATTTTGGCGGTTTTTGAACGGCAAGAGTTTCGGCGCATGGTGTAACTTTTTACTTTCGGCCGATTATAGCATTATTATTAACCTCCTCCCGCAATGAAAACAAAAGCAATAATCATTTCACTCATTCTCGTGGCCAACTCGGCAAACGTCCTTGCACAAACCGATAGACGCCCTTACATCCGTTACATTACCCAAACCGGTTTTACATATATGAATGCAGTGAGCGTTGATTTTAACAATCAGAACAAACTCACTTATACCGGACAGCTGCAATTTTTTGCACCCGATTTGTTTGGTTCGCCTAACCGCAACTGGGGTTTTAATGCAGGCATGAGCCGTTTAAAATACAGCGGTGCCGATACTTCGTTTTCGGTTCAAAAAACAGAAAACATCATGCTCAATCAGCTTCAGCAGCCCGGCCAGGGCGATCTTTATGTGCAGCAGTTAAATCAGTACAATGGTTTTGTGCGACGCAGCAATACAAGTTTCTACTTTCAACCCATGTTTCGTATTTATCCCAAAGACAGTAAAACCACGGGGCTGCTGCAACTTTACGCACACTTGCATACCGAAATTCTGGTGAGCAGGTGGCAATCGTCGGTAAACGTAACCACGCTCATGCAGGATACAGCGGTTATAAACGGCAATTCAATTCCGGTGTTTACTCCATTTTCGACACAGCCGCCTGCTTACACGAGCAGTTACAAGTATGCCTATCTTGGTGCCGGTGTTACTCTCGATTTCTGTCCGCTGGATAATGCGCAGTTTTTTCTTCAACCCACTTTTGGCCTCACCAGCAATTACCCGCAGTTTATTGGCGAAAACCGTATAAGTACTGCCATTACCCGCCCCGGGCGTACAGGCAATACACAGTTTACACCCTTTTATCTGCTCAGGGGCAACTACCAGCAATCGCTTTCTGATGCAGCTACGGCAATACTTAGTGTGGATGTGCGCGGTTTTATTGCCGGAGGAAGCACGGAGTTAAATGCGGCGTTGGGCATTAACATAAAACTTGAGGAAGTATTTACACTGGTGGGCGCAAGAACAGCAGCAATTGACGGACGCACTAAAAAAGCAAAAGTTACGCCTAACCGCAAAACGCCCCCGGCTGCAACCACACCGGCCAAACAATAAGTTTACTCCGCAACACATCATTCATTTCCCAACAATACTTCAATACAAACGGCTTATTCCGGATGCTTTTTTCAAAACACTGAAATGCCCGCTACACTATTTAATCACATTCACATGTGTAATGCGTTGCTCAAATGAATTGCTGTTACATGCGGTGCGGTATCTTGTTACCACCACATACGTATCTTGCTGAACGGGCGTATTGTTATACGTACCATTCCAGCCTGCATTAATGTCGTAGCTTTCGAAAATCAATTGCCCCCAGCGGTTGAATATTTTCATGTGAAAATCTACGATGTCATTTCCGGCAACCAGAAATACCTCATTGAGTCCGTCGCGGTTGGGCGTAAACGTATTGGGAATATATATTATCCCTTCGCCCGGATTTCCGGTTACCTCCACACTGTCGGTGAGCACACACTGTTCAAACTGAATAATAACCGAATAAGTGCCTGCCTGATTTACGGTAATTGAAGGTGTGGTTGCACCGGTATTCCACGAAAAATTTGTTCCGGGGTCATAGCTGCCCGGGGTAAGTGTAAGTTCCTGCACGGTGCAAAGGGTTGCTGAATTGCCAAGTTCGGGTGGCGTGGCGAAGGCAATTTCAATTGTATCCGAACCTGTGCAGTTGAGCGCGGTAACACTTACCGCATAACTGCCGGCAGTGTTTACCTGAATTTGCTGCGAAACTGCACCGGTATTCCAATTCCAGTTTGCTCCCGAATTTCCGGCATCGAGCAAATAATTTCCGGGCTGGCAAAGTAAGGTATCGTTGCCAAGATTAACCACCGGAAGAGGATTTATGGCCACAAACACGGTGTCCTGAAATATGCACGAACCATCTGTTATTGCCACTGAATAAATGCCACCGGTATTCACCGTTATTGTTTGCGTGGTTGCTCCTGTATTCCAGAGCCAGCTTTGGCCCGATGTGGCGGTAAGTGTTGGCGTTTGCCCGGCGCACGATGTGATATCGCTTATGGGTGGCGGGGCTGCGGTGAAGGTAATGAGTATCGAATCCGAATCGGTGCAGGAGCCATTATCAGCCACTACCCAATATGTTCCGGGTGCAGCGGGCGCAATGGTTTGCGTGGTGGCTCCGGTTGACCAGTTGTAAGTAAGTCCCGGGTTTGCGGCATCGAGTACAAGATTGCCCAGACTTGCGCACAGCAAAGTATCGGCACCGAGGTTAACTACGGGCACCTGCAGAAAAGTTATCACAGCGGTATCGTTAAATACACATGCGCCGTCGGTCAGTATTACACTGTAGTTACCGGTTTGCGTTACGCTTATGCTCTGCGTGGTTGCTCCTGTACTCCAGAGCCAGCTTTGGCCCGAGGTGGCGGTAAGTGTTTGCGTTTGCCCGACACATAATGTGGTATCGCTTATTGGTTGCGGGGCTGGTGTGAAGGTAATGAGTATCGAATCGGCATTGGTGCAGGAGCCATTATTTACCACTACCCAGTATGTGCCGGGAGCAGTGGGTGCAATGGTTTGCGTGGTGGCTCCGGTTGACCAGCTGTAACTCAGGCCGGGGTTTGCGGCATCAAGCACAAGATTGCCCAGGCTAGCGCACAGCACAGTGTCGGTACCGAGGTTAACTACGGGCACCGGGAGGAAAGTTACCACTGCAGTATCGTTAAACACACATGCGCCGTCATTTACAATTACACTGTAATTGCCGGTTTGTGTTACGCTTATGCTTGGCGTGGTTGCTCCGGTATTCCAAATCCAGCTTTGGCCCGATGTGGCGGTAAGAGTTTGCGTTTGCCCTGCACATAATGTGGTATCGCTTATGGGTTGCGGGGCTGGTGTGAAAGTAATGAGTATCGAATCGGCATCGGTGCAGGAACCATTATTTACCACCACCCAGTATGTGCCGGGAGCAGTGGGCGCAATGGTTTGTGTGGTGGCTCCGGTTGACCAGCTGTAGCTCAGGCCGGGGTTTGCGGCATCGAGTACAAAATTGCCCAGACTCCCGCACAGCACAGTATCGGCACCGAGGCTTACCACCGGCACCGGGAGAAAAGTTACCACTGCCGTATCGTTAAACACACATGCACCGTCATTTACAATTACGCTGTAAGTGCCGGTTTGCGTTACGCTTATGCCTGGCGTGGTTGCTCCCGTATTCCAGAGCCAGCTTTGGCCCGATGTGGCGGTAAGTGTTTGCGTTTGCCCGGCGCACAATGTGGTATCGTTTATTGGTAGCGGGGCTGGTGTGAAAGCGATGAGTATCGAATCGGTATCGGTGCAGAAACCATTATCGGCCACTACCCAGTATGTGCCGGGGGCAGTGGGCAAAATAGTTTGTGTGGTGGCTCCGGTTGACCAGTTGTAAGTAAGTCCGGGGTTTGCGGCATCGAGCAAAAAATTGCCCGAATTTCCGCACAGCGCAGTATCTGTACCGAGGTTTACAGATGGCTCCGGAAGTACAGTAATGTTCAGGAAAAGTGTATCGCTGACAACGCATCCCAGAATACTGGATGCAATAAGTGTGACTGTATATGTTCCGGGAGTAGTGTAAACATGGAAAGGGGAAAATGCATTTATAACTGGCGAACCATCGCCAAAATCCCAGCTAAAGCTGGTTCCGGTGCTTGAGTTGCTAAACGAAACAGTAAACGGGGCGCAGCCGGTATCGCCCAAAAGTGTTTCGGCGCGGGCCTGTGCGGCAGGCGGAACCTGCAGGTCGAATTTAACGGCACACATATCATCATTCACATTGGGAGTGGTTGCATAAGCGCCCGGGGTAGTCTGAAAAAATACGTTTAACGCAGCAACACTCTGGTATAAAACGCCACTGCGCGAGAAGCGGCTCATGCCTCCGTAGCTGTGTGCACCGGTGAGTTGTGTGGCATAAACTAATGAAGTGGCATTGGGAGCAAGATGCGCCACATACAACCCGCCACTTGGGGCTGTATTATTGGGATAAAGGGCATTGGGGGTAGTGGGATAGTTAAAAGCGCCGACTCCGGCTATGAAGATGTTCTCGCAATCATCAACCATAAATGCAGTCATAATAAGCTGCGCGGTATTAGGCGTAGAATTACCAATTCGTGTGGAAAAAATGACACTGCCCAGCGTCGGATCCATTTTTGTAATCAACACACTGCTGTTTGGGTTTGAATAAACACCGGCTGTAATGGGAGTGCCGGAACTCAAACCGAGATTAACCCTTCCGGCGAGGTAAACTTCTCCTGCCGCATTTAATTCGGTATGCACAAAATGTTCCACACAAACCGGAATACCATAGTAAGTTGAAGCCACAATGGCTGTGGCATTCGAATTCAGGCGTGTCACATACGCATCAATTCCGCCGGTAAAAACAGTTTGGTAAGCCCCCGGTGTAACCGGAAAATTTGAACTGCTGGTTGCGCCGCACACATAAATATCGCCGTTGGTTTGATTGACCCGCAGCGACCGCGCACCGTCTGTTAGAGTACCACCGAGGTAGGTGGAAAAAAGAAGACTGTTCAGCCCCGGAGGCATGGAAAAAACTACTGCATCCTGCTGTCCGCCAAACACTGTTTGTGCTGCACCCGGTGAAACCGGAAAATCAACCGACCGCGTATTGCTGGCCACATACACATTGCCATTGGGGCCAAGAATAATTTCAGAACGTGCGGTAAAACTCCCCACCAGAAGATCAAATCCATCCACATTGGAGCCGCCAATAAAAGTAGAGCCAAGCAGTGCCGATCCGGTGGCGTTAAATCGTGTAATGATAATGTCCCAGGTTCCACTAATTGTTCCGTCGTAAGCAGTGGGAGTGATCGGATAATTGGCCGATGCGGAATACCCCATAATGTAAAGCTCGCCGGCAGGGCTTACAATCATGCTGAATACGGCTTCGGCGCTGGTTCCTCCTATGTAGGTAGAATAAATTTGTGTGGAGGCTGTGGTATCAAATTTTGTAATCACAATATCATTGGGCCCGCTGAATGTGGTGTTGTATGCACCCACGGTGGTGGGATAACCCAAACTGGAACAACTTCCGGTAGCATAAATATTCCCCTGATCGTCATAAGTTCCGGAGTAAGCCAGAAGAGGAGCAAACGATCCCGAATAAGTAGCCCCAACCACCACCGGATCAATAATGAGCGGTAATTGCCGGTTGTATCCATCGGGGAATGCAAAGCGCAGTACATTTCCGCTGAGCATGTATTCGCAGCGTACCGGAATTTCAAGGCCGTTAAGCACTTGCCAGGCTACGGGGCGCTGCTCGGTTACATTTCCGCTACTCAGGGCAAGCAGCAGCGATCCGTCGGGCTGCAACTGAGGTACGATGCCTTCATACGTCAAATTGATTTGCGACACATCGGCACCGGCCGACACAATAAAATCGTACTTAAACCAGCTGCCTTCACTTTTTGCATGAAGGTCAATACCATTGTAAAGCCCCGAATAATAAACGCTTTCAAAACGCCTCACGAAACCGGCCCATTTACTCGCATCATTTCCAATGAAGTAGTTTGAATAGGCATTCAGTTTCGACTGTCCTTCTGCAATCGCAGTGGGCAAAGTATTGCCGAAATGTACGCTCCACGCATGGCAGCGAATTAATCGGGCCGAATCGACCATCCCGGTTTCTTCATCCGGCCTGGCCTTGTCGAGATCAGCTGCATGGTAATTGCTGAAGGTAAAACGATCGCTTTCCAGAAATACGACTCCGCCCGATACATTTGCTTTAAACAATACCTGCGAAGGCCACTGGTTTTTATTCTCTTCGTAATAAACCTGTTTGGGCTGATTCAGCGCAGAAGAGAACTGACCATTTTTCAAATCAGTACTGTGTAATATTTCAGCACTAAATTGAAAGAAAAAACACATTAAAAACACCTTAAAAAAAGGGGCAGATGATGCTATATTTTTGTACATGTTCAGGTACTATTGGGGTACTGATTTATCTAACAATGTACTGCCAGTTTTGTTTCAGGAAACAGGCTTCCAAAATCCGGAATTCAACCGGGATGATGAGCCTTTAGGGTGAAACGAGGAGTATTTCGGGAAAAGATTCCCTCTTTTTGGGAAGAAATGCCCTCTTTTCGGGCGAGAGGAGGTTTTTAGGGGCGGAGATATTTTCCGGGTAACAGGAAATTTTCTTCGGGTTAGGGAAAAATTTTCGTGGGAGAAAGGTATTTATCCATGAATTTGTGGCCATCTCCTGCTTCCCGCGAATTCCCGCAGAAGGCTGCCTGTCACAGGCAGCACAAAGGTCGGTTGCTTATTCCCACACCACACAATTCATCCCCCAAAACACTTCGGTACACACCGCCTTTCCGTTTACCTGGCCGGTACTCCAGCCCTGCATGGCCGCAATGCGTTTTTTAAGTTCTTGAAGTGCTGAGGGCGGGCCGGTGAAATGGGGGAGGTGTATATCAATTATTTTCCCCTGTGCATCCACTGTCATTACCACCAGCAGTTTGGTGATGCGTTGTTTTTCGGCCTCGGGGAGTTTTTGCAATACGGGAATGAGTTGCTGTTTCATAAACCGCATCAGCGAATCTTGCCCGGGCGTGTAAGCGCAGCCCGATGCTTCGGGTGTGTACACGGTATCGCATTGCCCGTGTGCGGCTGCTGCGGTAAAGCAGAGCCAGATACAGAAACCGATGCGCAGCATTGTTTTCATCAGGCTATTTTTATTCCGGCCACCAGCACATCGTCTATCTGATCGTTTTCGTTGCGCCAGTTTTCGAATTCGGTTTCCAGAAACTGCATCTGATCGAGCACGGGGAGTTTGTGAATGTGTGCGAAAATTTCGAGCAGGCGTTTCATCATGAGTTTTTTTCCGTTGGGGCCGCCAAACTGATCGGCGTAACCGTCGGTGAAGAAGTAGAGCATATCGCCTTTTTCGGCGCGGAAACGGTGTGTGGTGTAGGTGCGTTCGCGTATGTCCTGTGCGCCGCCAATGGTGTAGCGGTCGCATTCCATTTTACGCAGTGTGCCGTCGTTTCGCACCACCACCAGCGGACGCAATGCTCCGGCGTAAAGCACGTCGTGGCCTTCAAACGTGCATACAATCATGTCCATGCCGTCGGCCGTGTCCTGTTCGCCCTGATCCTGTTTGAGTGCCGCGCGCACGCCCTGGTTCATCTGCCGCAGTATTTCGGAGGGCTCGGTAATGCCTTTTTCGAGCACAAGCTGGTTGAGCAGGTTGTGACCAATTACACTCATGAGCGCGCCAGGTACGCCATGTCCGGTGCAGTCGGCCACCACAAATATTTTTCGTCCGCTGCGTTCGGCAAACCAGAAGAAGTCGCCGCTTACAATGTCTTTGGGCCGGTAAAGGATAAAGTTTTCGGGGAAATGATTGGTAATGTGTTCGAGTTCGGGCAGAATGGCAAACTGAATGCGGCGGGCGTATTCGATGCTGCTGGTAATGTCTTCGTTTTTCTGCGCCAGTTCGCGGGTGCGCTCGGCCACTTTTTCTTCGAGTATGCGTTTTTCCTTGCGTATGGAGGCTGTGCGCAAACGGGTGAAGAGAATTACGCCAATAATGGCCAGAAAAATGCACAGCGCATAAAACCAGTTGGTGCGCCAGAACGGGGGCTTCACCACAATGCGCAGGCTGAGTCCGTTTTCGTTCCACTCGCCGCTGCTGTTGCAGGCGCGCACGCGCAGGGTGTAGCTTCCGCCGGGCAGGTTGGTGTAGCTGATAAAGCGGTTGTTGGTGGCCGGCGACCAGTCATCGTCGAAACCTTCGAGTTTGTACTGATAGAGGTTGCGCGAGGGATCCACAAAGTCGAGCGCGGCCACTTCAAACTGGAAGTAGTTATCGCGCCAGCTTACTTCAATGCTGTTTCGGCGGGTAATGATGGAATCGTTAAACATTACTTCTTTCTCGAAACGTTTGTAAGAAGTAATGAACACAGGCGGCGGCTCCGAACGGCGGTTTATTTTCTGCGGATCCACAATGTTTATGCCTTCCTGCCCGCCAAACACAATTTCGCCCCTTCGGGTGGAGGAATAAGCGCCCTGGTTAAACTCGCCCGACTGCACGCCGCTGCCGGGAGTGAAGTTGCGGAAACTCTCGATGCCTGTTTTGGTAGGATCGAAAAGTGTGATGCCGCGGTTGTGGCTGAGCCAGAGTTTTCCGTTGGCATCCACCACAATGCCATAGATATTGTCGCTCGGCAGTCCGTCGCGTTCGTACCACGAGGTTATTTGCCGTGTGCGTTTGTCGTAGCGGTTGAGTCCGTTTGAGGTGGAAATCCAGATGTTTCCGCTCAGGTCTTCGGTAATGCAGTACACAAGGTTGGCCGAAAGCGATTTGTTGTCGGCATCGTTGTGCTGTATGGTAATGAAATTTCCCGTTTGGGCATTTCTGCACATTACCCCGCCGGTGCGTGTGCCAATCCACAACGTGCCGTCTTTTTCCACGTACAGGCAGTTAATGTCGTTGCTTACCAGGCCCGATGAGTCTTTGGTAAAGCGGGTGTATTTTCCGGTGGCGGGGTCAATATTGTAAAGCCCTTCCTTGAGCGTACCGGCCCATACGTGGTTGGTTACCGGGTCTTCGGTAAGACAAAGCACCGTGCCGAGGCGGTTTACGTTTTTGGGCGAGTACTTGATTATTTGTCCTGTTTTTGGGAAATAGCGGTTTATACCGTCGCCCCAGGTGCCCACCCAGAGGCTGCTGTCGCGTGTTTCGAGCAGCGAAAGCACGGCGTTGTTGCCCGAGGTGGAAAGTTCGGGGAAGTGAACAAACTCGCCCGTGGAGCGGTGCAGGCGCGAGAGTCCGCCGCCGTAGGAACCAATCCATATATCGCCTTTGTAGTCTTCGAGTGTGGCAAAAATTTCGTTGCTGCGCAGGGTATTATCGCCCACACCGGGCCGCTCCGAACGGCGTATGTGTGAAATGATTGACGAGGATTTAAAACTCACATCTATGCCGTCGCCGTTGGTGCCGAGCCAGACGTTGTGGCTGCGGTCGGCATATACCACTTTTACCGACGAGGAGCGAATGGAGAACTTATCGCGCGCATCGGGCACGTATTCCTGAAACACCCCTTCGCCACGACTGTATATGTTGAGGCCTTTCTCGTACATGCCCAGCCAGATATTGCCCTCGCCGTCTTCGGTCATGCTGTGTATGCGGCTTTTACTTTGCGGATGTGTGAGCAGGATGCCTATGAATTCGTTTGCGTTGAGGTCGAATACGGCAAGCCCGGCCCCGTCGGTTCCCACCCAGAGTTTGTCTTTGTCGTACACCAGCAGCGAACGCACCTGATTTATTTTCTCCGGAAATTGCAGCATCTGCGAAAGCACTTCGGTGGTGCTGAATTTTTTGATCTGGCTTTCGGAAAAAATGTAGGTGTAAAATTTCCCTTCCGTTTCGCTGAACCGGCTTATTCCGCTGCCGTAGGTGCCAATCCACAACTGCCCTTTCAAATCGCACACCAGCGCATAAATGCTTTTTTCGGGCAGGCTGTACGGGTCGTTGGGGTTGGTGGTCCAGGTGGTGAAATTTTGTTTTGCGCGATTGAACAGGTTGAGTCCCGCATCGGTGCCCACCCAGATCCGGTTTTGATTGTCCATGACAATGCTTCGCACAATATTGTTGGAGAGCGTGCCCCGCTTGCTTTTCTGGGCCTGATAGTGCAGAAATTTATCGGTAGCCGGGTTGAATACATTTACCCCGCCGCCATTGGTGCCAATCCAGATATTGCCCAAATGGTCTTCGCAGAGCGAGTAAATGAAATTGTTGGAAAGTGAAGTGGTATCGCCCGGAATGCGTTTATATACCTTAAATGTATAGCCGTCGTAGCGGTTAAGCCCTTCCTGTGTGCCAAACCACATAAACCCGTTGTGGTCCTGCAACACACAGTTTACCACCGACTGGGAGAGCCCGTTTTCGCGGCCGAGGTGGTTAAACTTAAAATCCTGGGCAAAGAGAAACGCGGGGGCAAAAAGCCCACAGACAACCAGTAAAAGCCTGGCAAGAAAACTACCTGAAATACGGTACATACGGCAGGTGAAGATAACAAAAACTGAGGGGGCGGCAAATCTCAGAGGCTGTTAGGATTTTTTGTTGCGCTTTGATTTTGCAGGATTTTTTGACTGATTGAGGCGGTTTTTGAGTCGATACCCGGAGGGTCTCGGCGAAAAAACCAACGAAGAGCAGTCAAAAAAGGCGCAAAATCATTAGTAAGAAAAAATCCTAACAGCCTCTTATACGAATTGCCGCGGCCGGGGTTTTGTTTTGTAGCGGTGAATGGTTTTCTTTGGCGGGAGATAACTCAAAAAGTATGAAAGACACCTATCGTTTTACCACTTCCAGCCAAAGGTATATTATCATTCTGTTTGTAATGGCCGCATTGGGCGCATTACTGGCTTTTATGTATTTCTACCTGCTAAAAGCATGGGGAATGCGGCCGGGAATTATTGTAACCTCGCTGTTATGGGTTGGCATGGGGCTGGCCGTACTGGGAATAATACTAAGCATATACCGCATGTTAACCGGCAAAGGTGTGTATGTTGAACTCACCCCGGCGGGTATAAAAAGCACATTGCAACTTGGCCATACGCTCGAAATTCCCTGGCAGGCCATACGCGGTTTTGAACTCAGAAACGATGTAATTCAAAAAGTGGTTGCCGTGCATTTATGGAACGAAGCCGCATTTCTCGAACACCGTAAACAAACCACCGGCAAAAACTGGCCCATGGCCGATGCAAACCGCACAATGTATGGCACGGCAATAATTTTATCTACTGTGTTGCTGGGTGTTAAAGCAGCAAAGATGGAAGCGATGTTGAATGAATACCTGAGAAAATACGGACAGCACTAAACTGCGCTCTGTCCGGCAGTGGAAAAATTGATCAGTATATGATGAGATTGTTTATCTTGTTACTGCGCTTCAACTTTGTGTATGCTGCACAGAGACTTAATATCAGCTGACAGAAAGTTAAACCACATACATATACTAATGTATTCCCACCTTACTGAAGAGATAAAAACGATTGCTGATTTTACCGATGCCGAAATAGCACTTTTCAATAATTCATTTGAACCGGCTGAGGTGCGTAAAGGCGAATACTTTCTCAAAGAAGGGCAGATAAGCAGGCATTTAGGCTACATTACGCGTGGGCTGATGATGCATTACAAACTGGCTGACGGGGTTGAGATTCCTGCCGATTTTACGCTTGAAAATAACTGGGTGGCCTATCTCAAAAGCTTTGCTTCAGGTACGCCATCTGATATGAATATAAAAGCACTTGAAGACACGCAATTGCTGTTATTGTCGGGGCAGAAAATGAATGAACTGTTTGAGATTCAGCCCCGGTTTATGGCGCTGCGGAGTTATTATACCGAATTGTCTTTTACACGGAATACTGAATATGCCAGCAGTCTGGCCACATTAAATGCCCGCGACCGGTACTATAAGTTCATGAAAGATTCGCCTGAATTGATTAATCGTGTTCCGCAGTATCTGATAGCGGCTTATCTGGGAATTAAACCACAGTCATTGAGCCGTATCAAGAAGTAAACATGCTTTATTAACAAATGTGAATGTACAGGAAATAGCCGTAAGCGAATTTTGCCTTATAAAAATCAAATAAAAATGAAAGGCAAAATAGGCTATTCTGTACATGCATTGTTATCGGCAATGTGTTGTTTTGTAGTGTTGAATGCTTCAGCACAGGACTGGAAAACCGATAAAAAGGTAAATATTGTATTTGGCTTAACGCAGCCACTGCTTGTGAAAGGGTTTAATATTGAAGGAAATTATATTCATCACCGGTGGATTGCTGACTATTCACATGGTGTTTCACTTGATTTTTCGGGCGCATCGGTTACTCCCGAACTGAAACGTCAGGGCCTTGCGGTACACATGCCCTATACAACCGGATTCGGAATCGGTTACCGCTTAAAAGAATGGATTAACATACGTGTGGAACCGAAATGGCACCGTTTTGAGTTTTATTATGATGGCGAATCCCAAACCTCAACTCCCGCAGTTACATCATACAATACATTCAGTTTGGGTATCGGCATTTACGGACATTATCAGCCGTTTAAAAAGCAGGATAATCTGCTTCGCGGGATAATGATTGCGCCAAGTGTGAGGTTTTGGCCAACAGTGAGTTCTACGCTTAACGGGGATTCGTATAGTTATCTGAACCGTATCACCGGGAAACAGGAAAATATTGGTGTGCTGGATCCCGGAATCGGATTTACCCCGCTTATTTTCAATATCAGTGTGGGATATTCATTTGATCTGATGCGGAAAGCAGATAAGTGATGATCAGGCAATCATTCACAACGTTGCCGCAAATTTTGCCCCGCCGTTTATTTAGATACCCTTTAGCTGTTAAAAAAAAAGTAAGTTGCGGCTATGGATCAAAACACCATCACTCTCCGTCCGTGGCGCGAAACCGATCTCGAAAATCTTCTGAAGTATGCCAATAATGCAAATATTGCCACCAACCTTACCAACGGTTTTCCGCATCCTTACCCGCGCGAAAAAGGAGAGGAAATGATTGCCAAAGTCACTAAGGCCGATCAGCCCAATATCCTTGCCATTACCATAAACGATGAGTTTATCGGCAGCATTGGTTTACATTTTCAGCAGGATATTTTTTTCCGAAATGCAGAATTGGGCTACTGGGTGGCCGAACCTTTCTGGGGGCGTGGAATTGCCACCAGCGCCATAAAGCAAATTACAGCTTATGGTTTCGAACACTGGCCGCATCTTGATCGTGTTTTTGCCCGGCCTTTCGGGTCGAATATTGGTTCGCAGCGGGCGCTGGAAAAGGCTGGATTTTTGCTGGAAGCACGGTTGAAAGGGACTATTTATAAAAACGACAGGGTGGAGGATGAATTGATTTATGCGGCGAGGAGAGGATAATTTCAGCCACACCAAATTGTTTGCAGGTGTGCCGCTCAGGTAAGCTTATTCAAATTCAGTTTCCGCAACCGTGGCGCTGCGGCCATAACCACCAGCACCACAAAAATAGTCATACAACCGCCAATGGCCACTGAACGCTGCAGCCCGAAAATACGCGCTGCGGCTCCCGATTCAAACTCGCCGATTTCGTTGCTGGAGCCGATGAAAATGCCATTCACTGCCGCCACACGTCCGCGCATGTGATCGGGTGTGAGGAGTTGCAGTATGGTGCTGCGTATTACCACGCTGATGTTGTCGAATGCACCGCTGAGCAGCAGCAGGGCAAACGAAAGCCAGAGCCATTGCGAAAATGCAAAGCCGATGATGCAAAGCCCGAAACCGATTACGGCAATGTACAGGTTGCGTCCGGCCTGGCGCGTGGGTGGATATTTAGTAAGGATGAGGCCCATGAGTATGGCGCCAATGGCGGGCGCGGCGCGCAGCAGGCCGGTAATGTAATCGGCATCGGCACCGGCGTGGAGTACTTTCTGGGCAAAGAGCGGAATAAGGGCCACGGCTCCGCCAAAAAGCACGGCAAACAGGTCGAGCGAAAAGGCCGAAAGCATGACCTGATTGCCAAACACAAACCGGAAGCCGCTGGTAAGGCTTTGCAGCAGGGGTTCTTTCTTTTCGCGCGGGGGCAGGGCATGGTCGGTGAGGGGAAGTGCAAAAAACAAGCTCACCGTAATGAGCGACGAACAAATAGCATACGCAGCCGATACGCCCAGCCAGCCAAATATTACCCCGCCCAGCGCCGGGCCCAGCACCGCCGCAATTTGCCATAAATTGCTTTGCCAGGTAGCCGCATTGGCATACAGCGCACGCGGCACCAATTGTGCCAGCATGGCCGGAAACACCGGGCCCAGAAACCCGCGTGCAATGCCGGTGCAGAAAATAATGCCGTAAATGGGCGCGGTGCCAAACTGCTGCATAAGCCCGGGACTTTCGCTCACCGCAAACAGGGCCCACGAAGCCAGAGCCAGAAACAGGGTGGCAATAAGCATAATGCGTTTGCGCCGCACCACATCGGCCACATGACCGGCAAATACGGCCAGCACAATAAACGGTATGGCTTCCGAAAGGCCTATCAGCCCAAGCATCCACGGGTCGCCGGTAATTTTGGCAATTTGTATGCCCACCACCACACTCTGTATCTGCACGCCCAGCGTAAGCAGAAAACGCACCGAAAGAAACAGGCTGAAATCACGTATACGTAATGCGGCATACGCATCGTGTGCGGGCTTGGGTGTGTGGGATGCCAATGGGTGCGAATGTGTGGTGCTGCAAATTTAACAGCCCGATGCCGATATGGTTCATGCAATTTTCACGGGTTTTCAATTAAGTTTGCACAATACAACTCAAACGATATGCTGCGCCTTTCTCTTTTTGCCTTCGTCCTGCTGCTTGCTGCCTGCGGCGGAAACCAAACCACACCCAACGCCGATACAGCGGCCACTGCCACCAACGCCGACGCTCCGCGTAACATCATAGGCGGCAAAAAAGGCAAAGTGGGAAGCTGGGCCTATCCGCTCGATACCGCCATGAACAACATTGTAATTGGCCACCCCGAAGGATTGAAAACTGTAATTGCCGACCTGGCCGACGCTGAATACCTCAAAGACAAAACCCGCAGCAGCATACGCCTGCTAAATACCAAAAAAACCGAACTGCTCACCATTCTGATCTGCAAAAACGGCAAAGACGAATGGGTGCCCTACAGCCTGCAGCTTACCAAATACAACGATTCCAACCTGCCTCCCGGCCGCAAACCGGTGCAGCTGGACGAACTAAACTACATGACCTCCAACAAGGCTCATATCGGTTACTCCGAAGATTATTTCTCGGCCCTGTTCTCCGAACAGCCGCTCACCACCTGGACCAAGGGCGATACCGCTTACTACACCCATCAGGCCCAGCCCAAAGATGCCAAGCGACTCAAACTCTGGAAACCCGAAGATTATTCGGGGCTTTACAAGTTTGTGGATGGGAAAATGCGCTGGATAGAATTTACCGTTAAACCCGAAGCACTTGAAGGCAGTAAGTGAACATGAGTTTTTGCTGCATTGCGGAGATGGTTTACCCATGCCGGCAAGTCTTGTATTGCCCGATGAAGAACAGGACTGGCCGCTGGTAATTTTTGTACACGGGTTTAAAGGGTTTAAGGATTGGGGCCATTTTCCGCTGCTTTCGTACAGGCTGGCGGCCGACGGTTATGCGGTGCTTCGTTTCAATTTTTCGCACAACGGCACCACGGTGGCGCATCCGGCCGATTTTGCAGATCTCGCAGCATTCGGGCGAAATACTTACAGCCGCGAATTAAACGACCTGAACGATGTGCTGAATGCTTTGCCGCAGTTACCCGAAGCCTCAAGGCTAAACCTGAACCACATTATACTCTGGGGCCATAGCCGTGGCGGAGGCATTGCCACCATTGCTGCTGCCGAAAACAATAGTGTGAGCGCACTCATTACCTGGGCCGCCGTGGCCGATTTGCCTGCGCGGGTGCTGCAATCCGATCAAAAACGCTGGCGGGAAGACGGGGTGATTTACACCCAAAATGCGCGCACCAATCAGGATATGCCGCTGGGTGTAAACCTGCTCATGGATACGCTGAAAAACGAATCACGTTTTGATGCCGCCCGTGCCGCCTCGCAACTCTGCATTCCGCACCTCATCCTGCACGGCGATGCCGATCAGGCGGTGAACACCACCGAGGCCCAACGCTTGCAGCAAAGCCACCCCGAGGCACAACTGCACATCCTCTCCGGTGCCGATCATACGTTTGGCGGCAGGCATCCGTTTGCCTCCAACTCATTGCCCGAACACTCGCAAACGGCACTCGAACTGATGAAAAACTTTCTGGCCGGGCTAAGCTGAATACTCACCGGCCGCTGCGTTCCAATGCAGCCTTCATATCGAGGTACATGGCGTTGAAACGATCGATGCACGATTTTATAAATACATCGTCGGCCAGTTTTTCCAAGGCTTCCACACCGGGTGTTTGTTCCTGCGAAAATTTATACACCTGTTCCATGGGGCCCGCTTCCATTTTAAGCAGGTATTTATCGTTCATATTGAAAATGGTAATGCCAATGGAAGGGTGCGGGATACGTCCTATTACACGCATGTGAATACAATTAGCTTTGAGGTAATTCGTCGGCTGCCCTGCGGCAAACGGCAATGAGATTATTGACCAATTCCTTAAACCCGGGCTGGTTAACCTGTTCGGGCGGTGTTTTTTCAATTTCGTTGATGAGCGGAAGCGCAGCCACATCGAGCCCCACAAAGGCAATGGTGGTTCTCATGCGGTGTATTACCTGCAAAATTTCGGAAAACGATTCGTTGTGAAGTGCGTGGCGGAGTTCTTCAGCTTCCTGTGCATTTTCGGTAATAAACTGCCGTATCATTTTCTGCACAAATTCCTGATTGCCGTTTGAAAGTTTGTGCAGGTAGCTCAGGTTGGTGATGCGGTCGTTGTTTTCGATATGGCCGGCGGGTATGTAGCGGTTAATGAGTTCGGTGAGTTGAGCGGGAGTGAAGGGTTTGGTAAGAAATTCATTCATGCCGGCTTCCTTGCCGCGGGCAATTTCGGCTTCTGCACCTGCCGAAATGCCTATTACGGGAATTTGCAGGTGAAGTGTCTGGCGGATGAAACGGGTTATTTCTTCGCCGTTCATTTCGGGCAGGTTGTAGTCGAGCAGCACCAGCTCGTAGGTGTTAAGCTTTAAGAGTTCAACAGCTTCGTCGCCGCGTTTCACGAGGTCGTATTGCCACACCTTGTCTTCGAGTATGGCCTGTATAAACTGGCGGCCCAGCGGATGATCTTCGGCAATGAGCAGGTGTTTGTACGTGGGCACATCGGCAGCAGCGGGCAACTGTTCCTCGTCTATTGTTTGAAACGGCAGGCTCACGGTAAAACTTGTTCCTTCGCCCACGCGGCTGCTCACGGCCACATTTCCGCCCATGAGTTCGGTAAGTTTGCGCACAATGGAGAGGCCCAGTCCGGTGCCGCTGTATTGCCCGTCGTGACGCGGCACGGCCTGATAAAAACGCCTGAATATTTCCTGATGCTGGCTGGCCGGAATGCCAATGCCGGTGTCTGACACTTCGAACGAAAGCCAGCATTTATGCTCGTCGGTATTACCGGCGCGTACATGAATATCCACTTTGCCTTCGTGCGTAAACTTTATGGCATTGCTCACCAGGTTAATGAGAATTTGCCTCAGGTGGCCGGGATCGCCTTTCACTTTACGCGGCACATTTTTGTCGATGTTCAGGTCGAGGTCAATGCGTTTTTCGGCGGTAAGGGGCAGAAACATGGTTTGCACATGCGCGGCCTGTTCGCGCACCACAAACACTACTTCGGCCTTTTGCATCATGCCTGCTTCCATTTTCGAATAGTCGAGCACATCGTTAATTACCTGGTGCAGACTTTCGCCCGAACGGCGAAGGGCTTCCAACTGGCGGCGCTGTTTCTGGGTAAGTGCAGTGGCCGAAAGCAAATCGGCAAAACCCAGAAGGGCATTAAGCGGAGTGCGTATTTCGTGACTGATATGTGTAACAAACTGTTCTTTCAGTTGCAGGGTTTCCTCGGCCTTTCTTCGTGCATCGTTCAGCTCATTTATTCTCACTTTCAGGCTGCGATTGTAAAGAATGGAGATAAAAATAATGAGGCATACAGCTATAAAAATGGCAGTAAGCCTTATGTTTTTAAGCAGGTCGTTTTTTTCGGTAATCTTTAAAATAGATTGCATTCGCCCGAATGAAGTATTTTCTTCGGTAATATTCAACCGGGAAATGGCCGAAAAAATAGATGAGCAGTATTTTTCACAGGCATTATCGGCACGACGCGGAAAAATTTCGGAAGTTTCGTTCGACTCAGTCATCAGAATGATGCTTTTGCCGTAGGCTTTCATTTCCGAAAAACTATCGCTTATGCGGGTAAGCATGTATTCGAGGCTGTCGGTGCAGATTGTTTCTGCCTGTTTCAGTTTTTCTTCGGCAAGAAGTAAATGGTGGTAGTATTCTTTTTCCTGCAAACTATCGTAACCGTCGAGGAGCGCATATTGTATATCATCCATCAGCCTCACATTATCTTCGAAAAGCTTCAGATGTTGCCTGAATTTCAGGCTGCGCATAATTTCGTGCTGATTTTCCCTGATTTCCCTGTTTTGTGCCGAGGCAATAATTTCGGGAACGATGCCGCCCAGCATTACAGTGAGCAGCAGCAATGCGGCAAGCAGGGCAAAACGATATTTCCGGATGAACAAGGTTAATGACATCACAAAACCTGTTGGAGCATTTACCTTAGTTAATTTACGGGAGGCTTGTAGTAGCCCGAAATATCGCTGTCGTCAGACCGGAATCGGATAATGGTTTCGGCCAGTTCGGCATATACCAGAAACTGGTGTTGCCTGAGCCAGGAGTTTGCCTGTTTGTCTTTATTGGCGGCGTTGGCCGTGGCGGCCCAGAACAGGCTTTTGTTCTGCATCAGCCAGCGAAACGCATCCTTATCGCCCATTACGGCATTGGCAAAAGCGGCCAGTTCGTAAAAGCGGTTGTCCACCAGCCATTTGAAAGAAGCATCGCGACCGGCTTTTATGCAGGCCACGGTTTCAATCAGTTCACGGCAATCGCGCTCCATCAGCCAGTTGTAGGCTGCAGTGGGTGTGGGACCGAAAAGCTCGGTCATTTTGCGGATGGCTTCTCCGGAATACTGTTTCATGGCAAGGCTGTTGATCCCTGAGCGGAGGAGCGCACAGCTTATTATTCTTCTTCGTTTAATACGGCATTCACCGCATCTACAAGGTGAAGATACGCTTTATGTCCGTTCTTTTTCAACCATTCGAGCGAACGTTCGTCGCCCAGCACGGCGTGTGCGGCCATGGCCAGTTTGGCCTGCTTCCCGTCGAACAGCGCCTGCACGGCAAACGGGTCGCCGGTAACGGCGGTAATAAACAGTCCCAGATCGTCGTGACCGTTTTCGTGCAGGGTTTCCATGGCCCCGTCATCGTCGTATTTCAAGGCATCGAGCAGGAGAATAAGTTCGGGCTTGCCCTGCCGCTGCAGGTTTTCCTGCGCCCTGTCCGAGCCCTTGAGCGCATCGGCCAGCATTTGTATTTGTTGATCGGTGTAAAATGCCATTGCGTGGTTTGCTCAGTGCGTTATTGTTTGTTTTTTGCAATCAGCCAGATAATTCCGCCAATTACCGCCAGACCGGCCAGTACGGCAAAGAAAATTTTCCAGCCGCTGTACGGACGTTCGCCCTGCACTTCGCCGGTGCGTCCGTTAATCATGAAGCGATACGCTTTTCCTTTGAAGTTGTATGCGCTTATCCAGATGGGCAGCAGAATGTGTTTAAAGGTTACATCGTTGTAAGTGGAATCAATGGAAGTAACCTGCTGCACATCGCCGCCAATATCGCGCATGGCCGAGCTTCTGATTACACCTTCCATGCGGCCTTTGGCCTTGTCGAAACCGTTTCGCACATCCAGCTGATACTGCTCGGCCTGAAAACCGCTCAGCAACTGTTCGTTGAAATGAGTGAGCTGGTGAAGGTCCCAGGGCTCAAGTTCGTTGGCATATTTTTCGGGCAGCGAATTGCTGGCGTTTACAAGCACATCGTCAAACTCGTTATACACCGTGCCGCTGGCGGGTGTCCAGCGTGTGCGCTGTACGGTGCGGGTTTGTGTTTGTCCGTTTACGGTGTATGTTTCGGTGGTGTAGTAATGATCGCCGCGCATACCGGTGTAATGCGAAACGGTGTTGGAGTCGTAGGTCCAGTAAGGAATGTATATGCCTTTGAGTTTGTCTTCTTCGGCAAACTTTTTAAGTGCGTTGGGAGCAAACCAGAGTTTGTGCAGCCAGGTTCTGAATTCATCCTTGCCTTTCTTTTTGTCGATGCTGAAAGGCAGCATGTATTTGGGTTTGATAATCTGGCAGGTGCTTCCGCTCATGATTACGAGCGCGGTTCCGCAGAATGCGCAGTTATCGGCCGTTACGTTGGGTTTGAGCGTGGTGGAAGCACCGCAGTTCTGGCATTTTACCACCGAGAGGGTAATGGTTTCGGCGCTTTGCTGTGCGTTGGCGAGAAAGGCTTCGAAGTCAATTTCTTCGGCTTCGGCCACGGGCTGCACGAGGTCGGTAATGTCGTTGTGCGCGCCGCAGTATTCGCAATTCAGGCTGGTGGTGCCGGGATTATAGCGCAGCAAGGCACCGCAGTCTTTGCAGTTTACCTTGCCTTCTACTTCGTGTGTTTTTTCCGAAAAATCGTTCATGGGTATTCGGCAAAAAATCAGGGTTGTAAATGTATGGAAGCACCGGAGCCTGAAACTCCGGTGCTAAAGACGAATGCTGAATTACACAGCCGGCGGCGGGGGCGGGGGCGGCGGCGGTGCATTAAAGTAAGCTGCCAGTTCGGGGAGCGTGTTGGCGGCGGCCCAGCCGGCCATACCGTTTTTCCAAACCACCGAATCGGCACGCAACTGCCCGGCCTGAATCATTTGCACAAATGTGGCCAGCGGATAAGGCCCGGCCTGTTGCCCGTTTACCGCCACATAGTATTGTTCCATGGGCGGCGGAGGAGGCGGTGCGCCCGGAGTGCCGGGAGCGCCCATTTGTCCGGTTTGCGGATTAAACTGGTTTTGCTGAAACATATTGCCCATCTGGTTGCCCATGGCCCAGCCCATGCCCATGCCCACACCTGCGCCGGCCAGTCCGCCTGCCGGATTTTGTGCAGCCTGTTCCATGGCATTGGCCGCCTGAAACTGTGTGTATGCGCCCAGGTTGCCCACAATGCCCATGCTGGTGCGTTTGTCGAGCACTTTTTCTACTTCCTCGGGAAGCGAAATGTTTTCGATGAGCATTTTGGTAATGTCAATACCGATTTCGTTGAATTCGGGATTGATTTTCTCGTGTATCAGTTTCGAAAACTCATCGTAGTTGGCCGCCATGTCGAGCACCGGAATCTTGCTCGAAGCCACCGCGTCGGAAAAGCGCGTGACCACAATGTTGCGAAGCTGCTCATTAATTTCCTCGGTGGTAAATTCATGGTCGGTGCCGGCTATTTCTTTAAGAAACAGTTTGGGGTCTTTCACCTTCATGGCATACGACCCGAAAGCCCGTATGCGCAGCGGCCCAAACTCGGCATCGCGCACCATAATGGGGTTTTTGGTGCCCCATTTGAGGTTGGTAAACTGCCTCATGCTCACAAAATACACCTCGGCCTTGAACGGACTGTTGAAGCCGTATTTCCAGCCTTTGAGGGTGGAAAGAATGGGCAGGTTTTGCGTGGTAAGTTCGTACATGCCGGGCATAAAGGCATCGGCCACCTGACCTTCGTTTACAAACACAGCCACCTGCGATTCGCGCACGGTGAGCTTGGCTCCGTTTTTAATTTCGTTCTGGTAGCGCGGAAAACGCCACACAATTGTGTCGTTCGAGCTGTCGGTCCATTCGATTATATCAATGAACTCGCCCTTAATCTTATCAAAAAGTCCCATGAGGCAGTTTGTGTTATGTGTGGGTGAAAGGTAATAAATAAGGTTGGAGAAATGCAGCGAAACGGGTATCAAAAAATAATTTTCCTTTGGCTAAAAATAGTTAAATGCAGTGCAGGCATTTCCTGTGTTTACTCAACCCGCTCCGGCCTGCTGTACGCACCAGTTCTTCACATCGGCTGCAAAACGCGATGTGCCGCCTTCGTAGTATTCGTTAATGAGCAGTATCGATTTTCTTCTGGTCACTGTTTCCTGCATGAGTTTAAACAGTATGTCTTTGTGATTGTGATACAGAAAACCCGCCATAGCCCATGAAATCTTGTAATTTTTGTGTGCCTGATACTCGTAAAATCGTCTGCCCGATTTTCGCAGGCAGGAGTTAATGGCTTTTTCGGGTTTTTCAAGATAGTTTATCACTTTTTTACAGTCAGATCTGTTTACCATTACCTGGATTTTTCCCGTACTGTCTATGTGTGCTCTTTCAAAGCATTCGGCAATACCTTCATTGAGCCAGGTGGGTACTTTATTATTGTAGTTGTGATAAATGGCATGAACCATTTCGTGAAAGCAGGTTCTTACTAAGTTATCGCTCTTTAACACATACATGGTGCGCGTACGGTGTGAGTAGAAACCCTGAGGGCGACGTAATGCTACTTTTTCGCGCATGCACACCGTATAGAATTCTAAACGATTGCCGTAAATAATAATTCTTAATGGCATGAGCTTTTTGGGGCCAAAAACCTCGGCAAAAAATGCTGCTTCATGCACAGCCATTTCACGTATTTTTCCTTTTTCAACTTCCGTAATTTTGCATGAGCGGGTAAGGAACTGAACTTTCTGGGCTGTTGCTTCGGAGAAGGAAAACAGCAGTAAGAGTAAAAGCAGGCAGGTGTAAACGGGGTTAGCCGCGCTCATAAAATGGAGTTTGTGATTTTTACCGCAAAAATTATACCGGGGAGAAAACTTCAAGGAATAAACCGCGCCTAACCAATAAATTATTCAGGCAAGATTTCGGAAAAACACCAGTATAAGAATTTTAAATAGTGTATTTATCTGTAATTATTTGAACAGTTACTTTATTCAAACACCACCGGAACAAACCGCGTACCGTTGAATTTACTCACCTGATCGCCATTCGATACAAACCAGAGATCGCCTTTACGGTCGTTGTAAATCACAGTTACCGGATAGCCCGACAACCCTTGTTCGGAAGTATAGTTGGTAAAATCAGTACCGTCGTATTTCCACACTCCCGCATCGGCTGTGCCTATCCATATATTGCCCTGCAGGTCTTCGTTTATGGCAAATACGCGGGCCATACTGCCGGGCTTGTCGGCATTCATTTGTCCGCGTAAAAACTCGTCGTTACCGAGCTTTTTTTCTTCGGTAATATTGCGCAATACATTGTCTTTGTAGAGATACAAACCGCCTCCATTGTTGCCAAACCAGTAGTTGCCTTTCGAGTCCTGAAAAATGCAGCGCACTGCGGGGCCATCGAGATTTTTTCCGGTTATGTAAGTAAATTCCGAACCGTTATACATACACACCCCTTTTTCCTGTGTACCAAACCAAAAGTTTCCGGAAGAATCTCTCATCACATCGTACACCGCATACGAGCGATAAAGGTTATTGGTGGGCGGGGTGTAGGAGGAAGGATGAATGGTGAAATTGGTAAACGTTTTTCCATCATAAAAACATAACCCGTTCAGGTGCCCGAAGAATAAACCGCCGGGCGTGTAGTTCAGTTTGCCGTAGGGCGCATTTTGCATACTGTCGGTGAAATTGGTGATGAGGTTTCCATCCATACGGCAAATACCGTCGCGGGTCGAAAACCAGATTTTACCGTTCACATCCTGCCGTATTTCCCACACAAAATTGCTGCAAAGCCCGTGTTTATCGGTAATATGCAGCAGGGTGCGGCCGTCGTAACGAAAAACTCCGTTGCCGTTTGAACCAAACCAGTAATTGTTTTGCCTGTCCTGAAAAATACAGTCGATGTCTTTGTCCAATTGCTTCACGGTATCGCCAATATGCGCAACTGCGGGCGGTGATGAATTTGCGGTGTTGCTGGCTGGTGTTTGTCAGCTGCACGAGGAGGCTGCGTGAATAAGCACGAAGAGAAAAAGTGCAGAAAGTGCGTTTTTCATTTTCAGTTCTATATACCGTTTTGGGCTGTAAGAATGAGCGGCTTTCCATCGGTTACCACAATGGTATGCTCGTGCTGTGCCATGTAACCGCCCCTGTCGCCGGTCATGGTCCAGCCATCGGGTAATGTAATGGCATAGTTGGAATGTGTGGAGATAAACGTTTCAATGGCCACCACCGAATTTTTCTTAAAACGTGTGTGGTTGAAGCGGTCGCGGAAATTGCATATTTCTGACGGTTCTTCGTGCAAACTTCGGCCAATTCCGTGGCCGGTGAGGTTCTTGATTACTTTATAGCCCTGTTTCTTTGCCTCCGTTTCGATAAGGTGCCCCACATCTGAAATTTTTACGCCGCCTTTAATTGAATCAAGGGCTTTACGCAGAATCATCTTCGAGGCATCAACCAGTTTCTGGTGGCCATGCAGATCTTCGCCCAGTACAAAGGAGGCACCGTTGTCTGACCAGAATCCGTTCAGTTCGGCAGATACGTCAACGTTTATCAGTTCGCCTTCTTTCAGTATTCGTTTGACCGAAGGGATACCGTGGCAAAATTCATTATCGACACTGATGCAGGTCCAGCCCGGGAATTTGTAGGTTTTAAACGGAGCCGAATTTGCCCCGAAATCTTTCAGTATGCCTGCGCCGTAGTCGTCGAGTTGTTTGGTGGTAATGCCCGGACGGGCGTATTCCTGCATTTGTTTAAGCGTGTAAGCAACTACATCGCTTATTTTCTGCATTCCGGCAAGTTCAGATTCTTTGGTGATTGACATGGTGTTGGTTGCACTTTAGGTAAGATTACATCTATTCTTCATTAAAACAGGCAATAACGATTTTTCAGGTGATTTTGGTTTCTCCATCGCCAATGCCCATTTGCGTGAGTGAAATTAGTGAACAGGATTTGGCAGTGAAAGCCAGGAAGAAATATTTCATCCGGCTCTAAGTTTTTTGAAGATAGTTCAATTTATTTTATGCTCATGGTGTATTCGGGATTATTCACTCCGAATCATAAAAAACAGGCGCTCCCTCCACAATATTGCGGAGAAAACGCCTGCATTCACATTACAGGTTTTGTCGTTAACGGAAATTATTCCTGAACCACAATAATTTTTTGAGTCTGCTGCTGTCCATTGGCAGTTGTAATCTGCATCAGATAAAGCCCCGTGGGCAGATTTCCGGTATTTATTTCCAGCGCAGACAAGGCAGTGGAAGGTGCTTCGGAAAGAACGAGTGTACCTGCGGTGGAGAATATCTGTACCAAACTTATTTCAGTAAAAGAAGAAGTAATATTGATTTGTTTGCTGGCCGGAACAGGAAAAACTGTGATCGGGTTTTGAACGTATTCTTCCACACCCAGAATCAGTTCACAATCAGAATCAACAGATAATGGAAAATTCAGGCTGCTGAATGTAACCGGATGATTAACTACTGAATAGGGATACACAGAGATAGTAACGGGAGTGGTAATAAATTGACCGGGAGTGCCCGAAACGGTATCCGAAACAAAGCCACAACCGGGAGCCGGAAGCGAGTTTGAAGATATTGGATAAGTACGTAATAGTTTTGCGGTACTTCCATTTGAAAAATTCAATGTTTGTGCTCTTACCAGGATAGAACTGTCTGTGGTAAGATGAATAAAGTTGTTGTATGTATAATTTACAGAAGTGTATTTGAGAGCCTGAACAGTTGTATTGGTTTGTAAAACCGGCCAGATTACAGTTTCTGTGTTCTGATTCTTACTCCCCAAACCAATGTAACCCGAATTTGTTTTTATCAGCTTTTCGGTGTAAACCTGAGATATATTTTCCGATTGGGTGCAAGTTCCGTTTGTATCGAATTTCAGAATATTTGTGAATGTTCCGGCCGAAGTAAAATTATTACATGCCATTAGTTCAGGTCTTCCCAATGTATCCATTATCCATGCTCTGGGCACCGGATTATTAAATAACGATGATGTGTATGATTGAGCCTGAATGACTGTTCCCTGTGTATCGAGCGTAACCACACATGTCGGTCCAAACATGCCGCAAATATTAATTGATCCGTATGCTGAAAGATCAAACAATAACGGCAGGCTCCCGAGTGTATCCAACTGTTTTGTCCAGATTTCATCGCCATTCTGATCGAGATGTATCAGAGTGGTTACAGGAGTATATACCTGAGTGTTCATTTCCCGACTTTCTGTAACCAGAAAATAGGTGCTGTCAGGAGCCTGATTGGCTGCGGCAAAATAATTAAACTCTTTTCCCTGATTAAGTGGCGGTGCATAAAATTTGGCCCACACAATGTTGCCTGATGAATCGAGTTTGATAAGTCCCGCCTTGTTATTATCCGGGCTTGTCACTTTGCCTGTTACAGCCAGAATAATCTCATTGGTTCGGGTATAACGTATATCCTTCACTGAAACCCTGTCTAAATCAGATGAGGCATAAGTATGTGTCCATAGCAGATTGTCGGCCGAATCGAGTTTGAATACAGTAAAAACAGCACTGCCCGAAGGGAAATTCGATGCCGCTGTAATCGATGAACCATCACCCGTAAAAACGGTTTTAAATGCTTCTATTGTTGAGTTTAATTGTAATGTTTTTTCGTAGCTGATACTTTGTCCGTGTAACAATCCTGTAGCTATGAAAAGGGCCGTTGAAAGTAGCTTTGTTCTCATGTTTTTTTCTTGAAAATTATATCGCCGTGAATCCGATGTCAATTATCAATTTATAATTCAAAAGAGCATGAGCATTTTTTTAATTATATGTCTTTTAGTGCTTTATGTGCTTATTGGGTTGTTTCTAACAGATTTAGAATTTAAAAATCAAATTTCTCAACTGGTCTATTCTAAGCATTAGGTGTATATTATTTATGACGATCATTTTCTATTATTTAATGAAAATGTTAATCTCAGAACAGGTATTCCGGTTGTTTGGCAATAGTATGAATTTCATCAAAAAGTAATTTGGTACTGATATTCCCATACTTTATTTGCTTTCCCGGTATTAATGGTGGCAGATAAACCGGCAGACCATGCAATTTGTGTAAACTTGCACCCACACTATGTCATCCACCACCCACACACTTGCCGTAATAGGCGGCGGGGCTGCCGGTTTCTTTGCGGCCGTAAATGCGGCACGGCTCAATCCTGCGCTGCGCGTGGTGTTGATCGAGAAAACCGATAAGCTGCTAAGCAAAGTACGCGTTTCGGGTGGGGGGCGGTGCAATGTAACGCACGCCTGTTTCGACAACCGCGAACTGGCGCAGCGTTATCCGCGCGGCTCGCGCGAGTTGCTGAGCGCCTTCAGCCGGTTTGCGGTGAGCGAAACCATTGCCTGGTTTGAGGCGCGGGGTGTGGAACTGAAAGTGGAAGACGACGGACGCATGTTTCCTGTAACCGATAATTCGGAAACCATTGCGGCCTGCCTGCTGCATGAGGCCGAACAGTACGGCGTGGAGATAAAACGCAAAACCGAAGTGGCCCGCATTGAACGCCACGAAAACGGTTTTGCCCTGCACATTGCCGGGCCTTCGACAGGCTCAGGCACCGGCAAGGATTCAGGCTCAGGCACCGGCAAGGATTCAGGCTCAGGCACCGGCAAAGGTTCAGGCTCTGGCGGTATTATTCATGCGCAGCAACTTATTGTGGCGGCGGGCGGACATGCCAAAGCTTCGGCCTACGAGTTTTTGCGTGATACCGGGCATACACTTGTGCCGCCGGTGCCCTCGCTGTTTACGTTTAATATGCCGGGCAATCCTGTAACCAGACTCATGGGCGTAAGCACGGCGCAGGCTGCGGTTACTGCCGAAGGAACTTCGCTGCACGAGGAAGGGCCGGTGCTCATTACGCACTGGGGCATGAGCGGCCCGGCGGTGCTGCGTACTTCGGCATGGGGCGCAAGGATGCTGGCCGATAAGCGATACAAATTCAGCGCACGGCTTTGCTGGCTCCCGGCTCACAGCCACGAAAGCCTTACCGAATGGCTGCGCACGCAACGCACCACGCAGGCCCGGCAGCAAATACGCAACGGTGTGCCGCAGCCTTTGCCGCGCCGCCTCTGGGAATTCCTTCTCGACAAATGCCGCATCCCCGACACCCACACCTGGGCCGATTTGTCGAACACCCAGCTCCGCGCGCTCTGCGACGTGCTCCTCAACGACGAATACCCCGTGAGCGGCAAAACCACGTTTAAAGAAGAGTTTGTAACCGCCGGCGGCATTGCCCTGTCCGAAATAGATTTTAAAACCATGCAAAGCCGCCGCATTCCCGGCCTGTTTTTTACCGGCGAAATACTCGACATCGACGGAATTACCGGCGGGTTCAACTTCCAGGCGGCCTGGACAACCGCGTGGATTGCCGCCTGCACCGCAGCCGGGGTGCCCGTAAACTCGGCATTGGCATAGCGCAGCGGCCCGGTTAACGACAATCCGGCACAGTTTACCGATTGTGTGCTGTACCAAAGCCATTCCCCATTATTTTTGCAGGATATGAAAATTCGTTTGCTTCTTCTGCTGCTGCTTGGCAGCTTTTCACTGCTCAGTGCGCAGGATATAGATTTGGGTAACGGCTACCGCCGCGACCGTGGTGCACAAATCCGTTTTGCCAAAGCCGAAGAATATTTCGGTCAGGGCTTTTACCTCGAAGCATTGCCGCATTACCGTGTGCTCGAAAACAAATATGCCGCATCGCCGCTGCTGCTTTACCGCATTGGCGTGTGCCTGCTGTATAAAAGCGATGAAGTGCTGCGCGCACTCGATTACCTCACACAGGTAAAAGCCAAAAATCCGAAAGCGGCCGATATTGATTTTTATCTCGCCAAAGCCTATCACCTCAACGGCCGCTACGAAGAAGCCCTCATCAGTCTTGACGCATTTTCCAAACAGAAACGCATCGACCCTGTGCGCCGTGCAGATGCCGACCGGCTTCGAAAGTATTGCATGAATGCAAAAGAACTCGTTCAGAAGCCGGTTGATGCCAATATTCTCAATCTTCAGGCTCCCATAAACTCGGCCGATTGGGAGTATGTGCCGGTGGTAACCTCCGACGATTCGCTGCTAATGTTTACCTACCGCGGCCCGCGCTCGCGCGGCGGGTTGCAACGATTTCCCGGTGTGGCCGATTCGACCGGCGAATATTTCGAAGATATTTTTTACACCCGCCGCAACCGCATTACAGGAAACTGGGAAATGCCCGAACCTTTAGATACTGTTATCAACTCGCGCGGACATGATGCCACCGTGGCCGGATCAAACGACGGGCAGCAACTGCTGCTCTTCCGCGCCACCGGCGAGGACAACGGCGATATTTACACTTCGGTATTGTTTGGCAAAACCTGGTCGTTTCCCGAACCGCTTTACGGCGAAGTAAACACGTATAGCTGGGAAGGCAGCGCCACACTCTCGCCCGACGGACGCACCATTTATTTCGCCAGCGAACGCCCCGGAGGCTACGGCGGCCGCGATTTGTGGCTGGCCGAGCAAATGCCCGACGGCTCGTGGGGAAATCTCAAAAACCTCGGCCCCAATGTAAATACGGCCGATAACGAAGACTCGCCTTTTATTCATCCCAACGGCTCTTCGCTGGTGTTCAGTTCCGAAGGGCACAACAGCATGGGCGGCTACGATATTTTTGTTTCCGAATTCGACGGAAAATCAAATTCGTTTCTGGCTCCCGTAAACATTGGCTATCCCATAAACACTGCCGGCGATGATAAATACCTGATTATGGCACCCGATGGTATGCATGGTTATTATTCGTCGGGCCGTCCGGGCGGTTTGGGAAAACAGGATTTATACAGTGTCGAAATCAAATCGGGCTCGCTGCTGGGCAGTGTGGCCATGATTTCGGGAATGCTTACGCTCGATGATAAGGCTGTGCGCGGCGTGGTGACTGTGAAGCAGGATTCGGTGCTGCTTGAAAAATTTTATGTGCAAAGCAATACCGAAACCGGCCGCTATCTGATAAATCTTCCTGCCGGACATTTATACGAGCTGAGTTATGAAATTTCGGGCGTGGAGCAAATTCGTAAGGTGTTTGATTTGCGCGCACAGCAGAGTTATCAGTCGATACCGCAGGATGTGGCATTTTATTCGGCAGCCTATCTGGCGGCTAAGCAAGGAAAAGCATCCGACACGGCAGCCTCGCATCTCGATTATGCGTCCATCCTTGCGCGATATGGCAATACAGAGGCACAGGGCCTTGTATTCCGCGTTCAGATTGCGGCTTATGCCTATCCGCAGAATTACCGAAACGGAAAACTCGGCGAGTTTGGAAAGCCCGATGTGGTAAAACTCAACGATGGAATTACGCGTTTTACACTGGGCAATTTCAAAACACTGGCCGAGGCAGAGGCGTACCGCAAGCAATTGACAGCCGCAGGAGCGGCCGATGCTTTTGTAACGGCGGAGCGATATACCAAAAGGTATTTGCTGAGGGAGTTGGTAGAGAATGATTTTTTCAGGAAGTAGGGCATTCCCGGGCCTTCGACGGCTTCGACAAGCTCAGCCTTCGGGGTGTGAGTTTAATTTTCTGATGAAAATATTTTGAGCAAATGCGATCAATGATTGGTTGCAATGTTTCCCGGGCCTTCGACAGGCTCAGGCACCGGGAAGCACTCAGGCTTTGACTGGCTCAGCCTTCGGGGTGTGAGTTTAATTTTCTGATGAAAATATTTTGAGCAAATGCGATCAATGATTGGTTGCAATGTTTCCCGGTGCCTTCGACAGGCTCAGGCACCGGGAAGCACTCGGGCTTTGAGGGCTTCGACAGCTTCTACAGGCTTTGACAGGCTCAGCCTTCGGCATGTGAGTTTAATTTTCTGATGAAAATATTTTGAGCAAATGCGATCAATGATAAGTAGGAATGCATCTCCGGCACCTGAGCCTGTCGAAGGCACCGGAGATGTTTAAGTAGTATGCCCCGGCGCCTGAGCCCGTCGAAGGCCCGGGGAGCACAATTTAATTTTTAGGATTGGTAGCCCACACCGTAGCCTCGGTTACAAAAGCCCTGTCGTCGAGTTCAAGCAGTGCGCAAATGGTGTGCGCAATATCATCGGCCTGGAGTTTTGTAGGATTAAACGGACGCGGCTCGCGGCCTGAGTTTTCTACAAATCCGGTTTGCACTTCGCTGGGGTTGATGAGCATTACGCGCACATTGTGCGGACGAAGCTCGGCGCGCCAGCATTCCGACATTCCGGCCAGGGCAAATTTGCTGGCGGCGTAGGCTGTGCCCATTGCAAAACCGGCCCGTCCGGCGGTGGAGGCAATATTTATGATGTTGCCGTGCTGCTGTGCCACAAAATGCCGGGCACATTCGCGGGCGGTGAGCATGGCGCCGGTTACGTTGGTGGCAAACACGCGCTCAAAACCTTCGCGGTCCATTTCGGTAAGCGATTTGAAATAACCGAAACCGGCATTGTTGATGAGTACGTTTATGCCTCCCATTTTTTCGGTGGCTTCATTTACCATGCGTGCCACATCAGCTTCGTTGCTTACATCGGCCTGTATGCTGTGTACCTGCAGTTCGCTGGCGGCCTGTGCCAGTGTTTCGGCATTGCGGCCTGCAATAACTACGGTGGCTCCTTTTTGTTTGAGAAGACGGGCGGTGGCATATCCTAAGCCGGTGTTGCCGCCGGTGATCAATACTTTTGCTTGACTTAGCTGCATTTTTTTATATTTGTATGGATGGGTTTCTGTAAAGTTCCCTTTTATTTCATCTTCCCCGACCTCTCTTTATAATTTCTAAGCTGCTGTTTATCATAAAAATAGGGGGAAGGGACGAAATTAAATGTATATACATATAATTTTTTCCGATCTTTGTCTTTATGAAGATTGAAGAAGAAATCAGGCAGAAGAAATTTCAGAACAGTTACCAGCGTGTGGCGGTAAATCTGATGTTTACTTCGGGCTGGCTGGCGGTACACATGACGCGCCAGTTGCGGCCGTATGGTATAACCCAGCAACAATACAATGTGCTGCGCATTTTGCGCGGACAAAATCCTGAACCTGCTTCGGTGGGACTCATTCAGGAGCGGATGATTGACCGCAGTTCAAACGCTTCGCGTTTGGTGGACAAACTTCACGACAAGGGCCTGGCAGTGCGCAAAACCTGTAAAAAAGACCGTCGTCAGGTTGACATTCACATCACACAAAAGGGGCTTGACCTGCTGGCCGAGCTCGACAATTTGCAAAACATGATGGTAAACAATCCCATCAACCTTACCGAAGCCGAGGCCGATCAGCTGAGCGAGCTGCTTGATAAGCTGCGCGGGTAATTCATTTTAAACGGTGAACAAAACAGGTTGTTGACCGTTTATTTTAAGGCATATTGGTGTAAGTACATTATTTGTACCTAAATACATTAAAGTCATACTCTTCATTCTTCATCTTCACGAACACATTACTGATAAAACTCAAAAACATGAAAGCAATAAAAATTGGCATTGTGGCGGCACTGATACTCAGCACGGGTGTGTTTGCCTGGAAAAAAATGAGCACTCCATGGGTTGCCGATATGGACAAGGCTGTAATTACGTTTGATTTGCCCGACGGTGGGGCATCGGGCAGTGTGAAAGGGCTTGATGCGGCAATAAATTTCAATCCAATGAGCATCAATGAAAGTTCCATTACGGCTTCGGTTGACGTGAAAACACTGACCACGGGAATTGATATGCGCGACAAGCATTTAATGAGCAACGATTATTTTGATGCCGACAAGCATCCCAAAATTACTTTCACGGCAAGTTCTTTTATTCCCGGCGATAATGGTTACATAGCTACAGGAAAACTGAGCATGCGCGATACAGTGCGCGAGGTAAGCATTCCGTTTATATTCACCGAAACCGGCGACAGTGCGCGTTTTAAAGGTTCATTCACTCTTTTTGCGGGCGATTACGGAGTAGGGAAGAAGAGCAAAAAAGGTGCCGACAAAGTAGTGGTGAGCATTGATGTGCTGGCATACCGTAAGAAGTAACTCATGAAAACAGTATTACACAAAGCCGGTGAGCGCGGGCAGGCCAATTTTGGCTGGCTTCAGGCGCGTTTCAGTTTTAGCTTCGGCAGCTGGCAAAACCGCGAGAAAGTGCATTTCGGTGCGCTGCGTGTGCTTAACGACGATATCATTGCCCCGTCTATGGGCTTTGGCCGCCATCCGCACGACAATATGGAAATTGTCACCATTCCCATGTCGGGCGCACTGAAACATGCCGATTCTACCGGCGGGCAGGGCATCATCAGCAAGGGCGAAGTGCAGATTATGTCGGCCGGTTCGGGCATTGAGCATTCAGAGATGAATGCCTCGCACACCGAAGAAGCACACACGTTGCAGCTTTGGGTATTTCCCAAAGAACACAACATTGCGCCACGCTACGATCAGCGCGATTTCCGTTCGCAGCTGGTGCCGGGCAAATTTAAAACGCTGGTATCGCCCAATGCCGAAGCCGATGAGGCCATGTGGATCAATCAGGATGCCTGGTTTTCGATTGGGCGTTTTGAGGAGGCTGCGGTGGTGCCTTACACATTGGGCAAAACCGGCAACGGCGTGTATGCATTTGTGCTCGAAGGCAGCGTAAAAGCCGGCGGCCATGCGCTTGAGCGCCGCGATGCAGTGGGCGTTTGGGACACAGCTACGGTGGAGTTTGAAGTGAGTGCAGGCACCGAGCTTTTGCTGGTGGATGTGCCGATGGAGTTTTAGTGGAATTTTACCGATGCAAGTTCGCACTTATTCGTTTGTAAACGACTACAGCCGGATGTTCATTTTTAGCCTCTTTTTTTCCAATGCGATTTGTAATTAGTGAAAACCGTTTTTGGGTAAGTGAAAGTTAGTTTATAGTTTATATTCGTTTTTCATGCGCCTATTCTTGTGAATTATTTATAAGTAATTATTTATCAGTATTATGAGAGTCTGTTTATAAGTTCCTAAAATTAACATTAACTGTTTTTGCAATTCATATCTGTTGATAGCAGGCCATTTCAGGTAATGCAGTAGTTTTGAGATCAGCGTGTAGATTATTCTGAAATTCAAAATGCTGGACAAAGGCTATTTGGTGAAATAAATTTGTAACGCATTCCCTCCAACTATTTTCCAACTAAATATTTTAATCTATGAAAAGGAATTTCATTGCAATGATGCAGTGTGCGATTGCTGCTGTGTCGTTACTCGCGTACGGTAATTTGTCTGGACAGGGTTGTACAAATCCGCCGAATTGTATTGTGAACGGTTCATTAACACCAAATAGTCCTGTAACCGGCGATTTGAACAGCTCTCCTGCTACAACAGTGTCTGGCTGGTTTTTTTCTCACGGGTCACCTTCTATTTTTGGAGGACGTTCAAATCAAGCTGGTGATGCTTCATTGTGGATGTGGGCAAGCGGTGGAACAGGAGAGGGAATATTTACCTGTTACAATTTCCAGCAGGGGCAAAGTTATCAGATTTGTTTCTGGGTAAGAAATACTACCACACAGGGTCAACAGGTTGTTCCCAATGGTTCATTTACTCTTGAGGCCACAACCGGTTTAACGCAAACACCCGTTAATTTACCTATTCAAAATCCACCGACACGGCAGCAAATTGATACAAGACAAATAAATACTTTGGGATGGACACAGATAACGATTCCATTTACGCCCAATCAAAACTTTACTCAGTTGTGGTTTTATCCTACACTTGGAGCAGCACCGCCACAGTACGAAATCCAGATTGATGATGTAGTGGTTTCGAGAGTTGTTCAGCAAAATGAAATTACCATTTCAGCCACATCACAAAATCTTACCTGGTGCCAGTCAACCACATTATCACTTACAGGTGTTCCGCCCGGGGCTACGGTAACCTGGAGTCCGGCAGCAGGTTTAAATACAACTACAGGAAATACAGTTATTGCCACTCCGTGCGTTCCTACTATTTATTCGGCCAACGTAGTATTCAACGGCACTCCCGAGTGTCCTGTTTGCACTCCTTATAATCTTGTTTATTTGCGATTGATAGATGTAAATCCGCCACCATTTACTATTACCGGTAATCCCAATATTATTTGCGGCGATAATCTTTCGCTGCTTGCAAGCCCGGTGCTTACCTGCCCCGGAATCACTTATTCGTGGCAGGGGCCAAATGGGTTCAGCACTATTGGTGCGGGTTTTTCAATTCCTCAGGCCGGTCCGCAAAATGCAGGTACATATACACTCACAGTAACCAACGGGTGCGGTGGCACAGTTACACAAACGGTTAATGTGACCTACGATTGTCCCTGCCTGCTCAAACCCACCATTACCACAAGCGGCTGCAATCCTGTTTCCTTTGCGGTAACAAACAGTTCGCTTACCAACATTGTGGGCTGGTTCTGGGAGTTTGGCGATGGTAATACGTCTAATCTGGCTAACCCCACGCATTTGTATGCTCAAAACGGAAGCTATGTAGTTTGCGTAACTGTAATTGGCAAAAGTCCGCGCGGTGAAATGTGCTGTACTCAGGTATGCGATACCATACAGGCTTGCGGATGCTCGGGTGCAGCGCCGTTCTTCAGCTGGTCGCCGCGCGGCACAAACGGAGCCACATTTACAAATATGTCGTTGGCAACACCAAGTGTATGCGGCTGGCTCTGGGATTTTGGCGACGGCAATACATCCACTGCCAATAACCCAAGCCATCAGTATGCCTCAGCCGGAACTTATACGGTTTGCCTCATTGCCTATACCTGTTATCCGAATCCATCTACAAACACAACCGACACCTGTGCATCGCGCTACTGCCAAACCATCACCATTGGTTCGGGAGGCGGCAAACGGCTGGCAGAAACCAATGAGGAACAAACAGAGAATTCGGATATGGAAGTAAAACTCTTCCCCAACCCGGCCTCCACCGAATTGTTTGTGGTGCTCCCCGAAGGCATCACCGGCGAAGTACGTTTACTTTCGGCCGACGGCAAGGAACTGATGCGTCTGCAAAACAACGGCAGCAATACCTACACCGCCAACCTCAAAGACATTGCCCCCGGCATGTATCTCATTGAGGTAGTGAGCAACGGCAACACTACAAAGCGGATGACGTTTGTAAAAGAGTAATAGATATTCCAACTGCGTGATACTACAAACCGCTGTCGTTAACCGGCAGCGGTTTGTGGTGTTTATGTAACCGGAGATGCAATAGTCACCTGCGTTTAACCGAATTACGGTACATTAGAAAATATATCCCGTTCCGTAAATCAATCCCCACACATTTATTCCCACAGAATAGCTTGTACCGAAATACATTGCAAAACTATCGTTCTTCACAATGCGCATACGTCCGGTGGCAATAGGGGCAAAACGGAAATTCCAGTTACTGCCCACAATGCAACTGGCCAGCGGCCCAACTTCAAGATCCACGCGTGTTTGATCTGAAATTTTGAACTGGGCAATTTTAAACTCCAATCCGGTTCCGAATGTGATGTTTGCTTTTTGATTGACAATTACCCCATTTACAAGAAACTGTTTCGTTTCGGTGGGCAAATTAAAAAACACCGGAATACGCATCCGTTTCAGCGGGCGAAATTCGGCAAAGAAAAGAAGGGCACTGGTAGGTACTACAACTCCCCCCTGCTGAAAGATTGTATTCTGCTTATCGCCGGCAATAAACAGTACCGAGCTTCCAAAACTCAGTTCAAATGTCAGGCCTTGTTTTTCCTCTTTTTTAGTGGTGTCGTTTTTCACACTCGTTTGCTGCGAGAAAGCAGATGGGGAGAGTAATATTCCGGCTAAGAGGATGAGTAGAGTTAAAGTAGTATTTCTGGTATTCATGTGTGGGGGATTGTGATGTATATTCCAAATGTAGTTTAAAAAAATTAATTGATTTTTATGGTTTGAGGATTGAGATCAACAAGTCAAATTAATCTTCTCCATATTTATCGGCGTAGCTGCTTTGGGGAAGGCTTCAAGCCCTGATCGGCGGCATTGAAGAGGTTTTTGACGAACTTGAGGGGCTTGGTGAAAATGGCTTTCAGCACGGCGGCGCCTTTGTTGATGATGCCTTCGATTTCGCTGAGCGAGTAGCCGAATTTTTGCAATGCCCAGGTGAAGAATTTTTTGGCGGCTTCGAGCAGCAGCTTGCCGATCTTGGCCAGCGCGCCTAACATCGACTCTTTCATCTTTTCGATTTTCTGGTCGATGGCTTTGATGGCGGCGGTTTGTTTGTCTTTGAGTTGAAATTTAAAATGGCAAACCTGCCTGACGTATTCTGTCGTGAAAATCTGGAAAGGCAACTATAGCTTTGTTTATAATATTATAAGGTGACTCTTTCTGACTAAGTTTAATATTATTATTATACCACTCCAAAAAAATCTCATAATCAATATCTGTGTCTGAATAATATTCAATAGTTTCCTTTATATAATCTAAACTATATTCATTTTCAGCCCATTTCATTTTCTCTGAATTGCTTAGAAATGAATTAATATTACTTGTAATTAATGCTATGCTTCGCAAATTTAGTGGAAGTAATTTTAAAAAGTCATCTGGATTTGATGCAACTACAGATACCGGCGCACATTCGTTATCGATAAAAGCTATTGGTGCATTGTCAAGTTCAATCCCTTCTTTACACCAACTCAAGACAATGTTGTCGGATTGTAATTCTCCCCAAACAACAAATTCTTCTTTATTAATATTTGATATCCCAAAATGTTCTAACAGGCTCGTTCGGTCATTTTCGTCAGAAATAAAACGAAGCTCAATACAAGAAAGGTTATTTTTTTTTGAGAATTCAAATAAGGGTTGTATTTGTGTTGGTATTTTATTCATTGTATTATTTTTTAATCTGTTGACGCTTTTAAATGTAAGAAATTTTGAGCTTTAATGGTTCTTAAACCATCTAACACATTTTTTCTTATTTCAGAAACCAATAGAGTCTTTTCAGCAGCAGTAGTAGTAAAACGTTTTAAGTCCCCCCAAACCGCATCGGATGACTCTGGGGTGTTATAAACAGCTGCCATTGCATCTGCATCTGCATTACGCTCATTTTCAAGTGCCGTTATGAAGTATTCTCTCTTCTTTTTTTCTGTGGATTGGCTGTTAAATCCGCTTTCATATTGACTATTAAATACAGATACACTTCTTCCATAAGTCCGTCCTTTACTATGTCGATCTTTATATAGCATAATCGCATATCCATTGTCATAAAATTTGGCAGCAATGCCTGGCAAATGAGTAAAAACAGCTGAATATGGGTCTGCTTTAATTAAAGATAAAATAGAGCCCTGTGGCTGATGATCAGGTGTTAATTCGTCTCCAACTAATTTTCGTATCATACCGTTGTATTTTCCGGTCGTTCCCTCCAGTTTATATCTTTCTCTCGCCTTGGCCAGACTGCTTTGAGTTCCAACAATTTTTTCCAAGAACTTAGACAAATCTGTGTTAAGGCCAAGCAAGTCCCGTCTTAAAGCGGTTTTCTGTGCCTCAGAGAATGTTGAGTTTGGAGCCTCAGCTTTATCAATTGCGGCAATTTTCTTTGTTATGCTGCCATTGGCATCAACCATTGAATATGCTGTATTGAAATCACCTTGTATGTTTTGTGGAATTTTTGATCTTCCCCCATAAGTATTGGCGTAAGCATTCAAAAACTCAATTACCGGGTGAGGATCGCTTCTCATAATGAGTTTGGGTTTGCCTCCCACTTCTTCCACATTCAGACTGTGATTTTTACCGTCAGATGCAGTAAATGTTTTCTTGGCAAATGCCCATGAAAATAATTTATCCTTAATATCTCCTGCTGTTTTCTTCACCCCACCCCACAACTTCTTCGCCTTATCCGCAATCCACTTGGCCACCTTCGCCATCATATTCTCCACCTTACCCCTGATCTTATTCAACGCCGCCCTGATCTTCGCCGTAACGCCATCTAAATGAATAAGTTTGGCAAGGAACGAGATCACCAACGTAAGCGCAGTCGCTAGTCCATTCTCCAACGCATTCGCCGCCGCACCAATATTCCCCATCGCAATCTCCCCAATAGAGCCAAGGAAGTTGCCCACCATCTGCGCAATGTCTTTCGCCTTCTGGATAAAGAACACAATAGTATCGTAGATACCGATGATGGCCTTGATAATACCCGCCCCCGGAATAATAAGCGAGGCAATAAACTCAATCGCCTTCACAATAATCGTTTCCTTAATCCAGTTCTTCACCGCATCCACAAACGCCTCTTTCATCTCGCCCGCCATTTCCTGCAACTGTTCCCACGCAGCCATGGGGCCTTCGGTAATTAAGGCTTTTACAATTTCAAAGCCCTTTTCCATGCCTTCCACCACCGGCTCAGGGATGATTTTTACTAAGTGCTTGCGGATGTTCTGGTAGCTGATGCCTACCATTTGCAACGCCACGCTGGCT
>JALONL010000028.1 GCA_025454955.1 Bacteroidia bacterium | reverse complement strand
GCGGTGATACAGAGACAAACTCCTTATCTGCCGACATCGGAATTTATATTTTCTTCAAATTAGAAAATATTGTTGCTTTTTACCATAGAAATCTCGGAGGTTTGGCACCCAACTATTTTTTGCGGCTGCATTTCCGCTACAGTCCGGGCCAGGAACCCATACCGCCTGATGCAATAAAAAACCTGTTTAATTCCGGTAAAGCGCATCCGTACTCTGGCGCAGGTACTTACGCACGGCCATAACAGTGCTTATCCACGTAATGCCCACGCCCAGCACAAGTTGCAGCAGCGCCAGCAGGGCCAGCGTTTGTACATCGCCAAGCTGCACCAGTTGCAGGTCGCGGAAATTGCGGTCTAAGGCTAATATTACGCCCGAGGTGGCTGCAATGGCCAGCAACGCGCCCATAATGCCGTTTACCAGTCCGCGCCATACAAACGGCCGGCGTATAAACCGCTGCGTGGCACCCACCAGATCCATGGTGCGTATAAGAAACCGCTGCGAATAAATAGACAAACGCACGGTAATAAAAATTATGACCACCGCAATAAACAGCAGCGCCGCACTTACAATGGTGGCCACCAATCCCAGCGAACCCATGCGGCTGTTCAGTTCGCCCACAAGGTCTTTCTGATATATCACATCTTTAATACGCGTATCGCTGCGCAGTTCCTGTTCAATAAAGGCCAGGCTGTCGGTATTGGCGTAGGCGGCTTTGAGGTTTATTTCTATGGTGGGCTGCAGCGGGTTTTCGCCTAGGGTGGCAATGAAATCCTCGCCCAGTTCTTTTTTCATCATTTCGGCCGCATCCTTGCTCGATATATAGAGCGTGCTTTTGCGCCACGGGGCCCGGTCGAAGGTTTTCTGCAGGTTAATAATATCGGCCTCACGCGCATCGCGGTCGAGCAGCACCATTACCGACACATTTTCTCGCACATAATCCGACACCGAACGCGCCTTGAGCAGCATGGCACCCAGCAGCCCAAGCATAATCAGCGCCAGGGTAATACTTATTACAATGGTGGCAGAAGCGGTGCGGAAACGGTTGCGGAACGAAAGTGTGGCCACTGGCTAAAGGTTTGCGGCGAAAATACAAACCACATTCCCAGTCCTGCACCCCGGCCCGCGAAAGTTTTACAAAAACCGCCGTGCAAAACCCCGGCAAGGCCCAAACCAGGCTCCATTTGCATTTTTTGCATACCAAACCCGCCAAACTAATCAGCCGGTTATAAACCCTGTTTACACAACTTATTAACAACCCGCCCCAGATATTCACAGACACTTGCTTTGAGCGCGGCAATGGCTTTTCTTTGGAATGATCAATACCAAACTGATTCTCTGATCACGAAAATGAAAAAATTAATTACGTTAGGTCTGCTGCTCACCTCCGGCCTGTTTATGACGGCCCGCGCCGAGTACATTTGGAAAGCCGGTTATGTGGTCCTCAATTCGGGCGACACCGTGAAGGGTGAAGTACGCTACAACACCAAAAAAGAAATTGATCTTTATTCGAAAGTACAGATCAAACTCTCCGAAACCGAAAAGAAATCGTACAACCCCGATAAGATAAAATCTTACGGCTACGAAGAAGTAAAATTTGTAACCCGCAAAATTGGCGGCGAACTGGCTTTCGTGAAAGTGCTCACCGCCGGCCGCATCAATATTTTCGAGTTCCAGTACGAGTTGCAGCGCGGAGGTGATATTGTGGTGGAAAAAGAATACTTCATCGAAAACACCGACAAGAAAGCCGATGAACCGCAGAAACTCAAAACCGCCAAATTCAAAAAGATTGTAGCCGAACTCATGGCCGATCATACCGAACTGGTAGAACGCATTCAGGCCGAAGACAAAAAATACGAACTCAGCGATTGTCAGGAAATCGCCGAAGAATATAACGAGTGGGTAGCCTCGCAAAAAGGCAACTAACCCGAAGATTTCCCTTAGTAGTAGTTTCCGCCGACGACCCGGGTGCCTCCAAGCTCCGGGTCGTCTGGTTTTTGTGTGTGCAGTATGCCGGCAATGGTATTTTAACGCATCGGCTGGTATGGATTCCTAGCCCGGACTGTAGCGGAAATGCAGCCGCAAAAAATAGTTGTGTGCCCAACCCTCCGAGGTCTCAGAGACCTCGGAGGGTTGGGTTGAGTAGTTTGCTATTTTTTGCGGCTGCATTGCAGCGGAAGGCCGGAGCGGACGGTATTTTGAAGCAGTTATCGTTTCGCTCCTAATTTTTTTCCTCCAGCAACTTAATCGGCAAACCCGATTAAACCGAAGCGAAGCTGCCGAAGGCTTACCTCATCGCAAACGAGCCTGAACCTACCACCCCCTGAAAGACGTTTGTAAATTCTTTCAAAAAACACCCCACTAAATTCCCCCCAACACTGGCAAAGCCCAACTGCGTACCTTACCTTCGCTTTCCCATAATTTCCACACACAGCCCAATGAAAAAGCTTTTTCTCTTAGACGCATACGCCCTCATTTACCGCGCCTACTTCGCATTCAGCAACAGTCCGCGCATAAACTCGAAAGGTCTCAACACCTCGGCCGTATTCGGCTTTACCAATACCCTGCTCGACCTGCTCAAAAAAGAGCAGCCCACACACATAGCCGTAGTGTTCGACACTGCCGCACCCACACAGCGCCATGTGGATTACGAACACTACAAAGCCAACCGCCAGGAAATGCCCGAAGACCTGCGCACCGCAGTACCGTACATTTACCAACTGCTCGACGCATTCAACATTACCACCCTCGAATCAGACGGGTACGAAGCCGACGACATTATTGGCACCCTGGCCAAAAAAGCCGAAGCGCAGGGGTTCATCACCTACATGATGACACCCGACAAAGACTACGGCCAGGTAGTAAGCGAGAATATATTTATTTATAAGCCCGGTTATAAAGGCGGCCCGGCCGAAAAGCTGGGCGTGAAGGAAGTATGCGCCCGATACGGCATTGAGCGCACCGAACAAGTAATAGACATACTCGGCCTCATGGGCGACAGTGTGGACAACATACCCGGCATACCCGGCGTGGGCGAAAAAACAGCCATTGCACTCATACAACAGTTTGGCAGCGTGGAAAACCTGCTGGCCAATACCGATAAGCTCAAAGGCAAGCAAAAAGAAAAAGTAGAACAGCATGGCGAGCAGGCCATATTCTCGAAAAAATTAGCCACCATACTGCTCGACGCACCGGTTGAACTGAACGAAGAACAACTCCTCTACCGCGAGCCCGACAAAGAAAAAATCCGCTCGGTATTTACCGAACTCGAATTCCGCCGCCTCATGCAAATTGTGCTTGGCGAAGAACCTGCGGCCGAAGAAGTAAACACCAGCACCGCATCGCGCAAAACAAAACCGGGGCAATTTGACATTTTCGGCAACACCGGCGGCGACAACGAAACCGAAGGCAGCGACGAAACTGCCGCACCCGCCGTACACAAAACCATTGCCGACACACCCCACACCTACGAACTCGCCGACACGCCCGAAAAACGCGCACAACTCATTTCGCAGCTTTCGCAGCTCGGCAGTTTTTGTTTCGACAGCGAAACCACCGGGCTCGATGCCCACAATGTGGAAGTGGTGGGCCTCTCGTTCAGTTGGCACGAAGGCACGGGCTGGTATGTGCCCGTTCCCGAAAATCAGGACGAAGCCAAAGCATTGCTCGAAGAATTCCGCCCCGTGTTTGAAAACGAGAAAATCGGCAAAACGGGTCAGAACATCAAGTACGATTTAAGCGTGCTTCAGCGATACGGCATTGCCCTGCATGGCCCGCTTTTCGATACCATGATTGCGCATTACCTCCTGCAGCCCGACATGCGCCACAACATGGACATACTGGCCGAAACGTACCTGCATTATTCGCCCGTGAGCATTGAAACACTCATTGGCAAAAAAGGCAAGGACCAGAAAAGCATGCGCGATGTGCCGCTCGAACAGATTAAGGAATACGCCGCCGAAGATGCCGATGTGACTTTTCAGTTGCGCAAGGTTTTCGAGCCCGAACTTGAATCGTCGAACGTGCGCCCGCTTTTCGACACGGTAGAAATGCCGCTTGTGCCTGTACTTGCGGCCATGGAAGCCGAGGGCATTACACTCGACACAGCCACGCTGGCCAAACAATCGGCCGCGCTGGCCGAAGAAATTGCGGCCATCGACAAACACATTCAGGAGCTGGCCGGCACGCCGTTCAATATTTCCTCGCCAAAACAGGTGGGCGATATTTTGTTTGAAGTGCTTGCCATTGGCGACAAGCCCAAGAAAACACGCACCGGCCAGTACGCCACCAGCGAGGACATTTTGCAGAAACTCGTGGGCAAGCACCCCATTGTGGAGCAGATACTCAACTACCGCGAAATGGTGAAACTGAAAAGCACCTACGTGGACTCGCTTCCGCAAATGGTAAACCCGCGCACAGGCCGCGTACACACCAGCTACAACCAGGTAGTGGCCGCCACCGGCCGCCTCAGTTCCGACAATCCCAACCTGCAAAACATACCCATACGCACCGCCCGCGGCCGCGAAGTACGCAAAGCCTTTGTGCCCCGCGGCGAAGGCTGGACACTGCTCTCGGCCGACTACTCGCAAATAGAACTCCGCATCATTGCCGCACTCAGCAAAGACCCCGGCATGACCGAAGCCTTCCACAAAGGCTACGACATACACACCGCCACCGCCGCCCGCGTGTTTGGCGTAACGCAGGAAGAAGTAACCCGCGAAATGCGCAGCAAGGCCAAAGCCGTAAACTTTGGTATTATTTACGGACAATCGGCCTTCGGGCTTTCGCAAAGTCTCAACATTCCGCGCCGGGAAGCGCAGGAAATTATTTCGCAATACTTCATCCAGTACAGCGCCATTAAAGATTACATGGACACGCAAATGGAGTTTGCCCGCGAGCACGGCTACGTGGAAACCATACTCGGCCGCCGCCGCTACCTGAGAGACATCAATTCGTCGAACGCCGTAGTACGCGGCTTCGCCGAGCGCAACGCCATAAACGCCCCCATACAAGGCTCGGCCGCCGATATGATTAAGGTGGCCATGATAAACATACACCACGCCCTGCGCAAAATGAACGTGCGCACACGCCTGCTGCTGCAGGTGCATGACGAATTGGTGTTTGATGTGCCGCTGGATGAGGTGGAGCTGGTGAAGCCGGTTATTGAGGAGGCGATGAGGAATGCGGTGGATTTGGGGTTGCCGGTGGAGGTGGGAATGGGGACAGGGGATAATTGGCTGGATGCGCATTGATGATTTGATAACATCTAAAAATAATCAGCGGGCAATTTCGCACCTCTGAAATTGGGTATTTTTCAATGACGCTACTCAAATAGTGTGCAGTACCCGTATGCAAATTTCTTAGTAACGCAGCCAATAAAAAAGCATTATGTGGTCAACAGAATCATTATGGTTTGAAATAGCAGTAGTAAGTATAATTTACGCCCTCGGTAATATACTTATGGGACACTTCGAGGAACGGACACCGAAAATTCGAAGAGTGGGAAAGTATCTGTTAACACTGGTGGCGGTTTGCTGTGTCTCAATTTATTTTGGCAGGGAAGTGTCAATGATAGTTCTGTCACTGTTTATTATTCCACTGCTATATGTTCACGGTTATTATTTGCCAAAGAAAAAAGGCATAAATGGTTGGACAGGGGAACCCAAAAGCAAATATTACGAATTCCGCAAATGGGACAAAGACATATTTTCTAAAGAAAAAAAGGAGTAAAAAGCCTCAACCGCCAACACGGGGTGCCGTCGGGTACTACGAAAACGGTACAGTCTGCGCAAATGAGAAACCGTGCGTTTATAGTGCTGAATGACAGTTCGGTAATCCGAAACCCGTCCGAACACCAAGTCTGAAACCGTTAGCGGGCAATGTTGGGCGACACACAGATAATAAAATTAAACCTTTAAATAAAAACAACAATATGAAAAAAATGATTGCAGCAATACAGACTTCTGTGGATGCCTTCATTGAAGGACCCAATGGCGAGCTAGATTGGGTTGAAGATTGGAGCGAAGATTTTGATATACTCGACCAGATTGATACTTGTGTTCTCGGAGCGGGTATGTATCCAGACTATGAAAAGTATTGGATGTCAATTCTCGCAAATCCAGAAGCTGTTTTAGACTTAACTGGCAAAAAACCAACAGAGGGAGAAATTGCATATGCAAGGTTTGCCAACAAAACCCCGCATTATGTCCTCTCAACCAAATTAGAGAAGGTGGCTTGGAATACAACAAAAATTATCAAGGATATAAATGAACTAAAAAACCTTAAACAGCAATCAGGTAAGAATATACACGTTGTGGGTGGAGCGACACTTATATCTAATCTTATGAATTATGGCTTAATTGATGAGTTAAGACTAGTAATTAATCCAATTGTTATAGGTGGAGGCAAGGCTTTGTTCAAGGACGTGATGGGCAGACACAAAATGAAATTGGTGGAGACTAAAACATCAAAATCTGGCCAGGTAATTATTATCTATACCCTATCAGAGTAAATGTGAATAGAAAAAAGTATAAAAAGTCAAATGACATGATTTGAAACCATAGTTGCCGTATAAGACGTTGCTAACACTTTTAAAAGGTATCATGAGTTGCAGAACTTAAATAGCAATCGCGGTGGTGACAGCTTTGAGATGCTACCCAAACAAAAAGGATAAGTCAGAAAACGAAAAACAATGGCCCGCTAATACTGGTTTTTCTTAATGGTGACTTTCGTGCAAATTTGAAGCCTGGTAATTCTAATCAGCATTTCTGATAGGTAGTCAGTTTGGTGCTCCCAAACCCGCCACTGCGCCAGGTGCTAAACCGTTAGCACCAATTTTAAAAGACGACTACAATGAGCAAAAAATCACTCGACAGAAAAGCAGCACAAAAATTTATCGTTGACAGCAGAGACAACGGAAAAACAGACCAAGAAATTTACAACGAACTTTCTCAACAGTATTACGACAAAAAATCCGTAGCACTCTTAATAACAGGAACTGTGACGACAGAGAACAAGAACAAATATAAAGTTTACAACAACGTTTTACTTGGACTCTTAGGACTTGTAATTTTGCTGCGCATATTAGTTGTGTTTAGCTTAACAATTCAAACAGGACAACTTTGGACGCTTTTACTTGTATTTATTGTTCCACTTTTTGCAGCATACTTTGCCTATGAAATAGCGCGTTACAACGGACCTATTTATCGTTTTTGTGGTATCATGACAATAGCTTTTTTCTTGCAGACAATTGGCAAATCAGAAGGCGGCACAGAAATTTTAATAAACTTAGTTTTCTCTGGAGCAATTGTAGGCCTTTCATTTTATCTCGACAGTAAAATGTTTCCTGACTTCAGCCCCAAGAACTTAAAAAAGGACAACAACGGAGAATATATTTTAAGCTAAACCAATGACGGATGAAAGAAAAACTGGTGCTAACACAGGTTTGGCTCAATGGGGGCTAATATCGTTTATTGAAAATTTGTGCTTCTATTGTAAATTCGTGCTGACAAACAATTTAGTTTTCCCCAATTCCCCACTGCGCCAGGCGCCAAACCGTTATAGGACATTTTAAAGACAATAGAAATGAAAATTATACTTATCATATTCGGAATTCTTTTTTCGTCCATATCTTTTGGACAAACAAACTATGACACGCTTAAATTTATTGCGAAAATTAATTCCTTTCACCCTGGTGACGAGACACATTCTGTCGGATTCCAGGTAATCAAAGTAATTCAAGGGAAATGTACGGCTGAATTAATCCGTTTGAATTTTTATGCAGAATCCCATGAAATTTATCGTAAACTATCTCTCGACACTGTTTTGGTTACATTAATTAAAGATAAAGCCGACACTACCAGGTCTTACAATTTTCCTGAAGGGGATCCAGACAAAGGAGTAGAAGAAATACAAATTTCAACAGTAAACTTTGACTACTGGGAAGGCTGCGAGACAGGAAAAGGAGAATGTAAACCTTTGCGGTTTGAAAGAAATTCAAATAAGTTAAAGTGGTTTTTACTTATGCCTTGTGGTGGGACAGCAACAACTGTAACATTAACTGTTTCGGGACAAAATAATCCAATTCAAAAAACAAGTATAGAACATTCAGAATGCCCGCCAATATTTGACCTCACAAACCTGGCAGACGGAAAATATTTTGCTTATATGCTTGCTTGCGGACTTGGGGGACAAATAGAAATTAACCTGACAACAACGAAATGATAAGAAAAACGCCCTATAACAGCGGGTTTAAAAATTGGCGGTTCAGTGGTTAAATGAACATTTTTGTTCTGTATCAAGCGCAGTGCCGGCAGACAGTTTTGTGTTCCGAAATCCGATTCCTCACCAGGCGCCAAACCATTAGTATTCATTACAAAAAAACCGTAAAATTGAACATGAAGCATATTCTAATCACCATTGCAATTGTGTTTCCTCCACTTTACGAAGGCATGGGCCCCTTATTTGCCCAAACGATCTGGACAAAAGACGCCAGTAATCCCGTGCTCAGACGAGATACTGTGTATGCAAACCTTCCAAACGATATTTTTGCAATCAGTGATGGCTGGGTAGTAAAAGAAGGCGCTACATACAAAATGTGGTACACCTGCGGAGGAATTAATTATCCAACTGACACGCTATTAAGGGCAAGACAGTGTTATGCCACATCAGTTGACGGTATCAACTGGATAAAATATTCCGGAAATCCTGTTCTTGATGTTTCCTATACTGGTGGCTGGGATTCTTTGGGAATAGAAACGCCATCTGTAATAATTGACAGTACTGCACCTCCGGCTGAGCGGTATAAGATGTGGTATGCCGGAGCATATTTTAATTCTTACAGGTATGATATCGGATATGCTTATTCATCTGATGGAATAAATTGGACGAAATATCCAAACCCTGTTTTGCAGGTAGGAATGCCTGCAGAATGGGATAATGGTTTCCTCGAAGGACCATCTGTTATAAAAGAAGGGGGCATTTATAAAATGTGGTATTGCGGGTATGATGCCATTGGCGACGGAAATGGAACTGATGGAAAAGCAAATATCGGATATGCCACATCACCCGACGGCATCACCTGGACAAAAAGCAGTAGTAATCCTATTATAACTACCGGCATAAATACCTGGGATAGCATTTATGTGCAAGATCCTCATGTAATGAAGCAGGGTAATTTGTATTATATGTGGTATGGTGGCGGGGCGGATCCTTCTTTTGGTCAACAAGTTGGGTTTGCCACTTCTTCTGATGGAATAAACTGGACTAAATCAAACGCAAACCCTGTACTGACAAGTGGAATTGCGGGTGAATGGGATGCAAACACAGCCTCATTTCCTTCGGTATTAAATGACGGAGGGATGTATAAAATGTGGTACACAGGAAAAGATGTTGACCCTCTTCCTGTGAATTCATTAAACTACTATTGGGAAATTGGTTATGCCACCGCTCCCATAACGGGTATCAATGAAATCAGGAATGATGACAATAGTTTTATTACAGTGTTTCCGAATCCATTCTCTTCATCTGCAACTATTGAGGCAGACAAAAATTTACATAACGCTACTTTAACGGTATATAATTTATTAGGACAAAAAGTAATACAAATAAACAATATTAATGGGCAGACATATTCGCTCTCTCGCGGCAATCTTGAAAGTGGACATTACTTTGTTTGGCTGTTAGATGGCGATGGAACTTTAGCCGTAACCAAATTAGTAATCACCGACTAACACGAATCATAAACAAAAAAACTACGAAACGCCGATAGCGGGCTAAGAAATTGGCTGTGAAGCGCTTAAATGGATATTTGTACTTTTGTATTAAGTGCTGTACCGACGGAGGGTTTTGTGCTCCGAAACCAGCCCGAATGCAAAGTTCGAAACCGTTACCAGACATTATGCGAATCAGACATTTTCTTTGCCTGAATTTACTCGCTTTAATTGGTTGTCATCAAAAGTCTGATGATAAGTTCCTCAATATGACAATTGAAGAAAAAATAATAGCAAATCATGACAACGCGCTTTTATTTAAGCATCTTAGAGTCGATCCCAAGGTTGATTCGATTCAGATACTAAATAAAAGCAAGTCGGGCGAGTATTACTATCATGAAGTCTTAGCCAATTTTTGGGATGTTGACGGCAAAAGTTTTCCTGACTCAATCAAGTTAATGTTTGCAGGCAACGGTGTATTAGTTTGCCCAACCAATGGTAAAATATTCGCCTTTCAATTTGGATATAGTGACTGGGCTTTCAGATATGACTTTTCCAATGGCGATATAGAGAATTCAGATAACCTGAGAATACTGCGCAATTTAGACGGTATTATAGTCGATATAAGAGATCTCAGTGAGGATTGGGTATTAGGAATACACTTTCTGGATGATAGAGAAAATGAACTGGTAAACTCATATAACAAATGCGGCCGCTAAAAACGTATTGGCACCATGCGCTTTTTCACGAATATATATTAGAAGGAAAGCGCACGGTACCAATCCGCAAACCGCAGCAGATCATTATTCAGGACAAATAAAATGATTAAAATAGAATTCGAAGACCCCAATATTGATAAATGTAATTGCTGCGGACAAGAAATTGTTCGACTAACGCGATTTGTTTATTCTGATGACAATGCGTTTGCAGTTTAGTATATCAATTTTACACGCGGACATTCCCCAAAGGTAGCGCACGGAATTGTAGCACTTGGTGAATGGGGAGATGATTCAGAGCCCAGGGACAGACTTGCATTTCCATTTAAGATTTGGACAAATGAATCACACTATCAAGTTGGAATAGTTAATGCTGACGAATCACCATGGAGCCATGTAACATTTCTGGGAAAAATTCTAAATAGAAAAGAAGGATTAAAGCATAAATGGATCAAGGATGTTTTCCATATCACAGACCATATTGTAGCGGACGACAAAATTGTTGTGGACTACTTTACCAGAAGTAGTGAATGAAAAACGGCTTAGCACTCAATGTTTGCTCAATGGCGGGGGGATGTATAAGCTAAAAGTGTTATTTTCGTTCAACGCTTGGTGTAGGGAAAGGGACGTGGCATCGTAAGCACATCGCTACACAAACACTGGCCAGTAGAGCCAATTTAAAGAAACCATGAAACACATCCTGATCATTCTGACATTTTTACTGACCTGGGCTAATGCTTTTTCCCAATCTTACCCGGATAACATCAAGAAAGGAGATGATTTTGTCGCTGTCAGGAATTACGAAGACGCTGTAAAATCGTACAGCGATGCGATCGCCATTGACTCATCCAAAAGCGAGGGTTACTTCAAGAGAGGGCAGGCTTACTTTTACCTCAGCAAAGATTCTCTTGCAGTTGCGAATTACAACAAGGCTTTGTTACTTGATCCAAAGAATCCACAAATCTATTTTATGCGCGGGCAATCCCGATCTTACCTGGGTGATCCTAACGGTGCGCAAACCGATTACGGCAAGGCAATTGAACTCGACACAAACTACATAGCAGCATATATACAGCGGGGCTATGTGTTCCTCAGCCAGGGTCAAATTATGCCGGCTTATGTAATGTTCACAATTGCAATAAACAAAAACCCCACGCAAACGGCAGATGTTTACTTTGCCCGTGGATATTGTTTACAACAACAATTCGCCTGGCAACAAGCTATCGATGATTACAATAAAGCCATTGCAATAAATGCAAACTTCTCCGATGCTTATCTGAATGCGGGGAACTGTTACAGAGTGTTGATGCAATATGACAAAGCACTTGAGCATCATAACAAAGCACTTGAACTGAAACCGGAATATTCAACGACATACTACGCACGGGGTTTTGTTTATCTCGATCTGGGAGAAAAGGAAAAGGCTTGCGCAGATTGGAAAAAAGCCGTTGAACTCGGCGACAAGTACGCCCAGGCTTACATTGATCAGAATTGTAAGTGATAACTTAACTGGTACTGCCTGCACATTTGTATAACAGCACTGGCTTGGCCGCAAGTGTTGTTTGTTTCGTTCGCATCCGCATGGCAGATCACTTCAACTTTCGGAACAATTAATTATCTTTAATGTAAGCAGAAAAAAATGCGAAGCGAAATGCGCATTAGACAAATGTGCAAACCGTTAGCAACAATGCCATGAGACAAATAAAAACAGTAATATTGATAATAATGGTCCTTGTTATTGAAGGATGCGCAACCACATCAAAGATTAATACTGTCGACAAAACCCGGGAAGACCTTAGAGATGTTTTTGTGTTGTCCATTTTGGTGCGGGATTATTTGAAAAACACTCAGGGACGAGATTTCAATCTTGAAAAAGTAACAGAATATGATACTTTAGGCCGAATTTCAAATAATTTTGAAGAAATTAAACAACTAAACCGTGGCGGGCATATTGCCATTCAATACAAATTTTCCAGGAACCGGAATTACAGAATTGAATTCACAGAAAAAGAAAAACAGATGAAAGAAATCTGGAGAGTTGTTGAGAAAAAAAATGTGGGTGGTTATGATGGAGAAATTCAATTTGAGTATGGCGAAAGATTTTACCACTTCAAAAAAATTGTGGTTAAGAAAAAATAAGATCTGTTTACAAACAACCGTTTTGCCTAAGCGAGAGGCTTATATGAAAATGAAATGTTGAATTAATCGAGATAGTGCATATAGTGATGCATAATGTTGAAAAAACGACTTTCGAAAAACGGTAAAACATTGGGCAAGTGAGTATCGAGTATTACTAAAACAATAACATAATAGTCTATAAAAAAAATGCAAGACATACTATTTGACTTTATCTCAAAATACGTCACTCTCACCGAAGATGAGAAGAACGCAATACTTTCGTTAAATATATTTCACTCCGTAAAGAAGGGAACAATTCTGCTCAAAGAAGGACAGAAATCGAAAGAAAGTTACTTTGTACTAAAAGGCTGTATCCGGGCATATTATATATCAGACGGTGAAGAAAAAACCACTTCTTTCTACACCGAAATGGAAGGATTTACACCACCCTGTGTGGTAAGCAAAACCCCATCGGAATACTATGTAAGCTGTATTGAAGACACCATACTTACCATTTCAAATTCTGACATGGAAGCAGAAGTAAACAGTAAATTTCCAAAGTTTGAAACGATATGCAGATTAATGGCCGAAGAACTTTTAGCCAAACAACGAATAGACTTCGACGCATTTAAAACGTCTTCGCCAGAACAACGATACCTGAACCTGTTACAAAAAAGACCAGACCTCATTCAACGTGTGCCACAACAACAGCTGGCGAGCTATTTAGGCATCACACCTCAGTCTTTAAGCAGGTTAAGAGCCAGGATTATAGAAAAAAGTAAAGGGTAGGGATCATTTCTTAACTTAAGTGAAAGAGTTATAGCATCACGCCAATCTACTTTTGCAGCATCATTTTAAAACTAAAAGGATATGCAAAAGAAAGTTTTATGGCTTGGAGTTGTCTTTGTATTGGTGGGCAGCTTACAGTTGAAAGCACAATACGACAGAACCGACAGTACATATAAAAAATGGTTTGTTGGAACTTCTTTATTTGTTCTTCTGGGCAATTTAGATCAGGAAAACCCGCCCAACTTCGTTCAACTCAATATCGGTTATCGGCTTACAGGAAAGGATGTAATTACATTAGCTCCGAAAACCTGGAAATATGCCTGGCCAAACGGTATTCATCCATTTTTAAACAAAGCCTACAAAAAGCCTGAAGAAAGATTCCCGGGGTATGTGCGTGAATATGGCGTAACAGCATCTTACACACGATTTGTTTGGAAGGGTTTGTATGCTCAACTCGATGTGATGCCTGCCTGGCAGGTTTTTGTGAATAACAATGGAAGGAAAATCGACGATGGTTTTCAGATTTTCAATTCATACCGTGTTGGCTATCATATCAAGCTGTTCAAAGACAGATTTTTCTTTCAACCATCAATATGCATGACTCACCGTGCTTATCACACCACATTGCCCGATGGATTTAAACAGTTGGATGACAAGTGGCCTAAAACCGTCTTTCCGGAACCAGGACTTAATATTGGTTTTAATTTTTAAATAATAGTTTATGAGTACACAAAATTCAGCGCAAGGGAAATTCGAAGACACTAAAGTCAGTTTGAAAACCAGGCTTGCTGCCTTATGGGCGAGTTTTATGTTTTTCTATCTCTATGTCGATTACTTCCACTTATACATGCCTGGTTCGCTAAAAGATATGTTGGCCGGCAAGGTATTTACATTTCAGGTTTCTCAAACATTTCTTTTGATCGTACTCGCCGCTGTAACAATTCCGGTGTTAATGATTTTCCTCTCTACAACCTTGCCTGCTAAAATAAATCGCTGGACAAACATCATCGTGGCCGTGCTGCATATACCGTATATGCTGTTTAACCTGGCAGGCGGGGCCTGGATACACATGGTGTTTGGCGCTGTGATAGAAGTTGGTCTTCTTTGTCTGATTATCCGTTATGCATGGAAATGGCCCCGTATCGCGGCAACTCATAGCACAGAAGATTATAAATGATTGCAGGTGAATCGGACAATGATAAATCAACTAAACATTTTACCAAAAACAAGGGAAACTTGTTCTTATTGACAGTGCAGGTGCGTTCATAACTGCACTGTCACTACTTGTGATTGTACGACCTCTTAATCAGGATTTTGGGCTGTCAAAAAAAGAATTAACTTACTTTGCTGAAATAGGCGTCACGTTTTGTATTCGTTCCGCTGATTGTCTTTGATTTATAAATCGAGGTTCGACAATTTTTACCCGGCAAAGCAAAAATGAGCACACAAAAATACATAATGACAGTTTTAGCTTTGACAATTTTTATTGGCTTTACAGATTGCTCAAATCATACAGGAGGCAACCCACAGGCTGGCAAAATCATCGCCGACAGCTCTTCAACTCAACAAACACACTCATCCACAACAGATAGTTTGAAATTGCAGAAAGATGAGTTGACAAAAATTTACACACAAGCCATTGCAGAATTCATAAAAGCAGTTTACCAAAAAGACAAGATCACATTTGACACCCTGTATTTCGGAAAGCACGTTTACGGACAACCCGACGACTTCCCTGATATAGAACTGCCAGAGACAATTGAGAAAGTTCAAATCCGGCTTGTTTCCCCTGAAGTTGGACAAAAAAAACAGGCTGAGAGAAAATCCCTGGTTTATGTGAATATGATGGGCTGGGTTGACAAAGAAAAAGCAGAGTTCTTATTAGTGGTTTTCATAAACGGCGGTGAACATCAGTATGACTATTTTATCAATTTCAACTACAACTCGTCAACAAAGGAATTTGATCTGTATAAAATTGAGTTTGAAAATTATTTACACAGCGACGGACAAAAACCAAAACGGATTACTATTTACAAAGACGGCAAATATGTGGGGAGCAATTAATTTAATAAACTGCTTTGCATGCTTGGGGCTTGCCTGTACCGAACAAACAATAGCAGCACCCGCCAACAGAAGATCACCAAAATTTGAGTAAAATATCAAGTTCAGGATTTGTAATTCTATTGAACATTGAATTAAATTTGAACATTAGCATTTCAAATCATATCCCCCCGGAAAACCAATAACCGTTTGTTCAAGAGGCGATATATACTAATACACTCTTCGACAAAGAACCAGGCACAATATGATAAATCCGACACCAGACACTTATGAATTCACGGCAATCCCCACTTTTGGAATTTCGGACTATCACGCTGCAATTGACTTTTACATTGGCTTTCTTGGATTTAAGATAGATTGGGAACATCGCTTCGGACAGACAGACCCGGTTTATATGCAGATTTCAAAAAACGGGCTGACTTTACATCTTTCGGAGAATAAACGATTTCCAACAAATGTCATTGTATTCGTAGAAACAAGGAAAATAGCTGAGTTTCATAAAGAACTTCAAGGCAAAGGATCAACATATAAGCTACCGGACATTTTACAAACCAATTGGCAAACTTTGCAATTAGAAATTGCAGACCCTTTTGGAAACCTGCTTCGGTTTAATGAAAATATATGACGAAAGAAAATAGAGAGACGAAAATTGACAAATCTAGTGTTGGCATAATCGTGCCTGCAGTGTTTCCTGGCACAGATCAAAATTTAACTGTCACTATTCTACTTCGACCTTACTTTGAAAAAATTCAAGACAGATGAGCCATATCAATTGATACCGGCAAATAACCAGCCGCAGACTAAAACAGAAAAATTTTTTGCGACCAAACTATCACCTGAAAATGCAAACTACTATTAAAAAAAATCACTCATTTATCCTGCTTACAATTGCTCTCTTATATTTCACAGCGTGCGATTGCGTTGTAAGTGCAAAAGGTGTGGTAATTGACAAAACAACCGGGCAACCATTAGACAGTGTTGCTCTTGGCAGGTATGTAAAAGAAGATCCTAAAAAACCGTCCACAAAATTTGAATACACAAATAATAAAGGGCAATTTGAATATTTTGGTATTACCGGCGGGCTATTGGGCTGTCCTTCATTAACCCTTTACTTTTCAAAAGAAGGTTATAAAACAAAAGAAATAAACTATAAATGCTCAAACTGCTCAACCGTTGATACTGTTTACCTTGAAAGATAATGGTGACTAAACTGGAAAACACATCTGATAATAGTAAATTTACCACAGATTAAGACAGACATTTAATCTTCTGGAAAGCAAACTGCAAGACTACAATATAATTGTTGAAAAACTCAACAGACAGCTTGCTAAAATGGACTTGCGTATGAAAGGACACACAAGTGAATTGACGGAAAAACGCAACACCTACTGCTAAGGATACTACTGACAAGAAATTTGTGTTAGTGATCTGACAGGGCAAGTGAAAACGTATTAACTTTCAACAAAAGCTGATTATGACAATCAGTTTACAGTTCATGGCACACCAAAGAAAAGCCGAAAAAGGTCAGCAATTATAGCACTGTGGCGTTATACAGACCGATGGCGATTATAAATGCATTGCAAAAAACAAACACACCCACATATATAAATCATAACACCAATGGAAGTAAAGTTCGAGGCTGGAATTAACATTGCAATCAAAATTCCAAAAAGTAAGTACGACAAAACAGTTGCCTTTTACAGAGATATTTTGAGATTGAACGTTGAAGAGAAAACTATTGATAATCCAACTGTTTCAAGGACTCACGAAGTGAAGTTCGGCAATAATGTGATTTGGCTAGACTGCGTTGACAACTATACCCACTCCGAAACATGGTTGCAACTTACAGTACCCAATATGGCAGAAGCCACAAACTATTTACACGCCAATTCTGTTGCGTTTTGTGACGAGATAGAAGAACTACCTCAAAATATGCATTGGATACAAGACCCGGCAGGAACTGTATTCAATATACAAGAAAGATAAGTAAATCAACATTTACTATAAACCAGCGAGGCACTAACAACGATTTTGCGATAGAGTAGCTGAAATATTTACTTGAAATAATAAACGCTAATCAACCACTCCAATGAAACCACAAATCTTCGAACCCTCACCCGAACTGAAAGAATTTGTGATGTGCTATTGGAACCTGGAAGGCGACAGAGAAAGCACCCCCACAAAAAACACCATTGTGCCCGACGGAACAATGAAACTCATATTTCATTATGCCGACACATACAAACATCATGCGAAAAACGGCGAAAGCATAATACTGCCAAAATGCTTTTTAATCGGGCAACTCACACAGCCCTACATAGTAGAACCTCTCGGGGTTACAGGTTCATTCGTGGCAAGGTTTCACCCGAACGGATTTTTACCTTTCACCACCATTCCCATAAAGGAAATGGAAAACACCGCCGTTCCGCTCGATAAACTTTTTGGTGAAGAAGGCCGGGAAACAGGAGAAAAGATTTTACACGCCTGTAACACCGAGGCCAGAATTCAACTCATAGAAACATTTTTGCTGAAACGCTTAACCGACAAGAAGACAATAGATTTTGTCGTCGCATCAACTATAGAAACCATAATGGCCGCAAACGGAAAATTCGCGGTAAACGAATTTTCGCAAAGAATGAACATTAACCGCCGGCAACTGACCCGAAAATTTTCGCAGGAAATAGGTCTCAGTCCCAAACAGCTTTCAAAAACAATACGAATTCAGGCAGCCCTGAAAACCTTACTGGCCGAAGAAGTAACCTCCCTCACCGATCTGGCTTACGAAAACGAATACTACGACCAGGCTCACTTCATTAAAGAGTTCAAAGAATTTACCGGCCTTACACCCAAAGAGTTTTACGGCGATGAACTGAAGATGTCGTTGATTTTCGACAGAAAAAAATAGCCCTGTCCCATTTTTACAATTTTACGGTGTGCCGCCGGTGCAATTTTGTCGGGCAATTTTGCAGCACAACCTAAACAGTAAGAAAATGAACAGTGCAAATCCGGTAGGTTGGTTTGATATTCACGTATCCAACTTCGACAGGGCAAAAAAATTCTACGAAACAGTTTTCAACGTAAAACTTGTTGATTTACCCATTGAATGGGGCAAACAGGCCCTTTTCCCATTCAGCCCCGAAAGTCGCAACATTTCGGGCGCATTGGTGGAGAAAACCGATATGCAACCCGGCGCAAACACTACGGTGGTGTATTTCGAAACAGACGACTGCGTGGCCGAAGAAAAAAGAATTGAACTGGCGGGTGGAAAAGTGGTACAGCCTAAAACCAATATCGGCGAATTCGGGTTTATCGCCATATTCATAGACAGCGAAGGCAACACGGTTGGGCTTCACTCGCGAAAGTAAAATTGAATACGGTAAAGTTTGTTGTGGCTGACGTTCTTCAAATGAACGTCAGCCCTTTTTATACATACTTATTCATACAGCCAATTATGTGCTTTCTGCAATCGCATACGGCTTGCTGACACCTGTCAGCAGTCTTGCAATCATTTTTGCGGGTAAATATGCAAATACGTAAATTGAAGCAGGCAAAATAGGCGCCTTTGGTATGGACGTGTAGGAAAATGAAAAAGGCGTTTTCTTTTTTGATAAAAGTAATGCTGTTCTTCAGGACGATATGCTGGCATTGCTTACCACATTCAGCAATGTTCTTATAACTTCGCATCAGGAATTTTTAACCAACGAGGCTTTGGAGGGAATTGCAACCACCACGATGAGTAATATTAATGAATGGCCGGAGGCAGGAAAATCGACCAACGACATGAATTAAAAATGAGACCGGTCAAAAACAGAAACTTTATCACCAACATATTCAGGAAGGCCAAAATCAGCCTGCTTAAAATTTATTATGCCCGCGGGAGTTCGCATGAAATTGCCCTGGGAGCAGCAATAGGAGCTTTCTGGGGAGTTTTTCCCACATTCGGGTTAAGCACCATTTTATCGCTGCTGCTTTATAAAATATTCCGGTTTAATATTCTGGCTGCTCTTTCTGCTGCATTTATTTCAAACCCTTTAACAAGCCCGTTTCTCTTAATGATGAGCTTTAAGGTAGGAACATGGTTTATTAAAACAGACATCGAATTTAATTACGACAACTGGCTTGATAATATTTCACAATTAGGCTTTATCATGTTGATTGGTTCAACTATTTTAAGTTCGGCGACAGGTTTACTGGTTTATTTTATTACACGATATTCAATAGACTACAAACGCAGGAAAAACAAACAGATGGAATCGGCAAAACAAACGGCCGGTTAATTGTCTTCACGTTAAACCGCGTTGAGTGAAATAAAATTCATAACACTGCGAGGGAACCCCACTCTCGTTTGAGACTAAAATACCTTATAATCAGATAGTTGTACAAATAAGGTTATTTACGGTAAACAGCTTCATAATGGCCGCCGTAGTCCAGAATAATTACTTTATTAAGCCCCGTTTGTATCGCTGGTATCATATAAGGTCTGCCATTTTCCTCACTTTGAATAAACTGAACATCAAGGCTTACACGAAAATCTTTGTTAATTTCTCCAACTAACCACTTGTAAGCCGGATTATCGCTGTACAACATTTCACCAACTCTGATTTCAGGAAATCTCTGAACAAGTTTTTCGCGATAGTATGCGGCCAAATCGCTATGTTGATTGCCGTAATTTCCACTTGCGTGCATTAACAATGAAATAATTAAACAATTTAATCCGCTCCCATTATTATGAGCTACTTTCAACTCGCTATCGTCTAACCACTTAATTAACGTCTGATTTTGCCCTACTCGTTTAGTTAAATTATCTTTAATGTTCTCGGCTCTTAATTTAATATGCTTTGGTTCCATACTAATTGGGGCATCAGTATTATGTGGATGAAGCAGCCCTGAATGACTTTGTCCATTACCCACACCTACCTGGTCGGAATACTGGGAAGCAAAGCTATCGCGGATAATATCATACGCTGATTTTCGAACGGGAGTAAACTGAGGTTCATCAGAAAACATACCCCCAAGTGGATCATTATCTTCCGGTTTGCTTTGATTAATCATGGATTGTAATTCTTTTTCAGCTTTAGCTTTTTCTATTTCTTCCTTTCTTTGTCTTTCTTCTTTAGCTTTCAAAAGCTCTTCATTATTACTTGCATGTTTCCATAAATGATCTTCCGCTTTAACAAACTGGAATGCCTGCACTCCTCTCCAAAATTTAGCAAACCCATCTTTTTTGATAACAACATTGGGGATTCCGTCTTCCCCCCCCCTTCCCCCGGCCTGTCCTTCAAGTTTCAACGTCGGATTACCCATAAATGCTGATGATTTGGAGCCTCCGGTAGGATTATTGATATAAGCATAATCATGAAGAAAATCCAGCATTTCGTCGGTGATAAATATTTCCATCACCCATTTATAGTCTTCAGGATTATGTTTGGGCTGACTTCCTGTATAATCTATCCCTTTTATCACTGCAATTTCTCTCTCAAAAATATATGGCTTATTTACAGACCACACCATTTCTCCTCTGGCACCGGGCTTACCTGTTTGAGGAAAAATCAGACTTACTATTTCCATAATATCCTTTGATGCAGCTGCTTTTTCAAAAGCCGCTTTTTCTCCGTCCGACATACGCCTTACTAAACGTCCGGTTTTCATACGGTCAAAAAACTTTGGCATTTGTTTGGCCAGTCCGCCTCCAAACTGATCCTCTCGTAACATTTCTTCAGGCCCTACCAAAGGAATGCTCTCATGTGGATTACCGGTTTTAGGCTGTGGATCGGGTGGCTGAATCCGGCCATTACGTAAAAACTCCTCAAGTCTTTCTTGCGGTGCATTATCCGGAACATGTTTATATCCTAATCGGATCAACTCACTGGCCAGATCAATCGGCGAATCATCTAATAGATCCGGCTCCAATTCACTCTTATCATCCCAGGAATGATCTACCAATACAAGTCTTTCAATTTCATATACCTTATCTGCCCATTCAAGGGCAATTTGAAGTCTTTTCAGTATAATATCCCGCATTCCTTCTCGTTGCAATACCGGAAAATGAGATTCTTCAAAAGCCTCATCAATTTTCTTTTTTGTTAATACTTTCGACAATGTCCTGATCGAATCTGCAACTTCGTGATCAGTTAGACGGTTATAAGGACTGTTTGATTTTTTACGCATACTATCAATATCCTTTACATTTCTGCCATTCCAGTCTTCACTGTCTTTTAGGTGTCCCTGAGCAGATCGATCCAAAGCGCCTCCATTATCCGACCTCACCATTCTGCCTTTAATTTTCATCCAGTTATCTGTTTTAAACAAATCCCAATTTGCAAATAACATATCCGCTCCGATATGACGCATAAAATCTTCCGAAGAAACCAGTTCGGCTTCATCAGGCTTGCTAAATTCTTTTACAAAATCTGTCATCTGTGCCAACTGCCCGTCTATGTTTACCAATTCTATTGGCAACGTAGGAATCCCTGCTTTTTCATAGAGCTTATTGGCCAAAACTTCGGTCATTAAATGGCCTTCATCTTTACCAAATTTTATAACTTTTTCAACATTGGTTTTTTTAAATTTTACGTGCTGCGGCTTAGTAGATCCGCTATCAAGAATTTCCATTACTTCGTAATCTTCCTTACTTATTGTTGGAATATTGTCACCAGAACTATCTTTTACCTGCATTCCCTTCTCTTTCATAAACTGCTGATATATCTGATATCTCTTGGCACCGCGCTCGTTAAAATATCCACTTTTCATCAATTCATTAAAATACTCGGGGCCAACCAGCAAGGTGGAGGAACCATTCATATTTCTGCTTACATCAATCATAACCGGCATGGTGGCATTACCCGAAACCATACTGCTCATTGCATCCTGAGTATTTCTCGCATCTGTATATACCTGAACACCATCATAACTCCACACAGTGGCTAATTCCCAACCCCTTTCCTTATAAAATGCGGTTATCTCCTCTTCCGTTCTGCCCGAATCTGTATTCAAGCCGGTCGTATGCGAATACTGAAATACACCCTGAATTACACCGTCTGAAATACTATTTATACTTTCTTCTTTATTAAAAAAAGGAACTGTGTTATCCTGAAATCCTTCATTAACTGACAGGGCTGTATGTGGCTGAATGTTATTTGTTATTTCCTGTATCTTTTTGAATTGAGAAATTTGATAGCTGTTGTTGGCAATTTCATACAACTTTCTCTGGGCAGCAGATTCAGGCCGATTATCAATAAATTGATTATCAATTTTACTGTAAGAGTTTGACCGTGAAACATCACTTGCGGCCGACTGGTTTGGGGCCATCTGTGACTTATCTGCACTTGAATTCATCATTTAGTTAATTTAAGATTATTAAACAATGAAAAACTCACCCGTATAATGTATTATACAATACCACAACAAGCTGTATAAATATAAAACAATTAACTTAAAAAATCCCAATACTGATTTTGATTTAGTGTCAATGAGCTTTGGGCTGCGACAATATTTTTGCCTATAAAATCATGCTCAGCGATAAATGGCCGGTTTATTTATCCCATAAAAAGACAATTTGCTGAATACTAAATCCGGCATTTCAGGGAAAAACAACCCTGAAAATATTCAGATTTATTTATTGAAAAGGATAATGAATAAATTGCCTGAATAATACAAATAAAACCAACCACACTCCGCTACAATCATCATATCAACAACCGTTCGGATATCTGTACCCGATCAATCTCTTTCGAAACTGCATACAATCCAGGTACGTGTGGCTTAGTCCAACTATTAAACTTTCTCAACAGTGCGTATCTGTTTGAGCATAAATACTGTCTGCTGTCAACCACAGCAAAAGCTGATAGAAAAACACACAAATTCCACATCCTGCCGAAATTTTACGTCATTTCACCGTCACTTCGTAACTTGCAGCACATACACACGTTCAACAAGCATAGCACACCATTTTAGCTGAACCTGATTTTTCGCATGACCCATTTCACACACACCGCATTCCCTGCGTTTCGCATGGCTGTATTTGCCTGCCTGCTGGCTCTGGCCGCATGCGGAGGCGAGGAAAACACCGCTGCCACCACCGACACGCTTCCCGACAACGACACCGCACAAACTGCCTCGGCCGAAAATGTATTCTACTACATTCCCTCGCCCATTGAAATGGCCGATTTGCTGCGCCGCGCCGGAGCCGGCTACGACAAAGACCTCCCCAATTTGCCCGACAACGTTTCGCGCTACACCAGCACCACCTCACAGGCGCTCAACCTCGGTATATACGGGGCCGATGTGTCGTTTTCCGGCATAATGGGACAAACGGCAGAAACCATGACCTTCATGAGCTGCGCCAACAAACTGGCCGAAGGCCTGCACGTATCCTCGGCATTTCCCCCGGCTCTGCGCGACAGGCTCGAAACCAACATGGGCTCGCGCGACTCGGTGCTCAACATCATCACCAACGCCTACTGGGACTGCGACGCCTTGCTCCACGAAAACAACCAGCAACACGCCTCGGCACTCATGATTGCCGGCGGATGGATTGAAGGACTTTACCTCGCCTGCCGCGTGGCCGAAAAAACAAACAACAACGAAATACGCATTCGCATCGCCGAACAACGCTTTTCGCTCGACAAACTCATCGACCTGCTCAACAGCCGCAAACACAACGACCTCACCGCCCTCGCCAACGAACTCAAAGAACTCCAGGCCATTTACGCCAAACTCCCCCCGCCCGCAGCCACCACGGCCAAAGAAGAAAACGGCATTACAGTAATCGGTGCCGAAGACGATGTAAAGCCCGTAAGCCTTAATGCGCTTGAGTTTAAAGCCATTTTCGACAAGGTAAAGGCCATACGCGAAAAAATTGTTACCCGCACCTGAGCCTGTCCTTCCACGCAGCATTTGAAACCCTCCTTCTGATTCGCACGTAAAACGTGATTGAATTGGCACAATTCATGCGTGCCATTCAAAAAAACTCCCAAATGCGTCGTTTCCTTATCGCAACCACAGCCTCTGCCCTGCTCTTTTTTACCGCAGGCGAATTTGCTTATGCCCAATGCAGCAAAAACTGGGCACGCAAATGCATTACAAAAGTGTCGCCGTTTACGCACAACGGACAAATAAATACCGTTCAGCTCCGCGAAGGACAAAAAACAGAATCGGTACTCACCTTCAATTCAGGCCAGGATTACCGTATTCTCGTGTGCGCCGAAGAAACACTCGAAAATGTATCGTTTGTGGTGTACGACATGAAAGGCCGCCTGGTGTTCGACAGCAAGACAAAAAACAATACCGATGTGTGGGACTTTAAAGTAAAAACCACCACACAACTCAAGGTAATTGTGGATGGCGGTAAAAACGAAAACAGCAAAGGCACCGCCACCGGTTGCGTGTCGGTATTGGTTGGATTTAAGAGCTCCTGAGTTTTTCTTACAGACTTACAGATAAAAACGGCTTCCGAAACCAATCCGGAAGCCGTTTTTTTATGCTTGTTTGCTAAATTGATTACTGGCGAATGAACCGCTGTGTGCTGAATCCACCCGAACTATTTTCGAGCTGAAGGAGATAAACCCCTTTTTCAAACGCTTCGATGCTGATTTGTGTGGAGGTAAGCACACCGGCTTCAACTGTTCGTCCCGACAAATCGATAATCCGGAAGTTGCGGCCGGTAAGTGTTTCTGAGGTGCGTATGGTAATCACATCAGAAGAAGGTACGGGATAAAGCGACCATGTTTCGGTTTCCACAGCTTCCATACCCGTGGGAATTGATGATACCACGTTTACCACAAAAGGTGTGCCGGCAGCCTGCTGCGAAAGACGGAACACCACCAGCGACTGACACATGGTATCGCTGCAGTTGCCGGCCGGATCAACTACATAGAGGCAAACGGTATAAACACCCGGCTGTGCATACACATGAGTGGGAAACGCCGCAGTATCGTAGGTATTATCGCCCCAGCTCCAGATGTAAAGGGCATTGGGCGATGCGGTGGAAAGATTAACCACCCAGGCCATGGGGCTGCTCTGCAAGGTATCATATACGATGTAGAAGTTGGCGTTGCATGAAACCGGGCCGTTGTTTCCAACTACGTTCATGAGCGTGTCGCAGGTAATATCGTAACAAAGCGAGGAAGAATCATATACCGAAAGACACACCGCATAGTTGCCCGATACTGAGTAACTGTGCGTGGGATTCGGAAGAAAAGATGTATTGCCGTCGCCAAAATCCCAGAAGTAATTTGCCGTAGGCGAACTGCTGCTGGTATTGGTAAAACTGTACACGTTACCGGAAGTAAGCGTTACATTAAACGAGGCATTGCACGACGACTGACTCTGCACATTAACAAAAGCCGTGTCGCACGACGTACAACCATTGGCATCGGTTACACACACCACATACTGCCCCGGAAGTAAGCCGTAAATCGTGTTTGCCGTATCGCCGTTGCTCCATACATAAGTGTAGGGCGCAGTACCGCCCATTACGAATGCCGAAAGCACACCATCGGCACAGGTTGCACACGATGCGTCTGAAACAGGAACCGAAAATACAGACACATTGCAAAGCACGTTACCTGTTACAACAATCGTATCGGTAATTACACTTGTACACTGATTGAGCGAATCAAACATGGAGAGTGTTACCGCATAATTGCCAGGAGCTGCATAAGTATGCGTCGGGTTCAAATTAAAATCGCCCGGGGAATTGTCGCCAAACATCCACCAGAAAAAGGTAGTATTGGGATTAACAGGCGTGGACGTGTTGGTGAAATTCACCACATTGTTTTGTGTCTGACTTGCAGTAAACGAAGCCGAACACTGTGCAGATGCTGCCACCGAAAATCCGGCGAGCATTGCCATCAAGAGAATTTGTTTTTTCATTTGAATTAGGTTTTGAATTCGCCAACAATATTACTCCCCGTTTTTTCCATTCACACTTCCACATAGTCGCTTTCTTACTCTTTCACATACGTTCTAATTAATCTTAAATCGATTAAAAGAAAAAATTAGTATAAATCTATTTTTAATGATGAACGAGAAAACAAGCAAAATCAATATAAAAAGCCGTACTCAATATTTTTTATATTTTATATTTTAATTGTTTTAAAATCTAATCGCGCTTTCATATTCAGTTTTTTTACGACTAAAATCTAAAGCCATTCTAATCATCATAATTTATTTTCAGAAGAATAAAAACGGTTTGGCGCAACACGCCCAAGTCGTTTTCTTTTGCTCCTATTCCAAACGAAAGCAGCGCCGATACACACCGACGCTGCTTCGCACCTTATCAAACATGAACCAGAAAAAACTATTGCTTCATAAATCGCTGCGTGGAAACTTTACCACTCTCGTCTCTCACACTCAATAAATACACACCCGGCAAAAGATCGCCGACACTGATACGGCTTTCGCTGAACACACCCGCATATACCTCACGCCCCGAAATATCGAGGATGTGATATTGCATTCCTCTTATTCCTGCTGCAGTCTGCACATTCAGCACATCGTTTGCCGGATTGGGATACAGCGACCAGCCCAAAAGATCGAGTTCCGAAGTACCGCTGATGATTACCTGAATGGTATCGCACACGGTTGACTGGCAGGTAGAATCGACCATGGTAAGACACACGATATAACTGCCCGATGCAGCGTAGGTGGCAGAAGGACTAACCTGCAAACTGCCCTGGCTGTTGCCAAAATTCCACGAGAAGAAATAACCCGCAGTGGAAGGCAGCGAAGTATTGGTAAACTGCACCACACCCGCACCATTTTGTGTAAAGGTAAATGCAGCCTGGCAGGGCGGCGGCGGTGTGCCGGTTACCTGAATCGTGTCGCAATACGTGGACTGGCAGTTCGACGTATTAAACATGGTAAGGCAAACGATGTATGTGCCCGGCGATGCGTAAGTATGTACAGGACTCACTGCCGGACTGGTCTGGCTGTTTCCAAAGTTCCACGAAAACGAATATCCCGAAGTAGAGGGCGTAGAAGTATTGGTAAACGAAATAATACCCGGCCCGGTTTGCACCCAGGTGAAATTAGCCGCGCATACCGTCGGATTACCTGTGACTACTATCGTATCGCAAAATATATCCACACAGCCGGCAAATGAATCAACTATGGCAAGACAAACCTGATACGTACCCGGATTGAAATAGGTATGCGTGGGGCTGATTTGAGAACTGGTTTGCTGATCGCCAAAATCCCAAAACATTCCGGCAGAGGTTGGTGTGGACGCATTGGTAAACGCAATTACATTGTTTTGCGTTTGTGTCCAGGTAAATGAGGCATTACACTGCGCAGCAAGATTGCTGCTTAAAATCAGGTAGCCGATGATGAAGGTAAAGAGTGCTTTCATTGTGTTGATGTTTTTTATTTCTGCACAATGTTACGCCCCTCTGTTCTAAAAGTTTAGCAAGGAATTAGCATTTCTTACCTGTTCAATCTAAACAAAATCTAATAAAGAGCGCATTAAAATTCTCCACTCTTCTTAATCGTTTCAAAATAAAAGCTAATTGAATCACTAATCTGAGCGCTTGAAAAGCCCACTGGGAAAGAAATTTCCGGAAACAATAATATCCGGTTGCCGACTAACCGGGTATCATTGTTTAGAAAATATATTTTAGGAAAATCTCCCCCCTTCACTATCTTTTCTGCCTCACTTACTGATGGGGTTTTACAAGTGCCGTAATATACTTTCCGATAATATCAAACTCCAGATTCACTATATCGCCCGCTTTGAGTACATGAAAATTGGTATGCGCCCAGGTATAGGGAATGATAGCCACCGAAAACTCACCGGGCAGGCTGTCAACCACCGTAAGGCTCACCCCGTTTACACATACCGAGCCTTTAGGCACAGTTACAAAACCCGAAGCAGCATCGTAGGTAAAGCGGAAAAGCCAGCTGCCGTTATCGTCTTTTACTTCCTTGCACACAGCAGTTAAGTCCACATGCCCCTGTACAATGTGCCCGTCGAGGCGGTCGCCGAGGCGGATGCAGCGTTCCAGATTTACCTTGCTGCCGGGTTGTAGACTGCCGAGGTTGGTTTTGCGCAGCGTTTCGGCAATGGCAGTTACCGTGTAGGTTTCATCGGTAAGCGATACTACTGTGAGGCAGGCTCCGTTGTGGGCAATGCTCTGGTCAATTTTAAGCTCGCTCACAAACGAGGCTTCCATTTCAATATGCACATTGCCCGCTTCGTGACGCATTGCGCGCACTGTGCCGGGCACTTCTACAATTCCTGAAAACATACTTTGATTTTTTACTGCGGCCGCGCCGAAGGTTTACCAAACAAATGTACGAAGCCCTTCAGCTCGCGCTGCTTTATGCCCGATACATGAATTTCGTTTACCGTGCACACATAATAGTAAACTCCATCGGTACAAAGCCGGTTGCTGGTCATGCCAAAACCATCCCAGCGCACAGCCGGGTCGGTGGTTTCAAATACCAGTGCGCCCCAGCGGTCGTATATTTTTATGTCGATGCTTTCGATGTGCCGGTACGGGAATGGCACAAACAAATCGTTCACATTATCGGCATCGGGTGTAAATACGTTGGGCAGTTCGTACACCGGACAATTATCGAGACAGAAAATATTGCTGAAACTGCTTTCGTTGCCCAGCGTATCGGCCGCGGTAATGGCATAGCAGCCCGCCACCGAACTCAAATCCTGAAACAGCAACTGCGTATCATTTGCATTGGTAATGGTGGCAACAATCTGAAACGGCTGCCCCTGCTGCGGTGTAAACCATACGTGATAAAGCACCACATCGTCGGTATTGCAACCACTGATGTTCATCGGATTTGTCCATATCAACTGATTGTTGCCCGCCACACAGTCGGAAACTATGGTAAGTCCCGGCGGACAAGGCGGCGTACTGTCAACCGGCACGGCACACACTTCCTGCGATTGGTTGTAAAGCGGCGAAGGCAATGCGGCATTATTGTAAGTACCCACCGCACGCACATAATAACAGTACTGCGTGCCGTTAATCAAACCCGTATCGGTAAAATTGCGCGCAAACGCATAACCCACCGAATCCCACGTACTGCTTACAGTATTGAAACGGAAAATGTCATAACGGATATTCGTCCACGGCACCACCTCGTTCCAGCTCAGCTGCACCTGATTATCGGCCCCGGCCGCCGCCGCAAATACCGACGATGCCTGCTGCGAATTGCCTATTGCCCCGGTACTGGCCGCAAAATCGATACGATACGTGTATGCCGTGCCGGAAGTATTTAAACCTGCATCACTGTACAAGGTGGGCAACTGTGTAAAAAACGGAACCGTAATCACGGTTACTACCGACGGATTGCTCAGCGAAAATCCTGCCGAACGCTGTATGGTAAGCGAGTACGGCCCGGGGTTGGCAAGTGTGTCAAAATTCACCCCGTCGGGAATGGCGTTTACCCAGCGCAAATCGAGTGTGCCGGTGGTGACAGAGGTGGAAGTAATGTCCACATGCGTAATAACGGGCACATCGCGCAGGAGTTCGCTGCAGGCTTCGGGCGAGGCATAGCTTTCGGCTCCGTCGAGGTAAACGGCGCACACGCGGTAGCAGTAATCGAGGCCGGGCACAAGGCCATTGCCGTTGTTGTTATCAATAAATGTGGTAACCGGATCGTTTACAATGCCTGCCAGCACAAAGCCCGTGTAGGCAGGCACACCGGTTTCGCACTGTGCAGGGTTCCAGCCACTGGGGCCATTGCGCCTGAAAATCTTGTATTGCAAACGGCGGTTGCCCGTGGGATTGCACGGCGCGGCTGTCCAGTTAAGCGTCATCGACGAGCCCTGCGGCGTAACCGTAAGCGTGGGCGGCCCCGGTGCCACAACTGTAATGCGTACCGATTCAATGTCGGTAAGCGGCGTTTGCGGATCGTTGTCGGTGGCTTTAAATGTTACCACCCACGGCTGCAGGCGTACTTCCTCGCAGGTGGGTGTCCACGTAAACGAAGCCGCAATAGGTTGTGGCGAATATCCCGGCCCGTTGGGTACAAGCACAGCCGCATTGGACGATAAGTTAAACGCACCGCCCAGCCCCAGCAAACGCAACTGGTCTATGCTGTTCGGATCGGTAACGTTGAAATTGAAACTCAGGTTGGTGTTCGCATCCACGCAATAATCGGGCAGGTTGGGAATTACCGGCGGATCGTTCAAACAATTATCAAACACATCAACCGACATATCGCGCAGCACCGTGCCAATACGCACACGGTTGCCATTGGCCAGCCGCCTCCACTCGTCGATGTAAATTACCAGATTGTATTTCCCACCCATCTGCGGCGAGCACCACGAAAGATCGCCGGTAACCGCATCTATCTGCAAATTACCGCCACCGGCCACATTGGGCAATTGATAACCGGGGATAGGATTTCCCAATGTATCAAGGCAAGGCCCCACACGATACGAAAGGCTGTCGCCGTCAGGATCAACCGCGCCGGGATTGTGGTAAAAGCACGAACCCGCACAGGCCACATCGAGCGGCAAACTTGTGAGTGAAGGTGTGGAATTGCAGCCAATATTGGGGTCAATAAAAATTTCGGTTTGCAGGTAAAAAGGTTCGTTTACCGAATTCGGAATATTTTCCACACCCGCCACCCGGTTCGGATCTTTCATGCGGATAATGTAAGGTGTGGCTCCGCTAGGCCCGGGATAGATATGCACGGCGCGGTAATAATTTACCTGAATATTCGGATAACTGGCACCGAGCACAATGCCCATTGTGGCCGGTGTGGGGCAGTTGCCGCTGGGGCCATCCACCCGGTAAACAATGTTCGAGTTGCCATCGCCCCACTCCACAATGAGTTCGCAGCGGTCGGCAGGGCTGCGCGAATCGGTGTAGGTGGTAACAGTTACTTCAATTACATTGTAGCCCGGCCCCACACAACGGGCCGTTATTTCGCCCGCAATATTGTGCGTGGCCTTTGCCTGCAAAGCGGCAAAAAGCAATACAACAAACAGAAGCAGGCGTTTCATACGGTAAAGGAATATCAGCGCGTAAGAATTACGGAAGGTGTTTGAACAGTGGCGCTGCGGTGCTGTGTCTGGTCAACCATAAACGCATTGAAACGGATGGTATCGCGGGCAATAAAACCTTTGTTTACCGTAAGATACACATCGCCCTCCACCCCTTTCTGCGAACGGGTAAGCTGCGGAATGCGATAATTGTAATAGATCGAATCAATGGCCGGAGTGGAGAGATTATCCTGCGGAATAAAATTGCCCGCATTGTCGCGCACATACAGTGTAAGCACCATATTCGAGTCGGTGGCTCCTTCGCTTATGCCAATGTCGCCATCGCCATCGGTAAACGAAAACACCACCTGCAGCGAATCGGAACCAGTATTCTGAATGTATTCCTTGAAGGTAAGCACAGGTTCAACCGGGAACACAGGTTCCGGTTTACAGCCCGAAAAAATGCTCAGCAGAATTACTGAGAAGAGAAATAAATGCTTCATCCGTTGCCGGCGGTTTACCTTCAAATATAAGAGAATTCCGGCGATTGATCAATAATTTATCACCTGCTCTTCGATGTGTTCCGGAAGTTCACGGTATTCATACTGCTGATTGCGGAGTTGCGGCACAAAACCGGCTTCTTCAATGGCCGCCATAATTCCCTTGTAGGTAAAACGGTGCGGTGCTCCGGCAGCCGATACCACATTCTCTTCAATCATAATGCTGCCAAAATCGTTTGCTCCCGCGTGAAGGCACAACTGCGCCACTTCCTTACCCACAGTAAGCCACGAAGCCTGAATGTTTTCGACGTTGGGCAGCATGATGCGGCTCAGCGCCAACATGCGGATGTATTCGTCGCCGGTTACATTGTTGGTGATGCCTTTTACGCGGCGAAGCAAAGTACCGTCGTCCTGAAAAGGCCAGGGAATGAATGCAATAAATCCTTTGGCGTGAGCCGGCTTTTCGCTTTGCACCTGACGCAGCAGCACCAGATGTTCAAAACGCTCTTCCAGCGTTTCGATATGGCCAAACATCATGGTGGCCGAGGTAGTAAGATCGAGCTGATGTGCGGCGCGCATTACATCGAGCCATTCGCGGCCCGAGCATTTGCCTTTGGAAATAAGGCGGCGCACACGGTCGTTGAGTATTTCGGCACCGGCTCCGGGCAGCGAATCGAGCCCGGCTTCCTTGAGTGCGCGAAGCACTTCGGTATGGGTCGATTTTTCGAGCTTGGTGATGTGCGCAATTTCCGGAGGTCCGAGTGCGTGCAGTTTAAGGTTGGGGTAAAGCGATTTGAGTTCGCGAAAAAGATTAACGTAGAAACTCAGCCCCAGATCGGGATGGTGGCCGCCCTGAAGCAGAAGCTGCTCGCCGCCGTAGCGGAAGGTTTCTTCTATTTTGCGCTTGTAGGTGGGAATATCGGTAATGTAGCTTTCGGCATGACCCGGTATGCGATAGAAATTGCAGAATTTGCAATTGGCAATGCACACATTGGTGGTGTTTACATTGCGGTCTATGATCCAGGTTACCTTGCCGTCTTTCTTCCGCTGCCGCCGCATTTCATCGGCCACGGCCATTAGTTCGGCAGTGGGCGCGTGGTGATAAAGCCATATTCCTTCTTCGGCCGTGAGGAACTCTCCGGCCAGTGCTCTTTTATAAAGTGTGTCGGTTTGCATGGTTTGAATGTCGGAATGAAAACAATTCCGGTTTATATAATGTTTTGGCTCTACACTAACTTGCCGTGAAATCCCATAATGTTTTTCATACATTAGGCGACTCAAAATTACGAAATCATGACCGTTCTACAGTTAACTGATGTGATACAGCCCGCCCACGCGGCAGTCTGGCTCATCAGCAAACCTGCCGATATATCCAAAATTGGATTAAACAAGGCCGAATCAGGCTATATTCAGGAATCGCTTACCGGCGAACGCCGCCAGGCTTTCCTCGCCGGCCCCGGCCGCACGCTGGCAGTTTTGCTTAAAGACAAGGCAGACAACCTCAGCCGTAATGCCGAAACATTCCGCAAAGCCGCCGCACAACTCACCAACTGGTGCAACGAAAATAAACTGGGCACCATTCAGCTGAACGACAGCACCGACAATGCCCACGACCTGCTGGCCTTTGCCGAAGGAATGCTGCTGGCCAACTACCAGTTTCTGAAATACCGCAAAAACCCGAAGAAGGAAACCAACACGCTGGCAAACATCGTCATCGTTTCGCGCAGCGTAAATGCAAGCGACGTAGCGCACCTGCGCATTGCCGCCGAGGCCACCTGCCGCGCCCGCGACCTTGTAAACGAGCCTCTGAGCACACTCGACGCCACCGCACTGGCCCGCACATTCAGGCAATACGGCCGCGATGCCGGTTTCAGCGTCGAAATTCTCAACCGCGCCAAAATTGAATCGCTCAAAATGGGCGGCCTGCTGGCCGTAAACGCCGGCAGCGACCGTCCGCCCACATTTACCATAATGGAATACAAACCCGCCAAAGCCCGCAACAAAAAACCGGTTATTCTGGTGGGCAAAGGCGTGGTATTCGACACCGGCGGCTACAACATTAAGGTGGGCAACCACATGGAGACCATGAAATGCGACATGGCCGGTGCCGCCGCCGTGGGAGCCACACTCTGGGCTGTGGCCAAGGCCAAACTGCCGGTTCACGTAATTGGTCTGGTGCCCGCTACCGATAATATGGTAAACGGATCGGGCTTTGTGCCCGGCGATGTGCTTACCATGTACAACGGCCTCACCGTAGAAGTGCTCAACACCGATGCCGAAGGCCGCCTCATTCTGGCCGATGCCCTGAGCTACGGCGAAAAATACAGCCCCGAATTAGTCATCGACCTGGCCACACTTACCGGTGCCGCCGCCGCCGCCATTGGCCCCGCAGGCATTGTGTGCATGGGCACCGCCCCTGAAAAAGCCAAGGAAGCACTCAAAGCCAGCGGCACACGCGTGCACGAACGCCTCGCCGAATTTCCCTTCTGGGACGAATACGACGAGTTGATAAAATCTGACGTGGCCGAGATAAAAAACATCGGATCGGCCTACGCAGGAGCCATTACGGCGGGCAAATTCCTGAGCCACTTCGTAAAATCGCCGTGGATGCATTTCGACATTGCCGGGCCCGCTTTCCTGGCCAGCAAAGATGCCTACCGCCCCAAAGGTGGCACCGGCGTAGGCGTGCGGCTGCTTTTCGACTTCTTTAAAAATTACACGGGCGCATGATACGCCTGCGTGCAGCCGTACTTGTGTGGCCGCTGTGCCTGGCTGTACTTTGCAGCCTTGCTCCGGCAAACGACCCGCTGCTCGTATTTGTAAGCTACGACAGCGGCGAAACCGGCACACACCGCCAGCACCTGCACACCGCCAGCCCCGCAACCCCGCGCCAGACCACCGAACTCCTCGCCCTGCCCGCGCCCACCGCCACTACACGCGGCACCACACGTTTCGACATTGGCCGCAACCACATTCACCAAAACCGCTGGCTCATTACCGGCAACGGCGACATTATCGACCTGATACAGAAAAAAACAGTCGTTCAAACCCACGACCGTTTCATCCACGCCACCGCCGATTCGCTCATTTTCCACACCAACGATATTACCCGCGGAAAATACTACTCCGTATTCCACACCCGCACCGGCGAGTACGCACAGGTAACCAAACCCGGCTGGAAAGCCCTCCCCGGCCGCGATGCCGAGCCCGATTGCTCCGCCACACCCTTTCGCATTTACGAATACCATCCCTCATCACCCAAAACCGAACTCATTGCCGATGCCGGTTGCGGCGAAGACCTGAGCCTTCAACCCGGTGCAAAACCCTCGTGCCCCATCTGGTGGCTCAACCAAAATGAGTTTATTTTCCCCCGGTTTTCGGAAGCCGGAAAAACGCTCGAAATAATGCGCTTCAACGCAGGCACACTGCAAAAAACCGTGCTGGGCACAATGAAAGAAGTACCTGCATCGAAACTTCCTTTCCGCTTTTTACAGGGAGAAAACAATCAACTGCTCCTATACTGCGGCAAAGGATGGTTTGAAATAAACACCACAGAAAACACTCTTGCCGCGCAGCCCCGGCTCAACCTCGGAAACGATTTCAGCGTAAGCCTCGAAACCGATCCAATGAAGGGAAATCCGATTTATTACCGTTCGCAAACAATAGGTACTTACTTTTGTGATCCGGAAATGATTTACACCGCCCCCGGAGCAATAGCCTTTTGTGCCGATCATGTAATTGGCGGGCAGCGTTTCAGGAAAGGTATTGCCACCTGGACATTTTCTACGGGAATGTGGAAATGGGTGGGCGACGGAGATGTGGCTGCGGTTTGCGGCTGGACGAACTGAACAAACAAAATGAACGAACCAAAAGAACATAAACTGAGAATCGGCATTACCCTCGGCGACCCTCACGGAATCGGCCCGGAAGTGGTAATGAAAGCCCTGCACGATCAGGCCCTGCTTGAATTGTGTACGCCGGTAATTTTTGGCAATGGCAAAGTGCTTAACGCACACCGCAAAGCCATTGGCATGGAAGAGTTTAACGTAAACCCGGTGCGCGAACCCGACAACCTGCACCAGCGCCGCGTAAACCTCTGGAGCACCGGCGAAGAAGATTTCCAGCCCGAGTTTGGCAAACCTTCGCCCGCCGCCGGACAAATGGCTTTGCGCGCATTGCAGACCGCCTGCGATGCCCTGCAAAACGGCAAAATTGACGTGCTCGTTACCGGCCCCATCGACAAGCACACCATCCAGTCGGCCGAGTTTGCCTTTGCCGGGCATACCGAGTTTTTGCAGCAACGTTTTGGCGCAGGCCAGTCGCTTATGCTGCTCGTAAACGACGATTTGCGTGTGGGCTTAGTTACCGGCCATGTACCTGTTGACCAGGTAGCCTCGCTCATTACCACCGAGAGTATTACGCAGAAAGTAAAACTCATGCTCAAATCGCTCACCGAAGATTTCGGCATACGCAAACCGCGCATTGCCGTGCTGGGCCTTAACCCCCATGCGGGCGACAACGGCACCATTGGCAGCCACGAGCAGCAAACCATAACGCCCGCCATAGAAGCCCTGCGCAGTGAAAACCACCTCGTTTTCGGCCCCTACCCGGCCGATGGATTTTTTGGCGCCGGACAATGGAAACAGTTTGACGCCGTGCTGGCCATGTACCACGATCAGGGTCTGGCACCGTTTAAAGCACTGGCTTTTACGGCCGGGGTAAATTTTACCGCCGGGCTTTCCATAGTACGCACCTCGCCCGATCACGGCACCGCCTACGACATTGCCGGCAAAAACCTGGCCGACGAAACCTCTACCCGTCAGGCCATTTACCTTGCCATAGACGTGTACCGCGCCCGCAAAGGCTGGGCCGCCCTCAATACCGACCCACTCAAAATCCAGCCCATGCGCTCGCGCGACCGCGACCGCGACCGTTAGGCCCGGATTGATCGGTCAAAACAGGTTTTTGGTCGGAATTGGGCAGTTAAAATGAATTTTTGCCCCAAATTCTTGTTCATATCCTGTTAATTTATGTACTTTTGCGACCCTTCCGTAAAAGGGGGATGCCGTATGAAAGCACTGAAAGAATTTGAAATACCTTTTTCAGGGTTGAAGGATGGCAACCACAGCTATACGTTCGAACTCGACCGCTCGTTCTTTGAAGCGTTCCCGTATGGCGAAACTGAAAACGGAAAAGTGGATGCACAACTGGAGCTGTTCAAACGCCCCGACATGCTTACACTCGATTTCACCCTCAAAGGCGAAGTGGAGTTGATTTGCGACCGTTGCGGCGAATTGTACAGCCAGCCCGTTTACGGCAAAAGACAGCTTGTGGTGAACCTGAACGCCGACAGCTATAACGATGAGGACGATCTCATTACGCTGCCCGCCTCGGCCCACAGCATTGACACGGCTCACTGGTTTTATGAGTTTGTGATGCTGCTTCTGCCCGCCAAACGTGTACATCCGAACAATGCCAACGGCACAAGCGGTTGCGACCCGGAAATGCTGGCTCGTATAAACCAACTGGCCGCACCCGAAACACCGCCCCAAAGCGACGACGACGACACCGACCCGCGCTGGGATGCCCTGAAAAACCTGAAATTTGATTAACAACCGATAATACCTTAAACAACTACTAGTCATGCCGAATCCAAAGAAGCGCCATTCCAAGAGCCGCCGCGACAAGCGCCGCACTCACTACAAGGCTGATGCTCCTAACGTATCGACCTGCTCTGTGACCGGAGAAGCTCACCTCTGGCACCGTGCCTACTGGCACGATGGCGCCCTCTACTATAAGGGCAAAATGGTGATGGAGAAGAAGGACTAATCCTGCTCCTCCTTATGAAAATCGGGATTGACATCTCAGGTGGCGATTTCGCACCCGAGGCTCCGCTTGCGGGTGTCGCCCTTGCCTATGATGCGCTGCCTGCCGGTGTGCGTCTGGTGCTGATCGGCGATCAGGATCAGATTGCAGAAGGGTTGGCAGCCATTCAGTTTGATGCCGGACGCGTGGATATTATACACGCACCCGAAATCATTGGCATGGACGAACATCCTGTAAAGGCTTTTTCTCAGAAGCCCAACTCTACTATTTCAGTAGGGTACCGGCTGCTGAAAGAAGGCCGTCTCGATGCGTTTGCCAGTTGTGGCAACACCGGAGCCATGCTGGTGGGAGCCATGTACACCGTAAAAGCCATTGCAGGCGTTATCCGCCCCTGCATCACCACCGCCCTTCCAAAAGAAGAAGGCGGTTTTAATTTGCTCCTCGATGTGGGAAGCAATGCCGACTGCAAGCCCGATGTGCTTTATCAGTTCGGCATTCTGGGCAAACTTTACGCCCAGCACGTGTTCGGTATTACCGATCCGAAAGTGGGCCTGCTCAATATTGGCGAAGAAGCCGAAAAAGGCAACCTCGTGAGCCAGGCCGCACACAACCTCATGAAAGACAGCCGCGATTTTACCTTCACCGGAAACGTGGAAGGCCGCGACCTGTTCAGCGACAAGGCTGATGTAATTGTGTGCGAAGGATTTACCGGAAATGTGGTGCTTAAATTTGCCGAGTCGTTTTACTCCGCCATCCGCAAACGCCATATCGACGATCCGTACTTCAACCGTTTCAATTACGAAATTTACGGCGGTACGCCTATTCTGGGCATAAACGGTAATGCCATTATCGGACATGGCATTTCGAGCCCCGAGGCTATTAAAAATATGCTGCTTCTGGCCCGCGACGTGGCCGAAGCAAAACTCCCCGAAAAAATTAAACAAGCCTTCTGAACCACATGAAAATCAGAGCTGCCATCACAGGTATCGGCGGATATGTTCCGCCCACGGTTCTCTCCAACCAGGACCTCGAAAAGATGGTGGACACCACCGACGAGTGGATCATGGCCCGCACCGGAATACGCGAACGACGTATTCTTCGCGGCGAAGGACAGGGCGCGTCGGTAATGATTATTGAAGCCGTGAAACAGCTTCTGGAGCGTAAAAACCTCGATCCGCTCGACGTGGATATGCTCATTGTGGGCACCGTTACGCCCGATCATGTGTTTCCTTCCACTTCCAATATTGTAACCGCCGCGCTGGGCATGAAAAATGCCTGGGGTTTCGACCTTTCGGCAGCCTGCTCGGGTTTTCTTTACTCGCTGGTTACTGCCGCACAGTTTATTGAAACCGGCCGCTACAAAAAAGTTATCGTGGTGGGTGCCGATAAAATGTCGGCCATTATTGATTATACCGACCGCACCACCTGCGTAATTTTTGGCGACGGCTGCGGCGCCGTGCTGCTCGAACCTTCGGCCGACGAAAACGGCATACAGGATTTTATGCTGCACGCCGACGGAAACGGACTTCAGCACCTGCACATGAAAGCCGGCGGCTCGGCCTGGCCTTCCACTGCCGAAACGGTTGACAAGAAAATGCACTTTGTGTATCAGGAAGGGCAGGCAGTGTACAAACATGCCGTGTACAACATGGCAGAGGTTTCGGCCAATATCATGGAGCGAAACAACCTGAAAGCCGACGATGTGGCCTACCTGCTGGCGCACCAGGCCAACAAGCGCATTATTGACGCCACCGCCAGCCGCATGGGCATTGGCAGCGAAAAAGTGCTGATGAACATTGAACGCTACGGCAATACCACGTCAGGCACCATTCCGCTGCTGATGTGGGATTATGAAAAACAGCTCAAAAAAGGCGATAATCTTATCCTCTCGGCTTTTGGCGGCGGATTTACCTGGGGTGCCATTTACCTGCGCTGGTCTTACGACACAAATTAAACTTTTTGCGAAAAACGGGTTCCTGCCCGCAGGAGCATGGTTTATCGTTCGGAAAGTCTATATTTACCCTCCCAACACAAGAGAACCTTACTTAAAACGCACGCAATGAAACTGAATGAAATCCAGGACTTGATCAAGTTCGTGGCCAAATCAGGGGTCAGCGAAGTTGAACTGGAAACCCAGGACATTAAGATCGTGATTAAGACCACGAATGGCAAATCGGGCAAGGATGCCCCTGTGGTATATCAGCAGGCCATGCCCGTAGTGCAGGCTGCTCCGGCTGTAACTGTGGCCGCTGCTCCGGCTGCCGAAACCAAAGCCCCCGATACCAAACCTGCTCCTGCAACCGAATCGGCCAACACGACCATCATCAGGTCGCCCATGATCGGTACGTTCTACCGTTCGCCGGGTCCCGATAAGCCCATGTTTGTAAATGTGGGCGACGAAATCAAGCCGGGTAAGGTAATCTGCATTATCGAAGCCATGAAGCTGTTCAACGAAATCGAAAGCGAAATCAGCGGCCGTATTGTGAAAATACTGGTTGATGATGCTTCGCCGGTGGAGTACGATCAGCCCCTGTTCCTTGTAGAACTGGCCTAACCGCTTTCTGAAACAACCGATGCCGGAGTACTTCTCCGGCTTTCGTTTACGGCCCTCCGCCTATGCGGGGCAGCCGCAATTACTGACTTATCTTAATGCAAGCTATGGCAAAAGATAAAATGTTCAAGAAAATTCTTGTGGCCAACCGCGGCGAAATCGCACTGCGAATTATCCGCACCTGCCGCGAAATGGGCATCAAAACCGTGGCCGTTTACTCCACTGCCGATAAGGACTCGCTGCACGTAAAATTTGCCGATGAGGCCGTGTGCATTGGTCCGCCGCCCAGCAAAGATTCGTATCTCAACATCCCCAACATTATTGCGGCTGCCGAGATCACCAATGCCGATGCCATTCACCCCGGCTATGGGTTTTTGTCGGAAAACTCCAAGTTTTCGCGCATCTGCCAGGAGCATAAAATCAAATTCATTGGCGCCACCCCCGAGCAGATTGATGCCATGGGCGATAAATCGAGCGCCAAAGACACCATGAAAAAAGCCGGTGTGCCCTGCATTCCGGGCAGCGACGGACTTCTGGCCGATCTGGAAGATGCCAAAAAATGTGCGCCAGAAGTTGGCTATCCGGTCATCATTAAAGCCACTGCAGGTGGCGGCGGCCGCGGTATGCGAATTGTTTGGAACGAAAACGAACTTGAGGCACTCTTCGAATCAGCCAGCAAAGAAGCCGAAGCCGCTTTCGGAAACGGCGCGCTCTACATGGAAAAATACATTGAAGAGCCCCGCCACATCGAAATTCAGATTGCCGGCGACCAATACGGCAAAGTATGTCACCTCAGCGAGCGCGACTGCTCCATACAGCGCCGCCACCAGAAACTGGCCGAGGAAACTCCTTCGCCCTTCATGACCGACGAACTGCGCGAGCGCATGGGCGAAGCCGCCATCAAAGCCGGTGCCGCTGTGGCTTACGAAGGCGTGGGCACGGTAGAATTCCTGGTTGACAAGCACCGGAATTTCTACTTCATGGAAATGAACACCCGCATTCAGGTAGAGCACCCGATTACCGAAGAAGTAATCGACTACGACCTGATCCGCGAGCAGATACTCATTGCTTCGGGCGTGCCCATTTCGGGCAAAAACTACTACCCGCAGCTCCACGCCATCGAGTGCCGCATCAATGCCGAAGACCCGTTCAACGGCTTCCGTCCCTCGCCCGGCAAAATAACCGTACTGCACACTCCCGGCGGCCACGGCGTGCGTGTGGACTCGCACATCTACGCAGGCTACACCATTCCGCCCAACTACGATTCGATGATCGCCAAACTCATCACCATGGCCCAAACCCGCGAAGAAGCCATTGCCAAAATGCGCCGCGCACTGAGTGAGTTTGTGGTGGAAGGCGTGAAAACCACCATTCCGTTCCATTTGCGACTGATGAACGATGAGAACTTCATCAAAGGCAATTACACTACCAAATTCCTTGAGTCGTTTGATTTGAGTGAGTAAGCGGAACCATACAAATAAAGAACGGCCGGACTATTCAGTTAGTCCGGCCGTTTTGTTATTTTGGATAATTTGCAAAAGAATAGTAGACATCAGCGTACCTTTTTAACAAAATGTGGAATAAACAGGATTTTGGATTTAGCTTTCAGTATAGTTATATTTATAATAAAATTAACTTAATCCAATGAGCAATAATTCATGGGGAGGTCAATGGACCGAAATTAAACTTGATGCATTTATCAAATATGTTCGAGCGTATTTAACTATAATGAAAAAATATCCTTACTGGCAAACAATTTATTTTGATGGTTTTGCTGGGGTTGGACAAAGAGTTCGAGATCGGCAAGGGCAGCAAATCTTAGATCTTTGGGAAGGTGAAATACCAGAAGATATTGACGTGTACAAAGGTGCTTCAAAACGTGTTTTGGAAGAAAAAGACCTTTCATTCGATTACTACTATTTTATAGATAAAGACAAAGAAAACATTTCATCTTTAGAACAGATTGCTAATAATACCAATCACATATCTCGTAATCGAATTATCATTCGTGAGGACGATTGTAACGCTCAATTAACCAAATTGGCAAGTGCTTTAAGTAAGAAAAAATTAGCTGCTTTAATTTTTCTTGATCCATTTGGAATGCAAATTATATGGGACTCAATTCAACAACTAAAAAAAACACGGTCAGATATCTGGATACTTATACCTTCAGGGGTTAGTATTAATAGGTTATTGCCTAAAAATGGAAAAACAAAAAGCAAAAAAGTTCTAGAAGGTTTTTTCGGATTGAGTTATGATGAGATCCATAATCATTTTTATGCAAAAAGAGAGGATTTGACCCTATTTGGTCAAATAACCAATGAAGAAAAAATTGAAAATCCAATTGATAAAATAATTAGCCTATATCAAATTCAACTAAAAAAAATCTGGACGTACTGTTCTCACGAACCGTTAATTTTATATAATTCAAAAAAGGCACCTATTTTCCATCTTATTTTTGCATCCAATAACGAAAAAGCATTAAAAATAGCGAATCAAATAATTAGCAAACGTCAAAGAAAATAATGGCACAGTCAAGCATAGAATGGACAGAAATGACTTGGAACCCTACAACGGGTTGCAATAAGATTTCTGCAGGATGTAAATTCTGTTATGCAGAAGTAATGTCGCGCCGCCTTCATGCAATGGGGGTAGATAAATACCGGAATAATTTTAAACTGACTTTGCACGAAGACGCTCTGCAAATACCTTTTTCGTGGAAAAAGGAGAAGATTGTATTCGTTAACTCTATGAGTGACCTCTTTCACAAAGATGTTCCATTGGATTATATAAAACGGGTATTTGAGGTGATGAACAAAAATCCGAAACATACATTTCAGGTACTTACCAAACGTTCTGATCTACTCTTAAAATATCATACTGAACTCAACTGGACATCAAACATCTGGATGGGTGTTTCTGTGGAGAATGAAAAGGTTATGCACAGGATTGATGATTTAAGACAAACCAATGCAGTAATCAAATTTTTATCGCTTGAACCGCTAATTGGCCCGCTTCCCAATCTCAAACTCGATCGGATACATTGGGTAATCGTGGGTGGTGAATCAGGACATAAGGCACGACCTATGGAAAAAGAATGGGTAGTTGATATTAAAGACCAATGCAAAAATGCCCGAGTTGCATTCTTTTTTAAGCAATGGGGAGGAAAAAGAAAAAAAACAACCGGCAGGGTGCTTGATGGCAAAACATACGATGAAATGCCGAAACTGAAGAAAAAATCAGTAGCATAAATTCCTTGAGTGGTTCGATTTGAGTGAGTAAGCGGAACAATACAAATAAAGAACGGCCGGACTAACTGAATAGTCCGGCCGTTTTGCTTTTACATCGTAATCAATGCGCAATTACCACACGCTGCACACGCACGCCGGCATCATTGCTTACACGCAGCAAATACATTCCCGCAGCCACATCGCCCACTTCCACAGACGAAACAGCCTGAGTAAGTTGTACCAGTTTAATCACCTCTCCCTGCAGGTTGAGTAGTTCCAACTGCGCTGCTCCATCGTACTCTGCAAGCTCGATGCGCAGTAAATTGTTGGCGGGGTTGGGGAAGCAATAAAATGACGGTTGCGTTTGATCTCCAATACCAAGCTGAAAAAAAGAATCGGGAAGAATAACACCCGTAGTGTCGCCATTTTTCACATAAGCAATAAGCTCTTCCTCATGTCCGCGTACCAGGGGTTCTTCAATTACATGTTTTACCAGTCCCAATCCTCTCAAGTATTTCGCATATACGAAAATATATTGTCCGATATTCGGATCGTTATAGTCAGGTACATAACCTGCAAGCGTATCCTGATTGCCGGGTATGTTCAGCCATATTGCAGGGAAATTGTTCAAATTCTCACCATACTCAGCCCCGTCTCTTCCTGATAAATCTACAATGTGCTTTACCAAATTATATCCAGGCGGGTGTGGTTGGTCGGGGCAGCCTAATCGCTGCTGTAAGTTATAGTTTATTGTTTGCATGGTCACCGGATGATGCCATGAATCAATAGTAAGTGAAGTATGATGGCCTGCACATTTGCCAACAACAATTGAGAAGGGTGCCTGAAAAGAAAATGCGGGAGTAGTTGATGTTATCAGTATCATTTTTATTCCGCTATACACAATACTATCCGGGTAATCTGTCCGTTGCTGAAAAATCCATTTCGATAAAATATCATTCATATATCCTGATACAATATTGTAATCCATTGCATCATACTGTAAAACATCGCCCGGTTGAAAATCATAATAATCAAACAACTCCGGAAGCTGATAGCCCTGATTTCGATTTTGTATGCCCGCAAGTCGGTAATAATTGCCCGTTCCCCAGCCTGCAGGCCATTGCAATATGCCATGCCGGGCTGTCCATTTTACAGTATCACCATTGCTGAGTAAAGCGGTTTTCACCGAATCGGGCTGATTGAAAACCGTAAGTGTATCAGCAGAAATAACTTGTGCTGTAACAGATAAAGAAGGAATAAACATCCAACTCTGACCTACTCCGGCCATTGTTTCGAGTTGTGCAGTATCATTGGCATTGAAGTAGCAGCTTCCCGAAGTTGTTTTAGTAATGGAATAACCGGCAATGATGTTCGGAAGATTTGTCAAACCATAGCACGAATCGCAAGGTGCAGGGCCTCCCTGAATTGTAACGCAATACGTACATCCTATTCGGTTAATCTGAAATACCGTATCGCCGGCGCTTTCAGAAAAACCCGTAATATAAAATGTGCCTGCCAGTGCGTTGGTTGTATTTTTGTTGAAATGGAATGTATCATTCAGCATTACCGGTGTCCAGCGCTGGGCGCTGAGTTTTGCCGATATCAAGAGTAAAAGAAAAATCCATTTTCGCATCATACAATTTAATCTAATGCTGAATCACAACCCGCTGCACACTTACACCTTGCCCGGTTTGTACGCGCAGCAAATACATTCCGGCAGCGAGTTCTGAAGTTGAAACCGCAGTTACAGCTTGTGTTGTTGAAATACCCTGCACAAGTTCTCCCTGTAAATTGAGAAGTTCCAGTTGTGCAGAGCCGGTTGTTTGGGCAAGTTCAATGCGCAGCAATTCGTTGGCGGGGTTGGGGAAACAGCGCACGGAGAGCAACTGGTTTTCAGGAGTGCTGAGATTGAAATACGTGTCGGGATAAATCAAACCCACAGTATCGCCGTTTTTCACATAACCCATCAGCAGTTCATAACGCGAATACTCGAATAACTGATCCCAGTTTGCTTCCACCAGACCAAGTCCTTTCACATACCGCGCATAAACAGCATTGTTGAATACAGGCGGTGCCGGTGTAAGCGTCGAAAATGGTTCAATACTCCAAAGCGTATCAGAATTGGGGCTTAACGGAAACCAGGCAACCGCATTATTCAACGGGAAGCTCCCAAAATACACACCGGGATTATTTAACGAATCGTGGAAATACATCAACTCATTTACACCTCCACCGTTTACGGTATCAGCGCAACCCCAGTAAGGCTGAGGATAATAGCTGTATGAATTATTAATACGCGGCGCTATTATTGAATGATTGGGCTGATTGAGATAATGAGAAGTACAGTTGGTAATTATATGAGTAACCGATGGATTATAGGTATTTGAATAGGTTACCGGGCCACTCATCTGAGTGGCAAGCTGCGAACGCTTGCTGGCAAATAATTCATAGGTATAAACAATACTGTCGGTGTAATTCTGCCGCTGCAGCACAGTGTATTTTGACCAAGCGGTGATGAGACTGCCCGACCCGGGTTCGAAAGAAAAACCATAATACTGAAATACATCTCCCGGTTGAAAATCGTAATAATCAAACATGGTAAGCATCTGGTGCCCAAGATTGCGGTTTTCAATGCCTTTGAGCCGGTAATGTTGCCCGGAAGCGAAAGTTGCCGGCCACTGTACAATGCCATGCGTGGCCGACCACACTACAGTATCGCCGGTAGAAAGCACGGCTGTTTTTACCGAGTCGGGCTGGCCCAATACGGTTGTTTGTGTTTTGCTTACTACCTGCGCCGTTACAACAGGCGACGCGGCAAACGTCCAGCTATCGCCCACTTCTGCGAGGGTTTGCAGCATACGGGTATCGCTTCCGGTAAATGTGCAAATACCGTTGGCTGTTTTCTGAATCGAATAGCCGGCTACTACCGCAGGAAGATTCTGAAGCCCGTAGCAGGAGTCGCATGAAGGACCGCCTGTGAATGTGAGGCAGTTTATGCAACCTGTTTTGTTGAATGTAAATGTGGTATCGCCATTGTTTGCTGTATAGCTTACCGGGAAGAATGATCCGGTAATTTCGGCATCACCATCTTTCTGGTAATGAAACGTGTCGTTAAGCATTACCGGTGTCCAGCGCTGCGCGCTGAGTATTCCGTTAAACAAAAACAGGAACAGAACAAGTAGTTGTTTTCTCATGCGCGTTATTTTTAATAAAAGTAACCCGGCATCAGTTTAGGTCAAAACTGTAAACTAAAAAATCTTACGCCCTCAGCGCATACTTTGGTCTTTATTCAGATTCGACGCGCTATCATCCCACTGCATTCCCCAGCGTTCAATTTCTTCGGCTGTCCAGAGTTCGGGGAAGAAGATGATGCGCTGGAAGCGCGGGGGCAGGTATTTGCCCCAGTTGGTGCCTCCGGTGGCGGGTACATCTTGCCCGGGTTGTTTGCCGGTGAGGTAGCGGGTGGAGGAATGGAAGTGCTGGAGTTTCCAGTTTACGTTTACGTTGCGGTCGAGTTTGCGGAGTACGGCTTTGAGTTCGTCGGTTTTCTCGCTTTCGGGCAGGCGGCGGTAGAGGGCGGCTAGGTTGGTGTCCACATTCTCTTGGGCAAGCTCGTAAAAACGCTGGCTATACTTTTCGAGAAACATGCGCAGGGTGAGTGTGGGCGTGCCGTCTTCGTTGGTGGAGCCGTAGCGCCAGTATGCTTTTTCGGCCTGCTCGGCAAGCGGTTTGTGGCGCAGGGTTTCGCGCTCGGCATCGGTTACGAGGTTGGCAAAGTCGGTGGAGCAGATTTCGATGAAACGGTATTGTGCCGACTGGAAACCACTGGCGGGCGTAAGCGAGAGGCGGTATTTGGTAAACTGCTCGTACTCCATGCCCTCGCGCATGATGCGGAACGAGAAAATGAGTGCGTCGAAATAACTGGTAATGCGTGCTGCACGTTCGCGCAGAAACTGGCCGGTGAGTGTGCCTTTGCGGCCCTGCTCGCGCAGTTGCCCGTACTCGTGCAGGCAAAGTTTGAAATACAACTCGGTTACCTGATGATACATGATAAAAATATGCTCATCGGCAAAAGTGGTGCGGGGTTTCTGCAAACTCAGCAGCGTATCGAGTTCGATATAATCCCAGTAGCTGAGGTGTGTATTGTAGCTGTAGCCTTCGAGGTAGGTATCAAGACTCTGACCATCGGCGGCCAGTTTATCCTGCAGTTGTTTGAGCAGCGAAAGCGTTTTGTCTGAAAATTCGGGCATGAGTATATTGTTTGGAGCGCCAAGATAGCTACACTCGGCCTGAGATAAAAATGACAGCGGTCACAAGATGCGCCGTGCAAAAGCAAAGGGCGAAAACGTTTCCGCTTTCGCCCTTTACGGGGATGTATTGCTTTAGTGTTACTTGGTGGTTTTGAGCGGCACCATTAAGCCTTTGGCGCTGGTAATGTCCATTTTCACGGAGCCTACCAGAATTTGTGCTTCCACACGCATCGGAATCTTATTGGCATCGTCGGAAATCCAGATGTGCAGGTCGTCTTCTTTTTTAAACACACGTCCTTTCTGCACTACCGGCACAAATTTCATGCACGACACATTTCCCAGGTCGGTTTTAATGGTTTCGCGGCCGATGAATTTGATTTTCAAATCCCAGATTTCATCGTCCATGAAGGTTTTCACCTCAAACACATCGCCTTTTTTGGCCTTCGAATAATCGAGGGTGCGGGCGTAGAAAAACGACGAAACCATGTCCTGCACATTCTTGGGCACTGTCATCATTTTGCCGCTGGAATTTACCTGTCCGGCCAAATGGTTAAAGGTTTGGTTCTGATTGATTTTGAACCCGCCTTCATCGCAGCGGCGCATAAAGAGCCAGGGAATGAGTGCTTCCTCATCCACATACGACTCAAAATAATCGCGCACCCGGAAAAACCAGTCGAATGCGCCTTTGGAGTAGCCATTGGCCACAATATGCATGGTAGGACGGCCGGCAATCATTTTGCGCGATTCGTCAACCTTTACCACAGCCTCACCGGCGTTTACCGCACCGTAGTGCAGGCGGAATTTAAGTTCCTCGCCGCGTTTAAAGGCCGAATTATTGACTGAGCGGTAGCTTGCAGTCTGTGCCACGGCCGAAGTGGCCGCAACGACCAGCAAACCGGAGATAAGAAGAAGCTTTTTCATTTTGCGTAGTTTGTATTAGCGTTTGCGGTTATAATCCAAAGTATATGCCAAAGTGACGTTTATACATAGACTTTTGGTATGCCGAAAGGTTGCTTTGCGGCCTGCAATTCTGTTAAAATTACGAAAATGAGGGCAAAAAGGTTTAATAAAGGGCTGTTTTTCAACCGAATGACCCTAAACCCATAAAAAGCGGCAGATGCTAAAATTTAACATCTGCCGCCTGTTAATTACCTCTGCCTGTTGGCTTAAATCACAATATTCACAATGCGCTTGGGCACCACCACCATCTTTTTGGGTGTTTTGCCCTCAAGCCATTTTTGTGCTTCTTCGGAGGCAAGAATGGCTTTTTCCACCTCCGCGGGCGGCATATCGGCCGGGGCGGGGAATTTGAAACGCATCTTGCCGTTTACCTGCACCGGATACTCAAATGTATCGTCGGTAAGGTATTTTTCGTCCACCACGGGATAAGCGGCAGTGGTAATGCTGCCGCTGTTGCCCAACTTCTGCCAGATTTCCTCGGCAATATGCGGGGCAAAGGGCGAAAGCGCCACCGCCAGCGGCTCAAGCACCGCACGTTTGCGGCTTTTAAGTTCCATGAGTTCGTTTACGGCAATCATAAACGTGCTCACGCAGGTGTTGAAAGAATAGCGATCAATATCGTCGCGCACTTTCTTTACGGTGCGGTGCAGTACTTTCAGTTCGGCTTCGGTGGCGGGCTCGTTGGTTACGGCCAGGCCATTTTCGTTGAAGAACAGACGCCAGAAGCGTTTCAGGAAGTTGTGTACGCCGCTTATGCCGTTGGTATTCCACGGCTTGGACTGGTCGAGCGGACCGAGGAACATTTCGTACATGCGCAGCGTGTCGGCACCGTACTGGTCGCAGATGTCGTCGGGGTTGACTACGTTGTACTTCGACTTCGACATTTTTTCTATCTCAGTACCAAGGGATACTTTTTCATCGAGAAACAGATCTTTGTATTTACTCTTGTTCTCAACTTCTTCTAGTAAATATTCAATTTCTGAAAATGTCGGAATAATGAGATTTTCATACTTCAATAGTTCTTTACGCAGTGATAATAATTTCTCTTTACTAAGAAAGTGTTTTCCACCTTCAAACTCGGTGAATTCAATTGGAATTCTGTCAACAGAATTTCCAACCTTGCCCACTCCTTTAACCCTCAAACGCTGGGGTGCATTGAAATCGTAGGGGAACAGGTAAGTTTTAGATACATTTTCTCCAAAACTTAAAGGAACACCTCCAGTTGCATTAGGATTTTCGGGAGGTAAGATCACCGTTACAATCAATCCAAATTTCGTTTCTCCCTGAATCATCCCCTGATTTATCAGCTTCTGCGCCGGCTCATTCACCGAAATAAATCCACGGTCAAACAAAAACTTCGTCCAGCTACGCACATACATCAAATGCCCGGTAGCGTGCTCGGCACCGCCAATGTAGAGATCGATGTTTTTCCAGTACTCCGCATCTTTTTTAGCCACCATTTCATTGGCGTTGTGCGGATCCATGTAGCGCAGGAAATACCAGCTTGAACCGGCCCAGCCGGGCATGGTAGTGGTTTCAATGGGCCAGCCTTCGCTATCGACACTGTGCGTGGTTTCGTTCCACTTCCATTTTTCGGCGCGGGCCAGTGGCGGTTCGCCGGTTTCGGTGGGGAGGAATTTTTCTATTTCGGGAAGCACCAGCGGCAGGTCGCTTTCGCTGAGCGGGCAGGCTATTCCGTTTTTGTAATAAATGGGAATGGGTTCGCCCCAGTAACGCTGGCGACCGAAAGCGGCATCGCGCAGGCGGTAATTTACCTTGCCTTTGCCCAAACCGCGCTTTTCGATTTCTTCGATGGCGCGTTTCACGGCCGGTTTTACATCGAGTCCGTTGAGGAAATCGGAATTCACCAAAATGCCCGTTTTCGCGTCATACGATTCCACTTCAATGTTGCCGCCGCTAACCACTTCGGTAATGGGCAGGTTGAAATAACGCGCAAAGGCATAGTCGCGGCTGTCGTGCGCGGGTACGGCCATTACTGCGCCGGTGCCGTAGCCGGCCAGCACGTAATCGCCCACCCACACGGGTACTTTTGCGCCGCTGAACGGGTGCAGCACATACGCGCCGGTAAACTGGCCCGATACTTTTTTCACCTCGGCCTGGCGCTCGCGCTCCGATTTGTTTTTGGCCACACCCACGTAAGCCTCCACCGCCGCACGGTATTCGGGCGTGGTGATTTTGTCCACGAGTTCGTGCTCGGGTGCAAGGGTTACAAACGTAACGCCAAACACCGTATCGGGGCGTGTGGTGAATACTTCAATTTTTTCGGCGTGGCCGTCGATCCGGAAAAACAACGAGGCTCCTTCCGAGCGGCCAATCCAGTTGCGCTGCGATTCCTTTATGCTTTCGGGCCAGTCTATGCTGTCGAGATCGGCCAGCAGCCTGTCGGCAAAGGCGGTGATTCGGAAACTCCACTGCGGCATACGCTTGCGCTCCACCGGAAAGCCGCCACGTTCGGAAACGCCGTCTTTTATTTCGTCGTTGGCCAGCACAGTGCCCAAACCGGGACACCAGTTTACCCAGGCTTCGTCGAGATAAGCCAGGCGGAAATTCATCAGCACATCGGCTTTCTGCTTTTCTGTAAAGGCCTTCCACCCGGCCGCAGTGAATGGCGCAAGGTTGTGCTCTTCGTTGCCGGTAAGAATGCGGTCGTCGGTGCCGCTGTAGCCTTCGGTTTCAAACAGGGCCGTGAGCGTATCAATAGATTCCGACTTTTGCGTGCGGTAATTGTACCACGACCCGAAGAGCTGCAGAAAAATCCACTGCGTCCATTTGTAATACTGCGGATCGCAGGTACGCACTTCACGCTCCCAGTCGAACGAAAATCCGATACGGTCGAGCTGCTCGCGGTAGCGGGCAATGTTTTTCTCGGTAGTCACAGCCGGATGCTGTCCGGTTTGAATGGCATACTGCTCGGCCGGAAGGCCGAAAGCATCATATCCCATGGGATGCAGCACATTGTAGCCGTTGTTTCGTTTGTAACGTGCCACAATATCGTTGGCAATGTAACCCAGCGGATGCCCCACATGCAAACCGGCTCCCGAAGGATACGGAAACATGCTGAGTGCATAAAATTTCGGTTTATCGCCGCCAATTCCCGAAGCATATACTTTATTTTTGCTCCAGTATTTTCGGATGTTTTTTTCTATTTCCCGGAAATTATATTCCATATCAATAATTCTATTCTTTTGCAACCCGGTTATTTTACCGGAGCCACAGGATTTTCATTATAAACCACATCCAGCACCACTGTGCCTACCATTTTAAGTGTACTCTTGTCGATAACAGACAGGTTATCGGTGTGGCGGTGGTGGTGCGGGAAATAATCGTTCTGATCGGTATCGTAATGTACGATGTCGATGGTGGGAATGCCGGCAATTTTGTTGAGCGGCACATGATCGTCGGTGGTGGGGCCGGTTTGTTCATTGATAAATATATTTCCAAAACCCAGCGCAGCGGCGGCGCTCCACACTTTATCCTGAACGTGTGAGGCAAGGATGTACGAATTTCCTTCGCGCGGAAACACCGGATTTTGCCCGCCCACCATATCGAGCAGAATGCCGAAACGGGGATTGTAATTGGCCGGTTTGTTGGCGGCCCAGTATTGCGCACCAAGGCACCAGCTATCTTCCGAGCCGTTGTTGCCCTGATCTTCGGCATCCACCAGCAGAATATCCACACCAATGTTCGGGTCTTTAAGCTGCAGCACTCGGGCAATTTCTATGAGTACACCTACGCCGCTGGCGCCGTCGTTGGCACCGTCAATGGGTTCGGTTTTGCGGGCGGTGTCGCGGTCGGCCATGGCGCGGCTGTCCCAGTGTGCGAGCAGGAGAATGCGGTCGGCACGTTCGGGTTTGAAGGCGGCAAAAATGTTTTTCATGCGCACGGGCTGACCGTTGGGCAGCGAAATGGGTGCTTCCTGCACGGTTACGGTTAGTCCGTAACTTTTCAGTTTCTCGGTCATCCACTCGGCACATTTGCCGTGTGCCACGCTGCCGGGTACACGCGGGCCGAATTCCACCTGAGTTTTTATGTGTGCGTAGGCCGAGTCGTAGGCAAACGCAGGCGCAGCCACGCGGGGCGCGGCCGGTTTGGTGGTCGTAGTGTCGGTGCCGCCGTTTGTTTTGTTATTGCCGCAGGAGGCGGTGAGTAATGCCAGCGGCAGCAATGCCGTGGCGGAGTATTTCAAAAACGTGTTCATTATTCTTATGCTTTAATGTCCCAGCCTGTGCCTTCTTTTCCGTCTTTGAGCACGATGTTCAGTTTGGCCAACTCATCGCGCACGAGATCGGAAGTGGCAAAGTCTTTTTTGATTCTGGCCTCGGCACGCATTTTTATGATGAGTTGCATAAGGCCTTCGGTAGTGCTGCCGGTGGCGCTTTCGCCGATGTCGTCTTTGAGGCCCATTATGTCGAATATAAACTCGTTGTACAACTTGGTAAGTTGTGCAAGGTCGCTTTCGGTAATGGTTTCGCGTCCGTCGGCAATATTGTTTATCATGCGCACGGCATCAAACAAATGCGCCAGCAGAATTGGCGTGTTGAAGTCGTCGTTCATGGCGGCGTAGCAGGCGGTGCGCAGTTCGGCGATGTTTACGCTCGACTGTGCGGCGGGCTTTAGTTTGGTAAGCTGGCGTGCGCCGGCCATTAAACGCATAAAGCCTTTTTCGGCCGCATCGAGTGCTTCGTTGGAGAAGTCGAGCGTGCTCGAATAGTGTGTCTGCATCATAAAAAAGCGCGCCGTCATGGGCGAGTAGCCGCGTGTAAGCACATTGTGCGGGCCGCTGAGTTTGGCCAGCGAGGGTGTGGCCACGGGCGAATCGGCCGCCACTGACATGCCGGTGAGCAGTTCTACCGGCAGGATGGAGTTGTTGAGCGACTTCGACATTTTTTTGCCGTTTACCGTAAGCATGTTGGTATGCATCCAGTAGCGCACGGGTGTTTTGCCGCAGCAGCCCACGCTTTGGGCAATTTCGTTGGTGTGGTGTGTGGGAATGAGATCCATGCCGCCACCGTGTATGTCGAATGATTCGCCGAGGTATTTGCGGCTCATGGCCGAGCATTCGATGTGCCAGCCGGGGAAACCGTCGCCCCAGGGCGAAGGCCAGCGCATGAGGTGTTCGGGTTTGGCCTGTTTCCAAAGTGCAAAATCGAGGCGGCCGCGTTTTTCATTTTGGCCGTCGAGGTCGCGGGTGTTGTTTATCTGCTCATCGAGCGTGCGGCCCGAGAGTGCGCCATAGTTGTATTGTGTGGTGAATTTCTCCACATCGAAATACACCGATCCGTTTGCTTCGTAGCCCAGTCCATTGTCGATAATGGCTTTGGTCATTTCAATCTGTTCGATGATATGGCCTGTGGCGCTGGGCTCAATGCTTGGTGGCAATGCGTTGAACAGGGCCATCACTTCGTGAAAGCCGTGTGTGTAACGCTGCACAATTTCCATGGGCTCAATCTGCTCGAGCTTTGCGCGGCGGCCAATGCGGTCTTCGCCTTCGCCGGCATCTTCGTCGGTAAGGTGGCCCACATCGGTTATGTTGCGCACGTAGCGCACTTTGTACCCCAGGTGTAAGAGGTAGCGGAAAATCATATCAAACGAAATGAACGTGCGGCAGTTGCCCAAATGTACATCGCTGTAAACGGTAGGGCCGCACACATACATTCCCACAAAGGGAGCGGCAAGCGGTTCGAATTTTTCCTTGGTACGGGAAAGCGTATTGTAAATAAAAAGCTCCTGAACGGGCGTTTGGTTTGTCATACACAACTAAATATTTATCACCAGGCGAGTGAACCACAAATTTAGCAGAAAACAAGGCTGGTACAGCGCATAAAAGCAAAACCGCTGCACGGGAAGGTACAGCGGTTTTTGGGTATTATGGGTAATGAAATATCTTACTTCCCTCCCGATCCTTCTACCGGCAGCGGGCCATCGCCCACGTAGCGGCCTTCTTTAAAGAGTTTGATGCGGATGAGCATACCGTTCTGGTCGTAGATGCGCTGCTCGCCGTCGATCAGTTTTTTCAGGTGGAAGGTACCTTTCATGGTAATCTGACCGTTGGTGTAAAGAATCCAGTAACCTTCGCCGGTAAACTGACCTTTGTTGGGCATTTCGTTGGCTTTGGCCACGGGGGCGGGGGCCTTGAGTTCTTTTTCTTCGGGGGCCTGCGATTCGGCTACGGGCTTTTTGGGTTCGTAGGTGCGTGATTTTGCAGGATCTATATTTCCGCCGTTGAAGAATTTCTCGGCTTTGAGTTCGCCGTTTTCGTAGTATTCTTTCATCATCCCCTCTTCCTTACCGGCTTTCATGGTTACCTCAATCATGAGTTTTCCATTGGGATGATAGTATTTCTGTACGCCATCGCGCTGTCCGAGCGGGTTGTAGCTGAATTCCTGGCGAATGGTGCCGTCTTCGTAGTAAAGTTTGTAGGGACCTACCCAGCGTGAGCCCTGCCAGTTTCCTTCTTCGGCTTTTTTGCCGTTTTCGTGATACATTACGGCAGGGCCGTTGGCGCGGTTATTCTGGAAAGTAAGTTCGCTCTTTTTAACTCCGGTGGGGAAATACTCAATCCAGATGCCGGTTTTCATGCTGTTGAGGTACTTGCCCTCTTCTACTTTGGCATCGGGAGCGTATTTCGGATCTTTCTTCATCCGGCCGAAGATGATCCAACGCCCCTGCCGCTTGCCACCCGCATCAATCATGTTGATGGTGTCGCCGCCATACATCTCGTAAGACTGGGCAATGCCGAGCTTACAGATTATGAATAACAGTATCAGGGTAATTTTTTTCATCCTGTATGTAACTGTAGCGGTTTTCATCGTAGCGATCTCCAAACTATACAATAGTTCCGAGATTGCGTTTTAGATTTAGATAAATTGGCGTTTTTCTTCGACGAAAAACAGGTATTCCGGTTCGTTTACAGCAATTTTTACGGCAATGCTGCGGGCCGGGTTACACCAGATTGTTAACTTTTTTCAGGTTTACCAACATCTCTTCGGTCATCCGGTCGAGATCGAATTGCGGTTTCCAGCCCCAATGCTCGCGGGCCACAGCGTCGTCGATGCTTCTGGGCCACGAGTCGGCAATGGCCTGGCGGAAATCAGGCTGGTAGGTAATGGTAAAGTCGGGCTGGTGCTTTTTAATGGCCATCGCAATTTCTTTGGGCGAAAAACTCATTCCGGCAATATTATAACCACCACGGTACCTGATTTGTTCGGCCGGGGCGGTCATAATTTCGATGGTGGCCCGTATGGCGTCGGGCATATACATCATGGGCAGGGTGGTGTTTTCTGCCAAAAAGCAGTTGTAACTGTTATTGGCCAGTGCTTCGTGGTAAATGTGCACGGCATAATCGGTGGTACCGCCGCCGGGGGCCGATTTCCAGCCGATAAGTCCGGGGTAACGGATGCTGCGCACATCCACACCGTATTTATTATGATACCATTCGCACCAGCGTTCGCCGGCCTGTTTGCTTATACCATATACAGTACCGGGCTCGATTACGGTAAACTGTGGGGTATTGTCGCGCGGGGTGGTGAGACCGAAAACGGCGATGGAGCTGGGCCAGTATATTTTGCGGATATGGCCTTCGCGGGCCATTTCGAGGATGTGGAAGAGGCTTTCCATGTTCAGCTTCCAGGCAAACATGGGGTTCTTCTCGGCCGTGGCCGAGAGCAGGGCGGCCAGGAGGTAAACCTGGTTGACGCCGTATTTTTTTACCACTTCGAAGATCTGGTCGCGGTTGAGTGCGTCTATTACTTCGTAGGGGCCTTCGCTGAGTTGCTCGGGGGTGGCGGGTTTAATGTCGGAGGCAATTACACGGTCGCGGCCGTATCGGGTGCGCAGTTCGGCCACCAGCTCGGTGCCGATCTGTCCCGAGGAGCCAATTACAAGAATAGTATCCGTTTCCATAGCGGGAAAATGTAGCGCATAAAGGTAACAATAGGTGCGATATGGCAAATCCCAAAACGAAATCTGACAAAAATCAGTGGGCACGCCCGGCCCTATTGGCTACCTTTGCCGGGTTTTTCAGGAAATTAAAATTATGCCTTCGCTTTATAACCGTGTAAACCGGCAGGAAATGCGCGAACGTCTGGCCGCAGAAACGTTTCGCCGTGTTACGCTTTCGTTTTACCGCTATGTAATTATCGACCGCCCCGAGAAAATGCGCCACACCCTCTGGCGCGAGTGGGAGGCATTGGGCGTATTCGGCCGCATATATATTGCCCGCGAAGGCATAAACGCGCAACTCAGTGTGCCCGAACACCATTTTGAGCAATTCCGCCAGGTGATCGACAGCCACGCCGAGTTTAAAGACGTGCCGTTTAAAATTGCCGTGGAAGACGACGGAAAATCGTTCTTCCGCCTGCAGATAAAGGTAAAGACCAAAATTGTGGCCGACGGCCTGCCCGACGATGCATTTGATGTAACCAACGTCGGCACTCACCTGAGCGCGCAGGAATTTAACACCGCCTTGGAAACGCCCGGCGTGGTGGTGGTTGACATGCGCAACCACTACGAAAGCGAAGTAGGCCATTTCGAAAACGCCATACTGCCCAAAGCCGATACGTTTAAGGAAGAACTTAACGAAGTACTCGACCTGCTGGGCGAGGACAAAGAACGCAAGGTGCTCATGTACTGCACGGGCGGCATACGCTGCGAGAAAGCCAGCGCGTGGCTGCGGCATCACGGGTACAAAGATGTGAACCAGCTTCACGGCGGCATTATCGAGTATGCGCGGCAGGTAAAAACACAGCAGCTGCCGTCGAAATTCATTGGCAAAAATTTCGTGTTCGACGAACGTCTCGGCGAACGTATTACGCACGATGTAATTGCCCGGTGCCACCAATGCGACGCCGTATGCGACACACACGTAAACTGCGCCAATACCGATTGTCACGTGCTGTTTATACAGTGCGATGCCTGCGCACAAAAAATGGAGCACTGCTGCAGCGACGAATGCCGGGACTGGATTAAGTTGCCGGATGAGGAACGGGCGCGGTTGCGTGCAGAGGGGAAGACGGTGGGGGCGGCTTCGTTGTATCATAGCCGGTTGCGGCCGGCTATTGGGTTGAAGCGGGGGGAGTAGTTTTTTTTTCGATTGTTTATTGGACTTTTAAGTGCCCGTTTAAAATTCGTTTTTGAGGTTTGTGATGAACCGGTTTTTTCTCAGACATTTTGTAAACTGTTGGCTCGAGGCATTTACGCAGCACACAGGCAGAAAAATAAAAAACTCGCAGACCCCTCGGAGGTCTTCGGAGACCTCCGAGGGGTATTAGTCCAGATTATTTTTCTGCCTGTGTGCGGAATCTTATGCCATCAATGGGTGATGTTTTATATTTATATTTAGCATGTTCATCATCATTAATTTCGTGCATCCTGATTTAAACTTCAGCAAGCAAAAATTATTGTTATTTATCATCACCCCTGCATCAGAACAACATACAAATGGCAAAAACAACTTTTTGGGATGTAATTGAAAAGACAATAGTGAGAGTTGGCACTCCGCTTTCTGCAAAAGAAATCTGGGACAAAGCGAATGAACTAAAACTGCTTGGCGACTTTTCTACTTCGGGCAAAACACCCTGGGCAACCATTGCAGCTTATTGTTACACCGATATAAACAACAAGGGCGAGAAATCATTGGTTATTCAAACAAGCTCGCGCCCGGCTCAGTTCTTTCTGAGAAAGCTGGCCGACCAGGTTGATTTAGAAAAAATTAAGAGACAGAAAGATTCTGAACTTGCCAAAAAAGAAAAAACGGAAAAGAAGAAGTTCAACGAAAGAGATCTTCATCCATTACTTGTGGCATATTGCTATGGCGAAAGCCATTTTAAAGCAAATTTAAAAACTGTTTTTCACGAAAAAACAGCCAAAGCCACTAAAGGAAAAAATGAGTGGTTACATCCTGACATTGTCGGAGTATATTTTCCGTTCAGGGATTATACTTCTGAAACCCTTGAAATACAGAATCATCTTTCAATTACTTCAATAAAATTATTTTCATTCGAGCTAAAGATTTCGCTGGATTTTGCCAACCTGCGGCAATCTTATTTTCAGGCTGTTTCCAATTCAAGCTGGGCAAATGAAGGTTATCTGGCCACCTTAAATATTGATGACGATCCTACCTTTAAAGATGAATTAAGACGACTTAACAATGCTTTTGGAATTGGCATTATAAAATTGAATGCAGAAAATATTTTTGAAAGCGAAATTCTATTCCCTTCAAAAATAAATCAGGAAATTGATTGGGATACTGTAAACCGATTGGCAAATGAAAACTCAGATTTTAGCAGTTTTTTGAAATTAATTACAGAAGATTGTAAACTCGGCAAAGTAAAAAGTGAATATGATACTGTTTTAACACCCGAAGAATTAACCCAATATATCTCAGCAAAAGGAATAAGTGAATCTCAATGACAGATTTCCGGCTTGAGATATTTCAACAGGTAAATATGATTGCCAGAACTAAACTATTCAAAACAATTAATCCCAACACATGAAAAACCTATTCTTCTTCCTCTTCTTACTTGTCCTTAGCTGTAGCGCTCCAGCCTCCCAAGGCACCTCCGCCTACACACTCGAAACCACCGGCACTGCCGAACAAACCCAGGCCGCATACAATGCCCTGCTTGCGCGTTTAAACAAACTCAACTGCAAGATTATCAACTCGCGCATTTCCGACAAAAACCACATCATCCTCGAACTCCCGGCCCACGAAACCGAACGCATAAACCGGCAACTCCTGCGCGAATACCTGCAAAAACCCGGTCAGCTTACGTTAAGTGAAACGTATCCGGGCGTGAGTTTTATAGCCAATTTCATGTCGGATTATGATACGAATGATACGCTGAAGACTTTTTTGCAACGCCTGTTTTCAATCATGCAACCCTACCAGCCGCAGGATGTGTATGGCACAGGGCCATATCCGCTGCTGGGTTTTGCAAACAAAAAGGACACTGCACTTTTAGGCAAAATGCTGAACGACTCGCTGAAACAATTTGGCTTTATGCCGCCGGTAAGGACCATGTTCAGCCCATCACTCACTGATGCAGGTTTGGTTGACGTGGTAGCAATAAGTACGGTATGGAAAGCATCCATACACCCACAAATTACAGGCGCGGAAGCAGAAAATTCCGGAGGACGCTCAGAAAGAATAGAGTTTCAGCTAAACCCGGCCTACACTTCACTCTGGGAGGAAATGACGGAACGGAATGTAGGAAAATCGATAGCCATAATTATTGACGGTCAATTACAGGCTTACCCCACTGTAATCGGGACTATTACAAGCGGACAAGTTTCATTCGATCTTCCCGTGGGCGTGAGTGGGCAATTTTTTACCGTAATTATTTCTTCACCTTATCCGTGTGAGGTGAAGATTGTGGAAGAAAAACATTCATCAGGGGGCTAAAATATTGCGAATGTGTTTTACAATGCGTCAGACAGAAAACCCGGCATATCAATAAGAAATTAAGCACAGATAATGCTAAATCAGCTTCAATCTTCCGTGCCCGAAAAAAATCATACTCCTCTTTACACATTAAAATCTAAAACAAAACCGCAGAAAATGGCAGCCACTGCAAATTCAATTACTTACCAAACATCAAGAACATAAAAAAACAATGCGCTGCATCTTTGCAGCATGTGGAGACTAATTATTACGTTGCTGGCCGGCGCCGGAGTAACCGCGCTGCTTTATTTTCTGATGTACCTGAGCGGACGCGCAGAATTGCACCTGCATCAAAACCCCGAAATAAACCGTATCCTGATTTATCAGACAACCGGCCTGCTCTTAGCGTTGGCGGTTGTGTGGTGTACTCTTAAACTTAATCCAGCCTCTGTGAAATACCTTCGTGCGGGCAATATCAATGTAAAAGCAGAGAAATTAAGTTTAGTAGGTATCGGGGGTGAAAAAAGCTGGAAAAATGAATTTCTAAGCCTGCTTGGGGTGATTAGTGCGGCTACAATCGCTTTTATGTACTTCACTAAAGGGCAAAACGCCGGTGGATTTCATGCGGAAATGCTGGTTTGGATAGTGCTTTTTTCGCTTTCCAATTCGCTGAGTGAAGAGCTCATTTACCGGTTTGGGGTAATAGGTGCATTGGGCAATTTGTTCACTCCTTCTACGGTATGGCTGGTATCAGCTTTCCTTTTTGGGGCGGCGCATTGGGGTGGCAATCCGGGCGGACCGTTGGGTATGTGTATGGCTGGAATTCTGGGCTACGTATCCTCAAAAGCAACCACCGAAACCAACGGACTGGGCATTGCCTGGGCACTGCATTTTGTACAGGATGTGATTATTTACACGTTTTTGCTGGGTTTTAAGAACTAACGGCAATTGGTGTTCGGGAATGACATCTGTCATTGTTCGCCCCGTGGTCAAGGGTTAGTTTTGACACTCTTAACTCAAGCACTATGCCTATTTATCACCGTCTCGGCTCGTTTCCGCAAAAACGTCATACCGTTTTTCAGCAGCCCAATGGCCGTCATTATTACGAACAGCTTTTCGGCACGGAGGGTTTTAACAACCACTCTTCCCTGCTCTACCATACACACCGACCCACTCAGATCAAGGAAATTCTGAGTTCGAAAGACGTGAGCCCGAAAATTGCCGTGGCTAAAAACATTAAACCCTTGCTGCTGAAAGGCTTTCAGGTAGCGCCCAAAGACGATTTCCTCGACAGCCGCACCGATCTTCTGGTAAACAGCGACTGCATCCTCGGCCTTGCCGCCCCGCGCAAATCGCTGCGCAACTATTTCTACAAAAATGCCGATGCCGACGAAATGCTGTTTGTACACCGCGGCACGGGCACGCTGCGCACATTCATGGGTAATATTCAGTTTGAATACGGCGATTACCTCATTATTCCGCGCGGCATGATTTACCAGATTGACTTCGACACCCAAGACAACCGCCTGCTGTATGTGGAAAGCCCGCACCCGTTCTTCACTCCGCGCCGCTATAAAAGTTCGTCGGGCCAGTTGCTGGAGCATTCGCCCTTCTGTGAACGCGATTACAAACTGCCCACCGAACTGGAGACCCACGACGAAAAAGGCGACTTTGTGGTGAAAATCAAAAAAGAAGGTCTGTTGCATGAAATTGTATATGCCACACACCCGTTTGACGTGGTGGGCTGGGACGGCTACAATTTCCCCTGGGGCTTTTCCATACACAATTTCGAGCCGCTCACGGGCCGTGTGCATCAGCCGCCGCCGGTGCATCAAACCTTCGAAACAGCCGCTTTCGTGGTGTGCTCGTTTTGCCCGCGTCTTTACGATTACCACCCACAGGCCATTCCCGCGCCCTACAACCACAGCAATATCGACAGCGATGAAGTGCTGTACTACGTGGACGGCGATTTCATGAGCCGCAACAATATTGAGCAGGGCCACATTACCCTGCATCCCAAAGGCATTCCGCATGGCCCCGCACCCGGAGCCATGGAACGCAGCATTGGACAGAAAGAAACCGCCGAACTGGCCGTTATGGTCGATACTTTCCGCCCCCTGCAGGTAACCGAAGCGGCTATGGCCATTGACGACGGCGTTTACTATAAATCATGGACCGAATAAAAGCCGCTATTCCTTATCTTTGTAAGGATATGTCGCTGCGCTGCATTATTCGTCCGCACATGATGGCCATGTGGTCATAACGGCTGTGTTTCCAAACCCACAGCCCATACACTTCATTACACCATAAAAAGAAAAGCATCATGTCAACCGAACTCAAAAACGTAGAATACGGTCTCGAAAAAATCTTCGAGGGCGCACAAGACTTTCTCCCGCTCCTGGGTACCGATTATGTAGAATTTTATGTGGGCAATGCCAAACAGGCTGCCCACTATTACAAAACAGCCTTCGGCTTCCAGTCGCTCGCTTATGCCGGTCTGGAAACAGGTGTGCGCGACCGCGCCTCATACGTGCTGGCGCAGGATAAAATCCGCCTTGTACTCACCACCCCGCTCAACAGCAATTCGCCCATAGCCGAACATATTAAAAAGCACGGCGACGGGGTAAAAGTAATTGCGCTCTGGGTGGATGATGCCCGCAAATCGTTTGAAGAAACCGTGAAACGCGGCGCAAAACCCTTCATGGAACCCACCGTGGAGAAAGACGAAAACGGCGAAACCGTACGCGCAGGCATATACACCTACGGCGAAACCGTACACATGTTTGTAGAACGCAAAAACTACAAAGGAATATTCCTGCCCGGTTTCAAGAAATGGGAATCGGACTACAATCCCGCACCCGTGGGTCTGAAATTTATCGACCACATGGTTGGCAATGTAGGCTGGGGCGAAATGAATACCTGGGTGAAATGGTACGAAGACGTGATGGGCTTTGTAAACTTCCTCACGTTCGACGACAAGCAAATTCACACCGAATACTCGGCGCTTATGTCGAAGGTAATGTCGAACGGAAACGGCCGCATCAAATTCCCCATCAACGAGCCCGCCGAAGGCAAGAAACGTTCGCAGATTGAAGAATACCTCGATTTCTACGAAGGTTCCGGCGTACAGCACATAGCCGTGGCCACCGACGATATCATCCGCACTGTAACTGCCCTCCGTTCGCGCGGGGTCGAGTTCCTCTCGGCTCCCCCGCAAGCCTACTACGACGAAATCCCGCAGCGCGTGGGTGCCATTAAAGAAGATCTCGAAGTATTGCAAAAACTCGGCATCCTCATCGACTGCGATGAAGACGGCTACCTGCTGCAGATTTTTACCAAGCCCGTGGAAGATCGTCCTACGCTGTTTTATGAGATTATACAGCGTATGGGAGCGAAGGGGTTTGGCGCGGGTAATTTTAAGGCGTTGTTTGAGTCGATTGAGCGGGAGCAGATGTTGCGGGGGACTTTGTAGTCTCTTCTCGGCTCCGCTCGAAGTGACTACAGGGCTCCTGCTCGATGTCACTGTACGGCTCCGCTCGAAGTGACTACAGGGCTCCGCTCGATGTCACTACACGGCTCAGCTCGAAGTCACTACACGACTTTACAAAAGTCACTTCGAGCGGAGTCGAGAAGCGACTTTGTAAATTCACTAATGATATCCATTATGCCTCAAGGGCCCCTTCGACAAGCTCAGGGTCCCTTGAGCTTTAACACAATACCCCAAAGGGTGCCTGAGCCTGTCGAAGGCCCCTTTGGTTTAGTTCAAAATCTAAACTGTTGTGCTAACGGCCACAATCAATTCCTCTCTTTGCCAAAGCACCCCGAGAGCCAGTCAAATGAGGCATTAATTCAATTAATAACCACACTTACAAAACACCCAAATCATCGCATCCGGCTTTTTTCGTAATTTCGAGGCGTGACTCTATGAAAAACCGAAAAACAATCTGGGCCGTAGTGGCGGTGATACTTGTGGCTGCGGCAGTTTCGTACTGGCTGATGCAGCGGCCGGTGCCGCGTATGTCGGCGGCTATTGATTCGATGAACGGGAGCCATTATGCGCTCGATTTGCCTTCGACCATGAATCCGGCTTCGTTTAACGACAATGCTTCGCTGCAATATGCCGATCCTTCGGGCGAGCTTTATGTGATGGTGATTGATGAGTCGAAGGAGAAAATTGCCTCTTTCGGACTGGATTACGACCTCGATACTTACATGAAAATTGCCCTGCGCAAACTCGACAGCACCGGACTTTATCGCACCACCACCCGTGCGCTGGGCAATTTTAAGGCTTTGCAGACCGAAGTAAAGGCCAAATTCAAAGGCCAGGGCATGACCTACCAGCTTACGGCCATTGAATCGGAAACCAGCTTCTACCAGGTGCTTATCTGGACATTAGACAGCCGCTACGAAACCAACAAGGCCGAAATGGAACGCATTCTTGCCTCCTTCCGCGAAACTAAAACGGCTCAGAACGGAGGCGAAAAGAAGCCCGACAGCTTAAAATAACGTGCTGATTAATAGATTTTTGCTACTTTACATGAATAAAATCGGCCCCCTCGTAGGGGGAGAAGCCTGCAGATTTGTCTTTTCTGTATCAATGGAGGAAAATGGCAACCGCAGCAACACATATCACTGTATTACATTCTGCTACCCGGACTGCCATGCTCCTGACCGAAACGAATGACATGACGCTTAGTGCGGCCATCCGCGAAGGCAATGAGCAGGTGTTTGGCGACTTGTTTAAACAGTGGTACAACCCGCTGTGCAACTACGCCCTGCGCTTTACCGGAAACGATGCCGATGAGGCCGAGGAACTGGTGCAGCAGGTGTTCCTGAAAATATGGGAAAAACGCACCCAGCTGCCCGATGTGGTTTCCATGAAATCATACCTCTACCGCGCCGTGCACAACACCGGGCTCAACCACGCCGAAAAGCAAAAGAGAAACGTGAGCCTCGACAGCGGCGTTCACCTCCAGGTGGCACATACCCGCGAGGAGGCTTTGCCCGGACTGCGAACCAAAGAACTCGAAAAAGCCATTGCCGACGCACTCGAAAAACTCCCGGCACAATGCAGGCGGGTGTTTGAACTGAGCCGGTTTGAAGAACTGAAATACAAAGAAATTGCCGAGGTGATGAACATCTCCGTAAAAACAGTAGAGAACCAGATGGGCAAAGCACTGCGCATTATGCGCGAACAGCTTACCCATTATCTGCCACTCATTGTTGCCGCATTGTTCACTCACCTCTTCAGAAATCAATAATCATGCGCGAAGAAAATACATACATCATCAGCGGTCTCAGTGAGGCCGACAGCGATGCGCTCTTCGCACGATACATGAGTGGGGAGTGCAGCGCCGACGACATGGCCCTGCTTACTGCGTGGAGTGCCGAAAGTGCCGACAACAAAAAGTACCTCGAACAGCTTGGCGAAATCTGGAACCATGCGCCCGAAGCAGTAACGACCCAGGCTTTCGACGAAGATGCGGCATGGAAACGGTTGCAGGCCCGTATGCACATACAGCCCGAGCAATCGGAAAGCGGCGAACGCAGCAGCGAAACACCGGTAGTAAAAAGCATCTGGGAACGCCTTGGTCCTGTGCGCATAGCTGCTTCTGTGGCACTGCTGGTGGGCATTGCCGCCACACTTTACATACTGGCCACCAAAACCGAACAGCCTTTGCAGCGCTCGCTGGCCGCCACCGACAAGCCCGTGGAAAGCCGTCTCAGCGACGGTTCTGCCGTACACCTCAACAGCGGCACACGCCTCGATTATCCCGAGCAGTTTAAGGGCAATGTGCGCGAAGTTACACTGAGCGGTGAAGCCTTCTTTAAAATTCAGCGCAACGAAAGCAAGCCGTTTATCATTCACGCAGGGCCGGTAGATGTGCGTGTGCTGGGTACCTCTTTCAACGTAAAAGCCTACCCGGGCCGCGAAGAAGTGCTGGTGAGCGTGGAAAGCGGCAAAGTACGCTGCGCCGCCGCAAACGACTCCATCGAACTCATTGCAGGCGAAGAAGGAATTTACAACCTGCGCACGAAAAAGCTGCGTAAGGTAATTATGGAAGACCCCAATGCCTTTGCCTTCCGCACACGCATCCTGAATTTCCGCAACAAACCACTTTCCAAAGTGCTCGATGAAATTGGCGATGCGTATCAGGTTAATTTCATTATCAGAAATCCGGTTCTCGAAAATTGCCTTTATACATCGCGCCACCAGTTGGCACCGCTCGAAGAAGTGTTGTTTGTTCTCAGAGAAACGATGAATGTAAGTACAACACGGCAAGGCAATACCATTTATATCGACGCATATTTTTCCTCATCCTGCGTTGCATTTTTTGTCGATCCTCTCCAAGGATCGCCTGCAAAATGCGCCTTGTCTGAGAAAAAATCTGCTCATAACAAACTTCAAAAACGAATTTTAAACAGGCTCTGATGCGTAATCTGTATTTTCTGCTGATCGGCCTGCTGTGTTTTGTAAACGCGCACGCACAGCTCAACGTAAGTCCGTTGGAGCGGAAAATATCTGTGAACATTGACAACAAGAAAACAGAAGATATTTTCCTTTATATCGCAGAAAAGGCCGCATTCGATTTCTCTTACGGCAGCAAGGCTTTCGATAAAAATAAAATCGCCAGCCTGCATGTAACCAATGTAACTGTTCGCCGTGCATTGGATTTGCTTTTCGAAAACCGGGTAAATTACAAAGTGCGCGGCAACCATATCATTCTCACCGCCGCCCCCGAACCGCTTGCCGTTTCTGCAGTTGCGGCTCCCCCTAAAAAAACAGAATACAAACTCAGCGGCTACATCACCGATCAGAAAACAGGTTACATACTGCGCGATGTAACGATAGTGGACACGGCACGGATTGAAGCCGTGATTTCTGATGTATATGGATTTTATTCGCTTACCATGCCCGCTGGTAAACAGCCGGTAAATATCCGCATTAAACGCATCGGCTATTTTGATACAACCATAAGCATCACTCCAAACTCAAACCTCACGGCCGATATTGCGTTGCGCCCCATTCCGCCTCCCGAACCCATTGTAATCTCACCCGGACGAGCCACCGACTCGCTCTACGCCATTACCGGTGAAGCACCCGACTCCACCTCCGCAGAGTTTAAACGAATACGTTTCGAATGGGCCAACGGCCTGCTTAACCGCGCACAACGCATACAGTTCAGCAACCTGAAAGACGATGTGTTTAAAGGCAATTCGCAGGTATCGCTCGTTCCGGGAATTTCCACACGCGGACTGCTTACCGGCAAAACGCGCAACAAATATTCCTTCAACCTCATTGCCGGATACACCGGAGGAACAGATGTGTTTGAAATAGGCGGCGCATTAAACATCGATCGCGGCGATGTAAAGTATGTGCAGATAGCAGGTGCCGCCAATGTGGTTATGGGCAATGTGGAAGGTGTGCAGGCCGCCGGTGCATTTAACTTAGTAACCGAAAAAGTAAAAGGTGTACAGCTTGCCGGTTGCGGCAATTTTGCACTCGACAGTATGTACGGCATACAACTTTCGGGCGCGGTAAATGTGAGCCAGAAATACATATACGGCATACAGGGTGCAGGAAGTGTAAACGGAATTATTGGCAATGCAAATTGCATACAGGTATCGGGTGCCGTAAATGCCATCCAGGGACATCTTACCGGCGCACAGGTTTCGGGGTGGCTTAATTATGCAAAGAAAATAGACGGGCTGCAGGCGGCAGGTGGTGCAAATTTTGTAATTGATACAATGAATACAGTGCAACTTGCCGGAGCTTACAATTACGGCACTTCGGGCAAAGGTGTACAAATAGCCGGAGCCGTAAACTGGATGAAATACGATATTGAAGGCGTGCAATTTTCGGCTTTACTCAATCGAACCGGAAAACTGAACGGCTTTCAGGTGGGCACATTCAACATTTGCAAAGAGTATCAGTCGGGCGCTGTATTCGGCGTGTTGAGTTTTGTGAAAAACGGAGTACACCAGATTGAAATTTCGGGCAACGAAAAAGGTTTCCTTACTGCTTCTTTCCGCACCGGTATTCCCCGTTTTTACAATATTGTATCGGTGGGTCGTGGTGTGCAAACCAATCATCCTTACTGGAGTGTGGGGTATGGTGCGGGTACACGTTTCAATCTCAACCAGAAACAAACCCTGCGCCTTACGGTTGATTATACCGTAAGTCAGATAAACCGTTCTTCATGGACTCTTTCCAGAAGCAGCCTGATGCAACTTACCCCAAAATTTGAATGGGCACCTGTTTCCACCTTTGCCATTGCCGCAGGGCCGGTGCTGAATTATTACACCAACAACAATCAGGAGAATTGGTTTACACCCTATATCGGAAACGTGTTATATGAAAAAGTTGGCTCAGCCAATACCCGCCGGTTGTGGATAGGAGCCTCGGTTTCCATACGTTTTTTGTAGTGGAAATGATTAGAACTTATTTGACAAATCAATAAGTCTCGTTTCAAATTTTCCGAAAAATTTTTCTCTCATTATTCTGATCCGCACAAATTGTGCGGATTTTTTTTGTGCCGCGTAGGGGTAATATTCTTTTGACGGGTCATAATTCAGAACAACATCAATCACATGAAACGCCAGCATCTCCTTTTTGGTTTATTATTCAGTACTGCCGCTTTCGCACAGCAGGATTCATTGAAACCCAAACCCGCACCGGCACAAAAATCGGCAGCGGTTACCATAGTGGGTGTAAACAACGGCGCCAATCAGTTAGCACTTATTGGCAATGTGTCGGACACCTCGCACATCAATACACAAACTGCACTGTTGTTTAATATGAGTAATGGCCCCATTACCGGAATGCAACTTAGCGGTGTGGTAAACATTACCACCGATTCCATAAGCGGTGCACAGTTTAGCGGTGTGGGCAATATGGCTCAGGCGGCAAGCGGTGTGCAGGTAGCGGGTGTTATGAATATGACAAACCACACCGCCACTGCGGTGCAGGCTGCGGGCAGTTTTAATTATGCGGGACAGCTTAACGGCATTCAGTTGGCGGGTACTGGTAATATTGTAGCGGGCAAAGCACGGGGCGGACAGTTTTCGGGGGCGTTTAATTTTGCGGGTAAAGAGTCGGAAGTTTTTCAGGTGGCAGGCGCACTTAATTATGCGCAACACATACGAGGAGCACAAATTGCCGGCGCACTCAATATTGCCAATGGCGATGTATATGGTGTACAAATTTCTGGCGCCGTAAATTATGCGCGCAAGGTAAAAGGACTCCAGCTGGGTGTATTCAATTTCGCCGACAGTGTGCAGGGCGCTAGCATCGGCGTATTCAGCTTTGTACGTCATGGTTATCACAAACTGGAAATTTCTTCGAGCGAAAGCATGCTCTTCAATACGTCTTTCCACACCGGCAGCCATTTGTTTCACAACATCATCGGCTTTGGGATCACACAGCGCAACAACGATACTTACTGGAGTTATCACTACGGCATTGGTTCGGCCATAAAGCTTACAAAGCGCATGGATATGGTCATAGACCTTACCGGCCATCATGTAAGTCGCAATTCGTTTAACGAACGTGTGAGCGAACTGGTGCGCCTGGAGCCGCTGGTGGATTTTCATATCACCAAAAACATTTCTGTGTTTGCAGGCCCTGCGCTGAATGTGTTTGTATATGACATTCAGGGCATGGCGGGCAGCGAGTCGATGGCCGGATTTGTGCCTTTCGATTTCTACAACCAAACCTTCGACAACCGCTGGACAGTGCGCGCCTGGGCCGGAGGAAAAATAGGTTTGCGTTTCTTCTGATCGGATTTCAAGCCAATACAATTTCCCAACACAAACTAATATGTCAGCTTCTCTTCAAAAACTTTTGCTCAGTCTTATTCTGAGCGTGCTACTGCTTTGCCTGTTTGCCATTACTTCGCTGGCGCAAACAGCCACACTTGTTCAAACCGTGCGTGGTACGGTGGTGGATAAACAAATACGCACACCGCTTCCGGGCGCTGTGGTGTCGATAATCGACCTTGTTCCGCCCAAAGGCACGGCCACCGATGTGGAAGGCCGTTTCAGGCTGGCACAGATTCCGGTGGGCCGCCACACACTCAAAGTAATGCTCACCGGCTACGAAGAGCTTATGCTGAATGTGGACGTGACATCGGGCAAGGAACTGGTGCTCAATATCGAGATGACCGAAAAGGTAATTACCGCCAGCGAGGTGGTTATTGAAGCCACCACCGACAAGGAAAAGCCGCTCAACGAAATGTCGTCGGTAAGTGCGCGTACATTTTCGGTGGAAGAAACACAGCGTTTTGCCGCAGCCGTAAACGATCCTGCCCGCATGGCCATGTCGTTTGCCGGTGTGCAATCGGCGGGCGACGGGAACAATATTATTGTTATTCGCGGCAATGCGCCCAACGGTTTGCTCTGGCGCATGGAAGGCGTGGAAGTGCCCAACCCGAACCATTTCAGCAATGTAGGCACAGCGGGCGGCGGCATTTCCATTCTCAGCGCACAACTGCTCACCAACTCCGATTTCATGACCGGCGCTTTTGCCGCCGAATATGGCAATGCACTTTCGGGCGTATTCGATTTGCGCCTGCGCCCGGGCAATAACGAAAAACGCGAATTCACTTTCCAAGCAGGTGTGCTGGGCATTGATGCCGCGGTAGAAGGCCCGTTCTCGAAAAAATACGGCGGCTCATACCTTATCAACTACCGCTATTCCACACTAAGCCTGCTGAGCAATGCCGGCCTGCTTCCCGACGATGGCGGCGTGACCAACTTTCAGGATTTATCTTTCAACTTTGTATTTCCCGCAGGCAAGGCCGGTACGTTTTCGTTGTTCGGTTTTGGCGGATTAAGCAGCCAGAACTACGCCTCGAAACTCGATTCCACACAATGGGAAGAAGAGTGGATGCGCTACGGCTCGCGCTTCATTGCCAACACCGGGGCGGCAGGCATTACACACCGCATCATACTCGGCGAAAAAACATACATGCACAACGCATTTGTAATTTCGGGCACCGGCAACGGTTACAACGAACGTTATGTGCTGGACAATTATCAGCAGCGCACTACTTTCGATCAGCTTTTCAATCAGCAGAAAGTTACGCTGAGCACTACGGTTACGCACAAATTCAATGCAAAGCATACGCTGCGCAGCGGACTTATAATTAACCGTCTGGGCTTCGATTTCAGCCAGCGTTTTTACGACGAAGACATTTCGGCCTTGCGCACCGTACTGAGCGACAAGGGCAACACAAACACCATACAATCTTATTCGCAGTGGCAATACCGTCCGCTGCCGAATTTAACCGTAAACGCCGGGGCGCATCTGCTTTACTTACAACTCAACGGGAAAACTTCGGTTGAACCCCGTGCAGGTGCGCGCTGGGAATTTTTGCCCCGCAATACACTCAGCCTGGGCTACGGCCTGCACAGCCAGGTGCTTCCGCTGGGCACGTACTTTGCCGATGTGGCAGTGAGCGAAAATTCCACCACCACTTACGAGCCAAACAAAAACCTTGGCCTCTCCAAAGCACATCATCTTGTGCTGGGCTACGAGCGGCCGTTTGGCAAAAACTCGCGCATAAAAGCCGAGGTGTATCAGCAATGGTTGTTTAACATTCCCGTATCGGCCGACCCCACGAGCAGTTTCTCGCAGCTTAACGACATGGGTGGTTTTGTAACCGAAGCACTTACCAACAGAGGTAAAGGCCTTAACCGCGGCGCCGAGCTTACCATTGAACGTTTTTTCATAAACCGTTTTTACTACATGCTCTCGGCTTCGTTGTATGATTCGAAGTACAAGGCACTCGACGGAGTTTGGCGCAATACACGTTTCAACGGTAGCTACGCGGCCACGTTTACCATAGGCAAAGAATATGAATTTGGCAACGAGAAAAAACGTGTGCTGGGCATAAACGGTAAAATAGTATGGACAGGCGGGTTCCGCGAAACGCCCATTAATCTTGAGGCTTCCATTGCACAAGGCTCAACGGTGGTTTACGAAAACAGGGCTTTCGAAAACAAACTGCCCGACTATTTCCGTGCCGATATCCGCATCAGTTTGCGCCGCGACTTTAAAAAATACAGCAGCACGGTTTCGCTCGATTTGCAGAATGCCACCAACAATAAAAATGTATTTGTGCATTACTTCGATGCGAAAAGCAACACCATTAAAACGGCTTATCAGACTCCGATAATTCCCGTATTGAGCTGGCGCGTGCAGTTCTGATTTATGCAATGCAGTGTACCTGTTTTTCTGGTCAGGTGCCGGGCGGCAGTTTCTTCGGAAATTGCCGCCCTTTGCTTTGCATTCAAAAACACGTACTTTCGGGTGAACATTTTTTTCGATTTTATCGGCGTGAAAAAATCAGTAATCATAGTAGCCGGAGGCAGCGGAAGCCGCATGATGGCAAGCATTCCCAAGCAGTTTCTTATGCTGGCCGAAAAGCCGGTGCTTATTCATACACTCGAAAAATTTGCGCTGTTTGATGCTTCGCTGGAAGTAATACTTGTGCTGCCCGAAACAGAATTTGAACGCTGGAATGAAATCAGGCAAACGTATGGCACAGCAGGATTTGATGTGCAGGTGACAGCGGGCGGCATTACGCGTTTCGATTCGGTGAAAAATGGGCTGGCGTTAGTTACGACAGCGCTAGTGGCTGTGCATGATGCGGTGCGTCCGCTGGTAAGCATTGAAACCATTGCGCTGGCTTTTGGCGCCGCAGTGGCACACGGCACAGGCATTCCGGCGGTGGAACTCATTGATTCGATACGGCGTGTGGAAGACGGCTACAGCATTGCGGCCGATCGTGGGCAGTTTCGCCTCATTCAAACCCCGCAATGTTTCCGCACCGAACTGCTGCGCGAGGCGTATCAGCAAAATCATCAACCGCATTTTACCGACGATGCCAGCGTGGCCGAAGCCGCAGGACATACCATTACACTTACCGAGGGCAACAGGGAAAATATAAAACTCACCACCCCGTCAGACATGGTGGTGGCCGAGGCACTGCTGCGAATGAATCAGTAAATACGTTCCACGCTGGCATCGGCCGAAATGCCGGTATGTTCATCCACGCCGCGAAGTAAAATTACTCCGGGGCTGCTGCCGGGTGTGAAACTTCCAACCTCCGCAATATTGAGTGCAGCCGCGCCGTTGGCGGTGGCCCATTGGAGCAGCGTGGCCAAAGGAATTTCGGGCGCGTGTGCTGCAATTACTTTCAACTCGTCGAGAATGGAAAGGCTGTGGTTGGAGGCCAGACTGTCGGTGCCGATGCAGCAGCGCACACCCTGGCGGTAAAACTGCATGAAATCGGGCAGGGTATTTTCGATGTACAAATTGGCATTGGGGCAAAAACACCAGTGCAGGTTTTTGTGCTGTGTTTCGGCCCATTGCAAATCGGCGAGGCTGGTAAACGTATTATGTACCAGCAGCAGCGGCCTTTGCGTGAGCAGGTGCGGAAGCGTGCTGCGCAAGGCATTTGTGCCCGGCGGTGTAAACCAGCTTATGTCGATATTCAGAAATTCGTAAAGCTCGTTTACACGCCCCCGGCCTGTTTCAAAAAACTCGTTTTCGGCGCGGCTTTCCTGGTTGTGAATGCTCAGCGGCATGGCATGATGGGAAGCGGCAATACTTTGCAGCAAAAGCGGCGAAACCGAATACGGCGCATGTGGCGTAAGCGAGGCCGGTTGCGGGCACTCATTGAGCAAGGCTTTTCCGCTCTCCATCACTTTACCGGCCAGCGCCGGATTGAGCGCAAGCAGTTCGATGAAAGTGTGTACACGCAGCGGCGAATGAAGTTTGGCGTGGAAAGAATGTGTGGTATTGGCAATATCGCCCACAGCCTGTGTACCGCCATTATAAAGTTCGGCACAACCTGCCGCAGCGGCCGCAGTAATTTCCTGATCGCCGTACTGATTGCGTTTGGGAATAAGTTCTTTGGCAAAACCTGCAAAACCGGTATGTGGCGCTATGGCCCCGCGCAGGTGCGAAAGTTCGAGGTGGCAATGTGCGTTTACAAAGCCCGGACAAAGCACGCCATCGAAAAATTCGGTTTGTAACGAATATGCCGCGGCCTTTTCGGGGTGCAGCAATTCTTCCACCACTCCGTTGTTATTCATTACAAGCACCCCGTTTTTCACAAAACCGGTATGTGCCGAGTAAATGAGGTTTGCCGTGAGGTAGCGCATAAAATGAGAATGTAGGACGAAGTTAATTGAAAAAATAAAGCCGTAACTTGGCTTATCAAACTACATTCACATGCGCCTGATACTCACACTAACGCTGCTTGCTGCGCTGACTGCCTGCGAAACAAAACGCGAAAACCTGCGCGAAAAAAGCATAGCCGAAATACGCGCTGCCGAAAAAGCCTTCGAAACCATGTGCGCCGAAAAATCGGTAGCCGAGGCATTTTACTTCTACGCCGACTCGCAGGCCGTGATTAAACGACAGAACGATACGCTTATCACGGGCCGCGAAGGCATACGAAACTATCACACATCCACATTTTACAAAACCGCCAAAGTAAAATGGTCGCCCGATTATGTGGATGCCTCTGAGTCGGGCGATCTGGGACATTCTTACGGGCGTTATGAATGGACTTATACAGATACTTCGGGTAAAGTGTCGAAGTATCCCGGCGTTTATCACACAGTGTGGAAAAGGCAGAAGGATGGAAGCTGGAAGTATGTGTGGGATTGATTTTTTACCGGGATGCAAAAGGATTGGTAATTTGAAACACCAGCCGGAATGATTCTCTAGCCCGGATTGCAGTGGAAATCTGCTAAAACAAAAAAAACGAGTATCACACCTCCGGGGTCTTGCAGACCCCGGAGGTGTTTACGAGTAAATTATTTTTGTTTTAGCAGATTGGAACGGAAAGCCGGAGCGAACGGTTTTTTATTGCACCTTCAGGTTCGCTCCAATTTTTATGAAGAGAATTTTTAATGATTGAATCGACCATTACAACAACCAGCCAATTAAATTATTTCAGAATTTTAATCAAATCGAAACTACCGCAACCAGCCAATTCAGTTCATGACCACCCAAATACACAAGTTTAACCCCGCACACAATCTGTTTTACCTGTTGATAAGCTTTATCCTCATCGGCCTAAGCGGCGCACTCATTTTTGCAATCGACTACAAACCCAAATTTATTGTCTTAGCCATACTACTATGTATTATTGGGCTTACCGGAATATTTTTTCACCTCCTGTATTTCTTTCACGATTACGGAAAATACATGGAGGTAGATTACGCAAACAAAACAATTATCATTCACCGGAAATTTGAGAAAACCCGTTTACCCTTTAGCGAGATAAACGAAATACAACGAAGAACCGGAAAGAAATCTACGCACATCCCCGGTGGTCTGGTATTTCATCAATACCACCATACACGCTTACTCATGAAAAACGGAAGCCGTTATGTATTTACCGATTTCCTTACAGACACTGTTCCGCACCTCCCCGCCAAACATACCACGCGCCTCAGCTTATTCAACATAATAGTAAAATAAACCCATTACCTGCTTTTGCGTACCTTTGTCCCACAATGACAACAACCGGAAAACGCAGCATCCGCACCCTTACCCAAGACGAACTGAAAGCATTTTTCACCGAACACGGCGAGAAGGCTTTTCGTGCGAAACAGGTTTGGGAGTGGCTCTGGCAGAAATCGGCGCGGAGTTTTGAGGGTATGACCAATCTCTCGAAAGACACGCGCACGTTGCTGGAAACAAATTTTTCGCTGCCGGCGGTTTGTGTCGATACGTTTCAGGTGAGCCGCGACCGTACCATTAAATCGGCGTTCAGGCTGCACGATGGTAATATTGTGGAGGGCGTGCTCATTCCTACCGAAACACGCATGACGGCCTGCATTTCGTCGCAGGTGGGTTGCAGTTTAACTTGCAAGTTTTGTGCTACGGGGCGTTTGGCACGTTTGCGTAATCTGGAAGCGGAAGAAATTTACGATCAGGTGGCGCTCATTAAAGAGCAGGCGCAGCAGCATTACCAGCAGTCGCTAACCAATATTGTGTATATGGGCATGGGCGAACCGCTGCTCAACTACCGCAACACGCTCGACTCGGTTGAACGCATTACCGCACCCGACGGGCTGGGCATGTCGCCGCAGCGCATTACGGTTTCCACGGCGGGCATTGCCAAAATGATTAAGAAGCTGGGCGATGATGAAGTGAAATTCAATCTTGCCCTTTCGCTGCACGCGGCCAACGACTTTAAGCGCAACAGAATTATGCCCATCAACGAGCAGAATACGCTCGATGCGCTGGCCGAAGCACTCAACTATTTCTACGAAAAAACAGGCACCCGCGTCACGTTCGAGTTTATTGTTTTCAAAGACTTTAACGATGCCGTACAGGATGCCAAGGAGCTTGCGGCCTATTGCAAAAAAGTGCCCGCCAAAGTAAATATCATCGAGTACAACCCCATTGACGACGGCGAGTTTAAACAAACCCTGCCCGAAAGACTCAACCAGTTTACCCGCGTACTCGAAGACAACCACGTAATTGTAAACGTGCGCCGAAGCCGGGGCAAAGACATTGATGCCGCCTGCGGACAATTGGCTAACAAAAACGAGGCTGTGCAAAAGAACCAGGAGCTTGCACCGCGAAAAGTGGAAAAACAGGACTAAAGCCGGCTTTCTGGCCTGATTTTTGCTGCATTTGCGTGCTAGAACCCACACCACATGCGCGTTTCACTGTTACTTCTTACTTTGCTGTTTGCGCTGGCCTCTCAGGCACAAACCGAACGCATTTCGGCACTCAGCCACAACGGCACGGTGCAGCCGCAAAAACCCACGCATATTCCCGGCGATCCTCCCATTTACTTCGTGATAGACAGTATTGTGTTTGTGAACGACTCTACCGTGATGCAATACACCAACATGGGCGGCCACGTTGTTCACCGCCATGTAATTGCCAACGACCCGAAAATTTCGCTCGACAGTTTGAAGAAAATTTACCCGGGCACCAAACTGGTTGGCTTTGAAAAAAAGACGGTACATGCCGGAGTAATTAAAATGGCCAAAGCCGGAGAAAAATCTTCGCTGTTTATGCTCATCGCTTTCACAGTGGCCGCCGCAGCCGGATTGGGCTGGTGGCAGCACAAACGCCGTATTGCACAGCAGCACTAAATAACTGCTCAGTTCTGACTCCGCACGCATTCACGTTCTAAAAACCCACTCCCATGCGCGTTTCACTGTTACTTCTTACGCTGATGTTTGCGCTGGCCATGCAGGCGCAAACAGAACGCATTTCGGCACTGAGCCACAATGGCACGGTACAGCCGCAAAAGCCTTCGCATATTCCGGGCATTCCATCTACTCACGTAATTCGCTTCCGTATAGACAGTATTGTGTTTGTGAACGACACTACCGTGGTGCAATACACTAACATGGGCAGTCACGTTGTTCACCGCCACGTAATTGCCAACGACCCGAAAATTTCGCTTGACAGTTTGAAGAAAATTTACCCCAATACCAAACTCGTGGGTTTTGAAAAAAAGACGGTAAATGCCGGAATACTTAAAATGGCCAAAGCCGGCGAAAAGTCTTCGCTGTTTATGCTCATCGCTTTCACCGTGGCCGCCGCAGCCGGATTGGGCTGGTGGCAACACAAACGCCACACTGCCGCGTAATGAAAACACTACACGCCGCCGCATACCGCGCTTTGCTGTTGTTTGTGGTGCTGTTTGTGCTGTTGCTGCCTTTTCCCTTTTCGCTCCTGCCCGATACAGGCAGTTTGCTTTTGCCCTTTACAGCCGCGGCCACCGAAGCATTCGGGAAAATGCTGGGGCTGCTTCCCGAAAATTACGAAGCCTTTCTCGGATCAGACAGCGCCGGAATGTATGTGCTTACGCTGCTCACCGCGGTGTGCAGTATAATTGGCGCGGCGGTGTGGACTTTGGTAAACCGCAATCCGGAACGCGAGCTGGTATGGCTGCGGAGTTTCAGTGCATATTACCTGGCCCTGTTGCTGCTTATTTACGGCTTCGACAAAGTATTCAAGCACCAGTTTTATTTGCCTGAGCCCAATACGCTTTACAGCCCGCTTGGGCAGCTACAGCCCGATTTGCTTTTCTGGAGCACGGCCGGCACCTCGTGGAGTTATTCGTTTTTTACGGGGCTGGTGGAAGTGCTGGCGGCCTTGCTGCTGCTGTTTGGCCGCACACGGGGTTTGGGCGGATTGCTGGCGGTGGGTGTAATGCTGCACGTTTCGCTCATTAATTTTGGGTTCGATGTGTCGGTAAAATTGCTTTCGTTGTTTTTGCTGCTGCTGGCTGTAATTGTGGCCTGGCCTGCGGCGCGGCAATTGGGCACGCTTTTTTTCAGACAGCAGGCTGTGCAGCCGCATACCGCACCGGCGTTGTTTCCCAAACTTGGCGGTAAATGGCGTTTGGCTCTCAAAACACTCCTGATTGCACTCTTCCTCTGCGAATCGCTTTACGCCTTTGTGCGCTACAATGGTTTTAACGACGATGAAGTAAGCCGCCCGCTCCTGCACGGGGCCTACGAAGTAACGTTGCAGATAAACGAAAACAACGAACTGGTTTTACCACTCCACGGCAATGGCCAGAGCATACGCCGTATTTTCGTTCACCGCAGGGGTCATCTTATTTTTCAGATGAACAACGAGCAAATGATTGATCACACGTTAGTGTACGATACCATGCTGCACCAGCTCCATTTGCAACGCGCCCAACACCTGCACAGCGTGTGGAATTACGAATTTCATTACGATACCCTTTTCCTTAAAAACAATTCCACCCCAGAAGAAATCCGTGCAAAAATGGTGAACTGGAAAGAACTACCTTTGATAAAACGGGAAACACAGTGGGTAAGCGAAGAATAAACCGGCCCACTCCCGACAGACGCCGAAATTATGGAAACCACACTTTACACGATTGAAATATTTTTTCTGCTCATTATTCAAATCGTTTTTTTGCTGCTGTGGATAAAGATATTAAACAATTTCACCTTTACTTTTTTGATTTTCATTGTAGCCGCAGTATGTCTGGGTTATATCGAATTTTCGAGCTATGCCTACAAACGTCCGGGATACGATGAACAACGGGTTCCGCTGGTATATCCCTACGAACTTATTGACGGCGAATCGGGCTGCTACCTGAACTCGGTGAAAAATATGTATCCCGATCCGGAAATATTTTTCACCAACGGGGAATTCAATTTCAGCAACAATCACCTTTATTTCAAAAGCAATAACCGCGACAGCGGCAGCTTTGAAATAAATCTGGCCACGTTGAAAAAAACCAATAACGTACCCCGGAATCTCGAATACTTTACGTTTGAGGAACTGCACGACAAGCACGAAAACTCGCGCACACTTTTTATACTTACCTGCGTAATGATTGAGGCCCTGCTGTGCTTTTTGGGCTATCTGTTTATGAAGCGCTATCGCGAACGCAAGGCACGAAAGGAAAAGAAGTAAACTACGAAACCCTAACCCCGATTACCAGCATATCATCAACCTGCTCCAGTTCGCCCCGCCAGCTTTCAATGGTGCGGCTGAGTGTGCGTTCCTGTTCGGCCATTTCGAGTCCCTGCACACTTAGCAGCAGGGCTTTAAACTGGCTTGTTTTAAACTTCTTGCCCTGCGGCCCGCCAAACTGGTCGGAGAAGCCATCGGAGAAAATGTAAAACGAATCGCCGGCCTGCAGCTGGAGGGTTTGGAGTTTGAAATGTTCGGGCTTATCGGCGGTCCAGTTTCCTACCGAAATTTTGTCGGGATGCAGTTCTGTCATTTGCCGGTTGCGGAAATGCAGCAGCGGGCTGTGCGAACCTGCATACTGCAATTCGCGGGTGTCGAGATCGAAGGCAAGCAGGGCAATGTCGAATCCTTCGCGCACATGAAGCTCATCGGCCTGGTAGCGCATTTTATCGGCCATGAGTATGTTTACACGGTCGAGCAGTTGCGCGGGTGTTTCGTGTTCGTTGCCGCTTACGGCCTGTTCGAGCAGGTCGTTGGCCATAATGCTCATGAATGCGCCGGGAACACCGTGGCCTGTGCAGTCGAGCGCGGCCATGAGTATGCGCTGGTTCTTTTTACGGTAGAACCAGAAATCGCCGCTCACAATGTCTTTGGGCTTAAACATCACAAACGAATCGGGCAAATCGCGGCGAAGGTGCCACGCAGGAATGAGCATGGCATCCTGCAGGCGCTTGGCGTAGCGAATGCTGTCGGTGATTTCCTTGTTCTTTTGCGCGAGTTCGTCGTTGCGCAGCGCGAGTTCCAGTGTGCGGTCGTTTACCTGCGCTTCGAGTGCTTCTTTCTGCTTTTTCAAACCGCGGGTGCGGAAACGGTCGAATCCGAAAATGAGAAAGCCTACCAGCAAAATCATTCCGCCATAAAAAAGTGCAGTTTGCCAGTAAGGTGGTTTGATGGTGAATTTGTAGCGGGCCGGTTCGCGGTTCCAAAGCCCGTCGTTGTTGCAGGCGCGTACCAGAAATGTGTATTCGCCGGGAGGAAGGTTGGAGTAAGTGGCTTCGTTTACGTGCGTGGGCACCGGCGACCAGTCGTTGTCGAAACCTTCGAGCTTGTATTGGTAGCGTACTTTTTCGGGACTGGTTAAACTGGTTCCGTTAAAAATGAAGGTGAGGTAATTCTGATTGTATGCGAAACGGTTTTCTTCGGGAAAATCCTGATCGCGCATAAAAATGCGCAGGCCGGAAATAGTCACCACAGGTTCTATGGTGTTGCGGAAATTTTCTTTCGGGCTGAAACGCACTGCACCCATTACTGTACCGAACCAGAGATTTCCCTCCTTATCCATACTCACCGCATTCGGATTTACTTCGGTGCCCGGAAAGCCTTCGTTGCGGCCGTAGTACGAGAATGTACTGTCGCGCGAGATGAGACAGTCGAGGCCGCGGCTGTTGCCAATCCAGATGTTGTTCATCTTGTCGGCAATAATGGCGTAGGGCGATTCGGTGGAAAGTCCGTTTTTGCGGGTGAAGTTGCGAAACGTGCGCCCGTCATATACATACAGCCCGCCGCCGTATGCACCAAACCAGATATGGTGGTTGTTGTCTTCGCTGATGCAGAGAATGAAGCGGTGTACAATTCCGTTCGACTCATCGTAACGCGTAAATGTGGAACCGTTGTACACCGAAAGATAGCCGCCCAGCGAACCAAACCACAATTGTCCGCGGCTGTCGCAGAAAATGCGATACACGTTGTTGCCGCCCAGTCCGTCGGCGGTGGTAAAGTTGCGCAGGGCTTTGGTGGCGGGCGTTAAACGCGAAGCACCGTTGCGGGTGCCAATCCATATATCGCCGTTGCGGTCTGAACTGATGGCATACACCATATTGCCGGTAAGCGAGTCGGAGATGCTGAACGTTTCGAATGCCTCGCTGCCGGGTTCCAGTCTGCTTACGCCACCGCCGTTGGTGCCCGCCCAGATATTTCCGGCGGCATCTTCGTGAATGGCCAGCACGGCATCGCTGCCGAGGCCGTCGGCAGTGGTGTAGGTGCGCAAGGTGAAACGCTGGTCGTTGTTGTCGGGCAGGGTGTAAAAACTCATTTTCACCAGCCCGGCGTTGGTGCCCAACCACACATTGCCGAGCCTGTCGGTGCAGGTGGCCCACACAATATCGTTGGGCAGGCCATCCTGCCGGTCGTAAAGTGTAAAGCGTTCGCCGCGATACTGATTGAGTCCTACGTCGGTGCCAATCCACACACTGCCTTCACGATCCTGCAGCAGACACCGCACGTTGAAATAACTCAATCCGTTTCGCGTGGAGTAATTTCGCACCGCCGCTTTATCGAGTGCCGAAAAACGCGCCTTTGAATTTCCCGGCGTAATGCGCGCCACACCGCCGCCTGCAGTACCGGCCCACACATTGCCCATATTATCGCCGCAAATGGCCTCCACAAAATCGGCACCCATTCCGTCGGCCGAACTGAAACGACGCATGGTGGTAAGCAGCGTGGGCGCATTGCGCGCAATGAACGTGGGCGGAAGCTGCATTACGAGTACGCCTTTGTCGGCTGTGCCCACCCACATTTCGCGGCCGTTGTTGAGCAGCGCAAAGCAGGTGATGTAATCGCTCACAAAACCACGGCCCGCATTCAAATCGGTATAAGCGCCGGGTGAAGTGATGTCGGCTTTCGTATCGCAAATGGTAATGCCGTGATCGGTGGCAATCCACATGTTCGAATTGGCATCGAGGCAGAGATCATACACATTGGCACTGGCCAATCCGTCTTTCTTGTCGAGCGCATACATCTGGTTTTTGGCCACATCGTATATGTATATGCCAGCGCCTTCGGTAGAAATCCAGAGAAAGCCTTTATTGTCTTCGGTAATGGCGGTGATGGTGTGAAAGCGCGTGTATTCTTCGAGATTCATGCTCTCGAATTTTTTCCGGTTCACATTGTAGCGCGTTACACCACCGGCCCAATGGCCAAACCACAAATCGCCGCGTTTGTCTTTGTATGCCGCCGTTACCCAATCTTCGGCCAAACCGTCGCGGCGGGTATAGTTGGTAAATGAATGACCGTTGTATTTCGAGAGACCGGCCAATGTGCCCACCCACAAATTTCCCTCGCCATCCTGCACCATTGTTTGTACCTGAGCCTGTGCCAGCCCCTGCTCCACGCCGTAAGCAATAAAGCCCGAAGTTTGCGCCCTGAGCATAAACGCAGCACATACAAACAGAAACAGCACACTAACTCTTGCGGTACTTCGTGAGTTCATCTTTATATGTTTTCTCATCAATTTCCAAACCATCGCGGTAGTAGTACGTAGCCCCCCACCAGTACATCACGGCCCTGAATTCTACTTTCTTTCCTCCGGGCCAGCTTACCAATGTGGTTTTTACATCAGAAAAAATATCGTCCACAAAAGTCACCACAATGGTGGGCGAAGGTTCGTATTGAAACGTGCCCATTTGCGCCACCGGTTTCAGTCGTGCGGCATTGGCATCGCGCTGCACTTTGGCGGCGGTTTCCTGGAGTTTTTTTACCTGTGCGTCTTTTACCTGTTTGTTGGCCTGCTGCTGCCGTTGTTGCTGCTGTTGCTGTTCGCGCACATATTCGGCCTGTGCTTTTACTTCCGACTCCACGCGCAGCGCCTGCACCGCCGAGTTGCCGCGGGCCGTGCCTTTCATTTTATCGAACTTCTGCACATTGTTTTGTCGTTCGCTTTCGGCGGCAAGTTTGAGCAGGTTGTTTTCGTATTGCTTTTTCACCTGCTGGTTGGTCTGCTGCTGTTGTTCTTTTTCGAGGCGTTCGCGTTCCAGGCGTTGCGCCTCGGTTTCGGCAGCCAGCGAGGGCGATACGGTGGGCGTGGATGTAACAGTGGCGGTGGCCTGTTGCTTGCGTTTGGCTTCTTCGGCCAGCACGCGTTGTTCTTCTTCGAGAAGCTGTTTGCGTTTGCGTTCCTCTTCCTCAATGCGGGCGCGTTCTTCGGCTTCGCGCTGCAATTGTTTCTGCCGTTCTTCTTCGGGATTTTTAAAAAGCGTGGAAGTGAAATTCCATTTCGGATCGTCGTGAAAACCCTTGTTGCCATCGAAAATTACTTTGGCAAAAGGTTTTTGCGCAAACTGCTCGGTGCGCACCCGCGGATCGTTGGGCACGAAGAACGGAATTTCGCATACGTAGTCGGGATAAATCCAGCCCTTGTCGCGGGGCACACGCAAATCCATTACCATATACATGGGCACACAGCCCGGCGAAGTAAAGTCGATGCGGTACTGGTGGCCAAGATCAACCGTAAAGCGAAATTTCCCGTTTCGACCGGTGGTGAGGTTGAGCAGCGGACGGCCATCCATAAGCACGCTTACATTGGCACCCGGCAGGGCCTGTCCGCCTTTGGTGGCTGTGCCAAAAAACCGCATATCGCCCTGCGCAAAAAAAGGCACACTGCAAAGCCAAAGCAATGCCGTGAGCAGCCGTTTTTTGGTGAACAGAAAATGTAAAGGCATACGGTTTGTGCGCTTTGCAAGAGGTTGAGGTTTAAAGATAGCAAAAGGTTGTGGATTGCAATAATTGGGGGAGGCTATCACCCGGTCCTGGGTTGCTCCTGGTACTTAAATGAACAGGAGATATTTCTACCCAGCCCAGATTGTAGCGGAAACACCGCAGGGTACACCATGTTTTAACCATGTACTAAACTACCGAGGAGTTGGAGCGGAAAGCTGGAGCCAGGCGGTTATTTATAGAGGGTTAGTTTCGCTCCTAATTTTCGATCCCGCCATTTTATACCCGTTACGGATTGCAATAATCGCAATACATGGCATCCTGATACGGCTTGCGTCCGGGCGGAATACGCTCTTCGCGGTGGCCGCAGCAGGTGCAGGTGTAAATAAGAAAAAGTGTGCCGCGTGTGGGGCGGCGGCAAAGCTCGCAGGGCAGGCCCTCAATGGCATCGGTGGCGGCAAAGCCGGGCTCGTGGCAAACGGGGCAAAGCGAGAGGATTTTTTCAATGAGTTTGCCGGCTGCAGCAGCAATGGCTTTCATGCGTGTGGGGTTGTGCATGGCGCGCATATCGGTTTCGGCCCAGGCGGTGCCGCCCAATTGGTCGAATGCATTGCGCAGTGCGGCCTCGGTGGCTATGCCTTTGTGATACACAGTGGCGGCGGTTTCACGGTTTTTGAGCAGCAGGGCGTGTGCGGGAAAGCCCACGCGCTGCGCAAATTCACTGAGTTCGCGCCAGGAGTTTACCTGCTGTCCGGTAAAATTGGTTTCGGTGGTAAGGTGCTTTGCCACAATGTGCCGGTTGTTTCGGCGGTCGAGCAGCACGAGCCATTCTTCGTTGCCCGGCACAAGGCCAATAATGGGGTGCGGCCCGAAAGATCCTTCGCTGGCCAATGCCAGATCGGCATCGGTTTTTTCGAGGGCGGCGCGGCATTTTTGCAATGCGGCTTCCACCGGCGTACCCGTGCGTTCCACCTCGCCCGAAAAAGTGCCGAAAGCATCGGTATTTATTTCCACCACCTCGCAGTGTACACCAAGTGCCTGCTCCAGCAACGGGGCAAGCACCTGTTCTTTGCCGTGCATGGTGGCTATAACCAAACGGCGATTTTTGAAGGGAGATTCACTCACATTGCAAAAATCATTCAATCGTTGCAAACTGCGAATTAAAGTTGTACGGTGCAGCGAATATTACCGGCACCGGTTTCCTGACGGAGATACTGGCGGATGTTTGAAAGATCGCGCTGGAGTTCGATAATACGTTTTTCGCGCATCTTAATGTCTTCCTCATTATCGCCTGCCTGCTGAATGCGTTTTTCGTGAAAGCGGATTTTGGTATTTACAAGTTCGGTAAGTAATTCGCCGGCTTCTGAGGCGTGGAAATGTCCGTTAATGAGCTGAAGTTCCATGTGGTTTTGTTTTTTTTGACGGGGCAAATGTAGAACGGGTGTTTCATATATTTTTATTTATATTTACTATGTCTGTCATAAACTATTTTTATGAATTACACCCTTCACCAGCTACAGGTTTTTCTGCGCGTGGTTCATACCAAAAGTATTACAAGAGCTTCCGAAGAGCTTTACATGACGCAGCCTGCGGTATCTATTCAGTTGAAGAATTTTCAGGATCAGTTTGAAATTCCGCTGACCGAAGTAATTGGCCGCCAGTTGCAGATTACCGATTTCGGGCAGGAAATTGCGGCTATGGCCGAGCGGGTATTGAATGAAGTACAGGCCATTAACAACCGCACACAAACTTATAAAGGCTTGCTGGCGGGACGTTTGAAAATAGCTTCGGTATCTACAGGCAAATATGTGATGCCTTATTTTCTGAGTCCGTTTCTGGCGCAGCATCCGGGCATTGAACTCATGCTCGATGTAACCAACAAACAACGCGTAACCGAAAGCCTCGAAAACGGCGAGGTGGATTTTGCCCTGGTTTCGGTATTGCCCAAAGCCGAAGTGGAAGAAGAAAAACTGCTCGAAAACTGGCTTTGTCTGGTGGGCAACAAAACCACCAAATGGCCCGCCGCCAAACAGTCGGTGAGTATTTTGCGCGATATGCCGCTTATTTACCGCGAACCGGGTTCGGCCACGCGCATGGTGATGGAAACATTTCTCGAAAACAAAAAACTGAAAGAGCGCAAACGTCTCGAACTCACCTCAAACGAAGCGGTGAAACAGGCCGTAATTGCGGGGCTGGGCTATTCGGTAATGCCGCTCATCGGGCTGCGCAACGAATTGCGCTCGGGCGAACTGCAACTGATTCCGGTAAACGGACTTCCGCTGCGTTCCGACTGGCGGCTGATCTGGCTGAAGAAGAAAAAACTTCCGCCCGCCGCATTGGCCTATCTCGAATTTCTCCGCGCCGAAAAACTGAAAATTCGCCGCGATGCCTTTGGCTGGGCCACACGCAAGCCCATGTAATTATTTACGGCGAATAAGTTTGCGCAACGTAATAAGCTGCGAAAGCAGCACCAGCGGCACCACCAGCGAGGGCAGCCAGTTGAAAGGAAAATGAAGAATGGCCACATTGGGCTGCGCCAGACCCATCTGCTGAAACGGCGAGGGCACCGCCAATGCGGCATGAATTACAATATTAAACAGCAACACTAAGCACAGCACATTCCACACAATCAGACCCGTGCGGCCGATGCGTTGTTTTATATAACCGAAGTAATACACAACGGGGGCGGTGAGTCCGGCAAGAATGTCCCAGTTGCGGCCTTCAAACGTAAGCTCAACGGGCATGAGACCTGCGGTAAAGAGCATGAAAATAGTAAGCTCGGCTCCAATGCGCACCGTGTGCAGCAGAGTGAGTGTGCCTTCGTTTGCCGCATCCATCCACTGCCGCGTGCGGGCAAATGAAAACAGCAGTACAATGGCCAGCACTGACGGAACTACCTGAAGCATTATACGTGGTGGCATAGCTTCGGTATCAAAGTAAAAACCGCTGAGTGCAAGTGCAGCCTGAACCAGCATCCATACGGCGGAAATGAGTAAAGCCAATTTGTGCCTGCCGGTGGCCCGCCAGAAAAGCCACACCGTAAGCAAAGCGAGCAACGCAAAAAACAATGCGGGGAAAAAGGGAATGCTTTTCATAAGCCTTTATTTTGCTCACAAAAAAACGGCGACTTTCGCATTCCACACCTTGCCTTATGGCAATTAATGCGTGGGCTTTGAAATTTCTTTGCGAATACGGCTCAGTGAGGAATCGGTAACGCCCAGATACGAGGCCACCTGCCGCAGCCGGGCGTGTTTAAAGATATCGGGCTCGCGGCTGAGCAGTTGCAGGTAACGCTGTTCGGCAGTTTGGTGTATGGCCGACAGCATTCGTTCTTTGAGCCGCACATACGCACCCAGCAGCAGGCGGCGGCCAAACTCGCGAAACTCGGGCAGGGTGTGAAAGGCGTGCTGTACCTCGTCGAAGCTGATGCACCAGCCTTCGCTCTGCGTGAGTGCGTGTATGTTTTCGCGGGCGGGTACGCGGGTAAAAAACGACCAGGGCTCGGCCGCAATCTGCTGCGAAGTAAAAAAGTTGGTCGTCACTTCTTCGCCGTCGGTATTAAACGTATAGGCCCTGAAAAGGCCGTTGCCAAGCAGGCAGTATTCGTTCGACACTTCGTTTTCGCGCACCAGAAAATAATCGGGCGGATAGATTTTTGGCGTGAAGTAAGTGGCTAATTTTTCGCCCGTTTCGGGGCTTACATTACCCAGCGAGGAAATGAGATGAGGCAGCGGAATGGTGGACATAAGCGGTCAAAAAGTACGAAATCTTTACCGCTCATCGGTGCTTTACGTCGTTTCAACGTACTGAATATGGGGTGTATGCTTTAAAATGAGACCTTTGCCAAAAATTCCCACCCATGAACTGGACCATCGACCTCAAAGCCATTGCCACCGTAACTATGGTGTTGTTTGCCGTAATCGACGTAATCGGTTCCATTCCGGTCATTATCGGCCTGAAGCAGAAAGTGGGCGAATTGAATGCCCGCCGTGCATCGCTGGTTTCGCTGGCCATTATGGTTACGTTTATGTATGTGGGCGAATTTATTCTCGGGCTCATCGGCATTGGTGTATCAGACTTTGCTATAGCCGGTTCGTTCATTCTGTTCTTCCTTGCCCTCGAAATGATTCTGGGCATACGTTTATACAAAGACGAGATGCCGGCCACGGCTTCGGTAATGCCGCTGGCGTTTCCGCTCATTGCCGGAACCGGTACGCTTACCACACTGCTCTCGCTCCGCGCCGAGTATTCGGAACTTAGCATACTCATTGCCATTGTCATAAACATAGCCATTGTGTATCTGGTACTGCGCAACATTGGCCGCCTCGAAAAACTGCTTGGCGTGGGCGGTGTGGCCGTGCTGCGCAAAGTATTTGGTATTGTACTGCTGGCCATTGCGGTAAAACTTTTCCGTACACACGCGGGGATTTAACTCGAACTCATCTCAAAAACGAATTTTAAACAGGCTCTGAAAATTTGATGGAGCGAAACTGAAAGCACTCCTAAGTACCGCCTGGCTCCAGCTTTCCCGGCGGCCGGATTTTACAGATATGATACCTTCTGCTTAGCCCGGCCTCTGGTCAATCTGGGCTATAGATTCATTCAGTCCGCATCATCAAACAACTTAACGGGCATATTATATATCTTTATGTACTATCCGAAATCGCATTAAGCCGGTATCGACTAACGTGTGAATATCTACTCCAAAAAACAACGCTGGAAATGGCTGCTGCTGCTGGCAGCGGCAGCTATTGTATCGGCATCGCTCTGGTACACGAGCCAGCTTGTGCGCAAAATTGCCGACAGCGAAAAACGAAACGTGGAACTCTGGGCCGAAGCCGTGCGCCGCAAAGCCCTCATGATGGAGGCCACCAGCCAGCTTTACGCCAAAATTGCCAAGGAAGAACGCAAAAAAGTACAACTCTGGGCCGAGGCCAACAAACTCCTCCCCCAACTGCCCGACGACGATGCCGCACTCGGTTTCGTATTTGCCGTTATTGTGGATAACGAAACCGTGCCCGTAATTCTCACCGACTCGAAAGGCAAAATACTGCTCTCGCGCAACCTCGATCCCAAACGCGAAAAAGACACGCTCTACCTCCGCTCCGAACTCGCCGAAATGCACCGCCAGCACGATTCCATCCCGATGGAAGTGGGCCCCGGCAATTTTCACTACCTCTACTACCGCGATTCGGAAGTGTTTACCGAAATACGCCTCTCGTTCGAAGACAACGAACGCTCGTTTATTAAAGAAGTGGCTTCAAACCCCGCCTCGGCCCCGGCCATTTACGCCGACTCGGCCACCGGAAACATTATCGCCTTCGGAAACCTCGATTCGGTGCAGGTGGAAAAAGACTCGGCTGCCTATCTCCAAAAAATGCTTGGCGTATTGAAAAAAGAAGGCAACCGGATCGACGTAAATCTTGGCGACAAGAAAAACTACATCTGGTACATGGAGTCGCCGCAGCTGAAACAGTTGCGCTACTTCCCCTACATTCAGTTTACGGTAATTGGCATTTTCCTGCTCACGGCCTACTTCCTGTTCAGCACCTCGCGCCGCGCCGAGCAAAACCATGTGTGGGTGGGCATGGCCAAAGAAACCGCACACCAGCTTGGCACGCCGCTTTCCTCGCTCATTGCCTGGCTCGAATACCTGCAACTCAAAGGCATCGACCCCGAAATAACCACCGAAATAGGCCGCGATGTAAAACGCCTTGAAATGATTACCGAGCGTTTCTCGAAAATAGGCTCGCAACCCAAACTCAAGGCCGAAAACCTCTCCGACGCACTCGCGCAGGCAGTCGATTACATCCGCGCCCGCTCACCCAAATCAGTCGAATACATTGTCGATACCGGCAACGGCATTCTTGCCCCGCTCAACATTCCGCTCTTTGCCTGGGTTATCGAAAACCTGTGCCGCAATGCGGTGGATGCCATGGACGGACGGGGCAGCATTACCGTAACCGTGCAGGAAGCTCCCGAAAAAGTAATTATCGACATTACCGATACCGGCAAAGGCATACACCGCTCCAAACACAAAACCATATTCGAACCCGGGTTCACCACCAAACAACGCGGCTGGGGACTGGGCCTCTCGCTCTGCAAACGCATTATCGAAAACTACCACAACGGCAGCATTTTCGTAAAACGTTCGGAGCCGGGAAAAGGAACCACGTTCAGAATTGAACTGAAACAGTAAGCGCGGCTATTATTTAAGAATTATACGCCCCAGCAGCGACGAAAAATGCCGCTTGGCATTGAGCAGGTTTAACTGCTGCTGCATCAACTTGAGCTGTGCATCATCGTCGGTGGTATCGCGGAGCTGCTTCTGGTTTTCGGCAATCATTTGCTCCAGGCGCGTGAGTTTAAGCACATTCACACTATGCACCGCGGCCTGACGAAGCAACTGGCTTTCGGTTTGCACATAAATAAAATGTCGCTCCCAGTCCGATAGCTGATACGGAATCTGCACCAGATCAACAGCCAGTTGCGCGATATTCTGATCGGGATAATTTACAAAGTAGTTCAGATCAGGCACATTTCCGTTGTTGATGTGCTGCGTGTATTCGCTGAGTATTTGCTGATATACAGCGTGGTTGAACGCTATTTCGTCGCTCTCCAGTTCGTGCAGCATGAGTTCGGCCAGCGGTACGGTGACTTCAATTTCCACGCCGAATTCGTCGGTGGTTTTGGCCACAACCGGTTCCTGTCCGTAGTTAAGCAGCAGGCGCACGAGTTCGCGTTCAAACACTTCGCCGGATTTTACCTGCGTATGGTCGCCTTCGCGTGCGGGCTGGTCGGGTACAAAGTCTTCGGGTGCAGTTACATCGGGCGGAAGCTCGGGAAGCGGGGCTTCTTTTATCGATTGCTCTTCGCGCTTTTTATCGTGCTGTCGGCGGCGCAGTTTGTTGAGCTCGGTAAGCAGCGCCTGTTCTTCGATATCGAGTATGCGGCTGCACTCTTTTACATACACGCTGCGCGTAATGGCATCGGGTATGAGTGCAATGCTGTCTACAATTTCGTGAATGAGCGAGGCGCGTTTTATCGGGTCGTTGCCCACATCGGCCTTGAGCAATTCGGTTTTGAAATTGATGAAGTCTTTGGTGTTGGCCGTAATAAAATCGCGCAGTGCTTCGGGCGTTACTTTTTTCGAATACGAATCGGGATCGTCGTTATCCGGAAAAAGCAGCACGCGCACGTTCATGCTTTCTTCGAGAATAAGGTTGATACCGCGGAAACTGGCTTTGATACCGGCCGGATCGCCGTCGTACAAAATGGTAATGTTACTCGTGTAGCGGCGAATGAGGCGTATCTGCTCAATGGTAAGCGAAGTACCCGACGAAGCCACCACATTTTCGATACCTGCCTGGTGCATGGAAATTACATCGGTGTAGCCTTCCACCAGATAGCACACATCTTCCTGCATAATCGCCTTCTTGGCGAAAAACAGGCCGTAGAGCACATTGCTTTTGTGGTAAATTTCTGTCTCCGGCGAGTTGATGTACTTGGCCACCTTTTTATCGGTTTTCAAAGTACGTCCGCCAAAAGCAATTACACGCCCGCTGGCATTGTGTACCGGAAAAATTACCCTTCCCCGAAACCGGTCGAAATACTTCGAGGCATCTTCTTCGTTCTGAATGGTAAGTCCGGCCTTAACGAGGTATTCTAATTTATATCCGGCTGCCACAGCGGCATCGGTAAGATCGCGCCAGGTATCGGGGCTGTAGCCAAGCTGAAATTTTTCGATGATGTCTTTACGAAAACCGCGCTCGGTGAAATAAGTAAGGCCAATGGCTTTGCCTTCTTCGGTTTCGTGCAGGTTTTTGGTGTAATGTTTCTGTGCAAAACCGCTGACGATAAAAAGGCTTTCGCGTTCGCCTTCTTTGGCAATTTGTTCGGGGCTTCGCTCCTGCTCCTCAATTTCAATGTTGTACTTTCGGGCCAGCCAGCGCAATGCTTCGGGATACGAAAGCTGTTCGTGATCCATTACAAAGTTTACCGGGTTGCCGCCCTTGCCGCAACCAAAACATTTGTAAATGCCGCGTGCCGGCGAAACGTTAAACGAAGGTGTTTTCTCGTTGTGAAACGGACAAAGCCCGATCATGTTTGCACCACGCTTTTTGAGCGACACAAACTCGCCCACCACTTCATCTATGCGGGCTGTTTCGAGAATACGGTCAACGGTTTCCTTAGGAATCATACGGGTGGTTTACGAAGGTACGAAATGCCTGCGCTTATTCACCGTGGAGCTGGCTGGCGCACTATCTGCCCACGCGAGAAGGTGCGGTTGAGCGGACTGAGCCTGTCGGCCCCATAATGGTATTGCGATTCGGGATCAAAATCACACCCCCATTGTTGCTGTGGATTTTCAACGGCACGAATGGTAAGCTGCAGGGCGGAGGTAAAAAAGATCAGCGTATCAAACGGGAAATAACCATATTTCTCAAAACAAATATGCAGCGGAATACTGTCGGGCAGCGAATCGAAATGCACAAAATCGGGCACGGGAGTAGTAACGGCAGTATCTTTTAAAAATCCGGGGTGATGATCGGGACGTTTTACTGCCAGCATGTTACCGGCAGTATCTTTCACCGAAATACTCCACGAAAACACCTCTTCATCGTTCTCCAATATCACCGTAATACCCTTTACCGAATCGGTGGCAAAGGTTTTTGACTGCACACTTACAGAATTGGTAATGGGCTGCCGGATATAGCAGGAAGAAAATAAAACCGGAAACAAAATAAACACGCGCCACATAGTTGTCTTTTTCTACGGACGCAGAAACTGACAAATTTTCACACACTGTTTATCCGTCAATAGAAAGATTCTGAGTTAGCCCCTGCGTAATAAGCCATTTTTGTGCAGGCTGTATGCTATTAAAAAAGCGGGTAGCCACCACCGGCCGGTTAATTCGGAGATAAAAATTGCCTGCAATTTTCATGTGTGCGAGCGCACTTACCAGCGCAATGGCATACACACCGCTGTTGTAATCGGCCGTGGCACAGAGTGCGCGCATGGCGGGAGTGGTTGACATATCCACATTGTAATTGACAAGCATTCCGGTTTTGCGTATGCCACCGGTAAGCCGGTTTTTGGCCTCCCTGTTTTCCATGGCCTGCGGCACATCGATAACCACACCGGCAAATGGTTCGATATACACCAGGTTTTCTTCTTCGTAATAAAGCAGCCGGGCAGTGGATGTGGTGGCTTCTTTCAACTGCGCGTGTTGCCACGAAGGGAGGTACCGAAAAATATTTTCTGCTGTTATCATTAACCCGCTTGCTGGCTTTCGCTTTTTACCTGATCGGCCACAATTTGCTGTATGAGCCATTGCTCGGCAAGATCGTGTTCGCTGAAAAAACGTGTAGGCACTACGGGGCGATTGATTCTCATGTAAAAATTACCCAGAATTTTCATAGCCACACTTGGGCTCACCAATGCCACGGCAATGAAATGTGAATTATACTGAGCGGAAGCCGAAACATGACGCATTTCGGGAGTGGTAATAATATCACCGTCCGATTCGAATATGAGTCCGCAACGTTCCCAACCGGCCAGTTCCAGTGCGGCTGTGCGGTTGTCTATGGCGTGCTCGGCATCAAACGTGGCTCCGGTATATGCCGTCATTTGTACAACCCTTGTTTCAGGATTATAGGTAATGGTGGCGGTGGCGGTTTTAACCGGGCCTTTATTATGATAAACGTGTATCACAAATGCGTTTTGTAGCACAAATATATGGTCAATATTTCTGCTCTTCGTAACTATTTTTCGGTCTTGCCGATACAGGCATTCGTCGTATTTCTGATTGGTTTTTGTCGAAGCAAATGCTTTTTTTAATCCGATGTTTTGACACTGTTTTAAGCCTGCTTCAAAGATACAGGCTTAAAACAGTTTCGCAGTTATCCGGGAAAGCAAACCATTTATCAACTGAAATTTCTTAATCATAAAAATCATACCGGGTAACATAAAATATTGATATAAATTTATTTAAACCTCTACTGTGCTGCGATGAAAAAACTTTACCTGCTATACATTCTCCTGCAATTTATCTTCTGCCCTTCCTCCATGAAGGCGCAAATTGCCTCAGCCTGTGTGCAGGCTTCGGCGCAGGTTGATCTCGACATCAACAACGTACGTGCCCGCATTCTGAACGGGGGCGATATGTGGTGGGATGTACAGAGTTCTCCTGGCTACGAAGTACCCAAAGGCAGCCGCGTACACAGCAATTTTGCCAGTTCAATAATGCTCGGCGCGCTCGACGATGGGGGACAGCTTTATGTGGCCGCAGGAAATTATCGTCAGGCCGGTGTTGATTTCTGGCCCGGACCTTTAGACACGGCCACTGCCGAAATTACAGATACCCTTTGCTTTGCTTTCGACAAAATATGGAAACTGAACCGGGCCGAAGTGGAACAGTTTATCGCCTGCCGCAATTTACCAGGCTATGTAATTCCCGAAAACATACGCACCTGGCCCGGAAACGGCCGCACAGGTCAGGCAAAACGGCTTGCCCCGTTTGAAGATGTGGACAGCGATGGCATTTACAATCCTGCCGCCGGCGATTACCCGGCATTCGCATTGGGAAATACCGGCAACAACTGCAACTATCACCTCCAGGGCGATCAATGCCTGTGGTGGGTGTTTAACGACAAAGGCAATACACACGAATTTAGCGGCGGCAACGCAATGGGTATCGAAATTCAGCAGATTGCCTTTGCATTTCGTACCAATACTGCGGTAAACGAGGCCACATTTTACCGCTACACACTCATTAACCGCAGCAGCACACGTTATAATAATATGTGGTTTGGCCGGTTTGATGATGTGGATCTGGGTCTTTACAATGATGATTACACGGGCTGCGATGTAATGCGCGGAATAGGTTATATATACAACGGAACTACCAACGACGGCGGAAGTCCTACACCAAACCCGGGAACCTACGGCGCACGTCCGCCGGCCATTGGTATCGACTTTGTGCAGGGCCCGCAGGCCGACCCCGGCGACGGAATTGATAACGACCGCGATTTTGTGACCGATGAAGCTGGCGAACGCATACCGATGGCAATGTTTAAATTTTGGGATGCCGATTTTTCTATCTCCGGAAATCCTAATTCAGCGCAGGATCATTACTACTATTTACAGGGAAAATGGCTCGACGGAAGTCAGCAAACTTATGGTGGATATGCCTACGGCGGAAGTACCCCGTGCATGTTTATGTTTCCGGGCAACTCAGATCCGTTTGGTTTTGGCACCGGCAATGTGCCACAGCCCGACTGGTCGGAAGTAACGGCTAACAATACTCCTGCCGATCGTCGTATGCTTCTTTCCATGGGGCCGTTTACACTCGAACCCGGTGAGGTGGAAATAATTACCGAAGCCGTAAGCTGGGCACGCGATTCGGGCAGCGGAAACAACCTGGCGGCCATACCCGCTTTGCAGCGGGCCAGCGATTCGGCTCAGGCACTTTTCGAGCGGTGCTTTTCTATTCCCTGCGCACAACAGGCTGCACCCGAAATTTTTGCACAGCAGTCGTCGCAGGGCTTATACTGGTTTTCGGCTTCGGGCACGGCCACGGCGTGGCGATGGTCGTTTGGCGATGGCACGGAGTCGTCGCGGCAATTTCCTTCGCACCAGTTTACACAAAACGGCACCTACCAAATTTGCCTCGAACAAACCACTGCCTGCGGCACACAAACTTCGTGCAAAACCATAACCGTGGTTATGACCGAAGTGGCAGGCTGCGGCCCCGAATTAGTGCGCATTGAAGGACAGGGCTGCGGCTGGCAGGAATTGCGGCTCAAAAAAGAAACCGTAAACGAAATTCTCGCCTCGCCCCATCATCGCTCGCTTTTCCCCAAATACGAAGGCATGTACGGCCCCGTGCGCATACAATACGAAAACTACGACCAGCTTACCGATGGCGAATACCGTATTGCATTCGACTCTACCGATTTTGCGGCCGGATGGAAAATGTGGCGCGTGGGTGGCACAGACACCGTGCGTTCCGACAGCAGCATTGGCGCAGGACACAAACAGGTAATTGAGCAATGGGGACTGAGTGTGGAAATGCAGCAGGTACATCCTCCCGGCTCAGGCCTGAATATGGTGCGCAACGGTATGCTTTCGGCATTTATGGAATGGGAAGATGAGCAAAAGCAGTGGCTGGGCGGCGTGGCCGATGACGATAATTTGCCGGGAAGTTTTGACTGGATCCTCAGCGGTTCGCGCAATGCGGGTAACGGAACACCCTGCGAACAGTCGTGGAGCGATCGTTCCAACAGCAATGGCTATATCGATCCATATCAGGATTTCGAGCAGATTCTGGGCGGTACCTGGTCGCCATACAGATTGTCGGTATCCGCACCACCAAGCACAGCAACTAACCTGTGCCGCGAATTTGGCGTGTCGTGGACCTGGCAAGCACTGGTTAGCCCCTTCGGGCCGCTTACCGATGTGGCCGGTGTGGATGTGGTAATTACTCCTGATCGCAGCAAGTGGTCGCGTTGTGTGGTGTTTGAAACCGGTGTGGTGCAAAGCATGAATCAAGGGCAACGTAGTGCACACCTGCTGCGCGCACATGCGTCGGTAGATAAAGACGGGCTCACGGTGGCGCAGGGTGCATTGTCTGATCCGCAAAACCCCGAAGCGGCCGACTACATTGGCGCGCAGGGCATGGGCTGGTTTCCGGGCTATGCCATAAACACCGAAACCGGCGAACGGCTCAACATTGCTTTCGGCGAAAATTCGTCGCTGGCATTGGAAAACGGCAGCGATATGCGCTGGAATCCTTCGTCGCGCATTAAAACACCGCTCAACAGTTTGCTGCTCGGTGGTATGCACTACATCTACGTATTCGGTCATCACGGCGATGCGCGCTACCCGGCCAATTTCATGACACCCGAATTGCGCAACGAACTTTCGGATGTGCCGATGTACGACGAAGGCCGCGCCATTTACCGCATAATGACTTCAAGCGCCGCAAGCACAGAACGCCGCGAAGTATTCCGCGATGCTGTGTGGGTAACCATTCCCGTACTGCAACCCGGCCGCACTCTGCTCGAAACCGAAGTAAGCATAAGCCTGCGCGTGGCCAAACCATACAGCAGCTACGCCACCGACTCCATTCCGAAAAACAGAAACCTGCCGCTCTACGGCTTCACCATTGAAAAACGAAAACTCTGCTGCAACATTTACGCAGGCCAGGCCACCGCTTTCCCCAATCCTTTCCGCGATGAAACAATGATTCTTTTCGACAACCGCGAAAACCGCCAATATACGCTCGAACTTTACGATATGCGCGGCGCCCTCATACACACAGAAACCACACTCAGCGACCGCATATTCGTGTACGGTGCCGGGTTAAGCAACGGTGTGTATTTCTGGAGGCTCAGCAGTGCCGATGAGCCCGAATACAGCGGAAAAATAATCAGGTATTAACGGGGGAAAGTGCAAATGAACTGAGCCATTGCTCGGCTGTATCCATGCGGGTAAAAAAGCGGGTGGGCACATGAGGCCGGTTAATGCGCATGTAAAAATTGGCCACAATTTTCATGGCCGGCGAATTACTCATCAAACCCATTGCCGAAAGTCCTTCACAAAACTCGGCCGAAGCCTGCAAATGACGTGCCTGTGGAGTAACTGAAATATCGCCATCGGCGGTAAAAAGAAGTGCAAATTTTTTGCCGTCGGCAATGCTCAGTGCGGCGAGTTTGTTTTCTTTGGCCTGTTCCACATCAAAAAAAGATCCGGCGCGTGCAGTTACATACATGATGCGTTTCTCTGCATCAAATCGCAAATGCGAAGTAGAAGTATGGGTTTCCATGGGTTATATCAGACAGGCCGGGGCGAACTGCCTTATTTCAATGCAAAGTTACTGCTAATTGATTACTTCACTTTGATAGAAAACATTGAAATTTTATCATGCTTATTTTTTGAGATATTCGGCCGGAACTTCGCCGCCGAAATCCACTTCTTTCTTTACCCCGTTTAAATCATACTTCCACTTTCCTACCTGTTTGCCGTCTTTATAATAGCCTTCGGATGTCATATTCCCTGCTTCATCGTAGGTTACGGCATACCCCTGACGTATTCCGTTTTTGTATTCGCCCTGGCTGTATAGTTTTCCGTTACGGTGAAATGAGCGCCAGGTGCCCTGCGCCTCACCGCCCTGAATGTAGCCGCGTTTGAAAATGATGCCGTTGTCGTAGCGTTCAATATAATCGCCGTTGAAAATAGAGTCGGATACTTTTTTGGTAACCGGGGCCGAAACGCGGTTTACGGTAAGTCCGCGTGTTTCGCCGTTTTGGGTTACCGAATCGGTATTGTTTACCGGTGCGGCGGGTTTGCCCCCGCAGGAAGCAAGCGAAATGCCGGCAAGGAAAATGAAAACAGGTAATGCGTATTTCATAGATAAAGGTATATCGGCCATAAAAATACGCAATGCAGGGCTAATGCAGCCTGCATGTTTGCGCGCGGCGGGTAAGTATTGATAAGTGGGAGGCTATTTGCGGCGCTCGGTGGTAAAAATGAGCAGGTCGTGAAGCGCGGTGCGGGCGGCTCCTTCGGGGAACGTGTGGAGTATGTCGAGGGCGCGGCGGCGGTAATCGTACATTTTTTCGGTGGCGTATTGTATGCCGCCGCTTTTATGTACAAAAGCCACTACTTCCTCTACTTTGCGCGGATCTTCGTTGTGATTTTTAATGATGTTGATGATGCGGCGGCGATCGGTGGCGGTGGCATTGTTGAGCGCGAAAATGAGGGGCAGGGTCATTTTCTTTTCCTTGATGTCGATACCGGTGGGTTTTCCGATCTGGCCCTGTTCTTCGGGATCGCCGTAATCGAAAAGGTCGTCCTTAATCTGGAAGGCGATTCCGGTGAGTTCGCCAAATTCCTGCATACTTTTTTGTGCGGCTTCATTGTCGGTTACACTGGCTGCGCCGCAGGCGCAGCAGGCGGCAATGAGCGAGGCTGTTTTCTGGCGGATGATTTCGAAGTAAACCGGCTCGGCAATGTCTAAGCGGCGGGCCTTTTCAATTTGCAGCAGTTCGCCTTCGCTCATTTCGCGCACGGCATTGGATACGATATGCAGCAAATGAAAATCGTTGTGGTCGATAGAAAGCAGCAGCCCGCGCGAAAGCAGGTAATCGCCCACGAGCACGGCAATTTTGTTTTTCCACAAGGCATTTACCGAGAAAAATCCGCGCCGCATGTTCGAATCATCCACCACATCATCGTGCACGAGTGTGGCGGTGTGGAGCAGTTCAATAAGTGCCGCCGCGCGGTAGGTGGAGTCGTTTATTTCGCCGCAAAGCCGTGCTGCCAGAAACACAAACATGGGCCTTATCTGCTTACCCTTGCGCTTTACAATGTACTGGGTAATTTTATCGAGCAGCGGCACCGAACTTTTCATCGACTGCCGGAATTTCTGCTCGAAAATTTCCATTTCGGCAGCTACTGGCGATTTAATGTCGTTGATGTTTGGCATAAACAGTGGCAAAGGTAAGCATTGTTTTTACTGCCTCAACCATGCCCGGCCCGGGGCAAAAACCGTATCCAGCTATCAATTACTTTCCGCAATTCCCCCATAAATTCCTTGCTCAGACCGATATTTCTTCGCAGGAAAAGTGTTTGAAGCCGGGGCAAAAAATACGGATATGAAATTTTAAGCTGTGTTTAACCAAACTGCGCCACTAAGTTGTCGTAAAGTTGGCGGGGAATGAGCACCTCCTTCACTTCCACTTTTTCATCTTCCTTCTCATTGCCTTTATTGTCGTGCGACAGAGTTACTTGTTGCACGGTAAGGTATATTTCCTGCAACTGATCGTCGCTGTGAATAACCAGCCTTCTGAAAGGATTGGCAAGCGTGGTGCCTGCCTGTGAGAGCGTGGCAAAGTTTCCCTGGTCAATTTCATTGCGGAGTTCATCGGCAGAGTTGGTAATTTCAATATGGCGGCTCAGTTTGCGGGTATTAAGCCACTGGTTGAGTTTTTCGGAAAACGGATTGGCGGCCTGTTTGTAGGGCAGATACATGGGAAGAAGCAAAATAATTAATGCTTCCACCACCCAGCATATTGTGAGCATTACTCCCGAAACAGTAGAGCTTTTTATTCCCCAGGTGCCTACTTCGTTAATGATACCAATGAGTGTAAATGTTTCGGAAGGATTAAACAGATAAAACAGCAGGGCGTTAAGGCTGAATCCGGTTTCGGCAAAACCAAGTTCATGACTTCCCGAACCAATGCTGTGTACCTCTCCCGAGTTGGTAACCATTACACAATGTAAAGCCCACTGCATCACAAAAAACACCACTCCGGCCGCAAGTCCCATTAAACCCGCCATCATTTTGTTTCTGATTTTACCAGGCTTAATGGCCAGCCGGGCCATGAGCCAGCTTAACGCAAACGGCACACCGATAATTATTACAATATTGAGATAAATAATAGGTATATACCAGATGGCGTAGCAGTAAATAAACGCACAAAGAATGCCAAGCACAAGGGCTGCGGCAAGCGCAAGGAGAGTCCCGGTTACCGGAGCTTTACCCGATGATTTGTAATAAATAGCCATAGAGCGGGGTTGTTTTGAGGTGAATGGCGTAAAAAAAATAAATCTTTATGTATTCTGCAATAGTTTATTAAAAAAAACGCCCCGGCTATTGAGCTTGCCGGGGCGTTAAAGGTTGGGGTAAATTAATCGATGAGCCTCTGCTCAACCGCAAAGCGGATGAGTCCGGCTGTATTTTTTACATTGATTTTGCGGAGCAGGTTGCGGCGGTGTGTTTCCACCGTGGGAATGCTGATGTGCAGTGCGTCGGCAATTTGTTTGGTGCTGTATTGCTGGGCAATAAGCTGAAGCACTTCGAGTTCGCGGCGGGTGATGCTGCGCACGCGTGCATCGTCTTCGGGCGACGACATATTGCGCAGGAGAGTTTTGAGTTCGTTCTCCGTTTCGGTTTGCTGGGTAATATCGAGGGCCACGCAAAGCAGGAGTTTGGGCGCACCGTTGGCATGACGTTCAAATACGCTGAAACGGCTGTTAAAGCGCAGTGCATCGCCAAAACGGTTGTTCATGCGGCAAATCTGCTGAAATACGTGCTGGCTTTCGTCGGTAAGTGCGGCGGCGGCTTCGGCAATGCGGTTTTGCTCTTCGCTTTCGAGCACGGCATCGAAAAATGCACTGCCGCGGGCAATGGCCTCTTCGGGTGTCCAGCCCAGCAAAGCTTCCATTTGCGGATTGGCCCACTGTACCGAGCGGTTGGCGGGATCAATCATAATCACCAGCGCAGGGATGTGTTTTAAAATCTGCTCCAGCAAACGCTGGTTGTCGCGAAGTTCGCGGGTGAGGTTTTCCAATGCGTCTGATGCGGCTTTGAGCTCGCCAAGAGCTCCGCTGGCATCGGCAAGGCGCGATGTTAGTACATCGAATTCGGGTTGGGTCTTCATGGGTCTTCTTTTTTTCGCCTGCCTGGGGAGCAAACGAACAGTGGTTAATGCAAACGTTTTCCTGCAATCGTTTTCCCCGACAATGCCGGGGAAAACGATTCCTTTTCAGGTGCAAGTTATGACAGAAAACGATGATTCCGGCGCAAAGTTTCGGATAATAGACAAACCGCGTAAAATAACTGTTAAAACATATTTTACACCCGACCTATGCCACCACGCACACAAACAGATTTTGCCCAATATCGTCCCTCAGCGCATACAAGGAACTGAATCCCACTTCGGCAATAATGAAATTTACCTCCGGCGACCGGTACTCTTCTTCCACATGCCGGATATCGAGCCGCGCCAGTTCGTCTTTCGATTTGAAACGGATATACACTTTAAGTGTAAAATCCTTATCGAGCAGGCTCAGGTCGTTGCCGGTTTGCCCCTGCTCGTGGCGCTGTCGGCGCAGCTTGTTGAGCTTTTTGTAGGCGTACTTATAATTATAGGTAAGCGCCGAAATGTCTGAGAGTACCGCGCTGCCCGTGGGGTGGCTTCCGGCCCCTTTTCCGGTAAAGGTTTGCTTGCAGGAATATGCGCCTTCCACCTCAATGCCGTTGTACTCATACTGTACTTTGTAAAGCTCATCGTCGGGCTTTACAAAATGCGGGAGTACGTAAATCCTGAACTTGTCGCCGGCTTTGGCGGCGAAGCCAATGAGGCGTATGCGCAGGCCTTTTTCGCGGGCATAGCGTATATCAGCAAAGCTGATGTTCTGGATGCCGAGATTGAGCACCTCGTCGGGTTTGAGTACAATACCGAAGGCGTGGATACTCAGCAACAGGGTTTTGTAAAGCGTATCGTAGCCCGCCACATCCGACCAGGGATCGGCTTCGGCAAAGCCGTTTTGCTGCGCGTCTTTGAGCACCTCGCCATAGTCGCGGCCTTCGAGTTCCATGCGGGTAAGAATGTAGTTGGTGGTGCCGTTCAAAATGCCGCGTATGCTGCTCAGCAATTCGTTGTCGTAATATTCTTCGAGGGTGCGGATAATGGGAATGCTGCCACCGGCCGAGCCTTCGTAAATAAGTGCGGTGCCGTTTTTTTCCTGCAGTTCGTGCAGTTCGCTGAAATACGTGGCCAGCATTTTTTTACTCGCACTCACCACATTTACCCCGCTGCCCAGGGCGCGGCTAACAATGCGGTAAGCCTCCTCGGTGTCGGTAATCATTTCCACCACCACGTCAATATCGTTGCGGTTTAAAATGTCTTCCTTGTCGAAAGTAATCAGCGAAGCAGCCACACGGCGTTCCTTGGCCGGGTCTTTCACACAAATCCGTGCAATATCGGCCTGAAACACTTCCGAATGGTTTAACACATCGTAGAGCCCCTGCCCTACGCATCCAAAGCCGAAAAGGGCTACTGAGAGTTTATCGTTACTCATAAAAATTGAAACTGCATGGCGGCGCAGCGTAGGTTAGTGTAAGGCATCATTCCGGCCGCCACCGGAATGGTGTGTTGAACTGAAAAAAAAGCCTGCCGCCGTTGAGCCGGGCAGCAGGCAATACATTATAAATTGAGTTGCTGTGTGTAACTCAGGTAAGGTTTACTGCGCAAATACCCGGCGGTAGTTGCTGCTTCAAAATCAGGAGCAGTGTTGCCCCGCGGTGGTTGAGCCTGTCGAAACCACCGGGCAGTTGCTGCTTCAAAATCAGGAGCAGTGTTGTAGGGTATGATGGTCATGAATTTTTGTTTTTATATGGTGAATTTGAAATATCAGATTGGGTGGAAACGTGTGGAAATAAAAAAGCCCTCCGGTTTTACCGGGAGGGCTTCGCTCAACACACCAACAATCAACTTAGTTATGACGCAGATGTTCCCGGATCGGTGCAAAAGCAACGACACATACACATGCTGGCGCACATGCAGGTGATTCGGGCTACGGACACAACAGGTCTCATGTTGAAATCTTGGATATCGTGATTACTATGCTTTGCCAGGCGATAGTAATATGTGTTTCTAAACTCATAGCAAATATATAGAGGTTTAATCCACTTCTGCAAGTATTTGCAATATTTTTAAGTTACGGATCCATTTCAAAAGTCAGAAGCGCGATTTTCCATATTGCTGTAAGTAAGGCTTTTGGCCGAGTTTGAACTTCCACCTAAATCGGTGTAACTGCATAAAAATATTTTCGGCGGACAGGGGTCTATTTTACCTTCACAAAAGTGGCTACCGGCCTGAAAAGTCCTTTTTGCTGGAGCTGCCTTAACTGGGCCTGCGAGGCGGCCACCACAAAGTAATTATCGTTGGGACTGCGGCGGCTGAACGGGGTGACCTGCGAAAATGTACCGGCATTGTCGGTATTCTTGCCTGTTTTGTCCATGCGCTGGGTAATGGCCCGTTTTTCTTCGCGGTTGAGGCTGGGCACAGCAATAATGAGTTGTTTTTTGCGCACCGAAATCTGCATGAGTTTCCAGGTGGAGGAGTCGGCGCGCACGCTGAGCCACCAGCTTGAGTTCCATGCTTTGAGCAGGGTATCGCGGCCAAGCTGGTAGCTGTTTACGCTGCGCGAGAGGATAATCATGGAGTCGCCGCTGATGCGTTCCACGGTGCGGAAATCGCCGGTGCGGAATACGTATTTGCCGTTGGGGATGCGTTTAATTCCCATGCGGGCGGTATCGGCCAGGGGCACGGTGCGGCGACTGCTGCGGCTCATGCTCAGGCGGCGGGGCTCAATGGTAAGCGTGTCTGAACCGCTGGCCCACACCCCGCGCAGCACGCCGGGCACTTCGGGCAAAGCCGACACACCCTGAGGCTGATCGGTGGTAAAGCGCACATCACCATCGCACGAAGCGAAAAACAACAGCAGCAATACCGGAAACGAAATGAAAATGCGGCTAATCATACCACAAGCTATGTAAAAATCGTGCCGCTCTGACGTTTTACCTCAGACGCCGTGCTTAAAACCGGCGGTGCTCCTGCACGTAGGTGGTAATGTAATCGACTATGGTTTTGGTATCGGTGCCGGGCGGAAACAGGCGGCCTACGCCTATTTCGTTCAGCTTTTTCATGTCGGTATCGGGAATAATGCCGCCGCCGGTAAGCAGCACATCATCAAGCCCCTTTTCCTTCATCAATGCCTGAATTTTCGGAAACACAGTCATGTGTGCACCCGAGAGAATGCTTACGCCAATGGCATCCACATCTTCCTGCAGGGCGGCATTCACCACCATTTCGGGTGTTTGCCGAAGGCCGGTATAAATAACTTCCATCCCCGCATCGCGCAGAAAAGACGCTATCACTTTGGCTCCCCGGTCGTGGCCGTCGAGCCCTACCTTGGCTACAAGCACTCGTATGGGTCGGTTCATCATGCGCAAATTTAGTAAAATGTTTTTCCGGCACGGAATTTCATTTTACCCGGGGTATTTTCGAAGAGACTTCCCATCAAATTCAAAAACCGAACGTTCGTTCTGTTTTTATTTTATTGATTTTCTGTTGATTAGAATATTTTTCAATCATTTTTCTTGCTTAACTAAAATAAACAGGCATACCTTTGCGACCGAATGATCGTTCTGTTTTCTTAATCATTTATGACACGTCAAACCTCCGATACCGAAAAAAAGCTGGCCATACTCGATGCCACGCTGCGCCTTATCCGCAACAATGGCTTTCACAACGCGCCCATGTCGCAGGTGGCCAAAGAAGCGGGTGTGGGCACGGGCACCATTTACCATCATTTTGTAAGTAAAGAATCTATCATTGCCGCGCTTTACGCACAGCAAAAAGAACTCATGGGCCGCGCACTCATGCGCGGCGACAAGCCCGGCGACAATTACCGCGAACGGTTTTTCCGGTTCTGGATGAATCTTTACAAACACTTCGTAAACCATCCCGACGGATTTCTCTTTCTCGAACAATACTCCAACTCGCCCTACATTACCGGTTCCACCCGCCAGGACAACGAACATTTTTATGCTCCCGTGGTGGCCTTCATTACACAGGGCGTTAAAAACGGCATACTCCGCAATATGGATCCCGAACTGCTGGTGGCACTCATTTACGGCAATATTACCACCTGCGTAAAACTCCACCTTTCGGGGCAGATAAAAATGAATCCCGCCCGTCTCAAACAGGCTGCACAGGCCACCTGGGACGGCGTAAAAATCGACTAAAAAATTTCACCAAAAACCGAACAAACATTCGGCACAAGTTTAACCGAAACCATGAAAAACACCGTTCTCATCACAGGCACCTCCTCAGGCATTGGCCGCGAAACCGTAAAGTATTTCAGCAATCGCGGCTGGAATGTGGCCGCCACCATGCGCACACCGTCCAAGGAAACCGAACTCGGCAAACTGCCCAATGTAAAGCTGTATGCGCTCGACGTAACCGACGAAAACAGCATTGCACAGGCCATACAAAATGCCATTACCGATTTTGGCAGCATCGATGTAATTGTAAACAACGCCGGCTATGGAGCCATTGGCATTTTCGAAGCCGCCTCCGCACAGCAGATACAGCGGCAGTTTGATACCAATGTGTTTGGCGTGATGAATGTAACGCGCGCTATTCTGCCCCATTTCAGGGCAAAAAAGAAAGGCACCATTGTAAATGTGACTTCTATGGGCGGACTCATCACCTTCCCCATTTACAGCGTATATCACGGCACCAAATGGGCGGTGGAAGGCTGGGCCGAAGCATTGGCCTACGAATTGCGCCCGTTTAACATTAAAGTGAAAAACGTGGAACCCGGCGCCATCAAAACCGATTTCTACGACCGTTCGCAGGATATGTTTTCGAAAGAAGGGCTCACTGCTTACGACAGTTACCAGGCCGTAACATTCAAAAACTCGCAGGCCGCAGGAGCCAATGCACCGGGGCCTGAGGTGGTGGCGAAAACTATTTTTAAAGCGGCCGGTTCTACCAGCAACAAATTGCGTTACCCGGCCGGTATGCAGGCCAAATCAATACTCGTGCTGCGCCGTACGGTGCCGCTGGGCTGGTTCAGGGCTATTGTGCGCAGTATTGTGGAGAAAGGATTTAAGGGTTAATTTTTTCACTCAAAAAAATTATTGCCATGACAGAATCAATGCACAATTATTTCCGCGCCGAGAAAGCCGAGGCGCTGTTGTTTCTTGCGGCCGGTGTGATTTCTATTGCGGTGGCCTGCTGGGCTTTCTTTATTTCCAAAGAAAAGTTTTATGTGGGGCTGGCCATTCCGGTGGTGCTTGTGGGCTTGATACAGCTTGTGGTGGGCGGCACGGTATTTTTCCGCACCTCGCAGCAGGTGAATGAGCTGGCGGCGTTGTTTGGCAATAACCAGGCAGAGTTTGTGAGGGCCGAAACGGTGCGTATGATTCAGGTGATGAATAATTTCACCATTTACAAATGGGTGGAAATTGCGTTTGTGCTGGCCGGCGCGGTAATGCTGGTAATGCGTGTGCAGAATTTCTGGCAGGGACTTGCGCTGGGTTTGCTCATGCAGGGCGCACTCATGCTTAGTCTTGATATCTTTGCAGAACGGCGCGGCGAACGTTACCAGCGCGAAATACAACTGCTCAACAACGCATCCTGATTATGGCCGAAACCTGGCATTACAATCCCGAACTTTCTTTCATTCACCACGAGGCGCGCGGCAACCGGATGGTGAATGGACGCTTTGCCGGACTCGAAAACGAAACGCCGGTTGGCTTTAAAACAGTCATGAAATGGATGTTTTCGGCCAATCCGCAACGCGACGAAAAGAAAGCCGATACGTTTCGCCTTGCCCTGCGCACCGACCGCCGCATTTTCGACGAGCCGCACGATGCCTTTAACTGGCTCGGCCATTCGGCATTTCTGCTGCGCATGAACGGCAAACTCATGCTCACCGATCCCTGCCTGCTCAGTTCCACCGGACTGAAACGCCTCGTGCCTTCGCCGTTTGCGCCCGAAACCATTACCGGGCTCGATGCCGTGCTGCTTTCGCACGCACACCGCGATCATCTCGACCAAAACAGCATGAAACGCATCATTGCCGCCAACCCCGGTGCAGTGTATTACGTACCCATGCACACGGCAAAAATGCTGCAAAAACTCGGCGCAAAAAACATTGTGGAAGCCGCGTGGTATCAGCAATATCCGCACATCGGCGAAAACGGGCCCGAAGTCATTTTCATGCCCGCCAAACACTGGAACCGGCGCTGGATTAACGATACCAACCGCACACTCTGGGGCAGCTTCATCATTCGCACCCAGGCGCGCACCGTATATTTCGCCGGCGACACCGCCCATGCCGCGCACTTCCGCGAAACCGGCCGGCTTTTCCCCGGCATCACCCACGCCTTCATGCCCGTGGGCGCATACAAGCCGCAATACATGATGCAAAACGCCCACATCGGCCCCGACGAAGCCCTGAAAGGCTTCCACGAACTCGGCGCACAGCATTTCATCCCCATGCACTTCGCCACCTACGACCTCTCCGACGAACCCATCGGCGAGCCGCTGCGCATCATGCAGGCACACGAGAAAGAAGGACGATTGAATGGTCGTTTGCTTTCGCCCGATGTGGGGGAAACGGTGCGGATGTAATTGTATATTTGAATTTACTATGACAAATTTCGCTAACCCCGTCAACTACCAACTTGCCTACCGCAGATTTGCAGTAGCCTATATATTCGTCATACTCGACTTCAATATCAAATCAGGGCAATTCCGCTTCGATATAATCCCCGACTGGTTAGGCTATCTGATAATGAGCATGGCGGCATACTCGTTGCGAATAAATAATAAATACTTCAGCCGTATGTTCTGGCTTACACTCGTATTGATGGCTGTAAAAGTTTTCGATATAAGCGCTGGTTCTTCCGTAATATTTTACGGAAATGGAAATTCCGGAGTAAGCGATTTTACATTGCCGCTGGTATTAATTTACGGTGCTTTCGCTCTTTATACCGATTATATGCTTTTCAGAGGCACGCAGTATGAAGCTCAAATGCTTGGATCGGAAGAAATGGAAAACCGCGCCCGGCGATTGTGGAAAATCTATCTCATGTTGTTTATTGTTGCACTGATTTTTGCGGTAATTGGCGCAATGGGAGGCAACAACACCTCGGCTGTACCCATATTTCTGGCCGTACTGATGATAATTATTGGAGAGATTTCGGTATTGTTCAGGCTGTTCAGGTATGCACGTACATTGTTACCTGTGGCGTATGAAAATAAAATGAGGAGTCAGAATAATATATAGATATAATAAAGGTAATAGAAGATGAAAATCTTGATTATTGCTATAGTCTGTTTATTGCAACCACTAATTAGTAGTATATCTCCAGACTACAAGTTGGCACCTGTAAATGATGATTGCGCCACTCAGAATCTATTGCCTGCTAAAGCGGGAAGCATTATCCTGATTAAAGAAGGAAATCAAAAGTGCATGATTGGTAAAATTATGCTTCTCAAAGAAAAAACCTGTCTGGTTGGCCTCTATACAAACCTGGTTGACAGCAGTGTTACTTCTGTCAGCCCTGATACAATTAAATTAGGTTTGGAAAATATCAAGAATGAGAATTTGAATAAGCGTGTTGTATCGTATTACATAAATCCTCTGCTATGCAAAAACCGTTGTCGTGTATTAGGTTTTGAGGCATTGACTACTATTGAAAAAAGAAAGGTCAAACGATTAAAGGGAACAATATGAAATACTTAGACTCTATCATTTTCGTGTTTTTATTATGATTTACCTAACATTCATTTTTCGGATATTTGTGAAATAACTCACCGGTGAAATGAAAAACTATCAGCCTTACTTTACACTATCCAAATATGTCTCTCACTCGCCTGTGCGGGATTCGTATTGTTTCCGTTCATTCAAATGGAATTGGAAAAGTCCGTTTTTTCTAATTAAGCATGTCCTGAAAATGGGTACAACTCAGAACTACTTGCAACTCGAGTTCAAACTGTTCAGGGAATTTGGGTTGAACACTAACTAACGTTTATTAGACATGAAAGAAATATTATTATTTGCCGGTATCATTTATTTTTTGCCAAGCGTTGGGCAAATTACTCCAGATCTTATTCAAACTTCAAATATTTATAAAAAAGAGCTGGACAGTATTATTTTAATATCTGATTTTAGCACGGCAAAAATCGACACTTTTTTTATTCAAGAAAGGGAATATCATATTGTTACTTATCCGTATAAAAATGGTCGCTATAAGATCGTTACACTAGACAAGTTTGGAAAATATAGAAGCGTTATATATAGAGATAGTCTATTAAGGAGAACAAGCCAATATGGTTGGGATGAATTTGGCAACAAAAGTTATAATATCCGATTTGTTAATGAGATCGAAGCAAATGGGTTTCATTGGAACCCAGATGGCAGTATATTATCTAACTACATAACAATTGGTGATACTTGCTATTACAACACATATTTTTCCAACGAAAATATTAATCATCAACAAAAATATATTAAAGGCAAGCCTTTTGAAGCCTTCCCCATAATAGCTACGCGGATAAATATAGAGAAGATTGATTTGATTTGTTGATGTCTGGTAAAAAAGTAGGGAATTGCTCCTCAG
>JALONL010000027.1 GCA_025454955.1 Bacteroidia bacterium | reverse complement strand
TAAACAACCTGTTTAACGATAACCTCAAAAAAAACAGCCTCCAAAATGTCCATTAGAGACTGTTGTCCTTTTTTCAGCCTCCAAAATGTCCATTACTCCAATTATTACTACACTTTCTGCATCCGCAGCCAGCGCAGCGAATAGCCAAAAATGAACAACGTGGTGGCTATTTCAATTACCGCACAAAACCAGTAATAGCTTGTGGCGCTTCCTGCAAAAAGTGTGAGCAGCATAACCAGCGTTTTAAATGCCGAAGCAAAAAGATTGGCCCGGGCATTGGCTTTGGGCGCAAGAAGCCGGGTAAGCAAAATCATGGCTATGGGTATTTCCATTACAATGGCTGCCAGCAACAGAAAGTTTTCGGTAATGGGCATCCCTCCCACTGTTCCGCTCAGGTACTGCCGCAGCAGCGATGAATCCATAAGCCCCATTACATCGCAGTAGAGATAATTGAACATGACAAAAATCCAGAGGGTGAACAAAAGTTCTTTGGGTTGTTTCATCGGTTACAATGCAGTTTAGTGTTGACGTGGAATGTTTGTTTCAGCGGCAAAACTATACTACCGTGTGGTGGCCTGCATTGACCTGGGTTAAGAAACAGCAAGGCCGGTACTTACTCAGCACCGGCCATTATTTTTTGAGGAGAAAACCTTAATAGCTTCCGCCGGCTTTGAGCGCCTGCGTAATGTGCGCAAGATGATGACGGCAATGCCATGCGTACAATGCCACCACAATATCGAGCCGATATACTTTGCCGTATTGCGGATGGGTGTAAGTGCGTGCCCACTGCTCGGAAGTAAGGTGGTTGAGCAGCAAACTCCAGCGGCGGTGTACGCCATCGAGCAGCATGAGCGACCATTCTACGGGAGCTTCGGTGGTATCGGGGAGTTCGGCCCAGAGATCTTCGTGGTAGGGTTTTACTACGGGCTGATCTTCGGTGAGCAGTAATTTGGTGCGGATGTAGGCGTTCATGTGGCTGTCGGCACAGTGATGAATTACCTGCCTGATGTTCCAGCCATCGGGACGATAGCGCCATGCCAACTGATGTATTTCGAGGGTGGACACAATTTCCTGCGCCTTACGTGGAAACTGCGCCAGTTCGTACTTCCAGCCCTGAATATCTTTTTCGGTAATTGTTTCGGGCGAAACAAATTTACCTACGGGAAAGCGCAGTTGATCGAGGTCTATTGTTTCCATACGTGTGTCGGGTTATTGGCATATAAAGTTACAACGTTTTTCAATCGGAACATTCTCGAAAATCCGGAGAAATTTCCTGTTTCTATATTATTTATCAATAAAGTCCCTCCCGGTAATGCCTCACTTTTGGCAAAAAGGTGCATATTTACGACGCTCAAAAACACACCTTCACGATGAAAAAGATATTTTGCACGGCTGCACTTTTGTGCGCCCTTGCTCCGGTACTGTTTGCACAACAAATTTACAAGCCTTCTCCTGCAGTAATTCAAACCCTGCCGCTGTGGGCGCAAACCATGTACGGCAACAATCCCAATGTGTATGAAGTGGACAGCCTGTACAATGCCTGGTATGCGACCCATCCGTTTGAAAAAGATTACCACACCCAGTATTACCGTATCTGGCGCCTGAAAGCGGTCAACCAGACAGATAACCAGGGTTACATTCAGCCGCCCGATTTTGCGCGCACTGCGGCATGGCTTCAGCCCGCATCCAATTCGCGCAGCCTCAGCACCTGGACACTGGTGGGTGCCGAAAAAGTAATGGACGAAAACGGCTCCCGTTCGACCGATCAGACCAATGTGTACAGCATTGCCCAAAGCCTCTCGCAGCCGGGCACACTTTACTGCGGCACCGAACCGGGCGAGATTTACAAAAGCCTCAACGGCGGAGCAAACTGGTCGCTGGTTACGCCCGCCATTGGCTCTACACGTGGTATTAACGCCATTACCATTGACCCTGCAAATGCCAATGTGGTGTACGCCGGCACAGACGATATCATTCTCAAAACCACCGACGGCGGCCTCACCTGGAGCCAGGTGTTTGCGGTAAGCAACCTTGGTGTAAACGAAATTGTGGTACACCCGCAAAACTCACAAATTGTAATGGCGGCCTGTTCGCAGGGCCTGTACCGTTCTACCAACGGCGGAGGAAACTGGACTGCCGTTTATACCACCGCCTGCTACGATATAAAATTCAGGCCGGGAAGCACCACAATTGTGTATCTGCTTAAAAACAATCCGGCACAGCAAATGTGCGAGTTCTTCCGCTCTGCCGACGGCGGTGCCACATACACCATTCAATCGACAGGCTGGTACAGTTCCTCTGATCCGGCGCGGCAGGACATGGGCGCAAGGCTGGCCGTTACGCCCGCCGACCCGCTGAGAGTGTATGCCTACCTCATCGGCGATTCGAAACCCAACGATTACGGCTACATAGGCGTGTACCGCAGCAACGACGGCGGCACCACCTGGACATTGCCCAACGGCCCCACCGGCGGCCCCTACACCTCCACACATCCCAACCTTGCCTACGGAACGCCAAGCTGGACATACCACCAGGGCTTTTACAACTGTGCCATCATGGCCTCCAACACCAACGCCGACCAGATTCTCATTGGCGGACTCAACCTCTGGCGCTCAAACGATGGAGGTGTTACATTTTCGTCGGTGGCCGGATACATTGGCGGCCCTCTGCAAATGCATGTGGATATGCAGGACTTCCGCGCCACACCTACAGGCTACTGGATTACCAACGACGGCGGCATTTGCCACTCGACCGACTTTTTCACGGCCAATAATGTGGTAATGATGGATGGCGTACACGGCTCGGAGTTCTGGGGGCTGGGCACCGGCTGGAACGAAGACGTAATAGTGGGCGGCCTCTACCACAACGGCACCATAGCCTGGCACGAAAACTACAACGCCAACGAATTCCTCCAGCTTGGCGGTGCCGAACCGGCTTCGGGCTACGCCAATCCGGGCGATGGAAAGCGCGTGTACAGCTCCGACATTGGCGGAGCCATACTACCTGCCGCCATTGGCCAGCCCATAGCACGTTTCAGCGTGGGTATGTGGCCAAACGAAAGCTACTTCATCGCCGAATCGGGCCGCATGGATTTCGATCCGCGTTGCTGGAACATTGTATATATTGGCCGTGATAATAATCTCTGGAAATCGGTCGATGGCGGGGCTTCGTACAACTTAGTGTACACCTTTGGCACCAATACCAGCCAGAAAATTATTCAAACCGAAATTTGCTGGAACAACCCGCAGGTAATGTATGCCTGCCAGCACGGCGGCGGTGGCAAACTCTGGAAAACCACCGACGGCGGAGTAACCTGGGCACAACTCACCATTCCTTCGGCCGGTGCCGGCGGAAACAGAAACCGTTTGCTCATTACACAAAATCCGGCCGACGAAAATATGCTCTGGCTGGCCTATCCATCGGGCGCTAACGGAAACAAAGTATTTGTAACCACCAATGGCGGCACCTCGTGGACAAACATTACCGACAATAACCTGAACAATCAGCAGCCACGCTGGCTCCAGTACATTGCACAAACCAATGGCGGCTTGTACTGCATTACCGGCGAATCGGTGTATTACCGCAACAACACCACCGGCGCCTGGCAGGTGGACAATGCCGGACTTCCGTCGTACTGCAATTCGCTTTCGGCAAAACCGTTTTACCGCGACGGTAAAATAAAATTGGCCACTTACGGCCGTGGTGTATGGGAAAACCAGCTTCAGGATTTACCCGCCACGCCGCTTGCACAGCCGCAGGTTGACAAACTCAACTATGTACTGAACTGTGTGCCCGACAGTTTTCATTTCGAAGACCGCTCGGTGCTTAACCATGCCGGTGCAAGCTGGCAGTGGAGTTTCCCGGGCGGCAGTCCTTCGTCGTCGAACCTGCGCAATCCGACTGTGATGTACAACGCCACAGGTACATATACGGTAACGCTCACCGTAACAGACAGTGCCGGACAAACCGACAGCGGCACGCTGGTAATCACGGTGAGTGCTTATCAGCAAAACACCCTGCTCAGCGAAGGCTACCAGGGCTCATTCCCGCCCGGAGGCTGGTGGCAGGAGGCAGAAACTCAGTCGGCAGGGCAATGGTCGCTGACCACGGCGGCAGGAGGTTTCGGAAACAGCACACAATCGGCCAGATTCAACAACTACAACCACGATGCCAATGGCCAGTATGCCGATATGCGCATACGTGTAGACATGACCCAGCAGCCCGGTAATTTCATGACCTTTGATGTGGCCTACGCGCCCTACGGCGGACAGTACATGGACAGTTTAGAGGTACTCGTATCAACCGACTGCGGTGCCACATATACTTCTGTGTATTACAAAGGCGGCGTACAGCTTTCCACCGCTCCGCAACTTCAAAACACTGTATTTGTGCCCACCGCCACACAATGGCGCACCGACACGGTAAACCTCACGCCCTGGACCAATGCAAACGACCTGCTTATTGTCGTTCGCAACCGCGGCTACTACGGACAGGCCCTTTATGTCGATAATATCAACCTTTCGTTTACCACCGAAGTGGTTACACCTCCCACCTACGACAAGGCCGCACTTTACCCCAACCCGGTAATGCCCGGAAACTCCGTGATACTTTCTGCCGACCCGAACGAAACTTACACCGTGGAAGTGTTTTCGCCCGAAGGGCGAGTGGCTCACCGCGGCGTGTACAAAGGCAATCAAACCATCCAGCTTCCCGAACTTGCAGCCGGAGTTTATACCTGCCGCATTACAGGCAGCCGCACCATGCAGCATCAGTTGCTCATGGTGAAATAACGGTGGCAAAAAAAAGCAAGAGGCAGATCCCGAAAAGGTCTGCCTCTTTTTATTTGGATAAGGTAAACGATTACCAGCCCAGAATCCACGCAAAAATGAGCGGGGCCACAATGGTAGCGTCCGACTCTACAATGTATTTGGGTGTGGTAATATCGAGTTTGCCCCAGGTAATTTTTTCGTTGGGCACGGCGCCGGAGTATGAGCCGTAGCTGGTGGTGGAATCGGAAATCTGGCAGAAGTACGACCAGAACGGTACATCGTGCCACTCGAGATCCTGATACATCATGGGCACCACGCAAATCGGGAAATCGCCGGCAATGCCACCGCCAATCTGGAAAAAGCCCACGCCTTTGCCGCCCGAATTCTGGCGGTACCAGTCGCTGAGCCATACCATGTATTCGATACCGCTTTTCATGGTGGTGGCTTTCACTTCGTTTTTAATTACGTAGGAAGCGAAAATGTTGCCCATGGTAGAGTCTTCCCAGCCACCAACTATAATAGGCAGGTTTTTCTCGGCTGCGGCCACCATCCAGCTGTCTTTGGGATCAATTTCGTAGTACTGTTTAAGTACGCCGCTGTTAATCATCTGAAACATGAACTCGTGGGGGAAATAGCGTTCACCGTTGGTATCGGCTTTTTTCCAAAGTTCATATACATGTTTTTGAAGGCGGCGGAAAGCCTCTTCTTCGGGAATGCAGGTATCGGTAACGCGGTTGAGACCTTTTTCGAGAAGGTCCCATTCTTCCTGCGGGGTAAGATCGCGGTAGTTGGGAATGCGGCGGTAATGCGAGTGTGCCACCAGATTCATAAGGTCTTCTTCGAGGTTGGCACCGGTGCAGGAAATAATATGCACTTTGTCCTGGCGAATCATTTCTGCCAGCGATACACCGAGTTCGGCAGTACTCATGGCACCGGCAAGCGTAACCATCATTTTTCCGCCTTCGAGCAGATGGGTTTCGTAGCCTTTGGCAGCGTCTTTCAATGCGGCTGCGTTAAAGTGGCGGTAATGATGTTCGATGAATTGCGAAACAGGTCCTTTGTTCATGACAGAGATGAATATTGGTGAAGGTGAATAAATTCAGGCCGCAAAGTTAGATTTTCCCCGACGGTGAGTAAAAAGTTTTTGAAAATTATCCTGGGAGTATTCTGATAAAGTAACACAGTGCGCTCTGTTTCTTTAACTAATCTTCATCCTCCATAAACAGAAGATAAATTATAAACTGCTTGTTTTGCATCACCCAAAAAGCCTGTCTGATTTGACAGTTATCTCGGGTTGAAACCTGCTTTAATACCGTTACGTAAAAGGACGCAAAAGACCCAGAACCCGCATACAAAAGACCCAGAACCCGCATACAGCCATGCTTAAACGCCTCAACCGGATGCTCCGGATAACCCGTGTGGAACAGATACATATATATACGATGTATGTAACCCTGTTCATGTCACTGTTGTTTTCCGTATGGGTAATTACCCATCATTAATCTGTTTATCGGACAGATCGGCCCATTTATCCCTTATCAACCTGCGTTAAGCGGCAGCTATCTGCCGCTTGTCGTATTTTTATTCACTGCTTAATCTAAAAACCACGTTACTAAGCCATTACCGAATAATTAAACCCGCGGCGGGGGCTTGATTGGCATGGTTACTTGTTCTACATTTGCAGCAAAATAACTACTGGTTTTCCGGAGAGGCACTGAAACACTTTGTGCGGCTGTTTTCGAAAACCATAGAAATGAGCGACAATAAACCAATCCAACCATGAAAAAAGCTTTACTCAGCCTTGCTTTTGCAGCCCTTACCATTGGCGCCTCTGCCCAGTCGGCCGCCTGCACCGAACTTTTCTTCTCTGAATATGTAGAAGGTTCTTCGCACAGCAAAGCCCTCGAAATCTACAATCCTACCGCCAACCCGGTAAACCTGAGCAACTACCGTCTGGTACGTTACAGCAACGGTTCGCCCACCGGTGTGGACAGTATTACACTTCAGGGTTCCATTCCCTCGCGCGATGTGTGGGTGGTGGTAAACGGTCAGGCTACTCCCGACCAGAACGGTGCTTTCTGCGATCCTGCCCTGCTTGCTATGGGCGATCTGGTTGGACCTTCTACCTACGTAAACGGCACCGCAGTAATGTACTTCAATGGCGATGATGCCATTGTACTGGCCCGCATCCAGCCTTATGCCATTGTGGATATTTTTGGCAAAATTGGCGAAGATCCCGGTTCGGCCTGGACTGATGTGTTTCCCTATACCGACGCACAGGGCACCTGGTGGACCCGCGACCATTCGCTTACCCGCAAAACCACTGTAGGCATGGGAGTTACCACCAGTCCTTCGGCATTTAACGTTACCCTCGAGTACGATTCAATGCCCGAAAACACCTGGACCGGCCTTGGTCAGCACAGTTGCTTCTGCAACACGCTGAGCGTAAACGATCCTGCTGCCCTCAACAACGGCGTAAAAGTATTCCCCAACCCCACCAATGGCATCCTGCAGCTCAATGCACGTCAGAACATTGCCCGCGTATCGGTGTACAACATGGTTGGCCAGGTTGTAGTTGAAAACATTTACGAAGCTGCCGACCAGCGCAACGCACAAACGCTCAACCTTACCACACAGCCCGCAGGCATTTACATGGTACAGACCGAGCTTGCCAACGGTACCCGCATTACTACCAAAATCAGCGTTCGCTGAGCCCAGTAATAACCAGAATCAAAAAATGCTGATGAATGCCTTCATCGGCATTTTTTGTGAAGCACCAAACCATGAAAAAGCTGCTATTTTCCCTGCTTATGCTGCTTGCAGCCGCTGCCGGTGTTCGCGCACAATACACCGTAAGCGGCACCATTACCGATGGGTCTTCGGGCGAATTGCTGCCCTTTGCCATTGTGGCTACCGAAGTTCAATCGGTGTATGCAGTGGCCGATGTAAACGGGTTGTACAAACTCTCGCTCCCCAACGGTACACATACGCTTACCGTAAAACTTACAGGCTATACGCACGAGCCGGTAACTGTTAAAATAAACGGCAAATCGATTGTGCTGAATCTGGTTTGCTACAGCAAATCGCTCAAGGAAGTGGAAATTGTGGCCGATGTGGCCATTGACCGCAAAACACCGGTAGCCTTTTCGAACGTAAGCGAACAACGCATACGCGAAGAAGGCGCAGGCCGCGATGTAACCATGCTGCTCAATTCCACCCCCGGTGCCTATGCCACCGAGCAGGGCGGCGGCGCGGGCGACTCGCGTGTAAACATGCGCGGTTTCGACCAGCGAAACATTGCTGTAATGGTTGATGGTGTGCCGGTAAACGACATGGAAAACGGCCAGGTGTATTGGAGCAACTGGGACGGACTTGGCGATGTAACCCGCACCATGCAGGTACAGCGCGGTTTGGGTGCTTCGCGCCTGGCGCTGCCCTCGGTGGGCGGTACAATTAATATTCTTACCCGCGGCATCGAACAGAAACAGGGATTTGTGATTCGTCAGGAAGTGGGCAACAACGGTATGCAGAAACTGCAGTTTGGCTTTAACTCGGGCGAGTTTGGCAAGGGCTGGGGCGTTACACTGGCCGGTTCGCGCCGCACCGGACGTGGCTGGACAGACCTTACATGGAACGATAACTGGTCGTACTTCCTGAAAGTTCAAAAGCGCGTGGGCACCAGCCTGCTTACCTTTGGTGTAAACGGTGCCCCGCAAAGCCACGGCCAGCGCACCGACCGTATGCCCATAGGCATTCTGAACCGCGAAATGGCCGAGAAACTGGGCGTGGATGTAGATTCGCTCTACGCCAACGGAAACGGCTATACCAATACCTCGCTTGGCGAACTCGGTTTGCGCTACAACCCGCACTGGGGTACTTATGTAACTAAAGACGGGCAAACCGCCACACTTAATGAGCGTGTAAATTATTACCACAAACCGCAAATCAGTTTCTCGCATTTCTGGATGCCGAACGAGAAATTTTTCCTCTCCAATGTGGTTTACCTTTCTATCGGAGCCGGAGGAGGTACACGTTTAAACACCAGCGTAAACCGCGATTTCACCAACGGACAGCTTGGCTACCAGACTACCTACAACACCAACAGCACTTTTATTGATGCGCTGTACAGCACCACCGAAACCAAATCGACACGCTACATTAACGCGTCGGTAAATAATCATTTCTGGTACGGTGCGCTTTCTACCGCCACCTTTAAGCCGAGCGACAAGGCATCGTTCCTGTTTGGTATTGATGCCCGCCACTACAGAGGCGAACACTACCGCCAGGTGTACGACCTGCTTGGCGGCGATTATATTGTAGATGCCGCCGACCGCAACCAGCCCAACGGTGTGGGCAACCTGCAGTATTCCATGAAACGCGAAGGCGATAAAATTACCTTCTACAACGACGGTCTTGTATGGTGGGGCGGCCTGTTTGCGCAGGGCGAATTTAAAACCGAAAAATGGAGCACATTCTTTACCCTTACCGGTTCGCAAACAGGTTATCAGCGCGTGGATTATTTCCGCAAGCGCGATGTAATTCTCGAAGACGGCGAAGTGGTGAATATGATTGTGGGGTATAACGAAACCTACTATGCTAATTCAAATCAGGGTGTTGTTGCCCAAAACGGAGCTACGATTAACACCAGCACAACAACCTATCAGATTCCCGATTGGATTCCGTTTCTTGATACTATTGTCACTTCAACAATTACATCAATAGACAATCCGACAGGGGTAGATCATGTAATTGAAGGCGCCAAAGCCTATAACTGGGCCAATGCCCGCACGGCCACCACGCGCCGTATCTGGCTGCCGGGTTTTACGGCAAAAACAGGTTTCAATTATAATATTAACAAGCATTACAACGCGTTTGTAAACGTTGGTTTTATGAATATGCCGCCGCGTTTCAACAACGTGTTCGATAATAACAACGAAGAGTTTACAGGCATCGAAAACCAGAAGGTGTATGCATTTGAAGCGGGTTTCGGAACTCGTCATAAATTCCTGGCGGCCAACCTTAATGTGTATTACACTTACTGGAAAAACAAACCGCCTCAGTTTACACCCACGCTCAACATTGCGGGCGATGTGTTTTCATACAACATTAACGGTATGGATGCCATTCACAAAGGCATTGAACTGGATGTGAACTGGAAAATTACTTCCCAACTTACAGCCGAAGCGTTGATGTCGCTTGGCGACTGGCGAAACAACTCGGCCAAGAAAGCTTATATCTACGATCAGGACGAAACGCTGGTTGACTCGGTAGAGTTTGATGCACGCGGTGTGCATGTGGGCGATGCGGCACAAACCCAGTTTGGCGGTTCGCTGCGCTGGGAGCCGATTAAACGCCTTTACATCAAAGGCCGCTATACTTATTTCGACCGCCACTGGGCCAATCTTGATCCGCTTACGCTTATTGTGGAATATGATGCGCAGGGCGATATTGTGCTCGACAACCGCGCCCGCGAATCGTACCAGCTTCCGGGCTATGGCCTGTTCGATTTATTTGCCGGCTATGAATTCCGCGAAACACAACTGGTGGATAATGGCCGTGGAATACGCATGAGTGTAAATATGTCGGTACTCAATGTGCTGAACACCGTGTATATCACCGACGGCCAGAACGGCGCAGGTTTCGATGCCTCAAGCGTACTGGTGTATATGGGAATGGGCCGCCGCTGGACGGCCGGCATTCGCATTAGTTTCTGATCTTTGCAAAACCGACTCCAAAACCAAACACAATGAAAAAATTATTCTTTGCGCTGTTTGCCCTCTGTGCCGTTAAGGCAGCAATGGCGCAAGCCACACTGCCCACAGCCTGGAGCTTTACCACAGCCACTTATCCGAACGGCTGGACCAACAACGGAACCGGCTTTTATACCGGTTCGGGCAACACACCTCCGGCCTGTCGTTTAGACAATACCGGCGACTGGATGCAAATCTGGTTTGCCTCGGCACCGGGGCCGCTGACTTACTACATTGCCGGCAACAGTTTTTCGGGCGGCACATTTGAAATTCAGGAATCGGTAAACGGCAATACCTGGACCACCATGCGCACGTTTACAGGCACGCTGGCATCGGCCTATACTCAGTACACCGATCAGCCTGCGTCGGCATCGCGTTACGTGCGTTTCTTTTACACCACCAAGGTGAGCGGAAACGTGGGTCTCGACGATGTAAACCTGGCTGTTCCGGCTGCGGGCCCGAGTCAGGAAATTGATGTACTGTCAGGCTCATTGTCGCTGCCTTCGGGAAGTACATTCTGGGCTGCATCGCCGGTTTCCACCACCACGCCCATTACACTTACGCTGGCCAATCTCGGTCTGGTAAATACGCTCAACGTTTCGGGCATTACCATTACCGGCACCAATGCCTCGGAGTTTGTGCTGCAAACCAATCCGAGCACGGTGGCTGCAAACGCCAATACCGCACTCAATATCGACTTCACCCCCACCGCGGTGGGCACACGCGTGGCCACACTTACCATCAACAGCGACGATGCCGACGAGCCTGCCTACATCATTAACATAAACGGAGCCGGAGGCGGTTTTGCCACCGAACCCGCAGCAGCACCCACGGCGTTGTCTTACACCAATGTAAAGTCATACCGCTTTCAGGTAAACTTTACAGCCGCAAGCCCGGCCTGCGATGGTTACATTGTACTCCGCCGCGATGATGCCCCCGTAACCGACGTACCGGCCGATGGCTCGGTGTATGGCGTGGGTGATGTGGTAGGAAGCTCACAGGTGGCTTATGCAGGCACAGGCACCGCATTCTGGGCCAACTACATTGGCGCTTCGCAGGATTACTACTTTGCCGTGTTTGCCTACAACGGCCCGGGCCAGTATCGCAACTACCTTGGTGCCACACCGCTTAGCGGCTTGGCCATGTCGGCAGGTTCCATGCAGCCTGCCAACTACTACAGCACCATAAGCACCGCTGCGCCCACGTTTGTGGCCGACCTTACCACGCTTACCAATCCGCACACCGATAATTTCTACAGCAACTATGCACCGCGCATGGTAACCAAATTCTGGGCGCGCGACACCATAAACGGGCAGCGTGTGGTAACCTGCGTTTACTCGGGCGAAAACTTTATTTATACCGAGCCTTTCGGCTGGACCACTTTCAGCCGCGAGCATACCTACGCACACAGTTGGATGCCGGGTTACCCCAACAATACCAGCAGCCCCGATTACAGCGATTACTTCAACCTTTTCCCCACCAACCAGAACAACGTAAATGCCGTGCGCAGCAACCTGCCGCTTGGCGAGGTGGTAAATGCCTCGCAAACCTACCTCGGCTGCAAATTAGGCACCAACGCACAGGGGCTGGTAGTATTTGAACCGCGCGACGAACAGAAAGGCGATGCAGCCCGCGCCATGTTTTACATGGCCGTGTGCTACAACACAGCCGCACAAAGCTGGGCACTGCCCAACCCGATTCTGAACCTGAGCTACGGACAGGATCAGAACATACTCAAAGCCTGGCACTATCAGGATCCGCCCGATGCACGCGAAATTGCCCGCAACGACTACATCGACTCGCTGCAGGGCAACCGCAATCCGTTTATCGACAGTGTGGATTATGCCTGCTACATCGACTTCTCCAACATGACCAAAATAAACGGCCCTGTGCTGCCCTGCTCAACCGTGGGCATTGGCGAATCGCAAAACCTACGCCCGCAGCTTGGTCTCTGGCCCAACCCCACTGCCGGACAATTCTCTCTTTTATACACCAACAGCATAAACGCCCCTGCAGTGGTTCGTCTTATTGATGTAACCGGACGTGTGGTGTTTGAACAACAGTATGCCGCATCACCGGGAAGCAATTTGTTTGCACTCGACCTGAGCAGCATTGCACGCGGTGTATATACCTTGCAGGTAACGCAGGATGAATTAACCGTATCGGAAAAACTGATACTTCAGTAATATCCATCACACACCTCCACAAAAGAGCCGGTTCAATGCGAACCGGTTTTTTTGTGGGATAGAATCAGGAAGAAATACCTATAAATTACCATTCCCCACATCATTATTTTAGCATAGCTTTGATGAGCAAACCAAACCCACTATCATGCAAAAACCTCTACTCAAATTCTGGGCATTCTGCGCTTTGTTGTTTCCGGCAATCGCTTCTTTTGCCCAACCCGCAGGCTGGACACGCCTGATGCCCATTACCGCAACCGAAAACTCGGGGCAAACAATTACCAATTATCAGCTCAGAGTAGTTTTCAATTCACAGGCACTTATTGCGGCCGGGCACATGCAGAGCAACGGGGCCGACATACGTTTTGGCAAGCAGTGCAGCGGCACCACGCTTTACAATTTCTGGATTGAACCGGGCACCATAAACACCCCCAACACGGTGGCGTGGGTAAAAATTGATACGCTGTTTGCATCGCAGAGCCGTACCTTTTATATGTATTACAGCAACAGTGCAGCCGTATCGGCTTCGGCTGTGCCAGGTACATTTATTGGCCCGCATTCTTCTACCGACAGTGTGGCTTCGGGCGGTTCAGGTGGCGCCACCAACTCGCAACGCGGCTTTCGTTTCACTCCCAACGAAGATCTGCTGGTGACACACTTTGGCAAGCGCGAGCCTAACGGTACCACACGCTTTATCACGCTGTTCAATTTCAGCACACAGGCCATTCTCGAACAGATTCAGGTTTCGGGCCCGGCTGCGCAGTACAGCTATGGTGCGCTTACCAACCCGCGCTGGCTTACCGGCGGAACTCAGTATCTGCTGCAACTTTATCAGGGTCCGACGGATGGGTATTACTTTGGCACTTCGTCGCAAATAGGCCAGCATATTACCTACGGCGATATGCGCTACTGCAACAGTTGTACCCAGAATACATTTCCAACCAGTGTTCTCACCAACTATCACTACGGCTATCCCGATATGTGGTACTGGACGAAGAAGAATGTTACTCCGGCTCCCACCTATTCGGTAGGCACACCCGGCCAGGCCTTCCTGTTTGATGCAGGCAGCAACATTTCGGGTTCGTGCCTTGTGCCCACCTACACCATTGGCGATACAGCCTCGGGCGGCGGGCCGTTTACATACAGCTGGGCTCCCGGCGCCACACTCAATGCCACCAACGTGGCTCAGGTGCAGGCAACGCCCACGGTTACCACCACTTACTCGGTAACCGTAACCAACGCGCAGGGCTGTGTGGCCACCGACACCATTCAGATTTCACTTCCGCCACGGCCGGTGCTTACTTCTACCGCATCCACCACCGTACTTTGTGCAGGCGATTCAGTCACCCTCTCGGCCACCGGTGCCGATGCCTACGACTGGCAACCGGGAGGTTACTCGGGCAATCCCATCACCATTCCGGTAAGCACCTCCACCACATTTACACTCACCGGCACCGATAACAATACAGGTTGTAGTTCTACGCAGCAGCTAAGCATTACCGTATTGCCCGTGCCCGTAGTTTCCATCACCGGCAACACCATCATTTGCCCCGGCGACGCCACCACACTCAGCGCAAGCGGCGGTTTATTTTACACCTGGAGCAATGGCGATACCACTTCGTTTACCACTGCAGCACCCGCATTAACCACCACATACATTGTTGATGTGGCCGACAGCAACGGCTGTGCCGCCACCGACTCGGTAACGGTTACGGTTCTGCCCTCTCCTGCGGTAAGCATTTCGGGTAACTCGTCGGTGTGTGTGGGTTCGGCGGTTACGCTTACTTCTTCGTCCGGTGTATCTTACCTGTGGAGTACCGGCGACACTGCCTCAAGCATATCGCCCGTACCGGCCACCAGCCAGACATACGCCGTAACCGTGCTCGACTCGAACGGCTGTGTGGGTGTTGATTCATTTGCGGTAGCCGTAAACAGTTTACCGGTAATAAGCATCAGCGGCACTACTTCTGTGTGCCTGGGCAACAGCATTTCGCTTACGGCCAGCGGTGCTTCAACATATCTGTGGCAGCCCGGCAATATTACCGCAGGCACCATTACTCTTACGCCCACCGTATCAGGTCCGGTGCAGGTTGATGGTACGGATGTAAACGGATGTACAGGAACAGCCACAACCACCATTACCGTATATCAATTGCCCAACGTGCAAATTACCACCACCAACAGCACAGTTTGCTTCGACGACGGCCCTTCTGGCTTTAACACCATGCCGCTTAGCGGCGGCATACTGAGCGGCCCCGGTCTGGTAAACAACCAGTTCGATCCAGGCACTGCGGGCGTGGGTACGCACACCGTTACTTACACCTATACCGATGGAAACGGCTGCGTAAACTCGGCTTCGGTGGTAATGACTGTAAATGCCTGCGTAGGTGTGCAGGAAAATACTGCCGCAGCCATGCAGGTATATCCCAATCCGGCAGGCAGCCTGCTGTATGTGGAATATGCGGTAACCGGCGTAAACACCATTCGCATTTACGACAGCCGCGGACGTGTGGTAATGACCACCACATCGGCCGACACACGCACCGAACTGAATACCGACGGTTTGAGCAACGGAATTTATTTGCTTGAACTGATGAGCGAAGACGGAAAACGCACTGCCCGTCAGGTAATGATTCAGCATTAATTTTAAAGCACTTTACTGATGCAAAAAGCGGCAATCTTCACGGGTTGCCGCTTTCATTAGAAACAGATTAGAAAACGTTGCATTTTCCCCGCTCTGTAACCGGAGCAGTACTTTTAAAAACTGATTTTACAGATTATGAAACTCACAAAGTTATTCAAGGAATTTTTCAGGAGCGAAAAAACCGGGGGGCTTCTGCTTATAGCGTGTACGGCAGTTTCGCTAACAGCAGCTAATTCCACGCTTGGCAATGAATGGCTTCATTTATGGGAAATAAAAATTGCCGGATTAAGTATTGTGCATTGGGTGAACGATGGGTTGATGGCTGTTTTTTTTCTGCTCATAGGTCTTGAGCTGGAGCGGGAAATATACAAGGGAGAATTATCAAGTATAAAAGATGCCCTGCTTCCGATTTCAGCCGCGGCGGGCGGCATACTTGTTCCGGCCGGTATTTATTTATTGTTCAATTTTGGTTTGAAATCGCAGAGCGGTATTGGAATACCGATGGCTACAGATATTGCGTTTGCATTGGGTATTCTTTCGCTTTCGGGCAAACGGGTGCCTGCGGCGTTAAAATTATTTCTTACGGCGCTGGCGGTGATAGATGATCTGGCGGCGATTATAATTATTGCGGTTTTTTACAGCAAATCTATTATGCTGGTGAACCTGTTTATTGCGCTGGGTATTTTTGGCGGGTTGCTGGTTATGAACAGGCTTCGGGTAAATACGCTTTGGGTATATCTTCCGGCAGGTGCGGCTATGTGGTTTTTCATGCTGCATTCGGGCGTACACGCTACCATAAGCGGGGTGCTGCTGGCCTTTGCCATTCCGTTTGGCGATGGTGGTAAGAAAAGTGCATCTTATCGTTTGCAGCACTTTCTGCACAATCCCGTGGCGTACATTATTCTTCCGGTATTTGCACTGGCCAATACGGCCATTGTAATTGGCAGCGGCTGGGGAGAAATGTTTTCTCTGGCTTATTCGCAGGGCATTGCGCTGGGTTTGTTGCTGGGTAAGCCGCTGGGTATTTTACTGTTTTCGTTTCTGGCCGTTACGTGGGGTATTGGCAGGTTACCAGCGGGACTTAACTGGAAAATGATAGCGGGGGCGGGACTGCTTGGCGGAATTGGATTTACAATGTCGATATTCATTACGCTACTGGCTTTCGACGATGTGCAGTGGATAAACAATGCCAAGCTGACTATTCTTTTGGCTTCGCTGGGAGCCGGGCTGCTGGGGCATATTGTGCTGCGTTTTGCATTACCACACAAAGCGGCCGGGGTGGAGACCGGGCCTGCGTAACGATGCGCAATCTCATTTTTCATTACGCAGAGCTGAATATCTTTGTCCTGTGAAACGGGTTATTTATCTGGTGTTGTTGTGCATGGTGGCGTTGCCATTTATGTTCAGGGCAGAGTCGCAGGCTGGCGAACATACCAAACGCAGGCTGCCACGCACGGCGGCAGAATTGGGTAAAATGCTGTTTTCCGAACCCCTGCTTTCGCTCGACCGCAGCATTTCCTGCGCCAGTTGCCACAAGCCGGAGTTTGCTTTTGCCGATACAATGGCGTTCAGCCTGGGTGTAAACGGGCAGCGGAGTACGCGCAACACGCCTTCGGCCATGAATCTGGCGGGGCATTTCCCGTTTTTTTACGATGGACGTGCGGCCACGCTTGAGGAACAGGCGCTTGGGCCCATTGCCAATCCGGTAGAAATGGCCCTGCCGGTTGATTCGGCCGTGGAAAGGCTTAACCGCGATGCTTTTTACCGCAAAGCCTTCCAGAAAATATTCCACAGCCCCGCCACGGCCCAAAACCTCGGCACCGCGCTGGCTGCGTTTGAACGCACGCTGAACACCAATGCGCCCTGGGACAAATACATGAACGGTGGCGACAGCCTGGCCGTATCGGAAGCAGTGTTGCGCGGACGCGAGATTTTCAACAACAAGGCCAAATGCTTCGACTGCCACAAGGGCGTGGACTTTACCACCGACGAGTTTCGCAACATTGGCCTTTACAACGGCAAAAACCTGAACGACCGGGGCCGTTTCGACATTACCGGCGACAGTGCCGATCTGGGCAAATTCAAAACACCCGGCCTGCGCAATGTATCGGTTACCGGGCCTTACATGCACAACGGCATGTTTGCCACCCTGCGCGAAGTAATTGACTATTACAATGATCCTCAGCAATTTGTGCCCGACGCAGTAAACACCGATTCGCTTATTCAGCCCCTTTTCCTCAACGAAAGGCAAAAAACCGACCTCGAAGCCTTCCTGCGCTCCCTCACTCATGAACAGTTTGTACACAGGCGCTAACCGCGTTCATTTTTAGTCTTTTTACCTTCCAAAAGGTTTCATTCATCGAATTTTAACATTTCTTCTGACGGTTTTAACGTAAACAAAATGTCGCACAAAGCCTTATTAATCAGGCATATAATTCACACACACCGAAAACAGGTACTTATTAAATGCCTGTTGTTGGCGAAAAAAAGTTGTGGGAAAAGATTAAGTGGCTATTTTAGCGCGACTTTCAACAGAAATATGGACTCTGACAGTAGAAACCGGTTTGAAACTCCGCACTTACATCACTACTTCGGCGTTGTCCCTGCTGTTGCTCAGCCTGGGACATGAGCTGGCCGCTACGGCCGGCGATCCGCCGCATGCTGTAGCCAAACGCTCGGCAATTGTCTCCGACACCACCGAACCATCGTTAACCACGGTTGCCGCTCTGCGCGCTGATACCACCGAACCTTACGTTCCGGTTATTGCCGCTGCCCTGCGCGATTCGTCAGACTCGACCGGCGAGCCTAAAAAGGCCGGCGAACCTGCCGTAAAACAACCCGTTACTCCGCTCGAAGCACTCGAAGAGGGCGACGAGTTTTACGACGACTGGGATACCGCTTCAGTACATTCGGCCAAATTCGACGCATTGGTTTTCAGCGACACCGTGGCCGTTCCGCTTTACGATCCGGCACATTGCACCTATACTCATCCTTTTAACGGCCAGGCCACTTCGCATTTCGGGTTTCGCCGTTACCGCTATCATTTCGGTATCGACATCAACCTTGAAACCGGCGATTCGGTAAAATGCGCGTTCGACGGTAAAGTGCGCATTGCCCAGTACAGCAAAAGCTACGGCTACCTTGTAGTGGTACGCCACGAAAATGGCCTTGAAACCTATTATGCCCACCTTTCGAAACTGCTGGTAAAACCCGGTCAGGAACTGGAAGCGGGCAACCTCGTGGGTCTTGGCGGCAACACCGGCCACTCGCACGGCAGCCATTTGCACTTTGAAGTACGTTTCCGCGGTCAGCCCATCGACCCGAACATGATTATCGACTTCCGCAACCAATGCCTGCGTACCGATACCTTGTATCTCACGCAGTCGCACTTCAAGTACCTCACCGAAACGCATAAAGTAGTTCGCCGTTCGCGTCGCCGCACCCGTGTGTCCTATTACACACCCGGCGGAGCGCACTACGCCACCCCCGAAGCCAAAGCCATTATGGCCAAAGTTCCGGAGCCTGTGGTGCCCGGCAACAACAGTACTGCTCCGGCAGCCGCCCCCAATCCGGGCGCACCGGCCGTGAACAATGTGCCGCAGAAACCTGCCGCCACCGCACAAACTGCCGCCAAGAAACCGGCATCCACCACCACGGCTGTAAAAGGAAAATCTGTTTTCCACACCGTGAAAAAAGGCGATACGCTTTCGGCCATTGCCGTGAAGTATGGTACTTCGGTGCAAAAGATTTGCCAGTTGAATGGTATTAAGTCAACCACTACACTTCAGATCGGGCGTAAGCTGCGGGTGAAGTAAACAACTGATACTTAAAGCAAAAAGCGGATGACTGTAATGATCATCCGCTTTTTGCTTTTACAGATAGCGCAGATAGACAGTGCCTCACTGATAAGTCCGGTTACATTTGTACTGATAACCGCTTGTTTTACCGGAAAATCGCGTTGTTTTCCCTACCTCTTCCCTTCGCAGGTCCAGAACATCTCGCACCGCCAGGCATCAAAATAGCCGAAAGATTCCGTTTCGCCCACACACAGCACCTTAAATACAGAGGTGTTTTCGACCTGCTCAATTTCAATGTAGGCACAGGGCAACACCCACGCGCCGGTACTGTCGAGCAAACCTTTACGCCCGCTCGAATCGGTCACCACCATGTAGCCCGACGTAAGCCGTACGGCTTCGCCGAGCACGGGCGGCACCACGTAATTGCCTTTGGTGTCGATTAAAGCCATATTGCCGTTTACCCGCACAAAGGCCACGCCGTTTACAAAAGGCCAGGCTTCCTCGAAGGTGTATGGAATGCGTAGTTTCTGGAGCCTGTCGGCGTAGCCCCATTTGCCTTTTTTGCTTACGGGGGCAAAGCCTTCCTGAAAGGGTTTGATGTCGTCGAAATCGCGGGGCAAGACGAGTTTGCCGGTACTGTCAATGAGTCCGGCTTTTTTCTCGAGCAGCACCCGTGCCGAGTTGTTTCGGAAAGGGTTATCGCCCAGCTGCTCGCGGTCGTAGAGGTAGTTAATGGGTACGGCAATTTTTCCGGCGGCGTTGAGGTAGCCAAATTTTCCATCGCTTACCACAAGCGCCAGTCCTTCGCTCCACGGGCCAATGTAGGTGTAGATGCAGGGTTGCAGGAGTTGTCCCTGTGCATTGATGAGGCCCCAGCGGTTGTTGAGGCGCACGCGCACGGGCAAATCCGGAGCAAACGACTCGGCGCGGTCGTACACGGGCGGAATAACGGTTTCGCCTTTTCGGTTTATGAAGCCCCAGCGGCCGGTGCTGTCGCGCATCCAGGCGAGGCCCTGACTGAAATTACCAAACTCGGCCGGGCGGCATTCAATGAGTTCGTTGCCGGTAATGTCGATAAATCCGGTGCATTCGTTGCGGCTCACACGGGCCAGTCCTTCGCTGAACGGGCCGATAAAATCGTAAGCGCGGCGGGTAATTGTTTTTCCGGTGTGGTCGATGAGGTGGTACTGATCGAGCGAGTCGATAACCACGGCACTGCCGTTTTCGAAGCGGCCGGCCTCAAGGTATTGCAGCGGAATAACCAGTGCGCCGTTTTTGGCAATGTAACCGCTGTATTTATCGTTGTTTACTGCGGCCAGCCCTTCGGAAAAGAACGCGACACGGGTAAACTGCGGGGCGATGCGCACTTTTCCGGTACTGTCGGCAAATCCGGCCAGGGCTTTGCCGCTGCTGTCTTTTACCCATACGGGGAAAAAGCGGGTTTGGGCCAGTTCAATATCGGCGGTGAGTTGTTCGGGGTAGGGATAATCGGGGAATTGGGTTTTGAAGCGGGAAATGGATGCGGTGGTAAAATCATTTACGGCAAGGCGGTAAATGCGTTTCCAGGCATCGGGCACGTTGTGGTTCGACGGATGTTTTTGCACGAATGCGTGATATTGTGCCACCGTGTGCAGCGGCACCGAAAGGGAGTAAACCGAATCTTCGGCCTGCAGGCGGTAGGGACTTTCGGGGTGCTGTGCGAGGAAATCTTCAAATACGTTAAGCGTACCGGCTGCGGTGCTGCTGAGAAACAACAGTTCGTGATAGCGGGCGGTGGCCACGGGCACCTGTGCGGCCTGCGGGTAGGTGGCAATAAAATCGCGGTAAGCCTGCCAGGTGTGTATGCCCACGGTTTGCGTGTAGGCCAGCGCATTGCGTTGCTCCACGGCAAGGGCCACCCAGTTTGAATCGCAATGACTTTCGATAAAACGGTTGTAGGCAGCCAGCGTGTTTATTTTCTGTGCCTGCCGGAAGTAAAGTGTGTCAATGCGCTTTTCGAGCAGCGCAAGCGATGAATCGGTGATACCGAGTTTGAGCAGACGTTGCCTTTCGCGTTTCGATACGAGCGGCAAACTGAATTTTGCTTCCTGAATATAATTGTAAGCGCGGAGAGGATCGTGAAAAGGATTATCGGTGCGCGAAGAAATTTCGGCCAGACCGAAGGAAGCACCGGCCGGATGTCGTTTCATGCTTTGAAGAAACAACTGACGTGCTTTAAAGTAGTTGTAAATCTTCAGCGCATCGAAACCGCGCTCAAGTTTGCCGGCCAGCAGCATTCCGGCAATAAGATTACACAACAGCAAAAGCCACAGGCGTTTCATCGGGAGCAAAGTTAACAGAGAGAAACCCGTCTGACACATTCGCAAAACCGAGTTTTTCACCACTCATCCACGAAATATGCAGCAACTCACAATTAATTTTTGCCACAAACGTTTGATCTTTATCCCCCGGCACTCCAATTCCACTTTTGTATGCGTACTTTTGCAGCATGTTTTCGACCGGACAAGTCATTTTCATTTTTGTTTTCGTGGCGCTTTTTGCCGCAGCCCTGGTATGGGCCTATCGAAGCGACCGCACAGACGACCGCAAGCATTACCGCGGGGTTTGGAAAATCCTTATTGCCGTAGTGCTCATTCTGGGAACCATGACCTACATCCTTCGTTTACTCCGAAAAATCTGATTATCAATATATTAACCCCTTAACCTGTCTGCCAAAATTGCGTTTGACTCCAAAAATTCAGGTAGTTTTTGGCTTGTGCAGGTCTTTCTGAAAACAAATCTTTGTATTGTAAATAAACCGAGACCCAAAAGCAAGAGCCTCATTTTGCCCAAAACCAATGAAACCTCAGTTAAATCATGGTTTTTGGTGGTCTGAGAACCGAAAAAATGACTAACTTGCTAATGACCTCCGAATGACCCAAAAAATGAAAACGAAACTGGTTCGCCCTCTTCTGATTTTTGCGATGCTCCTTACCGGGGCCGGGGCTGCCAATGCTGCACAGGCACTGTTGGTGGAAGGGAAATACCAAAGCAAAAATCTTTATGTACAGAACGCCCTTAACGATGGCGGTATCGGATATTGTGTGTATGAAGTTCGTGTAAACGGACAGGTAAGTACCGACGAAGTAAATTCGAGCGCATTTGAAATTGACCTTCGCAATTTCAATCTCAAGCCCGGCGATCAGGTTGAAGTTCAGCTTTTCCACAAAGACGGCTGCTCGCCCAAAGTACTCAACCCCGAAGCCCTCAAGCCGCGTCCTACTTTCAACACCGAATCCATCAGCATTACACCCGGCGGCCTGCTTACCTGGAGCACCACCGGCGAAACCGGCTCACTCACCTACATTATCGAGCAATATCGCTGGAACAAATGGGTGTATGTGGGCGAAATACAGGGTGTGGGCACGGCAGTGAAAAACAACTACAGCTTTCAAACCACCCCGCACTCGGGCGAAAACCGCTTCCGTGTAAAACAACTCGGCTTTGGCCGCGAAGTACGCTACACACCCGAAGTGAAATTTACTTCCACGATTGAAGCAGTGACCTACACCCAGTCGAAAGACAGCAAGCAGATTATGCTCTCGGCACAAACGCTGTATGAAATGTATGACCCGTATGGCAATGTGGTGCTGAAAGGCTACGGCAGTTCAATCAATATTGCGCAATTTGGTCCGGGCGAATACTTCCTTTGCTACGACAATAAAATGACTCCGATTTCGCGGAAAAAATAATCAGGTTACACACAAACACACACTTCCTGAAAGGCTGTCCGTTAACCGGACAGCCTTTCTTGTTAACGGAATCGTTTAACTAATCCTGGTAGGGATCCATAATGCTTTTGGGCGAATAGCCCTGCTTTCTCTGAGGATCGAACTGTTCTTTATTGATGCTGGCTTCAGTTTCGTTCGAAAAAATTACCTGATTATCATTTAGAAACAGCGCATACCTTATCCGGGTTTTCATTGCCCCGTCAAATACCGGTGCTGTAAATTCCCAGTATTCATTTGTATCCAGCACTATGGTATGATAACTGTTTCCACAGCTGCTTGTCTGGCTATATGAAATAGGCTTCCACTGCTTATTTTCATCAAGAGCCTGAATGATTACCGGGATATAACTGTCAATGGCGGAAATTCTAACAGCCGTGTCGGCCGTGTTTACGAGATACACTTTGCAGCCTAATTTGCCATTATTCGCATCGGTGTATTCTTTATCGTTTACCGCAAGATAGAATCCGTTTCGATTGAATGTGCTGTCTGTTTTCTTGGGCAAGTTTTCTGAATGAGCCTCCCCATTTGAGGGTCGTGCATTTTTATTGCTGCTGTATGCATGGAAAAAATTGCGTAGATGAAAATGAATATTAACTTTTTTGAGCGCAGCAATTTCTTCTTTCGTTAGTGATGTGGCGCGCGATGGAGGAACCGCCGGTTGCCCGGGTGTAACGGCTGCTATGGCTTGCAAGGGTGCATTTTGCCCGGTTTTGTTCTGGCAATTCGTGATTAATGCACAAAACAACAAAGTCACATTAAGTATCCGCATTTGAACAGTATTTATTGGTTTAACTCTTCCAGCAACGCCTCCATTTCGCTAAACATCATGGCAGTGGCGCCCCAAAGTACATTGCCTTCAATAATGTAGCAGGGCGCATTCACCGTCATTCCGCCGCCAATGCTGATTTTTCGGGTGTCTTTAATGGACTGGTCGAGGAAAGTGCGCAGGGGAATTTCGAGCAGGGCTTCCACTTCATCGGCGCTGGGTTGCCAGCGGGGGCGTTGCGGCAGTTGTGCAATAAACGGACGCACCAGAAAATTGCTGGGCGGAATATAGAGCGGTGTAAGCTGTCCCAGCACCTGTTCTTCGCCAGCCAGCAGGCCTACTTCTTCCTGCGCTTCGCGCAGGGCAGTGTGCGTGGGCGAAGCATCCTGCGGTTCCTCGGCCCCGCCCGGGAGGGCAAGCTGCCCGCTGTGTACGCCTTCGTACGACGGGCGTTTGATGAGCAGCGTATGTATTTCGCCCGCGTGCGGGAAAAGCGGCATGAGCACCGCACTGCGCCGGTAGCCGGGATTTTCGGCCAGGTATTCGTCAACCGTTTTGCGGCTGCGCATGGTCATGCGGTTTTGAGCTTCGGTGCCGGGCAGGGGCTGCTGCAGGCGGTGCCTGAGGTGCATGAAAAATTCGTCGGGCTGATGCAGCAATGTCATGCCGTAAAGATACGCAGTTGCCGAGGCCGGAGAAACAGGCACATTCATTCCGGCGCAGCACCAGATTCGTGCATGAAGATATTGTGCGTAAATTCATCCTCAGGTATATTTACTCTAATCCCGTTTTTGATGCGCACCCTGCTTTTCACGTTCCTCCTTACCGCGTTTGCCGCCTGCCGCGATAATGCCGCACCCAAACAGATTGCGGCAACCGACACTTCCGCAAAAGACACAATAATTGCACGCGAAAACGCAATTATTGACAGTGTCAAAACCATCACACTCGGCAATTCCGACACGTATGAAAAACTGCCCAGGCTGGATTTTAAGCCCATGAAAGAGGCCGAATTCAACGCACTGAAACCAGAAAATGGCATTCGCCGATATCCTGAATCAGAAAAAGACAGTATAATTTACATTCAAACTAAAGACAAAAATTTTTCACTCCGTAAATACAATAGCAATAATTTCAAAGAGAATGATAATGGCTATAAATTATCGGGCGTGCTTCCGCTTCAGAATTTGTTTGTCCTTACAAAAATGAATCTGGACGAAGGTTTCACATTCAGCAGCCTCATGCTTCTCGACAGTCTGACCAATTATCGCTATACAATTAATTCGTTTGGCGACGCAGGCGGAAACGTGCCCGAAACTTCATCGGGCAGAAAATATCTTATTTATTATTACAATTTAATATTTGCGGAGGAAAGTAAGATCGGTATTTTGAAAATAAACGACCGGTCGAATCCAGAAACTTACCTGAGTGAATTTGCCAGCGGAGATTTGTCGGGATTACAAATTGAAACAATTGTGTGGGAATCGGATTCGGTTTTTTGTGTGAAGGGTTACAGGGGCGAAGCGCCGGCGAAGAAATTTGAGTATTACCGCTGCGAATTGCCGTAAAACACTAGTGTTATTGCTGCTGTGCGCCCGGAGCCACAATTCTCACCTGCTGCCCGGCTTTCAGCGGCGGTTGTTTTTCCCAGTTGTTCCAGCTTTTAAGCTGTGCCGTGGTGCAACCATATCGCCGTGCAATGCGGTAAGGCGAGTCGCCGCGCTGTACGGTGTGGTGCGTGCAGTTTGCCGGGCGCACGGCAAAGCCCTCGCGGGTGCGTATGAGCAGCACCTGTGACTCATGCAGCCTGAGTTCGGGCAATTGCAGCAGCCAGGCGGGATTAATGGCCACACCACGAAAGCGTAGTTCGAAATGCAGGTGTGTGCCGGTGGAATGCCCGGTAGAACCGCCGCGCCCCAATGCGGCACCGGCCTGCAGTTCGTCGCCGGGCTTGACGCTTATTTTCCAGAGGTGGGCATACAGCGTTTCCAGTCCGTTGGCGTGGCGTACTACCACTACATTGCCGTAACCGCCGCAGCGGGCCGCAAAGCGTACACGTCCGGCAAAGGCCGCGCGCACGGTATCGCCGCGGTGGAGGTCGATGTCGATGCCGCGGTGCATGGCCGAATCGCGCCAGCCGTAGCCCGAGGTGATGCGCCCGTGAACAGGAGCCACAAACGGCCCCAGACTGAGCAGCACCTGTGCATCGGCTTTGTATAGCGAATCGGGGTATGCAAAAAGATGCCGCGTATCCCACGAGCCATAGAGATGATGCGCCGGAAAATCGCCGGTCACGGCTTCGGGTTTTATGCTGCGCAACTCGGCCACACGCAGTTTTATGGCGGCAAACAACGGACGCAGGGCAGTGTCGCTGTGGCAGTCCATGAGCGAATCGAGCAGCAGCACCACTTCCGGCTCGTTCATTTCGGGTAATGCGGCAATGAGTTGCGAAGCATTGGGCTTTACTTCAAGCGTATCGCTGCCGCGCAACAAAGCCGGTGCAAGCATGGCACACAAACAAAGCATTGCCCGAAAGAATTTGTGCATGTACAGATTCCGGTTTTCGGTTGGGTCGGTATAAAAATAACATTCGCAGTCGATTACGCGTAGTTTCTCGTGAAGAAACTTCGCCTCTCCCTCAAACGAAAACAATATCTATCCATCTCTTTCATGTGGCTTTCGCTTCATGAACCGGCAAACAAAATTGTTCCCGGAAACTGTGCCCGAAAATCCTGCGCAGAAGGTAAAGTTTTCCGCAACAGTGGTAAATCAAACAACAGCAAACGAACTCAAACGTCGATCTGCACATTGTCGAGCGGCCGGATTGCCTCTATTTCTCCGTTTTTAATTAAAACAAATGCATTGATAATGGGCGCATGACCATAAGAATCATCTTTCCATATATGGTGATGCAAATACGCAAACTTCCCGAGCAAATTATGACTTCCCTGCTTCGGCATAATCATCATGCAGGTACGGCGGGGAATAGAAATCAGCAACTCATCAGACTGCAATAACTGATGTGCTTTTAACAAATGAGCCTTGCTAAGAATTTTTTCGCTGGAAAAACTATTGCCTGAAGCAGTGAGCATTAATTCCGAATCAATATTCATCGTTTCAAATACCGATTCAACATCGTCAAGGTTTTGATAAGCCTCTTCAAATATTTCAACCATACTCCGGCCCTTGAGGTCGTTGTGTGTAAGAAACACAAAATTATCAGGAGCATCATATCCAACTGCAATTACCAGCCGGGGATTTTCAGGCGTACCAGCCAGCAGGCGATAAACAGCACCGGCTTTAATTCCAATCCAGTCGCCGGGTTTAAGTACAGGATAAATACGGGTAACTTGCCCGGAGGTAACCAATTCGATATCTCTTTTTGCTTTTTTGTCGGATTCGGGTGTACCGCTGCCGAAAATTCGTTTTAAAATTCCCATAGTTTTATTGTTTTAGAACCAGAAACAATTTTGCTGAACCGGATAAACTAAAATTCATCCCTGCTTATTCCCATACATTCATCTACGTGTCCGACACTCATTTTCAGGGATAGTATTCAATTCAGGCATACAGTTAAAGTTAAATTTTTCCTGCCTCCGGATAATACGGAGTACAGCAAACTATTTCTTAAATTCATTTTCACTTATCGACACAGCGTCTCTGTTTCCAATTCCTCCATCGAGATTAACCTGATGATTCACCGGAGATGCGTTTTTCTCCTCAACCCACGAATTGAAATCTATTTGACTGTGTATTTTCTGATACACCGGGTTTACAATAAAAACGCCTTTGCATCTGCCATTTGTTTTCTTTTCAAACCACACACTTCCGTAGGCTGCTTTGAGATAATATTGGCCATGAGGAATATTCTGTATCTGAAAATAATTTTCTTCTTTAATATATACCTGCCTGATACATTTTTTTGTTTTAGAGTCAATCAACCTCACCACAGCATCGTTCCCTTTTCCGGCATAAAGAGTTAAGGTATTTCCGGTAGGCTTTTCCACAACCGGGAAGCCGTAACAATCAGGAAACAGGCCATTGTTAATTCCTGTCGATTTCCACCCTTCTGCAATTAACTTTTCTCTGTACTTTTTTTCCTCTCCCTGTCCGGATTGAGACTGGCCGAGGTTTTGAGATGTATCAGTAAAAGAATTGACGTAATTCTCAGGTGTACTCACTAATTTAATTTCCCGATCATCGCCAAAAATAAATTTATTCAAATGACTTCCCTGTCTTAGCATAAGGGTAATAAATATACCGGCAGCCAGGAGTATGGCAATAAACCGCATATTAACCCTTGAAGAAGTTTTATGTGGATTCCTTTCTTCCTGAATCGCCTTAATACGCTCTTTCAATTGCTCATCATTACCGGCCAGCGTGATGAGTACAGGAGTTAGTTTTTCTACGTAGGTATATTCCATAAAATCCCAGCAAATCAGCACTTCGTCAATGATTTTGTGATTGATCTGCGGATCGCCGGTATAAACAAGATAGTTCAATGTTTGTCCGGTAAGCAGGTTTGCCAATGAGTTGTAAAGTTGCTCCTGATTAATCGGTTCCTGATCTGTTGCCTGAGCCTTTATGCGTATCTCACTGCAAAGTTTATATACTTCGGCTGAATTAATCTGAGGCTGATCGGCAGCATGGCCTGCAGGTTGGTTGACCGATAAAAATAACTCCCGGTAAAGCTGATCGTAATTCTTTTTTTTATCCGGATCTGAAAGTACAGAATAGGCTTCTTTTATTTTCCGAAATTCTTCTTCGTATAATTTATTGCCGAGGTTCCAGTCGGGATTATACTTCTGATACAGTTTTTTATAGGCTTTTTCTATATCTGCAGGGTGTGTGCCAAAAGACACGCCGAGAACTTTGTAATAATCTGTCATACTGTTTCAGGCAGAATAAGCAGTGAGGGTTACTTTGTGTTCTGAAAGATAATAAGGCCGGGGGTAATTACAAATTTGCAGTTAATTAAACACATTCAGTACAAAGTACTGATACTGTTTTTTTACCAATGCAATGTGCTTTTCAACCCCATCCTACAAACACCCCAGTTTCGACTTATCCTTAGCCGCCTCGGGATGCCCCATTTGCACGGCTTTGGTAATATCGGCGCAGCAGGCTTTCTGGTTTTGCAGCCTTGCATAGCATTGTGCGCGCAGGTAATAATCGCCGGCTTCGGCTTTTATGGCGATGGCTTCTGTAAGCTGATCGACACAGAGCTGCCATTTTTCGGTGGCGAAATGTATGCGGGCAATGCCGCGCATGGCATCGGTGTTTTTGGGGTCGATGCGCAGTATGGCGTTGTAGTCGGAAATGGCAATGTTGTACTTTGCTTTTCCGGTGCGGTAGTTGGCATCGGCGCGGGCCAGCAGGGCGGGAATATCGTCGCGTTTGGCGGTGATGAGGCGGGTAAAATCTTTTACGGCGGCGGGATAATTGGCTAATTGCATATGGCAGTTTCCGCGGCTGCGCACAATTTCGAGGTCTTTTGTTTTGAGTACATCGATGAGTTGCGTGTAATCTTTTATGGCCTCGGCAGGTTTGTTTTGTGCCATGTTCGACCCGGCACGCAGGCGATATACTTCTTCGCCGGTTACTTTATTGTTTATGGCCTGTGTAAACGAGTTTACTGCCGATGCGTGGTTGTTTTGCGCCGCAAATATTTTGCCCTGCTCGAAATGTGCATCGCCGCGGGCCGGATTGAGTTTGAGGCAGGTGGTGTAATCGGCCTGTGCTTCGTTGTACTTCTTCATGTCGCGGTAAACTCCGGCGCGGGCAAAAAACAGGTTGGCATCTTTGGCATCAAAACTTATGGCCTTGTTTAAATCGGCCAGCGCCAGATCGGTTTTGCCGGTGCGGGCATAGAGCAGTCCGCGCGAGGCGTAGGAGTCGGGAAAATCGGGGTTGAGTTTTATGGCCTGTGAGTAGTCGGCAATGGCTTCGTTGTCTTTACCGAGCTGCTGTTGCAATTTGGCGCGGTAATAAAACCCGGGGGCGTATTTGGCATTGAGCGAAACGGTTTTATTGAAATCGGCCATAGCCAGATCGGTTTTGCCCAACGCCTGCTGGCAGCGGCCGCGCTCGCAGTACGATTCAAAAAACGTGGCATCTTTTTTAAGCGCCAGATCAAACTCGGCAATGGCTTCCACGTATTTGTTCTGCTTCATGAGCGCCTGCCCTTTTTCGTGATAAATGTAGGCAGGCTGTGCAGCCAGCATACCGGTAAACAGCACCAGCAAAAGCACCAGCAAATTGGTTTGAACGGTATTTTTTTTCATTGGCATAAAGATAGCTTCCTGCATTAAATGGCAATTCACAAATTGGTTTACATTTACCTCATTCAAAAACCACACCACATGAAAATACTCAAACGAATTCTTCTTGTGCTGGTCGTTCTCATAGCCTTGCTGGCTGTGGTTGGCCTGTTTTTGCCTTCGGGTTCGCACGTAAACCGCTCGCTTACCATTAAAGCCGCGCCCGAAAACGTGTACAGCTTAATAAACAACCTCAAAAGCTGGGATCGCTGGTCGCCGTGGCATAAAATGGATCCGAACTGGAAAGTAACCTGGGGCGGGCCCGACGAAGGCAACGGCTCGTGGTACTCGTGGGAAAGCCAGAGCAGCCGCGTGGGCAATGGAAAAATAAGCATTACCCAATCGGTTCCGTTCGATTCTATTGTAACCCGCATGGAATTTATGGGCAGCGACGATCCGGCCTGGGGCCGCTACATAATTAAAGCCGCCGAAGGCAGCGTAAACCTTACCATGCGTATGGATGCCGAATACGGTTTCAATATTATTGCCCGCTATTTCGGACTGATGATGAACAGCGAAATAGAAAAGAGTTTTGATGAAGGACTTGAAAACATCCGCAAGATTTGCGAAAACGGCATGGTAAAAGCCGCCAAAGGCGAATACCTGATTACCGAAACCTGGCAAAACGAACAACCCTACCTGAGCATTCGCGACACCGCCACCATGAGCAGCATTGCCGATAAATTTGCCACCAACTACGGCCGCATAGGCATGGTGATGCAAAAACAGGGAGCCAAAATGGCCGGGCCGGTCTTCTCACTCATTCACCAAACCGGCGAAATAATGGAACTGGAGTGGTGCGTGCCCGTAGCACCCGGAACCAAAGGCGAAGGCGAGGTAAAACTAAGTACGTTGAGCGCGGGCAAAATCCTGAAAGCCGATTATTACGGCCCCTACGAAAAAAGCGACCCGGCCTACGCCGCCATCGAAAAATATGCGGCCGAAAAGAAACTCACCACCGAAGGACTCTGGCGTGAGGTGTATATAACCGATCCCACCAAAGACCCCGACCCGGCTCATTGGCTTACGTATATCATTCGCAGTGCAAAATAAGCGGCCCGGGATTTGCGGTTTGAGGGGGAAATCACTACTTTTAAGTATTCTCATTCAAAATAAGACAGCTCATGAAACGAATTTTTGCTCTTCTTCCGGTTTTTCTGCTGCTGGTAATTACTGCCACAGCCCAGCGCCCTCAGGCACCCGAAACACAAACTGCACAGGAACGCGCCCACAACTCGGCCCTGCGCATGAAAAAAGTACTTGAACTGAGCGACGCACAAACCACACAGGTAGAAGCCGTAATTCTGAGCCGCATCGAAGCCATCGACAAAATAAACGCCGATGCCGCACTTGGCCCCGAAGCCAAAGAAGCCGCCATTCAGAAAGTACGCACCGAAAAAGATGCCGAACTTCAGAAAATACTCACCGCAGCGCAGTACTCGCGCTATCAGGAATTAAAAACCGAACGCGAACAGCGTAAAAATACTTCCGGAGGCAAATAGCCCGGTTGTATCTGGTTAAAACTCACGCAGCCGCACACGAAAGTGTTGCGGCTGTGTTCGTTTGTGAATTTTGCCAAAGGCAAAACCTAACTGTGGTAAAGAGGAAATTATTTCGTTTCCGAGCCTTCGGTAGCCGTATTGCGCGGCCAGTGGTAGCGGGGGCTTTGCTCAATGGCCTCCATCATATCATGCAAAATGTGTTCGGCATCCTGCGTAAGATCGAGCTGCATGGCGGGTTTGAAACGGATGCGCAGGGTAACGCCTTTCTTTTTCAGTTTCAATCCTTTTTTATCAAATGCCCGGCGAAAACCGTCAATCACCACCGGCACCACCACCGGCTCGTACTTCTTTACCAGATGCGTTACCCCGCGGCGGCCCTGCGCATACACTTTGGTGGTGCCCTGCGGGAAATTAATCACCCAGCCATCGCCCAGCGATTTGCCAATGTTGGTAATATCGTCCATGCGCACCTGCCGTTTCACATCGGCGCCGCCCTGCCGCCAGGTGCGCTGCACGGGTATGGCTCCCACGTAGGCAAACAGGCGCGGAAGCCAGCCCTTGCGCATGGTTTCTTCGGCCGCCACAAAATAGGTGTTGGTGCGCGGACGAAACAAATACGTGGGACGGGCAATGCTGTTTTGACGGCCGTTTTTATGTGCACAGAATATGTGCAGCATGGCAATTACGTCGGCAAAATAGGTTTGATGGTTGGAAATAAACAGCACATTGGTGGGCTGAAGATCCTTCAAATGCTCGGTGCCTTCGATAATGAGCTTATTGTAACGCGCATACCTGAACCATGTAATCCAGCCGATTACAGAGATAAGCATTCGTTTCAGAAAAACTAAATGGCCAAATGGATCACGCTTAAACATGAGGAGCTGAGCAATGGGCTGTGTGCGAATTTCGTATTTTTACGCGTGCCGTTTACATTTCGGTAATAATCCCGCAAAAGAATGCCTGTTTCTGCCTTTCCATACATACGTAAGTACCTCTTATTGCTGGTTTTCCCGCTCGTAATTTTAATGTCGGGCTGTTTTGAAATTACCGAAGAGGTAAACATTGCCGCCAACGGCAGCGGTACTTTTGTTTATACTGTAAACATGAGCCGCAGCAAAATAAGTTTAGACGGCATCATGAAACGCGACAGCAGCGACGGCTACCGCGTACCGCGCCGCGAGGAAATAGAACGCGACCTTACCAAAGCACAAAGCGTACTCGCGCGGCAGCCCGGCATCAGCAAAGTCACCATAACCCGCGACTGGGTAAACTACATTTACATACTCCGCTGCAATTTTGCCACCATCGAGCAGCTTGATCTGGCGCTCGAAAACCTTTCGGCCTCATTCAGCCGCAACAAAAAAGGCATTCCCGAAGCGCGCGACAATTTCAGCTACAGCGGCAATACATTTTCGCGCAGCAGTCATTACGATGCGTCCAAAACCTCACCGCGCCTCGGCGTTACCGACCGCAACATACTTCGTCAGGCCAATTACACCTGCATTTTTCGTTTTGCCAAACCCGTGGCCCGATGCAGCAACCCCGGCGCACAGATTTCGAAAGACGGCCGCTCGGTAATGCTGCGCCAGAACATGCTCGAACTTGCCGAAGGGCGTAAAACACTAGCCAACACCATTTCCCTCAAATGAAATATCTCCTCATTGCAGCGTTTCTGCTGCCTGGTATATGCCTTACCGCACAGCAGCCCGCCTCTGTAATTCCCGCACAGGCCTTAATGGTGGCGCAGTTTAACCCCGGCCCGGTGGCCGCCGATGCACAGTTGCAGCAGCAACTACACGAGCAGATGTTTGGCAGCGGTGCCCCGTTTGCACGCATGAGCCGCTATGTGGAAGGCACAACCTCGCTCGAAGGCCCGCAGCGCGATTCGTTGTTTGCATTTCTCAAATTGGTGGCCATAAACCCGGTAAATGCCGGAATAAGCGCCACACAGCCCATGTTTAATTATTTCGACGAACGTGATACACTCGAAGTAACGGCATTTGTGTTTGTGCTCGACAATAAAGATCGTTTTCTGGACTGGTCGGCCGCACATCTTTTTCCGGGTGCTGCCAAACTGGAACGCATCGCGGCAAACAGCTTTACGTATATACTGCACGAACATATTGCAGTGGCCACCGACGGCAGGTTTGGGTGGGTTTTTCTGCCCAATTATTACCATACCAATACATTGACAGATAGAAATTATGAATATGGAGAGGTGGTGGAAGCCATTGCCGAACCGGTTTATGAAAACGAACAACAGCTAAAACTCAGGCTGCTTGTTGATTCGATAAGAATGGCCGATTCGATGATGGCAGTCGAAGTTGCAATGAAGGATGCTATTCAGTACAAAGAAATCTACCGTCGAGACTCGGCCTACGATGCCGCCGAAAACGCCTTCTACGAAAAACTCAACGGCCGCAACTTCAAAATGCGCGATTCAATTGCAAATGCCGTAATGAAAGACCGCGAACTGCGCCGCAGAAAAAAACAAACCATCGAATCTTCATTAGACGTAGAAGTAGAAGAAAAAATTGATGCGCTACGCGATGAATACATAGACAAACATGTGCCTGATGCACTGAAAAGAAAAGAAACCGGAAACAATTACCCACGTACCGAAGAAATAATGGTGATGGACATACCTCCACATGAGGAAAATATGCAGGGTGTGAGTGTGATGGTGGAAGGAGAGAATGCACCGGACGAAATTGTAGAACCTTCTCGTGACGTGACTTTAGATGAATCGCTGCTAAATTACTACAGCCTTACACGGGCCGAAAACAACAAACGCGACTCGCTTGTAAACCGCAACTTTGTAGCCTACCTCAATGAATTAAGCCGGCTCGCGCCCTCACAATCTATTGGAGCCGAACCGCATTTTGCTGCCGCAGCAAAGCAGCAGTTTGATGCCGTGTACTATTTCAGCTACAGCCGCATGATACAGCAGGAATGGATGCGGGAGGTAAACCGCCGCAGCTACTATGATTTTTACGACAGCGACGGCACAATGAACCGTGTCGAACGGAAAAAGAAAAAAATGCACATTGCCGATTCGCTTTTCAGGGCAAGCGTGTGGTACGGTGCCGGATTTACCGGAGGTGTGCGTTTCAATGGTTCGGAGATGAAACTTACGCAGCAGTTTTTCTTTAACAACGAAGTAACTGAATTAACCAAAGGCCTGTTTAAAGGCAAAGTGGATAAGGGTTTGCTGCGTTATGTAAAAACCAATCCGTATTCGGTAATGGGTGTTTCGGCCAGTCCCGAAAAAGTGGTTCGCCTCAGTTCGCGCGCGTATCGTGAGTATATGCAACTGATGATGTATTCTTCCATGTACGGTTCGGGCGAATTTATGCTGGCGCACCTTACATCGCTTTACCGGGTTTTTCTGGATGAAGATGTAATGTATAATCTTTTCAGCGGCGATGCCGTGTTTGCGTTAACCGACCTGGTGCCGCGCACACGCACTTATACCACTTACGATTACGACGATAATTTCCAGTACCGCATGGTAGAAAAAACCGAAACACAACTCATGCCCGAGTTTGTGTTTGCGGCAAAGATTGGCCGTAAAGACAAGATGCGCGACATTATCGAAATTGGTGTGCGGGCCAATGTAATTTTCCCTTACAAAAACTACTACGTGCTGCGCGAAGTGCCGCGCGAATTCGGAATCATTTACATTGCCTTTCAGAAAGGCGTGTTTGTAATTACCAACGACAGCATATTGGCCAACGATTATATTTCGAAAGGCTACTCACGCAGCAAAGCCCTCAACCGCCGCGAACGCCGTGATATGCGCAAAAGCCCCGTAACCGGCTGGTGGGATGCCGAGCGCACACGCCTCACCATGCAGCAGCGCGGCCAATATCAGGAACGAAGCGGCCGCCGCAGCGAACGCGTGGCCAAAATAACCAACCGCGTAATGTTTCGCGGACGACGCGGCTCCGGCGGCTCCAACCAGATCGAGTTCTCGGCCGTGTTTACCGACGACGGCCTGCCCGATTACGGCTACATACGCATACTGCGCATGATGCGGCTTATGCAGAATCTCGACAGATCATTCTAACCTCAGACAGTATATAACCTCAAACAGATTTCAAAAAAATGCCACGCTCAAAAAAAATCAATCTTCACTCACTGCTCACCGCTGCATTTGTTTCAATTACTCTTTTTGCCTTTGCCCAAAAACCCGAAGCCTTTATTCCGGCCGATGCAGTGGCCGTTTTCAGAATAAACCAGGGCCCGGTGGCGGGCAGCAAACAGCTGCAGGATGAATTGCGCAACGAACTGTTTACCTCCGGAAGCTCGGTTTGGGAAATGCCCGACTACACACAGGGCCTCTCGTCGCTCAACCGCGCCCAAACCGATTCGGTACTGAATTTCCTCTACACCGCCGCCTCACAACCCGCCGCATTGGGCCTCAGCACCACCGACCCGATGTACGTGTATCACGACATGAACGATACACTTTCGTTCTGGGCCTACGCATTTACACTCGACAACCGGCAAACGTTTCTCAACTGGTCGTCGGCACACCTATTCGCCGATTCGGCCAAAACCGCGCAGCGCGGAAATTTTACGTACATGCACAAAGGCCGGGTAACTGTGGCCTGCAACGGAAGTGTGGCATGGCTGCTGCTGGCTGATTATGAGTACCGGCATTCGCTGATAACAGAATCTAAAAAAAGTTTACGAATGCTGGTCGATTCAATGGCCAAAGCAGATTCGCTTCTTCGTGCCAATTTATATATTGCAGAAAAAGCCGAATCGGAATACAATGCAGTAGAAGAAGAATTTCAGAAAATGCTTTCGGCAAACAACTACCGGCTTGGCGATTCAATTTATCAGGCCGTGGCAAAAAACAGGGAAAAACGGCAGAAAAAAGGCGAAATATTTAAAACCTCCTTTCAGGATGATTTAGACAGCATGATGAAACCCATGCGTCGCAAACTACAGGAAGAACGCATTCCAAAGGAACTTCTGCTCGATGATTCTACCCTACAGGCAATAAAAAATCGTCGCAACAATCAATATAATAATTACTACTCCGAACCATATAATTATCCGAATAATTACGAAGAACAATATCCCGATCCATTAGCCGATACCACATTTACCGAACAAAATGACTCTTCTGCCACATGGAAAGAATACACATACAATGACTCTTATTTTCTTTTTCCCGACACACGATATGACTCTCTGGGTGATTCATTCGTAACAAATAACTTACTAAAATATCTTGATGAAATTACCCGTAAACCTCTGGTTTCGGGCATTGCCAATGAACCTCATTTCAAAGAAGCGGCATCAGGCAACAGCGATGTGACCTTTATTTATAACATGGGTAAAAAAATAGTGTTTGGCTGGAAAAACCAGATAGACCTATATTCATCTATGTATCCATACTATGAATATGGTACTCCGAACAATGATTCTCTGATTGCCAACAGGCTGCGTAAGCTGGCTGCCATTGAAGCCATTTTTGCTCAAAGTATGTGGGCAGGCAGCGGTATGGCCGGTACTGCTTCGTTAAGAAACAACTATCTGCAAATACAACAAAATTATTTTTTCAATCCCTCGGCGGCTTCTCTTACCAAAGGACTGCTTGCAGGTAAAGTAAACAAGAGTTTACTGCGCTACATAAAATCGGGGCCGGTCTCTATCACCGCAATTTCTTTCGATCCGAAAAAATTGGCCATGTTCGGCGGAAGGGTTTACGACGATTATATTGCGGTTCTGAATATGATGCTTGATAACCAATACGCGAGCTACTATACCGGAATTCTTACATTATATCGTATGGTTGCCACACAAGACCTGATCCCGAATTTGTTGGGAGGCGATATGGTATTTGCTATTACTGATTTTGTGCCCCGCACAATTTCATACGAGACCTATGAGTATGATGATAATTACCAGTACAAACCGGTAACCCGGCAGGAAACCATAGTTATACCTGAATATGTGTTTGCGGCTTCGCTCGGAAATGAAACCCGGATAAATGAAATTATTGGCACTGCTGTACGTGCCGGCTGGCTTACTCCTTATCATTCCGGCTACATCATATCCTCGGGTTCATCCAATTGGGACATCAATTACCTCACCATTTCAAACGGCAACCTCATCATCACCAACGACAGCATTCTGGCCACTAACTATTTCAAAAAGGGTTATCCGAAACACATTAGCCTGAGCCGTGGCGAAAAGAAACAGCTTCGCAAAAGTCCGCTGGCGGGCTGGTGGGATGCCGAGCGTACACGCTTAATCATGAGCCGTCGCGGCGATTATAATTCGGGCAATGCAGGCCAGCGCAGCCAACAGGGCAAACACATAAACCGCATGACCTTTGCAGGCAAACGCGGGCCGGGAGGCAGTCCGATGGTAGTTGTAAACGCATTTACCAACGACGAAGCCACGCCCGGCTACGGCTACCTGAATATGCTGCGCATAATGCGGCTTATTTATTCGCTGAAAAAAGAATATTAACCGGCCATGAAATACCTGCGGCTTACCATTCTCTCGCTTTTGTTTCTCGGCGCAATTGGTGCGCTGGCGGGCTATTTCTTTTTTCGCCGCACGGTGCCTGTGCAGGCGCGCTTCATTCCGCGCAATGCAGTGCTGGTGCTCACGGCCGATATGCGCGAACTGGCACTCAATGCCAAAGGCGGCGGACAACTTCTGCCCGAACGCGGCGGCGATGCGGTAAACAAACAATTGGCCGCTTTAAGCCGTGTGTGGCAAGACTACAAAGGCGGCGGTGTGGCGCAAACGGCCGATGTGCAGTTGTTTCTCTTCCGCCAAAACGAAAGCGCCTGGGCCGGTGCAGCCATCGAACTGAAAGACAGTGCCGCCTTCGGGAAACTGATGCGCAGCCCCGAACTTGGCCGCGAAATTTTGCTCTCGCCCGCTGGCAAAGGCTGTTTGGCTCTCGATTCGTCGGGCGCGGTGCTGGGCTGGAATGCCGATGCAGCACTCCTGCTCTACCCCGTGGGCAACCACGAAACGGCGGCCAATGCGGCCATGCTGGCTCAGTTGCTGGTTTTGCCCGAAGCAAATTCCATTGCATCAAACGAAGAGTTTTGCAGCAGTGTGCTGGAGGAATTCGACCTCAGCCTGTGGGTAAATCCGGCCGAGGCCATTTCGTTTTCACAATCGGCGCAGTTGGCGGCTTTGTTTGGTACTATGTCGCAACTCCATCTCAGCGCCGATTTCCGCGATGGCGAAGTGCTGGTTAAACGCCACATTGTGGAAGACAGCCAGGCTCCGGTTGCCGCGCAGGCCGTGTTATCCCGGTCAGCCCGGCTGGGTTTCTGGCACATCAATACTTCCACACTATACAAACACCCCGCCGCCGATCTTTTCTTCGACGACAACGAACTTTGCCGCGAACTTGCCGCACAACTCACCGGTCAGTGTACCGTAATGCTGAATGACACGCTGCACTACACCTCGCACTACACCGAAACGGTAATGGACGAAAACTTCAACACTGTACAGCGCGAAGTAAGCAGCAAAGCCGTTGAGTTTGGCCACACCTGCGTTTATACAATGAAAAACGAAGCAGCCGTGGCCGGGATATTCGGCCGCGCCGCCGCCGCCGACAGCAATCTGCAGCAAAACAAAAAAGCATGGACAATGGCCACCGGCACCCTGCGCAAAACTGCATGGACCGAAAAAGGACAACTGTATGTAAGCACCTTCTTCGCCGGGCCATTTACAGTGTTGACCAAAACATCCGAACAGCAAATACTGAGCGCACAACTCCAACTTCCGGAACTGCTGCCAAAACTGGCCTCTACCCACAGCGACTGGCCTCCGCAATGGCTGAGCATAGCACAACTGCTAAGCAAACATACAACGAGCGCAGAACTTACACGCCCGGTATATGCAGGCAATGGCCATTACAGCGACGAGTTCAGGCTGTCGTTTACAGATACACGCATCAATGCCATGCTGCAACTCCGCGATTTACTGCGCGAGTCGGCATGGCTGATGCAACAAAAGTGAAGTGCGTTTAACCGGCCAGCGACGACAAATTGTCGTTAAACTTTTCAGGCTTTGAAATTGAGCTGAAGAAGTTACGGTCGGCATCGTTTACCAACTGACGGGCTTTTGAAACCACGCGTTCGCCGGCAGGTGTAAGCGCAATATGAAACGCGCGCGCGTCGGCGCGGTTGGCTTTGCGGCTTACCCATTTCTTTTGCTCAAGCACACGTAGCACTTTCGATGTCATCATTACATCGGTGCCGGCTTCGCGGGCGAGCTTTACCTGGGTGGCGGGCTCTCCGTCGGTCTTTAACTGTTCGAGTGTTTCGAGAAGCAGGTATTGTACATGCGTAAGATCGAGCGGGTCGAGTACGATCTTAATGTTTCGCTGCCAAGTGTTGCTTACTTGCCAAAGCAGGTAACCTGTTCTACGGTTACGATTCTGGGATTGTTTTTTCTTAGACATTACAGGGGTGGGCTATGTTGTTCTCACCAAATATAGGCCGTGTACGACAAGTTTGTATTAAAAGTTGCCGTTTATTTGCGATATTAATATTGCAAAACTACACGTTGTCACAGGTTTCGGGCATAAAAAAACGCATCCTTCAATTAATAGATGGAATTATTATATATCTGATTATGGCTTCTGAAATAAACTTATCGAAGAAAAAACCAAAATCATCGGCAAAATTTATTGCTCCGAAGAAACAATACCTGATGATCTAATTTAAGTAAGGTATTTAAAACAGCACTTGCCGGCAACTGATAACAATCATCTCACAAACATATTTTATCACGCTTAAAATTAATTCCGGCCTTTGGCCGGTGGGTTCATTTTACCATAACCGGTTATAATTGAGGGGATGAATTTGATACCTCATGCCTGTTCTTTGGAAGGTAAACAGGAAAAATATTACACAAAACGGAAGAAATAAAATTGAAGGGCAAAGTTTAGCCTGCTCACAATGTTTTTGAGAAAATAATCGCGCTTGATTTAGCTGGATTTTCCGGTTAGCTAATCCTGCTTTTGAACGGTTACACGCAAGGCTGCAAAAAACCTTACATTGCATTTATTGCTTTTCTTTCATCAAACCTATGCACACCCCTAATCTTATTCCCCAGCGGCTGATGCGGTTTTCGGGATTGTAAATCATGGTGACACCGGCAGTGGGCGAAATGAAAAAGTTTAAATCTTCGCGGAGAAGGGCCTTGAGCCTGTACTGAATAGTTGCCGACAATTTACCGACTTCGTTGTAGGGATTTTGCCTGTACCAGTAATCCATTCCCAGCAAATTAAACGAGAGATGATGCCTGAAACGGCCTTCCTCGTTTAAGTACAAGCCTACTCCTTCGGGCAACACCGCAAGCAGCACACCAGCCGCATTCATCACACGCCGGTCAACGCCTCCAAACTGGCTCAGCAGCCACACCCCGGTAACCAAACCTGCAGGAGCGTGGGCATATATTCCGCCCTTGGTTTGCGGGCCTATGCCCAGATTCCAGTTTAAGGTGAATTTATTGCGCACAGGCAGATAGAAACTTAAGCCGTACATCTGCTGCACCCGGCTTCCGAAAAACGACTGCTCGGCAAAAACGCCCCCTTCCATTGTGCCCTGGGCACGAAGCGCAGAAAGGGAAACCATTAAAAGAGAAAAGGTAATGAGGAGCTTTTTCATATCATGGAAAGATAGTTTAACTGCCACAAACATACAACACTGCTCACCGCAAAAACAGGATAGCCACAGCAGTTAGCAGTTTGCCGGTTACTTATCAGGCTCAAACGAAGTGAAGTCTCAATTGCGCGAAAGCAACTGAACAAGCAACTCAAGTGCTGCCGGAACTATTTCATGTTCGCCCTGAAAAGGCAGGTGGCGGAATTCTACCTGCTGCTTTCGCAGTTCGTGGAGTTGCGCTTCGTTTTCTTCGGGCGAAATAAAGCGGTCGTGGGAAGCCGTAAGCAGGGTTAGCTTAGTATGCAGGGGCAATACGGGCGGCTTCATATCGGGCGGGAAAAAGCCGCACCAGAGTACAAGTTCATCGGCTTTTATTTTGCCGTTTTGCAGCCAGCGGCATACAGTGGCGGCGCCCTGCGAAAATCCGAGGACGATGATGCGCACGTTTTGCGGGAGTGTGTGCAGCACTTCTTCGGCGGTGGCGTTGAGGGCAGCCACGTATTCTTCAATGTCGTGCTGACGGTCTTCGCTGGTCATCCACGAAGCAGCCACTTCGCCGCGTCCGCCCTTGCGGTAGAAGCGGTGCAGGCCTTCGGGTGCCACCAGCAGGCGGCCGGGTTGTTGGAGTGTGGCAAACTGTTGCAGAAATTCGGAAGCCAGTTGTGCGTAGCCGTGGCATACAAACCATACTTCTCGCACTTCGCTGCCGCTGTTTCCGAGGGTGAAATAGCGGGCGGTTTTGGCCACTTTCAATACATGCTTTTTCATTTCTTCGGAACCGTATCACCGCCTTCGGCGGCTTCGTCGTTTTGCCACGGCAGGTAATGCGCGCCCAGAATTTCGAGCAGCGGATCGACACGGTAAATGCCTTTGTTTACTTTATTGCAAAGGATAATAATAGTTACATCGTCGCTTATGCCGCGATAAAACGCAGTGGTGTAACCATGCCACCAGCCGTTGTGAAATACGGCCTTTGCGCCATCGTCGAACGTGCGTATGCGCCAGCCGAAACCGTAGTTCCAGGTTTCTTTTCCGGCGAGTTCGGGGCTGGCTCCGGTAAAGGCCAATTGCTGTGTGGCGGCAGTAAGAATTTTTTGCTGTTTAAGCGAGCGGTCCCAGATGTACAAATCTTCGGGCGTGGAAATTATGCCCTTGTCGCCGGTAACATTGTCGAAATAATTGTCTTCCCAATGCTCCCACTTGCGGAAATAGGCCAACGCCCGTTCGTCGAGCCTTGCGGTATCGGTATTCACCCAGGTGTTTTTCATTCCCAGCGGCTTGAAAAACCGCTCGTGCATGAATGCCGCAAACGACTGGCCCGAAATTTTTTCGACCACCATAGCCAGCAATACATAGCCGGTATTGTTGTAATCGAATTTCTCGTCGGGCTGGTGGTCGGGAGCGGGTTTGAGGCGGCGCATGAGGGCCAGCATACTGTCGTTGGTGAAGTATGCGGGCACACGCTTCTGCTCGCGGTAGTAATCGTCGCAGAAATAGGTGTAAGTAGGCAAACCGCTGCGGTGCGTAAGCAGGTGGCGAATGGTAATGCCGGCAAACATGCTGTCGGGAAACCAGCGTTGCAGTTTATCGTCGTAGCCGAGTTTTTTTTCCTGCTGCAAAAGCATAATGGCTGCGGCCGTAAACTGTTTCGACACCGAAGCAAGCTGTATGCCCGAGTTTAGCGCCAGCGAATCGTGCCTGGCCACATTGGCCCAACCGTAGGCTTTATGAAAAAGTATCACCCCGCGCTGCGCCACCAGCACGGAGCCGCTGAAATTGTTGGTAGCCGCCAGCCGCGTAAAATGCGTATCAAGCCGGTAAGTTTTGCCGTCGGCATCAATAAGTTTGCGGATAATGGGCGTACTGTCTATGGCCACCGTGTCTTTTTCCACACGTCTGGCATCAGTAGAAGCACAGGAACTAAGCAAAAGCAGCAGGGCTGAACAGCAGCAGAGGTAAAAATTCATTGCCTCAAATTTCCGCAAAATCGGCACAGGGCTTTAACGGGCTGTGATGAAGTAATTAACAGTGTTTGTTTATTACCGCCGGGCCAAAAAACAGCCCGGACAATATTGCCCGGGCTGCGTAAGAGGATTGAATGGTGATTATTCCACCACAATTACAGCGTACTTGGAAACGCTCCAGAATTTTTCGGCATCGGTAATTACGAGTTTGTTTACTTTACCGTCGCTGCCTTCAAATTTGTACGAAGTATTGGGGTGTGTGCTGCTGAGCTTGGCTTTCTTCATATCGCCGCCGAGGCTGATTTCCTTTACCTGGGTAATGTCTATTTTCTGGAAATAGGTAAGATCCATTGTTTCGCTGAGCTTTTTGGATTTACCAATGCCAATGAAACCGCCTTCTTTGGTGAGCACACCTTTTTTGATGAGTTCCTTGCTGGTGCCGTAGGCGTAGTATGCGGTGTTAAGCTGTTCGGTTTTTGCGGCCGACTGCTGCTGCGATTCCTGATAATTCATGGTAAGGTTGCTCAGTTCGAGGTTGAGCGATTCGAGCTGGGCTTTGAGGCTGGTAATTTCCTGTTCGCGGGTAGCGAGCGAGGCCTCAAGGTTGTCGATGGTTTTCTGCATCTCGGCCACTTTCAGGTCGCTCTGTTTCAGGCTTTTCTTGGCCGAAGCGAGACGCTGTTTATTTTTCACCATCAGGTCGTAAATGGCGGCAATATCGGCTTTGATTTGCTCTTCGCGGTTGGCCACATCGCCGTTGGCGGTGCTGTTGGTAATGATTTTTTCTTTCTGTTTGATTTCATCGAGATTAGCCTGAATATCGTTGAAAGCACGGAAGAAAGAATCGAGTGCTGCCTGCTTTGACTCCACAGTGGCGTTAAGTTCACCGTTAACACTGGTGAGGCTGTCTTTTACGGGATCAACCTCGGGTTTTTGTTCGCCGGAGCATGATTGTGCAAACCAGGCCAGCGGGGTAAGCAGTAAAATAATGAGCAGCTTTTTCATGAGCGTTTTAGTTGTTGGTTAGTGCAAAAGTAACGAAAACCACTAACCCGGATTGTATTTTTTATTCGCCAAAAAATGTCAAAACAATTTTAGCTGCTGATCGGGGCCAAAATCGCCGAAACCCGCTACACCAATGCCAATCAGACGCACGCGTTTTTGTCCGGCTTCGGTAAGTTGCAGCAATTCGATGGCGGTTTGCAGCAATTCATCTTTATCTGGCGGGGCTGCCAGGGTCTTGCTTCGGGTTACCTGTTTAAAATCGTGGTATTTTACCTTTACGGTTACCGTTCTTCCGGCCAGATCGTATCGTTCAAGCCGCCCGGTGAGCTTTTCGGCCAGCGAGGCGAGTTCCTGTGTAAGCACATTCATGTCGAGCACATCTTCGGCAAAAGTATCTTCCACGCTCACCGATTTTGTTTCGCGGTCGGGCTCTACGGGCCGGTTGTCGATGCCGCGCACAATGCGGTAATAAAACCGTCCTGTTTTGCCGAAATGCTTTACCAGCTGGTCTTCGCTCAGTTGCTTGAGGTCGGCGCCGGTGTGCAGGCCCATTGCTTTCATTTTGGCGGCGGTTACTTTGCCCACGCCAAAAAATTCGCCCACCGGCAACTGTTCCATAAAAGCCTCAATGCGCGACGGGCCGATAAAGGTAAGTCCGTCGGGCTTTTGCATACCCGAAGCCACCTTGGCCACAAACTTGTTTACCGACACGCCCGCCGAGGCCGTGAGCCCGGTTTGTTCTTTAATGGCCGCCTTTATGGCTTTGGCAATTTCTATGGCCGAACCTATGCCCTGCTTATCGGCCGTTACATCTAAGTAAGCCTCGTCGAGCGAAAGCGGCTCCACCAAATCGGTATGCGTATGAAAAATAGCCCTGATCTGCTGCGACACTTCCTTGTACACTGGAAACCGCGGCGGCACAAACACGCCCTGCGGACAAAGCCTGTAAGCCTCGCTGCCCGGCATGGCCGAACGCACCCCAAACTTACGCGCCTCGTAACTGGCCGTAAGCACCACACTGCGCCCGTGCGGCCAGCCCACAATTACCGGCTGCCCACGCAGTTCAGGCGCATCACGCTGCTCCACCGATGCATAAAAAGCATCCATGTCGATGTGTATGATTTTGCGGTCGGGCATGAGGCAAATTTAAGGTCTTGCTGCCAGATTAATTCGCAAGATTTTGTACACTTGCATTCATTACTCATTAACCCTGATATCATGAAATTGTTTTTGCTGCCGGTGCTGGCAATTTGTTTGTTGTTTGGCAACTGTAATTTCACTTCTTCAAAAGGTGTGAATTTTAAATACACTGTGGAAACCAACTTCAGCATTGCCATATTGCACTGGAAACTATGGAAAGGCAAAATTGACAACGAACCTGATATTGATGCCCGTATAAATCAAACGGGCGAATGTTTAAGTGCCTACGGTGGCCTTAATTCTTCATCGTCACTTCGATATCAGCAAAGTGTATATTTTGATAATTTTTTTTCATACAACATGGGATATCAGCACCCAACTATGATATTTTTCTATGCTAAAGATTATGACATTAATATCATTGACAGCATACCTCAAAAAAGAGAAATCAACGTTTACAAAGAAGGACAACTTCAATATAAAGCATTGTTTAATTTCTGGTTCTACAAACTCCGTTATAAAGATTCAACTACATGGTTTCTTGGGAAAATAGACACTGAAGAATATTTCTCAGGCCCTAAAAATGGCTTTGGACATGCCGTTTACGGATATAATTTTTATTTGGAGAATACCGAAATAATCAGCAGAATCTCGATAAATATTCCCAATTATCTCCGGGAAAGTATAAGAGAATTTGGAATCACGCTCCCACTTCAATTAAATTATTTTACCTATAAAGGCGATGAGCCTAAAAATCTTTATTTGTATGATAAAAACAAAGAGAGGATGCTCAACCGTCAATCCGATAGTTTAACACGAATGCAATATGAAAAATATACTATCATTTATAATTCTGTAAAGTAAATGAATATTGAAAATAAACAGCCCCGCCCGAATTTTCGGGCGGGGCTGTTTATTTGGGGATGTAAAAAATTTAAACTCACTTACTTTTCTCCGGGATAAACCACCGGACTACACTGCGAAAAAGAAACATCCGCCGTAACCGTAAGTTTGTGCGAAGCAATAAACAAACCCAGCAATCGTTCAAACTCGGCAATCTGCGTTTCGGTGAGTTGATCTTCCTTTGCCAGCTTGCTGTTTGAAAACGAGTACACGAAATAATCAACCGAGCCATCGGACGCAAAATACACCCGGTTAAATGCCGACTGAGCCTGCCCAAACCCGAAACCATTTTCTTTCAGAAATGCGCCAAAGTCGCGAATGAATTTGATGTAGGCATCAATAAACGCCGCTGTTTCAGCTTCCGATTTGAATACGGCCAAACTTGTATCGCTATGCACGGCACTTTTATAGGTGCTGTCTAAATGTGCAATGCTCACTCCTTTTTCTGCAAGCTGGTTAAAGCGCATTACTTTCCCCTGCGCCAACGCACACAGCGAAAGCAACAGACAACCGGCAGCAAGCATCAGTTTTTGCACACGTTGCATACCTACAGTTTAAACTTAATGGGCAGTACCATTGTGCTCTTTACTGCTTTGCCGTCTTTTGTAGCGGGCTTCCAGGCAGGCATGGCACTTACCACGCGTAATGCTTCGGCATCGAGCAGGGTGTGTGCGCCTTTTTTTACAGTGGCTCCGGTTATGGCTCCGGTTTCGGTAACTGTAAATTCAATGAATACTTTGCCTTCTATTTTTTGCGTACGGGCTTCGGCAGGGTATTCAATGGCTTTGGCAAGATAATCCATCATGGCCTGTGTGCCGCCCGGAAATTCGGCCTGCACCAGATTGTCGGTGGGCGGAGCTTCGGGGGCAGCAGGAACACCAGGAACCATCGGGGGCGCAGGCACATCGGGCGGTGCGGGTGGCAAAGCTGCATTGGGCGCAGCAGGCGGCGCGGGCGGCGCAGGCGGATCGGTAATAAACGAATTGAAAAGCAGCATGGCACCCGCCAGCGGCAAAGCCAGCAGATAAACCGGACGCACCGTGCGGCGCGTGGGCAATTGACGAAGCATGAGTAACCTCCTTTTTAGAAATGATGAATGAAACATGGAATGAACCAACGCAGAAGGAGCCACACCCATAGCACGGGCCAGCAACACTTCCGAGTAATGCACGCGATTGCCGCCGCAGGCCTTGTCGTCGGCAATAAACTCGTGCTGTATGCGCAACTGCCGCAGGGCCAACCGGTACAAAGGGTTGAACCACCACACGCAGTGCAGCAATTCGTAAAACAATACATCAAGCGTATGCCATTGCTTCACATGCACACGCTCGTGCGCCAGCACGGCAGGCTTTGAAACGGCATCAATATTTACACCCACATACACACGCCCCAGAAACGAAAATGCCTCACCCGCGTGTGTACCCGACAAAGCAAATGCTCCGTCGGCACCGGGCCCGCTGCTGTGACGTATAATGGCAAACAGCCTGTAAAGCCTCGTCAGCAGCAGCAGCACACACACCAGCACGCCTGCTGCGTAAAGCATCAGCAGTCCATTCAATGAACCGCTTTCGCTTTGCTGTGCAAGAGTTGCGGCTCCGGTGGTAAACGTATCAAGCACCGCAACCGGCAGCACCGCAGTGTGCGTTTTCCAGTGCAGAAACGGAAACACCACACTGAAAACGGCTATGCCAAGCAGGTAAATGCGGTTGAACTGAAAAAACGTATATCGCTTCAGCAGCAAGGCATACAGCACATACAGCAGCGAAAAAGCCAGTGTGGATTTAAGCAGATACAGCATGACTCAGCGTTTTTTGTGTTTGCCTTTTTCGTTCAGCAGCTCGTCGAGGTCGGAAAGTTTGAGGTCGTTTTCCTTCACAAAAAACGACACCAGATTTTTAAACGAACCGCCGAAATAGCCTTCTACCATCGTGTTCATGGTATGCCGCAGGTAATCCTGCCGGGCTACGAGCGGAAAGTACTCGTGCGTTTTGCCAAATGCTTTATGATCGACAAAGCCTTTGGTTTCGAGTATGCGCACTACGGTAGAAACGGTGTTGTAGGCGGGTTTGGGTTCGGGCAGGCGGGCGAGGATGTCTTTTACAAAACCCCGTTCTATTTCCCAGAGTACCTGCATAATCTGCTCTTCGGCCGGTGTGAGTGTTTTCATATATTACGTGCTGCGCCTCACGGCTGTTGAAAAAATAATCTATGACAATTCTACAACTAAATAGTTAGTTATACAACTATATTTATAGTAATTGGCTACTTTTACCCGGCAGGTGGCAAAGAAAAGACAGATAAATGGAAATGGTTTGGGGTTGAATTAACCCGAACCGGCGAGTAAAGTATTTCAATTTGCCCCGGAAAATAAAGTTGTTTCAATTTGCAAAACAAAGATTTCACCACACCGGTTCAATTGTACGGCACATGAAAAAACATGCATTGCTTTTCGCCCTGTTCCTTCCATCCTTCCTGCTTTTTACAAGCGGCTCAGATTCCGAAACCTATAAATTCGCGGGCGATATACATTCGCAACTGGAAACAGACACCATGCCCTGGCGGTTTCAAACAGGAGCAGTTATGTATTCTTTCGCGGGCGATTACCGCAATGCGCTTTCTACCTGGGATGTGGGCATGAATCGTGGCAACTACACACCCACACCCGCCGACAGCCTCCTGCTGAAGCAAAACACCGTGGCAGATGCACGTCAGTACATTCTCAATCGTTCGAAAACCGAACAACTCATCATTATAAACGAAGCCCACCACAACCCCAAACACCGCACATTTACACAAAGCCTGCTCGAAGGATTATACAAAAACGGCTATCGCTACCTGGGCCTGGAAGCTATTTTCGACACGGCCATTAACGTGCGCAATTTTGCCATACACCAAAGCGGCTACTACACAGTAGAGCCCGAATTTGGCAATTTAATTTACGAAGCCCGAAAACTTGGCTTTACCATTTTCGGTTACGAAGCCACAGGAGGTCAAAGCGGCAAAGAACGTGAAATAGAACAGGCCAGGAACATTCATAATTTCATGCAAAAAAACACAACGGGAAAATACCTCATACACTGTGGCTACGACCATGTATATGAAAATGAAGTACGTGACTGGGAAAAAGCAATGGCGGGCCGGTTGAAAGAGTATGCCCAAATTGATCCGTTTACCATAGATCAGGTAAAGTTTACCGAAAAAAGCCAAATGGCATACAGCCATTATTTTGTGTATGCCACCCGTGCGCGTAAACCGTTTGTGCTAATCGGCAAAAATCAAAAAGTATTTAACGGAATAAGCGATCCGAAACAAACTGATATTTCGGTTATTCATCCGCTTACGGTTTACGAACACGAACGCCCGCACTGGATGGCCGAAGGCCGGGTGATGTACAATGTTTCGCAGAAGAAATTAACGCAGTACTCATACCCGCTTCTGATAATGGCATACCGAAAAGGCGAATTGGAAAAAGGCGGCATACCGGCCGATATAATTGAACAGAATGCAAAAGAAAGCAGTAAACGTTTGTTTTTGAAAAAAGGCCAATACAGTTTAGTGGTAAAAAACACGAAGTATGAAATTCAGGATTCGTTTGAGATCAGGGTACGATAAATAAGATATAATCGCTTAAACCGCCACGTAATCGTTTAAATACATGGAGCCGCAATAATTTGCAAGCACAATTCAAGCTGCCAGGCTAAGCATTTGCGCGCAGGTGTGCCCGGCACTTTGCGAGGAGTAATGCTGCAATATATGCGGCGGCACATTCATCCACTGCGAAAGGCGGGTCAGCAACTGCATATTCGCATTCACACCGGCGGTACATACCTGTGGTTTGCCCGGGGCAAAGCATACCGGTTCGTGATGGGCAATGCGGTTGCGCAGCCGGTTTATGACCGCCAGTTGATTAAAGAAGTAACGGGCGTTGTAATGTTGCTGCGGCGCAGAGGCCGGGCGGGCCGGAAAGACATTCAGCAGGCAGTTTCTGGTGGCGGCATATTGCTGCGGGGCAAACAGGTATCGCCAAAACCCGAAGCCGAGGGCCGATACCAATTGATCGTTTGTGGCACTGCCCCCGAGTTTGAGCAGCGCATCCATAATATTGACTGAAGTATGCCTGAATTGCGGCCCGCAAAAACAGCCGCCGGTATCAATTGAATCTTTGAGCCACTGGCTGCCAAGCTGCTTTTGCATTTCGCGGTTAATGGCGTTGCGGAGCATTACTTCAAAGCTCCCGATCTGCGCAAAAAGGGCCAGCGAAAGTTCGATATTAAGCTGATAAAGCAAAGCGGCTTTGGCCTTATCGCCATTACAGGCCAGCAGATAGCGCTGCAGGCGGACGGAAGAAAAATGTGTTTCGAGTTCGTTGAATTTCATAGCCATTTCATCCACAAAATGTGAGATAAACTGAGCATCCCTAAAACCCGAAAAACTGAGGTGGGCGAAAATCTGATTTCATCAGATTTTCGTGATTTAACCCCACGAAGTGATTTCGTATTTTAAGAATTGCCCTACGCTTAAAGAAACCAACGGAAAAACGTCTTAAAACAAAGACGTGGCTATAAAATATGCACTGCAATACACAGTGCCCTTTCTTTAAGTGAACTGGGTGCAAGTTAGTATCGGGAAACAGCGAATGTCAAGAAAATCCTTAAAATAATTTGAAAATATTTTTCGGAAAATACTTGACAACCCCTTGTGCCCAAACCTATCTTTGTGCTGTTCTTATTCCCGGTAGTCCCTGGTGCTGCGCATCAAACTGCCGGGTTTCGTTTTTACTGGCCAAACAGTCTTGCGATTTCCTCTATCACTGTTTGCGGGCCGATGATGATAAACGGCAGCGCAAAAGCCAGCAGCCACACGGCACATACAATTAACTGTCCGGTGAGCGAAAGATTATAATCTACCGGCTCCTGAAGCAGGCTGCGCAGGCCAATTTCTTCGCTGCGGCGTTGTTCTTCGGGCACTTCGGCCCAGGTTTGCTGGCCGATGTAACCGAAAGAGGCGTCGTAAAGCGGCAGATATCGGCGAAGGCGGATGAATTCGGCATCGCTGAGCTCGTTGTAATTTTGCTGAAAATCAACGCCATCGGCCAGCATTTTGCGGCGGGCGGGCAGGGCTTTCCATTCCGACATGCCCATGCGTATGGCCATAAAACCCAGCAGACCCCAGAAAAAGCTGCCGGTTTTAATTACCAGAATTATCGAAAGCAATACCACCGAGGCGTGCATAATAATGGCATACATGCCGTCCTGCCTGCCCATAAGCATATTCATTACACGGCCTCCATCGAGCGGCTGAAAAGGCAGCAGGTTGAGGGCGTTGATAAAAATGGTAATGAAAATGAGGTATTCCGTCCACCGCGGCATGCCCTCCGGCAGCAGGAGCAGCAGCAGCGAGGCCAGCAGCAAACCCGGCACCGGCCCGGCAAGCGACACAATTATTTCCTGCGACTGCACACTGCGGCTGCGTTTGCCGCTCACAAAAGCGCCCAGCAGGGGAATAAACACCATGCGCAGCCCCTTAAACCCGAAAACCCGCATGGCCACCAGGTGCCCTAGCTCGTGAAGCAGAAAAATGCCGGTAACCCCGCTGGCCAATTGCCAGCTTTGCGAAATAAAATACAACAGAAACCACGACAGTGCCACACTACCGGCAAACCAAAGCAGGCGCTGCGAAAGCGGCTGAATGCGCTCCTCGCCAAAAAACATGGGTTTGAGCGGCGGCGGGGGCGGTTCGGGTGCAAAAGAGGTGCGTTCTTCCATATCAGCTACAAAGATACAACGCCGTTCAACCGAAAAAATGCATATTGCATACAATAATGCAGCCGCCCTCACCGACTATCGGGATGTATGAAGAACGCGCTGCCTTTACACACGGCTATGGCTGCTGAACAAAACCGGCTTCTGGAAGAGACGCTGCGCAAGGAACGCCGCCGCCTGCTCGACTTCATCCGCAAACGCATTCCCGACGACGAAGACCCTGAAGACATTGTACAGGATGTATTCACTGAGTTGGCCGAGAACCTGCGCATGGAGCGGGTGATTGAGCGCGTTTCGGGCTGGATTTATCAGGTAGCCCGAAACAAAATAGCCGATTTATTCCGCCGCCGCAGAAGTACTTCGCTCGAAGGCCTGTATTCGTCAACCGGCGAAGACGGCGAAGAACGTCTGGGCCTCAACGACCTGCTGCCTGACGAGGCCGACGGGCCCGAAGCGGCGGTAACCAGGCGCGTACTCATGAACGAGCTCATTCTGGCACTCGACGAACTGCCCGAAGAACAGCGATGGGTTTTTTGGGAAAACGAAGTGGAAAACCGCACCTTCCGCGAACTCTCCGAGGCCTCGGGCGTTTCGCTAAACACCCTGCTCTCGCGAAAAAGATACGCTGTACTGTTTCTGCGCGAAAGATTAAAAAACCTGTACTCCGATTTACTCAACGACAACGCATAAAAATACAACACCATGAAGTGGATATTTAAAATTGTGGGAGGAATAATCCTGTTTGGCGCACTCGCCTTTTTGCTGGGATGGGTAGTAATGTGGCTCTGGAACTGGCTTGTACCCGCACTTTTTGCCGGACCCGTAATTACCTACTGGCAGGCATGGGGACTGCTCATACTTTCCAAACTGCTTTTTGGCAGTTGGGCCAAAGGCGGCGGACATCACCACCACGGCCCCGGCGGATGGCAAAACAAACGCAGCGGCTACTGGAAAAAACGCTGGGAACGCAAAATGGCCGGCATGACTCCCGAACAGCGCGAAGCCTATATTAACCGCATGAAAGAACGTTGCGGATGGAGCTGGGATTATGAAGAACCACACAAAACCGGAGAAAATAATCCGCAAAACTGATTTACCCGTTCCAAGCCGCCTTCACGGGCGGCTTTTTTATTACCTTTTTGTGCAGGATGGATATGGTGATAAAACAATTTAAACGGTTAAGTGCCCCGGATATTGATTGAAAACCGCCACTCGTGTATTTTGACTTCCCCCTGTTTTAACAGGATGCTACTTTTACTTCATCATCCCTCAATCAATAAGTCTTACCACTTTTTCTTCTAAAAAGATACTCCCCGGTTTTATACCGCAAAGACTTTAGAAACTCTTTCATTCAAAAAGAACTTAACTGCAACGGTTTTGACTGATCCGTGTGCAGCGGCGGCATCACTTAATTGTGATGCCGCCGATACTTTTAGTAATATCTTACTTACAAACTATGCTGCCGCCTGAACCGGTGTTAAACGCCGGCGGCTGAGTGTAAACATAATCATGAGCAACGTGGCCAGACTGAGCAGCCAAACACCCAGAGGTTGTTGTGGCGTATTATCGTTGCCACCACCAAACACCGGAAGCATACCGCCACGCTTGGGCTCGTTTTCTTTCTGACGTTTCAGATAAATGTTGTACTCGGCAGGATAATCGCGGTGTTCGGTAATGCTGCGGCCTGAGAGCCACTGGTAGGAGTAAAGCTCGTTCCAGCGGCGCTGGCTTAAATCGCGGATGTATTGCTGGCCCGCCGAGCAGTTGAAATCACTGCCTGCAGGGTTGGTAAGCACGTAGCGCGCCTGGTAGTTCTGCTTGTTGGGCGTTTCCTGAAACATAAGATCCTGCGGAAATGTGGAGCGGCCATACGTCACATGCATACGGGTGAAATACACAAAACCCGTTGCGCCGCCCCAACTATCGGCCACGAGCCAGTTTACACCGGCTTCGGCCAGTTCGTTAAACATGGGCGGAGGGCCCACGCAGGGATCGCATTTCATGCCGCCGTTGAGGGTAACGTCCCACGCATATTCCAGAAACACCACATTTTTGCCTTCGCGTTTCCATGTTTTGGAATAGGTATCGCGGTAAAATTCGCTGAACTCATCGCGCACAAACAGCGGCACTTTTTGTCCGGTGGGCATGGGCACGGTGCGGTAGTTGGTGGTTTCCACACGGCCTTTGCGCGAAAACGCATACACCAGCATATCCTGTTCGCCATCGGCATTGGCCATACCCAAACGAATGGGCAGCATGAATTTGGGCGACGAAAACTTAATCTGAATCGGGCTCAGCGGCAACGATCCGTCCACATTCTCGCTTCCGCCCTGTTTGCGGAATTCTTCGAGGTTTACCTTTACCACAAAAAATTTCATGTTGCTTTTCACGTAAGGATCAAGTACCTCTTTGGCTCCTTCGGGAATTTTGTAGCCGTTGTCGTTAAGCCAGCGTTCAAGTCCGCCCGATTCTTTGGCTGAGAGAATCAGAATGTCATATTCACCTACGCTGTATTTGGCTTCAATTTTCACCTGATATTCTGCCTCAGGCTTATCTTCATCCATAGCTATTGATTTTTCGGCGCCGGCCGCCATAGGCACTGCAGCATAACGATCGCGGTAGTAATACGTCTGGCAGGGATCATCGTCGTAATATTCCACCAGGCGCGGTGCCGAATACGCATCAAGCTGATCGAAGACCATACGGTTTACCACCTTGATGTCGTTTTTCTGAAGCACCACCGGCACGGGCACTACCATGGCAAAATCATTTACTGCTCCGCTAAAATCGCTCGACATGGTAATGGTGGAAAGTTCGCCATCGCGTACAATGATTACCTGCGAAGTTTTATTGGAGAGTTTCACATCGGCCTTGGCCACATAAAAGCCGCAAAATGCACCGGCATCGCCGGCAAGCAGGAGAAATGCGGCTGCTGCTGTAAGAACACGTTTCATAGCAAAAAGTATTGGGATGTTTGTTTCTTTTGAATTACATCTATGAGATGCAGCCGTATTACACTTTTCACAAGCACAAAAAAATATTTTACTGAGAGCCCGTTTAAAATTCGTTTTTGAGGTTTGTGATGAACTGATTTTTTCTCAGATAGTGTACAAACTACCGGCGAAATTGCATTTGCGCAGCACACAGGCAGAAAAATAAATAACTCGCAGACCCCTCGCAGGTCTTTGAAGACCTGCGAGGGGTATCAGCCCCGATTATTTTTCTGCCTGTGTGCGGGATTTCTGCTAAAACTCAAGGCTACAAAGGAGAGCAAATCGAACTCGTTAAAAAGCTATTGGGTCAGACGATTCAGATTATACCTAAAGCACTTCAAAATGGAGTGTCTCCTAAAAGATGAATTGCAGAACCAACTTTTGCATGGTTCTCAAATCAGAGAAGACACTCTCCAGATTACGAATATCTGATCGCCTCCCGGAAGCAATGACCCAATTAGGGTTGATAGCAATGTGGGCTAAGAAATTTTAAACAGGCTCTTAAACTGCTTTCATAAAAAAGAAAAACGGTTCCGCAACAGCGTGGCAGTTTGGAGGCAAACTGCCACGTATGCGAAACCGCGCCGTTGATTCCCGTTTTTTCAAGAACCCATGACAGGAAGCAACAAGAGCAAGGGGTCAGGATGCAACGGTAAGGCGTGTACGGCTTAATGCAAAGAATACCACGGTGAGTGTGAGTATGGAAAGCAACAGCATGGGCAGGTTGTTATTGTTGTCGTGATTACTACCTCCGCCGGTAGGAATTATTTCGTTTTGCTTTTCTCTTTCGTTACGAGCTTTTTCTTCGGCAGTAAATGCACGCAACTGATTATCGAACTGATGGAGATATTCCATTGCACCAGACGCGTTTTCGCCGGTGAGTTGTTTGTAGTTTTCAAGTTCGGTCAACCGCCTTTCGTTGAGCTGGCGCAGATAACGCTGTCCTTCGTAGCACGAAAAACCCGAGTAGCGCGGCGGAATATGCCTTACGTAGCGCGCCTGAAAATTTTCGCGGTTGGGCGTTTCCTGAAACATGAGATCCTGCGGGTAATGTGCACGGTCGTAGGTTACATGCAGGCGCGTAATGTACACCTGCCCGGTGTTGGGGCCCGACACCGAAGCCCACGAAGCTCCGGCATCGTGCAAATCGTTTACATAAAGCGGTGTGCCCACGCAGGGATCGCAGGGAACGGGATTTTGCGGAGTTACGTCCCAGGCATATTCGAGAAATACGGCATTGCGTTCGTTTTTGTTGAGCGCGCGCTGATATACTTTGTGGTAAAAGTCGGTAAACTTATCGGCCACAAATACCGGCACATCCATGTTGGTAGGAACGCCAACCGTGCGGTAGTTGGTAGTTTCGATACGGCCTTTGCGCGAGAGCAGATACACAACCATATCCTGCGACTCGGTGGCATTGGCCATACCCAGACGAATGGGCAGCATGAATTTGGGCGACTCGAATTCAATCTGAATGGGGCGCAGCGGAAACACGCCATTGCTTACGTAAGGATTGCGGCGGCGTATTTCATCCATATTGGCTTTTACCACAAAAAATTTCATGTTGGACGCAATGTATGGATTGAGCACCTCTTCGGCTTTGTCGGGAATTTTGTAGCCGTTTTGCAGCAACCATGTTTTCAATCCACCCGATTCGGTGGCAGAGAGAATCACCACATCATATTCATCCACCTTGTATTGTGCTTCCACCTTTACTCCCTGCACACTCTTATAATCCAATAAAACAGTTGCATTGCCTGTGGTTGTAGCAAAGTTATAGGCATAGAAGTATGTGGTATCGGCCAATGTACGCGGGCAAATTTCCGGATCGTAGTACTCGGCCATGCGAGGCGCGGTGTAGTCGTTGAATTTTTCGAAGATGCTGCGTTCCTTTACGCGTATCTGATTTCGTTTGAGCACCACAGGTACGGGCACTACCATGGCGAAGTCTTTCACATCGCCCTGGAAATCGCTCGACATGGTAACCACGTTGCGGTTCCCGTCGCGCGTTACAATTACCTGCGAGGCTTTGTTGAGCAGCGTGGCATCGGTTTTGGCCACGTAGAAACCGCAGAACGCAGAGGCCGGTTGCTGCGCAAACATTACAGCGGCAAGTACGGCCGGAATTATTTTTTTCATGGTACAGCGTTTTACAGTGTGCGATGTATTAAGCCACAGCCACGCGGCGACGGCTTAGTGCGAAGAAAATGGCAGTAAGCGTACACAGCGAAAGCAGGAACACAGGAAGTTGTTTGCCGCCGTTGTTTCCGTGGCCGCCGTCGTTGTCGAATGCGGGGAAAAAGTTTTCTTTTTTCGGTTTGCCGTTTTCGTCTTTCAAGGGGCGCATTTGTGCATCAAACTCACTGAGATAGGTAGTATATTCTGAAGCACGCTCGCCGGTGAGGGTTTGGTAGTTGGCTAATTCTTCGAGGCGGCGTTCGCGCAGGCGGCGCAGGTAACGCTGGCCTTCGTCGCAACTAAACTCACGGTAGTGCGGCGGATTGCGGCGCACGTAGCGTACCTGATAGTTTTCGCGGTTGGGTGTTTCCTGAAACATGAGATCCTGCGGGTAGTGCGCACGGTCGTAGGTAACATGCAGGCGGGTGAAATACACTTTGCCGTTTACATCGCCCACGCTGGCCCAGCTTACACCGGCCTGCTGCAAATCCGCAGCATAAAGCGGTGTACCCACGCAGGGATCGCATTTCACCGGGTTTTGCGGGCTCACATCCCAGGCATACTCCAGAAATACCGCGTTGCGGCCTTCTTCGTTGAGGCGTTTGTTGTAAATCTTGCTGTAAAATTCCGAAAAGCGATTGGCCACAAACACAGGAACGTCTGTATTGGTGGGCATATTTACCGTGCGGTAGTTGGTGGTTTCAATACGACCTGTGCGTGAAAGTGCATATACAATCATATCCTGCGCCTCAGTGGCATTGGCCATACCCAAACGGATGGGCAGCATGAATTTGGGCGAGTTGAAACTGATCTGGATGGGGCGCAGCGGATACACACCGTTGGTCACATACGGATTGCGTTTCTTCAGCTCATCCATATTTACTTTCACCACAAAAAACTTCATGTTGCTGAGCACGTAGGGCTGCAATACTTCTTCAGCCCTATCGGGAATTTTATAGCCATTTTCATCAAGCCACTGCTTCAGCGCACCAGATTCTTTGGCCGAAAGCACCACAATGTCATACTCATCAATGGTATATTCTGCTTCTACTTTTACCATTGAAGACCTCTTAGATTTTAAAGTTGGCGAGCGACTAACTGAAGTAAGCTGTACAGATTCGAGCCGCGAATATTCGGCCACATCCTCATACGGACGCGGACACACTTCGGGATCAAAATACTCGGCCATGCGTGGAGCCGAATAATCGCGGAAGCGGTCGAAAATACTCCGCTCAAGAATTTTTATTTCATCGCGTTTAAGCACTACGGGCACGGGCACCACCATAGCAAAGTCTTTTACATCGCCCTGAAAATCGCTCGACATGGTAATGGCCGAACGCTTGCCGTCGCGCACTATAATTACCTGCGAGGCTTTATTGGTGAGTGTGGCATCGGCCTTGGCCACATAGAAACCGCAGAAGGCATTTAACTGTGCCGCCAGTGCAAACGCAGTGAGTGAAAGAATATACTTTTTCATTTTCTGTTGCTTTAGAAATAAATGGGATTGTGTGTTTGTCAACAGCAATTATCGCTGCCATTTGAAATTTTGTCCGGGCATAAACCGGTTAAACAGCGGCACCAACGGCGAAAGGCAAATGAGTGCCCAGAGCGGGGCGGTATGAATAAAAGCTTTCGTACTCAGCCACCAGGCCAGCACGGCCACCAGCGCAGCCCATATCATGCGCGCTTTGCGCGAAAGCGGCGTGGCCATCGGATCGGTAATCATGAAGAATGAAAACAGCAGCAGCGATCCGGTATTTAACTGATGGAAAAAGAAATCGTGCGGCCAGCCGAGATACAATACATTGCGCACATAATTAAGACCAAGAAATACCAGCAGAAAAGCAAAGGCAGTATCGAGACGTTTTACTTTAAGCAACACTACAAGGCCCAGGCAGCCCACGAGCATAAGCAGCAAACCGCTGCTGCCCCACTGCCCCGGCGATACCCACGCATCGCCCGTAATAAGCAGCGCGGCGAGTATGCCAAAGTTGGCCGGATTAAACACATGCCGCCCCTGCACACGGATAAGAAACTTACTGGAAATGGCCAGCACCCCCGCCAGAACAAATGTCCAGATACTGTTGGCCTGCATCATGAGGCAAATACTCATCGACGAAATAAGCGCACTCTTTAAGCCAGTCCAGTCTTTGGATGTAAACTGAATAAACAAAGCCTGCACTGCAAGGCAGGTGAGAATGATAACGTTTAACCGAAGCAGCGAAATTTCCCAGCCCAGCGCAAACATGCCGAAGAGCAGAAATGTAAGCTGAAACAATACCTGATAATGCCGGGCATCGCTGCTGAACCAATGGGCGATGTCGCGAACCAATGGTGGTGTGAATGAACTGATCCGGGCACGAAGCGGGAGGAGAAGTGTGGACATGGTACTAATTTTTTGGGTTCTGTGGTAAGGATGCCTTACCGGGGAAAATTCCACATCTTTTCAAACCATTTTACCACAAAAAACTAATAATCAATAAATTACAATTAATAATTGCCTGTTACCGGAGGTGGCGATTTGATTTACTTTAACCCGTATTTATTAACTATTTACCCGAAGATCATCACCATGTAAAATGCCTGAGAGTATACCTCTTATACATTACAAACAAAGAAGACGGTTGAATTGCCCCCGGAAAACGCTGTTTGCCGGTTGAGTTTTGCTTACTGCTCTAAAACAAAAAACTCAGGCCGCTGTGGCCTGAGTTTCGTGTGTGTGGAGAGAAAGATTATTGTTCGTACTTGATTACTTTTTTCACCCGATACCCTTCATTGGTAAACAATATCAGGTAATATAATCCCGAAGGGTAGGCACGGAAATCAATCTGAAACTGGATAATATCATTTACATTAAGTGTATTGGTGTAGTGTATTTTTCCGAAACGATCGAGCAACTGCACATATACAATATCCGGAAAACGCACCATTGCGTTTACCGTAATGTAGTCGATGGGTGGATTTGGAGTGAAATCAAAATCCACATCGTCGCAAATTGTGTTGCTGGTCCATGAAATAAGTCCGGCATTACGGGCAAAACAGTCGTTGCGGTAAGTAAATCCGTCGCAACCACACACAGGTTCCCAGCGCGGATCGCAGGCACCGCCAAATACAATGCGCGAGGTGTCGATGCAGGATTGAGCCGAACTGTTTTTGGCAACACCCAGCAGAAGAAGTAAAATGATTACGGGGAATTTCATTACTGCTAAGTTACACAAAACGGGTAATTAATAATGTTAAAACTCAGGAACATAAGTATATTTAGGTATGCCAAACCTGAGATTACTGCTGTTAATTGCCCTGTTTACACAGGTTTCGGTTTACGGGCAAACCCAGCTTACTATTAATCCGGCGCTGCCTGTTTTTCATTCAGGCCCGTTGTACAATCCGGGAGTGTTTTTTGTACCCAAAACGCAGGATGGGTTCAATGCGTTTTTCAATTCGGGCACCGGGTTTGGCGCTGTGCGCCTGAATATTATTGAAAGTGCGCTCAACAACAGCAGCAACCTTGCGCAGTGCCTTGCCTATTTGGAACAATTCAGGAATGATGTAATTGCAGTAAACCAGCGCAGCCAGCATCTGGTGCTTATTTTCGAAAAGATGCCGCCGTGGCTCAGCAGTTCGTCTGATCCCTCGCCTGCACAAACGCCGGGCTGGTCTGTACTACACACCAAACCACCGGCAAACTGGAATACGTGGCAAACGGTGGTTGACAGCATCGTAAATAAAATAAACAACCAGTGGGGCCTCGATCCTTATTACGAAGTATGGAACGAGCCCGACATTGGTTCGTGGACCGGCACCGAAGCCGAGTACATGCGCCTGTTTCGCACCACACGCGCCGGGGCAAAGGCGGCCGATGCCACGGCAAAAGTAGGCGGCCCGGCATTGAATTACTGGGCAAACGGACTGGCACGCACTTTCGTTCCCGAAAAAATTGATGCCGATACATTTGCCCTGCATTCGCTGGTGGCGCATTTAATAGACAGTATGCTGGTTACTTCCACATTGCCCGATTTTCTTTCGTGGCACAATTTCACAGTGGCCGAATCAGACTTTGCGCAGGCTGCCATTACAGTGAATGCCTTCCTGAACAGCCGCTCCATTGGCCCGCTTCCGCTGGTGATGAGTGAATGGAATGCCCCGTCGGCCCTGCGCGATACGCCTGCCGGATTTGCATTTGTGCAGCGCATCAGTGTTTCGGCTTCGCTTAATCAATACTATGCTTTCGACTGCATTGCCGCCTGGCAGGATTTTTCGCCATCGCCAAACGAATTTCATAACGATTACGGCCTCGTCAGCTACGGCGCACTCGAAAAGCCTTCGTGGAAAATGCTGCACACCACCGAAAAATATCAGACCGCGCAGTGGTACACAGCCACCACAGTAAATGCCACACCCAACCTCACTCAGATTTATTCCATTAGCGGCGACACGCTCCGGCTGTTGCTTACTAACCATAATTTCCCGGGCATTCTCGCTGCGCTCGAACAACTTCTTTACGGCGGCTGCACCTCGCTGGCCCAGCTTGATGCCGACGGGTATGTTGATTTGCAAACCGGCGATGTATTGCGGCTCGACTCGGCATTGCGGAATTTAATCACCATCACAGGCACACTTCCTTCCGATCCGTGCATTCTTGCTTCGCAAAATTTGTATGCACAGCAGGATTCGCTCTGGCAAAATCCGGCTACAATTTCGGTACAGCTTTATTATTTACCTGGCAATACGCCCGCACGCATTTACCGTATCGATTCCACACACAACAACATCATATTTCGCTACGACTCGCTGCGCAATGCCGGATACACACAGGCCAACGCAATAAGCTATCTGCTTCCCCAACAACAGTTGCAGGGCGAAAACATTTCGTTTACCAACGGGACGTATCAGTTTTCCATGCAGCCCAATTCGTTTGCCATGATTGAAATTCCGGGCGTGATAACCGGTGTACAGGAATACCTGCGTCCTGCGCTTGAACTTTTTCCCAATCCGGCCCGCGAACAGGTGGTGCTGAATTGTGTCGAAGAAATTGAATGCTGGCAGCTTTGCAATACATTTGGACAAACCATAATCGGCGGCAGCGCGCAGAGTAATTCGGTCACTGTTCCGCTTTCGGCAGTTAGCAACGGCGTGTACATTATTAGCGTGAGCACCCGTTCGGGCAATTATTCACAGCGCATCAGCGTACAGCATTAACACAGTTTATGTCGCATTCATTCCCCGTTTTTTCTCCCGACGAAGTAAAACTATACACGCTGCAATCGCAGGGTTTGTTGCAGAAAAATGGTTTCGGCAAAGGCCGCAACGGGGCGTTGAGTGCCCTGGAGCATTTGGGCTACATACAGCTTGATACGCTGGCGGTGGTGGTACGCGCACATCATCACACGCTTTACACACGCACGGTAAATTACCACGAAGAACATCTGGCGCAATTGGTGGCGGGCAAACAGGCATTTGAGTACTGGAGTCATGCCGCATCGTATCTGCCCATGCGCGATTATCGTTTCTCGCTGGTGCGCAAGGAATTATTCCGCAACGGACAGCACCACTGGTTTGTGAGCAACAAAAAGCTCCTGAAATATGTGCTCGACAGAATATCTGCTGAAGGCCCGTTGCAGGCCCGCCACTTCGAAACCGATCGCAAACGCGGCAGCTGGTTCGACTGGAAGCCCGCAAAAATTGCGCTCGAACAATTGTTCATGGACGGCACACTCATGATAAGTGCGCGGCAGGGATTTCAAAAAGTATATGACCTCACCGAACGCGTATTGCCCGAACACATCAACACCACCCTGCCCACCGAACGCGAATATGCCGCGTACCTCATTGAACTGGCCTTGCGGGCCAACGGCTTTGCCACTGCCGCTCAAATGGCCTATTTACGCCGCAATGCAGCCTCTGCGGTAAAGGAAGAATTACACGCACAAACGACAGAAGGTGTGCTCATGCCGTTTCACATACACGGAAGCAAAGATGTGTATTATGCTCCGGCCAAACTGTTTTCGCGCAAAGTAAAACCGACATCGCATATCCACCTGCTTTCTCCGTTTGACAATCTGGTGATACAGCGCAGCCGCACCAAACTTATTTTTGGTTACGACTATCAGGTGGAATGCTATGTGCCTGAGCCCAAACGTAAATTCGGCTATTTCTGTTTACCCGTGTTGTGGAACGGAAACTTCATCGGCCGCCTCGATCCCAAAGCCGACAAGCAATCGGGCGTATTCAGTGTACGCTCACTGCACATCGAATTTCCGCCGTCAAACACCGAGGCATTTGCACACGACCTTAAAGAGAAACTGGCCGCATTTGCCGCATTCAACGGATGCAGTAAAGTGGTGTATGAAAAAGGCGTGCCTGCAAAGTGGCGAAAAATGCTTGCGTAATTATCACGGCCGTTTAGCGGCACCACTCCACACCGGCTGCAATGCGCAAGCCCACAAACTGGTGTTGTTGCATACTGGTTTTCGAATTAAACTGATGCACGGCAGTGATGCCTGCACTCATCAGCAACTTCGCTTTATTCATGTCGAATGCAAAGGTGTAACCTGCGCCGGCCTGCAATCCCAGTTTAATTCTTCGGGTTAACTCGTCATCGTCAGCCTCAGCATCAAAACCTGCGGGGTATTTACCCGTATTGTAACTGTTAAACAACATTCCGCCTTCCACAAATAACCGGTGTTGTGGTTTATTCAGAAAATTGAACCGGCACAAAACCGGTATTTGAAGTTGTGCCTGCTCTACTTTCCACACATATCCTTTCACTACGTTTTTCGAAGTATATGCGTTTTGAATTGGATACGACTGATGAGTTACTTCTACAGACGAGTCGGCCCGCACTATAGAATTAAAACGAATGTATTGCACGCCTAAACGCAATGAAATCCTGTTCGAAGCCGTGCTCAGAGGCGAAAACATTATACCAAACTGTTGTGCGGGAAAGTCCATTTCCTCACTTACTCCGTAATACGTTTTTCGGGTATAACCCGCCAGGGCCACCCGGTTATACGAAGGCGGCTGCACCGGGCTTCCGATATTGGAAACTGCGCCCACAGTGTAATGCAATTCAATTTGCATAGCCGGGCAGGATTGTGCGTTGGCCAGGTTAGCTGTCAAAGCCAGAATGAAAAGTAAAAGAGCTGTTTGTTTCATCGTCTGTACTTTTTTGATTTTCACAATTAATAGGCATCAAACCTTAATGCCAGCAAACCGCCCAGCCAGCCGGGTCGGCGTTCGAATTGCGTAGGTGTGGCGGCCAACTGCGAAGTTGCGCCGGCAGTAATAAATAATGCAAACTTACTGTTTGATAAAATGCGGTAGCTGGCATTGAGGCTGCCGGTGTAGAATGTGGTGCCGAAGAATTTTTTCTGGTACGCATCGGGCTGCCCGGGTAAATAGGTGCTGCTTATCAGTGTCGAAAATACCAATCCTGCATCGGCATGAAATACCAAACGCTGCCTGCGGTAAAACCAGGTGCGGATGAGCAATGGAAATTGCACAAAGCGTTCGGTAATTTCGCCGCGCCAGTTGTAAAGCACTGTGCGCGGCCATTGCGGCCATTGCGGCAGGGGGCTTTCGTTTACCATCGAGTCGGCCGAAATGGCCGTGCTTAAATCGAGCCAGCCGATGCCGCCTGTAATGCAAAATCGTTTCCAGCGCAAAAAAGTAGGAAACGCCATTACCGAACCACCTTTGCACAAAGCCTGTACTTCTTTGGCTCCGAAATAGGTTTGTGTGATGTAAGGAGTGGAATAGGTATTGGGAATGTAACTCTTCCCCGCATTAAACGATTGTCCGGCAAAAGCCGATACCTGAAAACGGTATGTTTCGTTGTCGTTATTTTGCGCGGCAATTGCCGGGGAAAGCAAAATCGCAGCAAGCAGAAAAAGTGTCGGCGCTCTCATGGCCGGGGTTATTTGGTTTGGATATTAAAGATAAACTATTTCTTCCAACTGTAACAGTTTTTCACCGCCGCCCATTGCCCGTTTATCAGCCTGAACACATAGGCCCCGCCATTTCCGCAATACACACCGCACTGAAAGTTCACACAAATTACGGCCACGTTTCCGTCTTTCGAAAACACAGGCTGCGAGAGTTCATAAAAGCCCACGGGGTATTTTTTAAAGTAATTCGTCCACGCCTTGGTGGCTTTCTTGGGCGAAAGTCCGGCCGCGGGCGCCTGTCCGGGAGGAAGAATTTTAGCCTCTGCGCCCAGGCTGTCTTTCTGCCACATACCCGATCGGTTCTTTTTCAGTTGCTGGTGCATGTGGGCAATATCGGCGGCAGTAAGGTAATTTTCGTTTTTCAGCCCGTCAATCAGCAGCGAGTCGCCTTCAAAATCATCATGCAGGTAAGGCACCATGCGCGGGCTGATGTAGCTTTTGTCGGTGGCGCCGGCGTTTTGCACGGCTGCATTGTACAGTGATGTATTGTTGGAAACAGGTGGCATTAAAGCCAAAAGAAAAAGCGCAATGAAGGCGAAGTGGTATTTCATAAGGTCTGTAAACGTGTTTGTGTTGAAGTGTGAAGTTAAGAGCAATTTGAGAACGTCAGGTAAAAATTACTAATTTCAAAATAATATGTCCCGACTTTCAACTCTGCTCATCAGCATACTTATTACCACTTCCGCTTTGCTCTGCCACATAAATGTATTTGCTCAGGCAGATACAACTGAACAAGGAGATATAAGAATTATCTGTGGCCCTTACGAGCAGCTTCCCGAATTTCCGGGCGGGCAGGATGGTTTAACGGCATATTTAAATCGTGCCATTCATTTCCCTAAAATAGCTGACACCACAATTTCAGGCACAGTGATAATTGAATTTACAATTGACACCGTTGGTAATGTTGGTGATGCGAAAATATTTCGCTCGCTCCATCCGGCGTTTGATTCTGTGGCTTTAGAGGCAGTCCGGCAAATGCCACGTTGGAAAACTTATGTAAATTATTCTGGAGGAAGTGCAGGTGGCAGGAAGGAATCTGTTACGATGCGGCTGCCGATTAGATTTTCGCGGCGGAAAGAATGATTAAAAATCACGCTGCATTAAGTTGCGTAAAAAGATGGGGCCAGTTGTCTGGATTATCCGTAAACCCATGATGTACCGGATTTGAGCGGAGATAGGCTCTGGTATTCTCCAGATGTGTATTATCAATTATTTTAATTCTCCTGAAACGTCCGGCAAAAATTGTTCCCCAGCGTTTATACTTTTTGTTCATGGCTTTGGTATAACCATTCATAAAATCAGCAAAACACTTGATTACTTTATTATTCACTTCCTCTGCTGACAAATACTCAGCCAATGTCGGTTTTACAAATACAATCAGGTGAAAGTGATTTGGCATCAGACACCAGTCAGTAAGTTCGCAATACCCATCAAGATGCTTGTTGAGTTTATCAAGAAAGTAACGGTAATTATCGCGCTCACGAAACAAATTTTCATTCCCCACTGCGTGGTGAAAAACATGATAATAATCTCCGGCCTCAAAGGGCGCCTTGTATTTTACATTGCTAGCCATTCAATAAATAATTAAAAACGATCAACTACAAAATTTGGCGCAAACGTAATAATTTGCGCGACAGAAGTTCAGTGTCTGTTAATAATTATTTATTCCTCGTCTTGCTTTCTCTACAAAATCCTACCTGCTAAAACCTTCGAGATTTCTATGGTAAAAAGCAACAATATTTTCTAATTTGAAGAAAATATAAATTCCGATGTCGGCAGATAAGGAGTTTGTCTCTGTATCACCGCAAA
>JALONL010000043.1 GCA_025454955.1 Bacteroidia bacterium | reverse complement strand
AGTAGTTTTGTTACCCTGTTGTTACTCCGATGTCGGGCAATATGTCTGCAAACGTCTGATTTTACTAAGTTTTTGTTTTTTTATATAAAGTCTAAACAGCCTCTAATTTCAATCCAACACTTTCCTATATTACACCTGAATTCTATTTGCTTACTCTATGCGTATCGCTATTTTATCACGAAACCCCAACCTCTACTCCACACAGCGTTTGGTAGAAGCGGGTAAAGAACGCGGCCACGAAATTATGGTGGTCGATCACCAGAAATGTGTACTGGTTATTGAGCAGAGTCGTCCGCAGATTATTTACAAAGGTCATTCGCTCGAAGGCATTGATGCCGTTATTCCGCGCATTGGTGCCAGTGTTACCTTTTACGGCGCGGCCGTGGTGCGGCAGTTCGAGCAGATGAAGGTATTTTCTACCGTAGAATCACAGGCTCTTGTACGCTCGCGCGATAAGCTGCGCAGTTTGCAGTTGCTCTCGAAAGCCGGACTGGGTATGCCCAAAACCGCATTTGCCTCCAGTGCGCGCGATATTGACGATGTGATTAAGCAGGTAGGCGGTGCACCGGTGGTTATTAAACTGCTCGAAGGCACACAGGGCATCGGCGTAATTCTGGCCGAAACGCATAACTCGGCAAAGTCGGTTATTGAAGCGTTTCTGGATGTGGAAGTAAACATTCTGGTGCAGGAATTTATTGCCGAGGCCAAAGGCGCCGATGTGCGGGCGTTTATTGTAGATGGACAAATAGTAGGTGCCATGCGCAGGCAGGGTGCCGAGGGCGATTTCCGCTCCAACCTGCATCGCGGCGGCAAGGCACAACTTATACAACTCTCGCCCGAGGAAAAGGCCACGGCCATGAAAGCCGTAAAGAAACTGGGCCTTGCCATAGCCGGTGTGGATATGCTGCAAAGCAAACGCGGCCCGCTGGTAATGGAAGTAAATTCGTCGCCCGGGCTCGAAGGCATTGAAGGCGCAACCGGTGTGGACATTGCCGGAAAAATTATTGAATACGCCGAGCGGAACGAGTTTCACAGCCACCTGCACTGATGGGAAGGCCGTTCGAAATTCAGGGACAAACCATTGGGCCGGGCCGCCACGCGCAGGTAGTGCTCAACATATACAAGCTGCCCACTCACACGCTTATTGAGATTCCCGTTTTTGTTTTCAATGCCAAAGAAGACGGCCCCACGGTGTTGTTTCTGGCCGGTATGCATGGCGACGAAATAAACGGCATTGAAGTGGTGCGCCGCCTTATACAGCGGCCCGATGTGATGAAGCCCAAACGCGGCTGTGTGGTGGCCATTCCGGTTATCAATATCATTTCGTTCCTCGCCGGCTCGCGCGATTTGCCCGACGGGCGCGACCTTAACCGCTGCTTTCCCGGCAGCAAAAACGGTTCGCTGGGCAGCCGCATTGCGCACGACCTTTCTTCTGCCATTATTCCGCAGATTGATTTTGGTGTGGACTTCCACACAGGCGGCGCAAAAATTACCAACTACCCGCAAATACGCTGCGTGTTTAACGATCCGCGCAATATTGAACTGGGCAAAATGTTTGCCGCCCCGCTCATCATCAATTCACCTTTCCGCGAAAACACGCTGCGCAAGGAAGCGGCGCGGCAAAAAAAGCCCATACTGGTTTACGAAGGCGGCGAATCGCGGCGGATGGATTATTTCAGCATCGAACAGGGCCTGCACGGCTGCCTGCGCCTGCTGCACCATCATGGCATGATTGAAACCGAAGTGCCGCAGGGCACACCCGTGCTGCTTAATCACTCGGGCTGGATACGCGCCAAAAGTTCGGGGCTTTTTCACACCACTATCGACTACGGCGCACCGGTACGCAAAGGCGAAAAGCTCGGCATCATTTGCGATCCTTACGGCGAGGTAGAACATGCCGTAAATGCCCCGCACGATGGCTATGTGGTGGGACTTAACAACCAGCCGGTAGTCAATCAGGGCGATGCACTGATGCACATTGGCTCTTACAGGTAACCCTTCTTTACGCATAAAAAAGCAGACACCAGCCTGTGAGCCGATGTCTGCCTGAATTGTTTGTCGCAGATCTATTCCACAATTAACGTGCGGTGTTGTTCGCCAAGTTTATTGCCCGAAACTTTTACAAGATAAGTACCTGCTCCATAAGCTCCCAGATCAAGCATTACCTGTGTGGTGGCTCCGGCCACAGCCTGTTTGCGCATATCTGTTACCAGTTTTCCGCTCATGTCGTAAATGCGCACCTGAAATTCGGTATCATCAGTATATGGAATTTCCAGGGTTACCTGATTTGAGGCCGGGTTCGGGAAGAGCTGCAAAAGCACCGGTAAATCAGTATTGACACCTGTTTTTTCCCCAGACGGTTTTTCATCGCACGAAGCGTTGCACACAGTCATGGCTTCACAGGCAGTACCGCAGGGCGAATAGTTAACCGTATGCGTAACATAGTAACAACCCGGGCCCACATTAAGCGAAAAAGACGGTGTGTTAAACGAAGTCACAAACGTATATGGGCCGCCAATTCCATTGGGTGTACTGTAAATGTTCCATGTGCTGTTTCCCGCTACATTGCTCGTGCCCGACAGCAGGCCATTGCTCAGACTTAGCGAAAACGAGGCTGAAAGTGTGGCCGTAAGCGAAATCTGATATGAATTTCTGTCAAACAAAATTCCGGTGTTGATATTATTCACCGAAAACTCCACATACTGCGGATTTGCGACGGGGGAATAGATGGCCGGCTGAAGCAGGTCGTTGGGGAGAAGTGTAATACTCACCGGATTGTTATTCTGGTCAACCCCGGTTACCAATGCACCGGAAAGCGTAGGTGTAAATGACCATGTTCGCGACTCCACACGCCAGAGCGGACCCTGGTTGATGAAAGAAATGTCTTCGTGCGGGCGGCCTGTACACACAAAATTTTGTGACCCATAATTGTTCGGGGTGATAACTTCACCCGGACATATTGAAAAACTGTATTGGTTGCATACTGCCATACCCCAACCGGTAAGCGTGCCTGTTTGTGCTTTTGCCTGAATAGTAAAGACGGCCGAAGCCATAACCAGAAGTTGAATTGCTTTTTTCATAAGAATTGGTTTTGAATGAATAATTATCGATCGCTGATATCAACACACCAAAACTATATTCCCTGAAAATGAATTTCAGCAGCAGTTACCTTAAAACGACAGCCGATTTCCCAAATGGCCTTATAAGTTTCCCTGACACCTGTTTTTATAAGCTATAAACAGTGCGTTTTAATTCATAGGCTTTCATGCCGCCGGAATATGGATTCTGGCAGCCAATGCCTGGAAGAGCAGAATATTCTCTTTTTTGAAATTATTTTTCGCGAAGGCGTGCCAGCAGATCATCCTTTATTACACGCGAAACTTCGGGGAGCGAACCGTCGGTCATGAGCAGAAAAAAACCATCCTGGGTTACAAATTTCTTCACTTTGTGAAGGTTCACAATGTGCGATTTATGGCACCTGAAGAATAGTGATGTATCAAGCCGGTTTTCAAAATCTTTGAGCGGACGCGAGGCGATGTGACGCACACCGTTATCCATAAATATCTCGGTGTAACTTCGCGAGGCCTCAAGCCTGATGATATCGGGCTGAGGCAAAAACTGAATGCCGTCTTTCATGGCAATTTCAATAGCCTTGCGGCGATTGTCATCTGCGGCATGGGGCTTATCCTGTTTGTCGCCCAGCGAAGCAATAAATTCGCAGAACATATCATCGCTTATGGGCTTGAGCAGATAATCGAATGCCTGATTACGAATGGCCTGTATGGCATATTCGCTGTAAGCAGTGGTAAAAACAAGTTTGAAATCACGGGAAGGCAATTGGGCCAGCAGATCAAACCCCGTCATTTTTGGCATCCGAACATCCAGAAAAACGATATCCGGATCATAATCCTCAATTAACCCTGCCGCTTCTTCCGGATAGCGTGTGGTGGCTACAATTTTTATGTCGCGGGCATATCGGGCTGCCAGAATCATCAGCGATTCTATTCCGGCTTTTTCATCATCAATAATAATCGCTCGGTACATTTTACTTTTTTATTATCGGTAACTGAATGGTGATTTTTGTTCCCAGTGCTTTCCCGTGTTGGTCGTATTTATCTTCAATATCAAATGTGCATTGGGTTTTATATCGGGTATTAAACATGGCCAGACGGCTTTGTGTGAAGGATATTGCCTGTTGCTTTTTTGAATCGGGGTTTTTGTAACCGGCACTCTCTTCGCGGCCCACTCCATTATCGTCGATGATACAGGTTAGTTTACTTTGGTTTTCGTACCTGAATAACACAGAAAGCTCGCAATCGCCCTTCTTTGGCAGTAAGCCATGCCAAACTGCATTTTCGGCAAAAGGCTGTATCATCATGTGCGGAATACGCGGATTGAGCCGGTTAAGCTCTTCGTCGGCCTGAACAGAATACGTAAACCGGCTGTCGAACCTTACCGACTCGATGTGCAGGTAATCGTTGAGCATTTGTATTTCCTGCATCAGTGTTACGCTTTGCTGGCTTCCGGTTTCGAGAATATTGCGCAACAGTATTGAAAACTTGCCGAGGTAGTTTTCTGCCTTCAGATTCTGATTCTGCATAATCAGCGCCTGAATGGAGTTGAGAGAATTGAAAATAAAATGCGGGTTCATCTGTGCGCGCAAAAGCTGTTGACCGGCTATGGCCAGCTGGTGGTTTGCTTTTAATGCAGCCTGGCGCTGCCGGGCAATACCAATAATGACAAGCAGGAGAATAACCAGCAGCAGCGAAAGGGCCAGAATTCCGGTTTGCTGCACTTTAAGTTCACTGATCTGGTTGCTTTGCTGCAACAACTCTTTTTCGTTTTCCTTTTGCCTGATGGTGGCTTCGAGTTCGTTGCTGCGGATGACTTTCAGCGTTTTTTCGTCGGCAATACTGTCTTTCAGATGTATGTGTTTGCGAAAGTACTGGTGTGCGGCCCCGAAGTTTTTTTCTTTTTCATGAATTTCGCTCAGCAGCAGATACAGCGGCGGAAGCTGAATGGCAAAACGGGTTTCGAGACTTTGCTGCAATGCCTGTTCGGCCAAAAGTTTGGCTTTTGTCGTATTGTTTCTAAGAAACTCAATACGGGCCATTGTAGCGGTGGTGCTGATAATTCCCCGGCTGTTTCCAAGCGTGCGGGCTATGGCACAGGCTTTTTCGGAATACATAAAAGCTGAGTCATAGCGTTGCGTAAGCCAGTAAGCCGCCGCCACAGAGTTGTAGATATATGCTTCGTAAATGGTTCCTTTACACAGCGGAGCATATTTCTCCACTTCGAGGTAATAAGGAATGGCTTCGGCAGTACGGTTCAGTGCAATATAATCGCTCCCGATATCAACCAATGCACTGGAAATACCAAACTCATATCCCGCATTCCGGCTTATTTCAAGGCTTTTCCGGTGCGCGGCCAGTGCTTTGTCTATGTCTTCAAAGAAAAAATAGCAAAGACCTATTGCCGAGTACAAATCGGCCATGTCTTTGTAATTACCCGTTTTCTTTGCAATGGCCACACCCCGGTTGCAAAGTTCCAGCACCTGCATCCGGTTCAGCAACTGATAGTATTTTGCCTGAAGCGCTTTTATCGTACTCAGGCAGGCGGTATCGTTCCCCAATTCAGTGGCAACAATAAGAGCCGCACTATCGGCCGCAATTGATTCATGCAGCTTTCCGGAACTGCCGAACTGCCAGGCCGCAAGCCTTAATTGGCGATAATGTTCATAACCGTGTTTGCGGGTGGAAGCATTATTGGCTTCGGCCTTAGTTTGGGGTTCTGTTGTATTATCACTTGCCGGGCCAGCACAGGAGCAAATAATTAACCACAGAAACAGGCAGCTAAACTTCATTTCGCACAGGCGGTTTATACTGATACAAATTAGGCAGCTCAATGCTCACACGCAGCCCCGTGGCATTGCCAAACTCGTCGTATTTATCGGTTAATACCATATCGAAACGCGATTTAACTGTTTTTGCAAGAAGCTGCAACCGTTGCCGGGCAAAGTCGAGGGCAAGGTGTTTTTGCCCGGATTTTGATTCCTGTGCAGCGGCGGCGGCACGACCTATTCCGTTATCCTCAATACTGCAATTCACTTTATCGGGAGCGATGGCCGAAAAATGTATAGTGAGTTTGCGGTCGGCTGTTTTGGGGAGCAGGCCGTGCCAGATGGCATTTTCCACAAACGGCTGTATCATGAGTTGCGGAATGCGCACGGTATCGCCTTTTAGCTTTTCATCCACAATTATCTCATATTCAAATTTCCCGTTAAACCTCAGCGACTCGATTTCGAGATACCCGCGCAGCATCTGCGCTTCCTGATCGACCGAAACCGTATCGTCTATTGAGGCTTCAAGCGTATTGCGGATAAGTTTCGAAAAGGTGGAAAGGTATTTTTCGGCAAGCGTATTCTGATTGCTGAGTATAAAATACCGGATTGAATTAAGGGAATTGAATATGAAATGCGGATTCATTTGCGCACGGAGCAGTTTTTGCTCGGCTGTCATTTTCCAGTTTACTGCTTTAATGCGCGACTGGTGATAAAGCAGGTAACCAATAATTAACAACGCCGCCGCCAGAAAAATAAACGCCACCATCACGTAGCGGGTTTTACGAATTTGCAGTTGTTGAATTTCGTTTTTCTGGGTCAGCAGCAGATTTTCACTTTCTTTTTTCTCCAGATTAAAGGCGTATTCCTTTTCCTGCGCCTCAAGCATGGTTTTGTCGTCTTTCAAACTGTTCTGAATGGCCACATATTCTTGGTAATAGGTTAAGGCATGTTTATAGTCATTCTGCTTAATGGCTATGTGTTTTAAAATGTCGAGTGTGCCCGGCATTTGTGCTTTGAAATTAATTTCCCGGCTTATTTCGAGTGATTTTACGGCCATCTCTTCCGCCTCATCAAGCCGTCCCTGTTTATTAAGCACTTCGGCCAGAGAACTAAGGCAGCCTGAATATGTTTTCTTATCCCTGAGGCTGTCGGCCGTATGGCAGGCTTTTTTAGCAAAATAGATAGCCGAGTCGTAGAGTCCTGATACTTCAAAAGCTGATCCTATGCTCTGGTAGATCTGTGCCTGATATACAGAACCTTTCAGACTGTCGGCATAAATTCTGTTTGCAAAGAAATACTTGGCTCCTTCCGCTTTTTCGCCTTTATTCATGTAAATGCTGCCTATGTCTATCAGTGCGCTGGAAATACCAAAGCTGTAGTGGATATCGCGGCTCATTTTCAGGCATTTTTCTTCAATTTCCAGGGCCTTGTCGTATTCGCCGCCGTAGAAATACCACATGGCATTGGCCGAATAAAAATCTATTATTTCTCTTTTATCCTTTAGCTCCTCGGCTATTTTCAATCCTTTATAAATGAGCTGCAGCGACTGGGTACGTTTAAGCTGAATGGCGTATTTTCGCTCAAGGCGTTTTAAAACCTTGAGCATTTCCTTCTTCATTCCTGCATTTTCGGCAATTACCAGAGCCTGACTGTCGGCAGTTATTGCCTGAGACGCTTTTCCCTGAAGGGAATATTCGTCGGCCATTGCAAGAAGTTTACGGCATTTTTCGATCACCGCCAGGCTGTCGGCTGACGAATAATGCGACAGGCTGTCCTGCACATCCACACCGGTGATACCGGCTTTTTTCTCCTGTTGATTTTCCGGTAAACACGCAGAAAATATAGTGCAAAATGCTATCGTATAAATGGCGAGTTGCTTCATATTCATAACCTTACTGCTACATCGTAAAAAAATCATTCATTTTCTCGCAGGGAAATCAATTCTATTTACACATTGAATCTGTTTTTTGCAATTCGCGTCTACCGGTTTTCCCTGAAGTTCAAAGATATTAATAACCAGTATTACTAATCTGATTTTTGTATTTGATTCGGCAAGAACTATATACCTTGCACAGCTACCTTTGAGTGCAGTAAGGCTCCGGAGCGCTAAGCATCTATGAAAGAATCCCGCATCAATTACAGGGGAATACCCGGAAAAGGGTATATGTGGTCTGATGAAGACGGCATATCGTGGGCCGTATTGGCCGAAAATGCCCTGATTGAACTACAGGATGTGGAACAATTGGCCGAACTGGCCCGTCAAACCTATGATCCTAACCAGCCTTTCCTTGCCATACTGGATGCCCGCCATATTGCCGGTATGTCTAACGAAGCCCGGAATTATGGGGTAAATAATAGTTTTAGCACCATGATTAAGGCTATGGCCATTGTGGTTGACTCGCCCGCCACACGCATTCTGGCCAATTTTTACATGAAATTCAACCGCCCCAGGGTGCCCACCAAAGTATTCAGCGACCCCGAAAATGCCAAGGCCTGGCTGCTCAGCATTAAATAACTGATTTTGAAATATTCTTGAGCGTTTTTTTGATGGGGCGAAAACAGCCCTTTGTGTGTTGTAACCTTGTTTTTGTCGATGCCTGATATTAAAAGCCGTTTACAAACGGCTACAGACGAACCCCAGTCCATGATTTCACGTAGTATTACACTGAAATTATTGTTTATGACTCCCCCTGCACTAAAACCTGTAAAACTCAACCAGCAATTTATTGCTGACAAAGCAGAGACCTGGTCCGATCCGGACGGAATTTCGTACCTGAGGTATCTGCCCGAAACCGATATTAACCACCACGACATGATGCAGATTTTTCTGCAGGGTGCCGGTGGAAGTATGGTGGCCGACCGTAAACTGGCGCTGGTAAGCGACCTGCGTTTTGTGAACACCATTTCAAAAGCGGCGCTCGATCTTACTGTATCGCCGCAGGTATTGGAACGTATCGGTGCAATGGCCATTGTGGCCGACCATCTGGCCGCGCGCGATCTGGCGCACCACTACATCAGCGATCAAAAGCCCGACGTGCCCACGCGTGTGTTCAGCACACTCGAACAGGCCCGCCTCTGGCTACTGGGGCTGGTAAACGATGGCTCGATAGAATAAGCGGCGCATTTGAAGTGCCTGCAAACCGGCCTGTGGCCGGGCAATCCTTTTTTGTGATAATCAAAAATCCGGAATTGCCAAATTCCCGGAGGGGAAAGATGTTAACAAAACGGCAGTGTTTTCAAGGGCTGCGGGTTTGTTTCCACAAGATTTCAACACGGCCAAAATAAACCCGCGCGGAGGGTAAATTTGTGTTCGTATGGAACAGCTTTCTATCATGCCGCCGGCATTGCGCTCGTCGCGGCCCATGCATTTCCCGAAAATTCTCCGCGAAAGGTATAACCTGCTCGTGCCCCGTCAGGAAGACGGATTAGTAGTACTTGCCCTCTTCCAGAAGGTGCGTGCAGGCACCATCGAACGTACTTTCCCCGAACGACTTATTGTGGACACCATCAAACAGGTGTACACCGAACTGGGCATGACATCGGCCCGGGGCGAAGAAACCCAGAAGTACGACGAAGCCCTGCACCGCCTGCTGCGTCATTTCCTCGATAAAAACCTCGAAGAAAAAACGTACCAGCTAAGCACCTACGCCGAGAATTTCTGCGATATGCTCGAACGCGAGGTACACACTGCCATCAACCCCTCGCAAATCCAGAAAACATTCTCCGACCTTGTGCTCCTGCTCGAACGCAAGCTCGAATCAATCGACGATTTCCGCCACTGGTATCATACCCAGTTCTTCAAACACAAAAACGACATCAGCGCACAACTCCGCGCACTGCAGTCGCAAATTGAAGATACCGTGGAACAGTTGAACGACCTGGTGAAAAACGAGTTCGACAACTTCCGCGAAATGCTCATCGGCTGCGAAGCCCTGCTCGACCGCATCAAGGAACAGGCCGATAAACTCTCCAGCGCATTTTCATCGAAAGACGACATCAAACAGATTCTCGACGATGCCAGCTTAGCCGACGAGCCCGACTTCCGCGAAACCAAACGCGAGGTGCGCAGCTTCTTCAAAGACATCGAGCAGCGCCTCATCAATGTGAGTCATACCATTGACCGCATCAAACCAAAAATCAACAAACTCTACAACGACTTCGAAAAGCGCGAATTCGACCGCAAAATCGAAGCGTTTCTCATTTACCTGCTCAAAAATTCGAGCAGCAAATTTGGCCGCACCAAAAAACTCAAAGACCGCACGGTACACGAGGTGGAAGTGTTTCTGCCAAAAAACATCATTACCCGAGACTTCTACAGCGACCGTTCGCGCCTTACCAGCATCGACTATTACCAGCTGCTCGATCCGCCGCCCGTACTGGTGCAGGATTTGAGCTGGGACGAAGAAGACCTGAAACGTCAGGCCATGCTTCGCCAGCAGCAGATTGACCGCGAAATACGCATCGAAAAATGGATCAGCGACATTGCGGCCGAACTGGAGAAAAAGAAGAAAGTGAATTTTGCCGATTACTACTACAAAATTCTCTTCAAAGACAACGACCTTGAGGCCGCCATCAAAACAGCCACACTCGTACTCAAGGAATTCAGCAAAATGGAAAATGTGGAGGTAACCGTGCGCGAAGAATTTGCGCTCGATGCCAAACAACCCAATATCGGAATATGGAAACTGCAATTAAAAAGTACGGCTTCTTAGAATCTGACGAAGCCGAAAACCTGTTCGCCGATCTCGACTTTGCCCTCAAAAGCGGACAGCACATTCAGAACTTCCCGCACCAGACGGAACTCTTCAATTTCCTCGAAAAATATGAAGATGAAATCCGCCTGTTTTACCGCAACCTGTTTCGCGTAAACCTTGCGGCAAAAGGCTCTGACTATACCCGCTATTTCTACCTCGAACTCGACGACGAAAGCCGCGGTATTGTAAAAACACGCTCCAAAAAACTTTCGCCCGAATACACGCTGCTTGGAATTTTGCTGCTCAAAATTCACCGCATCGACAAGTATTTCATTAACGATATTTACGTGCCCGATTTTATTCAACTCATCAAGGGCAACGAAGAATACAAAAACTATATCTACAACCTCTTCGCCAAACGCCGCGAGAAAGAGGCCACCGATATTGATGAAAATACCATCGACGAGTGGGTGCGCAATGCGCTCAAGGAGTTTGAACGTCTCGGCTGGATTCATTACGACCCGCGAAACAAGGAACTCTTTGAAATTATGCCTTCCATTGAGCGCCTGTTTACCATGTACTCTTACGAAATTCACAACATCGACCGCCTCATCGACGAAACCAACTCTATCGAAGAACGCACCGGCGGCCTCTACCCGGTAGAGGAAGGCGAAGCCTCCGAATAATTGCCCTCATTTACACACACGCATCCGGAACATCCGATCATGAAACAATATCCGCGCATATTTTCACTGTCAACCGTTGGGGTGATTTATCACAACAACTGCGACTACCTGCTGCACCCGCTCCGTACCGATTTTACCGGTGGTTCGGGTTCGGGTAAATCGGTTATTGCCGATTTGCTCCAGCTTATTTTCGTTGCCAAAAAAGAATACTGGGAATCGGGCACCGATGTAATGACCACCGAAAAACGTACTGTGGAAGGCATCGTGCTCAAACAAAACGACGGGGCAAACCTCGGCTATGCGTTTGTGAACGTGGAAGTGGAAGAGGGTAAATACATTATTGTAGGCACCCACGTTCAAACCACGGCCCGCTCCATTTATCCGTTCATCATCCAGAAAGGTTTCGATTTTTCGCCCGAAACCGAATTCAACCTGGAGTCGATGAACCAGTTTTTGCTTTACCGCGATTTCCTGCAGGGCAACCAGATATTGCCCATCGACAAACTGAAGGAACATCTCGAAAAGCGCGGCATGAACCTCAAACATTTCAACAACCGCACAGCCGAGTTTCACCGCGTACTTTTCAATAACCAGATTCTGAGCATAGACCTTAGCCAGGACGAGCGCAAACTCAAAACCTTTGCGCAGATTATTCAGTCGTTCTCGCGCGGTAAAGGCATCGGTGCAAAATCGGAAGACCTCAAAAACTTCCTCTTTGCCAACGACGACGATCAGGGCAAGGAATACGAAAAGCGCAAGAAGGAAATTGAAGAAGCCCACGAAGAATACAAACGCCGTGCGCGGGTGTATGAAATGGTGAAGCTGAAAAAAGACCGCCTGCTTGCCCTGCTCGAAGACAAAAAGAAACGCGACAAAGCCAACCAGCGCGCACTGTTTCTCGAAACTGGCTTTACGTTCCAGCAAAAAGACGTGGTAGGCCGCGATCTGGTGCGTACACAAAAGGAAACCGCCTACGTAAACCTGCAACAGATTCTGCTCGAAAAGCGTGTAAACGAGCTCAACATGGAAGCCGTAGAACGCGAACTCGACACCATTACCGCCGAACGCGAACGACTGGAGCAGGAACTCGAAAGCCGCAAAAAACAACGCGAGTTTGCCGATAAAAACCGCGCTTCGTACGAAAACGCCTACAAAATTGCGCAGGACGAATATGACGAAGCCAGCGAACGATGGACCAAAGTAAAACGCGTGGAAGGATGGCTGCGCATTTACAAAACCATTGAGGCCGTGCGCGAACAGTTTGCACAGCAGGACAAAGTAGCCCGCGACCGCGACAAACTCCGCGATTTCGAAAACTTCCTCGCCGACCGCCGCATCGAAGCCGCGTTTATCGACTCTACCTGGAGCAAAGACTACCGCTTGGCACAGGCCGAATACGACGGACTGATGGATCAGCTCGACGGCGAAATTCACCGCCTCGAACAACTGCTGCCGCTTTTCGACACCACCAACCAGGATTCGGTGGCACAGTGGGCCATACGCAATGCGGGCAAGCTCACCAAAGAGGAAGAATCGGTGCTGATGCACTTTAAAGCACTCAGCACACAGCGCCCCACCGACAAACACGATGGCACACGCTTTATTCCCGAGCCGGAAAAAGTGTATAAAAACATAAAACCTGCCGATAAGGATGCCGGCGGTTTCTGGGTAAACCTCGGCGGTGTGCTGGAGTATGTGCCTTTTGTGCAGAAACAACTCTTCAACAATCCCGACACGATTGAAAAAGAGTTGAAAAAGTACGGCGATACCATTGAAAAGGAACTCGAAAAACTCACCGCCGAACGCGACAGCAGCCGCCGTATGCGCGAACTGCTTACCGAATTCGGTTTCAACCAGCAGGTATCGGAAATATGGGTGCGCCGCGACGAACTGAACCGCTATTCGCCCGACGATACGCTGTTGCTTACCCGCGATGAGTTTGAGTTTACACTCGACCTCTACACCAACCCGAAAAACAACCTGCGCCTGCAATACGAGGAGGCCAAGAAAAGCTGGGAAGATGCCCTGCAAAAACTCCGCGAGGCCGACGAAATCATTAACAGCTCGCAGGGAAACATCCTCGGCATTGAAGGGCAGATACGCCAGCTTGAACTTACACAGCTTCCCGACAAGGAACGCGAAATGAAAGAGTTTAAGCAGGAGCGCAAAGCCCTTGACGAACGCTACAACGACTGGCTCAAAGACGTGGCCACCTACCTGCGCCCCTCCGAGGGCGAGCAAAGCCAGGTAAAAGTAAACGCCGAAATACGCGCACTGGAAAAAGAACATAATTCCAGCGTGAAAATGATGTACAACGCGTTTACACAACGCCTGCAGGAAATTTCGCGCAAGCAGGGCGGACTCGAACAACGCCTGCTGGCATTGATGGAAAAAATGCCCGCCCTCGAAGGCCGTTACCGCGAAGCACTGGCCCGCTACACCGAAGAAATCGGCGAATTCGACCCCAACGAACTCAGTGAACAGATTGAGGAAAACCTCGTAAAGAAAACGCAGGTAACTGTAATCACCACTCAGAAAGCCTACGAAACAAACTACGAAGGCATTCTGCGCGAAGAAAAATTCCAGATCGAAGACGAACGCCTCAAAGGCAATCACCGCTTCGATTTCCAGACGCTGGCCGAAGTAATGCTGCCCAAAATTATTAAAGACGGCAGCAACGTGGAGGAAGACCTGCAAAACGACGTGGAAGAACATCTCCGCATCATCAACCAGAAGATGAACGAGATTAACGACCACAAACTCAAAATCATCAACGGCATCTTCTCCAAAATTGAAGAAGTATATAGCGAATACCGCGACCGTATTGACGATATGCGCGAGTTCTTCCGCCAGAACAAAATTTCGGGCGGCCACTACGTGGAAATCAACTTCGATCCCTCGAAATCATACCCCATCAGCTGGATTCGCAACCTGAACAAACAGATTGCGGCCAAGGCGCAGAACGTGGGCCTGTTTAAAATGTTTGAAGTGGAAAACGAAGGCGCCGATGCCATCATCCTCAAAGCCTTCCTCGAACACAGCGACGGCAAAAACGTGAAGCCCGATATCCGCAAGCTCACCAACCCGAAATCGTACTTCGATCTCTCCATCAGCCTCAAAACGCCAAAAGGCGAAGACGCACCCGGATCGAACGGACAGAACTACACCATGCTGGCACTGCTGTGCATTGCCCGTCTGTCTATCATCGACACCGACCGCCTGAGCCGCAAGGATCGTAAAATCAAGAAGGGCATCCGCTTTATGACCATCGACGAGGTGGCCGGCCTGGGCGAAAACTTCGACATGCTGTATGAACTGGCCAAGAACTACGACTACCAGATTCTTACCATGACCATCGACCCGATTGGCCGTTTTGAAGAGGGCAAGCAGAATATTTACACCCTTCGCAAAAACAACAATCCGGAGTTTCACAACGTTAACCCCACGCCGCTGGCCCAGTTCAGCTACGACCGTATTGTGGAGCGTCTGGAAGACTACATTCACTCACTGCAGGTTCAGAACTGAGCCGCAGGAAACCGGAAACAGAAAAGCCCAGACGTTTAAGTCCGGGCTTTTCCTTTTGGTTCAGATTATGCCGGTTGCTGAAGTGGCTATGTGTTAGTCGTGATTGGTATTCATTACGTCAATCGGTACTCCGGTTTCGCCCATTTTGTAAAGTACCACTGCCACATGCAGGTTGGCGTTGTTGCGTACAGTGGGCGGAATGGGAATGGTGTGTGTGTCTTCAAACACGGCACCGGCTTCGCAAGAGGTGGCAATAATGTTTTCGCCCCAGGAAGTTGATGTGGCACCACGTCGGAAAACGTGATTGAATTCGGCATCGCCCGAACCTGCATATCCGCTTTGTTCTTGCATAACCTTGTCTTCGGTAAGGTAAACCGCCAGGTTGTATTTGCCGGTGAGGGCAGAGAATGCCACGGTTTTTGTTTTCACCACCACATTCGCCCCTTCTATTTTCCACGAAAAACCGATACCTGCTTTTGCGGGCTGGTGCGGCGCGCTGTAAAAGTCGATGCTGTCTGAAATATCATCGGCGCGGGGAGTAAAGGGGCGGCTCACGTTTACACCGCCAATGGGAATGCTGCCGGTGTAAAAGAACGATGTTAAGCCGTAACCGCCTTCGGGGCAGGTTGCGCTGATGTCGTCGTTCATGTGTATATCCAGGAGAGTGGCTTTGTATTTATACGTTTCGGCAATTTCTTTGAATGCCGGAAACCCGATAGAGCCACATGCCCCGCACCATGTTTCTGATTGCTTTACTACAAGCGCCTTGTAGCTGGTGGATACATTGTTTATTTCTTCCTGGGGAATTTCCTTTTTACAACTGTGGGCCACAAATGCCAGCGCCAGCAGCGGTAGAATTAGCTTTGTGTTTTTCATGGGGCTTATGTTTTGCAGGTGGTTTACTTTACTAAGATTACAAAATTTCATTGGTAAATGTTATTGAAACCATTGAAATGTTTGATGGGAGGGTGATGGTTTTACGGCTATTTCAGAATTTTAAACTGATGCCGGTCTGAATCATCGGATACCAGGGCGAGGCATAACCCACCTCGGCAAACACGCCTAATTGTTTGATGAAGTAAAAACTTGCTCCACCGTAGGCATTCCAGAAAAACCCTCCTGCTCCTTCGAGCGGTTGCACCGGATTAAACTCGCCAAAGGCTTTTGCTTTTACAGCCGTATAGCCGAGTCCTATGCCGCCGTATAAATCGAGCCTTGCCCCAAACGGCTTATGCGCCGCCGAACGTATGCCGAATGTGGTGGCTGCGTGGCTGAACCCGAATGAGTTGTTTGGGTTGGTATTGTCGGTAATGGTTACCTTTTCGCTATAGCGCGAGAAGAATGCACCGGCCGACAGGAAATCGGTAACATGATAATCGCCGCGGAGCGAAATGGGGAAACCGGGATCTACCACGCCCGCCCCGTAAAATCCGTATCCCGAACTGTCATAGTCTGACCGGGCAAAAAAGCCAGTGGCGGGTTGTATGGTTTTCTGGCCCTGCATAAAGGCCAGTTCTTTTTTGCCTTTTTTGCGGCGCTTCTTTTTACGTTTTTTCTTCTTGTATTCTTCGGCCGAAAGGTCGGCGGCGGCAAGGCAAAATACCAGCAGCAATAACAGGGAGAGGTTTTTTTTCATCGCAGTGGAATAAAAAAGGGCTGAAACAAATTATTCCGTAATGTGGGATTGTTGAGTAACTGTTGCCTTCGTTTCCGGTTTATTCGGGCAGCAGGAAACAGAAAAGCAGCGGGCAACAGGCAGGGAAGCATTATTGCCAAAGCTTCGCAGAAGGCTTTGGAAACATGGTTTATCTCCCCGGATAAGATATCATTCAGGCAGATTCAGGGAAAAACCCAGACTCCTGCAGAGAGAATACGGGGGCGATTTTTCTGTGTATTAACTGGTGTAAGGGATTCTGTAAAAGGTTTCAGCTTGTTTTACGCAAATACCTTCGCATGGGTTTTCTTTTGCATTAATTTGTTTGAAATATTTACAGAAATTGAGATTGGCCCCTTCTGATATTGATTTACAGCCAAACATTATATGGTTTAACACAAAAAATCCGGAACCATTTTTCAATGGTTCCGGACTATGGAAATATATGTACTGATTAGAATTTTACCGAAAGGCCTGCGTTGAGCAGCGGCAGGTTTTGGCCGTATCCGCCTTCAAAAAACACCCCGATATTTTTGGTGAAATAGAAGTTGGTACCCGCCATTACCGACCAGGCAAAACCACCTTTGAGCGGTTCCTGCACAAAGTTGTTATTGCCAAAAGGTGTGGCTTTAATTGCAGTAAAACCAATGGGCAGTGCGGCATACACATCGAGTTTGCTGCTGTTGAGCGGCGCGTGAAAGGCGGGGCGCACAAAAATCATGGTATAGCTGTGCTCAAAACCGTAAATGTTTTCGGGCACGGTTACATCGCCAATGGTTACTTTGTCTTTATACAGTCCAAAGCCAGCACCAATGCCAAATGTGGGAGCCACGCCAAACTCGGCACGAACGCCAAACGGAAAACCGGCATCAATGGTGTTGGTGCCATAAATGGAGTAGTCGGTTTTCTTGAAATTGGGGCGCATCAGAAACCCGGCTGCAAGCTGGCCGCCAATCTGGCCCTGCATGTAGGCGAGTTCTTTTTTCTTTTTCTTCTTTTTCTTACGCCTCTTTTTCTTTTTCATCTCTTCGGCATCGAGATCGGGCACAAAAATGAGTGTGCAAAGCAGCAAGAGCAGGAACGATTTGATTTTCATCCGGGGAGTGATTAACGGTGTTTTTATGTAGTTGAGCTAATCAAATATAGGAAAAATAAGAAAGCCGCCCCGGATAACGGAGCGGCTTTCTGAAAAGGCTGTGTTTACCGCAGCGGCCTTTCTTTTAAAATTTGTTGGCGTTAAGCACTGCTGTGGGCTGGTTGTTCTCCATTTTGTAGAGAACAGCCACTACATGCAGGTTGTCTTTGTTGCGCGACTCGGGCACGGTGATGGAATAAGTGCCGTCAACTTTGGTGCCTTTGGTGGGAGCAGTGGCGCAAAGTGTACCGAATGCTTTTCCGTCGGCAATGGCGCGGAGAATGTCGTTGTGTTCTACTTCAGCAGCAGTTTGTCCGCTCTGACGCTCCATGATTTTGTCTTCGGTAATGTAAACGGCCAGGTTGTAGGTACCGGTTACGTCTTCGAAGAATACGGTTTTGGTGTTTACGGTAACCACGTTGCCCGAAATGCTCTTGCTGATACCAATACCTGCTTTGGCAGTAGGATTGGCGGCGAGGGCCTGGGTAACTCTCGGCTCGAGGTAGGTGGGATAGGTATCCGGACCGGTATTTACAGCCGATGACGGAGTGCCTGAGAAGCCGAAGAAATCGAGAATATCTTCCATGCCGGCAGGCTCCTGGTTAACGATATCGTCGTTGGGGTGCATAAACACGCCCACGGTTTTGTATTTGTATTCGTCCATAAGTTCGTGCATGGCCGGGTAGCCATACTCGCCGCAGGGGCCGCACCAGGTGGCCGAATATTCGAAAACAACGGCTTTGTAAACCGAAGATACTGACTGAATATCGCCCGAAGAGGTTTCTTCTTTTTTACAACTGCCAAGTCCGAAAACCAAGGCTGCTGCGGGAATCAGGAGGAGTGACTTTTTCATTTCGTATTGTTTTGTGTTGAGTTCTTGTGGAAAACTTTACGCTAACATTAACGTAAATAGTGGTTCTTGGGTTTTTGTAGAACACTAAATTCCATTAAAAAATCCGGAAAAGCAAGACATCAAGTGAAATTTTCATGTAAATACAGGTTTTATCCCTGTGTTTCCTGAAATTCAATGTTTAAACCACTGTTTCCCATTACTTTTGCCCTCACATAATTGCATCATGGCTGCATTTTTTCCCGATCGTGGTAATCTGGTTCAATACCTCTGTATTTCGCAGATTGTATTGGTGGTGGGCGGTATTTTACTGGCCGATGAACGTGGTTTGAACGCAGGTGTTTCGCCCGCGCAGGTGCAGGTAGTGACACAATCTCAGGATTCGGTGGTGACCTTTACGCTCAACCTCACCGGCGATTTGATGTGTCACAGTCCGCAAACCAAAAACGCCCTGCAGCCGGGTGGCGATTATGATTTTACGGGGAGTTTTGCCGAAATTCAACAGGCATTGTCCTCGGCCGATTTTACCATTGGCAACCTCGAAACCACCACTGCCGGGCCGGGCCGTCCGTACATGGGTTATCCGGCCTTCAACTCGCCCGATGCCTATTTAGCGGCATTGAAGCTGGCCGGTTTCGACTTTCTGGTTACGGCCAACAACCACAGCATGGACACGGGCGAAGATGGCCTGCTGCGCACATTGGAGCAGGTACGTAAAAACGGCCTGGGCAGCACCGGCACCCACCACTCGGCCGCCGACCGCGACTCGGTGCGCATTGCCGAGATCAAAGGCACACGCATGGCCATTCTCAATTACACCTACGGCACAAACGGCACCTACCCCTCGGCCGCGCATAAATGGATGCTTAACGTGGAAGACAGCACATTGGTGAAAACCGACATTGCCCGCGCCCGGCAGAAAGGGGCCGAACTGGTGCTTGTATTCTTCCACTGGGGCATAGAAAACCGCGGCGAGCCCACAGCCAAACAAGACAGCATGTTTCGCTACACCGTGGCCGCCGGTGCCGATTTGATTATTGGCGCCCATCCGCACGTAGTGGGCCCGATGCAGAAATTCAAAACTCAACACGGCGCCACACTTGATACGGGCATAGTGGCCTGGTCGCTGGGCAATTTCCTTTCCAACCAGTACTGGCGTTATACCGATGCGGGTGTAATTCTCACCCTCACACTCGAAAAGAATTTTACCACCGGAAAAATTGCTCTTAAATCGGCCGAAATTGTACCTACGTGGGTTTACCGCGCCTATCATCCTGCATTAAAAAACCATGTAATTATTCCCGGTATCTGGTGCAGCCGCGATTCGCTTCCGGCGTGGATAGATACCGAATCAAAACGAAGGCTTTGCGAAGCTGATGCGGATACGCGGAAGATGATGCTGCCGGTGCGGTAGTCTGTATTTTGTTCCGCTCTTTCGGGAGAATAAATCCAAATCCCCTTCCGGATTTTTGATGCGGCTTGTTAAGAGTATTTTATCGCCGCCAAAGAACAAACTATTTACCTTTCTCTCTCTTTCTCTCCTGCATCCACGGAATAACCGGTATAAGCATAAGCCACACGGGTGTAAGCAAAAACAGCAACAGAAAAAGCACCGGCGTAAAAATGCGATACAGCACGGAACCTGTTTTTCGCCAGAATTTTTGACGTGGTGTAAGTGCTTCCTGTTTTTTCCGGTAAATATTATGATACGTGGCCGATTTGTGTTGCGTAGCCACCGGGCGGTGCAACTCGGGCGGGTAATTGTTGGCGAGGAGGCGTTCGTAGGCGGCGGCGAGTGTGTGAAATTTCTCGTGTGCGGCGGGGTCTTTGGAAGTATCGGGGTGAAGCAGAAAGGCTTGTTTGCGCCAGGCTTTGCGAATGGCTTCCTCGCTGCAGTTGGCGGGCAATCCCAGCAATTTCAAATCATCGGCGCGCATGAAAGGTAAACAGCTTTGCGGGCTGCTTAGTTTTTCTTCACTTTAATTTTCTGTCCGGCGTAGAGTTTGTAATTGGCTCCAAAGCCGTTGAGTTTTTTTAATTCTTCAACCGTGGTGCCGTGTTTCTGGGCTATTTTCCAGAGGTTGTCGCCGCTTTTTATGGTGTAGTAGGTAAATGTGCCTGCGGGTTTTGCGGTGGTATTTCCGGTTGTGGTGGTTTGCTGTGCGGGCGGAGCTGTTTGTGCATTGCCTGCGGGCGGTGTTTGCGCGGTGGTTTCGGGGGCTGCGGTGGCCGGGCTTTTCACGGGAGTATAAATGACGAGTTTTTGTCCGGGGCGCAGGGTATTGCTTTTGAGGCTGTTCCAGGCGCGTATGTCGGCCACGGTGCATTTATATTTTCGGGCAATGCTGCTTATCTGCTCGCCTTTTTTCACGGTATGTACTTTTTTTACCTGTACATAAGTGTCGGCGGCAAGGGTGCTGTCTTTTTTGATGTAGTTGTAAATTTCTTCTTCATTGGCAATAAAGTTGCCCACTTTGGCGGCAGGAAGCACCAATTTGTAAGGCTCATTGAGCGACTGTGGAATAACGCCCAGTTTGTACATGGGGTTGAGAAACTGCAGTTCATCGACCGGCACGCCCAGCACGGCTTCAATTTGTGCGAAGGTGAGTTGTTGTTTTACCGCCACCGTATCCACATCGAGGAAAGTTTTGCGGGGTAAAGTGGAAAAGAGATTGTGCTCGGCGTGGTAATTCATTACGTAGTTTGCAGCAATGAATGCAGGCACATAGCCCTGCGTTTCGAGCGGAAGGAAGGGGCGTATTTCCCAGTATGTTTTTTTGCCACCGCCTGCGCGTCGAATGGCACGGTTTACGGTACCCGGTCCGCTGTTGTAGGCGGCGAGTACCATTTGCCAGTCGCCAAACATGCCGTAGAGTGCTTTGAGGTATTCGCAGGCCGCCTGTGTCGATTTGTAGGGGTCGCAGCGTTCGTCCACATACGACGTCACTTCGAGGTCGTACATTTTGCCTGTGGTGTACATAAACTGCCACAGTCCGCGCGCCCCGGCCTTTGAGGTAGCCGAGGGGTTGAGGGCAGATTCGATTACAGCCAGGTGGCGGAGTTCGAGCGGGAGGTTGTATTTGTCGAGTTGCTGCTCGAACATGGGATAGTACAACTGCGAGAGTGCCAGCATTTTCTCTACCGATGCCCGTTTGCGCAGGGTGTAGAGGTTTATGTAAGCCTGCACATCGTTGTTATACACCAGGTCAAACGGCGACTGGCTGTTGAGGCGGGCGAGGCGGGCTTCCATCACCACCGCATCAGGCCGCGGCACCGAATCGGGGGCATAGTGGAATTTGTTGCCCTGCCGCTGCGGCTGTCGTGGCAAACGGCTCAGGTACGACTTACGCGCCAAACTATCCAGCATAGCCGCCACCTGATCGTCGGGAAAACGCGGCGGATCGGGTTGTTGCGCCTGCAGGGTGCAGGCAAACAGCAAGGCGGCAAGCAGTGGCAGGATGCGTAATGTCATTGGCCGTGTTGAGTTAAATTCCTTGTATTCAACGAAAAAGCATACCGTTGTGGTATGCTTGATTTACAAATATCGCATTTTGAGGGAGATGTGCAAGGGGGGGCGGGGGGAATGTTTTGGGTTAAGAGATGTTAATTGGTTGGGAGCCGGTTTGTTTGGCGTTGAGTTTTGGTGACAGTTTTTTCCTTTTGTCTATTTGTTCTTCTGGTTAATCTGGCCGGTCATTTCCTTAATGGCTTTCTGATCTTTGAGTTTGAGTTCGGGACAGAGGTTTTTTACTTACTTGGCAATTTCGGTTTTGTATTCTTTGCATAGCTATTTTAGTAAATCATGTGGTGATTTAGCACACGTAACTAAGAATTCTCGAATTGAGAGAAACGGGGAAAAAGTGCCTGTTTTACGTTTTCGATAAACAATATCCGAGCTATTAAGAGAGTTTACGTTTAGCGCAAAAGCTATAGTTTCCAAAGGCTCGTCGATTACCAGATCTGCAATAAACAACATGCCTTCTCCATTTGTGATATCGCCAGGATTATTAATTAAATGAATCGTTACATCTTCATCAAATCCATACATTGAAAAAGAATAATTATCCTCCTCAATAAAAAGGCCTGAATAAACCAATTGGAAATAGTAATATTCAGGGATTAATTTAAGTGTTGGATAGTTCTGAAAAAAAACATCTATGTCTTTTTGTAAACTTATATTAGGCTTTGTAGGGTGATTCGGCCCAAATCCAAGAGTAATATCTGAATGAGAACTAACAAATAGTTGAATTAACCATTCTATGTAATTCATAATCATGTTTTTTGATAAATAAGTGTGATCGGATTCTTCAATTCTGCAGATGCTTCGGCATGACTCTCCATATGTTCGTAACCAGGGAAGTTACCTGGATTAAATGTGCGTTCTCCGTAGCTTGAAAAGCCATTGGAGCTTGCTGCATTTCTGGCTTGAAAACGTTTCAGCCAATATTCTTTTTGAGTAAAGAAGACAAGTCCGTTTAATTCGGCAGCCTCTGATGCACTTTGAAAAAAATCGCTTGTTAGTTTGCGATTAACTTCGGTTTGTTCTGGTCTTGAAACAGGCACAAATGGGAAGTTGAAAATAATTTTCTCAAATGGTCCCGGGAATGGCCCCAAATCTTTACTGATATTCCGCGCATCAACACCATGATGAACAGATAGTCCTTCGGTTTTAGCTTTGTTTATATTTTTTTCTCCTGATTTGGGATATGTTTGATGTACTAACTGTTCTGTAATATATGATGTAGCTACAACTCTTTTAGCCTCGTCCTTATCTTTTGTTTTAGCAGCCATGTTTAACGCAAAACTGAAGTTTCCTTCACCTAATAACAATACTTTTTTGCCCTCTCCTGGCATTAACTCTTCAATCTGTAATTCTCCACTCGGATTAAATGTCTCTTTGTGTTTTGGATTAATTTCTGCATCAACAGACCATCCAGATTGTTCCTTCATCAACTTTATATGCCTTAGCTGATAATTGGTTTTTATTTGTTGAAGAATCGTTTGTATATCGCTGGCGTGGGACTTTTTGCCAGAATATTTACCGATTTGTTTTTTAGCTTCCTGAGTTGCTGCTTTTACTTTTTCTTCTGGAGGCATTGCTGCAATTGATTCCGCTTGTTTAGCCTCTTTCTTGTCCTTCCCAGTCATTTTCCCCCACAACTTCTTCGCCTTATCCGCAATCCACTTCGCCACCTTAGCCATCATATTCTCCACCTTACCCCTGATCTTATTCAACGCCGCCCTGATCTTCGCAGTCACACCGTCGAGGTGAATAAGTTTAGCCAGGAACGAGATCACCAGCGTAAGCGCAGTCGCAAGCCCATTCTCCAACGCATTCGCCGCCGCACCAATATTCCCCATCGCAATCTCCCCAATAGAACCAAGGAAGTTACCCACCATCTGCGCAATGTCTTTCGCTTTCTGAATGAAAAACACAATGGTATCGTAAATGCCCACAATGGCGCGGATGATACCCGCACCGGGAATAATAAGCGAAGCAATAAACTCAATCGCCTTCACAATAATCGTTTCCTTGATCCAGTTCTTCACCGCATCCACAAACGCCTCTTTCATCTCGCCCGCCATTTCCTGCAACTGTTCCCAGGCGGCCATGGGGCCTTCGGTAATTAAAGCTTTTACGATCTCGAAGCCTTTTTCCATGCCTTCCACCACCGGCTCAGGGATGATTTTTACTAAGTGCTTGCGGATGTTCTGGTAGCTGATGCCTACCATTTGCAACGCCACGCTGGCT
>JALONL010000026.1 GCA_025454955.1 Bacteroidia bacterium | reverse complement strand
ATAGGTATTGCACCTGGAGCATCGCATAGGTAACCCTCACTGTTGGCTTTTTAAAACTCGTAAATTTTCTGGTACAAGTCTAAAGGAGGCATCGCGCAGTAGCGCGAATCCAAAAGGGAAAATGCCTTCGGCATTTTCTAAAGTCACTATCAGTACCTGGAATTTCCGGAATTAACCTTCCTCGCGCAGTAGCGCGAATCCAAAAGGAAAAATGCCTTCGGCATTTTCTATAATCACAATCAGTAACGGGAATTTCAGGAAACAATCTTCCTCGCGCAGTAGCGCGAATCCCAAAAGGAAAAATGCCTTCGGCATTTTCTAAAGTCACGATCAGTACCGGGAATTTCTGGAAACAATCTTCCTCGCGCAGTAGCGCGAATCCCAAAGGAAAAATGCCTTCGACATTTTCACCTTCATCAACACCGGAAATTCCCAGTAAAAACCTTCCTCGCGCAAAGCGCGAACCTCAAAATCCCCCAGAGTTTTCTGGAAAAAAACTCCTTCGCGCAAAGCGCAAACCAAAAAAAAGAGGCTGTCTTTTACAACAACCTCTTCTCCTAAAAAAAGTGGCATTCCCCGAAGGTTAATCAACCTTCTTCAAACCCACTTTGCTTACATCGGCCGATGAGCCGCTATTGGTAACCTGCATAAGCATGAGGTTGTAAGTAACCGGTGCGGGACCTGCATTGATTACCCAGATGTGCGGGCCGGAAGTATCCGCACTGCCGCCATTGTAGTAACCATTTTCTACCTGCAGCATGCCCTGTGTGGTGGCAATTACAGCTCCCTGATAGAAATCGCCGGAATTGGCACCATACACACAGTACTTGAATGTGGTGTTGGCAGGAATGGTGACATTGGAAATTGAAATGCCGTAGTTTACGTTAGCCATGATAAATTGTGTTTAGAGGTTGTTCCTACTCGTAAGGCTTTTCGGATAACGCCCCTGCAAATCGCCTTGCAGAACAGCCTGTTTTTTCCCCGACGTATCGGGAGTGGTACAGCTCCACGTTGATGCATCCTTTTTAGACAATAGCCAGCCACCCCGGCTGCAGAGCCGGATTTTAAGCAATGAGTGATGTAACCGGAAGTGTTAAGCGGCGACGATAAATCTTATCGTTTGTCGTCTTCTGTGGGCACGGTTCCTATCAGAATAATCTCCATGATTTGTGTATCCGATGCGTTGCTCAGTAAAATATGGACATTAAAAAGCTGCCCCGAATAAGTAAAACGGTTGGTTGTGCCCGACACTTGTGTCCACTCACTGCTGCCGTTGATTACCGGATTTCCGGCATCATTGAGATACAATTCGATGGCAGGAACATTGTCGATATTGAAACTGAAATCGCTTTTTATACCCACGATGTTTACACTTATATTTTTATCGAGGGTTAAGCCAACAGACTTGCCAGAATAACTGTATGTAACCGAGGTAACCGATCCTTCCTTCAAAAGAAGTCCGACATTATTGAAACTGTTGAGCGAATCGTTAAACTGCCCGGGCGGTTTGGTGGAAAGGGTTGTGGTGCTCATGGTTTTGTTTTTTAGGAGTGAATTATTTTTGACAATATTAGATCAGTCGGCGTGCAGTATCAAGCCAGTTTATTTATTTATATGTACAATCCAAATTTGTTATTTTTGAATATATTTATATTTAATAGACTCTATTGCATATTTTAAATATACAATCCAGTGTCAATGAATATTGATCCGGAACTCAAAAAGCAGGTACAACTACTCTCTCCGGCCGAGAAAAGATACGTGAGTCTGATAGGCAGGGCGCGGTCGGGTTCGGCAAGTCAGGTGCTTGATTTATTTCATTGGATCTGTAAATCGGGCGAATACGAGGAAGTGCCGTTGGTTTGGCGCAAAAGCCTGCCCACGCTTTCCATGCGGCTGCGCGAACTTATTCTCGACTGTTTGCGTTTGCTGAATAAGGAAGCGGGGATTGATGCCTTGCTGCGTGCCAGACTGGATGAGGTGGCTATTCTGCATACGAGGAAATTATATATACAGGCCGGCAGGCTGTTGCGCAGAACAAAGAAGCTGGCACTGGCGTCGAGCCGTTATGCTTATCTGTTGCAGTGTATTGAAATTGAATTGTCGCTTGTGCCGCAGCGTCCGCCCAATCAGGTTATTGATACCATGCTGGCATTGAGGCAGGAGGAAAAGGAAATACTCGAAAAGCATCAGTCGTTGCGCGAACTTCGTTTCAGGCACGATTCTATTCTGGCGCTTGCACAACAGTATCCTTTTTCGCGCGATCCGGAAATAGTTGCAAAGGTGAGCGCGCTTGCCGATGCGCCGGTGGTAATTGCACACCTGCAGGCTGGCGAATATCTCGAATCGGCACTGGCAGTGAATATCCGGGGTATGCACGATGTGTTTTTGCGCAAACCCGAGCAGACCATTGAACGCTACCGGAATTTACTGGCTGCATGGAAAAAGAATAAAACATGGCAGGCCGATCAGCCCGATTTGCTTATGCTGATATGCAAATATTACCAGAATGCCTGCCTGTATTCTACCGTAAACCCCGACGAACTGCACGCCGATTTGCTTTCGCTGCACGAAATAGACGGTTTGCCACCCGACCGGCTTCGCGCGTTTCGTGAAACGTTGTTTCATCACCGGTTCATTCTGTTTCTCAATACCGGTCAGCCGGAAGAGGCCATTGCCCTTATTCCCGAAATTGAAAGCTGGATGAAACAGGAGGCTGTATATCTTACCGAGGCACAGGTGTTGCCTTTCCTCTGCAACTTTGCGGTAGCCGAATTTATGGCCGAGCGGTTTCAGGCTGCGGGTAAACTGATTAACCGCATTCTCCGTATTCATACCCGCAAGGCCCGGCTGGATATACGCGATTTTGCCATTGTGCTCAGGCCCGTTATTCAATATGAACTTGGCAATCCTGATTTGAACGAATACCTCACACGCGCCGGCAAAAGGCATTTCCGCAAAGCAGAAACAGAAAATAATTTCGAATTGCTCATACTCCGCCATATCGAACAGCTTTCGGAAACCACCAGCGCTTCGGCAATAAAAAAAGTGCGTGAAAAATTTATTGACGAACTCATAACGCAAAACGGAAAACAGCCTTCCACTGTGCCGCTTCTCGGATTCAACGAAGTGTATATGTGGACTGTGGCCCGGTTGCGCGGCGTACCCATAAAAGCAGTGCTTCTCGACGAACTGAAAAAAGCCGGCGAAGAGCGGGCAAAAAAAGAGGCCTGATGAGTTGCAGGAAATAATGTTTCGACCGACATTGAAAAAGAGAGGCGGGGACATTATCTTTATGTTTCAATCTTTTTTCTATGTCTGTTTCACCACCTGCTCAATACACCGCTTTCTGGAACTGGTTTTCTTCCGTAAGCACGCATTACTTTGCAATAGAAAAAAGCACCCACATACAGAACGACCTGCACCAGCTTAAAGCAAAGCTCAGCGAAGTAAACGAATCGCTTACGTTTGAAATAGGCCCCGTGCGCGAAAACGGGAAGCGCGAGCTGGTGATTTCTGCCGACGGTATCAAAACCGTTTTTCCCGTGGTAATCGACCTGGTGCACCAAGCTCCCGAATTGGCGCAATGGACCATCTTTGCTTTCCGCCAGCCCAAGAAAGAATTTACGGTACTGGAATATGGCCCGCTGCGGGTTTCTTATGATGATATTTATTTCCGCGCCACTCCCGAAGGCGATAAACTAGATATTGAACTGCATATCCGCAATTACACCGAAAGCGATTTGTGGAACGGAGCCATGTTTATCCTGCTCGATAATGTAATTGGCGAGTATCAGACAGAGATGCGCCTCGGGCATCTCTCGCGCAAAAATCTTCGCGAAGCCGATGTGCCCCATCTTCAACCGCTTTTGGCACTGGCCGAAGTGGCCGGACCTGCACCAATACTTTAATTACAAGCCTGCTGAAATTATTCCTCATCCGGAATTCAACTAAAGAACAATGCCAGAAAATTTCTCAGAAGAAAATTTAGTCCAGGCATCGCAATCGATCAGCTCATTGATTTCCAAGTGCGAGAAATCGCTGGAAAAGATAACCGGAAGAACTTCACAGCGCACGTTGTTGCAGAACCGAATCAGCGCCTTGAAAATAGCACTCCGTTTGATCGAAAAAGAACTGAACGATAAAACGAATTCACGTTAGCAGGCATTATAATTTTTAGCAAACACGCAGCGTTTATAGTCGTATGAGAGTAAGTGCCATACACCTCCTGTTCTTTTTCCCGTTTGCGCTGTTTTCTCTCAGCCAAAAAGACGCTGCGCGTTACACATCAGCCCCGGAAAGCTGTTGCGATGGACAGTTCGACAGCCTGAGCGGAAAAAAAGTGTGCCGGTTTACGGAGCAGATGCCCGAATTTCCGGGCGGTGAAGCCGCACTTATGAAGTTTTTGCAAACCCGTGTGCGGTTAAAGGAAGAGCATCCGGTGCAAAGCACATTTTATCTGGCTTTTGTGGTGGATGAAAGCGGAAAGGCGATGAGCGGCCGCATGAGCAATAAACGTCCGGAAAAATACACGGCTACCGAAAAATCAATGGTTCAACTGCCCGATTCCATGCCTTTATGGAAGCCGGGTTTGTGTCACAACCAGCCGGTGGCTGTATTGATACAAATTCCTTTACGAGTCAGCCCGAAGTAACAGCCTACGCCACCCGCTCAATCTTCCACGCCAGCAGATAACTCTGCGCGGCTTCAAAACGCCTGAACAAATGTTCGCTGTTGCGGCCAAAAGACACGGCAAAACGATCGGGGCCGGTGTTTATGCGTTGCGCCTGAATTTTAAGCATACGCGCTTCACGTACGATCTGGTGGGCTTCGTGAATGGTCATGAGGTTAGTAAGTTTAGAAATGGGTCAGCTTTTGCAAACGTACACCTTGCACCGGGCCTTTGTCAATACCGGTTTTACATTATTCGTAATTTCCCTCAAAGGGTTTTCGGGCTCCCGGATCAATTGTTTCTGTGTGGCAGCTATAAATTCCGCTTTTTGAACACTTTCCGCCAATCAGCCTTACTCCACAATCAATTTCGCCCGCATTAAACGTGCATCATCGGCAACAGAAACAATGTAGCAACCCGCCGGAAGCTGACTGATGTTTAATTCCCATTTTGAGGTTCCCGCCACAGCGCGCATCACTACTTTTCCTGTGGCATCAAGTATTTCAATTGCAGCGCCTGCGCTGCATTCCACATATACCAATTCATCGGCAGGCTGCGGATATACCGAAAACAGGGCGTTTCCGGCAGCCAACTGCGGCACCGACGAAGCAATACAAACCGAATCAATTTCCGATTGGGGAAGATAGCCCGTTCGTAACACATCGTGTCTGAACATGAGCCACTCGGGGCAGCTTCCCGAACCGGCTTCAATCATAAATGCTTTTCCGGTGTTCAGCGAATCGGGTGTGTATGTGCCGTAACCGGCCACCACAAAAACATCCATTGTGCCGCTCTGATCGAAATCGGCTACCAGCGGGCCATGATCGACAAGCAGATAGGGGAGATTGGACGGGAACTGAGGCAGCAAATTCATGTTCCAAAGCAATCCGTTGTACGGCTCAACGGCTATCACATCGCCCATAAAATACCCGGCTACAAGATCAAGCGTATCATTTCCGTTGATGTCTGCAATTGCGCATCCTCTGAACGATGAAAATGTGGTGGCATACGACCATTCCGTGTTGCCATTAAAACCATCGAGCACCCAGATCCGCTCATCCAATGTTACCCAGTCGTTATTGGTAACCACCACCTCAAGTGTTCCGTCGCCATCCAAATCGGCAATGGATATAGCGGCCATACAGCTTTTGGGAATACTTCTCGACCACAATACCGAACCGTTCTGCACATTGAGCGCACGTACCAGACCATTGTTTGAGCCTATTACATATTCCAGATCTCCGTTTCCGTCCACATCGGCAACCGCACCGCTGTGATAGGCATTGTAGGTTGACGAATCTGTGGTCAGGTTAGTCCAGATTGTATCTTCAGAAATATAGTCATAGGCCCACACATACAAACCGCTCAGGTTGAAGTGGCTGGCCATGATGATGTCCAATCGTCCGTCGGCATTCACGTCAACCAAAGACGGTTCGGTTTGAATGGGAGAGCCATTGGGATCAACCTGTATTGTTTTGTTTACCGAGCCGTTTTCGCCATTTACAATTCGCAGCTGCCCATTGAAATTGCAGAAGAAAAATTCCGGAAAAGTATCCGCATCAATATTGGCCACTGTGGGCGGCGAATCTCCGCCTCCCGATGGAACGCTCCATATCAATTGCCCGGTAGCTCCGTTGATGCAAAATAAAGTGGGATTGCAGGATCCGTTGATAATTACATCAAGTGTATCATCGTTATCTGCATCATAAATCAACGGCGCCACATCGCCGCATCCGCCAATGTCGTAAATCCATTTTACTGATCCGTCTTCGGCATTGAGGCAATGCGCCCTGCCATCGTTGGTGTAGGTGGTAAAAACGATTTCGTAAAATCCGTCACCATCCAGATCGGCTGCCGCTGCCGATCCAAAGGCAGGTGCTCCGGTGTGGTATGACCAATCAATAGACGGGATTTGAGCAGTGAGAGAACCGGTAAGCAACAGTGCGGGGAGGAGTATGTGTAAATTCACAAAGCTAAATATAAGGGAAATGGTGAGGCATTGCGAATGAATAATGGCTGCATCAGTACTTGTCTTCAAATTGGTTTTCGGGATTTTTCCCCGGGTATTTTTCTATGGCGGGCATCAAGTAAGAAGCTGTTTAAAATTCGTTTTCGGGGATTTGGGATGAGTTCATCAGGACAGGATGAGGGAAAGTGAACATAACCAAACCGAAAGAAAAAATTAACATAATTTTGATATTTTAATTTTGGAGTTAATTAATATTAACTATCCCTAAATAATACTTATTAGTATTTATTAATAGTGCATCGGAATAACTTGCGCATTGTAGAAAGCTTTCTTCAAAAAAATAAGTGCAGTTAAATACACTTTTAGCTGCAATGCGCAAACTAAAAAATCGAACACATGAAAATCAGTTTATTTCTTCTGGCAGGACTTGCCTTGTGCAGTACGGGATACGCACAATCAATTACACCGGTTACAAGCAGTGAATATTGCCCGGCCACAACCTATACATTTACCGTTACCCTGAGTGGTAACGTTCTTGCAAGTGCAAACGATATTGCAGCCGAAGGATCGGCCAGTGGACTTATTGCACCCGCAATAGCTACTTCGGGGACATATAATTTTTTGTTCAATCAAAACACAAACCAGACTTCTTTTTCATTTACCGGAAGATTTCAGGATTTGAACAGAACGCAACGTTTTATTATTCGAAACACCAGACTGGGCACCACACTTGCCACTTTTGATTATAACCGTATCCGTTCGCTGGATGTGGGGAATCTTCAGACAATTCCCAATCCGTCTGTTACTTCGCCCATACAGGTGGCTCCTTGTCAGATTAGCACATTTAACATTACTTTTCCTCAGGTAACCTATCTGAATACATCCAGTTCTCCTGCGGCTGTATTTGGTTCGGTTTCAAATTATGAGTATCTGATACCTGCGGGATGGAAAGTAGATAATATTACGTCTGACGGAGTAACCTGGATAAGACGAAATAATAATGTAGATATACAGTCAGATCTGGCCTCGGGCAATGGTGGTCAGATCAGGATACGCGCAGTGAATGCCTGCGCCACACCTCAGCTGGTATTAAAAACAGGAGCACCTCGCATTCTTACCATTTCGCGTCCGCGTCCTGCACTTACTTTTACAGGTGCTACGCCCTTGTGCAGCACGGCCACATATACAGCCTCCAATATTCCGGCTCCGTTTACAAATTACCTCTGGGAAATTTCATCCACACAAATTGGTACAATTACTTCGCCCACCTCGGCAAGTACGCAAATTGTGGCAGGTACGGGAGGTACGGGAAGTCTTAGTTTTACGATAAACGGAGGTGCCTCCTGCCCGCTCAATTATACATATAACACTTTTGATATTCTCGGACAATCACAAATGGAATCAGGTACTCCGCAAACAAGCTGGCCCGAACCTGTAATAGCCGTGCCGGGATCAACCTGCATACCTATGGGATACAATGTCACCTATCAATCCAACACACCTTATCAGTACTTATACTACCGGTGGGGATATTATGATGGCCCCAGTTCCAATGGCGGACCTCTGGTTGTTGTAAACCCGGCAGGCGGCCCTTCGCAGCCAATACGCATTCTCAACACGCAGACGGTAAACCGTATTTCGGTGGCTGTGGGCAATCAGTGCGGACTTGGAGTAGAGTATATCCGGGAAATAACATTTGATGCCGGTTGCAACTGGGGCGGCGATGTGGAATACCGCCTTGCTGCACCTGCAGAAACCGGGCTGGCAGCCACCCTGCTTACCAATCCGGTAAAGGATATGCTTACATTGAATATTCCCGAGGGAGCCGAAAGTGAAGTAATGCTCAGAATTGTTTCATTAAACGGACAGGTGGTGAAAGAATTTGCTGGTTACGGCACCGTAATGAATGTGGATGTAAGCACCCTGGCCGAAGGAGTATATATTGCCGAATACACCTGCAAAGGTGTGGCCGGGCGGCTGAAATTTGTAAAAGAATAAGAGCCGGTTCAGATTTTGTGTTGAGATATAAACTGCCTCAATATTAAGTCGTAATTGTCTTTAAAAAGCGAGAAGCTGTTTCTGTTTTGGAAGCAGCTTCTCTTTTTGTTATACATGAAGGTTACAATTTTTCCCGCCGCAATGCCTTTACTTCCGAGCGTTTGGCTTTCTCTTCGAGGCGTTTTGCCTTTACGGCTTTGGGCAACTTGGTTTTAAGCCGCTTTTTTTCGGGCTTCAATGCGGCTTCGAGCAGGCGGTAGAATTTTTTGCCTATTCGCTCCTTGTTTTCGTGCTGCGAACGGTCGCTGTCTTCGGTGAGGCGCAGAATGCCTTCGGTGGTGAGTTTGGTGGCCAGTTTTTCCTGTAAACGCAGCTTTTCTTCGTCGCTCAGCAGTTGCGAAGCAGCAATGTCGAACGTGAGTTCCATGCGCGAGGAAACTTTGTTTACATGCTGCCCGCCCTTACCGCCCGAACGGGTAGCGCGGAATGTGCATTCGGTTAGCAGGTTGCGTTCACGGAGTGTCATAATACACAAAGGTAAGTACCGCGGTCTGGCATTGCAACAGTCAATACTTATCTTTACGGCGTGAGAATCACGTTCATACTGCTTTTGCTTTGTGCAGCCTTTCCGCTTCATGCGCAACTGCGCACCGTACACAAAACCGATGAAACGCGTCATGCCAACGGCACACTCAAAACACGCACCACCACATACACCACCACGCGCCGCCATCCCGATCCGGGGAGCCCGTACAAAAAGGAAAAAATTATACGCATCAGTTACGACTCCACCGGGCACAAAACCGAAGCGTATAAATTAGTCCGCCAGTTTACCCGCGAAGGCCGTCCCTGCCGCGATTTACGCATGAAACGCACCAGTTACAGCCAGGGCAAACGCATCCGCTTCGAGAAAAGCCGTTGCGACGGCCGCCGCAGCATTATACGCGAATATCACAACGGACGCTGTACGGGCAAATGCAAATACAGGCAACCGAAACGAACCTGAGTTTTACACAAATTCCAAAACGGCACGATTGTTTCAGACCAGCTTACGATAAATTATGCACACACGCTTTTACATTACGTTTTGCTTTCTTGCGGCTGCGGCCTGCAATATGCTCCGCGCACAAATGCCCATATTCGGGGCCGACAGTTTAATGAAGCATTACACGCAACGCACACAGCTTTTGCTCGACCGTAGCGGGGCGCTGGGCACACATTATAAAATAGACCTGTTTGGCGTGTACATATACGCCGATGCCGCTGCCAGAGCCGCCGACAGGCCCGAATACCGGGTAAGCTGGAACGAGCTGCCCATTTACAAAGCCATTCTCGCACACGCCCCGCGCGAAGAAGCACGGCGCATTTTGCTCGAAAAAGGAAACGGCCCGTTTCCGCCCGAAATCACCAAAACCTATTACCAGCTTGGCACACACAGCCACGGCGATTTTGCGCCCTCGTCCACATTGCCACTCAACGGACTGCGTATTGCACTCGACCCCGGGCATTTTGCGCACGACTCGGCCAGCAGCCGCGTGGAAGATAAATACCTCGACTTTAAAGTAGCCGGCAATGGCCCCGACAGTGTGCGCATCAATTTCTTCGAATCGCAGCTAACCTGGCAAACAGCCACCCTGCTGGCCCAGCAACTGCGCAGCGCCGGTGCCGAAGTAATGTTTACCCGGCAATACGGCACCACGGCGTTCGGCAAAACTTACGAGCAGTGGAAAAAAGACGATTACCAACGCACACGCGACTCGCTGTTCATCCTGCGGCCCGATGATGCCAACCTGAAAAAACTCCTCAATCCGCGCCTGGCCAACGACGACCGCCTCATTTTCCGCTTCGTCTTCCGCGATGCCGAACTGCGCAAACGTGCCGAACTCATCAACGCATTTCGTCCCGACCTTACCGTAATTATCCACTACAACGTGGACGAAACCAACACCGACTGGAAGCGCACCACCCCGCGCAATTACAGCATGGCCTTCACCGGCGGCAGTTTCCACAGCGGCGAACTGGCCGACAGCGAAAAACGTTTCGACTTCCTGCGCCTCATGCTCACCGACGAACTCATAAACAGTATCACCTTCTCCGGCGCAGTAACCCGCCGCATGGAATCGGAACTGAACGTACCGCTGGCCACCCCGCGCGATGCCACCTACCTGCAAAGCAGCAGCCACGCCACCGGCCAGCCCGGCGTGTATTGCCGCAACCTCTCACTCTGCCGATTGGTGCAGGGCACATTGGTGTATGGCGAAACATTGTACCAGGACAATGCGCAGGAATGCAAACTGCTTATGCAGGCCGCGCAAACACCCAATCCGGGGCCGGAGTCGCGCACCTTTCAGGTGGCAATGGCTTATTACAATGGAATTTTAGATTGGGCTAAAGCGCAGCCGCGGGAGTAAAACTCAATACACATCATAAATCCAGAAAACACCGATGTGCGCATCATCTGCGGCAAATGTGCCGTGCTGATTGGTGAAATCGGCAAATACTTTTCTCTTTTGTTTCAGTTCGGTCCCGATAGCAAAATATACAGGCTTTACGAAAAGAGAAAAGAATTGCTGCGCAAGCAATTTGCGCTGATAATCCTCAAACGGATAATCTAAAAGGGTATAATTCGCTTTGATTGATAACCCGTAATTAATCGCATTCATCGCTTCATCCCGCGTGTGCGCATAAAATTTTTCCTTGTCGGGATGGCGGTCAATTCCACATTCCGCAGAGAGATGTGCAAACAGTTCATCAAACGTATGCAACTGCGCAGGCCGTTCAATTACTTCGAGCATAATTTCGCCCGAACGCCAGTTGTGCCAGTTTATTTCCTGGCGCATCTGCTCAAGGGTTTGCTGTATGTGTGCCGGAATCATGCGCTTTCAGCAAGAATCAAAACCCGATCATGAGCATATCATCCACCTGCGCATACTGCTGCTGCCATTCGGTAATGGAGTTTGCAAGCTGCGTGTGGCGCTGATCGGGGGCGAGGCTGCTTATTTCAACAAGCATTTCGCGCAGGCGTTTGTTCATGAGTTTTTTGCCTTCGGAGCCGCCAAACTGATCTACAATGCCATCGGAGAAAAGATAGGCTTTCATGCCGGGCTGCAGCGTAAAGCGTGTGGTGGCAAACTCCTGATCGTCGGGCGTGAATCCGCCAATGGAGGCTTTGGTGGGTTTCAGTTCGATGATTTCTTGCTGGTGTACAATCCAGAGCGGGCGGTGTGCGCCGGCAAATTCCACAAGCTGATGTGCGGGCTGGTAGCGGCAAATGGCAATGTCCATGCCGTCCTGCGCGCCGGTTTCGGTGTTGTTTTGTTTGAGAAGGCTGCGCACGGCGCGGTTTATATCGCCCAGAATTTCGCCGGGGGCGCGGCCGGGGCGCAGGTGCGTAATGAGCTCTTCCATGCCTATCATGCTCATGAGCGCGCCCGGTACACCGTGTCCGGTGCAGTCGGCCACTACTATGTAGCAATCGTCGGGGCTGCCGGCGAGGTAGTAGAAGTCGCCGCTTACAATGTCGCGGGGACGGAAAAACACGAAGCCGTGTGGCAGCAGGCGTTTTACTTCGGCAGCGTCGGGCAGCAGGGCCTGTTGTATGCGCTGGGCGTAGTTTATGCTGTCGGTGAGTTCGCGGTTTTGTGTGGCAATTATTTCGCGCTGTGTTTCGAGGTCGTTGTTTATGCGCAGGATGTTGTTGTGCTGTGCATCCAGTTTTTTGTTCAGCTTGCGTGTGCGCAGCCAGGCAAACACTGCGGCCACGGCAGCCAGCAGCACGGCCAGCGCCACTGCGGCCAAATACCAGCGCTCGCGTTCGCTCTGGGCCAGACGCTCGCGGGTGAGCTGACTTTCTTTCTTAATGGCCTCGGTATCGTAGCGCACCTGCATGTTTTGCATCTGCTCCTCGCGCTGCCGGTTAAACAGCAACTGACTCACCGAATCATACGACTGCTGGTAGAAATAGGCCTTTTCGAAATTTCCGTTGCTGGCATTAAGATTAGCCAGCCGCGACAGAATGCCCTGCTGGTAATCGAGCAGTTCGTTTTTGCGGCTGAGTTGCAGCGCGCGCTGGAAGCATACTTCGGCCGTATCGCTGCGGCCTGTTTTGTGGAGAAGCGTGCCCATATTGCCCAGCGGACTTACCATATTTACCTCGTCGTCGGTTTCGGAAGCAATGGTGTATGCCTTTCGGAAACAAAACAGTGCCGAGTCGTTTTTGCCGCGTTCCATGTAAATTTCACCAATGTTGTTGTACATGGTGGGCATGTTGGTGGTGTAATCGTTCTTTATGGCAATTTGCAGGCCCTGACGGTAATACATGAGTGCTTTTGCGGCATCGCCCATTTCTTTCCAGATCAGGCCAATGTTGTTGTATGAATTCATCCGCCCGAAATCATCGTCGGCCGCTTCCGAAAGTGTTAATCCTTGGGAGAAGTAAAAAAGCGATTTGTTGTAATCTTTCTGGTAGTAATACAAATTACCCAAACTGTTATATACAATGCCCAAACCGCGCTGGTAATTTGTTTTCTTCATGTAATCGAGCGAGCGGAGGTAATAGTCGAGCGCAATTTCCTTGCGTCCCTGATCGTCGTAAATCTGCCCGATGTTGTTGTACGAAGCGCCCAGCCCTTTCCAGTCGTCGATGCGTTTTCTGATGGTCAGTGCCTGTTCGTGGTAGTACAGCGAACTGTCGTAGCGGCTGGCGTAGTAGTAGGCCCCGCCCATGTAATTAAGCACCCAGGCTTCGCGTTTTTCGTCGCCGGTTTGGCGGGCAAATTCTATGGCCTGCCTTCCCTTGCTTGCCGTAAGTTTTGCATCGCTCACTGAAAGTGCCCGCACCAATTGCACCCAGGCTTCCATGCGCACCGTGTCGGGGGCGTTACCTGCAATGAGACGTTCAAGACTGTCGGTTTTTTGTGCCGCAGCGGCCAAAGGAAACAGCACAAGGAGCAGCACCCTTATTTGAACACGAAATGGAAAGCGATTCACTGATGGCATTTCTGCCAAAGTTATAAAAGCCGGGGAAAGAAAAAGCCGCTTCCCCAAAATCCGCAGATTCAAAATTTCCTGCAAAATTAGGCTGAAAAATCGCAGGTCTATTTTTTAGCCCTGTAAATCAGGTATTTATTTTAATTTTAAACCTTAGAAATTATCCGCAGGGTTAAAGGCAACTAAAAAACATCTTAATCGACTTTATTTTAAAAAAGGAGCATTATCTAAAAATTAGGTAATTGTGCTTTTTATGTATAAATTTAATTAACTCACATATTGCTAAAAATGAAAGCTGCATTTATACTAATTTCATTAACGATAGTATTTCTGTTCCAATTTTGTACCAACAGAAGTTGTGATTTACCGGCAGAAATCCGTTCACTTTTATTCAATGGCTATTCGCGTAGTAGTATAGATAGTTCTATTATTATCAAAACAGATCAGATGAATAATGCAGACACTGTATATATTACTGCTGATATGATTAGTTCACAACTGGGTTACGATCAGAGATTAACAGTGACATTACAACAATATTTAACAGCCGGAAATAATTATTTGATAATTACAGCCAGTGGGCAACAATTTGAAATTAAAGATTTTGAGTTTAATACAGTTGAATGTAAAGAAAACACGTTTTCGAGAAAGGAAGATGTTTTAAGATTAGGTGCTGTTAAAGTAAATGGAAATAGAGTTGCTTGTGAAGGTAAGCTAACTTTATATCCTTGATAATAACATTATTGCATATAAATGAATAACTATAATTTATCTTTCGCGTTCATTGTTGAAAGTCATAAGGGCATCTCTAAAAACCCAGTTTTTCGCACGATCCAACAACGCATGATTTCTGTATTGATGTTTTGTTGAACAAAAAGGACTATAAAAGCTGATTTTAGTACTCAATTTTTACCGTCAGGACACACTTCTCCCACTAAATGGCCTTTTTTAACTGAACCACCCGCATCATATTGTAAGTAATGTTCATCAATCCAATACAAGCCGCATTGCGTTTGAGGCTTCTTGCCCGAACATAAATACCATTCATAGAGTTAGTCATAAAAGCGAACACATGCTCTACACGAGCCCGCACTTTCGACTTGTAGCGGTTACACACCTTTTCCCATCGCGCAAGCGAAGTACCACGATTAGCCTTTCTATGCACCTGCGAACGAACGCCATACTTGTTTAATATTTCCTGCGCAGGCTCTCCACTGTATGCCGAATCGGCGTGCAAAGGTTTACCTCTGTCATTTTCGTTCAATAATTGATCTAATACCTGACTGTCATGTACGCTGGCCGCGGTGGCTACATAAGCAGTAATCAATTTGCTTTTCGTATCTACTTTTACATGATTCTTATAACCGTAATGGCTCTTATTATTATGCTTTACCCAGCGTGCATCTACATCTTTCTGGCTGCACTTGTGCCGGTTATCTTTCCATGATTCGGGTGTCTGATCGTTCTTAATCTGTTCGTTTTCTTCTTGTGTATTGCGTTGTATCGGAGCTTCGGTAATCGTGGCATCAATCATACTCCCTTTGCCCACAATCAAACTGTTTTCTGCCAAAAGGCGATCTAATGCGAAGAACAAGTTTTCTATCGCGTTGGCTTGGGTAAGTTGATCGCGGAATGCCCAAATTGTCTTGGAATCGGGAATCCTGCTTTCCATGCCAAGATTTAGAAAACGCATAAAACTCAGCCGATCTAAAATTGCATACTCTGTCTGATCGTCGCTCAGGTTGTATAGGCGTTGCAAGATCAAGATCTTGAACATCAACACTACATCGTATGAAGGGCGACCTCCTTTGGTGGACAAAGCTTCATTCTTAGACTGTGCGTGCAAAAGAACCGGGCGAAAATGCTCGAAGTTGACACTTTGGGCGAGTTTTTCAAGTGGATCACCTTGCTTACTTAGCTTATCGTAGCGAAATTCTTCTGCGAATAAATTTTTCATGTGCAAAAATCTGTCCTTTTTACAGTATTTGCAAGTGTTGCAGAGTTTTTAGAGATGCTCATAATTTGAGATTACCGTATTAGGGTAACAAACCCTTTTAGCAAATACTCTTTATTATCTACTCCTGTTGCCCGGATAATATAGTAATATGTCCCGTCTGAACATTCACTACCTGATGTTGTGCGCCCGTCCCAAAATTGCCCGGTAAAGTTTGTTGTAAACACCTGAACCCCCCACCGATTATATATTTCTAAATTGTATGTAGAAAGATGCTCGGACAATATTCTGAAATCATCGTTTATATTGTCCCCGTTTGGAGTAAAAATATTGGGAATTGAAATAGACGATACCGGCTCAACTGGCGGCGGTGGTGGCGGTGGTATTGTAGTATCATCGCAAAATTTCACACTTACATCATCCACATAATAATAGCTGCCAAAACCAACAGTAAAAGGATAAAGCGTATCAACTTCTGTTGTATTCCCTGTTCTAAAATTGCCAATAACAAAATATAATTCCCCCCCGCTTGCTGTAAAGGTATCATTTACTAATACCCAATTTGCGGTATCAGTTACCGCAGCAAATTCTAATTGTGGCGTAAATTCGAGATAATGTAAATAACTCCCTCCCCCTGAATCTAAAGGCAAACTAATCAACGTATCAGAAAAATAAATGCCAATCGGCCCCGCTGCTGCTTCGCAAATATCACATAACGAAAGATACATTTCAACACAATATTTTATTCCACTGTCTAAAGGTGAAATTAATGTTCCACCAATATATTCTCTGTTATTTGGAGTTATATTAGTAAAGGAATAGAACCCTAAATATCCACTATCTGAGTGTGGTTGTGAAAACCCCCAAAAGTTGTTTGGTGCTAAACCCGGTTGGCATAAATGAAAATAATCAGGAGAATTACCTGTTGCATTTATCCAATACTGACACGCCCCCATATCTCCCAAAAAAGTTGGGCAATAGTTAATACTATCCATTCCGGGGTTTCTAACTAAATTTTGCCCGTAATGAATTATTGAAAAGAAAAGAAAAAAGATAAGAAAAATCGTTTTTTTCATTTTGAAAAACCGCCGGATAAATACACGGATTTATCCGGCGGTTATTTAAAGTTAATGATAATTCAGTTAATGTGTAATTACAAGGCGTTCCGATTTTGTCAAAGCTCCATTAACAGAGATTTGATACAAATACGCCCCCTGTTGCAATTCATTGACATAAACGGTTGCAGTTCCATTGCCTGTTACCAACTGTTTTTCAATCACTTTTCTACCTGATAGGTCGAAAAGGGTAAACAAAACAATATCCGTTTCATTCGCAAAACCTGTTATTGTAATGATCTGGTCAGCCGGATTAGGGTAAACATCAACAACAGAATTTACAACCTCAGTTTGTTGCATCATTCTATAATTATAGTTTCCGGTTGCATCATCAACGGTAATACCAAGCATAACCCGTGCTGTATAAACAGCATCGCCCCCCTGTGCCGGGTGCATTAATGCAATAGGTAACAGTACGGCGGTATCTTGTGAAGAAATTCCAACCGTATCTAAAAGCCAGGTTTGGTTATAGATTTGGAAAACAACTTTGTGTATTTCCGTTAATTCCAAACTGCCGGAAAGATCAGTATTTAATGTGATCGCCAACGTATCAAGATCGTTAACCGCAGCCTTTTCTGTGTGATTGGTTACACCAATTTCAGAAGAATCAGCCAACTGGTAAAAATCTGAATAATCCCCGTCCTGTGCGGTATTCAAATTTAACCAGTCGGGATGTTCCAAAAGTAACCGGTGTGCATCTTTTGCCGCCATTTGCTTTGTCAGTTCATCGGCCTGAGCATCTGAACTAAGAGCAATTTGAGTTCCGGCTAATTTATCACGCTCATCAACCGGTGATACTACGAAAAATTGACCATTTGCACATTGCGAACCATTATTACTCATTACAGGGGTATTCGTTGAATTTGCTAAACTACCAAAAAGCAAAGAGCCTGAACTTGGCATTACTCCTGAATAGTACCAATTAATACCATTAAGAGTATTAGTTACCGACCGAATAGAACCCGCTAAATCAGAATTTATTGAACCTACAAAATTATTTCCTGTTGGGTACGTGTTATTCTGAAACGTCAACTGATCGTTTAGCAAAGCAGAACCGGCAGTACTACCAGAAAACATGAACGCCCTGAAACTGTTCAGCAGTTCATTACAAACAAAATAGGTAGCCGGTAAAGTACCGTTTGCATGAACACCCTCACCTAAATCTGAGAATGTATTATCTGAGATAATGCAGCCCCCGGAATTGGTAATGTACACCCCGCGTAAATTGGTTGCTTGTGCCGGTAAATCAGAAGTGTTCCAAGCAACTGGAGAAGTACGACGAACAATGTTTGTATCAACTTTAATCTGTGTGCAGTTGGTAACACCAATACCGTAGTGCAGTTGGCTAAAGTAGTTCACTTTGGGTTTTGTAAATAGTACCTTATTCAACACCACTAATGCCTGATTATTTGCTGCATTTGTAATATTGATAAGATTAATACCTAAAGCAAAACTGCTGATCGTATCGTTATTGCTGATATTCAAAAATACCGGAACGGATGAGGTGTTTTGTACCACTATGCCCGTGCCTGTTTGTTCTGCGTAATTATTAGCAGCACTGTTGCATTGTAGTAGTCGGTTATTCAGAATATTTACAGTAGAGCCGTTTACATCAGTTACATTAATCCCAACAGGTAAACGATTTGCAGCCGTTGCATTTGAAATTCTATTGTTCTGAATTTGAATTGTACGCCCCTGACAATTATTTACGGCGATACCAACGGCAGGACTGGCAAACCAGTTGTTGAAATTTGTAAAACTGTTTCCGGTTATGTTGACATTATGAGCAAGGTTAACCACAACACCGCGACGTGAATTATTAACGCGGCAAGACATATTTGCAGATGTCCCGCCTACGGTAATACTTTGCAGGTACGGAATATTTTTTAACCCTTGACAATGTATAGCTGTGCCGCTCATAGCTACTGAATTTGTAGCGACTAAGTTTGTAAACTCTGCATTTAATATTGTAGAGTTTGACGCGGTTGCAAATACACCTTTAAACAAACCGGTAAATGTATTTCTAAAATTAGCTTGTGAAGCATTACCAACGATTAAGCCGTTTACTTGTTCAATTTCAATACCGGCAAGTGTTTTAGTTGTAGATGCAGGTAATGCAGGAACAGCAGGTAAGAAAGTACCCGGCATTTCAAAAACGGAAGATTGCACCGTACCACTGTGAGCCGTTGCAAATGGTTTCACCCAAATACCTTTTACACAATCTCTAAACCGGGTATCTGAAACAACGTAACGGCCACCGTTTACTGATACAATAGCATTTCTGGCCTGTTGCAGCATTGTGTTAGTATTTACTTTTAAGGTCGTTGAAGAACCGTTAATATAAATACCATCCCACATTACACCGCAATAGGTTGACGTTGTACAGTTTCTTAGTTCTAAAGCACTGCCGGAAATAATATTTATACTGGCATTTGTGCCCATACGGATTTCACTAAATCCGGTAAGCATCAAAGGAGCATCAATAGTAAACACCCCATTGATATTGATAAAGATTGTTTGCGCGATGGGCTGTGTAATCTGATTTCCGTTAACTACACAATTCGGGCAAAGAGAATCAATATTTGCCAGTAAATAACCGGAAGATTGGTTATTCAATTCAATAATTGTTTCGCTCGAAATTGTAGAACAACAGCTAATTGAAACAGGTAATTGTAGCAACGCCATACAGCCGTCGGGTGCTGTTACGGTAGCTTGCACTGTTCCAGTTGTAGCATTTGATTGTCCCCAATTAACGGAATAAATATTTGGTGCTGATTGTGACGCGCTAACGTTTGCATTTGCGGTATGTGTCCAAACAATGGTAGAACCTGCTGGCGCACCGTTTACTGTATAGGCGACATTTGCGCAAAGAATATTTGCATTTGAACCAAGTAACGGCACTAAAGTAACGCCCGGAAGTTGTGTAATATTAATCAGTGCGGTATCTGTGGCTACGCATTCAGTTTGAGAACTTGTTACCGTAAAGACGGCATATTGTGTTCCCGGTGTTGGTGTTGTTGTAACTGTTGTGCAGTTGGTACAAAGCTGCGGGGAAACGTTTGTTTGCCAAAATGTTTGATCGTACACTCCAGACGCACTACCGGTAAGTGTTACCGGGTGTCCTAAACATATATCAATATCATTACCTGCATTAACAGTAGGAGGCAATACCGGATTAACTGTAAAACTTGCAGAGCCATAACAACCTATATCCTGAAAATATGTAGTTGCAGTATAGGTAGCTGTTCCTGTTGTTTGTGATGAAATTACACCGCAATCATTCGTAACGCAGTTGATGACATTTGAACTATTGCTACACGTCCACACCCACGGATCGGGTGTACCTTGTGTTATAGCTTGCAACTGAAATTCGGCATTTATGCAGATTTGCGAAAAGTCAGGAACTATCAAAACATTAGGAACAGGAGTTACAAAAACTGTTACATAATCTTTAGCTGCCGTACAAGTAAAACCCGATACTGGAATAACATAATAAGTCGTTGTTTGATTTGGACAAACTGTAAATGTCAATCCGGTATCTAAAGGTTGGTTTGTTGAACCGTCATACCATACAAAACTATCTGCATTTTCGCCGGTAAGTGTAACGCATTCTCCCCGGCAAATTGTTTGATCTTGTCCCGCATTTGCTAAATCAGCACAAACTTCAATACAAAATTCTTTTTCGCAAATTAACTGTGCCAATAAATCATATACCCATACTTTAATACAAAGTTGCTCACCTACATTTGCATTTGCCGCTACGTTACCATCTAAATAAAACGTCGTAGTACCAGTTATACAAGTGAGTGGCCCCGCAGTTAATGTTTGAGAAATTGTATTATTGGCTGTGTAAAAGTTACCATCGCAAGCCTCCCAGTCGATACGTAAATTTGTAATACCTAAATTACCGCTTATTACCTGAGCAGCCATATAAAAGGTATTTTGACCTGAAAAGTATCCAAACCAACCAAGTGAAAAATAATTATTTATTGAACTACCGGGAGCTACATAAATTGGAGTTTGAATATCCCAATTTGCACAAGGACTTAATACCGTTGTTGAAACTGTTACACTGTAATCGGCAGCATCTTGATTTTTCAGTATCGTTTTTATGTAATACTGTGAACCAATTTGCAAACTATCAATTACAATAATTATTGAGGTATCAGCAAGCGGATTATTCGGATTAAACGGTGCGCTTTGAATCTCAAGAAGGTTTAAAGTTGAACAGTTACCGCTATAAACTGCAACTGTTGCAACTTGACCGGGAAACGTGTTATTGTAGTGATTACGAATTGTTATTTGTTGTATTCCTGTTGTTGCAGTAAACGAATACCAACTATTTTCATTTGTTTGCTGAAACGTTGCCCCGTTGTTTGCTGCTGTAATTTGCACAGCCGTAGAACAGGAGTTTTGCGCTTTACTATTTGCACTCCAAACTAAAATAGAAAGCAGTACAAACAGGCTGCGGATTAACCCCGCAGCAGGTTGATTTGGTTTTTTCATCGTAAGAATTGAATAAGTGTGTTACACCGGAATAACTATTCCGGTTTGGTTATCAAATTCAAGTGAGCATAAACGTACAGGGATGCCGGAGCGGGGAGGTCAAGATGTGCGCCGGGCAATGGTTTACGTTAAACGGTTTCTGGGATGCCGTTTCTGACGTGCAAAAGGTTCAGCTAATATTATGAAGTATGCGGGGCGGTTTTACAGCATCGTTTTTCTGTTTTAAGTGATTTACTTTTTACGATAACAGGCAATAGACGTAGAATTGAAATAACCGTGTGCCGCGACTATAAAAAAATTACAGCCGCACTGAGGCTAACCCCTTAACGTCAGTTGCACACGGTCGTCCCCTCCGGGTATGTTATACCCCTGCACATTCCGGGGGGCGAAAGTTCAGGATTGTAATACAAAAATTTTATCGGCAGATTTGGGGATATTCTCAGTTTTGGGTGTTGTATTTTATATTTCCGCATACCCAAAAAATAGGGGCGCGGGTTAGTGGTTTGTTCTTACGGAGGCTCTGGTAAGCCGCGAGAGAAACAAGCCACGCCCGCGCCGTGCGCGAGCGTGATAGCTTGTTTTCTTCTCTCTTTAAAATTTACCAGATTTCCGTAAAAGAAAAACAGCATCAACGCTGAACGATATGTTAAAACCGGGTTTATCCGATAGGCATTTAGTTTTTGATTTCGGGGCTAAATTTAAGTTGATTTACCCCCGAATGTCAATAGATAACAAAAATTAATTTAAAAACCTTAGTCTTTCCGCTCAACAGGCAGCGTATCAAAAAAGGTTTTTAAATCCATTTCAAACGCTGCTGCAACTTTCATTAAGGAGTATAACTCCATATTTCGCCCGTTCTCATAGCTGAGATACTGCGCCCGTGCAAAACCGTGATCGTATGCAAATAGTTCGTGGCTGCTATACCCTTTGGCTTTGCGTAGTTGCCGGATATGTTTTCCTATTTGTTTAAAAACCGTTTCGGTGTCTTTATCCAAATTTTTAGGTTTCGGGCCGCGTTTCATTTTTTCGCTTTTACAGGTTTAACAACTGGAAAAGATGCAGCAAACTCACTACGAACATTCACGCAGTATAAGCAACAAAACCCGTCGCAATTTCGCGGGCGTAGTTGTTTAGATTTTATATTCAAACAGCATACGGTTTGATTTTGGGGGCTTGCTTTCTGTTTCATCTTCTGGTTACAGTTTAGCCGTTAATTCAAAAACAGCATCGCTTAATTGATCTGCTGAAACGATCAAATCCTTTTTTTCTGCTGCCGGTAACAAGCCGAGCCTGTAAAGCCGGGGGAACAACTTTTGAGCCTCTTTTTTTGAGATATACGCACGTTCGCGTATTTCGGGATAGGTAAGTGTCAACAGCATTTGATAAAGCGAATAAATGCCCGCATTTCGCATTCTAATTGCACTTTCTTTTGTCAGGTAAGGGCAAAATTTTAACGGCGAAGAAATAAGCCGGTATTTTTCATAGTGCGGACTGTGGTAAAGTTCCTCTGAATCTGTTAACGAATAGAGCCAGTTTTGATAGTCAGGGTAATAGTTTAAAATATTCAGTCCGGCACGGTTATAGCCGTTCAATCTGGTATTTTGGAATAAATCCGGGTTATCGTTCAGGGTGTCCCGATAATGCCGGATAACTTTTTTATATGTTTCTGGTAGTTTGCATTTTGGTGAATGCAGCCAAGTTGAATAACCGAAACTCATTAGTCGCATTGCTAATAATAGATAACGGGGCTGTATCTCATAATCAATACCAATAGTTAGTTTAATTAATTCATTTACTGAATGTTGCTGAATTTCGGTTGTCGCTGATCGGGGACTTTTTGATAATTTTTTTTGGTTTGTCATTGCGCGATGGTTTTAATTAATATTGCCGTATATGTGTTTTACAAATATATGTTTATTTATGTGTAATGTACATATATGACGTTTTAAATTCGGCAATGTCTTATTTGTTTTGTGGTATGGCAAAATCTAAAAAGTCCGAAACACCCGGTAAGACCGTTGCAGTTCTGAGTGAAAAGGAAAGGCTAAAAATTATTGGTGAACGCATACGCCAGCAGCGAAAAGCGAACGGCTATTCCAGTGCTTTTAAATTTGCTATTGATAGCGGTTTTGAACCTTCACGGATAAACCGTTTTGAAAACGGATATAATCTGACAGTATCAACCTTGTTTAAGGTTGCGGACGCATTAAAAATATCTGTTTCAGAACTGCTTAAAGACCTATAAGCTAAACCAACTAACAGAAATTTCTTTCCGGTTATAGCTAAAATTCAACCGGCTATCAAAGCGAAGAAACTAAACAAGTATTTCAGCGTTATTAAACTACTGTCGAAATCCGCTGTTTCTCTCAGTTACAAGCGGTGTTTTTAAAACGGCGGAACGTTAAGGGGTTAGCGTTCTGCCGTTTTTTTTTGCTCGGTTTTTTACTCGAAAAATATTTTTTGTTGCGACTTTCATTTTTCAATTACTAATCTCATTTGATTTATTAAGGTCGCTAAATGGCGGGCTTTGGCCTGTATTTGCATCAGTTGGCGCAATTTGGCGCGATTTGGCGCAGAATGTCGCAAAGCTGCGCGATATGCTCTAAAAACCAAAGAGAAAAGCCCGGTACTTTGTGTTAAGAAAACCAAAGAACTAACCCAAATAACAAACTACTACCTATGTCAGCAGCAGCAGCAAATTACGTCCCGGCAGAATTAGACCAATTCAATGTAAACGTAAACCGTGCAGCACATCTTTTGTACAATCGTTTACAGCGAGTGCGTACCAATTTTGCAACCGAATTAGACTGGATATGTAACCAAGCAAGTAATTTATATCACAGTATTAAACAGTATGTAAATGATCGCCGGTTAGATGATCTTCTTTTTATTACCGCAGCTTGTCGCGCAAATGGTGATACCCCGGCTGAAATGCAAACCAAATTAGAAGATGTCGCAAAAGATTACACGCTAACAATGGATTATCCACCGGTAAACCGGCAATACATTCAGCGTATGGTTTGGAAATTTTATGTACTGCGTGAACTGTATTTCTTATTCCTAAAACAGATCAATAAAACTGAAAAATCAGGAAAACGGGAAAGCGATTTACCGGGTGAACTTTTGGTTAGTGTGTATGCCTTGCAAAAGGGTTTAGAACAAATCGGAAGTTATTGTACCCTGCACCATTCCGAACAATTCATTTTTAATTGATAAACGCCTAAAAACCCGTTTTCCCCCTATGAATACTGGATATTTCTATTACAATTCAGATCAAAGCAAAAAACAGGTGCTTGTATTTACTGGTGTTTCCGGCACTCACTCCGTACTCACTCCGCACTCACTCCGTACTCACTGCATACAATAAGGATATAATTTCACAATCATTAATTGATAACTCTATCATCATTTTGCACTAACTACGATAAATACAGTACAACAAACACACATAAAAACGCTACAAAAATGCCTGTCAAACACTCGCCTGAGCAAACGGAATAATTTTTTTAACGTCTTGTTTTTGGAAAATTTAGCATTTCCAACAAGTAACATTCTGTACCGTCAAACGTTAATGGAACGTTAAGGAACAAAAACTAAAATCCTAACCGGTATATGTTTTAAGATTACCCCGCTTTAACCCTCCCCTAATTACTAAGCAGTAACAAAAAAACAGACACCCTAAAATGAACAAATTATGTACCCCGAAAATATGCCCTCTGAACTCCCTTTCCCTACGGAAAAAATTCACATGCCGGGCTTATCTGAATTGTACAACACCCCTATACGTACACTTCAGCGAACGTTTCAGCGTTTGAGAATGCAAGATGCAACAGGGAAAAAAGAAGGACATTATTACACCCCTGTTCAACAGCTAATTATTTTCACGGTGTATATGCCGCCGAGCAAGTACTACAAATCCTATTTGTGGTTAGAGAAACACGGTTATATCAATGAACTGATCGAAAAATATGATTTAGAAAAGTTCCTACACCGGTAATTAATTAAACTAATTGTGTGCCTCATCGTTTATTGTAATTCGATTTTTTATTGCGAGTGATATTTTTTCGGCAAGTAAGTCAAGTTCCTTTTCTAATTCATTTACTTTACTATTGAACTCATTTTCTGTAATGTTTGATCTTTCTGCCAGAATTTTAATTGCGCGAGAAATCCACATACTTGTATCTTTTAGTTCTTTATGAATAGTTTCCGAAAAAAAAGGCTTATTAACTAAAATGTATTTTTTCAGATCTATGTTAGCTTGAAATAGTAAATCGACTAATTGTATTGAATTTTGAAGATTGCCCCTATTATCTGTCCTTGTAAGTTTTGAAATTGAATCAATTAATTTAATTGTAAGTTCCCATAGTTCAGAATAAATATTGAACTCCTTTTGAAACTGTAATTGATGAGTAAAATTAGTTCGTTGATACTTAGCTTTAAATTTTTCAACCTCTTTTGAATTTTTGCGCACCCGAATAAGTGAATAAACGGCTAATAATGTTGCCGGTATTGCGCTAATGATTGTTGTTAATATTGCTGTCTCCATAGGATTTACTTAATAGAAATTAAAGATACTTCATTAAATGAATAATCATTAACCCCAATATCCCGCCAAATCCCGCCATATAACGACGTATTACGCCACATCGCGCATTAACGGGACATATCCCGCCAAACAGAGCATAACCGCGACAGCCCCCTAAATGCTGCACTACATATTTGCTCTATGAATACGCTAATTAATCAACTCGGTACGGTGTGGACAGCTTTAGTTTTCGGAGCTGTATTTAATTTTTTGACCATTAACCCCGATGAAACCCTTTTGATCTATGTATTAAAAACGGTTATCGGTGGCGTGGTTTGGCTCACTTTTCAGGTGTGGGCGGATTATCTCAAACACCAGAACGCCCGTAAACGCGGCGACAACAACGACGAAAACAAAAACCAAAACTGAAAAATCATGTTACCCGCATTGCTTGTACTTGCAGGGGGCGGGGCGTTGGCCGCAGGATATGTAAGCCGGTTAAAAAAGGATGCAGACGAAATACAGGTAATTGTAACCGGACGTTTGCACAGCATAAAAACGGACGGTGTACACGTACTGTTGAACGTGTTACTAAAGAACCCGACACGTTCAGATTTTACGTTCAGCTATCCTTTTTTAACCCTGCTCAGTCAGGCAAACGTCACGCTCGGCACGTCACAGTCGGATAATTCAGAAATACAGTTAACAGCACAATCGGAACAGGCGCTAAAACCGCTTGAAATTGTAATACCGCTTGCACAGGTTTTGGCTTTAGGTATAGAAGTATTTAAAGCCTTAAAAGATGGCAAAGCCGGTTTACAAATTCAGGTAAAGGTGATCTGCTTTGCACGGCTTTTATTCGGTACGATTTCCAAACGTAAAGAATGGCTGTTCCCGATAACGCTGATTAAAAATTCAAGTGATGGAAACGGTTAACAACTGGCTCGGTAATGCCGGAACAGTAACCGCCCGCCGTGTGCTGAAAAACAGAACCCGATATGCTGATTTATTTTTACCCTCAAAAGGTGAAATAATTACAGTTTCTAAAGATGCAGACATACCCGATACACTTGCATTAATTAAAACGATTGTAAAAAACACATTGCCGGAATCTGAACGTTTCGCCCGCTACATTTTGCGGCCTACACTTCGGCAAACGTGTGAAGCAATTTGGGTTTGGATTTATTCGCATATCCGCTATGAGAAAGACCAAACGGGAAAAGAACAGGTAAGAAGTCCTGCACGGCTGTTTAGTGATGGTTACGGCGATTGCGATTGCTTTACCACATTCATAGATAGTGTGCTGATGAACGTACAAAAGCTAACCCGTTGGAAATTCTTAGTAGTTAATCGGATTACAAAATACGGGGGAATAGGATTTCAGCACATTTACCCGGTGGTAAAAACCATTGGCGGCGAACAGATCATTATTGATTGTGTTACTGAATATTTCGACTACGAAGAGCCATATACTGATAAAGAAGACCATTTAATAATGGAACTGCAATATTTAAACGGCGTTGACCAATACGATTTTAAAAATTCCTATTGGTATAACGAGGAAGAAGGACAAAACAGCTTTCAAGGTACAGCTACCGAAAATGAAGATTTGGGAAAACTCAAATTGTTTAACCGGAAGGAAAAGCAAAAGGACGAACCCAAAGAAAAAGGCGGCGGTATTAAGAAAGTTGTTCACGCTGTTAACCGGGCAAACCCGGCTACTGTATTACTGCGAAACGGTCTGCTTGCTTCAATGAAATTAAACGTGTTGAATGTAGCAGGTCGGTTGAAATGGACATACCTCACACCGGAACAAGCCCGGCAAAAGGGCTTAAATATGGAACGTTGGGAAAAGGCAAAAACGGTTAGGGATAAGTTGGAGGCAATTTTTTATAGTGCCGGTGGCATGAAAGAAAATTTGCGCGAAGCTATTTTAACCGGTAAAGGCAACGAAGCAAAAGAAGTAAGCGGGCTTATCTTTTCTGGTTTCGGTGATTTAACCACTGCTCAACTAAGTGAAGTATTGGGAGAAGATTTGTTTGCACGGGAAAATCCAACGGCTTTAAATGGTTTGGGTGAACCGATTACGGCGGCTGCATTAACCGCAGCCAGTGCCGCCATTGCGACACTAAACGAACTGCTCAAAAAAATTGGTGCTATCCGTAACGGTGATGCTAACAGCGACAATGCAAACGCAGTTTCTGAAAGTATTACACCCGAAGAAAACACCAACCTGAGAACACCGGGAAACGCAGGTGCAAAAGAGCCTGAACCCGAACCGGTGAAATTTACCGATAGCCCGATTGAATGGGTAAAGCAGAACCCCGGAACAGCCGTTTTAGGGCTTACTGCGATTGCCCTGCTTGCTTGGGGCGGGTATAATTATTTAAGCAAGCAAAAACAACAGAAAGCCGTAAACGGAATGAACGGAATAGATAGCCCTGCACAGGTAACACCTATTCAGTTTTTACCCTTAGCGGCGTAACACAATTTTTAACGTAATGGCTAATTCTAAAAAGTCAGCAGACATTGAACGTCTGGAACGGTTAAAAGGTAGTATGAGCGAACAGGCAAAAGAACTTTGGTTGCCTGTGGTTACAGATTTGGCAAGTGTTGCAGGTGGTTGGTTAACGGCTCGACTTGTTGGGCGTTCCTCTTTGTATTTGGGTTTAGCAGCCTATGGAGCGGGAAAAGTCAACAGTTTGCACGAAACCATCAACCGCGAACAAAAACGATTAGGCGCAAGTCAAACAGATACAGCCCCGGCGTTGAGCGGTTTAAACCCGCTTTACAAAAACGAAGATCGGCTGTATATGGGTGATAGTCCTTTAGTTCATTTTGGCATAGGTATGATGATTGGCGGGGCTTCTGGTGTTGGTTTAGGTGCTGTTGATGCAAACATGAGCACTGCCGACAAACTTAAATCAGTTGCTACCGAAATAAAAGAAGATTTAACCTATCGCTTGTATCTGGATAAAATCTTTAAGCCCAAAGCCGATAAAACGGCATTACCTGCACCGAACACAGTACCGGGAACAGCCGTTCCCACTGTTGCACAAAATCCGGTAAGCGGATTAGGTGAAATAGATGTATTTGTGGCCGGTGATGCGTTCCGCGATGATCCAGACATGAAACAACTTTCACGCTTAGAAGATCAGTTAAAAGTTTCTGCGCGTGATTTTGATACTCAACAGCGTGAATTTATTCCCGCGACGGTATCAACTCCCTCACTGAGTGCAACACCGCAAACAGAAGAAACCGACGAAGATTTTTACACCTTCTCCGGCGGTCGTAACCTGTAAGCAACTGCACACAGTTTAACCATGATTTTAGGGACGGGTTAACCCGTCCCTATTCACTCAAATTTCAATCAACATGAATACTCTTTTAGAGGGCATTGAAAACAGCCCATATAATAACGCAGGTGCTTTGTACGGTGTGGATGAAAGTAACATTTCAAACGAACTGCTCGGCGAGCTTGCAAAAATGAACCCGGTAAAACGTGCCGTTGTTATGAATAAAATAGCAGGCTCACAGGTTCAAAGCAAAGGTTCACGCGCTGAAATGGAAAAGCATTTCCGCGAATTGCCCGCGCACGTTTCAAAGCAGTTGAAAGAAAACGATCTGCGTTTAGCGGATACCATCGTTTACTCGATCAAACCGGTGAACAGTAAAACGGTGAAAATGTTTGAACCGCAGGACGCAAAAGAAGTAGGACTGCGTACCATCAGCGAAGCACGTTTGCCCAAAAATCAGGTGTTGCTTGTTTCGGGTATTATTCTTTTGGCCGGTGTTTCTGCAACGACTGGTAAAGAGGATGTAATGCGTACAGCCTTTAACGGAATTGAAAACATTCCGGCTATTGCAAGCGGTGAGTTTTCGCTCAAAGCAAACAAAAAAGCGATTGTACCCGAAGGCACATCAAACCGCCATTTTTGCACAGAAAATTTCAACGGCGTTCCCGCAGGTTATTACAAGTTGTCTAACCCGCGTTTGATTCACGACGATGTAAATATTGAATTTACAATCGAACTCGGCACAATGGCTGGCATTGCGGCAAATACAGTACTGTTTGTTGGTCTGCACGGAACAATCACCACACCTTAATGGAGGCACGGCGGCGAAAATTCGCCGCCGTGTTTTTCTCTTAACGGTTAATCCTGTACTACAATGAAAATAGTCTATAAACGGTTTGATATTCAAATTGATTCACCCGAACAAACATACAACCGGGATTTTGAACTCGATAAAGATATTCAAACCATTAACGGGATTGCTTTAACAAGCAATTACGACGAAATGCTGTACTACCGGGGAGAACAGGGATTGCTAATAAACGGGGCTGAATATTTCCCGGACAATTACGAGAGTAAACTACTGATGTCGGGCATAAATACCCCGGTAGATAAACGGTACTACACCCTTGAAAATGCACCGGTGTTGAACGGAAAAATAAAAATCGTTTACACCGATTCGGATAATTCAAATGCTCCATTTACACCCTATCGGGTTTCACTATATGTAAAAGCAACCAAAACGGCGGCCTAATGAAAACACGTTTTTTCGTCCATACTGAACAGATCAACTTTAACGGGCAAATCCGTTGCTTTGTTATTGATTTCCCCCCCAACACGGAAAGAATTATTTCCCTTGTTGCGACGGCTGAACCACTGGCAAAAGATTACGATTTACGACACCTTGAAGTTGGGTTATTAACCCTTCACAATTCTGCCGGGGTATGGTACGAAAGCCAAATCCGGTTTACCGGTCAAATAACGTGGTTTCCGAAAGTACCGCCGTACTGTTATCTCGATCAAATCAGATTAATGCCTGTTAGCGGGGCAAGGCTCACGGGACAAACTTTAGACATTCCGGCTTTAGAGCCGTACCTCAATGCCCGGTTTGAAACTTCGCCCTCGCTTTCAGGCTTTCGTCTGACACTCACCTTTACCTATCTCGAAAATGAAAATTGAACTCATTCAACAACTCATTAACCAGAAAATGAGTTTACGCAACTATGCCAGTTTTTCGGTGCTGTTTCGTGAATTACGTTTCAAGGCAAATGAAGCGTTAACCTTCAAAGCACCCGGCCAGTTCTGGTTTTTAGAAGATAACATACCTCCGCAATTTTTGATTAGTTCGGAGATGGGTATTTACGATTTAATGGATAATCGAATTAATGAATTACAACACGAACACAGCGGCACGATAAAGATGATTAACCGTTCATCCGGTATATTACTGCTGCGTGTGGTAATTCTGATTCCCTCAAAAAGAAAAGGCTATGCAGCTACACGAAAGTAATTTTTCAGTTAACGCATTACGCGAAATTTTAACTGCCTTAAAACCCGCTAATCATTTGGAGAAATATAAACGCGCTTATCGTGTAGAAGTTGACGGATTAGAAATTGTTCCGCTCACCACGAGCCTTTCACACTTTGGCGATTATCTGTTTTATTCTTCCCCTGATGCCCGTACAGTATGTTTTATTATCTATTACAGACATAAAATAATTGCACGGTATAAAATCAATTTACAACCTAAAAACAACGCATAACTATGCAACGGATGCAGTATAACGAAAGTAACATTGAACTCTTACGCAACATTATTGTAAATTATCTTTCATACAACGATGATGCAGGGTATTCAATCCGCATTGATGGTACACCGGTAACACCGCGTACACAAGATAAACGAATGTTTGATCTGGTGAACAACCAACTCAACGAGTTTAATAAAACCCTTACACTGGTTATTTTCCCAAACAAGAGTTTTAATACCATTCAATATGAATTGATGTTGAACGGATATGAAGAAAGTCTGAGCGGGACGGAAACCAAAAGCCCGAAAGAAGATTTAGCCGAAATGCGCCGACAGATTACGTTGGAGATTGAATACACGTTTATGAAGAAGGAAAACGACAGCCTTAAACGTGAAAACAATTTGCTGCGTAGTAAGATTAGCGAAGTTGAAATTTTGGTGCATAGCGCACAAAACAAAAGCGGTTCTCAATTAATGGATATGGTTAAGACGATTGCCGGTTTACTGATGGGTAATCCGTCCGGGCTAAGCCTTCCCGAAGCAGGTACAACCGCGCAACCGATTGAAGGTGTTCCGGCCTCGACAATAAAAGTTAAGGGTGAAACCACCACAGAAAACGAGGCTACAACCAAAGCCGCCGAACTTGCAAAAACCTTGCAGCGTTTTTTCTCTGAACACGAACAGGAACAAATTTTACAGGTGCTTGCCGTACTGAAAGACACGAAAGATTTAATACCCGCAGTTAGTGTATGGCTTTCGGATATTATCGAACAGCGTAAACAGTTGATTGAACGGCTCACCGCAGAACAGCAAGTAAAAAGCACTGTAAAGCCTGAAACAACAACACAAACAAATCCGGCGGACACTCCCGAAATGCCCGCTAATGTTTAACCCTTTATAGCTTGAATTATGGTAGCACTTGAATTTGAATTAACCATCCGCGCAAACACGGAAACCGAAGCAACACGTAAAGCCCAGGCCGTTAATACACTCTTAAATGAGTTAACCGTTTCTGATCTTGAAATGATTGCACACATTGCAAAAAACGACAAAGCAAAATTAGCAATGGCGCGTGCTGCACTGCGTATGTAAACGAAAGTAAAACAATCAAAAAACCGGATAAATGGAAACCGAAAAACAACCCGCATCCGGCGGGTTCTGGTCAAACGTTCCCCCGGATTTTAAGATCGGTTTATTTGTTGCCGGTACAGTGCTGATTATCGGCGGTGTGGGCGGGTATTTTTACAACCGTCACCTGAAAAAAAAACGTGCGGAAAAAATATTGCGTGGCGCAGCCATCGAAGGCAGTTTAGCAAACATTATTTCCGACATATACGAAGCCGTTGACGGGGGCGGTACGAATGAAAATTTGTTGTATGAGGCTTATGCCGACATACCCAACCAAACCGATTTTTACCGCGTTGCAGATCTCTATAAACAGGCATACGATGAAACGTTAGATGCAGCAATAACGGACGATGTAGGGGGAGAAGAACGGCAAACCTTAACAAACATTATTTCCGCAAAACCGGAAAATAAAAACGGTAAACCATCTTATGAACTGTTACCCGACTGGCTGCGCCGTTTACGTGAAGCGGCAAGCTGGTTTAACACAGACGAAGATAAAATTTACCGTGTGCTGTGGGAATTGCCCGATTTCACCGCAGCCGCATTGCTCAGTAAAGCAATAGCAAACAATCCGCAAATCGGCTACGAAAGTTTAACCGACTATCTGGAGGGACAACTCGACACTGACGAACTCGAAGAAGCCCGACGGATTTTGTCAAAAAAGAAATAACATGAAAGATGAAAGCGATTTCCCGCAAAAAATGAGCAAAGAAGATAAGCCATTTTTTACACCGGGGCGCGTGTTTTTGGGATTGCTCGTTTTAGGGGCGTTGGGTTACGGTGCTTGGTACATTACCCGCCGTTCAAGTAAACCCGCAGCCGATCTTTTTAATAACGGCGAAGATGAAAACGCCGGAAAGTTTAAGATCAATTTAGATACCCCGCCAGTGGTTACTATTCCAACGAAAAACAACACAGCACAAGTTCCCCCGGCATCTGCCGGAGCATCGGCAAACAATGTAAAACCCACATCCGATTTTCCCCTGCGGAAAGGCTCAACCGGGGCGAAAGTAAAGCAGTTGCAAAACCTGCTGAACACGCGCAAAAGTATCACCGGAATAACACTTGTTCCCGATGGTGATTTTGGCTCAAAAACTCAGTTAGCATTGGAAAAATTGGGCTGGCCTACGGTTATCACTGAGCAGCATTTTGAACTCTTAACCAATACCCCGGCTGAGGATATTGCAGAAATGCTTTACAAGGGTGCAAAGGCTCAAAAAATTGAACCTGTATTAGCTGCGTTGTCACTGATTAAAACACCGCAGAAATACAATGAAGTAAACACCATTTTCAAACCTAAAGGACTGATTAACGGGAAAAATACAACCATCGTTACCGGTCTTTTGGAAGTGTTCAAAAATTCTGCCGATAAAGACAAGTTAAACCTTGCCTTTATTTCTATCGGGTTGAAGAAAAAAGACGGTAAATGGTACGTGCCGGGTAATGAAGTTTCAGGCATCGAACGCAGGGCGTTAATTACGTCACGTCCTACCGTTGTTTGGCGAACAGCCAAACACAGCGTACAGGTGGGAAATCAAACCATTATCGGTTACGAACTTTTCAGCAGCAACGGCATTACACATTTTGAAACCATAGACGGCATTCAATTATATGTGCAAACCGAGCATATCAAATACGCCTGATTGTTACAGACAAACCGCGCACGTTTACAGTTGCGGCGCGGTTTGTCTTTACTCATCAACTGTAAATAAAAACTAAAACTATGTTACGTCCTGTTAATTATATTCTCGTTCATGCTACCATGACACGCCCCGAAGTAGAAGCAGAACAACTATACAAAAATTGCATTGCTCAACATCAACGCCCTGCATTTCACATCATCATTGACAGATGGGGTAAATGTGTGCGTTTGTTGGGCTGTAATGTGGAAACCCTTAGCCTTTCATCTTTTCCTGTTGAGTGTGTGCATATCGCTTATGAAGGTGGTATAAACTACCGGGGTAAAATGGAAGATACCCGCACCCTGTTACAAACGTATGTGCTTTACAAAAAGTTGAGAGAGCTGCACGAACTGTTTCCGAATGCTTTGTTAATTGGTGCTGATAAAATCGGTTCTGGTGATACAAAGCCGGGTTTCAACGTCCCTGCTTGGATGCGGTTTTACGCGGACAACTTCGATAGTATGGTTGATCTTGAACGGGGGGACGATCTCGAAGAAAATCTATTCCCGATATGGAGAACAGCAAGTTAAATGCAACCGTTTTTATTAAACTGTTGCAGAAAAAAGAGTATGCCGTTTACAGTCGTCCGTATGAATTAAACATAGTCGGTTTACGTTCACCCTCCACTGTACCAAATAATTTTGATGATTCAATATGTGTGTTTTATCGCTTGGAAAATCAACAGTGGAAACTACATATTTACAAAGCCACAACAGACCCCGGTACTTACTGGCTGCGTCAACCCGGACAACCACAAGGAACGGCAATTTTGAAACAGGGGCAATATCGTGATGTATATGCACTCGATTTGCACCGGGGAAAATACACAGCCCTTTGTCAACGCAGGGGAAAAGTAACCGTTATCAGAGATTACGACCGCGACGCGGAATTAGATTTCTATAATGGAAATGAAGTTAGCGGATGGTTTGGTATTAATATACACCGCGCAAAAGCAACCGGCACAACCTTACAAATTGATCGAAATTCTGCCGGTTGTCAGGTGTTTGCAAATGCAGAAGATTTCGCGGCATTTATTACTATGTGCCACCGTCACCGTGAACTGTACGGGAATAAGTTTACTTATACCCTGATTGATTTACGGACACTTCAACGCGCACTGAAACGCAAAAAGGTAATTGCAGCTACCGGCACTACGGCTGCTGCTTTGGCCACGTTCTGGGCAATCTATGAAACGCAGTTAAAAAATCATTCCAACACGGGATAAACTGCGTTTAACGCAAAATCAATTACTATTCACTCAACGGCCTTGCAATCATGCAAGGCCGTTTTTATTTCTATTTCTCATGTACTCAAACTTTGGTAAATACGATCTGGGACGTATCACTAAAAAAGTGAAACGCCCGGTAAAAAAACAGTACGAAGAACCGGAAGAAGAAGAAGAACAAGACGAAACACCAAAAGCCCCGAAGAAAAAGAAAGCGGCACAGGTGGAAATGATCGACGAACAAATAAAACTGCTCAAACGGTTTAAACCAATGATCGGTAAAACTGTTCCGCTCACCCGGTTACTCAATTTCATTAAAGCACTGCAACGGGCAATACACTTGCGTAAAGTTCGTAAAACAGACCGCTACGCGGATGAACTGGAAACAGTACAACGGTTCGCCCTGAAAGCCTATAACGGTGCTTCTGAAAATACGGTTAAGGTTAAAGCCCCTGCCGATCTTGTGGAACGGCTGAAAACCATTTCCACCAGTCAAAAAGTCCGTGCCTCCGTAAAGTTTTTACAGGCTTTTGTAAATGTTTCCGGCATCCCGTACCGTGAAGTAAGCACACGAATAAAAACACTGCTTGAACGGTTGGATTTTTACACCGAACGCGGGTTAATAAAACCAACTGATCCCTATTATTCTAATGTGCAGAAAGCTGCGAATATCTTGCGTAAAGCAATCGACGAACGTACACCGGTATTTGTACCGCAGGTTCAGCTAAACGGGTTAGCCGGTATTGTTTCTTATTCCAAACAATCAAAAAAAAAGAAAAGTCTAAAACACAATTCAAAAAAAAAAGAATTGGGTTTTATCCCTTCTCCTGAAGTAAGAAATACGCAGGTAATGACCGCTAAACAAATGGCGGAAATGGAGTTTGAAACCTTGCCCTTTACCGGCTATTACAAACGCCTGTTAGGAAACCCGGAACACAATTTCTGGTTAATGATCTACGGCGCACCGTTTCAGGGAAAAACAACCTTTAGCATCAACTTTGCCAAATACCTTGCTGAAAACATCGGCAAGGTGTTGTATATTTCTTCGGAGCAATACCGTTCGGAATCTCTAAAGCAGGTTATTCAGCGTGTAAATGCACAGGGTATAAACCTAATCCATTTCACCCCGTCGCTCGATAAAGCCCCGGATTTAGCGCATTACGATTTTGTGTTTTTTGATTCTGCTAATGCTGCTAATCTTCGCGTAAATGAAATTATGCAATTACGTGAACAATATCCGGGGACTGCGTTCATTACCATTCTGCAAAGTGTGAAAAGCGGCGATTTTCACGGTAAACAGGAATGGCGACACATTCCCGATATTGTACTGAAAATCGAAAACGGGAAATTGCAGACTGAAAAAAACCGGTACTTCACCGGCCTACGTCCTGAATTAATGCCTTTGCCCCCGTTGGATTAAAGGCACTGAATTAACGCTATATCACTGCTGCCGGAAATTTCGGCAGCAGTGATTTTTTAACTCTTTACACTATGTCAACAGAACCTAAAAAATTAACGCTATCTATTCCCGCCACATATTACGAACGGCTGATGCAATACGCTGAGTTAACCCAACAACTCAACGGAGAACAAACCGTACCGGAAAAAATAGCTGAAAATCTTTTGTTTCGTGCGTTGGATAATCTTACACACCCGTTTGCATTACCGGCAAATCGTGATAGAACAACCGTTGACGGGTTAGGGAAAGTGAAGCAAAAAAACGAACAAACAGAGTTAGGCCGGATTAACCCGGTAAAATCACCGCCTGAACTTGTTACAATTCGTTCCAACGTTTGGCGTGAACGTTTGGGAAAACCTGTAAACGGTGCTAAAATTGGTGTGATCGCTGCCGATGAAATTACCCTGCAACGGGTGATAATTGAACTCACCGCAGAACTAAATAACACACAAAACAGCCTGTTAATTTCACCCGATACGGTTGGCTCATTTGATGAGATAGCCGAACAGTTTAACGTCACTACCGAAAGCAATACAGACCTGATTAAAGTACTGCATTTCTTACCAGAAAAACGAAGCGACTGGAAACACCAACTGATAAACCCGAAAGGGTTTTTAAAAGTAAATACCGTTGTTTTTGCTCCTTTTGCAGATACCCCCGAAATGCCTGATAAATTCAACGAATTAGCCCAAAACTTAGACCTGAGAGGTTTAACACAAGTCTATTCACTCAACGAAGATAAGCACCGTTTAACCGGCAAAAGTTCCCGTATCTGGCAACAGGCTATGAACATTGTTATTTATGCCGAAGATGCCGACCAGATACAACTACTGAAAAACGATTTTGAAGAATAAAAAATACGTTTACCAATGAAACCCGATAAAAAATATAATGCAAATCATGCAGCAAATTTTCAGGGCATCGGGTTAGTGATTCAGCAAATGTTACGGCTGAATGTCCCCGATCTTTTTGATTCCTATTTAGGAAAACGTCCCAAACAATCAACCTATAAAAACAGTGATATATTTTTAGGTTGGATATATGCGAACCTGTGCGGCGCTCAACGTTTACAGGATATTGAAACCGAAAACATCAAAGCAAGTTTTGATAAAATACCCGTTGCAAAATTGTGTTCCCCCGATCAGATTAGCCGGGTGTTTCGCAGTTTTGGAACAGAAGTAAACCGGTTTAAAAACCCTGATAGCCAAATTGAACACGAATTTAACCGTAACCCGTTGCTGAATGATCTTTTACTGAGTTTGTGTAAACGGTTGGGACTGCTCAACACAAATTCAAAGTACATGATTGATTACGACGGTACTACTATACCGGCTGAAAAGTTCGACTGTAAACACACCTACAAAGGTTTTTTAGGATATAGCCCCGCCGTTTCAATGATCGGTAAAATACCCGTTAACATTGAAGCACGAAACGGCAACACTTCGGCAAGCTATAAAATCAAAGAGGCGTTAGAAGATTTGTTTACCCGTCTTGATAACCACCAGATAAAAACCTGGGCTATCAGAATGGATGCAGCCAGTTATCAAAAGGAGATTATTTACTACCTGCAAAAAATCGGAAAAAAGTTTTTTATCCGCGTTCATAACACGGAAGAAATGAAAGACGATTTTAAAATTGCATCTTGGCAAACCGTAGAGCTGCACGGACGTACAGAAGAAATTTCATCGGTTGAGTTTTACCCGTTTAACGATAATAACAAATTTCGTTTTGTCGTTTCAAGGTATAACAAATCAATTCAGCCTAATGAAATAGAGTATCAGTATCGCGGTATTATTACCAATCACTTTGAGAAAATACCCGGTACTGTCAATTACGAAATGTCTGATTTAGACGTTATCGCTATTTACGATCAGCGGGGAGATTCTGAAAACAATTTCCGCGACCTGTTGAACGATTTTAACTGGTCGCGTGTGCCGTTTTCGGATATGAACGCAAATTTGGTTTTCCTGTATGTTTCTGCAATGGCTAAATGTATTTATGAATATACTTTAGAACAGTTGAGCACATACACGCCGTTTATTCGTGATAATTACCGGTTAAAAATCTTTATAGCCCGGTTTATCAAACCGGTGATGCTTCACTGGGAGAAAAGCCCGAACGGTTGGAAAGTTGATTTAATGAACCTGCACGATACTTTTGCAGGGTTACGCAGATGGATAACACGGGAATAATTTTTGATTTTGCCGGGGAAAACTACACAAATAGTTTACCCCGGCTATTTTTTTTGCCCTTTTCAACCTTGCGGATTTTCCTTTAAAAAGTCCCGGTTATTTGGTGCTGCGATATTTCCCCAAAGCCTGAAATTCCCTACAAATCAATAACAACAGGCATTTTAGCAGACCTGCGATTTTTTCAGCTATATTAGGGGGAAATCAGTTAAATGCGGATTTTGGGGCTTCAGGAGGTTGAAGCGGCTTTGGTAAAAATTAGGTATCGGGAGAAATGTGGCGGAAGTTTCGCTCTACTCACTTCTTAAAGAAATCGCCATTGCGTTTATTCATCCGCTTCTTCGTTTTCTTCCCCTGCTTTTTTGCTGCACGCTCGGCCCGTTTCTGCGCCTTCTGATGGTCTTTCAGAATGGTTTCGCTCGTATGCGTTTTGGCATTTTTGTATTCGTTGGTAGGCCCGTCGCGGCGCGAACGGCACGATACAAAGAATACCAGCGATACTGCGGCAAAGAAAAGGAGAATGCGGTTCATATAGATGCAAACGCGGGCGCTGCGGTTTTATTTTGGCGTGTTTTGTCTGGCCTTTTTGCGGTCGTCGTTGATGCGGCGGTTGAGGAAAGCTTCCACGCCTTTGGCATCGAGACGCTTGGCAAAAATTTTCTTCTGCTTGTCGAGTATGTAGAGCGTGGGCGTACTGTACACATCGTAAAAATACTTGTATTTGCCTACCAGCTGCGGATCGGCCGACATTACATTAATCCACGTCAGTTTATTATCGCGGATAAATTTTTCCCACGAAAGAGAATCATACTCGGCATTAATGGCATACACCTCTACCGATACTCCTGCCGCGCGCAGTGAATCGTAATAGGTTTTTATCACCGGTAAATCATGCTTGCAATGCCCGCAGGTGGGCTCCCAGAAAACAACAATGGTATAATCGGCATTTACGTAATGAAGCCGGCGTAATACCCCGTTGCTGTCGGGCAATTCTATGTCTACAGCGGTGGCACCGATCAGGGTAAATTTAAGTTTTTCGGCGCGCTCAATGATTTTCTTTTTCTGAGTGTCATTCAGCCACCATACTTTATTTTTCATGTGATAGGTTTGCACCATATTCACAAAAATAGCATCGTAGCCCATTACCTTCGATACTTCGTAGTTGTAGGTTACGTAATGCACTGCGTATTTAAACAAATCACTGTCGTTGGTTTGTGCAATAATCCAGTGTGCGGCTTTGATAATGGAATCGGGTTCGGGCGAGGTAATTTTTTCGAGGTAAAATTTCAGTTTGTTGTGATATACCGGTGTGCGCAGCATACGCCCGTCGCTGAAATCAAATCCATCCCAGTAGTGCTGCTTGTAGTTGCGGTTGTTGTAGGCCGAGTCGATATTGCCGTTGGGCAGGCGCGGGCATTTGTCGTAGGGGAGCAGGTCGGGCTCGTCCATGGCGCGGAGCACCTTGGAGAAGAAACTGTCGGGATATTTTTTCTGGTAAAATTCGCGCTTGTATGATTTTACTTCGCTGTCGAGGGCGGTAATTTTTTCGCGCACTTTCTTTTCTTCGGTGGAGTCTTTTGCTTCGGTGGCCTTTTTCAATTCAACCTGCAGCTTTTCCATCTCTTTCGATTTTTTGGAGAGATAGAGATTGTGTTCCTGAAACACTTCGTTTTCTTTCGAACCGGTTACTTTCATTTTCCCCACCAGATCGGCAGTATCGGTTTCGAGCGAAAAGTTCATTTGCCCGTCGAGCAGGATTACTTCGAAATATTTGGGCCCGGCGGCGGTGGGAAACTGGAGAATGTAAATGCCGGCATCGTGCTTTTCGGTGCTTTTAAATACCATGTTACCGTTGGCATCAACCTTGGCACTGTCCTGTATGTATTGTTTATCGCCGAAATAATTGGCCAGCACGGCACTACCTTCCGAAGCGCCTTTTACATGCACTTTCAGGTTAAGCTGTTTTGCAGGAGGTACAGTGGTTTTTGCGGGAGCGGGCTTGGTGGCCGTTTGTGCCGGTTTTGCGGCCGAGCCTTGAACGGCTGTTGGCTTGGTGGCAGAAGTTTGTGGTTTCTGCGCCGGTTTTTGTGCCGGTGTCTGGGCCATTGCCAAAGCCGAAATGCCGAGCCATGCAAGTGTAAGAAGCTGTTTCATACGTGTGGTTTGCCGGGTAAATATAGCAAATTTGGAGGGGACAAATTCCTTGCCAGATGTGCAAAAATCAAGCCAGAAACGGCATTTTAACTGCGGGCCAGCTTTACTAATCCGCGCCAGATGGCCAGCAAATTGGCACCCGTAAACACGGCCGCGCAGGCAAAACCGGCCAGCACCACGTTCAGGCTCATGCCGCCTTCGAGCTGTAAATCGGGGCTTTGCGAGGCGAGGTAATTGCCCAGCAGGGGTTTGCCAAGCCATACGCACAGCAGGGCCAGCACCAGCACACCGGCATACACCAGGGCGTAAAAAAGAATGTAGCGTTTGCACAACTGCGCCGGTGTGTAGCCAATGCGTATCAGCGTTTGCAGCTCCCACGACGATTTGCTGAGCATCAGCTGGGCATACAGCAAAAAGCTAAGCAGGGCCAGCAGCACAATGAGTATGCCTATGGCCGAAATTATGGTCATAAGCACATTGAGCGCAGCCTGCAGGCGGCCGCTGCGCAGGTTTTCGGCGTTGGTTTCGTAGCCATTGTCGGCAAAGTAGGCGGCCAGTTTGCCCATGCCGCGGCCTTCGCAGGCCACAATTACGCGGCTGGGTACTTCGCTGCCGGGCGCAATGCCGGAGTAAGTGGCATTGGCATAATCAATAAATCCCTGCGGGGCAAGAATGCTGTTTATCCTGTCGCTGAAACCCACCAGCCGGCCTTTGAAGGTGGCCGAGCCCTTGGGGCCGCTCACGTTTACATTTACGCTGAACAGGCCCAGCACTTCTTCGGTAAGCTGCGGCAGGCCCTGCGTGGGGGCAAAGCCGAAGTTGTAAAGTCTGATGTAATCGCGGGGAATGATGATGGGCACTTCGCGGTCGCCCTCTTTCCAGCGCCAGTCGCTGGTTTTTACATCCATAAATCCGTCGGGCACGGCTTCAAAGAAAATCTGGCTGTACATGCCCGGCAGGCCCTGCTGACCGTCTTCGGTGCTTACCGTTACCTTGAAACGGCTGGTGGTAAGCGGCGCGGCATTTTGTACGCCTTCAATGGCTTTGAGGGCGGCAAGATCGGCCTGTTCAAACCCTTTTTTTCCACCGAAAAGCGTGTTGAGCAGGTTTACTTTTTTATTGATTACCAGATACTGCGTGCCGTTGAGGTTTTGCCCGCTGCCGAAAATTTTCGACACATCGCTGTACAACTGCAAGGCAGCCAGCAGCAGAAACATGCCAATGAATGCCCCGGTTATGGCCACAATCAGCGTACCTGTTTGGCGGTGCTGGAAGAGAAGACGGCGCAGCATCAGATAATGAGTTGACGGGTGAAACTGAAATGAGCCGAACCGCCCAGACTGGTAAGCACCAAACCTGCATTGCGTCGGGCGCAGTGTTCGGTAACGAGATTGGCGGCAATGGCGGCGTTGTTGTCGTCGAGATGGCTGAACGGCTCATCGAGCAGAAGCAGTTCAAACGGCTGTGCCAGTGCGCGTATTACGGCAATGCGCTGCTGCTGCCCCAGCGAAAGTGTGCCGCAGCTTTGGTTAAGACGATGATCTACGCCCAGCGCCTTAGCCATACCGGCAATTTCGTCGGGTGTGAGTGCGCCGGTGAGGTTGTTTTTGAGGTGAATGTTTTCGAGCGCCGTTAGCTGCCCGAAAAGCCTTAGATCCTGAAACACCGCCGAAATTTTGAGGCGGCGAAGTTCGGCCCAGCCGTTGAGCGAAATGCGGCGTATGTCGGTACCGTCAATGCTTATCGTGCCTTCGTAATCGCTGCGCAGGCCGTAGAGCAACGACACCAGTGTGGTTTTGCCTGTGCCCGAGGGGGCCTGCACGAACAAACTTTCGCTGCTGTTTATGGTGCATTCCGATTTCCACACGCTGCCCTGTACCAAAGGCGAGTCGGCAAGGGGGCGGGGGAGAACCTGGCTGAGCGTAATCTGCATAATTCGTTATAATGTATTCGCCACCTCGGCAGCGTGTACCAGCAGGCGGTAGAGTGTGTTGCCGCCATCGCCGGGGGCCACATGCAGTTTAAGCACATTGGTGTTGCCTTCGCCGCTCAGACTGATGTATTGCAGTGGTTTGGAAATACGGGTCATGCGCATGTAGCTGGCATTGCCCATATCTTTCTTGAGCATTTCGGTAAACGATACCGGCATTTTTTCGGGCGTGAGTTCAAAGCGGCCGGTAAGCGGGCCTTTTACGTCCACATCGGCAGCCGGTTTGCCCTGCAGTTTTCCGTTGCGCATAAGTTCGGCGGCGGTGCCGTAACTGTTGGTTACAATCATGTGCGAACCTTTCATGGCCACATACACATTGGCTCCCATGCCCGATGCACCGCTGTAAAAACCTTCATCTGTGCGCTGCATACGGAACTCTTCGCGCACCAGTTTCGACGGGATCACGGTGTCTTTTATTCCCAGATTCAGCACAAATACCGGCACTTCCAGCACCGAAGGATATTCAAATTCTTCATCACTTTCGAAACCGTCGAAACGGCTGTTGAATTCCAGATACGTTTTGCGCATGGCTTCCATTTTGGCTTTCAGCAGCGGATCTTCATCCATAATGTTGCGGTAGTCGGTAAGTGCAAGCGACATATCGCCGCTGAAACTGCGCAGCAGGTCTTCCATGGGCATTCCCAACTCGTCTTCAATCGACTCGAGATTGCGTTTCATATTGGCATCGGCGCGAAGCTGTGTGAGCAATGCTTTCAGGTCGAGTGCCGCACTCAGGAAACCAATCGGGTTTTTATCGGCCAGTGCCTGCAGGTGATTGGCTTCGGGTCCTGAGGAGCGCAGCACGCTGGTTTGTACATCGCCCTGATGCACGGTAGAGCGAATGTCAACCGTGGATTCTTCAAAATTTATCAATACATCGCTCCATCCCGTGGGCGAGCCAAACATATTGTACATATCCATCCACGAATTATCGCCCGCATTGCGCTGCACCACGTTATTGTCCACCATCAGGCCAATGTCGAAATCCTGCGCGGCAAAAGCCTTGTAGTTCGGGTTGTCGAGTATGGAATATTCCTCCGGCTGGTGCAGCAAACGCTCGGCCTGCTGCTGGTTGCTTTCGTCAATGAGTGCATTGCCGATAAACAGTACGCCCGCTTCGTCGTTCCAGCAAAGGCCCACGTAGCTTTCTATGGGAATGTACCAGGTTCCGTCTACTTTGTTGGGGCGGGTATATCCGCCAATTTTCGAAATGGCCGAGGCAAAGCGCCCGCCGTCGTTTATTTTAAATACTAATCCGGAGGTGGTAACACCGTCGCGCTGGTTTATAAAGCCTGCAATGTTCTGCGTAATATCGGCACCGAGGTCGGTGGGATCCTGCATGAGTTTTTTCATTTCAGGGCTCATGCTTCCGGTGTTCATTGATTTCTGGAACACGGGCAGGAGCATGAGTTTTTTCGGGTCGGCTTTGGTAAACAGGTTGCGCACATTGATAATGGCAACCGTGGTGGCTTCTTTTGGGATGAGGCGCAAATGGGCGTCGGTTTTGCCGAATTTGAGCCAGATAAATAAAGCAGCCGCACCAAGCAGCATTACGCTGCCGCCGGCAATGAGACCGATTTTTAGTCCTTTGTTCATGATGTTATATTGCAATAGGGATTACTGTAACTAGCTTACCGGAGCAGGCGAAGGGGCGGCCTGGCGGTTTTCGTTGCCGGGTTTGCGGCGGCGTTTTTTTCGTTTTTTCTTTTCGGCACCGGCCTGTGTGTTTTCGCCCTGCGGCTGCGGGTTTGCGGGCTGTGCTTCGTGGGTGCGGGGAGGTTTGGCCTCGCCGCGGTTTTTGTGTTCGCTTCGGTTTTTGCCGTCGCGGTTGCGGTTTCGGTTGCCCTGGGGCTTTCCGCCTCGGCTGCCGCCTTTTCCGCCACGGTCGCCGCGCGGGGCCGATTTGCCGGGTGTGTAGGGCGGTGCTTCGCCCAATTCTTCGGGCATTGTGCCTTTTTCCACTTCGTAGCCAATGAGTTGTTCGATGGCTCCGAAACGGCGCATGTCTTCGGGATTGATAAACGTAACAGCCTGCCCGGTCGATTCGGCACGGGCGGTGCGGCCTACGCGGTGAACATAGTCGGCACCGTCGCCGGGCACGTCGTAGTTCACCACCATGCTTATGTTTTCAATGTCGATACCGCGCGAGAGCACGTCGGTGGCTACAATAATGCGTATTTCGCGGTTGCGGAAAAGGCGCAGGGTTTCTTCGCGTTCGTTCTGCTCCAGGTCGCTGTGAATGGCGGCCACCGAAAGACCGAGCTTTTTCAGCTCGCGCTCCATGTTTTTCACGTTCTGCTTGGTGGACGAAAACACAATTACGCTCAGCAAATCCTGCGACTGCAAAATATGTTCGAGCAGGGGCAGTTTCTGGGTGTTGTAGGTGCAGTAGGCAATTTGTTTGATGCCTTCGGCGGGTTTGGAGATGGCAATGTTTACCTGCTCGGGATTATGCAGAATTTGCGCGGCAAGCTGGCGTATGCGCGGAGGCATGGTGGCCGAAAACATGAGTGTTTGCCGCTCTTTGGGCAGGTGCGATACGATGCGCATAATGTCGTCGTAAAAGCCCATGTCGAGCATGCGGTCGGCCTCGTCGAGGATGAGGGTTTTTATGCTGCTGAAATCCACATAGCCCAGGTTGAGGTGGGCCAGCAGGCGGCCGGGTGTGGCCACAATAATGTCGGTGCCGGTTTGCAGGGCTTTTTTCTCGCGGTCGAAACTTTCGCCCGAGCCACCGCCATATACGGCTATGCTGCTTACGTTGGCAAAGTAGGCAAAGCCGGTAAGGGCATTGTCAATCTGCAAAGCCAGTTCGCGGGTGGGCGACACAATGAGGGTGTGTATTTTGCTGTGCTGCGGCTGTTCGAGTATGCGGTGAAGCGTGGGCAAAAGGTAGGCGGCGGTTTTGCCGGTGCCGGTTTGGGCGCAGGCAATAAGATCGCGCCCGCTGAGGGTGATCGGGATGGTGAGTTCCTGAATTGGCGTGGCCTGTTCGTAGCCCATCGCTTCAATGCCGTCGAGCACCGCGTCGTTCAGATCAAATTCGTAAAAAGTAGCCATTGATTAGGTTAAGAGATAATCGCAGTAATACTGCACAAAATTCCGGTGAAGATACGCATTTAGCGGCAACAGTGAGTTGTAAAAATTGTGAAGGGGAGATAATGAAATGGTAATGGTTTGACGGGTTTGTTAACCTTTATTTTTTCCGGCGATTTTTTTGGGGAAACAAGTCACAGACTTGTTTCAGGTATGCGGAAAGTTTATCCGGCTTTGCCGGAGAAAACTTTCCGCAGCCTTCGGCAAAAAACAACAGGCTGCCTTTTTACGGGCAGCCTGTGTGTGCGTGTGTGTGAAAAAATTAAAATGCGGCAATTTTCTCGCTCTGGTACTGGCCCGAAACAAGTTTGTTGCGGATCGCCGAGAACGCATCAACTGTGTATTTCACATCGTCGAGGGTGTGTACGGCGGTGGGAATGAGGCGCAGAATGATCTGGCCTTTCGGAATTACCGGATACACCACCATCGAACAGAAGATGTTGTAGTTTTCGCGCAGGTCGAGGATGAGGTTGGTGGCTTCGGGAATGGAGCCGTTCAGATACACCGGCGTAACGGGCGACGAAGTGGTGCCGATGTTGAAACCGGCTTCGCGCAGGCCGCTTTGCAGGGCGTTGGTTACATTCCAGAGCTGTTGGCGCAGTTCGGGGTGCTTGTTCATGAGTTCCAGACGCTTGAGCAGGCCCACCACCAGCGGCAGGGGCAGCGATTTGGCGAAAATCTGCGAACGCATGTTGTAGCGCAGGTATTCTACCACGTCTTCGGTAGATGAAATGTAGCCGCCAATGAGCGCAAACGACTTGGCAAAGGTGCCAAAGTAAATATCAATTCCGTCCTGGCAGCCCTGTGCTTCGCCGGTGCCGCCGCCTGTGGGGCCCATTGTGCCGCAGCCGTGTGCATCGTCCACAAACAGGCGGAAGGTGAATTTCTTTTTCAGTTCCACAATCTCTTTCAGCTTGCCCTGGTTGCCGCTCATGCCAAACACGCCTTCGGTAAGCACGAGGATGGAGCCGTTGGTGCCTTCCACTAATTTGGTGGCGCGCTCAAGCTGCTTTTCGAGGTTGGCAATGTCGTTGTGCGGATACACAAAACGCTTGCCCATGTGCAGGCGCACACCGTCGATAATGCATGCGTGCGACTCGGCATCATACACAATCACGTCGTGGCGGTCAACCAAACAGTCGATGGCCGACACCATGGCCTGATAGCCGAAGTTGCAAAGGATGGTATCTTCCTTTTTAACCAGTTCGGAAAGACCGGCTTCCAGTTGTTCGTGGAAGTTGGAGTTGCCCGACATCATGCGGGCTCCCATAGGCTGGGCAAAGCCGTACTGGGCAGCGGCGTCGGCATCGGCCTTGCGCACTTCGGGGTGGTTGGCCAGGCCGAGGTAGTTGTTCAGGCTCCAAACCAAACGCTCCTTGCCGCGGAAAATCATGCGGTTGCTGATGTCGCCCTCGAGCTTGGGGAAGGTGAAATAACCATGCGACTCTTTGGCATGTTTGCCGAGCGGGCCGCGATTCTCTCTGATCTTGTCGAACAGGTCTCTCATATCGGGTATGAACTGGTGTTTAAGGCTATTTTAAGTTGCAAAGTTACAAGTTTTAGCCAATTTCGGGTTACCTGCGTTGTTACGGCCCGAAATATGCCCGGAAGAGTATTTTATAGTAAAAACAGCCCTTTCCCGGACTTGCACCACTCAGTGCGCCGGAAAGTGATGAAAAAATGCCGATTGTCCGAAACCTGTAATAAGTAAATTTGAACCATAGGTAAGTTGAATTCCCGAAAACCGCTGTATGGAGCAGATCAGAAATTACTTTTCCAAATTTATCGTACTGACAGATACGGAATGGAATGCTTTTTCATCAGCAATAAGAAAAGAAACATGTACGAAAAAACAATTTCTGCTTCAGCAAGGTGAAGAGTGTGACTTTATAGCATTCGTAGGCGAAGGATTATTCAGGTTTTACTACCTGCAGGAAGGAGAAGAGAAAATAACGGCATTCTTTTTTCCCGGCGATTTTGTGTCAAACTACAGAAGTTTTCTTACCCGGCAACCTTCTGAACATTATATAGAGTCGATGAGCGATTCTGTAATTTATAAAATACACCGAAACGAACTGAACGCACTTTATAATGAATATAAAAGCATTGAACGTCTCGGCAGGCTGATCGCCGAAAACCTTTATCTGGTGGTTACCAAACGGCTCGACTCATTTTTATACAGCACACCCGAAGAACGATACAAGGAGTTACTTAACCGTAATTCGCGACTGCTTCAAGACGTACCCCAGTATATGCTGGCCTCTTATCTTGGAGTAAAGCCCGAAACATTAAGCCGTATCCGGGCACGTAAACAAGCCGATTAAGATTTTCATAGCACTCATTTTATTTCTTGATCAGAGTCAACGAATTTTCGCTGGTCTGTAGCTCAACTTTGCGCCATCATTCACAAACAATAATGGTTCAATGAAAAAAGCAGGACTATTGATCGCCATCGTGTTGATCGTTACTTCAACAATACATGCCCAGACAGATTCTCCGGCCATAAAAAAGTGGGGAGCTGAGGTGAATTTACTTTGGCCCATTTTCCCGGGAAATATCTATAAAGGTCAGGTTACGTTTGAAACGTACCGCAAAAAGGATTTTGCGGGCGACGCATATATCGGTTTTCACATAAGACCTTTTGAGTTCCGTGAAGATGAAGGCGATTTTGCCAATTATGCCCTCACATTCGGATACCGGCAGTTTTTCTGGAAGGGTTTACATGCCGAAGTGTATCAGGCATTCGGACCGGGATACAACAGAAATAATGTCATTGACGGAAAAAATTATTCAAGCTGGGATTATGAATTAGGTTTATTGGCCGGTTATCGTTGGGAATTTATTAAAAAAGAAAAACGGGATAAACTCAGAATCAGCCCGTACATCAGCTCACAGCATGGTTTTTACTACCTGGCGGCACAAACTAACCCGCATCCGATTCGGAATTTTGATGGAGAAGCTCCGATTTATGTAGGGACGCTAAATTTTGGGGTGAAATTTTAACCACCTACACATCTAATCATTAGCAGAAATAAAAGCAATTATTAGTCACATTTAGCTGTAACAAATACTCTATTATCGCGTCTGATAGTTTTCTTTGCCAACCTGGAAAGTCATGTTCCGGGTTGGTTTTTTTCACCTGCCAAACGCACACTGAGTATGATTTCCACACTAAGAATAGCCTGTTTTTCGCTGCTTCTGCTTTTTGTAACCTGCAAACCGGTGCAGCACACAAAAGGCACCGCATCTGATTCCGAAATTGACGCATTGATTGCCAAAGAATTCAACGATAAAACAGGGCCCGGCGGTGTGTTTCTTGTGGCGCAGCATGGTAAACCGGTTTACCTGAAAGCCTTCGGCAAAGCCAATATCGAACTTGAGGTGGACATGACCACCGATAAGGTTTTTCAGATTGGTTCAATGACCAAACAGTTTACGGCCGTGGCTGTGCTTATGCTCGAAGAGCAGGGGAAATTATTGGTAAACGATCAGGTGTCGAAGTTTATTCCCGATTATCCTTCGGGCGATAAAATTAAACTGCATCATTTGCTCACCCATACTTCGGGAATAAAGGATTTCACGAAAATGAAAATCCTCAGCGAAATTTCGCGCAAGGAAATGACTCCTGCCGAACTGGTTGATGTGTTTAAAAACGAACCTGTCGATTTTCAGCCCGGCGAAAAATACGATTACAACAATTCGGGTTATGTATTGCTGGGCTACATTATCGAAAAGGTTTCGGAAATGAGCTACAGGGATTTTATTCAGAAAAACATTTTCGACAAGGCAGGAATGACTCATTCGGGCTACGCCACCGACCGGATGATTGTGAAAAACCGCGCCTACGGTTATCAGGAAAAAGAAACGGGTTACGTAAATAAAACCTCCATCAGTTATTCCATTCCCTTTGCTTCCGGTGCATTAATGTCAACCGCCGAAGACATGCTGAAATGGCAGAATGCGCTCAACACCCACCTGCTGCTCAAGCCCGAAACCAGTGCCAAGGCATTCAGCAAATACAAACTCAACAGCGGCGAGGAATCGAACTACGGCTACGGCTGGCGCATGATTGAGCTGAACTCCGTTCCCGCGCGCGAACACGGGGGCAGCATTTTCGGCTATAAATCAATGGGTGTGTATATTCCCGGCAAAGACATTTACGTGCTCGGTTTCAGCAACTGCGATTGCAATTCGCCCACACAAACGGTAAAAGATATTGCCTCGCTGGTGGCGGCGCGGAAGTGATTAATTGGTGTTACAATTCAATCTTTTCGCCAAACTCAGGCGCATACACGTTTGCAAAACCTTCTTTGTGCAGGTACTCTGCAAACTCCGTCTGTGCTTCGGTTTCGCCGTGTACGAGATACACATTTTTTACCTGCTTCGGGTCCTGGCATTTTATGAAAGCCAGCAGCTCGTTGCGGTCGGCGTGGGCGCTGTACGAGCCTATGCGTACCACTTCGGCTTTTACCTGATGCGGCTCGCCGAAAATGTGTACTTCTTTGGCGCCGCCCAGCAAAGCCGCTCCCAGCGTGCCCGGCGAGCAATAGCCCACAATGAGTATCGTGTTGCGGGCATCGCCGATGCTGTGTTTTACGTGGTGCTTGATGCGTCCCGCCTCCAACATGCCCGAAGCGGAAATAATGATGCAGGGCCGTTCTTCGTTGTTGAGTGCCTGCGAAGCTTCTTTTTCCTGCACGTATTCGAGACCGTTGAAGCCAAACGGGTCGGGGTCGGTTTCCATGTATTTGAGAATGTCTTCGTTGAAATTCTCAGGGTGCTTGCGCATGATTTCGGTGGCGTTTACCGAGAGCGGACTGTCCACATACACCGGAATGGGTGGCAGCAGGTTGGCGTTTTTCATGCGGTCGAGGGTGTACACAATTTCCTGTGTGCGCCCGAGGCTGAAGCTGGGAATGAGCAAACGGCCTTTTTTCTCGACACAGGTTTTGCGCACCACATCGAGCAGTTGCACGGCCGAGTCTTCGGTAGAGTCGTGGAGGCGGTTGCCGTAGGTCGATTCGCAGAGCAGCACATCGGCCTGCGGAAAGGGCTGCGGCTCGCGGAGAATGAGGTCGTGGAAGCGGCCCACATCGCCGGTGAAGCCGAGTTTAACGGTACGTTCGTTTTCGGTGAGGGTTAAATTTACGGCGGCGCTGCCCAAAATGTGGCCGGCATCGGTAAAGCGGAAATTTACGCCGCGGCTCACGGTCCAATCGGTGTTGTAGGGAATTTTCACCATCAGGCGCATGAGTTCGCGCACGTCGTCTTCGTCGTAAAGCGGCTCCACGAGTTTCTGGCCGTGACTGCGACGGCGTTTGTTTACGTAGCGCACATCGTTTTCCTGTATGCGGGCGCTGTCGAGCAGCATAATTTCGCAAAGGTCAACCGTGGCCGGCGTGGCATATACTTTACCTCTGAATCCTTCGCGTACCATGCGCGGCAACATTCCGCTGTGGTCGATATGGGCGTGCGAGAGGATGACACAGTGTATCTGGTGCGGATCGAAGCCGAAATGCTTGTTGCGGTCGCCCCCGCCTTCGTTTTTGCCCTGAAAGAGGCCGCAGTCGAGCAGTATCTGATGGTTGTTTACCGTGAGCAGGTGGCGGCTTCCGGTAACGGTGCGGGCTGCGCCCATGAAGCGGATATTCATAATGTGGTGTGCCGGTGAATGAATTTCCGGCTGAGTTAAATGTACGATTATCATGCACACAAACTGAAGCACGAACGAATGAAGCCCTTAACTTTGGCTTCGACCCGAAACACGGCTTCATTTTGCGCATCACATTCCTCGGCACCGGCACTTCCATGGGCGTTCCAATTATCGGATGCCCCTGTCCCGTTTGCCAGTCGTCCGACCCGCGCGATAAGCGTTTACGCACCTCCATACTGCTCGAAACGCAGGGCAAAACCATAGTCATAGACACCGGCCCCGATTTTCGCCAGCAAATGCTTCGTCACGATGTGCGCACGTTGGATGCCGTGGTATTTACCCACGAGCACAAAGACCATCTGGCCGGCCTCGACGAAGTACGCGCCTACAATTTCCTCAACGAAATGGTAATGCCCGTGTATGCCACGCCCCGCGTACAGCAGGCCATTCGCCGCGAGTTTGCCTACATTTTCGAGGAGCCGAAATATCCCGGCATTCCCCAAATTGAGCTGGTGAGTTTTGGCAATGCGCCTTTCGATGTGCAGGGTGTGGAGTTTTTGCCGGTAGAAGTATTTCACCACCAGCTTCAGGTATTCGGCTTCCGCGTAGGCGATTTTGTGTATATCACCGATGCCAACCGGATAGAGGAGGAGGAACGCCGGAAAATACGCGGCTGCAAGGTACTTGTGCTTAACGCCCTGCGGCGGGAGAAGCACATTTCGCATTTTACGCTTAATGAAGCTCTTGATGTGGTGCGTGATTTACGGCCGGAGAAGGCTTATTTTACGCATATTTCGCATCAGATGGGGTTGCATGAGGAAGTGCAGGGGGAATTGCCGGGGAATGTGTTTATTGGGTTTGATGGGTTGGTGGTTACTCAGAGTGAGAATGAGAGTGAGAGCGAGAAGGATAGCGAGAGTGAGAATGAGAGCGAGAAGGAGAATGAAAGCGAGAATTAGAGTGAGTCCGAGAATGAGAGCGAAGAAATTCCCGTAGGGGCGCGAGGCATCGCGCCCAAGGGCATTTTCAGAGCGAGAATGAGAGCGAGAATGAGAGTGAGAGTGAGAATGAGAGTGAGAATGAGAGTGAGAGTGAGAGCGAGAATGAGAATGAGAATGAGAGCGAGAGTGAGAGCGAGAGCGAGAACGGTTTTTCTGAGCTAGAGGGATAGAGAATAACAAAGCATGGATTACCTGTCTGGTGAAACCTTTTCAGGGAATATCATTGTGCAGAATATACCCGGTCAGTGTATTGTTTTTGAACAACATGGTTACTTTGTGACCGTAACTATGCAGTGCGAGCGGTTTACCTTTTAAATCTGTTTTTCCATCGTACAGTATGTCGCCTGTATAAGCCCATTCATATTTTTCAGTAGCATTTTCTATTAATTTTTTATCAGGTAAACCGTAGATAGTGGTTGCATTTTCTTTGGAACAGCCAATTTTTAATCCTTTGTGGGAAGTGAAGTATGATTCAGGCAGGGGAAAAGATTTTTTAATTAATCTGTTTAATTCAGGTAATTTCTTGTCGTTGGGAATCGGATTTCCTTGCTCATCGTAGAGTTCAATAATTTCAATTAGCTGATATGGAATTTCGGCAGAATTGAAATGGTAAATCGCCAGCCGATGTCCATCGGTGTACATATCAAAGATGAGGCATTGTTGCAGTGAATCATTCTTGAAGAAAACCCGGTCAGAATTATTCACTCTCACGGCGTTTATCATATCTTCAGTTACCGGATAATCATCCGTTTTCAGTCTCTTGATAGTATCTCCAGAGTTGATATAGGAAAGTGCCTGAGTTAAACTTTCTGATTTATATTGCGGGTTACCGGAAATTTGTTTATCAGAAGTGTTATTTCTCTGATATAGAGAATTGCAGGAGAAAAAGGTGAGTGCCAGGGTTATCGAAACCCAATATCCATTTTGCATACTCAAAAATAGATACCAGAAATGATGTTTATGGTCTCTGATTGAATAAATGCGATACAAAAGCGAATATCTGCCGGCAGAAAAATACTAGCTGATGAGTTCTTCCGGGGCGTATTCAATGGTTAGATCAAGCGCAAGCACTTCTGTCTGGTTGCTATTTTGATGCTGGAAATTTATCTTTTTCCATAATTTCATCTGTAATATCCACACCGCCTGTTTTCATATTTACCCGTACCATTTCTATGGTATGTATCGGCCCCCAGGGAAATCCCCACCAGCCAAAAATTAACGAAAGCAAATTATACTTGGATCGGTATTTCGAATTGGTTTCACCGGCTTTTATGAAGTGTGGCGAGGAAATAAGCCGGTAAGTAAAAGCTACAACAGAAATGCAATAACCATAAGTGACAAATTTACCCCCTGCGTTAATTTCGGCATGTATTTGTTCGAGGGTGTGTCCGTTGGTCTTTTTTAACGAGAATTTTTTCATACGAGATAAATAATTGCCTGCGCCGCTATTATTCTGTACTTGAATATCTGGTGAATAAACCTTGATGGATTATTGAAGTTAGCGCCCCAACAACTCATTTACTTTGGCAAGAAATTTTATCGGCAGCGGATCATCAGGATCAATCTGATGTGCTTTTTCGAATTGCTTTCTGGCGTTTTCATAATCGCGCATTTTGAAATAGCATTCGCCAATCGAAAACTCAGCCAAAACAGTGCCGGGATTCTCCAGCAGCGAGAGTTTGAAATCTTCAATGGCCTCATTCCAAAGCCCCAAATCCATTTTACAAAATGCGCGGTTGTCTATCGCTTCATAAAATGCGTGGAAAAGATCTACTGCTTTTGAATACTCGTCAATGGCTTCGTGATATTTTTTTTCGTTGGTAAGTTCGTAGGCCGTTTGATAGTACTTGTTGGCCAATGGCACATAGTATTCGGGAGCCTGTGTCTGACGCAAATATTCGTGGTAGCCGATTAAGTCATTCGATTTTACACCGGTGTTTACCAGCAAAACAGCATCACTGAATGCCGATGTGGCAAATGGCGAATGATATACCATAACTTTCAGCCCGTTTACCTGTGTGGTATCTGGTAAGCGGTCCACAGGCATATAGACTAATACATGGTAACAGTCAAACTCCACATCATGCACAAGAAGTTTGTAGAGTGAAAATTTCGAATCATTTTTTGTATAAAAAATGTCGCCGGCCTTAAATGAGTTGGTTTTGTCGGGCTGGTTTTTTCCTGTGAAAAGGTTTTTGAGGAAGCTCATTTTCGGGGTACTGTAAAGATTTATTTCTGATGAAGGTTAGTGTAGTGTGCAATACATCGGCAATATACAAAGATTAAATTCAATGACTTTTTTTCGGAGTCAAACTCCCCTTAACAACTTGTTTAACTTCACTATACACACCTAATGATACACCACCAGCACCATGCCCGGCAATCAGGCAGAAATTATCTGCCAAATATTTTTGATAAAAACCCCTTTTTCAAAGGTTTTTCAATACCCCATATTAATTCTGTTTCGTGTCTTATGATTAATCCTTCAGTTGTTCCGAATTTTCCCCAGGCAAAACCAGATTGAATAGGCTTGTTTCTTAAATCAGCCACAAAAAAATTGTCGGGAAGGGTCTGGGAAAATTCTTTGAGTGTGGAGTCGTCAGATTTTCTTGCTGTCTCCACATCAATAAACCCATTATCATTATTCCAAATATTCGTGATCACTTTTTCGTGAATCATATTCAGATTAGACTGATCCCCGTATTTCCCAAACTCGTCAATATGTTCAATAAACTGAGTTAGATTTTCTGAATGTTTAACCACAACCGCGGGATCGTGACAGACATAATACACATTACCCCAATTTCCCTTTTTATCAATATCTATAATCCAGAAATTCCCATATCCATCACCTGCCAGTTGCACGGAGTTTGGGAATAATTCTTCAAATCCAAATTCTCCGATACCGTCAAATGTAACTTCATCTAATCCGGAGAATTCAAATCCTCGTGTAAATTCCAGAAGTTCTTTAATCTCATCAGGTATGTGTCCGGACGGACATTTTTGGGATAACTCGTTGATTTGTGGAGCAGTTAACCCCGGCATGAGTTCAACCTGATAGTTATCACCATCTTCTGAAATATATTGTCGGGATAAAATTGATTTCAACTTTTCTGTTGGAGTCATAAATTTTATTGAAGCTCTTAGAAATTCAAATCTTTCGACCCTCAATAATAGCATAGAGAAGGTTCAATACCAAATAATAAGGGAGAAAATTATCCGGATCAATTTATCCTTAACCGCCTGTTTATTCTGAGAATAATCACCCAATGATACACCACCAGCACCATGCCCAGCAATCCGGCAATTTGCCCCACCACACCCGGCACAAACGATAACACCTGCGCCACACACCAGCCAATACCCGAAACCAGTCCAAAATCATTCACCTCTTTCAACGCACCATTGGTCTTTTTTTCTTCTTCCAGCGAATGGGCCAGATGAATCACAATAAAAAAATCTTCTACGAAATTGAACGGCAGGGCAAACATATACCACACCGATTTCGGACTGGCCTTCCGGTTTTCGGGTTTAATGAGACTCAGGCATTTTTGAAGGGTACGGCAGTAGAAGGCTACCATGACAAAAAATGCAGCCACAATGAGGATACTCCACACCATGCCAATTTGCAGAATTTCGCCGGGCACGTTTTTGTGGTGTGAGTTTTCGAAGTAAGGAAGCAGGGCCCAGGTTACGAGCAGGGCGGTGAGACTGAAGCGGATAAGGAAGTTCATTTTAAATTTTTTTGATGAATAAAAGGCACGAAAGAGCTGGGCACACGGCTTTTACCCGCAATGCCGGTCTTGTTTTTTTATTATGAATGGTTGAACCCGGCAGCGAATTACTTCCCCCCAATTGCCCCCCAAAACGCCTCGCGGTAAGTATCCGACACCGGAATCAGCACCTCACCAATACGTATGCGTTCGCGCTCTACCGAGTCGATGCGGGCAAGCGCCACCATGTACGACTTATGCACCCGCAGCGCAATGTGCGCGGGAATTTCCTGCTCCAGTTCGCCGAAGGTTTGCAGCGTCATGATGCGGCCGCGTGTGGTGTGTATGCGCCGGTAATCGCGCATGCCTTCGATGTAAAGCAGTTCGTCGAGCATTATTTTTTCGAGACGGTATTCGGTCTTTACAAAGATGAACTGCTTTTCGGGTGCGCTCTGGCGTGTGGCGTTTTCGCGGGCGCGCTCGGTGGCCTGCACGAAACGCGCAAAGGTGAACGGCTTGAGCAGGTAATCAGTCACACGCAGCTCGTAGCCTTTGAGCGCGTATTCGCTGTATGCACTGGTGATAATTACCTGCGCCTGAATGTCCACCGATTCGAGCAACTGAATGCCGGTGAGCTCGTCCATCTGTATATCGAGGAACAACAGATCGACACTGTGTCCGCGCAGGTATTCGAGCGCATCTAAGCTATTGTCGAACGCGGCGGTGAGTTGCAGCCACGGGAGTTTTTGCACATATTCTTTTGTGCGTTCAAGCGCCAGAGGCTCGTCTTCCACAATTATACATTTCATGCGCGGCTCAGTGTGAGGGTTAAATGTACCACATAGTGCCCGCTTTCGGGCGTAATGCGTAGTTGGTGCGTGCCGGGGTAAAGGAGTTCGAGACGGCGGTGTATGAGTTTGTTGCCCAGCCCGCCGCTGCTTTCGCCGGTGTGTGAGGCGTCGAAATAATTGCTGCAACGGAATTCGAGCACTTCGTTGTGTATGGAAATTTGTATGCTTACGGCTTCGCTTTGCTTTTTGTTGGTGGCATACTTAAACGCATTTTCCACAAAAGGCAGCAGCACCATTGGCGCAATGCGCAGACCGGCGGTTTGTCCGTTTACCGTGCAACGGATAAAATCGGGATTTACCGAACGGATGCGCTGAAGGGCAATGTAATCGTCTAATTGCTTCAACTCGTGATCGAGCGGTGTAAGTGCCTGCGGCGACTCGTAAAGCAAATAACGCAAAATGCCCGAAAGCCGGTTGAGATAGGCCGAAGCCGTGACGGGATCTTTGGCTATGAGCACGTCGATGTTGTTGATGGTGTTAAACAGAAAATGCGGATTAAGCTGCGAACGAATCAGCGCCAGTTCCATTTCGGTATTCTGCCGCTGCTGTTCCTCGTTGCGTTTATTTTCCTCAAACCAGCCAATGAAACCGCGCATTACCAAACCGATAATTCCGTTGATGAACGCCTCAAACGAAATGAGAAATATAATAAACAGCAGCCCCCAGATATCCTGATTGTGCAGCAATTCTATCTGCAACAGCCACATTACCCCAATTCCTGTAAGTCCGCACACAATGGCAATGCAAAGTTTGGCGGCAATCATGAGCCACCATTTACGCGGCTTCACGGTGCGGTTGAATACCCAGAAATAGTTCACATAAAAACTCAGCACACCGGGTACAATCATCATCCCGGTCATGAGCGTAAACCACTGCTGTGCAATTTTCGAAAGATCGTGTTCGCCTGGCTCGCGCATTTCGGTAAAGGCAGGTAGCAACATGCCCAGCATGAGCGTGAGCAGCAAGAGGAACATAATCCAGTAGCCTGCGTGCAGAAGTATGACAACCGTTTTGCGCATGAGTGTCCGAATTTAATCTTTAATTGCACGATAACGATACCATACATAGCCTGCGGCCAGAAACAAAGCCGAGTAGGCGTAAGGCAGCCAGTGCAGGTGGTAATACTTTGCCGCATTTACTTTTTGCTGTATAAACTCCAGCGCAGGCCAGGTGTAGGGCAGGAAGGCCCCGTACTGCCATTGTATGGCAATGAGCGCCGACACAAACAGCGCAATACCAATGCCAGCGGGCAACAAAAAATTGCGCAGCATCATGCCCAGCACAAATTGCAGCGATATTACCGGCCATGCAGCCAGCATAAGCAAAGCACTGCGCACGAAATAACTGCCGGTAAACAAACTACCCTGCGGAAAACCCGCCCCGCCCATGAGTGCAGCCGGAAGCATGGCACTGATCCATATTCCGGCCGTAAACACCACCCAGAAAATAAGGGAAAGCAAAACCACCATGCCCAGTTTGCCCAGAAACAGTGCGGCCTCCGGCACAGGCTGCCAGTGCATTTGTCGCCAGCCGCCGTGACTGTGTTCGGTTTGAAACATCATGCATACAATGAGTATAATGCCGAGCGGAAGCAGAAACATGCTCATAAACTGCCAGCATTCATTGTAATACGCAGGCCAGAATGCGGGGTGTGCGGTGTGTTGTGCAAAGTTTTCGGGGCGCACAAAAGCTTCGATCATTTTTATGACCGGAATAATTGCCGCACCGGCCAGCGTAAGCCACAAGGCCGCACTGCGGCTCAGTTTAAGCCACTCGGCAAAAAGCAGGCGGATGAAAAAAGGTTTCATACTTGTGAATGGGTGAGTTGAAGAAATACCGATTCGAGATCGCCTGCTGCTGCCGAGAGGTGATACACCTCAAGCCCAGCGGCATGAAACTGCGCATTAAGCAAAGCCAATTGCTGTCGGCTGCACGAATTAATGTGAATGATTCCGCCCTGCAATGTGGCATCGAAACCTGCGTTTACGGCTATGCGCAGGGCCTGTTCGTTGCTGCTGGTTTCGGCGGTGGCCTGTTGTATGCGGCGTTGCTGAAGTTCGCTCACCGGCCCCTGAAAAAGCAAACGCCCCTGGTGCAGCACACCGGCGTGGGTGGCTAATTTTTCAATCTCGCCCAGCAAATGACTTGATACGATGAGCGTAATGCCCTGCTCGCGGTTTAAACGCAAAAGCAGTTCGCGCAGGGCAATCATGCCGCCGGGGTCGAGTCCGTTGGTGGGCTCGTCTAAAATTAGCAACTGCGGACTATGCAGCAAAGCCGCCGCAATGCCAAGCCGTTGTTTCATGCCCAGCGAAAACTGCGAAAGTTTTTTGTTGCCCGTATCGGCCAGCCCGGTAAGCTCAAGCACATGGGTAATGCGGCTTTGCGGCACACCTCGCCATTGTTGCAGCACACGCAGGTTTTCCACCGCCGTAAGCCGCGCATAAAACGCCGGCGATTCAATAAGCGCACCTGTATGCCGGAGTATGGGCAAACGCCCCTGCGCCAGATCGTGCCCCAGCACACGTATGTTTCCGCTGTGCATGTGAAGCAAACCCAGCAGCAGGCGCAGCACCGTGGTTTTGCCCGCGCCGTTCTGGCCCAGAAACCCGTAAATGCTTCCGGCCGGCACACGCATATCCAGCCTGTCGGGAATGGGCACGCCCCGGCCGAAATGGTGGGTTAATCCGTTTGTTTCTACCGCATACTGCATACATTTTTCTTTTGCAGCGAAGTAAGGCAACCCGGCGCTTTGCCGCAAAACCAATCAGCCAAACGGCTTTTTTTGTCTGCAAACCGGAAATGCGCGGCAGCGGGGTGAAAATGAAAAAGCGGAAAGTTTAACTCAATAAACCTTCCGCCCTGATGCAGTGTAAACAAACAACCGCTTAGTCGATTATCTCAATAAAATCGGCATCCACACAATTGCGAAGGCATTTCCGCTCAAGCCAGAACTCATGCGCTTCAAGCTCCATGATGTGAAACTCGCGGTTATCGTCGCGCAGATAATTGCGGCTCACCAGCATACCGCTAAATCCGGCCCGGTCGCCTTTGCGCAGCATTTCGTAAGCATCGTTGGCCATTTCGCCCTGTATGTTTATTCTGAACCAGTGGCGCTGTTTGCGTCCGTTAATAATCTGGTGCTGCACAATGGTAATGTTTACCAGCGTGTTGCCGTTTTTCAGATTAACACGAAACGGATCTTTGGCCAGATTGCCCGAAATAACGGCTTTGTTGTGGATAAGGGGCGAAAGACGGGGTTCGGTGTGAATGATGGTGGTGTTCATAGTGTAGAGTAAATAAGTAAAATGAATAACAATAGAATAAAAAGTACAGTGTGAAAATTATCCCTTCCCCGCACTCCTTGCAGGGAAGGGAGTGATAAAGTGAAAAATTGCGGAGGTTTTTGTAAAGTATTGTAACAGTTAAACAGTAAGCGACGTTCATTGCTGGCCGCTTATCCGGCCTGTTTTAACCATTCGGGTTCGATGTAAAATTCGTGAGCCACAATTTCGTGTACCTGCCGATTCTGGTTGAACGTGTCGGTGTAAACGCGGCTAATGAGTTTGCCTTTGATAACCACCAGATCGCCTTTTTTCAGTTTGGCCACCATTTGTTCGGCCACTTCTTCCCAGCCCAGTATATTGTACCAGCAGGTGGTTTTTTTCGAGTTGCGGAAGAAATGCTGGGCAATGGAAAGGCGTACTACTTTTTTTCCGCCATTGGTGGTAATCATTTCCACTTCATTGCCAATGTGGCCGTTAATTTCCACGTTGTTAAGCCGCTTGATGCGGGGTTTTGAGAGAGCTTGTGTGTCCATTTTTGAAAAAATAAATGTGATTGAATAAATAAGAAAGTGTAAAAGTGAAAGGAGAAAAAATTGATTTTCGGGAGTAAAAAGCCGGTATTAACCGGCCTTTTGAAGTTCTGCAGCGTATAAGCTGAAACTGTTCAGCACAATTTCGGTGGCAGTGCGTGTCTGGCCTTCCTTGTCTTTGTAATCGCGGATCAGGATGCGCCCCTTGCACAGAATCATATCGCCTTTGCGGAGTTGTTCCACCATTTTTTCGGCCAGTTCGCCCCAGGCAATAAGTGTAAACCATTGTGTGGTTCGTCCGCTTTGGGTATACACATTCTGAGCCATCGAAACACGTACTTTTTTGTAGTCGCTTTTCATGTCCACAAGCTGCGGATCGCCGCCGAGGTGGCCGTTCAGTTCAACGAGGTTTACGGGTAAGGTGGTTGTTTTGGTCTGGTTTTCCATTTTGTAAAGTGTAAAAAGTGAATAATTAAGAATGTGTAAATCTGCTCCGCTGCACTGAGCGGATGGTGTAAATAATTGAAAGTTGAATAGTGAAAGGTGAATGTGAGCAGGAAGCACAACGGTTCAGGCTGTGTACGTCTTCCCGAAAGTCGTTGCCGCAACTAACTGGCCAGGCGCAGTTGAAGCTGGTTCGGATCCTGCACTTTTTCCTGGTTTGTCCAGAACTGCGAGGCAAGTATTTCGGTAATGCGGTAGGTAATGTTGTGCTTACCTTCAAACTCACGGGTGTTGAGCTTGCCGCGGAACCCGATAAAATCGCCCTTGCTTATTTTCTGCACGGCTATTGCCGCCAGTTCGTTCCAGAGTACAATGGTGTACCAGTGTGTGCGGCGCTGACCATTGCTGGCCATGCTGTGGTGTGCAATGGGCAAACGTGCCACCTGCATACCATTGTCGAGTTTTTTGATTACCGGTGCTATGGCTGCAAATCCGGTAATGGTAACTTCGTTTTCGGTTAAAATCCTGTTCATACGATGCTTGCTTGAAAAAAATAATGGGTAAGGTGAAATAATTGTGTAACGTGAAAATGTGTAACAGAAAAAAAAGAACGTTGAATCCGTGTGTCTTCCCATTTCGCTGCCTGTACTGTTCCGGAAAGCAGTTCGTTGGTTTCGACGGTGCAAAGGTGTGAGGGTTTTTTGAGGTGATGCAAGTTTTAAGCGTTTACTTTCGACAATAAACATTTGTAAATGTTTGTACGCATATTATTTATTTGGAATACAGTTGTTTATGATTTTTTGGGATGATGCATTTTTTTCGCCTGAAAATTGCCGGGAAGCGTAAAAAAGGCATTTTGAGGATATACCTTTGGGGAAATTCGGGATAAAAATTGCTTCAGTTTTACACTTTTTCTCATGCGCCAATACCTCCAATACTTTTACCTCCTCCTCGCCATAGCCGGTGGTGGAATCACCTTTTACCACGTAATGCTGGGCATGATGCAGGCCGGAGGAAGTTTTGATGTAACCGCATTCGTGCAAAGCACCTGGACAAACAATTATTATGCGCGAAGCATTACGTTTGATTTCTGGACAGGGGCAGTGGCGGGTTCTGCATTTATGATCTTCGAAGGCATAAGACTGAAAATGAAATTCTGGTGGGTGTGTTTGGTGCTTGTGTTTGGAATTGGTTTTGCCTTTGGGTTTCTCCTGTTTTTATTTTTGCGGGAAAGATTACTTTTGCGCCAATTAACCCCGGCTTCCACAGCCGTTCATTAATTAACCCTTTAATACTTTATTTATGCGTAAACTGGCTAGTATCCAGAGAATTAAGTCATTGGAGCCCATCGAAGGGGCCGATGCCATTGAAAAAGCCACCGTACTCGGCTGGCAGCTTGTTGTGAAGAAAGGCGAGTTTCGGGTGGGCGACCTGGCCGTGTACTGCGAAATCGACAGTCAGATGCCCAACAAACCCGAGTTTGAATTTCTCCGTCCGCGAGGCATGAGAATAAAAACGGCAAGGCTTCGCGGACAAATTTCGCAAGGCATTTGTTTTCCCTTATCGCTTTTGCCCCAAGGCTTTGAAATAGCCGAAGATGCCGACTGCACCGAAGTGCTGGGAATAACCAAATACGACCCGCCCATGCCCGCCAGCCTTAGCGGTGTGGCCAAAGGACGGTTCCCCGGCTTCATTCCCAAAACCGACGAAACCCGTGTGCAGGTGCTTCAGACCGTGTTGGACAAATACCAGGGCACGGCCTGCTACATTACCGAAAAACTCGACGGAAGTTCGGCCACGTACTTTATTAAAGACGGCGAATTTGGCGTATGCAGCAAAAACCTCGAACTGCTTGAAGACAGCACAAACAGTTTCTGGAAAGTGGCCCGCGAAATGAATATCGAGGAGAAAATACGCACGCTTGGCAAAAACATCGCTCTTCAGGGCGAACTTGTGGGCGAAGGCATACAAAGCAACAAACTCCGGCTCAAAGGCCAGACAGTTAAGTTTTTCAACGCCTTCGATATCGACACTCACAGCTACCTCAGCTTTGCACAGCTTACCAGCCTTCTCGATTCGCTTGGTTTGCCAATGGTGCCGGTGCTTACCACCGATTACCAGCTTGGCAATAACATTGAGGAAATCGTGAAAATGTCGGTAATAAAAAGCCGCATCACCGATACGGTTTGGGCCGAAGGTATTGTGATTCGTCCGTTGGAGGAAATACACAATTCATTCCTTGAGAATGAAAACCTCCACGCCGGACGATTTACTTTCAAAGCCATTAACCCCGAGTTTTTGCTCAAGTTTGGCGAGTAAATCGGAGCGCATCAAAATGCAAAAAGCCTGCCCCTGGTATCGGGCAGGCTTTTTTGCTGCGTGGAGCGAAGCCACATTAATCCAGCTTCATAAAACGACGCACAGCCGTTTTGCCTTCTGTTTCAAAGTATAAGAAATATACACCCTGAGGCAAAGTGCTGATGTCGATGGTAACACCTGAAGCTGTAAACTCGTCGAGGCTGATTTCTTTTACCCGGCGGCCGTCGATGCCAATGAGGGTGAGGGTAGTGGCCGCAAATCCGCGACCGGCATTCACCATAATTTCGGTTTGTGCAGGCACAGGGTAAATCTGCAATGCGGCCAGTTCGGGGGCTTCGGTCACGCTCGAAAGATCGGGCTGAATGGGACCGGTGTTGGTAAGCGTAACCTGATCGCCGCTGCTATTGCTCATGCTGTTTGTGGCGTTAAATGCGCCGTAAATGGTTACAGGGCCGCTGGCTGTGGCGGGGGCTGTCCAGTTCCAGGTCCAGGTTTTGGTATTGTTGGGCGCAGCGGTGCCGGCAGTACGGTGTGTAATGTACTTGCCCGAACTTTGTATCTGCGTTTCGGTGGCGTTGGTGGCGGTAAAACTGCCGCGCTGGTTGCCCAAACCATCCTGCGGTGAAGCCTGAAAACCGTACTTGGTGCTGTTGGCTGCCGCAAAAGTGGCCGTAATCTGGTAAGTAAATCCGGGTGCATAGCCCGATGACGGAATGTTGTGCGTGATAATGCCCTGCAGGTTTGTCGGTGTGCCCGAGTGGCAGCCCGTGCAGGTGGCACCGTTGTTATCACCGGGAGCACCCGTGCGGCCCGCAGGCGAACCGCTGGTGCTGGAAATGGCAGGCTGTATGCCTACAAATGCCACTAAACCGCATATCAGGGCGGTGGCAAGAAAAAGTACTTTTTTGATCATAAGACTGGATTTTTGTTGAGCAGATCAAATGTAGATACAATTATTTGTATCTACATGGACAAATAAACGGTTCGCTGGTATTTTCTCCATAGAAACAGGTATTAATTTTATCTTAATACTACTCCCTGATAAAGAACAAAAGCCATGCGTGAATCTGATTTTAGATCAAAGCATCTTAAATCGTTCAGAAATAAAACACAGATCAGCGGGCATTTGTTATTTTTGCCCGGTCAGTTTTAATATCGCACTCAACTAAACTTCAGATATGGGCGTTCTCGTCAGCAAAAACTCGAAAGTTATTGTACAGGGCTTCACCGGAAGCGAAGGTACTTTCCATGCCGGACAAATGATTGAATTCGGCACCAATGTAGTAGGTGGCGTTACGCCCGGAAAAGGCGGTACCATGCACCTGGATCGTCCGGTGTTCAATACCGTATCCGATGCTGTAACACAAACCGGCGCCGACGTTTCCATTATTTTCGTTCCCCCGGCTTTTGCCGCCGATGCCATTATGGAAGCGGCCGATGCGGGAATTAAAGTAATTGTGTGCATCACCGAAGGCATTGCCGTGAAAGACATGGTAGCCGCCAAAGAATACCTCCGCGGCCGCAACGTGCGCCTCATCGGCCCCAACTGCCCCGGTGTAATTACCGCCGGCGAAGCCAAAGTAGGCATCATGCCCGGTTTTGTATTTAAGAAAGGAACCGTGGGCATTGTGTCAAAATCAGGCACACTCACCTACGAAGCCGCCGACCAGATTGCCAAAGCCGGACTGGGCGTAACCACCGCCATCGGCATCGGGGGCGACCCGATTATTGGCACCACCACCCGCGAAGCCGTGGAACTGCTCATGAACGACCCCGAAACCGAGGGCATCGTAATGATCGGCGAAATTGGCGGCGGACTCGAAGCCGAAGCTGCACGCTGGATTAAGGAAAACGGCAACAAAAAACCCGTGGTAGGCTTCATCGCCGGCCGCACCGCACCCAAAGGCCGCACCATGGGCCACGCCGGTGCCATTGTGGGCGGAGCCGAAGATACTGCCGAAGCCAAAATGGCCATCATGCGCGAATGCGGACTGCACGTAGTAGAGTCGCCCGCGCAGATTGGTAAAACCATGGCGCAGGTGCTGGGTAAGGTTACTGCATAATACAATCAACAATTGTTGAAAAAGAAAGAAGAGCAGCCCCAAACTGCTCTTCTTTTCTTTTGATCCCCGAGGTAACTTTACACCTGCTTATGCTTCGCCATTTATCAGTAAACAATTACGCACTCATATCGCGGCTCGATATCGATTTCCAGCCCGGCCTCACCATTATTACCGGCGAAACCGGTGCAGGTAAATCCATCCTGCTCGGCGCACTGGGCCTGCTGCTCGGGCAGCGTGCCGATGCAGCCGCACTTTCCGACAAAAGTAAAAAATGCGTGGTCGAAGGGCATTTCGAAGTGAAAGATTTTTCGCTGCAACCACTCTTTCAGCAGCATGATCTCGATTATGCCGCAACGACCATCATTCGCCGTGAAGTAAATCCCGAAGGAAAATCGCGCGCGTTTATAAACGATACACCGGTAAACCTTACCGTACTGCGGGCCATCACCGAAAAATTAGTCGATATACATTCGCAGCACGAAACGCTTACGCTTAACGATTCCGATTTCCAGCTTTCGCTTATCGACTCGCTGGCCGGGCACCAAGACGCGCTCAACGAATACCGCAGCCGCTTTGTACAGTACAAAAAACTCAGCCGCAGTCTCGACGAACTCCGCGAAAAGGAAGCCGCCTCGCGCCGTGAGCTGGAGTTTAACCGCTTTCAGTTCGACGAATTGGACAAAGCCCGCCTGCAACCCGGCGAGCAAACCTCCGCCGAAGAAGAACTCCAAACCCTCGAAAATTCCGAAACCATAAAAAGCGGTCTGCACAAAGCCGTGTACACCTTAGACGGAGCCGAGCAATCGCTCCTGCAGGCGCTTACCGATGTGCGCAACACCGTGGGCCAGCTTGCCCGTTTCAATCCGGCCATTGCCGCATTACACGAGCGCATCAATGTTAGTCACATTGAATTGAAAGACATTGCCGCCGAGCTCGAAAGCCTCGAAGGCAGTGTGCAGCACGACCCCGCCCGCATTGCCCACCTAAGCGAACGGCTCGACATTATCTATCGCCTCGGACAAAAACACGGCGTAAAAACGGTAGAAGAACTCCTCGCCATACAGCACAACCTCGACAGCAAAATAGCCGCAGCCGGCACACTCGAAGAACAGATAAACGCCGCCGCCGCCGAACTCGCCGCCCTGCACACCAAACTGCAATTACAGGCCGCGCAGCTCAGCAAAAAACGCCTGGCCGTGGCTCCCAAACTCGTAAAAGCCGTGCAGGAAATGCTGCGCGAACTGGGAATGCCCAACGCCACACTCGAAGTAAGTCTCACGCAGGAACCCACACTGCGCGAAAGCGGCACCGACAAAGCCAACTTCCTGTTCAGTGCCAACAAAGGCATGGCCACGCAGCCCCTCAGCAAAGTAGCCTCCGGCGGCGAACTCTCGCGCCTCATGCTCAGCCTCAAAGCCCTGCTCGCCAAACACACCGCCCTGCCCACCATCATCTTCGACGAAATAGACACCGGCATTTCAGGCGACATTGCCGCCCGCACCGGCTTAATCATGGAGCAGATGGGCAAAAACCTTCAGGTAATAGCCATTACACATCTGCCACAGGTAGCCAGCCGCGGCAAAAACCACCTGTTTGTATATAAACAGGAAACCAAACACCGCACCGAAACCGCCATCCGCAGCCTGCAGCCCGACGAGCGCATACAGGAAATTGCCAAAATGCTCAGCACCGGCAAACCCGGCGAAGCCGCACTGAAAAACGCCAAAGAACTTCTCGGAGCCTGAAATCCCAATGGGCCAAACGTGAGCACTCACCCACGGGAAGCGCGGCATCCCGCGATTCCCGTAGGGGCGCGATTTCTATGACAAAACCAATGGCGGTTGATAATTTTTTTCGAGTTTTATCACCGCACAGACCCGGTGAATAATTTTATTTCT
>JALONL010000042.1 GCA_025454955.1 Bacteroidia bacterium | reverse complement strand
GCTACCATGTAGCTGTATTTGTTGTCAATGGCACTCACCGTGCCACTGGCCACCACTGCGCTGCCGCTGATGCGGTTTACGTCGGTTTCTATTGCCGCGCGCAGCGAAAATACGGGCACCAGCAGGAACGCCAGCAGAAGGATAAAATGGCCGGGCTTCATCAATGAACGGTTATTGGGGGTGCTCATTTTTGGGCGGGTTTGAGGTTAAGGAAACGATAATCGGCATAAGCAGGAGCTGCTTTATACGATTTACCGGATTGAATTATGTATTTCTTTTCTGAAAACAACTCTGCGGATATTGCAGGTTGTGTATTAATGGAAGAATAGGTAATCTCCAATCGTGGTTTTTCCTTCTGAAGCGATTTATTCGTTTCATCGAGGATAACCGCTTTTCTATAGAAGAATACAAGTTTACTGAGCAGCCAGTTATTTCCAATTTCAATATCAATTCTGTCGTACTCAAAATTTTCAACCGTTGCAAAATGGAGTTTGTATAGTTTCCGTCCTTCTCCAAGATCAGTAAACTCAATTTTGGAGCAAAGGGTAAGCATACTATCCAGCATAACCGGAGAAGGGCTTTTACCTGCATCCTGCGGATTGGTTAGTATCAGCGACTTCTGTTCCTGATTGATCGTAATTTTATGCTTCGCATTCTGCACGGTTACAATACCCAGCAGTTCGCTGTAGTAATTGTTGTTTTGCTTAATGTATTTTCCGTTACTCGACTCGAATGGAGAAGCGGAAGTATAATTGGCAAACAACTTATAGCCGACATCCATACTCAGCGAAGTTGCTTTTTGGTATGCTTCGTTTACCTTTTTAAAATCGGCTGTTGCCTGTTGTGCAGAAAGCTGCAACGAAAGCGCACCACCAATAAGCAGAAGCAGAAAATGTTTTTTCACATTCATCATGTGCATGTCGATTAGCGGTGGAACGAATTGTTACGTGCTTCTTTCAGTGTCATGATACCGCGTTCGGTTTCTTTCTTCACGCGAACCAGTGCACCTTCTTCATCGTATTCGTAAATGGTGGCATAGTTATTTTCATCAAGCTGCGAAATCAGACGCTGGTTTACCGGATGATACACATAACTCACCATGCTTGCATCGAACGGGTGGATGCGGATATCGTCAAACCACACATCGGCCGGACCGCTTGTGTTTGTGAGTTTCACTTCAAGTGAACCACTTTGCGATGCAGGTATGGTAAACGTATATTGATACTGCTGCCAGCCTTCCACAATGCCACTCTTCTGCACAAGCGTGAGTGTAAGCGGTGTGCTGTTTATACTTACCGATACCTGCGCATTGGGATAGTTAAATACTGCGCTTCCCAAAGTAGTGCTTTCTTTCACCCAGTAGTTAAGTACATAAGTAGTAGCTCCACCGCCGGTGTAAGGCGCAAACACGCCGTTAAGATCGCCCTGAGCCACTGTAAACGGACAATTGGCAGTGGACTGAGAGGGCAGTGTGGTCATCAGTGTGCGGGTCATGGCCACAGTACCGCCGGGAGAAACTTTTGCACTGTACAAACCTGTGTGAGCCTGTGTGGCATCGGGTACTGCCATTGCATCATAGAAGCTGAAATGTAACTGACGGCAGTCGGAAGAAATATAGCTGTAATCTTCAAACCCGTCGAAGCCCACATTCTGATGACGTGAGTTTGATGCTACAAGCAACGGCAATGTGTTGTTGTAGCCAAACACGGCTGATGAGTAACGTCCAAGCGCATCCATATTCTCTACCTCATTGCCAAATGGAGTGTATTTAGTGATGAGCTGTGCCCAGGTCCAATAGGTGGCGTTGCGCTGCCAGTCGTTACCGGCATTGGGTGTCCAGAAGGGCTGGAACGGTATTACTGCGCCGGTGGTCTGGTCTTTGGTTACAAATACGCCTTCCTTGCGCGTATCTACGTTACCTGTAGCTGCGGTAGCCGACTGGCTTCGGTCTGACAGGTAAGTCTGGTTGCGCAGCGGGCGCCAGTTGCCGAGGATATTGTGGAAATAGGGATTTACCGTATTTCCAGCCTGCACGCCGCAGGTGGTTCCCTGGCTGCAATCGCCAAATCCTCCGGGTAAACAGGTGGAAGTTCCGTTTATCAACACCTGAATGGGGCCGTTTGAACTAGTTACCGTGGCCAGCATGGTAAATGCAGATGTGGTAGGTGTACAGGTGGGCGATACAGGAACCATGTTCGTTAACCCGATTACCTGCGACCAGGTATAACCTGATGGAAGAGTAAGGGTTATCGGACAGTCGGCTCCGCCTCCGGCTGTGGGATTAATAGTTCCGTTAAGTGTGGTACCTGCGGCGGTAACAGCCCATACTACCCGCGTAGGATTACCACGCAATGCGTTCAGATCAGTAGTATAATTTTGTGAATACACGCCGTTTTCAAGCAGTGTAGTGCCGTTTGTGGTAATCACACCATTTGAAGCAAGCGTATTGAGCATATTGCCAATTTGCGCCGCAAGCGGAGTGAGTGAGCACTTGCACGAGGTGGTTGCAGTTTTGCCGGGAGCCACACTCCAGTATTCGGCAAATTCAACAGCACCGGCACTCAATACTTCTTCAAATGCAAGATCAAGAATGCCATCGGCATTGATGTCTTTTAACGGGTTGTTGCGCGAAACAACAGCACCTACCGATACTGCCTGCATGTTTCTGCGACCCGAGCGAATAACCTTAATAGTTGCATTCACTAGCGAACTCATGTTGGCAATGGAAGTGCCATTGGCATCGATAAGAGAAATGCTGTTTGTGTTTACATTGCACACCCAGGCTTTCTTCCAGTAGTTTCCTGCTTCTACCGAAACCTCATCACCTTTCACAAAATAGGATGAAGCATTGGTGATGTTTGCATTGCCCGAAGAAACGGTAACACCGGTAAGTTTTACCGCTATGTTCTTATAAGCCTGGCCCATGCGGTCGTAAGTCCAGTGTGCAGGATAATTAAAGCTGTACACTGCATCGTCAAAGTTGGTGTACGTTTTGGTAAGCAGCAGTTCGCCTGTTTCCTGATCCCAGGCAAGGTTTTCGGTAATAGCCGTGGAACCGGCATCGCGTGCTTCTGTTCGCACAAGAATTCCCGATCGGTTAATTACTTTGGTAATCACTGCCGAGCGGAAACGTGTGTCTTCCGAACTCCACGAGGGCAGAATGGTGGGCACTACCGCAGGAATAATACCGGCAAGGAAAGCAGCCGCGTTCACATTCAGTCCGCCACTCTTCATGTCGGTTTGCTGCTCACGCATGTCGGCCACAAAGTCATAATCAAGGCCGGCCATAGCCGTAGTTACTGTACCGTTTTTGCTTACTACGTTTACAGTATTGTCAAGATGACGCGCATCATTCGGATCTGTTTTGTAGATATATTTTACTTCCGAAATAGGCGTGGTTTGCCCCTGTGCAAATACAGTTACTGCTTTGGGCTTACCATGCATATCATTAAGTTCCACCACAAAGCCCTGACTGGCCGTAAGGTAATCCTTCATTGATATGCGGAGCAACGAAAGGATCGGATTGGTGCGCCAGTGCTGCACTTCAAGATCGCTCAGGCGGGTAATGGTGGGGAAATCTTTTGCGGTATAGAATTCCTGAACCGTGTATCCGGTGGCATGGCGTGTAACGTTCGACGGAACCAGGCTTTTAACTTCCACACGACTATAACCTACACCGGGAGAGGGGAAGAACGATTCGCCATACGGACGTTCCTGATAGCTGTCTTCGTCGGGCACAAGTTTCCGGTCTTCGGAGAAATATACAGGCTGTCGGAAAGGATTTTCGTCACCACCAAGCTGCGGTTCGTAAGAAGCCACGCCCGAACTGATAAAACGCTGATTTGCTTCATCCCATGCACGGTAAGTATATTCCTGACCGTATTTACCATTGAGCGAAGCCGGAAGTGTAGCATTGTTTGCGTTGTTGGGATCAGCCATAGCCTTCCAGTTATCGTTGATCGACACACGTTTTACACGCACACCACCACCTGTTTTAATCCCGTCGGGCGATTGCAGGCGTATCCACGACTTGTTCATCATCGCGCGACGGCCAAAGCCTTTATCGCGGATAGTACGGTTGGGGCCTTTAAAGAATTCTTGAATATTGCCCATCAAATTGGCATTGGCCATTGCGGTTACCACCTGTTCCACACCGTTGCCCTGCGGATCAGGCTGCTCCCATACTTTACGGGGAAGCTGCATACGTCCAAATTGCCAGGCTGCTTTGCAGATCGGATTTACTTGCTGACTGGTAGGCTCTTCACGATCGCCAATAGGTACTCGTTTAAGTCGTATCCAGGCATACTGGTAATCGGAACCACTCATGTTGTTGGTTACCACACCCACACCAATGTCTGAAGCATCCACATAGTCCACATCGAAATAACCTGATACGTATTCATAATCGCCATTGGATGTAATATCTGTAAAGAATCGGAAATACAAATCTTTGGTCTTATTATTCAAATAGTCTTTGAAAATTTTCTGTGGAATATTGGACGTAGATGAAGGAATATTGTTTTCCAGTTTGAAATACAGGTAATAGGATGATCCGCCATAATTTTGAGGAGGAGCCACAGGGTTTGATAAGTCGGCCGGAGCTATAGTAGTTGTACTAAGTATTCCAGGTGTATTCGGGTTACCCGGCTCAACTTTAAAGTCAACTACCTTAAACATTTGCGTGGCTGCTTTATCCTGTACGTAAGCATAGTCATCTGCCTCATAATCAATATCAATAATTCCGCCCGATGGAAGTTCTATTCTCGAAAGGTTCCACGAAGAAGCATATTGATTGGCAAGTGAGGTATTCTGCTCCGCGTAGGGATATTCAGCGGGCGACATTATACCGTTTGCAGCCACTGCCGCAGTGCAATTGGCAAAGGCATTATTGGGCAGGTAATTGCCCCAACGGTCGTTGGCTTTGGGATTGTATGATGGATTGTGTGAGGGATTTAAAATTCCGTCGTGGTCAGGATCGGCATAGGTAAATTTATAGCCACTCAACTTTGCCTTGTACGATTTTCCGTATGTAAAATACACTTTGGTAAGTGTGAGTTTGCCTGTGCCGCTGCCCGCCATTTTATTGGGTACGCCGGGGCAAAGCTCATAGCTGTATTCAAAGTTCACTACTTTAATCGGGTTGGCATTGGCCCCGTTTGCGTCATAATCCGGTTTTGAGTAAAGAGTAATCTTATCGAGTTTTTTCAGGCGGCTTCCGGCAGCAGAATTTACCGAACCGTCTTTATTGGTTACACCTAATCCGTCTTCGCGGTCAGACAGGGAGAAAACGGCCACGTAATTTTTTGTTTCAATGGTATTGAGATACCAGATTTCTTTTTCGCCATATACATAGCTTCCCTTGTCGTCGTCGGTTACCGAGCGCAGGCCTTCGTTATAATTAGCAGAACGTGTGTTGGCATCAATCGGAGTTCGCCATTTGAAATTGGCCGAAGTTTTAATGTAATTGAGCTTGGTATAGCTTCCTAAATCGCCTGCGCTGGGGCCTTCTGTCTGGTCATAATCCACATAATCGGGCGAGAGAACAGCCGTGAGCAGATAGGAATGGGCATAGCCGGGTGTTTCAGTTTCGCTGAAATAGTTATCAATACCGAGGCTGTTTGAAGTAGTATTATCGCCGGTATTGTAAAGCACGATGCCTGTGGAATTGCAGATTGAACGACCCTGTACGTTAAAAGAAGTTTCCTGCTGCACATTGTTGTAGGCAGGAATGCCAAACACATAGCGGGAACCGTCGCTGCGCAGCGTGGTTATTTCACCAATGTGGTGATCTTTGGCCGCAGCCGAAATACCCGTAGAATAAAAACCGGGCTGCAGGGCATACTTCCGTGCCTCTGCCACGGTAAGTGTGGTAATGGCCTGGTTGCGGCGCTGGCGGGCTGCACGGTAATTTAATGACGGGAGATTGTAATTGGCCGGATCGTTATTCTTACGATACTGATTATGTGCAACTACATTTAGTCCGCCGGTATGTTGCAGGCGTACACGAATAGCCTGATCTCCGCCAACGGAATTATATAAACTCAGATCAGAATCAACCGACTTTTCGCCGGCCTCTTTAAAATAGTAGGGCTCATAGAGCGGATTGGCGGGATTATAACCTTTAAATCGTAATCCGCTTGCTGCACCGTTATCCTGAGTCCAGCGGCCGGAAATTGTATTTACATCGGTAATGGCCACATCCACACCACCATGAGCCAGGTTGCCTGTGGTTGCTTCAAAACCAAGATTTCCGCTTACACTGTAGGTGCCATTGCGTGCATCATATACATATCCAAGATCTGAGCGGTATGGGCGATACATTCCTCCGATTCCCTGCCCGTTTACCGAATACACATCATAGGTGAAATTGGTGAGGGGAAGTGCGGGAGTATTTTCGGTAAATGCCCCATCTTTCTCGCGGTTAAAATCCATCAGCGCATAATCATTCGACATACCGTTTTCTGCATTCAGGTAGCCAAATGCATTCGACTCAATTACACTACGTTCAAGGCGTTGCTCGGAGTAGTAGCCGCTTATGTCATACGTTCCGTCGGCACCGAATACGTGAGCACCTGTTTTAATTGAAAGTGCCAGCGAGGTATTTATCATGGGCATACTTACCTGAGGGGTGTATGCCGGTGAAGCGAAGCTGATGGAAGAACCACCGTTGGCAGCACGAGTTGAAGAATGAACACCATCAGTTCCATCGTCATTTTTCTTGCCAGTAAGTCCTCCATTATTCTTTTCGGAAAAAGATGCGTTTAGAGAGAGTTGTTTAAGGCCCGAACGTGAATTCATTGAAAGGCCTATAGTAGCCTTTCCCGTGTAGTCTGGTTTATCCTTTTTGTTTATTTCGTGTGAAAAAGACAGTGAAGGACGTACATCGAGCCCGTCATTACCTGAAGTAACACCTAAACCACCAGATAAAGGCCCCGAAGCACCTTTCCCTGAATTGAATGCCATATTCAAACTCTGCTCATAACCAACACCCTTGTAATTGTTGTAATTCGCAGTAACGCCATACGAAAATCCAATAATATCCGACCCGAAGAATTCACCTCCCACAGTGAACCCTGCACCGTAGGTACGATTGGGTTTCATATTAAAACGCTTGGTTACCTTATCGCCATTAAAGTCGTCAGGTACACCACGCATACTACGGTTTACCGCACCGGGGTTAATATTCCAGCCCAACCCCACCCAGCTTGCTTCCTGATCGGTTGTGATGCCTGAATTGTAGCTCAGGTTAATCGGATAACCACCCACATCCAACAGCGGAATATTGTAGGTAAAGTCGCCCGAAAACACGTTTACCATTTCAGATGTACCCACCGGCTCGAAACTCAGTGTTTCGGGCTGTGCAGGCCCTGTGGTAAGTGCAAACGCCTGAATGGGCGAAACAAACTGCGCCATCAGTTCGGCCACTAACACTAAGGCAATGGCTTTGGCAACTTTGCTGGTACGGATTGAGGTCAGTAGCATATCAGTTCAGGGTTAATTGTGGAATAGATCGTAATGAACCGGCATCAATGGAAAGCATAATGATACCGGTGCCGAAATGGTTATCATTAAGTATGAGTGTCTTGTTCTGCAATGCCGTTTTGGGAGCTTTGTTATCAAAGGCCAGCACAACTTTTGCATCGGGAGAAATACCGTAAGTCCGTTCGTAGTGATACATCAGGCAGTTTAAGGTATCAGTCCCATCCACCAATTGAATGTCTTTCTGCATTCCGGCAGAAAGATATTCCTGACGGGCATAATATTCCTGGTCGTTACCAAGATTAAAACGTGTAATGTCTTTGCCATCGGCAGTTCCAATCTGCAGGGTGTAATACTGCATGTCAGAAACCTCTTTGGTCAGGCTGTCCCATTCGGGAGAAGAAAAATTTGTACGTTTTACATCCTGTAAAACCACATAATCTGCTGGCTTATATTGCATGGAAAAACGAAGCGCACCAATTGTTTTTTCCTGATGAAGCCCATTTTCAGCGTCTTCCACCCAACTGATATACTCAGCCGGTGAAAGTTCGGGAACCGCTGATGTGCTGCAGGTTTTGAGCACCACAGCAGGCAGGGCGGTAAGGAAAAACAGTATTTTCAACATGACACTCATTTCGTTTTTCCCTGATACTTTTCGTTGATATAGACTTTCATTTTTTCGGTAAGATCTGTTGCTTCATTGGCATACATAAGTGCCCCGTCGCCCGAAGCGCCGAATATGAAATCATAACCTTCCTGTTTACCAAAGTCTTTTGCATATTGATTGATCTGTGCCCAGATCTGGTCGGTATATTGCTGAGCAAGTATCTGATTATCCTGATTAAACTGTTGCTCCATGGCATAATACTCTCTTTGCTTCTGATTGAAAAAACGGAATGAAGATGTATCTGCCTTGGGCAGTTGCCGGAAATCGTCTTCCATAAGCTGCAAACGGAGCCGCGCGCTGTCAAGCATCAGTTTCCGGGCCTGCTCGGTGTCTTTCAGTTTTTTCTCAAGCTGCTGTTTCATCTGGAAAGAATTATACAACTCTTCCATTTTCACATACGCCACTTTTTGTGTCCCAAATGAACCTGCAAACGCAAGTACACTCAGTACAACTGCAAGCACAACACCTGCCGGGAGCAACCACTTATTCATCAATGCCATTAATTTGTTTTATTGAAACGAATTACAAACACTTCGTTTTTATCGTTGGTAATTTCAAGCAGATACATTCCGGCAGCAAGAGGTGTATTGCCTGCAGTATATAAATCCATCTTGTATTGATTCATGCCCGGGACTACCGGAATATTTGAAGTTGTTGAATTGCTCATCAGGGTAACCACCGCGTTATCCGAAAGCCTTACAATACGATAATTCAGTATTGAGTTTGCATCCAGGTACTGTTCGTCGTAACGAAACCAAAGTACATTACCATTGGTATTGTAATAACCGGAAGTAAGCTGCTGGCTTGCACTGGCGAATGAAATATTTACCACCCGCTGGGCAAGCATCAATGGCACTACAGTTGTTCCTGAAAATGCCACAGACGATGATGACTGTAATGATCCCTGAGGCGTTGACGCATTTAGTGTACCAGCTCCGAGATCGGTCCACTGCGTTCCATTCCATGCGGCTACTACTAATTCTGAATAGTTTGAAATATTGCAGTTGCCGTTCCAGTTTGGTGTTACCGTTACTGTAGCAGTGCCTGAGTTTCTTTGAATAGTCCAGTATTCGCAGTTGTTCAGCGTAGCTATGGAAGCAACTTTTGCGGTACCGCTCGTTTGTGCAGTACCAAAATATTCGGCAGTAAAATTGGAGGATGTGGCTGGTGCTGAAATTGCCAGGGGGTGATAGGGTGTGCCGGAAACTGTTGATTTTCCAAGAGGGAAAATAAATGCCGAGGTTCCTTGCTTCTGCATTGGGCCGTTTACATATGAATTGTTTGATCCGCCAGCTACTGACGATGTGGATGACAATGTGAGAAGATTAGATGTGGTATTGATAAGACCATTGGTTAGTGTTAGTAATCCTGTTATCGTCACGGCTTTACCTAAGCTTACTGCTTGAACGGCAGACTTATTTACAGTCATGTTAACCAAAGAAATTGTAGCAGCAGACGATGTTACGGTATTCGTTCCACTCCCACCAAAAATAAGTGTTCCGGAAGGCTGTGTCCATGTACCATTATTGGTCCAATTACCATTAACAGTTAAATTTTGTCCGTTAAGATTAAAGCGGCTGTCTGGTGAAATTAAAAATGCACCATTTATGGTTACACTTGAAGTAGGCCTGCAATCAAGAGAACCTCCTGTTCCTGAACTACGTATGGTAAGATTATTAAAATTCATGCTGGTGGATGTACCCACTGCTTTTATTGTCACATTGCTTCCGGTTGAAGGTTGATGGGTAAAAGCAACAGTAGAAGAACCAGGAGCCACAGTTCCTGAAATATAATTCCAATTTCCAGATGTTGCTATTGTACCTGCGAGTGTGAGTGTACCTCCTGAACGTTCAATAGTGATATTGGGTAAAATGCTTGTGGAAATACTAGCACCTCCTGTAAACGTTCTGTTTGTATTGCCCGTCAGTCGCAATGTTCCGGTACCTCCGGTTGTATGCGCTGCAGTGCTTGTGCAGGTTATTCCACCGGTAATATTCATTGTCCCGGTGTTAATTTCAGTACGGGTACTGCCACTGAGAGTAAATAAGTTTGAGACGACTGGTGAGTTGACTATATCAAAAATAACTATCCCTGCTCCGGTAGGAGTAAAAGTTAAGTTATTAAATGAAGGGTTTCCTGTGATTGAGATTGTTAACGGAGTTGTTGTGTTTGAATTTGCAGGATTGAATGTAACCGTGTTACTGCCACTTGTGTAAACACCTGATCCGGATAGGGTAAAACCACCGGAAATTGAAATTGCGCTTGTGCCGGCTGAAAATGTACCGCCTCCAATACTTATTCCCCCCGTGCCAACAGTCAGAGAAAAATTGTTGGTCGAAAGCGTTTGCGTATATCCGCTTAATATCGTAATGCCTGCAATGCTTGTGGCCCCAGTAAGGGAGCAGGAGCGGGAAGCCCCCCCATCGAAAACAGCGATATCGACTGATGCGATTCCAGTTCCCGTGGGTGTACCACCAGAAGTTGTTGACCAGTTATTTAGCCCGCTAAAGGCCCCTCCCGCAGGTCCTACCCAGTATAGCGTAGCACTAAACGAAATAGTTACGGAACTTAAAAGCAACAACAGGGTAAGCCCTGAGAGCATACAGTTTCTTTTCATCTGCATGTGCATTATGATTAGGGGTTAGGAATAAATTGAATGCGACAACCCTGAAAAGGTATGGTGGTAAACACAGGAATTGAAGATTCCTCAGGAGTTATTTTTTGTAGAGAATATGAATTGCCAGATCCGGATACAAATAAACCACTTATAGGCGTGTCCATTTGTGTATTAATTATGCCTATTGAATATTGTTGTGCCGGATGACTCTGAAGCAATGATGAAACTGTTCCTGTAATTATCGAAACTGTTCCAGTTTCAGAAATTACAACCTGATAATTCATTGAATAATATGGCATTGAGACTAAGCTGACATTTAAAAATTGTATAGTCAACTTTCTTTGTCCGGTGTCGCCGCTTAACTCGTAACCAAGCACCGACCAATTCCCAAGACTATCCTCAAAATTGCAAAATCCCAGATATGAACTAATAGCGTAACGTTTTTGTGGGTCAAAAAAGATACTGCCATTTGTGCTAATGTGAATACTGTCAAAACCCTGTCCCAAAAAAGAAAACGGGAATCCTATCGGAATCTGATAAACACTTTCCCATTCTGTGTTTACAGTGTTAAGTAGTGTTTGAGAGCTCAGCGGCTGCCAGCTCACTGAATCCTGCTGCAACGTATAATTAAACTGCTGCCCGCGCAACGCCGTACTGCCAAGCAACACAGACGCAAACACAGCAAAGCCTGCAACAAAATTCCGGAAATTCTTACCAGAGGATAGGGTCATAAAAACGGGTTATTGGGTTATAGGGTATCGTGCTGCAATAATACAACGAGAAAAAATCAAAAGTCAAGTACGCATCCAAAAAAACCAGTAGAAAAAATCTATCGCATTGATTTTTAGTAAAATATTTTATCAGCAGGCTTGTTTAAGTGCATAACCATATTAGCATGGTTTCACTTCAGAAAATTACCTTCAAAATACTGATAACCAATATTTAATATTTGTCTAACACATCAGATTAAAACCTCCGCCATTAAATTAACCCCACACATTTCTCTGCCTCAATAAACAGAAAACCACGATCACACCCTATATTTGCTCACTTCACAACCCACCCCAATGACAAAAAAGATTACCGGGCATACCCTCCGCGCCTTTACACTTACCGAACTTCTGGTGGTACTCGCCATCATTGGCATACTCGTGCTGCTGGCTTTGCCCAACCTCATGCCGCTCATTGCCAAAGCACGAAGCTCCGAAGCCAAGCAGCAACTGGCTTACCTGCACAGCCTGCAAAAGGCATTCTACTTTGAAAACTCAAAGTACAGCCCCGAGCTCAAAGTAATTGGCTTTGAACTGGAAGATGCCGAAAACGCACAATACACCTACGAAATAATCTCGGCAAGCAACACGGGCTACAAGGCGCGCGCTACTGCAAAGACCGATTTTGACAACGATGGAAACATCAATGTGTGGGAAATAGACCAGCAGAAAAACTTAAAAGAAGTAACCCCCGACTGATGCTGCACCTTGCCGCTATAAGCAGTGTGGCTGTGCTTGCGGGCATTGCCATTCAGGATATTCGCCACCGCGCTTTTGTGTGGTGGCTGCTGCCGATTTTGCTGGCGGGGTTGCTGCTTATGAGTTTGCGGATGAATTCGTTTGAAGTGGTGGGCATGAATTTCCTTTTCAACCTGGGCTTTGTGGTGTTGCAGTTGTGCCTGCTGTGGATCTGGTTTTCGCTGCGCGAAAGACGGTGGATAAAACTCATCGACACGCACATCGGCCTGGGCGATGTGCTTTTGCTCGTGTGTCTGGGCGTGGCTTTTTCGCCGGTGAATTTTATTTTGTTTGTGGTGGGCGGACTTTTGTTTTCGCTGCTGGTGGTAATGATTTACCGTGTGCTGCGGCGCGAAGCATTTGCACTGATTCCGCTGGCGGCTTTGCTGGCTTTGCCCATGACCTTGTGCTGCGCGGCTTCGGTGTGTTTTGGTATTAACCTCCACAGCGACGGCTGGCTGCTGCCTGTGTACGAAATCTACTCCCCATGAGCAGCGATACATTCACACCCGAACTTCTGCAACTGCTCACTACCGAGCAGGCCTGGCATTATGCAGTGGTGCCAAAAGCTGCGCACAACGGCACCATCGAACTGCTCGTGGACGATTCGCGCAGTACTTCGGGCCTTGCCGAAGAGCTTGAACTCCTGCTCGGCAAACGCATTGTACTGCACAAAACCGAAGCCGCCGAAGTACGCGAAATGCTAAGCCGCTACTATTTGCGCAATACCTCACAGCCCGGCGCAGCACGCCCCGAAGCCACACAGCTTACCGCGCAGCGCAGCGACGATTTCCTGCCCGCACTCATTGCCGAAGCCCGGCAGCTTGGCAGCAGTGATATTCACATCGAAGTATATGAAGAACGCTGCCGTGTGCGCATCCGCATCGACGGCCTGCTGGTGGAACGCTACACCATTGGCCGGAACGATTACCCGCCGCTCATCAACAAAATAAAAATCCGCGCCAACTTAGACATTGCCGAAAAACGTTTGCCGCAGGACGGACGCATCTTCTTTCAGCAGGAAGGCATGCGTTTCGACATACGCGTTTCGGTGCTGCCCACGCTTCACGGCGAAAAAGTAGTGCTGCGCCTGCTCAGCAACGACGCCACCAGCATCGACATCAGCACACTCGGTTTTACCGAACAGCAACTGCGCGATTACCTCGAAGGCGTAAAACAGCCGCACGGCATGTTGCTCATCAGCGGCCCCACCGGCTCGGGAAAAACCACCACGCTTTACGCCACACTCAAGCAGCTCAACAAAACCACCACCAACATACTCACCGTCGAAGATCCCATCGAATACACACTCGAAGGCATCAACCAGGTGCAGCTCAAGGAAAGCATCGGACTTACCTTTGCCAGTGCGCTGCGCACGTTTCTGCGTCAGGATCCCGACATTATTATGCTTGGCGAGATACGCGACGGCGAAACCGCACAAATGGCCGTGCGCGCCGCACTCACCGGCCACCTTGTGCTTTCCACCATTCACACCAACTCGGCCTGGGGCACCGTATCGCGCCTGGCCGACATGGGCCTTGCGCCCTTCCTCATTGCCGGCACACTCAACACCAGCGTGGCACAACGCCTGGTGCGTTTGCTTTGTCCGCACTGCAGCACGAGCGAAAATTTCGACGCCGCATTTTACCCGCGCAATTACAAAGCACCGCGCGCAGTACACACCCACAAACGCCCCGCCGGCTGTGCGTCGTGCCACTACACGGGCTATCGCGGACGCAAAGCCATTTACGAAGTCATACCAATCGATCACGAACTGGCCGAACGCATCCGCAAAAACTCGCCCGAAGTAAACGACCTGCTCCGCGAACGACAAATTACCACACTGGCCGATAACGCATTTCGCCTTTTCGAAAACGGCGATACCTCCATCGAAGAAATTTACTCCATACTGTTTAACAGCTATGCCTAACCCTGTAAACGAATGCTGACTCACTCCGATAATTCTTTCCATTTTCTCTGGCGCCGTTTTTTCCTCTGGCTGCCATTGCTGCTGCTCATTCCGCTCTTTGCAGGCTTTGCGCCCGATCCGCCCGAAGACCGGCTGAAAGTGCTCGAAGATAAACTCAAAGCACTGTCGGCTCAGGTGCCCGGATTGAACAACTCGGTTGACCTGGCTGTAAACGGCGTGCCCATTCAGGAATTTGTGCGCGGGTTGGCCGTGGCCAATAACCTCAACGTAAGTGTGGAGCCATCGCTCGATACCAAACTCTACGATAATTTTTCGGGAGTGAAAGTAATTGACGTGTTCATCTTCCTGTGCAGCCGCTACGAACTCGACCTGAAATTTATCGGCAACATTATCGTATTCGTAAAATACACGCCGCCGCCCGTGGTGCAAACGGTTACGCGACGTATGCCAATAATTATTCAGAATGCGGTGAGCAAAAATCTCACACTCGATTTAAAGAACGACAGCCTCTCGCTCGTAGCCCGCGAACTTACCCGCATTACCGGAAGCAACGTGGTATTTGCGCCCGACCTCACCGGTAAAATGCTCAACGGCTACATCACCGAACAGCCGCTGGCACAGGCACTCGAAAAAATAGCCTTTGCCAACGAACTCAAAATTACCGCCGCCGCCGATAATTATTTCATGATCGAACGCGGCAATACAAACACCGCGCAGCAGCAACAAAACGGCCGCAACAAAAACAATGCGCTCCCCCCAAACACGCTGCTCAATACCGACAACGGACTTATTTCGGTAGAAGCTGCGGCCGCGCCTATCGGCGAACTTGTACATGCAGTTTCTGCGGCCCTTAAACTTCAATATTTTTTATTCAGCGATTTGAAAGGAAACACCACGGTAAGTTTGCGCGATGCCACCTTCGATCAGTTTCTTTCAAACGTATTGAATGCCACCGATTACACCTACCGGAAAAAAGATGGCGTTTATTTCATCGGCGACCGAAACATTGAAGGACTGCGCATTACCAAATTGGTGCAGATGAAATACCGCACAGTGGATAAAGTGGTCGATTACATTCCCGCCGATTTAAAAAAAGGAGTCGATGCAAAAGCATTTCCCGATTTGAATGGAATTATCCTTTCCGGTTCCGAACCGCGCATTCAGGAAATAGAATCTTTCCTGCGCGAAATAGACCGGGTGGTACCCATGGTGCTGGTAGAAGTAATCATTATGGATGTAAGCAACACCAGCACCGTGGCGGCCGGCATTCAAACCGGCATTGGCCGCCCGCCCGCCAACCAGGGCAGCATTACGCCGGGTGTGGATGTTACACTCAACTCCGATGCCATTAACGCACTCATCAGCGGTATCAATGGTTTTGGTGTGCTTAATCTCGGTTTTGTGGCACCCAGTTTTTATGCCCGCCTTACCGCGCTCGAAACGCAGGGCATGCTTAAAATCCGCTCCACACCCAAACTCGCCACACTCAACGGCTCCGAAGCCAAAATGAGCATTGGCCGCACCGAATATTATCTCGAACAAACAAACAATCTCGTAACCGGACAAACCCCGCAATTCATTTCCACCAACGTATTCAAACCCATCACCGCCGATTTTTCGTTATCAATTACTCCAATGGTTTCGGGCGACGAACAGGTTACGCTGGCCATTTCCGTTAAACAATCGTCGTTCACCCAGCGCGTGTCGGAAACCGGCCCTCCGGGCACCACGCAGCGCAGTTTCGAATCGGTGGTGAGGGTGAAGAACGAAGAAATGGTGCTGCTGGGCGGTTTGGAAGAAAGCAATATTAACGAAGCCGGATCGGGCACACCGTTTCTGTCTCGCATTCCCGGTTTGAAATGGCTTTTCGGTTCGCGCAGCCGTTCAAAATCGCGCACCAAACTTTCGGTGCTGGTTCGTCCTACTGTAATTTATTAAACACACATGCACCCGCTGCTGCAAAAACTCACCGCCTCGCCACGCGCCGCCGCCATTGAATTAGTGGCCGGTGGCGAAACGCTGTGTGCCAATGTGGTGGTGGTAAAACGCAGGCGGCAAAAACTCGAACTTGAGGCGCACGAAATAAACATCAGCAGCGAAGAACAACTCAAAAAAGCTGTGCCGCAGGGCGTGCCGGTAATTGCGTTACTCAGCGGCAAAGGTGTGTTGCATCGCGTGGTGCAGTCGGGCGCGCAGGAAACGGCGGTGCTGCTGCACAAAGTATTGCCCAATGCCACAGTAGCCGATTTTCTCGTGCAGGCTGTGCCGGCTGCAAACGGGCAGCAGCTTGTATCGGTTATCCGTCGCACTGCGGCCGAAGAGCAACTCAACACACTGTGCGAACCTGGTTTTGCCGTCACAGCCTGCACGCTGGGCGCGGCAGCGGCGGCCGAATTAATTCCTGTGCTGCATCCTGCGCATCCTGCGGCATGGCAGTTGGGCAACCATCGCATTACATGGAATGCCGGTCAGATTGCCGCACTCGAAAGCACAGAGGCCGAAGCTGGCAGCCAAACTGTTGACCTCGGCGGAACTGTTTTGCCTCTTGCCGCATTGCCGGCATTTGCGGCTGCGGTACAGTGGCTCAGCGGCACCGGCCACGCCCGCGTAAACAGCGATGAACTGCAAACCGCCGCTGCCGATTTTCAGCAACGCCGGTTGTTTCGTGTGGGCGGACTTACCCTGCTGGCCGTTACGCTGTGCATACTCATTGGCAATTACCTCGCGTTTTCGCATTACTGGGAAAAGAAAGCCGCGCTCGAAGAAGAAGTGCAGCTCAACGGCAACCTGCTCGATCAGGTACGCGCACTGCAAAAGCAAACCGAAATGCGCCGTTACTTCCTCGATAAAAACGGAATCCGCCAGGCCGGCAAGCATTCGTTTTTTGCCGACAGGCTGGCCGCAGGTTTGCCCGAAGCACTCACGCTTACACGCCTCGCCATTGCCCCGCGCGAAAAGCTGCAACGCGAAGACACCATTGCCTTTCAACCCGGCATTATCCTCGTGGAAGGCGAGTGCGCACAAAGCGTATTGCTCAACGACTGGATAAACCGCCTCAATACCGAAACCTGGATTGCCAAAGCCTCGCTGCGCAACTACGCGCAACCCGGCAACCGCAAAACCGGACAGTTTGAAGTAGAAATTCAACTTGGCGAATGATGAAGAATCTGAGCTGGAAACGAAAAAATCAGTTGCTCCTCGCCGGTGCCGTGGCACTGCTGTGGATCGTTTACAGCTACGCCGTAACCAACACACTCAACGCCCGCCGCGACTGCCAGAAACTTCAGCAACGCATAGACAGTGCCGCATCGGCCCCGCAGCAGCTTGCCGCCTTGCGTGCGCAAATGGAACAACTCAAAAACACCACCGGCGTAAGCGACTCATCGGCAGCCGCACACGAAAAGCTGTTGGATATTGTAACGCACTACTGCGAGCAAAACAACTTAGTGCTGCGCGATTTTTCGCCCGCCGTAAATTTTGTGCAGCAGGATTGGTCGGTAGATAACCATCCGGTAACGGTAGAAGGAAATTTTTCGTCCCTGCTGCGCCTCGTGCATCACCTCGAAGGGCAGGAGGGAGGCAATGTCATTAGCACCGAGTTCCGTTCGCGCAGAGACAACAAAACACAGGCACTTTCGCTCTCGCTTGTAATTTATATACAAACCATCAGCAACAGCAAATCATGAAAAAACTGATTGGCTTATTCCTCATCGCACTGCTTGCAGGCTGCACCAACGATTATGTCGTGGGCGACTTAACCGGCAAGCGTGTCACCATTCTCGCCCCTGCCGACAGTACTTCGGCCAACACCACTTCGCCGCTCTTCTGGTGGGAAGAAATAAACGATGCCACCGGCTACCGCATACAAATTGTGTTTCCCAACTTCACTGCTCCGCAGCAGTTGGTGTACGACACACTCGTAAGCGGCGACCGTTTCAACCCCGTGCTGCAGGCCGGACGCAGCTACACCTGGCGCATTCGTCCCGAAAACGGCGCCACCACCGGCGACTGGGTTACACGCCAACTGCGTATCGACAGCACCATCAGCCTCTCGCAGCAAACCGTGGTGGTTACCAATCCGCTGGCCAACGCCTCGCTGCAAAGCGGCACAGTGACATTTACCTGGAACCCGCTCGCACAGGCCGATCTGTATCGCATCGAACTGCGCAACACTGCCACACAGGCCATCATTGACAACATCACCGTAACCGCATCGGCCTGGATCAAAACCGGTCTCACCGACGGCAGCTACCAGTTCCGCATCCGCGCCGAAAATTCCACCACCAGCGAAGTCACACCTTACAGCACGCGCAACTTCACCATCGACCAAACCGGCCCCGCCGCGCCCACGCTCACCGCACCGGCCAACAGCACCACCATTTTCCTGCCCACACAGGTACAGTTTAACTGGACCAGCGCCAACGACAGCCAAACCGACAGCCTTTTCATTTCCACCGATTCCACCTTTGCCACACAAACTCCTTTCGGTTTCTCCACACCCGCACCGCTGCCCTTTACCTGGAGCGGCGCACAAAACACCGGCAGCGGGTATTACTACTGGCGCGTGCGCAGCTACGATGCGGCGGGCAATGCAGGCAGTTACAGCACACGTTTCCGTTTCCGCGTTAACTGATGAAGAATAAACGCACCACATACCTGCTCATGGCCGTAGTGGCCGCAATCTGGGGACTTATCGGATGGAAAATCTGGAAAGGACTTCAGGGCGACGACGATTTTAACGTCGAGCCGGAGCCGGTATTGAGTGCGAAGAAAAAAAATGCCCTCAGCGATAGTTTCCAACTAATTCTCAATTATCGCGACCCTTTTCTCGATAAACCCGCAGCAGCAGTTCCATCGCCGCCAATTTCCACAAATACATTACCCAAACAAACTCTTGTAACTGCACCCAAACCCGAACCGGTAACCGCAAACTGGCCCGAAATACGCTACGGAGGCCTTGTAAAACGCACCGGACAGGAAAAATCGGCCGGGTTTGTATCGGTAAACGGAAGCAGTGAAATTGTATTGCCCGGGCAAAAAATCGGCGAAATTATCATTACCCGTCTCTGGCGCGATTCGGTGGAAGTGCAGCGCGGAAAAGAAAAACGAATTGTAAAGAAATAATTGTATCAAAAAATAAACTCATGCACCTGCGCATTATTTTTTGTTTCCTGCTTTTGTGTTCGTCGGCTACGGCTTTCGGGCGCGATAAAGAGTTTCAGGATAAAACCTATACCGTATATCTCAATTATCCGGCCTACTCGGTGCGTGCTTCGGTATTGCATCACAACGGTAAGGTAAAACCGCGCGAAGGTTACACCTATTTCTGGTTTGGCAGCAACGCCATTCATGAAACGCAGGGCGGGTTTGACGGTAAACTGCTGCACGGCGAATACAAGGCTTTTTTCCTCGATAACCAGTTAAAAGAGTGGGGGAGTTTCTCAAACGGACTCAAAACCGGTGAATGGAAATACTGGCACACCAACGGAAAATTAGCCGAGGTAAGTGAATTTGTAAACGGAAAAAAACACGGCCCGGCCAGTTACTACAACGCCGAAGGAAAAATTACACGCACCGAACATTACAAACACGGCAAATTGCACGGCAACGTTACAAATTTTGAAAACGACTCAAAGAAAATTACCCGTTACAAAAAAGGAAATGAAGTAATGCCCAAACCGGAAAAAGCAAAATCCGATTCTGTGCGCACAAAACCTGAAGCTGAAAAATCAAAAACCGATTCGCTGAAAGCCAATCCGGCAAAGGCCGACACGGCTTCGGGAAAAAAGAAAATGTTTGGGCTGAAAAAGAAAAACGAAAAGGCACAACCAGCCGTTCAGCCCGAAAAGCAAAAAGAGAAAAAGCCGCGCAAGCCGCTCTTCCGCAAATCACCGCCAGCCGATGCACCCAAGCCATCGTCGGGCTTCCGATCTTAACACACATGCTACGCGGCGGCACACTCTTTTACGCACTCGGCATAGCCGTAGTGCTGGCGCTCATGAGCGGCGGGCTTTTGCTCACCGCTCATTTCGAACGCCTCAGTCTGCTGCACGATCAACGTTCCGATGCCGTAATCCGCAACACCGCTTCCGGCCTCGAACTTCTCATGGGCACGCAACGCCTTGTGCCTTACGATACGCCCACAGAAATCGACCTCTTCGGCAATGGCCGCGATTCGGTGCGGCTTACGCTTCGCCGCTGGGGCCTGTTTGGCGTGGCTTTGTCGCAGGCACACAACGGCACACTCACGCACCGCACCGCCGCGCTCACCGGCTTTGGCGCAGTGGCCAACGACAATACCGCCCTGCGTCTGGCCGATCTCGAACGCCCGCTCGGCATTTGCGGCAACACCATACTTCGCGGCGACTGCTACCTGCCCACCGGCGGCATCCGTCGCACCTACGTCGAAGGCCAGAACTTCACCGGCCAGCGCGACGTGTATGGCCTCGAAAAAAAAGCCACACGCATGTTGCCCGAACCCGACAAAGCCCTCGTGCAACGCATCGACTCGCTCCTTGCCGGTAAATTCCAAAGCACCGACAGCCTCCTCACTTTCGCCGAATTATCCGATGCCGACAGCCTTACACATTCCTTCTACGCATCACCCGCCATCGTAAAAAGCACCGGCGCACTCGTACTCAGCAATAAATCGGTAAGCGGAAATATTTGTTTTTACTCCTCCGTGCGCATCAAGGTCGAAGCCACCGCGCAACTCACCAACGTATTGCTCGTAGCCCCTTACATCGAAATAGCCAACGAAGTAAAAGGCAGCTTCCAGGCCTTTGCCCGCGACAGTTTGCGCACCGGAAAAAAAGTAGAACTCGCTTACCCGTCGGTGCTCGGCATCATCACCACCAAGCAAAGTCCCGAACAAACGCGTATGCAAATCGGCGAAGAAAACAAAATTGCCGGCCTCGTATTCGGCATACAAACCGTGCCCGATTTCCGCCGCACCTTACTCATCGCCATCGACAATAAAACCGAACTCACCGGCCGCCTCTGGTGCAACGATCTTGTCGATCTCAAGGGCAGTGTGTTTGGCGACGTGTCGTGCAAAATGTTCCGCCTGCAAACGCCCTCGGCCGTGTACGAAAACCAATTGCTCAATGCCGTAATCGACCGCAGCAAACTCCCCGCCGCCTTTGTGCAGCCCGCACTCGTAAGCGAATCGGCCACGCCTAAACAAATTGCACAATGGCTCAACTGAACACACGCGTAAAAGGCTACATCCTGCTCGAATCCATTCTGGCAATGGTTATCGTAATGACCTGCTTTGGCGTGGCCGCCATGATTTACAACAATGTAATTGGCGGTATGCGCAGTCGTTTGCAGTTGCAGGCACGTTTCGAACTCGAACAGGAAGCATACCGGGCACGCACACAAAACCGGTTAATCACCGAGCAGATTCCGCACGAAACCCTGCTCATCAGCAAATCGGTAGAACTATACAAAGGCGCTGAAAATGTATATCTTCTCAAACTTTCGGCTGCCGGTAAAGACGGGAAATTACTGGCTGTTCATCGTGAATTAGTACGGAAACCATGAAAAGCAATTTATTTATATATAGCTATTTATTAATTGCAGGAGCGAAACAGAAGCGTTCCATAAAACCACCTGTCCCCGCCCTTCTATTACAAGGTAAAGCGTGCGGTCGGGGCTATAAAAAAATACCGTTCGGTTCATCAAAAAACCAAAACCACCTGCACACAAAACTCCCTGCCTTCACGCTGCTCGAACTCCTCGTGGGCATGGTCATCAGCAGCATTGTCATTGCAGCCGCGTTTTCGGCCTGGAGCATCATCAGTCGCCAACATGCGCAGTACCGCAGTCGTCACGAGGCAAGTACCGAAGCCTCGTTCTTCAGCAGCCGCCTGCGCCGCGACTTTGCGCAGGCCCATGCGTACAGCGGTCAGGCCAATGCACTCACGCTCCAACTCCGTCACCAAACCGTGCAGTACAAAAACATACCGCCCGTGGTGGTACGCAGCATCGGCCTGCATACCGATACGTTCCACGTCGATGTATCGCGCTGGGCCTTCACCGCCGACAGCACCGGTACCGCGCAGTTGCAGTTGCAAATCAGCGTAAACAACATGCCGCTGCCCCTGTGGCTTACCCGTCGCCGTTCGGCCGCCGAGCAGCTTTCAAACCCGGCACAAAGCAACAATGGCTATTGATCTCCGTCAACTGAACCCCACGCCCGCCGGCAGCGAAAAACCTTCGCCCAAAAGCGGCAGCAGCCTGCAGGAATTGCTCAGCCGCGACATTTCCCTCACCGGCAATCGTTTCGGCGACCGGCAAAAAGAACGTTTTTACAGCGAGCTCCACACCCTGCTCACTTCCGGCATCGACATCCGCACCGCCCTCGAACTGCTCGAAAACGAAGCCGAAAAGAAAGACGAACGACAGCTCTTCGCGCAAATTCGCCAGGCCGTCATCAGCGGCAGCACCCTGCCCGATGCCGTGCGCACCACCGGCCGTTTCAGCGACTACGAATTTTTCAGCCTCCGCATCGGCGAAGAAAGCGGCCGCATGACCACCGTCCTCCACGACCTCGCCGATTACTACACCAAAAAAATCCGCCAGGCCCGCCGCGTGCGCAGCGCACTCACGTATCCCTCGGTAGTGGTAAGTGTGGCCATCGGTGCCGTGTGGTTTATGCTGCACTTCGTGGTGCCCATGTTTGCCGACATGCTGCGCCGTTTCAACACCGAACTGCCTGCGCTCACCAAAGGCATCATTGCCCTTTCCAATTCCATAGGCCATTACGGCCCCTGGATTTTACTTGCACTGCTTGGCGCGGGCATTTTCGTTTACACCCAGCGCAAACAAATCTGGTATCGCCGCATCAGTGCCTCGCTGCTGCTGCGTTTGCCCTACATCGGCAGCATTGCCCGCAAAGTCTATCTCGAACGCTTTGCACATGCCATGCACCTGCTGCTCACCGCCAAAACCCCTCTCATAAACGCCCTCGAACTCGTGCAGAAAATGACCGGCTTCTATCCCCTCGAACACGCCCTCGAACAGGTACGCCACGACGTAATGCGCGGAATGCCCCTGCACGAAAGCCTCGGCAAATTCCCCGTGTTCACCAAACGCTTCATCTCCCTGCTCCGCGTGGCCGAAGAAGTAAACCAGCTCGAACAAATGTTCGAACGCCTCTCCAAACAATACACCGAAGAAATCGAACACGACACCGGTGTACTCGGCAGCGTAATAGAACCCGTAATGATAATTTTCCTCGGCCTCGCCGTGGCACTCATTCTGGTGGCCATGTATATGCCCATGTTCCAGTTGAGTTCGTCGTTTCAGTAAATAAAGTCATTTTGGCAGCACCCGCGCCGCGGCATAGTTGTTGGGAGTAGATACACAGCTATGCCTGTAGTCACCTGCTGTAGCGGATTTTGGGAGCACCTCATTCAAGGTCAGGAACCATTTGAACATGACCCAGATCGCTACCCTAATTCGAGTGAGCAAAAAGAATTAACATATATTTAATTCGACTAGAATATCTAAACATTTTTTCCGAATAATTTCATCATCACTTCTTACATCCATATTTTTTACGACAGCATTATATAGTTCAGGCTGATCTCTTAACTTACTATATATTCTCATATAATCACTTGTAGTAAACCGAAATGACGTTTCAAATATATTTCCACTTTGTTTATCAATAATAAGCGGGGCATTACCTATCAATAAGTACTTATCGTTTTTTGTGGATAAAAAGTCTTTTGATTGGTAAGAAAAAACGTATCCCATATCAAACTCCTTAAAAGACTCTATGAAGCCTTCCCCATAATAGCTACGCGGATAAATATAGAGAAGAAAGATGATTTTGTGTATGATCGGTAACCTCACTATGAGAACTTGGTATTCAACATAACGCAAACCAGGATACGGCTATGCCAGATGACAGATTGAACATGCCCCTCGCGTCCCGCTACAATAAATATTCAATCATTAACAAAACGGCACCGTTTGATTCAAATGTGAATTTAAGATACTTTTTCACCTTCCTATTGTTAACCACGAATTCACTTGGTAACGTATAAAGTGTTGTTATTAATCCTACTTTTTTACCACTGCCAGAAGAAATTGATTTATATCTACCATAATCAATCTTTAAGTTTTCTTCAAATGAAGCAGGTAAAAAATTTTCCAAGTTTTTGGCAGGATAATTAAGTCGAAAAAAATTACTACAAATCCCATTTTTTGTCAAAACAAACACTTTAATATTTACAATAGCTGTATCTGATAACATTTCATCATAAAATGATTTAGCTCGAAGTGACACTAACATGCTATCTTCATTAACATTACATTTAGGTAGATTATCTAATAAAAAAACATTATTGTTCCAAAATGCATTAACAATTTCATTTTCCTTTTTCTCAATAAATTGATCGTATGATAGATTACCTTTTATCTGACAAGAAAGAATTATAATTGATAGCACAAGATACAAATAAGCAATTTTTATCATGGTCTTCGATGTTAATAGCACAGCTGTCCAAAATAAATTTTCAGAATAACCTTACCTGAGCCAAATCAGCCTTTTCGGGGGGTCTGAAGAAGGGATCATCCAACCAACCCCACAG